>NZ_JAPOHA010000009.1 GCF_026672255.1 Caproiciproducens galactitolivorans | reverse complement strand
ACTTTTTCGAGACCTTTTGCGATACTTTCATTTTACCGAAAACACCCGTGGCACGGATGTATTTGTAACCCTATGGGAAGCCCGCCGTCTTGATTTGTCTTATGAGCTGTTTACAGATGAGGAACGAAAAATGTGCAAGTAGCACCTTGAACCATTCGGATATCACGCGAGTTAAACCCTCGCATACGATTTATACCTGCGCTTTCGATTGCTGGCAAGCGGAAGGTACGGTTGCTCAAAAGTAAGATGACATTCTCATCATGAAAGGAGTTGGAATTGAAATGGATGATTCAATAAAGCAGGAAGAGCAAGAACGTAATGAGTTACCCGGCTCAGCTCTTATTCCATCCGAATTACATATCCTTGTGACAGAGGCCGACATCAACGGATACGAAATATCAAAGATGAGTGATTTTATGGGGCTGTATGCGCAGTACCTAACTCGCTCATTAGCAGAAAGCTCATTTGTTGAAGTGGTTTCAAGTGTGCCTATTGCAGACATCGGTATTATCAATGATGTTATTCAGCAGGCTGCTATTGTTGCCAAAGGAAATGTTACACTTGTTCCGGATTTTGACAGTCTCCCTGTAGGTATAAAAGAAAAACTTAAAAAGGGCCTGTATTCTATTGGTGATTCCAAACAGGTTGATGGCAATCTTCGTGCAGTAATCTTGGATGAAAACGGAGTTCGTGTAAAGGATATTACACTAAAAAAAGTACTAAACAACCCCGGAACCCTTGAAACCACTCGAAGTATCGCAAACCAGATGCAAATGAAGCAGATCCAAGACACGCTGGTTGCAATTCAAGAAATGCAAAGTTATCAGTTGGATCGTGACCGCGACAGGGATATTCTCACTCCGTTCTTTGACGCTCGTGATTATATTTTACAAGCGCAAAACGCACCATCTATCGAGACGAGGAACCTACTCCTTGAAAAAGCGTCTGACCGGATGACGACAGCTTTGAATAGTGTTTATTCAGAAATGCGTACAGCCTCATTACATCTTGCTAAGAATACAAAATGGTCATTGTTCCACAAACAATCATCTATTGATACGCTTCTTTCAAACCTTTCTGATGACTTGCAGTTGGCGACAAAATTTTCCGGTGTCCAGATGCAAGTGTTTGAGGCGCTTGGAAGAAGAGAAGATTCAAGGCGGGTGCTTGATCGTTATCAAACAGTAATGCATGATTTTATTACGCAGGAGATTGGCGGAAGAGGCATGTCTGCCATCGAATTGATGCACGACAATTTTCATTATTCAGAGGAAACCACCGATTGCTGGTACACATTTTCTAAAGAGTTGGAGCCTGCGTTGGAAAATACACGACAAGCGATTGAAAACAAACAAGTCTATATAGTTTCTGTGGAGGATGTTGAAGATGAGCAAGGGAACTGAAGAAGTACGAAAATGTAAAATATGCGGAAAAACTATAGTCGGAAAAAACAAAACTGGCATCTGTTCTGCTTGTAAAAAGAAGGCTGGTGACACTGGCGTAACCGTATTAGGTGTTCTTGGGTTAATAGCAAGTGGCGTCTGGACCGCAGTAAAGGCTTTTACGAAAAAGGATTAAAGATTGGCGCCATCAAATGATTACTTTGTAATCGCGCTTATGATACGGCCAATGAACCCGCGCTTACGATTCGTACTTGCGCTAACAATACCTAAACTTGCGCTGACGATTGCTGGAAAAAGGTTTCACTGTATCAAAATTATCAGCATTTGCCATTGAATAAACAGAAAGAACCGCATCAGATAGCCATTTTTCGGTTGTTTGGTGCGGTTTTTCTTTTGTCTTAAAATCGCTGAAAAATATTAATAATCGGGGCGGTTACTACCACGTTACTACCGCTTTTCTTCACCCCGCCTAGTCTCCTCCAACCATAAAAATACCCTGCCAACTCAATCATCAGCAGGGTATACGGCTCTATTCTTTTCTTTCCCGTCCCGAAAGCTTTTTCTCAATCTCCAGCAATTCACAATATAGCCTTGCCTGATTTTCTGCAATCGTATTCAAATTTGCGTTAATCCATTCAAGCTGCTTCTTTAATTCTGAGTCCATTTTAATAACCTTCTTTTATCGTATTTGCTATTCAGCATATAGATATTATAAGGATATTTCAATTTCAGCAGCATAAAATGATAATTTTTATCACATAGAAAAAGCCCGTCGATTATGAACTGCCCCCCATTTGTTAGACAGTATGATATACTTGAAAACAAATGGGGTGAATTTTTATGCCAAAAGGAATACCAAACAAGCGATACACGGGCGAATTTAAGCAGACGGTTGTAGAAATGATGGAAAAAGAGAAATTAAGTTGCCGTGAAGCAGCTAGACAATTTGAGATTCCAAATCACGAAACGGTAATTTCATTATAAGTTTGGCTATTTAAAACGCCTTTCAGTGGATCGAGTTTTTTCAGCGCTTCATTTTTATCAGAATCAAGTTGATTGATAATTGTATCAGAAATTTGTTTAACCTGAGACTTGACGTTTGAAACATCAGATTCAGTTACGATTTTACCAGACCACTTGATTCCTTTAATTGTTTGATCTAAATTGTCCATTTCCTTAATAAATGGTTTAACTTTCTTTTCTGTTGCTTCCGAAATACCTTCTCCAAACAGATTCACCGGCTCAATAGAATCCGATGCAGCGTATCCAATACCTTGGATCGCCAGCGTCGCAGCCCCTCCAATAATCGCAATCGTCCCGAAAATGGGTGCGCCAAGGGCAATCGCAACCGCACCAATAGCAATCACAGCAATCGCCGCTGTGGAGGTCCAAAATTCACCAGACAGCTCTTTTATGCCCAAACTTTTTGCTGCATTTGAGGCAAATTCTGATATTTCTTCTCCAACCCACTGAATACTTTGTCCCAAAACGCCCAAACCGCGTCTAAAATTTTCACTGTGTAAGTAAGCAAACGCAAATAATCCAGCGACTAATGTAAGCCCGGCGCTTATTTCAGCAAATTGTCCTTTAAATTCCTTTAATCCAGGGACCAGATTCATTAGTCCTGAAAATAGACCAGAAGAAATTTTCCATGTAAGAAATGCAATTCCTATTTCAAGAACAGTTTTCAAAATTTCTTTAATAAGTGGTTTATACTGCTCAAGTTGTTCCTTTATTTTTAATATATTCCCACTAACTGCATCTGCTAGCGCATTATAAGACGGCAAATCTATTCCCGACAGGATATTCCCACCAGCGCCGGCGCCAGTAGCCAAGCCCGAGTCAAAACCATTTCCTGCATCCGAATTTAAAATATGTAATTCATCAAATCCGCCGATCAAATTATCAAGTTGCTTTTTGGACTCTTTTGCTTTTTTCCCGATGTCGCCAACACCATTTGCGGCCTTATCTGCATCGTCAGCGAAACCGGAAAATCCAGTATTCAGCGAAGAATAATCGATTTTCGGCATTTTGAATCCAAAGAAAGAAGCAAGCTCACTCGCGAGATCACCAATTACTTCAATCACCGCGGTAACCGGTGGTAAAATTGCTTCCAGAGCTGGGATAAAAATGCTGCCGATTGCACGACCCGTAATCTGTAACTGTGCCTGTAAAACGCGCAGAGCATTTGCCGGAGTTTGAATTGTACGAGCCATATCACCCTGTGCGTTCACACTTCGTTTCATTATAGCAATATAGCGCAGTTCGGCTTTGTCAGCCTGCGTCAGGTTATTTACTTTTTCATTGATTCCTAAGTTATAAAGTTCCTGCTGTAAGCGTGCATTTGAAATGTCAATGCCGAGGCTTCGGGCAGCCCTCGATTGTCCGGTATAAACAGATTCCAACTTTTCAAAGGCTGTCCCGGTGCTGATATTATAGAAAGAAGCAAGGTCATAGCCCAATTGAGTCATGTTTTCCGACATAATCGTGGCTTGCTTGTTGGCAATACCGAAAGAAGTTCCCAATTCCTCAAATACGCCCATATAGCGCATAGCTTCGCCGGAATCCACGCCAAGAACATTCTGCAATGATTGAGTCAGCTTTTCGCCGGATTGTGCAGATTCCCCCATTGCCACATCAAACAGGTTCATGTTTTCGATGTAGGAATTGATGTTGTTAATAAAGCCTCCGAAAGTATTTGCAATCTGTCGAAGGATAAAATACCAGCCATAGAAGCGGCCCATGGAAAAGAAGCTGTTGGACGTGGAACCAAGGCTTGAAAGCTTTTCCTTTGCGCCCGAAAGCGACTGCTTCAATCTATCGACAAAGCCGGTTGCTTGTCTGCTGCTGGCAGACACTTCATTTGTCGCGCTAACTACGCGTTTTAAATCTTCCACACTTGCGGCTGTAGACGACGGTCCCTTAAACGGCTTATATTCTCCATAATCAGGCCGAACAGATTCCGGAATATATCTTGAAGCTTCATTGGAAAATCCACCCAAATTTTTCTGGATAGTAGTAATAGGTTGATCGTGGCAAACCAGACACTTCAATCAAAAGCGAAATTTTATGTTTATGCCTCAGTTGCCAGATCACTTGCGCCCTTTGTCGCGGCGTTCCTCTTGTAAAACCAAGGCATTCAATTTTTTTAAATAGTCTACCTCCGCACGCAAACGCTGGTTTTCTGCAATCAAATCTTCTACCTTTTTGTCCAGCTTTGGTTTGCGTCCTTTCTGGGAACCACTGGTTGCACTGGCTCTGCCTCGTCTTTCTCGGTATAAGCCTTCCGGTCCTTCTTCCAGATAAATTCTTTCCCAGGATGCCACACGCTTGTTACAAGACACATGAAACTGCCTTGCCGCCTCGCAGTAACTAAGTTTCTCTGCGCGCATGGTTTCTACAACCTGTTGCTTAAACTCACCCGTATATCGTTTTTCTGGTACTCCTTTTGGCATAAAAACACCCCATTTGTTTTCAGTATACCATACTGTCTAACAAATGGGGTGCAGTTCATTGGGCTCGAGGTTCTTTTATCGTTCTTCATGTGCAGCGGCTGGTCGGTCTTTTGGGGAAACCGGCGCGGCGTCGATCATCTGCTTATACTGTTTGAGCGTGTCGCGGATGGATTTTTCTGGCGCGGGATACGCAAAAATCTTGTATTCCTCCGGCAAATCGTCCCTACCATTATACTGCTCGATAAAGCTGTCTCCGGTGTTCACGATATAGCCGTTTTCGGTGAATGTGCCGCCGTCCTCCAAAGAAACGTCTCGCCCGTATGCCTCGTAGTCAATGTAGTTTTCCAAATATTCCGACACTTCCAGCGATCCCATTTCGTCAATCATGTAACGGCCCAAATCGTCCTCGTCGCAAATACCGGGGTAATATTCGTAGCAGTCGAGATTTTGAGCAAGGTTAATCAGGTCTTTTAGACTGCCCGTGTAATCGCCGTAGGAAAGGGCGGCTTCAAACTTCTCCCGGTCGCCCTCGTCCAGATCGTCCAACAGGGCGGCAAGATAGTTCAGATCATCCAGATCGGCGTATTCAGAGAGGCAGTCATACAGACCGGAAACATCGGTTTCATAGTCCGTGATGAAAATTTCCTCATACCGAACACCGTCTACATGGATACGCTGGAAAAGGGCCTGAACTTCCTCGGTAGTGGCGGGGAGCTTCAAAAACTCCCCGTCCAGATACCCTTCGTTGTAGCGCCCAAGATTAGTGACAAAGGCTTCAATCGCACTCATTACCAGCCTCCCCGCGACCCTGCCCCTTGACTGTCAGAATACCGTCCAGTGTGGTTGCCGTGATGTTCAGCCGTCCGGCTGTGGCAATGTCGTTTTTCATGTCCTCGTTCATACCGTCGCCGCAAACGACAAGCACATGGGAACGGTGCAGAAGGTCGCGCCCTATGTCGATACCGCTTTTGTGTTCCTCCGGGATGGCGTCGTTGAGAATTAGAGGCAGGTAAAGCAGGGGGCAAACCGGGGAAAACCCGGCCTCCTATACCGCCCGGCAATACCGCGCCGCCTGTTTCGCATCTGTATCGTGATCGCCGCTCCATGCGGCAGTGATGTATGCCAATGGTCTTTTCAAGTAAAAGCACCTCCATTTCTGTTGCGCTGAATGTGTCAACCTTTTCCCGCCCCCTTTCCACTCATGGAAAGGGGGCGGGAAAAGGGAATAATCCCCGTCGCATGGCCGCAGGAAAGCATAGCCGGAGCCCGCCGTCAAGAGCAAGGCCGCTTCGCGGTGGCGCGCCGCGCCACTCTTGACGGCGAACATCCGGCTATGCTACGGGAATTGCGGCGACGGGGAATAAATCCTTTGAGCATCAGGGCACGGGGCAGCGCCCCGTTCGTCGTTGCAAACTTCGCTTTGCTCGTTTCCGCCTTGCGGCGAAAAGCTCACACGCTCCGTTGCAACTCCTCTCCCCAAAAAGTCTTGCGACTTTCCGGGGGGCCCCAGTAACATCGGGCCAACTTGGCCCGATGTTACTTCTCCTGTTCGGTCTGGTTTGGCAAGCTCCGCCTGCTGGCCTTTCCATTCATCTAACAGCTCACCGTTCAGCGTAATTTCGCATTGCATAATAACGGTATTGGAAGCCGGATTCTCCACTTCCCATATGCCGGTGCTGCCTTTCGCACCGCTGGAAAAGGACGCCTGAGCACTCACCTTGTCGGTGACGGTGACTTCCTGCTTTTGAAGCCGGGACAGGATTTCCTGCCGTGAAGGGGTGCTGCCGTTTCCCGGCTCCGCGCTGCCGGTATCGTCCAGCGACGGAGCGGACGACGAGGGAACGGAACTGGACGGCGGCGGGTTCGGGCAGGGGTGCTGATTTCCGCAACTCCGCAAAAGTAGCAACAGGAGAAGGATTCCAAGGATGTACAGCCATTTGCGCTTTCGCCCTTCATCCTCCTTCTTGCTTTTGTTTTCGTTGATTTTTTGAGTTGTCATGCGGTTTTCTCCATTCATTCAGAAATGAAAAAAGGGTCTGATTTTTCAATCAGACCCTACGGGAATATGCTATCCCTCCTTTCAACTTCGGGTCAAGTTGGCCCGAAGTGACTTCTATATACAAAAACACCGCCTGTAGTCTCACTAAGGCGGTGCAAGTGCCAATTTTCTGTTTTTGGTGTAAATACTGCTTGCAGACTGTCTGCAAACCGTTGCTATTACTGGGCTTTTTCAAGTTATACAATTGCACCCGACCAAAATCGTTTCTATAGAAATTGAGCAATCATTTCGTAGGAACGATTTTATTTTGTGCTATAATTTAAGAACAAGAAGCCAAGTCTTTGTTAAAACAAATAAACATTATCAGAGTTATTTTTAGTTTCACTGTGTTTTTATGATATACTGATGAAAATCGAAAGGAATAGTCATATTGCATATTGACTTATGGTGACGAAAAAGTGTTTGGAAATACTATTCAACAAGTTAAAGAAATTAAGAAGTATACCGACGATAGAATTAGAATACCTTTTGCATATATAATCTTCTTAGTTGCAGTATTCATCTTTTTGAATCCGAAATATATTACTCTTATAGGTGCTTCGAATTGGGTTCCCTCAAATATAAGAGAGATTGCTTTAACATTTGCAAGCTCCTTATATTCTCAGATAATTATCATCTTGCTCATTTTGGGTTCTATTTGGTTGGCATTAACTATGTTATCACGTGTATCTGTATTTAGAAAAATTCTGCCCAAGGACGTTGATTACACGAATAATACAACTGTTAGTTGGAATGAGTATAGTGCCATTGCGAAAATATCGCATGCTATAAAACAACTAGTCACCACTTGGTGGATTTACTGTTTTTCGTTGAATGTTTTATTCGGTAGGTACTGTTATACTAATTTTTTCGATACAAACAACGGATTAAATAACTTAGGTGATATTTTAAATAGTAATTTAAAAATCATGAATTGTTTATTCTACCTGAATATCTTGTGTGCAGTTTATTATATATTGAAGGCTCTGTTTGAAATAAGAAAACCGACCCGAAAAGTATATTTGAAATATGACGATTTGAGTTTTTATCATTTTATAAATTCTTTTGAAAAGGCAAATAGTCTAAAAGAAGTCTATAAGACAATAATTTTAAAGGAAAAGTATTCAGACAAACAAAAATACTTGCTTATTCATGTTCAACTTTCAAGGTATGGTCTAGTAAAGGACAAATTCACTGATGAACTTATTAGCCAAATTGAGCCAATACCTGAATATCAAAGAACATATGAAATTATGGATTCTTCAGAGAATTTATCTGATATTGTGTACAATTTTGAATCGCTTAAAGATAAGGCATGACAACCAGCAGATTTCATTAAAAGAACGGAGTCTTTTTCTGGTAATTCAGCGATTGATCTTCTAAATTGATTGTGATATTCGTTTGCCTGATGCCGAAAACCTTTATTTTATGTGGATCCCCGAGTTTGTCGTTATGAACACTCACACCAAAGGAAATCGAAGATTGACAGAATAAGCCACTTAGGTTCGAATCCTGTCACCTCGATTAAAGAAGAATACGCCATTGATAAAAAAGTATCTCAAATGAGATACTTTTTTTATTTTAGGAAAAGTAATGCATGTCGAACAAATCTGAATCAGTCATATTTCAAACAAGCTTAGCAGTCATTCCATCCTTAACAATCGTACAAAAAAATATTTTTGTCACTTGACTTATGAAATGCATAGTACTAGTATTATAGCATGATACGGTTTTCAATACTATGTAAAAAGGTATGTTAAACCATGAAGCATTATTATAATATTAAATTGAAATTTGCGATAAATATTTGGAATCTCTTATCTAAATATTAATTGCTGAGGGAGATGGCTATGGAAAATTATATAATTAGTTGCTGCTCTACAGCAGATTTTAAAAAAGAACATTTTAAAAAAAGGGATATACAATATGTTTGTTTTCACTATGCACTGAATGGTGTTGAGTATAAAGATGACTTGGGAGAATCGGTTCCTTTTGAAAAATTTTATAGGGAAATGTCGTTAGGAGCTTCTACAAGAACGTCTCAGGTGAATTACGAAGAATTTATTGAATATTTCACACCATTTTTAATGGATGGAAAGGATATTCTTCATGTAAGCTTATCCAGTGGTTTGTCTGGTGTATTCAATTCTGCTAATTTGGCGAAAGAGACATTACAAGACAAATTTCCAGACAGAAAGATATATATTATAGATTCCTTAGGTGCATCATCAGGTTATGGACTTATCATGGATAAACTCGCAGATTTGCGGGATGATGGTTTGACTATTGATGAAGCATATGCATTGATTGATGAACATAAGTTAGAGTTACACCATTGGTTTTTTTCAACAGATCTCACTTTTTATATAAAAGGAGGAAGACTTTCAAAAGCTTCTGGAATAATCGGAACAGTACTTGGTATTTGCCCGCTACTTAATATGAACAACCTTGGAAGGCTTATCCCACGATATAAAATCCGTAGTAAGGGAAAAGTTATAAAAGCTATTATTGATAAGATGGAAGAGCATGCAGTTGACGGATTGGAGTATTCCGGGAAATGCTATATTTCGCAAGCAGGATGTTATGATGATGCTGTAAAGGTGGCGGAGTTAGTGGAGAGTCGATTCAAAAAATTAAATGGAAAAGTAGAAATTAACGATGTAGGGACAACAATTGGAAGTCATACAGGCCCAGGAACAGTGGCATTATTCTTTTGGGGCGATAAAAGGAATAATTAGTAGGATGGATGTGGTGATATGAAAAAAAACATAGGAAAAGTGATAAGAATCATAACGGTACCACCTATATTGTTCTTATTACTGATTTGCTTTATTTTTTTAACACGAAAAGAGGTGTTTCAGTCTCCATTGGATTTGGTTGCTGCAATAATCTGTTTAGTGGTCTTACCTACACTGGCATATCCCCTTCAGCATTGGATTCCTTATTTTAGGGATAAAGGAAGGGAAGGACAGAGAAATCTTGCTATTTATATTACATTTTTAGGATATTTTCTTGGCGCAATATATGGTATATTAACGAATGCCACACTTATGTTGCAGATGATTTTTGATACTTATTTAATATCTGTTATTTTACTATTAATCTTAAATAAAGTTTTTAACATTAAGGGCAGTGGACATTCCTGTAGTATAACAGGCTGTTGCGTATTTCTGTATTTTTATACGGGCATGAGCATTTACTTTATATTTATGTTAGGTATGCTGCTTCTTGTATATTGGGCTTCGCTTAGTACAAAACGGCATTCCTTTATACAATTGTTATTAGGAAGTGGTTTATGTGTTATAGGATTTTATATCACAAATTTGTTGTTAGATGTTATATGAATAATTTAAGATTTGAATACAAAGATTTTCCTTTCCCCCTTCGGCACAAGGGTTCCCCCATCGAAATTGAATAGGCGACCGAGATTGAATCCCGCGGAGCCTTGATTCAGATAAGATCTCAGAAATCCCTTTTTTCAATAGCCATGTTATAAATATGGGCATATATTGTAAGGAAAAGGGTGGTTTTTATGCTTATTCATGTTGTGAGTGCCGGTGAATCACTATGGCAAATCGCGAACTATTATCATGTTTCAATGGAGTCGATCATCTCTGCCAATGGGCTGTATAATCCAAATTTACTTGTCGTGGGCGAAGCACTGGTCATTCCCTTAGAAGATGTCGTCTATATTGTGAAGCCCGGGGATACATTGTGGATGATCGCACAGAATTACGGGGTAACCGTTCGGGATATATTAAAAAACAACAGCATATCAAATCCGGATCATATTTACCCGGGCCTTGCTATTTATATTCCGGTAATGCGGCATCGCGTCATGCCCGGGGAATCGCTGTGGATGATCGCGCAGCGCTATAATGTTTCCCTGCAGGATCTGATCCAGGTAAACGGAATCGAAAACCCGAACAATATAAGTCCCGGGATGATCCTTATTATCCCGAGTAAAACAAGACCCGTAATCAGTGTTAACGGATATATTTATATGCTTGGGCAGGCTGCCGTGCCAATCGTTCGCCAGAACGGCGGTTATCTGACTTATCTGAGCCCGTTTGCCTATTTAATTAAGGAGGACGCCAGCCTGCAATCCATCGACGACGGGCCGGCGCTTCAAACCGCAAAATTGGAAGGCGTCATTCCGATGATGGCCGTCACCAACTTTACCGCAACCTCCAGAGGTGAGAATCTTGCTTCGGCGATATTAAATAATCCCGCAATGGTTCAGAAGCTTCTGGATAATATTGTTGAAATCATGAAGCAAAAAGGATACCAAGGCTTAAATGTAGATTTTGAAAACGTCCTGCCGAAGGACCGTATCGCTTATAATAATTTTCTGGAACAAGCCGCGGCGCGAATGCATGCAAACGGCTATTTTCTTTCCACCGCCGTTGCACCGAAAACCGGGCCGACACAGCAAGGGCTTTTGTACGAAGCGCACGATTATCCGGCGCACGGCAGGATTGCCGATTTCGTAATTCTGATGACCTATGAATGGGGGTACCGGAAAGGTCCGCCCCAGCCAATTTCACCGATCAATAAAATCCGCGAGGTTCTTGACTACGCCGTTACGACCATTCCGAGAGACAAAATCTTTCTTGGTTTTCAGATTTACGCCAGAGACTGGACCCTTCCGCACAGGGAAGGAGAGGAAGCCGAAACCTTCAGCCCTCAGGAGGCCGTCGCACGGGCCGCCCAGTTCGGCGCGGAGATTCAGTACGATTACGCCGCGGAGTCTCCCTTTTACCGGTACACGGATACGCAGGGAAGAGCGCACGAAGTTTGGTTTGAAGACGCGCGGAGCGCACAGGCAAAGTTCAACGCTGCCAAGGATTATCATCTGGGCGGAATCAGCTACTGGGCTCTCGGTTACCCCTTCCCGCAGAACTGGGTCCTGCTCGAAGATAACTTCATGGTCAGGAAATAAAGGATGGCAATCCGTACAAACACGATTTGGTATGAAAAGACCTCCCCGCTATTTTGTCAGGTCGGCAGACCGTAACTTAAAGATCGGGAAGGTTTCTTTTTGTCCATAGCTTAGGCTTTTATCAACCACAGAGCCGGTGGATTCTATATCATACAAAAAAAGCATGCAAAAGAACTTCATCAGTAGGAAGGTTCTTTCGCATGCCGGTTTTATATAGCCCATCAGGCGTCCATTGCTTCGCTGAAGAATTTATTATGAACCGCGATTACAGCCTTGTCTGCATCACAGCGATCGATCAGAACAGAAATCTTAATTTCGCTGGTAGCAATCATCTGAATATTGATATTGGCTTCATACAGCGCCTCAAACATTTCGGCGGCTGTGCCCGGATGCGTTTCCATACCCGCGCCGACGATCGAAACTTTTGCGACATTTTCATCGTATACCACACTGTTTGCGCCAATCAGTTCCACATACGGATTCAGAATATCAATGGTTTCTTTCAGGTTTGCCTGGCTGACCGTAAAGCTGATATCTTTTGTACCGTTTCTGCCGACGGACTGGAGAATAATATCAATATTAATGTTTTTGGCAGACAGTTTTGAGAAGATTTTAAAAGCGAGGCCCGGCCGATCCGGAACACCGATAATTGAAATGCGGGCGACATCGTCGTCCTTTGCAATACCGCTGATAAGCATTTTTTCCACTTTTGTTGCCTCCTTAACGATTGTGCCTGGTTTTCTGGTCAAACTGGAGAGGACCTCAAGCTGGATACCGTATTTCTTCGCCATTTCCACGGAACGATTATTGAGCACCTGTGCTCCAAGCGTCGCCAGTTCCAGCATTTCGTCGTATGAAATATATTTAAGCTTTCTTGCATTTTTCACTTTACGGGGATCGGCTGTGAAAACGCCTTCCACGTCGGTAAAAATCTGGCAGAGATCCGCTTTCATTACCGCCGCGATCGCAACCGCGCTGGTGTCCGAACCGCCGCGGCCAAGCGTCGTCATATCATTGTAGCGGTTAATGCCCTGAAAACCGGTTACGATGATAATATTCCGTTTATCCAGTTCTTTTTTAATACGGTCCGGCATGACGCGTTTAATTCTCGCGCTGCCGTAAGCCGAACTGGTATAAAATCCCGCCTGCCATCCCAGAAGCGATACAACCGGATAGCCCAGCTTTTCGATAGCCATCGCCAAAAGGGAGGCGGAAATCTGTTCGCCCGAAGTCAGGAGCATATCCATTTCGCGTTTTGAGGCACCGGGATTAATCTCACTCGCTTTTGCAATTAAATCGTCTGTTGTATCACCCTGAGCGGAAACAACGACAATCACGTCGTTCCCCTGTGAATAGGTCTTCGTAACAATTTCCGCAACATTATAAACCCGCTCGGCATTCGCAACGGAACTGCCGCCAAATTTCTGAACTATTAGACTCATTAAGTTCCATCTCCCATATCGATTAAGAATTATTCAATGGATATCTGTGCGCCGTCGGAATCGGTCGTGAATACTTTAATCTGCCAGCCGGTAATTCCTTTTTCCTCCAAATGATTTGCCGCATATTTTGCAAACACATCCGTATCTGCCGCGTCAATCATGGAAACAATGGTCGGTCCGGCACCGCTGACGTAGGTTCCTAGCGAACCGAGTTCGTAGCTCAGACGGAAAACATCGTCCAAATGGTCAATCAGACTTGCCCTGTAAGGCTGGTGAATCTTATCCTGAACGGCTACACGCAGATTTTCAAGTTTTCCGGAGAAAAGAGAAGCCGCCATCAGCGCGGACCGGGAAAGATTGTAAACCGCGTCGCCCCGCGAGTATTCCTGAGGAAGAACCGAGCGCGCCTTCTCTGTTTTCAGTTCAAAAGGCGGAATAAAAACGGCAAACCGGATTTTTTCCGAAACAGGAACGCTTACGCTGTAAACCCGGCCCGCTTCCATAGCCGAAGCGGCAAGTCCGCCCTCGATGGCCGGGGTTGTATTGTCCGGATGTCCTTCGATTGCGGCGGCGAGATTAATCAGTTCCTGAACCGAAAGGGGGCTTCCCAGAAGGCGGTTTGCGCCCAGAATCCCCGCAACGATACACGCCGAACTGCTCCCCAAGCCGCGCGCCATCGGAATATTATTCAATTGTATGATCTTCAGGCCGGGCAGCTTCCGGCCGCATTTTTCGTAGACCTGCTTCGCCGCCCAAAAGATCAGATTGCTGTCGTCGGTCGGTATTTCAATTGTATCCTTGCTGGAAATATCAATGGTATCGGATTCTTCCATCCAAACCTGGTTGTATAAATTCAAAGCAATTCCCAGCGAGTCGAAGCCGGAACCCAGGTTTGCGCTGGTTGCCGGTACTTGGATTCTTATCATGTTATCAACATCCTATATTCGAATTTACAGGTCGCCTATGCGGATTGTATTCTCCACACGCACGCCGAGTGATTTCAATTCCTCCAGCTTGGAAAGGATTTCTTCTTCCTTCATGCAGTCGGTTACAAACGCAATCTCGCCGCTTTCCGCCTTTTTGCGGGAAAGGCGCGTTATACTGCCGAAAATATGATTGATATTTTTCAGGGCAAGCGTTTCGTCATCCGCTTTTGCACGAACAAACATGCAAACCGTATTGAGGCGGTAATCCTCAATATAATCCTTGGAACCGTCTTCCCAAAAAAGATATTTCCTCGCTTTAAAATGCTTTACGCAGTCGATGACATCCGCAACAACGGCGCTTGCAGTCGGAAGCTTGCCGGCTCCCTTGCCGTAAAACACCACGTCGCCGGTGGAATCGCCGCGCACCATAATGCCGTTAAACACATCGTCTACCGTGGCAAGCTGGCTTTCACGCGGAATAAACATCGGGCAGACGATAATTTGCAGTTTGCCATTTTCCAAAGCGTGAACCTGTCCGATCAGCTTGACCACACCGCCCCAGGCGGCTGCATATTCCACATCCGCCAGCGTGATTTTTGTAATGCCCTCCGTGTGTACCTGCTCCGGATAAACATGCTTGCCGTAAGCCAGAGAAGCAAGGATGCAGATTTTCCGGCAGGCGTCGGCGCCTTCGATATCCGCGGCAGGGTTGCGCTCCGCATAGCCGAGTTTTTGCGCCAGAGCCAAAGCGTCCTCGAAGGTCATCTGTTCGCGGATCATTTTCGTCAGTATAAAATTGGTGGTTCCGTTCAGGATTCCTGCAATTCCAACCACATCGTTTGCGGCAAGGCACTGGCTGATCGGCCGGATAATCGGGATACCGCCGCCGACGCTTGCTTCAAACAGGAAGTTCAGATTGTTTTTCTGTGCAATTTTCAAAAGCTCGGCGCCCTTTGCAGCCACCAGTTCCTTATTCGAAGTAACAACGCTCTTCCCCGCCTCAAGGCAGGCTTTCACATATTCAAAGGATGGATGAAGTCCGCCCATCACTTCTACCACAATTCTAACCTCGGGATCATTGAGGATTGTATCAAAGGATTTCGTGAACTTGCTTTCAAACGGGCTTCCGGGAAAATCCCGTAAGTCCAGTATATATTTAATGCTAATCTGTTCTTTTGCACGTCTTGAAATATTTTCCGTGTGATTGGTCAATACCTCCACCACACCGGAGCCGACTACGCCGTATCCCATAACCGCTATTTTTACCATATGTAGCACCTCCTGTTTTTTCTACTCGAACTAAAAAATAATTTAAAACACTTTAACAGTTTACCATGAATCATCGCAACATTCAACTTGCAAATTAAACGAAATGCAGATGCCTTGGATAAGGCATCCGCATAAGATTGACAGAAAATTTATCCAGCCGGGAGAATCGAATGCGAAGTACGGTCGTTCTGCGTCTGCTGATTTTTATGGGAATTCTCCGGGGGCGAAGCATGGGAATCCCCGCTCTGCGCCGAACTCTGCGAATCTCCGGAAGAATTGGGGGTATTCTCTGAACTGGCAGAACCCGAACCATTGCTCTGCTCGCTGTCGGAACTGGATTCATCGGGACGCGACGTATACGCGGAACCGCCTCCTGCATGAACCCCGTCACAAGTTGCAGGCATATTGTTTTTATCATACCACCCGATCTGCGTATCCCCGTCCGAACTCGAATTTGCAAGCAGACCGGTTTTGGTGCAGAACGCCGCGGACACGACGTTGGGGTCATAAGTGAATTTCAGTCTGGCTTTATTCTGCAAGTATTTCGCCATAATCGTCTTCCATGTAGATGCGGCGTAGGTCGTGTTGGTAAGATGGGCCGGCGTTAAATAACCCGTCCAGATGCCGGCCACCGCATACGGCGAGCCTCCGATAAACCAACTGTCCTTTTCATCGTTGGTGGTACCGGTCTTTCCGAATACCTCCCAGCCGCTGATCGCCGCGCCGCGTCCGGTACCGTGGGCGCCGGTTACGACATTAGTTAAAAGACGGTGCATAACGGAAGAAGTCGTGGAGCGGATCGCCTGCACGGGGATTGCCCCCCGGTTATCGAGGATGACATTTCCGTCGTGGTCGTCCACATGATAGAAGGTATACGGCTTGTAGTATTTCCCGCCGTTCCCAAACATTTCAAAGCCCGCCGTCATTTCGCGCACGGTTACACCTTCGCTGAGTCCGCCGATGGCCATTGGCGCACGGTTGTTATCGGCAGGGACAAGGCTGGTAAAGCCCAGCTTCTCCCGAAGGAAATTGTAACTGACATTCGGCGTAATCGCGAATCCAACCTGGGCGGCGGAGGCGTTCAGGGAGCGTTCGAGCGCCCATTCCAGAGGAATCCTCCCCCAGTATTTTCCGCTTGTATTTCCCGGCCCCCAGTTTTTCGGGCCTGCGCTGCCGTCGCTGAACCAGTCCGGCAGCGGGTTATCATTCACCAGGGAAGAATAGGTATACTTCCCGGATTCAATTGCCGGGCCGTAAACCGCCAAAGGCTTAATCGTGGAACCGGGCTGCCTTTTGGAGGTTGTGGCAAGGTTGAGCGGACGGTTGCTCGTTTTTTCGCCCCTCGAACCGACCGTTGCCAGCACACGTCCGGTATAATCCATTGCAATATAACCAGCCTGAAGCTTTTTATTGCTTCCGAAAACCTTGTCCGATTTTAAGGTATCCTCCGCAATGGTCTGCATATCCGTATCCATCGCGGCGTAAATCTTCAATCCGTCATGGTACAGCATGTCCACAGCCTTATCGCTGGAGCAGTTGTAATGCTCCATCAGGCCTTCTTTCACGTCCTCAAACAGGGTATCGACATACCAGTTCCAAATGGGGACATTGTTTACGACATTTTCGGATTTCTTTCCGACAAATTTCATATGCTCGGATTCCGCCATTGCCTTCTGATAATCCGCCTCTGTAATCTGCCCCTGATCATGCATTTCCTTTAATACCGTCTGCTGGCGCTCTTTATTCAGATCCGGGTGAACCAGCGGCGAATATTTGGCCGGATTCTGCGTAATGCCGGCAATCGCGGCGCACTCCGCAACATCACAGTCCTGTATATTCTTTCCGAAATACAGGTTTGCCGCGGACTGCACACCGTTGCAGCCGCTTCCGAAATTCACAATATTCAGATAAGCGGTAAGGATTTCCTCTTTCGAATATTTCTTTTCCAGATTCAGCGCACGGAAAATTTCCTTTACCTTTCGGGTAAGGCTGACGTCCTTATCCCCGGTAATATTTTTGATCAGCTGCTGCGTAATGGTTGAGCCGCCGTAGCTGCTCCCTTTCGAAAACAGGGTTGTGACCGCGCCCAAGGTTCGTTTCCAGTCGACGCCGTTGTGATACATGAAACGCTTGTCCTCAATCGCAACAATCGCATCCTTCATCGCCTTTGGTATCTTGTCATAATCCACCCATACCCGGTTTTCGCTGCTGTAAAGGCTCTGGTACTGTACCGGATGGGCACTGTCGTCATTCGGGCCGTTCACATAAATAAAGCTGGTATAATTCAGCTGCAGTTTATGTAGATCATAATCCATCGTTTCATTTTTCAGGCTGAGAATAAATGAAAACAGCGAAATGGAAACAATCATTCCGGTAATGAATAGTATGGTGAGAATTGTAAGAAGGCTTTTGGAGACGATTCTGCCGATTGATTTCGATGCGCCGTTTCCCTGGGAACCGGCGTATTTGTTTATATCGGTTTTTCTCATCGGAACCACCTTTTCGGGTAAAAAATTTCTTAAATATCACTAAAAAGTGAATAGATTTCCATATTTTTCAAATAATACCTAAGAGGTGATCCATTTGAAAAAAAACTGGATTGTGTTGCTATGCGCTGTTATTGTAATGATTGCGGGGCTGGCTTTGGTTTTATCGCAAAACCATATATCTGGTACACCTGTAGCTACAAGCTCAGATATATTAGCTAATTCTACCCCAAAAGCGCCATCAAGTCAAGAAAGCAGCGAAATTATAGCCATGACAAGCAAGAGCAACGTATACACTGTAAAGGAATATGAGGGGCATATCGGCGTCTTTTTTAACGATGAAAGGAAACCTTATGAAGAAATACAGGTAGAAGTTTCCACCCTCCCGGAGGCAGACCGGAAGCTTCTGAAAGACGGCATAAAAGTTACGGACACCGACCGTCTCAACAGTATTATTGAAGACTATGAAAGTTAATACAAACGAAGAAAGACTTTTTAAAACCGGTAAAACCGATTTTGAAAAGTCTTTCTTTGCCGCGCGGGAAATGTACGGAGAAGAATAATGATTCTTCCGTTTTGTGATAAAGTTTTTAATTGGAAAGATTTTATGAACGTAAAATACAGGAGGCAGCTATGGAGTATTCACCCTTGGTAATCGGTGTGGCGGGAGGCACCGGTTCCGGCAAAACGACGCTCGCAACGAAACTGAAACAGGAAATTGCCGGCAATGTTATTATCTTATCGCACGATTTTTATTACCGTGCCAACACGGATATTCCATATGAGCAGCGTGTAAAAATGAATTACGACCACCCCGACGCTTTTGAAACCGGATTGCTGGTGGAAGATATCAAAAAGCTGAAGAACGGTCAGGCAATAGACCATCCGCAATATTCCTTTGTAACGTATACCCGTACAAACGAAACCGTCCATGTGGAACCGGCGGAGGTAATCATCGTCGAGGGGATTCTGATTTTTGAAAATAAGGATTTATTGGATTTAATGGATATCAAAGTTTTTGTTGACACCGACGCGGATATCCGTCTGATTCGGCGCATCACCCGCGATGTCAATTCACGCGGCAGAAGCCTGGACTCTGTTATCACGCAATACATAAAAACCGTGAAACCCATGCACGAGCAGTTCGTCGATCCGAATAAAAAGAAAGCGGACATTATTATTCCCCGCGGCGGGCAAAATCTGGTGGCGCTTCATATGCTGGTTGACCGTATTAATACGCTCATAAAACAGGCAGCCCAAGACCAAAAAGAGAAATAGAACTTCGCAGGGCCGGCAGTTCAATACTGCCGGCCCTGCTTAATGCTTTTTATTTTATTTCGCTACAATATTAACCAGTTTGCCCGGAACGTAGATTTCCTTGACGATTTTTTTGCCGCTGATTTCGGCGGCAATTTTTTCGTCCGCCTTGGCTGCGGAAAGGGCCGCGTCCTTTTCAATATCTGCCGCGACATGCAAACGCGCGCGCACCTTACCGTTTACCTGAACGGCAATCTCGACGGTGTCTTCCACGCATTTTGCTTCATCGTACTTCGGCCACTCCTGCTGACAGGCCATTCCGTTCCCAAGCTTCAGCGTTTCCCAGATTTCCTCCGTTACATGCGGGGCGAACGGGTTCAGAAGGATGGTATAAATCTTCAGTTCCTCCGATGTAATAGAACCGGCGTCGGAAATATCGTTCATCAACGCCATCAGCGTTGCGATCGCCGTATTGAATTTCAGGGCTTCAATATCTTCCCCGACTTTTTTAATCGTCTTATGGAAAGCGGTTTCCAGATTCTTCCGAACACCTTTTTCATCGGCAAGTATGTTCTGCAAATTCCAGTAACGCTCCAGAAAACGGCGGCAGCCCTTGATTCCCGCGGAACTCCACGGCGCCGCTTTTTCAAAGTCACCGATAAACATTTCATAAAGGCGCATGGTGTCCGCGCCGTAATCGTTCACGATTTCGTCCGGGTTCACGACGTTGCCGCGGGATTTGCTCATTTTCTCCCCGTTCTCCCCCAGAATCATACCGTGGCTCGTACGCTTCGCATACGGTTCCGGCGTTGGAACCTCGCCGATATCATAGAGGAACTTATGCCAGAAGCGGCTGTAAAGCAGATGGAGCGTGGTATGTTCCATTCCGCCGTTGTACCAGTCGACCGGCGTCCAGTATTTTAAAGCATCCTTACCGGCAAACGCCTCGCTGTTGTGCGGGTCGATATA
Source organism: Caproiciproducens galactitolivorans (assembly GCF_026672255.1). Taxonomy (GTDB): domain Bacteria; phylum Bacillota; class Clostridia; order Oscillospirales; family Acutalibacteraceae; genus Caproiciproducens; species Caproiciproducens galactitolivorans_A. The sequence goes on along the minus strand of NZ_JAPOHA010000009.1, from coordinate 123,318 downwards.
ACGCAGGAAGTACCAGGAAGAACCGGCCCACTGCGGCATGGTATCCGTTTCACGCTTCGCCTTTCCGCCGCAGTGCGGGCAGGTCGTGTTCACCCAGTCCGTCATATGGGCAAGCGGCGATTCGCCGTTGTCGGTAGGTTCATAGGATTTTACTTCCGGAAGTTTCAGCGGAAGCTCGCTTTCCGGCAGCGGAACATAACCGCATTTTTCGCAGTAAACAATCGGAATCGGTTCGCCCCAGTAACGCTGGCGGGAAAATACCCAGTCACGAAGCTTGAAGTTTACTTTGGAATGGCCGATTCCCTTTTCCGTCAGATACTCGGTAATCTTTTCCTTTGCCTGCTCCACGGTCAAACCGTCGAGAATTCCGGAATTCACCATCATTCCGGTTGCGCAGTCGGTAAAAGCTTCTTTCTGCACGTCGCCGCCTTTTACGACTTCAATAATCGGAAGATCAAACTTTTTCGCGAATTCCCAGTCGCGGGTGTCGTGCGCCGGTACAGCCATAATCGCACCCGTACCGTAGGAAACAAGGACGTAATCCGAAAGAAAGATCGGGATTTCCTTCCCCGTTACCGGATTGATGGCAGCAACGCCGTCCAGACGGACGCCGGTTTTATCTTTCGCCACTTCGGTGCGTTCAAAATCGGATTTTCTGGCGGCTTCCGCCTGATAAGCGCGGATTTCCTCCAGATTGCGGAGCTTGTCCGCCCACTTTTCGACCATGGGATGTTCCGGAGAAACAACCATATAGGTTGCGCCGTAAAGCGTGTCCGGGCGGGTAGTATAGACCGTAAGCTTGTCGCCCGTCGTCGTATTAAAGTCCACTTCGGCGCCTGTTGAACGTCCAATCCAGTTAACCTGCTGTGCTTTTACACGGTCGGGATAATCGACAAGGTCAAGGTCGTCGATCAGGCGCTGGGCGTATTCGGTGATTTTCAGCATCCACTGGGATTTTACCTTGCGGACGACTTCGCTTCCGCAGCGCTCGCAAACGCCGTTTACCACTTCTTCGTTGGCAAGCACGCATTTGCAGGAAGTGCACCAGTTTACGGCCATTTCCTTCTTATAGGCAAGACCGTGCTTGAAAAGCTGGAGGAAAATCCACTGCGTCCATTTATAATACTCCGGATCGGTCGTATTGATTTCACGCGACCAGTCAAAGGAAATACCAAGGGATTGAAGCTGCTGCTTAAAACGTGCAATATTCTTTTTCGTTACTTCCGCCGGGTGCACATGGTTTTTAATCGCAAAATTTTCCGTCGGCAGGCCAAACGCGTCCCAGCCGATCGGATAAAGGACGTTATACCCCTGCAGGCGGCGTTTGCGCGCGATAATATCGAGCGCCGTATAGGAACGCGGATGACCGACGTGCAGCCCCTGCCCGGATGGATAGGGGAACTCGATCAATGCGTAATATTTCGGTTTATCGGATTCGTTGGAGGCATGAAAAACACCGGACTGCTCCCATTTTTCCTGCCACTTTTTCTCAATTGGCTTATGGTCGTATTTCATCTTTACCTTCGCTCCTGTTCCTTGGTTCATTTCTTAATATCGGAAATATCTACGTTTTCTCCGTCCTGCCACAAACGGTCGAGATTATAAAATTCGCGCGCCTCGGAGGTGAAAACGTGAATCATAACACTGCCATAGTCCAAAAGCACCCAGGAATTGGAACGGTAGCCGTCGACATGTTCGGGGCTTTTGCCGAGCTGCTTGAGCTTAAACTCGACCTCGTCCGCAAGGGATTTTACGTGGGTGCTGCTTGTTCCTGTCGCCAGTACAAAATAGTCCGCCAATACGGAAATATCTTTAATGCCGATGATTTTCAGGTCAATCGCCTTTTTATCGTCTAGGATTTTCGCGGCTTCTTTCGCAAGTTCGAGTGGAGTCATACTCATCAACCTTTCCTGTCAGTTTTGATTTAAATTCAGTATTGCATGATTGTACGCGGCAATGGTATCCGGATGAATCGGCCGGCCGGCCTGAACCAAATCCTGAATGGTAAAGACGATTCCGTCAGCCACAGCCTGATCCAGGCTTACAACAGCGGATTTCCGCAATTGCTCAACTCCGGCATAATCGCGGTCGGCCGAAATAAAATCGGCCACGAAAAGGATCTTGTCCATGGTTGTCATTTCCGCCCGTCCGGTCGTGTGATACCGTACTGCGTTCAATATTTCCGGATCGGAAATGTGCAGCTCATTTTCAATATAAGCCGCTCCGAGCATGGCATGCCACAGTTTTTGCGCGCTGCGCTCCACGTCGGTAAGTAAAATGTCGTAACGCATCATCATTTTAAGCTGTTCATCCGGAGGCACATCCTTCATGATATCGTGCAGAATACCGGCTGTCTCCGCTTTCTGTTCATTCGCGTCATAGACTCTTGCCAGATGAACCGCTTCGTCACATACGCAAATCGAATGTTCATAGCGTTTTTTGCTTAAAAATGGTTTTATAATCGCCTGATAATCGGTTCTATTCATTTTCCCGCTCCAAATACAACTTATTTTTTACGATATATTCAGCCACCAACGGCGGTACAAGACCCGCTATGCTCTGACCGTTTTTTACAGCGTCGCGGACCATCGTTGATGATATCGGAAGATATTCAATATTTTGTATGATTGTTTTTGCGCCTTTTTGTTCCAGCATGCGCGCGTAATCCAAAAGCCGCGCAAGACCGTCCGCGCTGCGCGGAGCGGCGCAAAGCACGGCAAGCCGATAAATGGTTTCGGGTTCGTGCCATTCCTCAAAGGTGAGAAACATATCCTCGCCCGTTATCAGATACAACTCGGAATCCGGATACTGCTCTTTTAGTTCAAGCAGGGTATCCGACGTATAGCTTTTGCCTTTCCTGCAAATTTCCATTCCGCAGGCTTCGAAAATGCTTTCCCCCGCCGCAAGCCGGCACATCTGAAGCCGATCCTCGGCTGACGCAAGGCCCGGCGCCCGCTTGTGCGGCGGCTGGTAGGTTGGTATCAGGAAAACCTTGTCGACGCCGAGCCGCTGTGCATATTGCTTTGCTATATGAATATGCCCGTTGTGGATCGGGTTGAAAGTGCCGCCCAGCACGGCTATCTTCTGCATCGTTTCACCTTATATCATATCCCTTTTTCGGGGCTTTGGGAAGCGTAATTTTCGGCTCCTTCTCATTTCTGCGGTACAGAACAAATTTTGCACCGATGACCTGCACCACTTCCGCATTGGTCCGTCCGGCGATTTGTTCGGCAGCTTCCCGGACGGGAACCGGCGACGTTTCCAGAACCTTGGCCTTTATGATTTCGCGTGCTGTCAATGCGTCGTCCGCCTGTTTGACGATATCTTCGCCGACGCCCGACTTTCCAATCATCAATATGGTATCCAGTTCATTTGCAAGGGAACGAAGATAAGCGCGCTGTTTACTCGTAATCATCCGTAAATTTCCTTTCTCTTTTCCAACTCTGCGGCAAATGCCCGAAGCGCCCTGCCCCGGTGGCTGATTTCGTCTTTTTCCTGCGAAGTAAGCTGCGCAAAGGATTTTCTGTCCACCAGAAAAACAGGGTCGTAACCAAATCCGTCGTTTCCCTCAGGCGCAAACGCAATTTTCCCCGGGCACTCCCCTTCCGCGGTAATTTTCGTACCGTCCGGAAATACACAGCAGATTGAACAGACAAATTTTGCCTTGCGCGCCTGCTCCGGAACATCTTTCATCGCGTCCAGCAGCTTTTCAATGCGATCCGTATCGCTCGCGCCCGCACCGGCGTAACGTGCGGAATAAACGCCGGGCGCGCCGTTCAGCGCGTCGACCATCAGCCCCGAATCATCCGCTACGGCGGGCAGACCGGTTTTGCGGCAAGCCGCTTCCGCTTTTAAAAACGCATTTTCCGCGAAGGATTTCCCGGTCTCTTCCACTTCTTCAAGCTGTGCGGTTTCTACGGAAATATGGAGCGGAGCCAGAATGCGTTCCAGTTCCTTCAATTTATTTTGATTATGGGTAGCCAGTACAAATTTAGTCATTCAGTCCTCCTGTCTGTCGAAAAGGGCTTCGGCAAACTCATCCGCATTGAATGGCTGGAGGTCGTCCACCTGTTCGCCCACGCCGATAAATTTCACCGGGATTCCAAGGCTTTCGCGAATGGCAAGCACAACGCCGCCGCGCGCGGTACCGTCCAGCTTCGTAAGTACAATGCCGGTAATTCCCGCCGCCGCCTGAAATTCACGCGCCTGATTGACGGCGTTCTGGCCTGTGGTTGCGTCCAGCACAAGAAGGACTTCCTTATCGGCGCCGGGCAGTTCCCGGTCGATTACACGGCTGATTTTCGCAAGCTCTTCCATCAGGTTCTTTTTGTTATGGAGGCGTCCGGCTGTATCGCAAATCATGACATCCGCGTTTCTCGCCTTTGCCGCGGCAATCGTGTCAAATACGACGGAGGCGGGGTCGCTGCCCTCGGCCTGCTTGATCATTTCGGTACCGGCGCGCTGCGCCCATACTTCCAGCTGCTCAATCGCGGCGGCGCGGAACGTGTCCGCTGCGCCCAAAATGACCTTTTTCCCATCCTTGGTTAAGCGGGACGCGATTTTACCGATGGTGGTGGTTTTTCCCGCGCCGTTTACGCCGATTACCAGAATAACGGACGGCTTTGTGCCGATATGAAGCTCTTCCCCGCCCCGAAGCATCTCTGCAACGGTTTCCTGAAGCATTCCCATGATTTCATTCGGGTCGGTAACGCCTTTTTCTTTTACTTTTCTGCGAAGCTCCTTGCAAACATGCTCCGCCGTGGAAACGCCCACATCGCCCATAACGAGCAGTTCTTCCAGTTCTTCAAACAGCGATTCGTCGATCGTTGTAAAGGAGTTCAGCATGGACTCCACCGAAGAGCTCATTTTGTCTCTTGTTTTCTTTAATCCTTCTTTTATTTTTGAAAAAAAGCCCATTGTATTCTCCTTTAATGTTGTTCCTTCATGCCGAGTTTTGCTTCGATTTCCGAAACCCGCAATTCCAAAAGCTTGGAGATTCCTTCATCCTGCATGGTCACGCCGTACAGTACGTCGGCTTCTTCCATGGTGCCACGGCGATGCGTAATGGCGATAAACTGTGTATTCTTGGTCATGCGCCGCAGGTAAGCGGCAAACCGGTCGACATTCACGTCGTCGAGCGCGGCCTCAATTTCGTCCAGAACACAGAACGGGGGCGGGTTTACCTTCATGATCGCAAAATAAAGCGCGATCGCCACCAAAGCTTTTTCCCCGCCGGAGAGGGATTCCAGGTGCGTAATGATTTTGCCCGGAGGCTGAACGGAAATATCAATTCCGCTATTTAAAATATCTTCCGGATCGCAGAGGGAAAGCTCCGCGGTACCGCCGTCAAACAGTTCCCGGAAGGTACTCTTAAAGTTTTCATTAATCTGCTGAAAACGGGCAAGGAATAAATCGTGCATCTGATGGGTGAGATCGCCGATCAGTTTTTTCAGTTCTTCGCGGCTCTTTTCCACATCAGCAACCTGCGCGGTCATAAATTCGTAGCGCTCGGAAACCTCTTTGTACTCTTCCACTGCGGCCACATTGACCGTACCCAGCGCCTTGATCTTATTTTTCAGCTCGTTCAGCCGTTTTTGCGCCTGCATCGGATTTTCAATTTTCGTGCCGACTTCTTCCGCTTCGCGGCGCGTTAATTCATATTCTTCCCACAGGCGGCTGATTATTTCATCGTATTCTTTTTGCAGGTTTTCTTTGCGCTCCTCCAAACGGGCAAGCTCGTGGCCGATTTTCTCTTTTTCGTCCGATTTCTCATGCTCTTTCGCGCGCAGTTCAACCGACAGGCGCTCGTACTCCATGCGCTTCGCGTTCAATTCTTCGATTTGGCCGCTGCATTTCCTGGCCGTTTCACGCATATTCTGCGCTTCCTGCCTCAGATTTTCAATTTGCCCGGAAAGCCGGGTACAGTCTTCCTGCGCGGCCTTGATCTCTTCTTTTAACGACTGCGTCTTCCCCGCGTGATCGAGCTTGCGGCGTTCAATTTCCGCAATGCCCGCGCGCAGCGATTCCACGTCTTTCTGGGCGGATAAACAGGCCATCCGGGTTTCCTGCAACTGAGCGTTCAGCCTGTCCGCCGTCTGATTCAAATCGCCGCGGCTGCCGCTGATTTCATCAAGCTCCGCCTGCACGGCCGCCTTCTTTTGCGAAATTTCCTGCGCCCTTGCCTGCGCGGCTGTCTGCGCTTCTTTCTGACGGTTCAAGCGGACATTGGCCGTTTTATTTTCTTCCTCCAGGGTATGGATATCCTTCCGGGCGGTTGCCAAATCCGCAGCCATCCTGCCGCGTTCCGCGTCAATTTTAAAACGGGTTTCCTGCGCGGTGGCAAGCTCGCCCTTTGAAGCGGATAGCGACGCCTCGGCGGCGGAGACCTCTTCGGCTGCGGATTTAAGAGCCGCCGCGGCTTCCTGCGCCTTCGCCTGAAGCTCGGCAGCCTGCGCTTTTATCCGCTCGATTTCCGAAGCGCGGCTGAGAAGCCCGGAGTTTTTGGCAAGCGAGCCGCCGGTCAGCGAACCGCCCGCGTTGACGACCTGGCCGTCCAGCGTAACAATACGGAAATGATAGCCGTAACGCTTCGCAATGGCAACGGCGCTGTCCAGATCTTCCGCGACGGCGATGCGGCCCAGAAGGGAATTTAAAATTCCCTTGTATTTTTCATCACAACTGCAAAGTCCGCCCGCGGTACCGATATAGCCCGGGCATTCTTCCAAGCCCGCCTCCTGTAGCTCCCTTCCGCGAATGGTGGAAAGCGGTAAAAAGGTTGCGCGGCCGGAATCGCGCTGCTTTAAAAGCTGGATGGCGCGTTTCGCATCCTGCTCGTTGCCGACGACAATATTCTGCATTGCCGCGCCAAGCGCCGTTTCAATCGCTACGGCGTACTGTGGCGGCACCTTGATCAAGCGGGAAACCGGCCCGTGGATTCCGCTGATCGTACCGCGCCCCGCTTCCTTCATGACGATCTTGACGCTTTGCGAGAATCCTTCCAGATTGCGCTCCAATTCCTCGAGCAGATGGGCGCGGCGGGAACGCTCCTGCGCGTCCAGATGCAGGGTGTCGCTCTGTTTCTTCAGTTCTTCCATTCGCCTGCGGCGCGTTACAAGCCGCATTTCATAGCCTTTAACCGAATTCGTAAGCGCGTTGATGCGCTCGTCGGCTTCGGTCAGATTCTTTTTCGCTTCTTCTTCCGCTGTCCGCAACTGATCAGCCTGAAGTTTTTTGGAACGAACCGATTCCGTAATCTGGGAAATTCTGAGCCGGATTTCGGCAATTGAGGAAGCGGCGGTCATTTCTTCAACCTTCGCCTCGGTCGCCTGCGCGGTAAGTTCGGTAATCCGATGCGTACAATCGTCGATTTTTTCCGCCGTCTCGCTCATATTCTTCCGGATTTGCCCGATCTGTTCTTCGTATTCTTCCGACTGTACGTTTTTATCCTTTATGTATTGGCTTTTTTCTTCAATCTGCCTGTTTTTTTCAAGGATATCCCGGTCCATATCCTGACCGGAAAGATTGCTTTCCTCGATTTCTCTTCGGATACGCTCGATATTCTCGTTATGATGAAGAATATCGTTTTGCAGAACGGAGGCTTCTCCGTCCTTCTTGGCGGCGCTTTCTTCCAGCCCCGCCGCCTGTTGGCGGATTTCGTCCACCTTTGCGGTGCACTCGCCCGATTTGCTGTAATTTTCTTCAATCTGCTGATCAATACTGTTCAGTTCCTGCTCGGACGCTTCATGCTGGTTTCTGGCGATGAGGATTTTGTCCTCATGTTCCCGCAGAATCTGTCCGGATTTCTCAAGCGTATTGAGCCACAGGCCAATCTCAAGCGTTCGCTTTTCGCCGGCCAATGTAAGATACATTTCCGCTTTTTCCGCCTGTTCCTTTAAAGGGCCTACCCGGCTCTCCAGTTCGGAAAGGATATCGTTCAGCCGGAGCAGGTTATCCTGCGCCTGATTCAGCTTGCGTTCGGATTCCTCTTTGCGGTAGCGGAAACGGGAAATACCGGCGGCTTCCTCGAAAATTTCGCGGCGGTCTTCGGAACGCGCGGCGACGATGCTGTCAATCTTGCCCTGTCCGATAATCGAATACCCATCGCGGCCCAAACCGGTATCCATGAACAGCTCGTTGATATCTTTCAGCCGCACCGCGGCCTTATTGATTAAATATTCGCTGTCGCCCGAACGGTAGTAGCGGCGGGTAACGGCGACACTGTCCCCGTCGAACGGAAGCTGGCGCCGGGTATTGTCAATATTCAGCGTAACTTCAGCAAATCCCTGCGCCTTGCGCACGGGAGTACCGTTGAATATGACGTCCTCCATTTTTGTACAGCGGAGTACGCGGTTGGACTGTTCACCCAGAACCCAGCGCACCGCGTCGCTGATATTGCTTTTTCCGCTGCCGTTCGGGCCGACGACCACTGTTATTCCGTTGTCGAAGCTGAGCGTGGTTTTGTCCGGAAATGTCTTAAATCCCTGAATTTCCAGTGATTTCAGCAGCATATACTCACCCCAGTTTTTCTATCGTAAAGCGGTTTTCCTCTACACCGGTATCCTGTACCATCCGGGTCGGATATCCCAGCTCGTTAAGCGCATGCAGATTGCTTTTCTTCTGTCCCAGCGCCTTTGAAATTGCTTTCGGGTTCACCTTTATGATTAAATTGCCCTTCGGCACATGATTGCCTTTCAAATAATCCATGATTTTCTGAAGGATGCGGGCGCTTTCGCACAGTTCGCGGAAAGCCGGATGCCACGGCCCCGCGAGCATGTCCCGTTTCAGTTCCGGGGAATCATGCAGCCCGAGCCGGATGACCGGAATGCCCTGTTCTTCAAAATAATCAAGCAGCCGGGCGCAGAGCGCTACGGTTTCGTCCAGACTCAGCGTTCGGTACTCTCCCCTGAGGTATCGTTCCCCCAGTTCGGTGTCGCGCATGATGATCGTCGGGTAGATGCGGACGTTATCCGGGTGCAGTGCCGCCAGTTTTCGCGCCGTCTGCATGCTTCCTTCTGCGGTATCGCCGTAAAGGCCCGTCATCATTTGAAGGCCGAGAGTGAAAGAATAGGACTGAATCCGTTTCGCCGCGTCTTCCACCTGCTTTTCCGTATGACCGCGGCCGTTCAGCGCCAGCACACGGTCATCCATACTCTGCGCGCCCAGTTCAATGGCGGTTACTCCGTATTCTTTTAATATCTCTAAGATTTCAGAATCAATATAGTCCGGTCTTGTGGAAATCCGGATTCCGGCAAATGTTCCGTCCTTTACGAACGGCGCCGCCGCTTCCAACAGCGAAATCATATAGCTTCGTTCAATCGCGGTAAAGCTTCCGCCGAAAAAGGCAATTTCCGCGTTCTTTGTTTCATCCCGAAGGCTGGCCTTTGCAATTTCAACGGCATTTCGGACATCCTGCGGGGAAGGCTGCGACTGCCGCCCGGTAATGCTTTTCTGATTGCAGAAGCTGCATTTGTGGGGACAGCCGTTATGGGGGACAAAAAGCGCAACGTTTGCGTGCTTCAATAGCCCATCAGCTCCAGCGCTTCGCGGGCGGCCTGCTGCTCCGCTTCCTTTTTGCTGCGTCCGCCTCCCTTTCCGATCACATTGCTGTTCAAATGCACCTCGACCGTAAAATGTTTATCATGGTCGGGGCCGGATTCCCCGGTCAGTGCATATTCCAGATGCTCCTCGGGATTCTGCTGGATAATCTCCTGAAGCGCCGTCTTATAATCCTTAAATGCCTTCGGTTTTGCCGACTGCATCAGCGGAAGCACAAAGCGAAGGATAAATTTGCGCGCTTCCTCCATTCCGCCGTCCATATAGATTGCCGCGATAATCGATTCGAAAGCATCGGCAAGAATGGACGAGCGGGTACGCCCGCCGGAATTTTGTTCCCCGTGGCTTAAAAGCAGGTATTTTCCCACATTGAGCTGGGTGGAAAAACCGCAGCACGCTTTTTCACAGACCAGCGCGGCTCTTTTTTTGGTCAGGTCGCCCTCCGGCAGATCCGGAAAATGCTTGAATAAATAATCCGCGACCACAAGCCCCAGAATGGAATCGCCCAAAAATTCCAGCCGTTCGTTACTCCCCCCGGGCGCCTTGGTTTCATTAGCATAGGAGGAATGGGTGAGCGCTGTTTTAAGATAGCTCTGATCCTGAAAATGATAGCCTAATTTCTCTTCTAATTCTTTCATAAACATATGCTCCCATAGCGAATGAAGTTTTATTCATCGTCCTCCGCGGATTCCTGCCCGTGACTTTCCCGGTAACTCGCAACAGAACCGGCAATTTCGCTCACCACGTCTCCGTCCACGTAGGCTTTTGTAAGCCGCAGAGCGTTATAGAATGTTTTCGCCTTCGCACTTCCGTGCGCTTTAAAAACAGGTTTCGCACAGCCCATCAGCGGAGCGCCGCCGTACTCATTGTAATCCATGGTTTTCATAAGCGCTTTTATATCTTTTAATAAGATAGCAGCCGCCATTTTATTCAGGGCACTCTTTGTAAAAATCTCCTTTAGTTTACCCAATAATAAAATTGCAACGCCCTCATACGTTTTCAAAAACATATTGCCTGTAAAGCCATCGGCTACAACAACATCCGCGGCGTCGATCGGAACGTCGCGCGCTTCCACATTTCCGATAAAATTCAGATCCGTTTTTTGCAGCATCGCGTAAGCTTCGTGCTGCAATTCGCCGCCCTTATGCTCTTCGGTGCCGATATTCGCAAGCGCAACACGCGGATTCGGAATTTTCATGACCTTTTGCATGTATATGGAGCCCATTACGCCGAACTGGCACAGCATTTCCGGTTTGCATTCCACATTCGCGCCGCTGTCGATCAGCATAAAGCAGCCGTCTTTTTTCGGAATTATCGGGGCAAAGGCAATCCGTTTAATCCCCTTGATCCGCTTAACCAATAGGGTTGCCCCCACAACAAGGGCGCCGCTGTTTCCCGCGGACAAAAACGCGTCGCCTTCCCCCGCCGCCAGACGGCGAAGGCCTTCCGCCATAGAGGAATTTGTTTTTGATTTCATGATTTCTCCGGCGTGGTCTTCCATGGTAATGACATCCGGTGCGTCAATAATTTCCATGCGGTTCAGAGAAATATCGTTCTCCTTCGCCACACGCAGGATTTCCTCCTTGCGTCCGGTAAGCAGGATATCGATATCCAGTCCGTCAACCGCCTGGGCGCATCCTTTTAAAATTTCGAGCGGGGCATTGTCACCCCCGAAAGCATCCACTATGATTTTCATTCGTAACACCTCTAACTTCTTGATAACCCAAATTCAACTATAATTTGTTCCAAATCCTTCAGCGCGCGTGCCGAAAAGGCCGCATAACGCTCTTTTTTATCACGAACAGGGGATTCCAGCGCCGGCATAATTCCAAAATTCGCTCCCATCGGCTGAAAATCCGCCTCACCGCCGGATGCGACGTAGCGGCTCAGCGAGCCGATCATCGTGGTTTGCGGCAATGTCACCGTACTCTGCCCCTTCATCCGCCGAACCGCGTTGAGCCCCGCCATGATGCCGGAAGACGCCGATTCCATGTATCCTTCCACGCCGGTAATCTGACCGGCGAAGAACAGGTTCGGGTTGGAGCGCAGGCTGTAATCGGATTGAAGAACCTTCGGCGAATCAAGGAAGGTGTTTCGGTGCATTACTCCGTATCGTGTAAATTCGGCGTTTTCCAAGCCCGGTATCATCCCGAAAACCCGCTTTTGCTCTCCGAATTTCAGATTCGTCTGAAACCCGACCAAATTATAAAGCGTGCCGTTTCTGTCTTCACGCCGCAATTGCACAACCGCCCACGGACGGTGCCCGGTTCTGGGGTCCCGCAGGCCAACAGGCTTGAGCGGACCGAAACGGAGGGTATCCTTCCCGCGTCCCGCCATAACCTCCACCGGCATACAGCCCTCGTAAACCTTTGGGCCGGCGGCGTCAAACTCATGGACCGGAGCGCGCTCGGCGGATACCAGCGCGTCGTAGAAACGTTCATACTCTTCTTTGTTCATCGGGCAGTTCAAATAGGCGTCGTCCTCGCCTTTTCCGTAGCGGGAAGCGGCAAAGATTCTGTCAATTGCAAGGCTTTCCGCGGTTACAATCGGCGCGGCTGCATCGAAAAAGCTGAGGCTTCCGCCGCAAAAAGAAGAAATCTGCCCGGCAAGCGCGTCGGCGGTCAAAGGTCCCGTTGCAATAACGGTCATCCCATCCTCCGGAATATCCTTTATTTCCTCATGATGGATATGAATCAGCGGATGTTCCGCGATCTTTTTGGTAACGGCTTCGGAAAAAGCGCTGCGGTCAACGGCAAGCGCCCCGCCCGCCGGTACGCGGCAGGAATCCGCGCAGGGCATCAGGAGGGAGCCGAGCCGCCGCATTTCTTCTTTTAAAAGACCCGCCGCGCTTTCCACCCGCTCGGCCTTTAAGGAATTTGAGCAGATCAGTTCGGAGAAATTCGGGCTGTGATGTGCCGGCGAGTACTTTTGGGGCTTCATTTCATAAAGTTCCACTTCTACGCCAGCCTGTGCGATCTGCCACGCGGCTTCGCACCCGGCAAGACCGGCTCCGATCACTCTGATACTCATTCTTCCTCCGTCTTTTCGTAACCGCAGTCCGGCGTAATGCAGTAGTACTTGGGATGTTTCCCCTTTTTCTTCAAAAGGGTCTTGCCGCAGCGCGGGCATTTTTCCAGAGTCGGTTCATCCCAGGAGATAAAATCGCAGTTCGGATATTCCGAACATCCGTAAAAAATCCGTCCCTTTTTGGATTTTTTCACAATGACCTTGCCGCCGCACTTCGGGCATTCGGCGCCGTTTTCCTGCACCAGTTTTTTAATATTCTTACATTCGGGATAACCGGGACATGCGATAAATTTGCCGTACCGCCCGGTCTTAATAACCATTTTGCGGCCGCATTTCTCGCAGATGATATCGGTTTCATCTTCCTTGAGCTGGATTTTTACACCCTGCATATCTTCTTTTGCCTGTTTCAGGGTCTTTTCAAAATCGCCGTAAAAATCATGGAGCGTCTGTACCCAATCGGTTTTGCCGTTTTGAACGCTGTCCAGATCGTTTTCCACCTGCGCGGTAAACTTTACATTTACGATTTTCGGAAACCGTTCTTTCATCAGCTTGGTCGAGACCTCGCCGAGTTCTGTGGGTTTCAGGGACTTGCCGTCGCGCGCTACATATTCGCGGCCCGTAATGGTTGAAATGGTCGCGGCATAGGTGGAAGGACGTCCAATCCCGTTTTCTTCGAGCGCCTTGATCAGGGAAGCTTCCGTGTAGCGGGCGGGCGGCTGCGTAAAATGCTGATTTCCGAGAATTTCTTTCAGCTTTAACAGCATATCCTTTTCAAGCGGAGGAAGGGTTGCTTCTTTTTCCGTTTCCTCGTCCTTGCCTTCCACATAAAGAACGGTAAAGCCGTCGAACGTAACGGTATAGCCGGAGGCCTTGAAGATATAATCCTTTGCCTGAATATCGGCCTGTGTGGTGCTTTGTATGCAGTTCGCCATCTGGCAGGCAATAAAGCGCTCCCAGATCAGCTTATACAGTTTATACTGGTCGTTGGAAAGGCTGTCTTTCACCTTATCCGGCGACAGCTCCGGCATGGAGGGACGGATGGCTTCATGGCCGTCCTGCGCATTCGCCTTGGTTTTAAAATGGCGCGGGGTATCGGGAAGATATTTTTCGCCCCAGCGATTCTTGATATATTCGCCCGCGTCGCGAATGGCGTCTTCCGACAAACGCAGGGAGTCGGTTCTCATATACGTAATCAAACCGACCGCGCCCATCTCTCCGATTTCAATACCTTCGTAAAGCTCCTGCGCGGCTTTCATCGTGCGCCGGGCCTGAAAACCAAGCCTGCGCGAGGCTTCCTGCTGCAACGTGGAAGTAATAAACGGCGGAGCAGGGGATTTTTTGCGCGTGCCTTTTTTCAGTTTCACAATGCGGTATTCCGCGTCCTGCAAGTCGGCAAGAATTTTATCGGATTCTTCCTTGCTGGATATTTTCATTTTTCCTTCGGTATTGCCGTAGAAAGTCGCGCCGAACACCTTGCGGGAACCCTGCGGGTTGAATTTGGCGTCGATTGTCCAATATTCTTCCGGAACGAAAGCGCGGATTTCCTCTTCGCGGTCAACAATCAACCGCACCGCTACGGACTGCACGCGCCCGGCGGAAAGACCTCGGCGGATTTTCTGGGAAAGGAACGGGCTTAGTTTATAACCAACCAGACGGTCCAGTATACGGCGGGCCTGCTGCGCGTTGACAAGATCAATGTCAATACTGCGCGGATTTTCCATCCCCTTTGAAACGCCTGTTTTTGTAATTTCATTAAAGGTTACCCTGTTGTTATCCTGAATGTCCAAACCCAGGATATACGCAAGATGCCATGAAATCGCCTCTCCCTCGCGATCAGGGTCGGTCGCGAGAAAAACGGTATCACTTTTTTCGGCTTTATCCTTCAACTCCTGAACAAGTTTTTCTTTTCCTTTTATAATATCATATTTGGGTTTAAAATCATTTTTTACATCAACGCTCAGACGGTTTTCCGGTAAATCGCGAACATGACCCATGGATGCGATTACGTCATAGCCCGAGCCTAAAAACTTCTTGATTGTTTTGGCCTTGGCCGGTGATTCGACAATCACTAGCTTTGACATGGAAATCACCTCATATTTCGTTATTTCATTATTTAAAATGCAGAATTCTTATTCAAAAGGGAAACCCACCATAAAGGAATCATAAACATTGTTAAAACCCGCCGCATGAATCGGCAGTTTTTAACAATATTCAGCCCGGCAGGCTGTAGCGCCGGCCGGAATAGGACCGGATGCAGTCGGAAAGCTCCAGCTCCGTTACGGCGGTTAACAGCCGCGGGGTCGGAATGCCCGTCTGCTTCTCCAAATCGGAAATATGGCACGGCTCCTCCGTAAGCGCGGCATAAAGGGATGCCGCGTCCGCGGAAAGATTTTCCGGCAGTTTCACCGTATTCGGCCGTGTAACCTCCGGTTCCGGGTTTGCCGGATCCGGCAGAATCACATTGGCTCCGATATCATTTAAATTAATTTTATCGGGAAAACGGTAAAGATATTCTTCTAATATTTCACCCGCGTTGGAAACCGGCTTCGCGCCGGATTTGATCAGGTTGTTTACCCCCTGCGAAACAGGGCTGTAAATTCCGGAGGGAACGGCGAAAACATCCCTTCCCTGCTCCAGCGCGCATTGGGCGGTAATCAGCGAGCCGCTTTTGCCCGCGGCTTCAATCACCAGTGTGCCCAAAGCAAGGCCGGAAATAATCCGGTTCCGGATTGGAAAATTGGAATTCACCGGCTGGGTGTGCGGCGGATATTCGGAAAGAACGGCGCCGGAAAGGGAAACGGATTCGCGAAGCGAGGCATTGCTCATCAGATAATTGTAGTCAATGCCGCAGCCGAGCACGCAAACCGTTTTGCCCCCGGCCTGCAGGGCGCCCTTGTGCGCCGCCGTATCAATTCCCAGAGCGCCGCCGCTGACGATGACGGCGCCCAGCTTCGCCAGTTCAAAGGCAAAAGACCGCGCCGCCGTGATCCCTGTGGCGGTCGCTTTTCGCGTACCGACAATAGCGATCGCGGGAATGGACGAAAAATCCGGCAACGTGCCTTTTACATAGAGGGCGCAGGGCGGATTATGAATCTGCCGGAGCGGTTCCGGGTAGTCTTCGCAGTCGGGTGTAAGAACCTTTTGGCCTATTTTTTCCGTGTATTCAATTAAAGCCGCGGCATCTGAAACGGAATAAGCGCTGAGCTTTCCAAGTTCATTCTGGGTAAAATATCCCTCTAAAAGCCAGCTTTCCCTGCCTGCGGCATAGAAATGTTCCAGATTATGGTAATTGGTAAGGATGCGGTTCTGCTTGGAGCTTCCCGCTCCGAGCGCATGCTGCAGCCAAACCCAGTATGCCCTTTTATTGACGGCCAACGGAAACGCCTCCAGACTCTTTGCGCATCATTTCCCACATCAGGATGGCGGCGGAAGCAGACGCATTGAGCGATTCCGCTCTTCCAAGCATCGGAATTGTCACCCTGCCCGAACAGGCTTCAATCGTTTCCCCCGTAAGCCCGTTCCCCTCATTGCCCACAAGAAGCACGGTGGGATTTTGAAAATCAACAGCGGTTACTTTCTGCGCCGCGGCGTCCGGAACGGCTGCAAGACAGACGAATTTCTTTTGACGCAGCAGCTTTACGGCAGAAGGCATGTCGGGGGCGAGAAAAAAGGGCAGACGGAATACGGCGCCCATACTTGCGCGCAGCACCTTCGGGGAATATACGTCACAGCAGTTTCCGCCCAGAATCACCCCGCCGATTCCCAGCGCCTCCGCCGTACGCAGAACCGCGCCGAGGTTGGCGGGGTCCTGAATATTTTCCAGCGCAAGATAATGACGGCCGGGATGAATGTCCTCAAGCGTGCGTGCTTCGCCGCTCATTTTACAGACGCAGAAAACACCCTGCGATGTTTTTGTTTCGGACAAAAGCGCGGCAACGTGGGGCGCTATCTCGTAAACAGCCTGTGCGGAAACGGCAACGGCTGCAATATATTCCTCATATTTCTCTTTTGCCTGCGCGGTATAAAAAAGGGTTTCCACCCTTACCCCGCTTTTAGCGGCGTCGCGGCAGAGCCGCGCGCCCTCAACGAGAAACAATCCCTGCTCCCTGCGGGCTTCCGCGCTGGTGCAAAGCCGGGCGGCTTGCTTTATCATCTCATTTTTACGGCTTGTAATTTGGTCGGGCATTCTGTTCTCTCCATATAAAATTTGCGCCCGGGCATCTTCCGGGCGCAATTACAGCTTTTTATAGTGCTGCCTTCGCTTTTTCAATCAGGCTCTTGAAAGCAGCTTCGTCGGCAACAGCGATTTCCGCAAGCATTTTGCGGTTCAGGGTAATGCCCGCTTTTTTAAGTCCGTTCATAAATACGGAGTAGCTGACGTCGTTTGCACGGCATGCAGCGGAAATACGGGTAATCCACAGACGGCGGAAATCTCTTTTTCTGGCTTTACGGCCGATAAACGCATAATTTCCGGATTTCATAACAGCCTGTTTGGCCATTTTAAAATGTCTGCTCTTGGAACCCCAGTAGCCCTTCGCAAGCTTTAAAACTTTCTTTCTTCTTTTGCGCGTCATCGTCGCGCCCTTTATACGTGCCATTCTATTACCTCCAATAAATGGTTATTTTTTATTTCGACTCATTCTTATTTATAAGGAATCAGTCTCTTAACTTGCACCACATTCGTCTTGTCGGCAACAGTGGTTTTCCTGAGTCCTCTCTTGCGTTTGGTCGTCTTCTTGTTCAGGATGTGTGATTTATTCGCATGGCCGCGAATAACCTTTCCGTTTTTAGAAAGCTTGAAGCGCTTTTTTGCGCCTGAATGTGTCTTAATTTTAGGCATGGTATTGTCCTCCTTGTTTATGATTACTTAGCGGGTTTGGATGCAAGGAACATAAGCATATTCCGTCCCTCTAACTTTGCCGGCTTTTCCACATTGGCTATTTCGCTGAGGGCCTCGGCGAAATTTCTCATAATGACATAGCCCTGCTCCGGATGTCCCATTTCACGTCCGCGAAAGCGGATAGAAGCTTTTACTTTGTCGCCATCCTTTAAGAAGCGGGTTGCGTGACCTACTTTCGTATTAAAGTCGTGTGTGTCAATGTTCAAAGATAAACGAATCTCTTTAATGTCGACTATGCGCTGATTTTTCTTCGCTTCTTTTTCACGCTTCGCCTGCTCAAATCGATATTTGCCGTAATCAATAATCTTGCACACCGGCGGCACGGCTTGCGGTGCGATTTTTACAAGATCAAGATTCTGCTCAAACGCTTTCTGCAAAGCCTGAGCCGAAGACATCAGCCCAAGCTGGGAACCGTCCGAACCAACAACACGCACTTCTCTGTCACGAATTTCCTCATTAATCTGCAGTTCCTTGTTGCTAATTGTTAAGCACCTCCAAAACACGTTGTTCATTTAAATAATAAAGCGCGGGCCGAATATCCGCCCGCGCACCAATACTTACAACGACAGCCCGAAAGCTGTTTTCGTATTGACCTATGACGGACGAAACCCCACAGGTGTGAGCATAAAATGCCCCGCTTTGTTTTACTGGATTATTTTATCAGTCCTCAGCCGGTTTGTCAAGCATTATTTTCAACTGCGGCATTCAGACTGAAAGAATAAAGAAGACAGCCGCCGACTTTTTTGCCCGTACACTGCTCCATCGCAAGCCGGTACAGCGAAAGCTGCGCGCGGTAGCGCTCCCATAACTCCCCGGGATCGCGCGTTTTGTCGGTTTTATAATCCACGATAATCAGGCCGCCGTTTTCCTCAAAAGCGCAGTCCACCGCGCCCTGAAGTACAACCGGCTCTTGTTTCAGACTTTCCGAAAGCCCGGGCCGAACGTCGCCCGCGGAGATTTCCACGGTAAAACGGTATTCCCGCATGACATTTTTGGAAGCGAGAATCCGTTTTGCAAGGGGGCTGCGGAAAAATGCCCGCACGCGCTCCAAATCAACCGCTCCGCCCTGCTCGCGGGTAAGGTAGCCCTGCGCAACCAGGCGTTCCAGTTCGCTGCCCGGGGACTGAGCCGCCTTTTGGTAATCCGCAAACTGCATGTAGGCGTGCAGAGCCGTCCCGCGCTCCGCGGGCGTCAGGCCCGACTTACTTAAAAAGGCGGGACGGGACACCGTGGCGTACTGCTCGGAAAATTCGCGCGCGGCAAGGTCGGACGCCGCTACCTTCGCCTGAACGCCCTTCAAATCGGCGAAAGGATAAACAAAATCCATCTTTTTTTCCATTTCCGCCCGAAGGGAACCGTCCGGTTCGGCCGGAACCGTCCTTTGCGGCTGGACATCAGTTTCCGCCGCCGTTTGCGAAGCAATCAGGTGAATGCTCCACGGTTCGTCGGAATCCGCCGTGATTCCCGGAAGCGCGCCCGCCAGCTCGCGAAGGCTTCCGCCGCTTGGATGGCGCAGGGCGCACAGCAGAAGCCAGTCGGAAATACAGCCCGCGCCGCGCACAACATAGGGCTGTATCCGCTTTTCTTCCGTCA
Organism: Caproiciproducens galactitolivorans; assembly: GCF_026672255.1. GTDB lineage: Bacteria > Bacillota > Clostridia > Oscillospirales > Acutalibacteraceae > Caproiciproducens > Caproiciproducens galactitolivorans_A. The sequence goes on along the minus strand of NZ_JAPOHA010000009.1, from coordinate 104,246 downwards.
GCCGGGTAGCAAGCTTCCCCAGCGTTTTCGCCGCGTTTTTTACGGCGGTTACCATAATCAGCTTTTCCTTTGCCCTTGTCATGGCGACGTACAAAATGCGAAGCTCCTCGCTCATTTCATCCCGGTCCAGTTCCAGCGCGACGGCTTCCCGCGGCATGGTTGTGTAGCGGGAAAGGCCGTTTGCGCTTTTCAATTTTACGCCGAGCCCCAAAGACGGGTGCAGAAGAACGTCCCCCCTGTCCTTGTTGAATCTTCTGGCGCAGCCCGCAAGGATGCAAACGGGGAATTCCAGACCTTTGGAGCGGTGAATACTCATGATTTTCACCACGTTGGCGGCCTCGCTGATCGTAGACGCCGCCGCCAGATCGGCGTTGTTTTTCTGAAGGCGGTCAATCAAGCGGATGAATCCGGAAAGCCCGTTATAACCGGATGCTTCGTATTTCTTCGCATATTCCAGCAGCAAACGCAGATTGGCAAGACGCAGCTCGCCGTTCGGCATGGACTGAACCAGATTCAGGTATCCGGTTTTTTCGTACAGAATGCGGATCAGCCGGTCCGAAGGCATTGTCGCGGCGAGGGTGCGGTATGCGTCGATATCCTTCAAAAACGCGGACGCGCGCTCGTTGCCGCTGTGCGCCGACGAAACAAGCGCAAGGTAAAGCGGCGTTCTGCGTGAAGGGATACGGATATCCGCCATGTCGTCCGGCGTAAAGCCGTAAATCGGGCTCATCAGAACCGAAAGAAGCGGGATATCCTGCATCGGATTGTCGATTACGCGCAGCAGCGAGACGGCAACCCCAACCTCCGCCGCCGCAAAGAAACCGCCTGCCGTGTCCGCCCAGGCCGGAATGCCGAGGGAGGACAATTCACGCGCGTACTCCTGCGCATATTTGTTGGCGCTGCGGAGAAGGATGCAGATATCGCGGTACATAACCGGGCGCTGTTTTCCCTTATCCGTTACGGTGGTTCCGTTTGCGGTCATCCGGTAAATCAGCTCGGCGATATGCCGGCTTTCCGCCGGTACCGTTTCCTCCTCGCTGTCACAGGCGGAGAGGTCAATGATTTCAAGCTGTGCGGCGGGTTCTTCGCAGGGCGGGTAATCCGCGCCCGCGTCCAGTTCCTCCGCTTTGGTATAATCCAGTTCGCCCGTCTGTTTGCTCATTAGCTGGCGGAATACAAAATTGATCGCCTCCGTCACGCCGCGGCGGCTGCGAAAATTTCTGTCCAGCACAACACAGGCGGGATATTCGTCCGTTGCACGGTCATAATCCGGATACTGTTCACGGCGGCGCAGAAAAATCTGCGGCATGGCCTGACGGAAACGGTATATACTCTGTTTCACGTCGCCTACCATAAATAAATTGCTTTCCCCTTTGGAAACCGCGCGGAAAATCATATCCTGCGCTTCATTCGTATCCTGATATTCGTCCACCATCACTTCATCGAAGCGGCCGGAAAGCTCGACAGCATCTTCGGTCGGCTCAAAACCATCCTCCGTATCCCTTACAAGCAGCTTTAAAGCGTAATGCTCCAGATCGCTGAAATCGGCGGCGCGGCGTTCTTTTTTCATCCCGTCAAGGATTTCGCCGAATCGTTCGGTAACTTGAAACAGTTCCCGCACCAGCGGCGCCAGCCGTTCGATTTCCTCCCCGCACTGTTTGGAATCGGAACAAAACAGTTCCGCAAGCTTTTTAACGGTGCCCTGCACTTCTTTGCGGCTTGCCGTCAGCTTGATTTTCAGAGGGTCGTCACTGTACCCGCGCAGGGCTTTCAGCCTTGCAAACTGAAAATTGTTGCTCTGAAAGGCGATTCTATCCCAGTCGCCCGTATCGGCGGCTTCTTTTAAAGCCATAAGCCCCGCAAGGTCGGAATGAAAAGCGTCGCCGTAAGCATCCGCGATTTTCGCGTCCTCATCCATCAGCGAAAGCGAATTGCGGGTCAGGGAAATGCCGTAATCCACCGCATCCGCGGCATAGGCAAGAATCGTCTTTCCCCATACGGTTTGCGGCGCCGGGATACCGGAAGCATACAGGGACGCTTTTTCAGCCAGCCAGCGTTTTGGAAAGGGGTGGGAACGAACAAAATCATACAGGGTAAAAACCGTCTGTATCAGGCGGCTGTCGTCCCGTCCGGAGGAAAACGTATCCGCGAGGTCGATAAAAACCGGGTCGTTTTTGGCATAGAATTCTTCCAGCGCGGCGGAGGCGGCATCACTGCGCAGCAGATTCATTTCACTGTCTTCCAAAATCCGGAAATCCGGCGAAATGCCGAGTTTATAAAAATTCTCCCGAATCAAATCGCTGCAAAAGCTGTGAATCGTGCTGATGTGCGCGCGGGTAAGCAGAATCTGCTGGCGCCGCAGGGACGCATTAAAAGGGTCGGATTCCAGAAGCTTCGAAATTTCAGCCGCAATACGGCTCCGCATTTCGGCGGCGGCGGCTTTCGTGAAGGTTACGACCAGCAGCCGGTCCGCGTCGGTGGGATGTTCCGGGTCAGTGATGCGTTCGATTACGCGCTGAACCAGTACAGCGGTTTTTCCCGAACCGGCGGCGGCGGAAACAAGCAGCGTTCCGCCTCTTGCGGTAATCGCGTCTTTTTGGCTTTGCGTCCATTCGCGTGCGCTCATTTCTTTTCACCGTCCCTGCTTTTTAAAAGTTCTTTCACGGCCGCGTCCCTGTCCCATTTCTGCATTTCGCGGGAAGGGCCGTCCGGTTCATGACCGCATACGGCGCGATAGGGGCACCATGCGCACGCGTCGCAGTCCCCGGAAAGCGGCAGCGCGGAAACGTCGCCGCTGTGCAGTCCGTCCGCCATTTCGCGGATAAGGCCTTTCATATGGAGCAGTACGCCGGATAATTCGGAAGAGGTTACCACATGGTCACGTTTACTCGGCGCGCCGTCTTTCAGCGAAACCGGAAGGTATTTTCCTTCCCCTTTATGCTCCATGGCCCGGATAAGCTCGGGGTCGTCGAGTATCAGACCGTCCATACGCAGTTTCTTGGCGGCTTCCTGCTCGACGGTTTCCGGAGCCGCATCCCGTGACGCGGAAACAATCGGGCGGTTTGCGGGCATGTACAGCACCCCGGCGGGACGGACTTCCCCATACCGGGTATCCCCGTTTTCCAGCAATGCCGCCAGATAGATCAGCATCTGCATATTGATTCCGTAAACCAGATCGGAGAGCTTGAACTCCTTGTGCCCGGTTTTATAGTCAACAACGCGCACGTAGCAGGCGTCTTCCCGTTTTAGGATATCCACGCGGTCAATTTTCCCGTCGATCTCCACCGTTCCGCCGCCCGGAAGCGGAATCGTCAGCGGAGGAACGCCGCCGTTTCCGACGGCAAGCTCAAAGTCGGCGGGCGTAAATTCGCTTTGCGCAAGCTCCTGTGCAATATGATAAGCAATCACCTGCGCGGAATCGGCAAGACGCTGAAACAGGTACAAAAAGCGCGGCGACTGCTTTTGAACACCGCCCATTTTTGTTTCCGCATAGATTTTAAGCAGCCTGAGAATCTTCTGCCTGAGTTCGCCCGGCTTCATTGCGAGGATTGCCGCGCTGCCGATATTCCGGAACAGTTTTTCCAGCAGATAATGCATTAGGCTCCCGTATTCCAACGCGTCGAGTTCCGCCTGCCTGCGCTCTTTCGCATTCAGGCCGAAGCGGCAGAAATACTGAAACCGGCATTGATAAAATTTTTCAATCTGCGTTGCGGAAACCTGCATATTTTCCCCGAAAAGCGTGCGGGATTTCTCACCGGAATCAAACACTGCGGGGCGGTTTTTCGCCGCGCGGTCAATTGCGGCAAGGCGGTAACCGTACCCGCGCGCTTCGAACAGACTTTTTAAAGTAGCGGAAAGCACGGTATTCCGGTTCCATTGCTGCGCCACCAATTCAAACGCCGGTTCTGAGGCATTCGCAAAATACGTCTGTGGCAGGAGAAGTGCATTACACACATTTATATTCTTAAGGATAGAACAGGCTTCGTTCGGAATGGACGAGGGAGTGTTCGGTTCCCCGGAAGTTCCCGAAAGAGGATACGATATGTACAGCCGCTGCGAAGCGGCGCTCATGGCCGAATAAGCAAGGAAGCGTTCCTGCACCGCCATCCCCTCAAGGGTATCGTTCAGCGGCAGACCAAGGCGAATGAGTTCGCGGCGCTCTCCGTCGCTGAAAACACAGTTCCCGCCGGGAGAAAGCGGAAACCCGCCCTCAACCGTCCCGATCAGGAACACGACCTTCGGCGCGCCGGTTCGCGTGCGGTCGGCGGCTCCGGCGGTGACCTCGTCCAGCCCCTGCGGAATACTGGCCATGTTGTTCGCCAGTATGACAAGGTGCAAAAGCTCAGCGTAACGCGATAGACTGACCGGATTATGGTTCAATACCAGCGCCGTTTGATCGAGGATGTTCATCAGTAAATCCCACAATCGAAGCTGGCGGTCGGCCAGTTCCGTTTCGCCGCAGTCCGATAAATGATGCGCAAGCGCTTTCAGATGGTCGGCCGCGCCCACATCCTGCAGCAGCGTGTATACCGCCGCCGCCATTCCCTCGCCGTCCGCCGAGCGGATATCCGCGGCAAACCGAAGCAGCGGAGCGATTGCGGTTTTGCGGCTCACGTTGATTTCCGCCAGCAGTTTTTCATCCTCCGCCGTCATCTTTTCAGCGAAACCTTTCGGGTGTTCCTTCCACTCCTCTTTCCATCTGCTTCCGGAAATGTCCCAGATAAAAGCATAATTTTCAAGCTGCGCAATTTCATCGGTGCCAAGACCCGCCAGACCGGTTTTCAGGTAGAAAAAAACGGAATCGGAAGAAAAGCCGGACTGAATAATGCGGAACGCCGAAAGCACCAGGCGCATAAGAGGCTCGGCGTCGATCGCCTGCGGCTTGTCCATAAAATACGGAATTTCCCAGCGCTCCAGCGCCGTATCCAAAATACCCCGGTAATCGTCGGGCGTACGCGCGATAATCGCAAAATCACGGTACCGGTAATGCTCTTCCATTACCAGCCGGCGAATGGTTGCGGCGACAAAGGCGGATTCGTCATATGCGTTTTCCGCTTCATAAAGAACAACATCCCCGCAGTCACAATCGCATTCCTTATGTCCGCCGCGGTACACGCCCGCCTCCAGCGCGGCCAGAGCGGGATTTTGAAAACGAAGGCCGCTTTCCAGCTTGACGGGGGCAGCAATTTTCACATTGTTCTGCTGAGCGAGCCGCATCAGATTTTTCCCCGTACGGCGAACAAGCGAAAAAAGGCCCATCCCGTGTTCCGGATCGTCCAGACCGTCGGTGCAAAGCGTAACGTAAAGATCGTCCGCCTGTGCCAGAATCAAATGGATAATATCGTATTCCTGTACCGTAAAGCTCTGAAAGGAATCCAGCGCAACGGTGTAACCCTCGAAAAACGAGTGGCTCTGCAAGATCTTTTTCAGCCTTGTCAGATCGTCGAGCGGATCAACGTAGCTTTGCGCGACAAGCGCGTCGTATGCGGAAAGGATGAGGGAAAGCTCGGTCATTTTCTGTTTCAGCGAATCCTGCTCAAGCTCCGACGCAGTTCGCTCCATATCGGACGGCTGGATTCCGCACATTTTAAATTCTGCGGATACGGAAAGCATCAGCCCGACAAGTTCGGCGCTGTCCGCGTTTTTACGGTAAAAGCGGAGCTGATCCTTTACCTGTTCCAGAGCAAGACTCATAAACATGCTCCGCCCGCCGTCGTCAAGCCGCCGCCCGGCCCCTCCGCCGTAACGGCGGAACACTTCGTCCGCAAGGCGGGAAAAGCTGGTAACCGATACACGCTGCACGTCCTTTGCGCCGAGCCGGTGGAGCATGGCGCGCTCATTTTCAAACGAGGATTGCTCCGGTACGATCAGCATTAACTTTTTCGCGGAATTCCTTGCCATGTTTTCCAGTTCCGCCCGAAGCGTTTCGGTTTTTCCGCTGCCCGCGCGGCCCAAAATAAAACGCAGCATCGTATGCCCTCCATGTTCCGTAATCAATACAGATCATTATAGCATAGATACTGCGCAGAGAAAAGAATCGCAAATTTCTTAAAAGGGAATCAATCCTCTTATTTGTGTTCCATGTAGTCTTTGAATTGCTCATAAAGCTCGACCGCTTTGAATTTCACCTCGAAATCGCCCTTGCCCTCCACAATCTGAAGCTGGTTCGCGTTCAGCACGTCCCCAAGCTCCTTCGGCTCCTCCGCGGCAGGAAGGCACATCGGCGGGAAAATGACGCACCACCAGTTATGCCCCTCGGCCTTGCCGATGGTTACGCGCAGGGAATCGTATTCGCCCGCGGGCAGGGTTACGGTTTTGTACTGCCTTGTTGTAAAATACAGACGCTCCATTTTTACGTCCACCGGGTAATGGTATCCCTGTTTTTGAACCTCATCCTCGGCGGCGGATTTCAGCTTTGGAAGAGCCGTACGGACGGCATTCTGGGCTTCCGCTTTATTGGCAACATTGTCCATTATATGGGAACTTTCCGCTAAAATCCGGTCCCGTACTTTCAGTTTCAGCGCCTGATCCTCTTTTGAATCGGAATTCGCAAGAACATGCAGGCGGAGAACATGATTCGGTATATCTTCACAGCCGGCGGCAAAACCGGTAAACGAAAACAGCACAGTGAATATGAATGCCAAAAGAAGCGACTTTTCAATTAATTTCATAAGTAAATCCTCCAGTAATTATGTTACAGGAGGATTATTGGCGCAATATTTTCTTTTTATTCGTTGTATTTCGGAGATTCGTATTATATAATCATGATAATTTACATAAAGAGGGGTCAATATGTCTAAAACAGTATTCTTTTCTTTCCTTTCCCGCTTTGGTTTTCCGCTTCTGGCAGGACTGATCGTCTATATTCTTTGCTTCATCCTGTTCTTCCGGCATAAAAAACCGTTTCAAAACTTTTGGCTTGCAATTCTGTTTCTATACCTTGCCGTGGTAATCGATCTGACAATTCCCATCACTCTGCCCCAACTCCATATGAACGCAAAAAGTACTGCATGGGCCGTCAGCCAGATCAACTGGATACCGTTTCAGTCGGCGGGAAATATCCTTAAAAATTCCATCCGTATCGGCAACTTTAAAGAGTTCTTCCGCGTGATCGGCGGAAATTTTGTTTTACTGATGCCGCTCGGCGTTCTTGTACCGTTAATCAACCCCCGCTTTCGGCTGGGCCGGATGATTGCGGTATCGCTGCTTGTTCCCATCGGAATCGAGGGATTGCAGCTGCTGCATAATATTCTTACAGGCTCGGTTACCAGAAGTGTGGAGATGGAGGACGTGGTATTAAATGCAGCAGGATGCCTAATCGCTTATTTGATTTTTGCGGGACTGCGTAAACTGTTACATCCCGGACGAACCGCAAAGCACCGTGCTTAACGGTCAGGCAATACGCATTCGTCCCAATCGCAGGATTCTTCAAGAATGCGGGCAAACTCTTCCAGTTCATGAGCATCCTTTTCATCAAAGCGGTTAAGAATCGGGCTGTCGATATCCAGTACGCCGATTACCTTCCCTTCCCGACGCAGAGGAATCACAATCTCCGAACGGGAAGCGCAGTCGCAGGCAATATGGCCCGGGAACTGATGCACATCCTTTACAAGCTGTGTCGCGTTCCGGGCACAGGCCGTACCGCATACGCCCTTCCCCCATGCGATATGCACGCATGCGGGTTTTCCCTGAAACGGGCCCAAAAGAAGTTCTTCCCCATAGCGAAGGTAAAAACCGACCCAGTTAATGCTGCGAAGCGCTCCATTTAACAGCGCGGATGCGTTGGACAGGTTGGGAAGCACGTGGCGCTCGCCTTCCAACAATGCTTTCAACTGCTCTTTCAAAAGAGCATACATTTCTTTTTTATCGTCGGAATAAAGGTATTCCTCCATTGAATAACCTCCAGTTTTACAGAAGAACCGCACACCCTGATCGGTATGCGGTTCTTTTTATTTTACGGGATTGGTGAGTTTTCCAATCCCTTCGATTTCGCATTCCACAATGTCGCCGGACTTCAGGAATTTCGGCGGCGTAAAACCCATGCCGACGCCCGCCGGGGTTCCCATAGCAAGGATGGTTCCGGCTTTCAGCGTAATGCCCTGAGAGAGTTCACTGATTGCCCGGGCAATCCCGGTAATGAAAAGCGCGGTGGTGCTGTCCTGCCGCAGTTCCCCGTTGATGCGGGAACGAATCGCCAACCGGGGCGGCTTTTCAAACGCGTCGGCGGTAACGATCCACGGCCCCATGGGGCAGAATCCGTCCAGGCTTTTGCCAAAATACCACTGTTTATGCCGGGTTTGCAGGTTCCGGGCGCTGACGTCGTTTAGAATGGTATAGCCGAAAACGTAGGAAAAAGCGTCCGCTTCGGATACTTGAAAGGCATTCTTCCCAATGATAACGGCAAGTTCCGCCTCATAGTCCAATGAATCCACTATATCAAAATGTCCGTCAATCGAGTCACCGTCCGCAACCGCGCGGTTTACCCGCTTCGAAAAATAGACCGTATCCTTGCGGTCATTCGCAAAGGCTTCCTTTTTAAACCGCGCCGACTCCTCCGCATGAGCCATAAAATTCACGCCTAGGCAAAGGATATCCTGCGCAGGCTCCGGAATCGGGGCCAACAATTTTATTTGATTCAGCGGAACCACATCCGCCGTTTTTGAAGCAAGCTGTTCTTCCCAATCCGAAAACCGGTGCATTCCGTCCCTGCGGATAAACGCGTTCAGGCTTTCTTCCGCACAGCCGAACGCAGAAAGCGGATAAAAATCCTTCCCGTTATTCGAAAGAATACCCGCAAGTTCTTTTCCTTTATAAGAGCAAGTTACAAATTTCATTTTAACCTCTTTGATTTGATTGGTACTCTGTAAACCTTTTAAATGATAGGCAGTCGAGAGGATGTTTTAAGCAAAGCAAAGCAGGATACGATATTCCGATTAACAACAATGCAGTTACAGAGTCATTTCGCGGATTGGTTCGCAAAGAAACACATCCTGATAATAATCCAAAAGCTTCGTTTTGCAGCGCGCGGCATCCTGTAAATCGGTGAAAATCCCAAATACAGCGGAACCGCTGCCCGTCATACAGGCTCCAAGCGCACCCGAAGCTTTCATAGCGTCTTTAATATGGTTTACTTCCACCAGATGCATCACTTGTTCAAACTCGTTTCCAAGGCTTGCCGCAACCGCGCGGATATCGGAAGCACGCACCGCGTCCAGCATGGCGGCGCAGTACCCGCTTTTCGCCTTTGCGGCGGCGTCCGCCAGTGCGTAGGCTTTTTTTGTGTCGACACTGACCACCGGTTTGCAGATTACAATGCGGCAGGAAGGCAGGGGCAAAAGGGCCGTCAGCTTTTCCCCGACGCCCTCGGCCAAAGCGGTTCCCCCCGCGATGCAGAACGGAACATCGGCGCCGACCTGAAGTCCCAGAGCGCAAAGAGTTTCCCGGGAAAGCGCCGTCCCGTTCATCGCATTCAGCGTGCGAAGCACGGCGGCCGCGTCCGCGCTTCCGCCGCCCAGCCCCGCCTGGGAAGGGATTGTTTTATGGATACGAATCGTCACATCCGGCGCAATTCCGGTATGTTTGAAAAAAGCCGCCGCGGCTTTGTAAACCGTATTGCTTTCATCGCAGGGAATATCCTTGCGGCTGCAAACCACGCGGATTCCCGGTTCTCCGTTTGTAATTTTTATTTCGTCATACAAAGAGACCGACTGCATCACCATGCGGAGAAGGTGATAGCCGTCCTCCCGTTTTCCGGTGATATCAAGCGCTAAATTAATTTTCGCAAAGGCTTTTACCGAAGCAGGCATAGCGCGTTTCCTTTCCATATATATTAATTTAACGTTTTCAAAAAATGCCGGATACGCGACAAAGCTTCCGTAATATGTTTAATAGAATAGGAATACGATACACGCAGGTACCCTTCCCCGCATTCCCCGAACGCGTCGCCGGGAACAACCGCGACACGCTCCGCGTAAATCAGCTTCTCACAAAATTCCTGGGAGGTCAAACCCGTGCTCTTGATGCAGGGGAACACGTAAAACGCCCCTTCCGGTTCAAAACAGGTCAGCCCCATGGCATTCAGCCCGTCAACAATCAGGCGGCGGCGCATATCGTACTGCTCGCGCATATAATCGATGTCGCCGTCCCCGTTTTTCATCGCTTCAATCGCCGCGTACTGCGCCATGGTCGGAGCGCTCATGATGCCGTACTGATGCAGCTTCGTCATCTGCCCGATAATTTCCTTGGGGCCGACCGCGTAGCCAAGCCGCCAGCCGGTCATGGCAAAAGCTTTGGAGAAGCCGTTGACGACAATCGTACGTTCCTTCATGCCGTCGATGGAAGCAAAGGAGACGTGGCGGGTTTCGCCGTACGTAAGCTCGCTGTAAATTTCATCGGAAAGGACCATCAGGTTATGCTCTTTCACGACTTCGGCGATTTCCTCCAAGTCCGCCCGGCGCATAACCGCACCGGTCGGGTTGTTCGGATACGGGAGAATCAAAAGCTTTGATTTCGGCGTAATCTTTTCCCGCAGTGCCTTCGCAGTTAAACGAAATTTGTCCTCCTGCCGGGTCTGTATCGTTACGGGAACGCCTTCCGCCATTTCGGCAAGCGGCCGGTAGCAGACAAAACTCGGTTCCGGAATCAGCACTTCTTCGCCCGGACTTACCAGACAGCGAATGCACAGATCAATCGCCTCGCTGCCCCCCACCGTAACCACCACGTCGGTTTTCGGCTCATATTCGACCCGGTAATGGCGTTTCAGCCAGCGGCAGATTTCCTCCCGCAGCTCCATAAAGCCGCGGTTCGGGGAATACCATGTCTTCCCGTCTTCCAGCGACTTAATTCCTTCCTGGCGAACATGCCACGGGGTGGAAAAATCGGGTTCGCCGATGGATAGGGAAATCACATTATCCATTTCATTTGCAATATCAAAAAAACGTCGGATACCGGACGGTTTTAATTGCTTTACCTCGTCGTTGAGCATGGACTGGTAATCAATCACAGAGAACACTCCTTCTCTCGTCCTTTTCATCCTCGGAACTCAGGATGATGCCGCCGTCTTTGTAACGGGTGAGAATAAAATGGGTTGCTGTTGAAAGGACGGAGTCAAGCGTGGAAAGGCGGCGCATAACGAACATCGCGATTTCCTGCATGCTTTTCCCATGCACCTTTACCGCCAGATCGTAGCCGCCGGACATCAGGTATACGCTTTCCACTTCTTCAAACTGCATAATGCGCCCCGCGATTTCATCAAACCCGCGGTCGCGCTTCGGGGATACCCGCAGCTCAATCAGCGCGCTGGCTTTATTTTGGTCGACCTTTTCCCAGTTGATCAGTGCCTTGTAGCCTCGGATCACTCCCTGTTTCTCATATTCCGCAATGGCGTTCTCAACCTCATCCGGTGTCTTGCCAAGCATCACGGCAAGCTGTTCGGTGGAAAGACGGGCATTTTCATCCAAAAGATTTAATAAACGATCCATAATAGAACTCCTCTCAATAGATAACGATTATTTTATTCGATCGGCAGCATTTTCGGTTCATGGTGCTGATAAATGGTAAAATGGTGGAAACCGGCGCTGCACAAAAGACTGAGCCCCTGTTCAATTCCTCCGCCCACATCCGCCCAGCGGTGCGCGTCGGAACCAATGGTAATGAGTTTTCCGCCTAATTCGCGGTAACGGGCAAGGATCGGAAGATCCGGCAGGGTTTTTCCGATTTTCTGGCGAAGGCCGGAAGTATTGACCTCCAGCGCCTTATGCTTTGCAATCAGGGCTTTTAAAACCATATCGATTCTGTCGCTGTACGTATGGACGGGAGCTTTCCTCTTTTCATTCATATAACGCCAGGGATATGTAAGATGAGCAAGCGAATCAAATTTTCCCCATTCGATTGTTTCGAGCAGTTCATCGAAATAACGGCTGAGGATGTCATCCATGTCCACCTTACTGTAATCGACATCAAAAAAATCCGGAAGATTTTTTACATTATGCACGGAAGCCAAAGTAAAATCAAAATCGCACGCGTTCAGAACATCCTCTGCGGCTTCCTGATCCTGCATGGCCTGTCCCAGTTCAACGCCTGCGTAAACATGCAGGCGGCTGTTGAAAACCGCGGAAGCCTTCCGTGTTTCAAAATAGGACTGGCGGACGCTTCGGTCGTAGGATTCCGAACGGTAAACATTGCACTCACAGTGATCGGTTATGGTAAGCGAGTAAAAGCCGAGCCTTGCTGCGCTTTCGCACATCATCATGACCGGGTCGTTTGCGTCGCGTGAAGAATCCGAGTGAACATGGCTGTCGGATATTAAAGGATATTTCATAGAATACCTCCCGGCATAACCGGTAAAAGTTTTTCTCCCGGCCTGCCTTTTTATAATATTATATAATAGCATAAAATCCTGCATAGTTACAGATGTATCCTAAATTATTTCGAAAGGCGTTTCAAAAACATTTTTAAACAGTTTTACCATTCTGTCCGGCGGACGCACCGGCTCAGCTATTGACAATGCAGGCATTTTCGCTCATAATTACAAAATAAGTTTATACAATCCATATTCATACGGAGGTAATGATATGCGCGCTGTAATCACGGTAATCGGCAAAGATATGGTGGGTATTCTCGCCCGTGTTTCGGCGATCTGCGCGGATAACGGAGTGAACGTTGTTGAAGTAACACAGTCCATTCTTCAGGATTTATTCGCCATGATCATGATGGTTGACATTTCAAAGTCCACTGTCCCGTTCAACGAGCTTTCGGACAAACTGACCGCCATCGGAGACGACATGAACCTTACGGTCCATGTGATGCACGAGGATATTTTCAATTCCATGCACAGGATATAATGTAACATTTACGGAAAGGTCGGAGCAAATGGTAAATTCTCATGACATACTCGAAACAATTAATATGATCGCCAACGAAAACCTGGATGTCCGCACCATTACGATGGGGATCTCCCTTCTCGACTGTATCGACTCCGATGTTGGAAAGTCCTGTGACAAGATTTATGATAAAATATGCCGCTACGCAGGAAATCTGGTAAAGACCGGGGAAGACATCAGCAAGGAATACGGCATTCCGATTATTCACAAACGAATTGCCGTAACCCCTATCGCGATGGTCGCCGCGTCCTGTCCTACAAAAAGTCCCGTACATTTTGCAAAAACGCTCGACCGCGCCGCAAAAGCCACCGGCGTCAATTTTATCGGCGGATACTCGGCGCTGGTTCATAAAGGATTCGGCCCCGGCGATTACGCCCTGATCGAAAGCATTCCGGAAGCATTGAGCGAAACGGATCTGGTCTGCTCCTCCGTGAATATCGGAACCACCAAGGCGGGCATCAACATGGATGCCGTCGCCAAAATGGGCGTTATTGTGCGAAAGCTTGCGGAAGCGACCGCCGACCGCGACTGCATCGGTCCCGCGAAATTAGTCGTATTCTGCAATGCACCGGAAGACAACCCGTTTATGGCCGGCGCGTTCCACGGGGCAGGCGAACCGGACTGCGTGATTAACGTGGGTGTTTCCGGCCCGGGCGTTGTGCGCGCCGCCCTTGCGAAAGCGGGCGACTGCGATATTACGGGAGTTGCGGATATTGTAAAGAAAACCGCGTTTAAAATTACGCGTATGGGGCAGCTTGTCGCCCGTGAGGCTTCGCGCAGGCTCTTTGTTCCGTTCGGCATTGTTGATCTGTCCCTTGCGCCAACCCCGGCCGTGGGCGACTCGGTTGCGCATATCCTGGAGGAAATGGGCCTTGAAAGCTGCGGCGCGCACGGAACAACGGCAGCCCTTGCCCTTCTGAACGACGCCGTGAAAAAGGGCGGTATTATGGCTTCTTCCCACGTTGGCGGGCTTTCCGGCGCGTTCATCCCGGTAACGGAGGACGCGGGCATGATCGATGCCGCAAGATGCGGCGCCCTGAGTATTACAAAGCTCGAAGCAATGACCGCCGTATGTTCCGTCGGGCTCGACATGATTGCGGTTCCGGGCGATACGCCGGCGGAAATCATTTCCGCCATTATCGCGGACGAAGCCGCCATCGGTATGGTGAATTCAAAGACAACCGCTGTTCGCCTGATTCCGGCGATCGGCAAAAAGGCCGGCGACGAGCTGAACTTCGGCGGACTTTTAGGCGGCGGGCCCGTTATGGAAGTCAACCGTTATTCCCCGCTCAAATTCATTCAGCGCGGCGGACGTATTCCTGCACCGATGCAAAGTCTTAAAAACTAAAAAGTATCGCGCCCAGGACTTATGTTTTATAATTTCCCGGGCGCGTTATTTTCAAAAAAAGAAAATGACTTTTATTCATAAACCGGTCACAATTCTAACATAATAACTAATATATGAAAAAAACGATTTCGTGGATTGCGTACAATTACATATTGTAAACGCCAATAAAAGGAGCTATAATAGATTATCGCTTGATCGATAATTAACAAAATTTAGTAAATAAATTGTTTAATTTATCAAGGAGGTGCGGTTAAGTGGAGGATTTAATAAAGCAAATTGTCGACATGGATCGTAAAGCCAGAGAAATTACCGATGCTGCACAGATGGAAAAAGTCAACTCCGAAAAAGAAGTTGCCGCTAGAAGGGAACAGATCCGAAATGATTATCTTGAAAGGGCAAGAAGACGGATTGCCTTAAACGAACCCAAGGAACGCGCGGTTGCCGAGGAAGAATGGAAAGAGAAGGAAAAGAAGAACAAAGTACTTTTTGAAAAACTTGATAAACTTTATGCCGAAAATGGCGATAAATGGGTCAGGGAAATTGTAGAACGCGTTTTAGGGAGTGATTGAAATGATTTCCAACCTCTCTTCCAACGTCATTTTGGCGAAAGCACGCGCAATGTACGGCAGACGCCTGACGATGGAAAATTACAAAGACCTGTTGGCCTGCCGCAATGTGAGCGAGGTTGCCGCTTATTTAAAAACAAGAACCGTTTATAAAAAGGCGCTCGTCGGTATCGACGAAAACAGTGTCCACCGCGGACAATTGGAAGCGAAGCTAAAGCAAAAGCTTTTTGAAGATTACGCTTCGCTCTGCCGGTATGAAATTACCGTGGGTGAACATTTTGCACGATATCTGATTAAGCGCAGTGAAATTGAACAGATTCTGCACAGTCTTCTTACTCTGCATACCGAAACCCCGGGGGATTTTACCCTGCCGATGTATATTACAAGGCATACGCAGCTGAATCTTGCCGCGCTGAATCAAATCGAAAATTTCGACGATCTGCTAAAGGCTTTGAACAAAACCCCTTACCGGAAGATTCTGGAAGGATTCCGGCCTGTTGCCGGTATCCCGCTGAATTACACCGGGATTGAAAACGCACTGTACACGTATCTGTACAACGATGTGTTCGATGTTATTAAAAAGCATACTCGTTTTGAAACAGCAAAACAGCTTCGCGAAATCTTTACCACCTATATTGATTTGACCAATTACGCCCGTATTGTCCGGCTGAAGGTATCCTATAACGCAAGCCCGGATTTTATCCGCAGTTCCCTCCTGCCTTTCGGTCATGTTGAGAAAAAGCTTTTTTCCGATATGATGGCCGCGAACAGCGCTGAAGAAATAACGGAAATCATGGAAAAAACGTTAGTTGGGAAACACTATTTAAAAATCAAGCATTCTTATGTGGATGAAATACCAAATTTTGCAAAATATAGCATCAGCCGCCATGACATGCGGTATTCCACGCATCCTTCGGTTGTATTAATGTCTTATATTTTTCTAATGCAGGCCGAACTGACCGATATTATCACAATCATAGAGGGGATCAGATACAAATTACCTCCTGATGAGATCGTAAAACTTCTCATCATTTATAACTACAAAGAAAGGGGTGATTAATATTTGGCCGTTTTAAAAGTTAAAGTAGTGAGTATGTTCGGATTGATGGCAGACCTGGACCAAACCACCACACTGTGCGGAAAAACCTGTTTTTTCCATCCGGATAATGCATTATCCTTTTTCTCGGATACATCTGATTTTTCACCTCTGATGAATGAAGAAAATCCTTTCGCGGAACCCCTGCAGCAGCTTTCCGATGTTCTGGCGCATTTCCATTATAAAATGGATCTGTTAAGTGAGGAGGAAGTCGAAAAAATTACGACCCCTCAGGAAGAACTATTTTCCTACGTCGGTTCCCTCTCCGCTTCGATCAGCAAACTGCAAAAGGAATATGACGAAGCGCAGGACAAAATTCGCGAGCTGTCCGTTGAAATCGATAAAATCAGTCACTTTGTCGGTTTGAATCTGAATCTCAGTGAAATTCACGACTGCAAATACATTAAAGTCCGGTTTGGCTCCCTGCCAAGGGAAAGCTACGAAAAACTGAAAAACTATAAGCAAAACCCTTATATTGTATTTTTCCCGTCCACAAGTGATCCTTTGCGTTATTGGGGCGTTTATTTTTCACCGATTGAAAACGTAACCGAAGTTGACCGGATTTTTTCGAGCCTCTATTTTGAAAGAACGCGGTTAACCGAGCTGGTCGGCAGCCCCGAATCCGAAGTGGAATCCCTGAAAGCTAAGCTTGACGCCACGAAAAAACAGTTGAAAGACACGGAGGAAGCTTTTGAAAAACTCTGGGAAAAAGAATTCCCCATGTGCCGGAAGGTTTATTCCTGGCTGACCGAGCGGTCCGTTTATTTTGACATGCGGCGGTATGCCGCAAGGTACAACGACAGTTTTATCCTTACCGGCTGGATTCCGGCGGACAAAGAGGAATCCTTCAAAGAGGAACTGGATAAAGTCGGATCGCTTGCCTACACCTTTGACGGCGGAGAGGATGAACTGATCCATTCGCCGCCTGTAAAACTGCAAAACAAAAGTATCTTCCGGCCTTTCGAATTCTTTGTGGATTTGTACGGGCTTCCGTGTTACGACGAGGTCGACCCTACCGCTTTTGTTGCCATTACCTACTTTTTACTCTTCGGCATCATGTTCGCGGATCTCGGGCAGGGGCTTTGCGTTGCGCTTATTGGCTGGCTGGTATGGAAGAAAACGAAAAACAAGCTTGGCCAAGTAATGATCGCCTGCGGTGTTTCCGCCGGTATTTTCGGAACGATATTCGGTTCGGTTTTCGGATTCGAACATGCATTGGATCCTCTCTTTAAGGCAATGGGATTTGCCGAAAAGCCAATCGAAGTCATGAAGCCCGCAACCACCAGCATGATTGTTTATTCCGCCGTCGGAATCGGTATTGCACTGGTTATCCTTGCAATGCTGGTCAATATCTATTCGTCTTTAAAAAGGAAGAACTACGGAAACGCATTATTCGGCCCGAGCGGACTTGCTGGATTAATCTTTTATTCGTCCCTGATTGTCGGCTTCGGCGGACAACTTGCGTTCGGCTGGAAAATTGTAAATAAAACATATGTAATTTGCTGTCTCATACTGCCGCTTATCTGTATGTTCTTCCGCGACATTCTAGGCGATTTGGTTAAGCGCAAACCGGACTGGAAACCAAAAGCATGGGGCGATTACATCATGCAGAACTTTTTCGAAGTATTTGAGTTTTTGCTGAGCTACGCCACCAACACAATGAGTTTTCTGCGTGTAGGCGCCTTCGTTCTGGTTCACGCCGGTATGATGCTGGTTGTATTTACGCTTGCCGAAATGAACAGCGGCATCATGTACCTTCTGATTATCGTAATCGGCAACGCGTTTGTCATGGCGCTGGAAGGCCTGCTGGTCGGCATTCAGGTTTTAAGGCTGGAATTTTATGAGATGTTCAGCCGCTTTTTCGACGGCGGAGGCCGTCCGTTCAACCCAGTTGTTGTTCGTAAGAAGCAGTAATGTTTTTTGCGTGTAACTTTATTTTAATAACATATTTAGTTGGAGGAAGTATCATGATTAAAGTATTAATTTGTTTACCGGTAATCTTTTTAGTAGTCTCCGTTATTCTTTCGATTCGTTCCGTTAAAAACGGAAAGAACCCAAGCCGCGCCGTTTCAACGCAGATCTTTACTTTCCTTGCCGTTTGCCTTCTTACCTTTGCGATCCCTGTTGTTGCTTCAGCCGCAACCGGAACAGATGTAAAAGATACAGCGGCGGCTCCTACCTCTCAGTCTCAGAATGCTCCCATGTCGGATTCTTCAAAAGGTCTTGGTTTAATTGCGGCCGCGGCTGTTACGGCAATTTCCGGTATCGGCGGTGCAATCGCCGTTGCGACTTCCGCTCCTGCGGCAATCGGCGCAACAAGCGAAGAGCCGAAGGTTTTCGGTAAAGCACTGATTTTCGTTGCTTTGGGCGAAGGTATTGCATTGTACGGACTTTTGATTTCCATTCTCATCCTGAACAAGATTTAACCCATTGAAAGCAGAGGTGCATGTTTTATGCGCTTTTATCTAATCAGTGACAATGTGGATACGCAGGTTGGGCTTCGTTTGGCGGGAATCGAGGGCGTTGTCGTCCATGAGCCCGCCGAAGTAAAAAAAGCCCTGAAAGAGGCAATGGAGATGGAGGACGTGGCGGTTATTCTGATGACCGAAACACTGATTTCCCTTTGCCCCGACATGGTTTATGACTTAAAGCTGAATCAGAAGCGCCCGCTTATCCTGGAAATTCCGGACAGACACGGCAACGGCCGTACAAAGGATTCGATCACCCGTTATGTCCGTGAGGCAATCGGGCTGAATATTTAAGCCGCTTGACGGCGAAACGGGGGGTTGTTATGGCTGTCAACGATGATAAAATAAATAAATTCTATGTGGCAATCAATCACTATGCCGAAGAACAGCGTAAAAAAATCGAACAGGAAATAGACTCATTTAAGAGGAAAGAGCTTGAAGGAGCGGAGGTTGACGTATTAACCGAAGCTTACCGGCTGATCCAGAAGGAAATGGCCGAAATGAGAAACGGCATTTCCAAAGAAATGGCGCAGCGCGAAATGAACGTCCGGAAGGACCTCCTTTCAAAACGCAGGGAAATTACGGACGAGGTATTCGAACAGGCAAAAAAAGCGCTTTCCGAATTTACAAAGGAAAAAGGCTACGCGGATTTATTGGTTAAGAAAGCAGAGATATTGTCTAAGACCTTCCAAAAACCGGGCACGGTTATCCGTATCCGAAAAGAAGATGAGCAGTACAAAGAGCTGATTCAGAAGGCTTTCGGAAACGACTGCGAGTTTAAGATCAGCGACGATATCCAAATCGGCGGCATTCTTGCCTATAACTCTGAAATGGGTATCGCGGCGGACGAAACGCTCGATTCCCTGTTGGAAGATCAGCGTGAGTGGTTTGAGGAAAACTCAGGCATGGCCGTAGTCTGACCTATACCTAGTGATATCGGAGATGAATAAGATGGATAATCAGAATGTTATATACGGCATTAATGGTTCTGTTGTAACCATTAAAAACTCACGCAGCTTCTCCATGATGGAGATGGTTTTTGTTGGCAATGAGCGCCTTGTCGGTGAAGTCATCGGTATTACGGACCAGTTTATTACCATACAGGTTTACGAGGAAACAACCGGACTAATGCCCGGCGAACCGATTTACGGCACCGGTAGCCCCATGAACGTAACCTTAGGCCCCGGCATCATCGATAATATTTTTGATGGAATCGAACGGCCGCTCAAAAGCATCGCGGAGCAATCCGGCGCGTTTATCGCGCGCGGCAGCAACGTTTCCGCGCTGGATGAGAACCGTCTCTGGGACGTAACCGTAAAGGTAAAAGAAGGCGATCAGCTCAAAGGCGGCGACATTTACGCCGAGTGCCCGGAAACGACCATCATAACGCATAAGTGCATGGTTTCTCCCCGGCTTTCCGGCGTTGTTAAGAAAGTCGCGGAAAACGGACAGTATAAAGTAAACGACACCATTCTGGAGCTGGAGGATCAGCACGGAGAAATCCACAAGCTTACTCTCTGCCAGAGATGGCCGATCCGCACCCCGCGCCCGGTAACCGAGCGCCTTCAGACGAAGGTTCCGCTGATAACGGGCCAGCGCGTAATCGATACCCTGTTCCCCATTTCCAAGGGCGGCACGGCGGCGATTCCGGGCGGGTTCGGCACCGGAAAAACCATGACGCAGCATCAGCTTGCAAAATGGTGCGACGCCGATATTATCATTTATGTCGGCTGCGGAGAGCGCGGCAACGAAATGAGCCAGGTTCTGGACGAATTCACCGAGCTGATCGACCCGAAATCGGGCAGGCCGATGACCGACCGAACCGTCTTGATTGCCAACACGAGCAACATGCCGGTTGCGGCGCGTGAAGCTTCCATTTACACCGGTATCACACTTGGCGAGTATTACCGTGATATGGGGTATCACGTAGCCATTATGGCCGACTCCACTTCACGCTGGGCCGAAGCGCTGCGCGAAATTTCCGGACGGCTGGAAGAAATGCCGGCGGAAGAAGGCTTCCCGGCATACCTGCCGAGCCGCTTATCCGAATTCTACGAGCGTGCCGGCATGGTTAAGAATTTAAACAATACGGACGGCTCCATTACGATTATCGGCGCCGTTTCCCCGCAGGGCTCGGACTTCTCCGAGCCGGTTACCCAGAACACCAAGCGTTTTACCCGCTGTTTCTGGGCGCTGGACAAAGCCCTCGCTTATGCGCGACATTACCCTGCAATCAACTGGACGCAGAGCTACAGCGAATATTTCAGCGATCTGGACCCGTGGTACGTTAAAAACCTCGGCGAAGAATTTATAAAATACCGCGTACAGATCAACCGCATCCTGCAGGAAGAAAACCAGTTAATGGAAATCGTAAAGCTGATCGGTTCGGACGTTCTGCCGGACGACCAGAAGCTGATCATCGAAATTGCGCGTATCATCCGCGTCGGCTTCCTCCAACAGAATGCATTCCATGCGGAAGACACCTATGTCCCGCTTGAAAAACAGAAGCGGATGATGGAAGTGATCCTTCACCTTTACAAAAAATCGAAGCAGCTTGTAACCGCCTCCGTTCCGATTTCGGTGATAAAACAGACCGGGCTGTTCGATAAATTAATCAAAATGAAGTACGATATTCCCAATAACAAACTGGAAATGTTCGATGATTACATTCAGGAAATTGACCAGGCTTTGTCTGCGATTCTTCAATCCTGATCTGGACGGATTTTTAATTTTTACCTAAGAAGGTGGTTACGCCATGATTCTTGATTATATTGGCTTAAAGGAAATCAGCGGTTCGCTGATTGTAATGGACAACGTTGAGAACGCGTCGTTTGAAGAGGTTGTCGATATCCGTCTGGACAATGGTACCATGCGTCAGGGAAGAATTGTTCAGCTGGACGGCAAGCGGGCCGTAATACAGGTATTTGAAGGCACGCGCGGTATTTCCCTGGACAACACGCGTACCAGACTGAAAGGGCACCCGATGGAGATGCCGCTTTCTCCGGAAATCCTCGGCCGTGTATTTGACGGCGCGGGCCGCCCGATCGACGGACTGGGAAACATTTTCCCGGTGAAAAAAGCGAATATTAACGGAACGCCGATCAATCCGGTATCCCGTGAATACCCGAAAAACTATATTAATACCGGCGTTTCAACCATTGATACGCTGATGACGCTGATTCGCGGACAGAAGCTTCCGATTTTCTCCGGTTCCGGTATGAAGCATAACGAGCTTGCCGTTCAGATCGCGAGGCAGTCGAAAATCAGCGACGACAGCGGCAGCAATTTCGCGATTGTTTTCGCCGCGATGGGCGTTAAAAACGACGTCGCTGAATATTTCCGCCGTTCCTTCGACGAATCCGGCGTACTGCAAAGAGTTGTTATGTTCCTGAACCTTGCAAACGACCCGATCATCGAAAGAATTCTGACGCCCCGCTGTGCGCTGACGGTTGCGGAGTACCTTGCTTTTGAACTGGGAATGCATATCCTTGTTATCATGACGGATATGACCTCCTACGCCGAAGCGCTCCGTGAGTTCAGTTCCTCCAAGGGCGAAATTCCGGGCAGAAAAGGGTTCCCGGGCTATCTGTATTCCGACCTTGCCTCCCTTTACGAACGTGCCGGCATGATACGCGGCAAAAAAGGTTCCGTAACCCAGATTCCGATTCTGACCATGCCGAACGACGACGTTACGCACCCGGTACCGGACCTGACCGGATACATTACCGAAGGCCAGATTGTGCTTGACCGCACACTGGACGGTTCCGGTGTATATCCGCCGGTCGCCGTTCTCCCCTCCCTTTCCCGTCTGATGAAGGACGGCATCGGCGAAGGCTTCACACGTGAAGACCATCCGGCGCTTTCCAACCAGCTTTTCGCCTCCTACGCGAAGGTTATGGACGCCCGTTCCCTCGCCTCCGTTATCGGTGAAGAGGAACTCTCCCCCGTCGATAAAAAATATATTGAGTTCGGTAAACTGTTTGAATCCCAGTTCGTGGCGCAGGGCTTTAATGAAAACCGTTCCATCGAGCAAAGTCTGGATTTGGGCTGGAAGCTTCTTGCCACGCTGCCGCGTGAAGAACTCGATCGTGTGGACGACGCCATTCTTGACAAATACTATGAAAAAGCAATACAGGAGAAATCCTCTGAAACCGAAGCTGAACCTGAAAAAGGCACAAAGGAATAGTATGAGAGCGCAGGATTGCATGTAAAATTGCGCAATATTTTTTGGACTGCACAATTTTTACCAACCAAAGGAGGTGAGCCGCATTGAACAACCAGATCGTTCCAACCAAAGGCAATTTGCTCGCCACAAAAAAGTCCCTTGCGCTTTCACGCACGGGTTTTGATCTTCTCGACCGGAAACGGAACATTTTAATACGGGAAATGATGTCCCTGATTGAGCGGGCGGCTAAAATTCAGGGGAAAATTGACGATACGTACGACGCGGCCTATGCCGCGCTTCAAAGAGCAAATATTACACTCGGTATCTGCGATGAATTGTCGCGCACCGTTCCGCTTGACAACAGCCTGAATGTGGCTTATCGAAGCGTTATGGGCGTGGAAATTCCCATGGTGTCGTTTGACCCCGTCAGCATTCCGATCCCGTTTGGGCTGAATTCCACCAATATTATGCTGGATGACGCCTACAATAAATTCGGAGAAGTAAAGCGCCTGACCGCCGAGCTGGCCGAAGTGGAAAACAGTGTATACCGGCTGGCCGATGCGATTAAAAAGACGCAGAAAAGAGCCAACGCTCTGAAAAATATTATGATCCCCCGGTTCGAAACCACCGTAAAGTTCATAACGGACGCACTGGAAGAAAAGGACCGCGAAGAATTTTCACGGTTAAAAGTGATTAAAAAGCAAAAGATAAACAAATAAAAGGATGCGTCCGCTAAGGATGCACCCTTTCTTTGTATCTTTTTTGAAATCAGATATCTTCCAGATCGACGACCGTTTTATCTTCCGTGGAAGCATAGGTCAGTTTCTCGACGATTTCCTTGGTGTCGCGGGCGATAACGAGCTCTTCATTTGTCGGCACGACATATACGGCAACTTTGGAGTCAAAGGCGGAAATTTTGCCTTCGCGTCCGTGGATCATTTTGTCGTTCAGAACCGGGTCGATTTTTACGCCGAAAAATTTCAGGCCACGGCAAATGGAATAACGCAGATGGGTCTGATTTTCACCCAAGCCTGCCGTAAATACGATACAGTCAAGACCGTTCATCGCCGCCGCGTAGGAACCGATAAACTTGATAATCTGGTAGCTCAGCATCTCGTGAGCGAGAATGGCTCTCTTATTTCCTTCGATTTCCGCCTTTGTAACATCGCGGTCATCGCTGAAACCGGAAATACCGAGAAGGCCGGATTTCTTATTCAGGATTTCGTCCATCTGTTCCGGGGTAAGTCCCTCTTTTTCCATAATAAAGGTTACAACGGACGGGTCAAGAGAGCCGGAGCGCGTACCCATCATGAAACCGTCCAGCGGAGTAAGGCCCATGCTGGTATCAATTACCTCGCCGCCGTGGATTGCCGCAAGGGAAGAACCGTTTCCGATATGGCAGGTAACCATATTGATATCTTCCAGAGGCTGATGCATCAGCTGTGCGCAGCGCGCGCTGACGTAACGGTGGGAGGTGCCGTGGAAGCCATAGCGGCGAATCTTATATTTCTCATAGTATTCATACGGAATGGCAAACATATATGCCTTTTTCGGCATGGTGGAATGAAAAGCGGTATCGAAAACAACGCACTCGGGCACGTCCTTCCCGAAGATCTCGCGGCTGGCCAGAATGCCCTGAAGCTCCGGGCCGTTGTGAAGGGGCGCCAAAGGAATCAGGCTTTTAATTCCTTCTATAACATCATCATTAATGAAAAGGGACTTGCTGAATATGGCGCCGCCCTGCGCTACGCGGTGGCCGATTGCCGTAACCTCGGACAGATCTTTGATTACACCAACCTGTTTATCCGTTAAAGCAGCCGTAACCAGCTTAAATGCATCGGTATGGCTTGCCATTTCGACTTGTAAATCCTTTTTGCGCCCGTCTGCGGTTTTGTGGCTGAATATTCCCCCTTGAATCCCTATCCTTTCGCAGTTGCCTTTTGCAATCATCTCTTCCGTATCCATATCAATCAGCTGATACTTCAGGGAAGAACTGCCGGCGTTGATTACCAGAATCTTCATTCTTATTCCTCCTAAATTTTGCTTTTTGCTTGTATCGACACAAATAACACCATATACTATAATAGTACTACCACTTCGGAAATTCAAGGAGTTTATAGAAAATGCTTGTTTCGGGGATTGTTTCTGAATTTAATCCGTTTCATCGCGGACATGCCTCGCTAATATCGCGTACCCGGATGGAAGGGGCTACGCACGTTGTTGCGGTCATGAGCGGTAATTTTGTTCAGCGCGGTGAACCGGCCATTCTGTCAAAATGGGCAAGGACAAGACAGGCGCTTGCGAATGGCGCCGACCTTGTCATCGAGCTTCCGCTTCCGTGGGCACTTTCCGGCGCGGAGACCTTTGCATTCGGCGGAGTTTCCCTTTTGGATGCCCTGAGCGTTGATATGCTGAGTTTCGGAAGCGAATGCGGCCGAATCGACGAGCTCCGGAAAGCGGCGCAGGCGCTGTCTTCCTTCCGCTTTCACCATGCGGTTCGAAACGAGATGAAAAGCGGAGCGACCTTTGCAAGGGCAAGGCAGAATGCCGTAAGCCAAATTGACGGCGAAGCTTCCCGCCTTCTGCGTGAGCCCAATAATATCCTCGCGATCGAATATCTCAAGGCGCTGAACCGCCTGCAATCAAAAGCGGTGCCGTTTACAATACAGCGCCTTGGAGCCGCGCACGACGCGCAGGCCGCCGTGGATGAAATCGCCTCCGCTTCCCAAATACGGATGTGCATGCACGCCGGGGAGGACTTTGCCAAATGGATGCCGAACAGCGCGGCGGAGATCGCGCTGCGTGAAATCGAAGCGGGCAGCGCGCCGGTTTCGATCGCCGCGGCGGAACGGGCCGTCCTCGCAAAGCTGCGAAGTATGAACCGGGAGGAATTCGCCGCGCTGCCGGATATCAGCGAGGGCTTGGAAAACCGCGTATATGAAGCTTCGCGCAAAGCATGCTCCCTTGATGAATTATATTCCCTGATCAAATCGAAAAGATATACCCATGCGCGCATCCGGCGAATTGTGCTTTCCGCCTTTTTAGGATTGGATTCCTCCATGAACAAGGGGATTCCCCCGTATCTTCGCGTCCTTGGTTTTAACAAACGCGGAACGGAAATTCTGCATTTGTTAAAGCCTTCCGCAAAACTTCCTGTTGTTACCAACACATCAGACATATTGTCCCTTGACAATGACGGGAAAAGTATGATTGAATTAGAAAGCAGGGCGACTGACCTTTATTCCCTTTGCTCTCCCAAAGCCGCGCCCTGCGGAAGCGATAGGACAACCGGTATTCTTTCCATTTCGTCTTGAAGCTGAAAGGATGTGTCTTCAATTGTCTGTTGAAATAAAAGAAATAGAGTATGAGAACTATGGAAAATGTTTGCAGATAAGCAATGGATTAATCGACGTTGCCGTCACAATCAACTTTGGCCCGCGGATTGTACGTTTCGGTTTTACCGAAGGACCGAATGTTCTTTATAATGATCTGGAACGAAAATATACAGTACAGAATGAAAAAACGACGGAACGCTTTGGCAAGGACGCTTTTACCTTTTACGGAGGACACCGCATCTGGCTGAGTCCGGAAAAGATGCCGGATACCTATTACCCGGACAACGAACCGGTGGTATACGGAATTTTGCCGGAAGGAGTCACCTTTACTCCTCCCCACCAAAAGCAGAATGATATGCAGCTTAGCTTTGAAATTATCATGAGCGAAGGTACGACCGACATCATGGTCGTACACAGCGCCAAAAACAGTTCAAAAGAAAAACACGCCTGCTCTCTTTGGGCGATTACGATGCTGAACGGCGGCGGGACGGAAATTCTTCCGCTGAACACGGACAACAGCAATGCAACGGCGCCGAACCGGACCATATCCTTGTGGCCGGGCACGGATTTTCATGATGAACGCCTTTCCTTCGGCAGCCGGTTTATGACCGTGCGGCATGATAAAAATAACGAAAAGCCCTTAAAAATCGGGCTGAACAATCCTTTGGGATGGGCCTGTTATGCAAACGGAGATACCGCGCTGGTTAAACGATATGTGCATACTCCTTCCGCGCCCTACCCGGATTACGGCTGTTCTTCCGAAACCTATATGTGCAAGGATTTTTTGGAAATGCAGACGTTAAGCCCGCTTTACAGCCTGGATCCCGGCGAGGGAATCCGGCACGTGGAAAACCTTTTCCTCATAAAGAAACCTGCTGAATTTGACCCGGCAAATGAAGATTCCGTCGCGAAGTATATACAGGAATTAAATTTATAGAAAAAAGGCTCTGAACCGTAAAAGTTCAAAGCCTTTTTTCATACGCGGATTATCTGCCCCTGTGTTTTTCTTTCTTCTTTTTTTGGCGCAGTGCAAACCGGCGCTGTCCTTCCTCTTCCGACCGCTTCCGGTAAAAAGATTTTCGCTCCAGCTTCCCCTGCTCCTGCTGCAGCTTCAGGGCCTGCTGCGCCTTTGTGCCGATTCCGCTTTGCGACAATTGGCCGTTGATCAGCCGCTGCAGCCGTTTCGGATTGATTTTCGCTTTTTCAATCTTTTGGTTTGCAACGGGCGGACTAAATCGCAGCCTTTTCCAGTTTTTTAAGAAATAGCTGTAGATCTCATAATCCTTCGGTTCGGCGCCGAAGGTTACTTTCGCGGCTTCCAGCTTTCCGTCGGTCAGCCGTTCCATTGCGCCAACCCAGAAGGGGTCCTCAAAAAACACCGTAATTCTGCATTCGTCCATGTGAAATTCCTCCTAAAAGCAACTTAACAAAGACCGGACAACCTTAGGAGGCAGGTTACTGACGGCTGAATGCCGCGTCTGGACTACCGACCAGAACTGTGTTTTCGTCTTTGCGATCTTATCTTACCTGAACAGCAGGCTCTTTTCAAGTCTATTTTTCAAAATGATTCTGTTTATAGGCAACAAACAGGGCCGTATTCCCTTCCTGCGAGATAGCAAAAGGAGCGGTCAAAAAACCGCTCCCCGTTTTAAATTTTAACACTAGGCGAGCCATTGGATAAATGCCGTTTTATCTTTTCGGTTATAGCCTGCCTGTTCGTAAAAATGCAACGTACTTTCCTGCTTTGAACCTGTCATCAGCATAATTTTGTAACAATGCTCTTTTTCAGCGATTTTTCTGGCACATTCCAGAATGGCAGTTGCATTGCCTTGATGACGATTGTTTTCATCGGTAATTACATTCTCAATAAAGGCGTAGGGCCTTTGCCCATGGGTTAAATTCGGAACAATAACGATTACACAGGAAGAAACGATTTTTCGATTCTCAAGTCCAAGCAGAATATGCTGGTTTCGATCATCTAAAATCCGTCTCCAAAGCTTTTCGATGTCCTCGTCTATATCCGGCAGAGGATTCTCGTGCAGTTGCGTATAAAGTTCCAGTAAACCGCGCAAATCCTCTTCCCTTGCTTCCCGAATATCCAATGTGGCCCTCCTGTTCCGATTGTAGGAATGAATCTATTAAAGCGTTCCGAAAATGCGGTCGCCGGCGTCGCCGAGACCCGGGACGATGTAGCCGTTTTCGTTCAGATGATCGTCAACGGCGGCGCAGTAAAGCTCTACGTCCGGGTGCACGGCTGTGAAGGCTTTAATTCCTTCCGGCGCCGCGATAATGCACATAAAGCGGATGCTCTTCGGGTTGCTGCGCTTAATGATTGTCACGGCATCGATTGCCGAACCGCCGGTTGCAAGCATCGGGTCCAGAACAATGACGTCGCGCTCGTTAATATCCAGCGGGAGCTTGCTGTAATATTCGACCGGCTGCAAGGTTTCGTGATCGCGGTAAAGGCCGATATGGCCGACCTTTGCGGCGGGGACCATGCTAAGCACGCCGTCGACCATGCCGAGGCCCGCTCTTAAAATCGGAACAAACGCGAGTTTTCTTCCGGCGATCACCTTCGTTTTTGTTTCACTGATCGGGGTTTCAATCGTTGTTTCCTCCAAGGGCAGATCCCTTGTCGCCTCATAACACATCAGCATTGCGATTTCGCCTACCAGCTCGCGGAATTCCTTTGAACCGGTATTTTTATCACGCAGAAAAGTAAGTTTATGCTGAATGAGGGGATGATCCATAATAAAGACCTGTTTATCCATACTGACAGCCTCCAAAATTATTAACTTTTTTATTACAGTTCGCCGCGCTCGATCGCTGCGATTTCGTCGAGACGACGCTGGTGGCGGCCGCCTTCAAACTCGGTCTGCAGAAAAATCTTTGCAAATTCAACTGCTTTCGCTTCGTCAATCACCCTTCCGCCCATGCAGAGGATATTCGCATTGTTGTGACGACGGGTCATTTCTGTGCAGTATGCGTCGGAGCAAACGGATGCGCGGATGCCTTTCACCTTGTTGGCGGCAATGCTCATGCCGATTCCTGTTCCGCAGCAAAGAATTCCGCTTTCCGCCTCACCGTTTGCAACGCAGTGCGCCACTTTCGCCGCAATCGGCGCGTAGTCGACGGAAGTTTCGTCAAACGTTCCGAAATCCTTGCATTCTATGTTTTCGCTTTCCAAATACTTCTTGATCGCTTCTTTTAACTGCAATCCGCCGTGGTCTGCTCCTAAAGCTATCATTTGTTTTCTCCTTTTATTCGTTTTTTTAATTCGCGCTCCGCCTGCGGCGGGCGCAGATAAACCGGCATCAGAGCTGCCGGAGACACCGCTCCGCCCTGCTCATATACTTTGCACGCGGATTTTGCAACCCCGCAGGCACGCTGATAAATCAGGGGTTCGGGCGGCAAAATCGCATGAAGACTTTGAAACCGCTCATTATTATAGCACAATTTCGCGCCATCTCCAACAAGCATCAGCGGTTTTGCATATTTTTCACATTCCGCCGCTAAATTCGGAATGGAGAGCGCCCGATCCTCCGTAACTCTTTCAAGGCTTCCGCCGTGCGCGCGGAAAACCGCGTTGTAAACCTGCCCGCAGCGCGCGTCCATCACCGCGCATACCGTGCAGTCCATATGTTCCAAGTTCTGCGCCATGGCTTCCAGCGTGGATACGCCTACACAGGGCTTACCCTGCGCCATGGCAAGACCCTTGACGCTCGCAATGCCGATACGAATGCCCGTAAAGGAGCCGGGGCCGGAACTGACCGCAAACAAATCAACGCTTTGCAAGTCCGCCCGCGTGCATTTCAGCACATTGTCAATCATCGGCATCAGCGTCTGGCTGTGTGTCAGCTTCGTATTGATGTAAAATTCGCCCAGCACTTTTCCGTCCTCAACCAATGCCGCCGACGCCGCAGTCGCCGACGAATCAATCGCCAATATTCTCATAGTTCCATCCCCTCAATGTGAAAAATGCGTTCGTTTTCGCCCTCGCCCCGCCGGATTTCAATACGGATGGCATCCTGCGGAAGCGCGGCTTCAATATTTTCGCTCCATTCGATCACCAGAACGCCGCCGTTCTCCAAATAATCGAAAAAGCCGGTGGAGTACAGGTCGTCCCAGCCGGACACGCGGAACATATCGAAATGGTAGACATCCAGCCTGCCGTGGTATTCGTGAACGAGCGCAAAGGTCGGGCTGGAAACGCCCTCGGGAATCCCCAGCCCCCTTGCAAGCCCGCGCGTAAAGGCGGTTTTTCCCATCCCCATTCCGCCGAAAAATGCAATCACTTCGCCGCCGGATAGTTTTTCGGCTACTTTTTCGCCGAGCGCTTCTGTTTCAGCCGGCGAAGATGTCCTAATGTCCCGCATAGCAGTCCCCTTGTATCTTAAAATAATCCCGAAATTTTTCCCTGTGCATCCACGTCGATTTTTTCAGCGGAGGGTACTTTCGGCAGTCCGGGCATTGTGAGAATATCGCCCGCATAGGCAACGACAAAACCCGCTCCGTTGGAAAGGCGCAGGTCACGGATGGTGATGCGGAAACCGGTCGGCCTGCCCAGCAAGGCGGCATTGTCCGACAAAGAATACTGCGTTTTTGCAATGCAGACCGGAAGTTCATTCCCACCGAGCGCTTCAATGTCCCGCATGGCTTTTTCCGCCTGACCGGTATAATCGACGCCGTCCGCGCCGTAAATCTCTTTTGCAATGCACTCGATTTTCTGTTTAATCGTTGAATCAATGGAATAAATCGGCTGAAAATGCGCCGGTTTCTCCGCCGCTTCACATACTTTTCTCGCCAGATCCACGCCGCCCTCGCCGCCTTTTGCAAAGACCTCGGAAAGCGCGAAATCCGCCCCGTTCTCGCGGCAGTAATTCTCAATATAGTTCAATTCCGCTTCGGAATCATTCGGAAAGCGGTTGATCGCAACAATTACCGGAACGCCGTATTTTTCCATATTGGAGATGTGCGCGCCCAAATTGACGATACCCTTTTTCAGCGCGTCCGGATTTTCCAAAGCGGTTTTGTCTTTCGGCACGCCGCCGTTGTATTTCAGCGCGCGCGCGGTAGCGACAAGTACAATCGCATTGGGCTTTAATCCGGCAAGACGGCATTTAATATCCATGAATTTTTCCGCGCCGAGGTCGGAACCGAATCCTGCCTCCGTAATGCAGTAATCGGCGAGCTTCAGCGCCAGGCGCGTGGCTCTTACCGAGTTGCATCCGTGGGCGATATTCGCGAATGGCCCGCCGTGCATAATAACCGGTGTGCCCTCTAAAGTCTGCACCAGATTCGGATTGATCGCGTCCTTCAAAAGCGCGGCCATTGCGCCCTGCGCCTTTAAGTCACATGCATATACGGGCGCGCCCGCGTAGGTGTAGGCCACCAGAATTCTGCCAAGCCGTTCTTTCAGATCCATCAAATCGGAAGCGAGGCAGAAAATCGCCATGATCTCCGTTGCAACCGTAATGCAGAAGCTGTCTTCGCGCGGAATTCCGCTCATCTTTCCGCCGAGACCGATCACAATATTCCGTAAAGCGCGGTCGTTCATATCGAGGCAGCGCTTAATTAAAATCCTTCGGGGGTCAATTCCCAGAGCATTTCCCTGCTGCATATGGTTGTCCAACATGGCGCAGAGAAGATTGTTCGCGGAGGTAATCGCATGAAAATCGCCGGTAAAATGCAGGTTGATGTCCTCCATCGGCACAACCTGTGCATAACCGCCGCCGGCGGCTCCGCCCTTAATTCCGAACACCGGCCCCAGGCTTGGTTCCCGCAGGGCGATAATCGCGTTCTTGCCGATCTTTTTCATTGCTTCGCCCAAACCGGCCGTTGTGGTGGTTTTCCCCTCGCCCGCCGGAGTAGGGTTGATCGCCGTTACCAGAATAAGTTTACCGTCCTTTTTGTCGGCAAGTCTGTTGTAGAGAGCGTCGTTCAGCTTTGCTTTAAATCTGCCGTAGGGTTCCAGTTCTTCCTCGCGGATATCAAGTTCGGAAGCGATTTGTGCAATCGGCAAAAGTTTTGCCTGCTGCGCGATTTCGATGTCAGTTAGCATTCATGCATCTCCTCACAAAAAATATGACAAAATTATATCATATTTTTCGATAAAAAAGAACCACGACAGGGCAAAATTTGAATTTTTCCCGTAAAATCGCCGGACGTAAATTTCATATATTTCTGTTAATATTTCCCATCACGGCAACGATTCCCTCATTTTTAATATTTAATATTAGAAAATAATTAAGATACAGGAATGCCCTGTATGACATCGGATTTATTATTGACCGGATTGTGCCCGTAAAATCCGGTCATAGGATAACATTGCCGGAAATGCCGGACGGGTATCTTCCTCCAACTTCTGGTTTTATTATTTACTTGAAGTTTTCCCGGTAACATAATATAATAAATAGACTAAGAGGTGAAGGAATGCAAAGATTAAATTCATTACTTGATTATATAAAAAGAGCGGACAAGCTCTTGTGGCTTATTATGCTGTCCATTTCAGCTTACAGCCTTTTGCTCCTGAAAACGGTTCCGCCAAGCCCGTCGGGCAGGTCCTATTTTACGGTTCAGCTCATCGCCATCGTAGTGGGATATTTCGGGGCGATTCTCTTTACGCTGATTGATTACCGGGAAATTTCGAATTATTGGTATATTGTGGCCGGATTTTGCCTGTTTTTAATTGTTTACACACAGATCTTCGGGCAGGCGGTTACCAGCAGCGGCGGTATTAACGCGAAGGCCTGGATCAAGCTTCCGGGCGGTACCTTTCAGCCCAGCGAACTGGTGAAAATCGGCTTTATTATTACCTTTTCAAAACATCTGTCCGAATTAAAGGAACGGGATTTGCTCAAGTCCTTTCCACAGATCATGCTGCTGGCCTGCCACGCAATGATTCCGGTCGGACTGGTTCATTTACAGGGAGACGACGGCACGGCAGTCATATTCTTCTGTATGTTTCTTGCCATGGCGTTCGGCGCGGGCATTCAGCTTCGGTACTTCGGGGCGGTTTTTGCGGCGCTTGCGGTGGCTTTCCCCATCGCCTGGAAATATGTGTTAAAGGATTACCAGAAAGACCGGTTTACGATTTTCCGTCATCCGGAAACGGAGCCGCTCGGCAGAGGAATGCAGCAAATTCAGGGCAGGCTTTCCATCGGCAGCGGGCAGATTCGGGGACGCGGCCTGTTCAACAGCGATACCCGCGTGAGCAAAGGCCTTGTACCGGTACAGCAGAGCGATTTTATTTTTTCCGTTGCAGGAGAATTGCTTGGATTCGTCGGCTGTATGCTGATTATCCTTCTTCTCCTCCTTCTTCTTTTCCGTACACTGCGGGTTGCAAGGAAATCACAGGATTGTCTGGGCAATTCCATCTGTTTCGGATTTTTCGGCATGATCGCCGCACAGGCTTTATTCAACTTAGGCATGTGCCTGAATCTTCTCCCGGTAATGGGCGTTACCCTTCCGTTTTTCAGTGCGGGCGGCTCGTCGGCGGCCTGCCTGTATCTCGGCTTTGGTTTGGTTCAGAATGTATATATGCACAGAACCAATTTCGATAAGGTTTCTCTGCACCGATAATTGAATACGTATTACAGAACTGCCCCGCCGGGTTTCTTCGGCGGGGCAGTTCTGTAATAGGATGATAAGGAAAAGTTTGTACCTTATTTGAACAGCTTATCCTGCAATTTTTTGGCTTTTGAACGCCTCTGCTCGGTTGCTTCCGCGTTAATGTTTATCGTACCCTCCGTATCGTTGACGTCGAGGACATCTCCCTCATGCGCGCCCTGCGGCAGCTCGGAAACTTCGATTGCGAAAAATTTCTGATCCTTGTCCTCACAAATAGCATAGGTACCTTCAAAGCGATCGATTACTAAGGTTTTCATCATAAATTCCCCTTTTGTTTTTCTTAGGATTTTATTAAAAGCTTTTCCAAACAAGGCTCATACAGAAACTACTGTTCCGTTAAAACATGAATCCTTTGTCCGTCGCTCATAAAAACGAGCGTTCCGCTTACATCCGTGCGATACACGGGGATTTTCGCGGTCCACAACCTTTTCAGTACATCCTTTTTCGGCAGCTCGCTGGAATCGCGGGCTACGGAAATCGCCGCAAAGCCCGGCTGAACCGCATGCAGAAAGGGTTCCGAAGTGGAAGTGGAACTTCCGTGGTGCCCGATTTTCAGCACATCCGCGGAAAGGTTCTCCCCGCTTTTCAGCAGGTCGCTTTCCTCCTCTTTCTCCGCATCCCCCATTAAAAGAAATCGGCTTTTTCCAAAAGTAAGCTTTAAAACAATGGAATTATTATTGGTGCTGTCCCCTGTATTTACCGGCGCCAGCACTTTTATCTTTAAATCTCCCAGTTGCAGGGATTCCCCGCAAGGAGGATTTTGAACGGAAGTACCCGTTTGCCTAAGCGCGGTCTGCACCGCGGTGTATTCCTCCCCCTTTGGGATCAGATTTTTGGGAATGTTGGGGGCAAAATATTTCTCAACCTTATAATGGCTGATGATATAGCCAAGGCCGCCGATATGGTCTGTGTCCGGGTGCGTATTAAAAACATAATCCAGCTTTTTTACGCCCCGCCGGTCAAGATACTCCGCAATCTCTTCCCCGCAATCCGGGGTTCCCCCGTCGACAAGCATATATTTCCCGCCGCAGGCGATAAAGATACTGTCGGCCTTGCCTACATTTAAAACATGGACGGACAGCGGCGCATCATCCGCCGCGGCGGCAAAGTCGCTTAAGCCGAAGAACCGGAATATTTGCCGCCAGGAGGCTTCCGCGCCAAACGGAAGGATGAAAACAATCAGCCCAACCGCTAAAAACAATAAGAGGGTAACTTTCAGCGCCTTTTTGTTGTTTTTTTGCTGCTCCATTTGCCCCGCTTCTCTCTGCTTTGAACTTTGGAACGCTGCATTTCCGGAGTAGGACGGACAAGACATTCACTGCCCATGCCAATCAGGTCGCTGCGGCCCGCAGCTTTCAGCGCGGAGATCACCAAATCCCGGTTTTTGGGAACGAAATACTGCAAAAGCGCGCGCTGCATCGCCTTTTCGCGGTCGGTACGGGGAACATTGACTTCCTTCAAGGTATACGGGTCTAAACCAGTATAAAACATGCAGGTGGAAATCGTCCCCGGCGTTGGATAGAAATCCTGCACCTGCTCCGGGCGAAGATGCTCCCGCTTTAAAAACAGCGCGAGTTCCACCGCGTCCTTCAGCGTGCTGCCGGGATGGGACGACATGAGATACGGAACAAGGTACTGCTCCTTTCCATCCTCTTTGCTCAGTTTAAAAAACTTCTTCTGAAACTTCAGAAAAGCCTCTATATGCGGCTTGCCCATGCTGTCGAGCACTTCCGGAGTACAGTGTTCCGGGGCAACCTTCAGCTGGCCGCTGACATGATATTTCACGAGTTCCCGAAAGAAAGTGTCGTCTTTATCTTCAATCAGGTAATCAAAGCGGATTCCGGAACGGATAAACACGCGTTTTACTTTCGGCAAGGCACGCAGCTTGCGCAGAATATCGAGGTATTCGCTGTGATCCACGCAAAGCGCCGGGCAAGGCTTGGGGGCAAGGCATTTTTTGCCCGCACAGAGTCCCTGCTTTTTCTGTTTTTCACAGGATGGCTGGCGGAAATTCGCCGTCGGCCCGCCAACGTCATGAATATACCCCTTAAAATGCGGGTTCTCCGTCAGCTTTTTCGCCTCGCGCAGGATGGAATCTTCGCTTCGCGCGGTAATCGCACGACCCTGATGAAACGCGATGGAACAAAAGTTACAGGCACCGAAGCAACCGCGGTTGTGCGTAATGGAAAATTCCACTTCCTGAATGGCCGGAACGCCCCCCATGCTTTCGTAAACCGGATGGTACGTACGCATGTAGGGTAGATCGTAAACGGCGTCCAGTTCTTTCTGCGTTAACGGCGGCATCGGCGGGTTCTGAACCAGAATCCTGTCCCCATGCCGCTGAATCACTTTACGGCCGCGGACTGCGTCCTGCTCGTCCTGCTGTTTCCGGCAGGAGACCGCGTATTCCTTTTTGTTTCGGCATACCTGCTCAAAGCTCGGGCATTCCACCGCGGGACCGGGCCGGTATTCTTTTGTAGGAACCGCATAGCAGGTTCCGCGCACATCTGTAATGGATTCGATCGGCTCTCCGGCATAAAGGCGGCGCGCGATTTCGATCGTCTGGTTCTCCCCCATGCCGTAAGTAAGCAAATCCGCGCCGGAATCCAAAAGGATGGACGGCCGGATTTTATCGTCCCAATAGTCATAATGCGCAAAGCGGCGAAGAGAAGCTTCCAGACCGCCGATAATAACGGGTGAATCCGGATAGATTTCCTTTATCTTTTTCGAATAAACCAGAACGGCGCGGTCCGGCCGCAGCCCCATTTTCTTTCCGGGGGAATAGGCATCCTCTTTACGCGGCCTTCTCGCCACGGTATAGTGGGCCACCATGGAATCAATATTCCCGGAGCCTACCATAAAACCGTATTTCGGTTTGCCAAAGCGTGTAAAATCCTTATCGGTACGCCAATCCGGCTGTGCAAGGACGGCGACATGATAGCCAAAGTATTCCAGCACGCGCGAGATAATCGCCGTGCCAAAAGACGGATGGTCGACATACGCGTCTCCGGTCACGACGATAAAATCCGGCGCGTCCCAGCCCAATGCGGTAATTTCCTCTTTTGTGATCGGTAAAAAAGGCATTCTTTTTATTCTTCACTTTCTTTTTGATCAGCCTGTTGCATCGTCATTTCCAGCCACTGCTGATAGGTAATCAGCACCTGACGCGGCTTCGAGCCTTCGTGGGGGCCGACAATGCCCATCTGCTCCATTTCATCAATCAATCTGCCCGCTCGGGCATAGCCGAGGCGCAGACGGCGCTGAAGCAGAGAGGTGGAAGCCTGTCCCGCTTCCACAACGCATTTGACAGCGTCCGGCATCATCGGGTCGGTGTCTTCGCCAAGGGCGCTGTCGGAGCCGGAATCCTTCTCCGCAACGGCGTTTTTCTCGATTTCTTCCGCTATATCCTTATCATACCCGGCTTCCTGTGTTTTCTTCACAAAATTAACAACGGATTCGATTTCGCTGTCGCTTACGAAACAGCCCTGAATACGAATCGGCTTTTGCGACCCGACAGGGGAAAACAGCATATCGCCGCGGCCCAAAAGCTTTTCCGCCCCGCCCATGTCCAGAATGGTACGGGAGTCAACCTGTGACGACACGGCGAACGCGATTCGGCTCGGAATATTCGCTTTGATAATCCCCGTGATAACGTCGACGGACGGACGCTGCGTCGCAATCAGAAGGTGCATGCCCGCGGCGCGCGCCATCTGTGCCAAACGGCAGATGGAATCTTCCACTTCGTTCGGCGCGGCCATCATCAGATCTGCCAGCTCGTCGATGATAATCACAATCTGCGGCAGATGCGGCATAGGCTGGCCGTTTTCATCCTTATACCCGCTGGATGCGGCAAGCGTGTTGTAACCGTTCAGGTCGCGGACATTTTTCTCCGCGAAGGTTTTATAGCGCTTCAGCATTTCGGTCACCGCCCAGCCCAGAGCACCCGCGGCCTTGCGCGGGTCGGTGACGACCGGAACCAAAAGCTGGGGGATTCCGTTATAAATCCCCAGCTCCACAACCTTCGGGTCGATCATCAAAAACCGCACTTCTTCCGGAGTGGACTTATATAAAAGACTCATGATGAACGAATTGATACAGACCGATTTACCGGAACCGGTTGAGCCCGCAATCAGCAGATGGGGCATTTTTGCCAGATCCGCCGTTGCCACTTCCCCCGCGATATCGCGTCCCAAAACAACGGTCAAGCGGCTTTTGGCCGTACAGAAGCTGTTGGATTCAATCAGTTCCCGCATACGGACAACGCTGACTTTTTTATTCGGAACCTCAATGCCGACGGCGGCCTTGCCCGGAATCGGGGCCTCGATACGCACGCCCGAAGCGGCCAGATTCATGGCAATATCGTCCGATAAATTCGTGATTTTACTGATTTTTACACCGGCGGCGGGCTGCAACTCATAACGCGTTACCGCAGGCCCGCGGCTGATATCCATAATTTTTGTCTGAACGCCGAAACTTTTTAAAGTTTCCACCAGCATCCGCCCGTTGGTTTTCAGTTCCTCCGCAATTTCCTGATCGTTTGTTACCTTTGTTGTTTCCAGCATCGTAATCGGCGGGAAATGGTAGGAACCGTCCTGCGGAGGCTCGTCGGCAAACATGGTCATCTGCATGGAAGCACCAACCGGCGGCTTTTTTTCTTCCGGCTTCGCCGCAGAATTTTTCACCGCTTCCAAAACGGCAGCCGACGGTTCCGTCTTTTCGCCGGAACCCGGAACGGATACCGGATTGCTTTCGACTTTCTCGACAACCGGTTCTTTTACCCCAAACACCTTTTCCAGCTGGTCGAGCTTTTCATTTTTTCCTTTTTTGCTTTTTGCCTTTGTTATGCGCTGCGTAACATCCTCTTTGTCAAGCGGAATGTCGATATAGGAATTTTCCTTACGGGCGCGTTCGATCGCCCGCTGTTCATACACACTGCTGATATTGGAAGCGACCATGTCGGCCGGCTTTGTAATAGCACGGAAAAGCTGTACAAGGCTGGTTCCGGTTAAAATCATAATCGCCACGAAAAGGGCCAGAATGATCACAATTTTTGCCCCGGTTGAGCCGAGCGCCGCAACAAAGGGAATCCCCAGCAAACCGCCGAACAGACCCGCGCCGGATCTTTGCATCCCCAGTTTATAAAGGTTCACAAGCTGGCTTTGCAGCGAATGCACCGATGTTTTGTCCGCAGCGGAAAAAATATAAACCGCCGAACAAAACAGGGTAATGATCACCACCATTAAAACGACCTTGCCGCCAAGCCAGTTATTCTGGCGTTCAAAAGCGGTTACAATGGATATGTAAAATAATAATATCGGCCAGATAATGGCGCAGCTGCCAAACAGGCCCAAAAGGGCGTTATGGCACCAAAGCCAGATATGGTCCCCTGAAATTAAAACCAGACAGACCATTAAAATGGCCACGGCAAACAGCACAATCGCGTTAATCTGATTGCGCTGTCTGACGTATTCCGCATCCCGCTCCGGTTTTTTCCCTGCGTTTTTTGCCATATGCTGTGCCTTCGGCGCACGGCTCGTACGGGCGGGAGCTTTCTTTTTCACGCTGTGTTTTTGATTTGCCACCGAATTCTCACCTTATAATTTCATATTCCTTAGTTTTCGTTAAAAATGCAGAGCCGCGCCGGTAATTGCGTTCACACCGGTGTGATGCTCCATAATGCCAAGTACCAAAACGGTAACGCCTAAAATGAACGTATAAATTGCAAAAATATGTAATTTATTGGTTGTAACCATCCAGCGAAGGAGTTTTATCGCCATAAAGCCTACAATCGCGGACACAATGACGCCTGCCAGAATGGCCGCTGTGGAAATCGCCGTCGGTTCGTGCACCGCGTCTTTCAGTTCCAGAACCGCCGCCGCCAGAATGGAAGGGATTCCGATTACAAAAGAATAGTCCAGCGCTGTCTGACGGTTGATTCCGCGCATCAATCCGGCGGAAAGCGTGGAGCCGGAACGGGAAAGCCCGGGGAATACGGCGGCAACACACTGAACCAGACCGACCGTAACCGCATCCGGCACGTTGAACTGTTTTCTGCCGCCGGTGCGGCCGTATTGCGCGTGGCGGGCGCCGGAACGGTTGCCTGCAAGAATACCGAGCGTCAGCAGGATGCTCGTCATGATAAGGGAAGCGCCTTCGATCACGATGTCGCTGTCGGACGCCCATTTGTCCGCAAAGTCCTTTAGCTTCATCCCGGTTCCGGGAACCGGCAGGAACAGCAGAAACAGCGGCACAAGGCCGATAATGAGCATGATTAACATGCGGCGGTCCGGGTTCATCTTATTCCATTTGAACCGGCCCGTAAAAAGGTCGCGGATCAGCAGGAAAAATTCACAGATCAATCGGCCGACCAGCCGGTAATAAACCGCTAAAACCGCTAACAGCGTACCAATATGTAACATCACGTCAAAAAAGAGACCCGGTACCTGTACCCCCATAAAATGCTGCGCGAGTGATAAATGCCCGCTGCTGGAAACCGGTAAAAACTCCGTCGCTCCCTGGATAATCCCTTGTATGATCGCTTGCAGTACAGTCATATAGTCATAATCCCCCTATGTAAATTTAAGATGAAGAATGAACAATGAATTTTGTTTCTCATTTCCATTCTTCATCCGTTATCAGGAAAGTTCTCCTGTATTTTTTCCGGACGGCGGTTCGCCCTTCTTCCCGCCCGCTCTTCTGGTTTTCACTCCCGCTCTTTTACGCTGCGGTTTGCTTTCCTGCGGCTTATTTCCTTTATATTCATCAATCATACCATAAAGGCAGTCAATGGCGTCGGAAAGACTTCCAAGCGAGTCGATCAACCCTTCGGCAACCGCGTCGTTGCCGTCCAGAATGGTACCGACGTCCATCACCAGTTCCCGTGTATTCATGGAAAGCTCGTGGAACCGTTCGGGTGTAATTTTTGAATTCTTTGTAACGAATCTGGTAATCCGTTCCTGCATGCGCTGAAAATACTCCAGCGTCTGCGGCACGCCAAGCAGCATTCCGTTCATTCGCACCGGATGGATAGTCATTGTCGCGCTCGGCGCGATGAAAGAATGTTTTGCCGCAACCGCGAGCGGCACGCCGATGGAATGTCCTCCCCCAAGCACCAGGGAAACGGTCGGCTTCTTCATTCCGGCCACCAGTTCCGCTAAAGCAAGGCCCGCTTCAACGTCGCCGCCCACCGTATTTAATATGATAAGAAGCCCGTCGATTGCGGGATCTTCCTCAATAGCAACAAGCAGCGGGATAACATGTTCGTATTTTGTTGTTTTATTCTGTGAAGGAAGAATAAAGTGCCCTTCGATCTGCCCGATAATAGTCAGGCAATGAACGCGGTGCTGTCCATTGCCGGTAATTACGGAACCGGTATCGATGATCTGGTCGGTTTGCTTTTCACTTTTCTCGGCTTCCCGGATATCCTTTTCCTTCTCTGAACGATCTTTCTGATTCATTTTCCGCACCTCCTACGGCATTATTGTACCGTAAGAAGGCGATTCTCATACACAGAAACAGTCCTTTTAGAATATCAGATTTTATTATAGCATTTGTTTCGGTATTCAGCAAGAAAATAAAGCCGCAATATAAGGAATATGATATAAATAGAAACAGACAGATTGACAATTCCGGTTTTTTATTAGATAATAGTTATATATTTAACACAATAGATTGGGAGGAACTAGGATAATGGGCCTGACACTAGCACAGAAAATCATTCAGTCGCACCTTTTGAGCGGAGAAATGACAGCAGGCAGTGAAATCGGTTTAAAAATAGATCAGACTCTGACGCAGGACGCCACCGGAACGGTGGCTTACCTGGAGTTTGAAGCCATGGGTGTCCCCCGTGTAAAAACAGAACGTTCCGTGGCCTATATCGACCACAATACCCTTCAGACCGGCTTTGAAAATGCCGACGATCATCGGTTTATACAATCCGTTGCGAAAAAACACGGAATTTATTTTTCGAGACCGGGCAACGGCATCTGCCATCAGGTTCATCTGGAACGGTTCGGCATCCCGGGTAAAACCTTGATCGGCTCCGACAGCCATACGCCGACTGGCGGCGGCATCGGAATGCTCGCCATGGGCGCGGGCGGTCTTGACGTTGCGGTCGCCATGGGCGGCGGCGCGTATTACATTACTATGCCGAAAATGCTCCGGATTAATCTGACCGGAAAACTTTCCCCTTGGGTTTCCGCAAAGGATATCATTTTAGAGGTTCTCCGGATTTTAACCGTTAAAGGCGGCGTGGGAAAAGTTGTGGAGTACGGCGGCGAAGGCGTCTCCACTTTAAGCGTTCCGGAGCGCGCAACCATTACAAACATGGGCGCGGAGCTCGGCGCAACAACTTCCATCTTCCCTTCCGATGAAATTACAAAAGAATTTTTGAAAGCGCAGGGCCGGGAACAGGACTGGATCGAACTGAAACCAGACGCCGACGCCGTTTACGATGAAGTCCTTACGATCAACCTGTCCGAACTCGCCCCGATGGCGGCTTGCCCGCACAGCCCC
Source organism: Caproiciproducens galactitolivorans (assembly GCF_026672255.1). Taxonomy (GTDB): domain Bacteria; phylum Bacillota; class Clostridia; order Oscillospirales; family Acutalibacteraceae; genus Caproiciproducens; species Caproiciproducens galactitolivorans_A. Next base: position 62,244 of record NZ_JAPOHA010000009.1, on the reverse strand, counting down.
GACAAAGTGAAAAAAGTCGGGGAAATCGGCAAAATGAAAGTCGACCAGGTATGCATCGGCTCCTGCACAAATTCATCCTACCGCGATCTGATGCGTGTTGCTTCCATTCTGAAAGGGAAAACCGTAAACCCGAACGTCAGTCTTGCGATTGCGCCCGGTTCCAAGCAGGTTTACACCATGCTTGCGCAGAACGGCGCCCTCGCCGACCTGATCTCCGCCGGTGCGCGCATTCTGGAATGCGCCTGCGGCCCCTGCATCGGAATGGGACAATCCCCGAACACGGCCGGTATTTCCCTTCGTACGTTCAACCGTAATTTCGAAGGCCGTTCCGGTACGGCGGACGCGCAGATTTATCTGGTGAGTCCGGAAACCGCCGCGGCTTCCGCCATTACCGGCGTACTGACCGACGCGCGTACATTAGGAAAAGAAAACCCCGTAGAAATGCCCGCGCATTTTTACATAAACGATAACCTGATCGTTCCGCCTGCCGACGAGAGCGAAGCGAAGGACGTTGAAATCCTCCGCGGGCCGAATATTAAAGAATTCCCCGCCACCGCGGCGCTTCCGCAAAGCATTGAGGCAAAAGCCCTCCTAAAGGTCGGCGACAACATCACGACCGACCACATTATGCCGGCCGGTTCCAAGATTCTTCCGTACCGTTCTAATATCCCCTACCTTTCGAATTTCTGCTTCGGCGTGTGCGATAAGGAATTCCCCGAACGGTGCAGACAAAACGGAAAAGGCATCATCATCGGCGGCGCGAACTACGGACAGGGTTCTTCCCGCGAACATGCCGCGCTGGTACCGCTGTACCTCGGAATCAAGGCCGTCATTGTGAAAAGCTTTGCGCGGATTCACTGTGCAAACCTTGCAAACGCAGGCATTATTCCCCTGATGTTTAAAAATGAAAAGGATTATGATACCATCGACCAGATGGACGAGCTGGAGCTGCCCAACATCCGCACGGAAATCGAAAACGGAACAGCGGTTCTCGTAAAGAACCTAACGAAGGGTACTACTTTCGAAGCCGAAGCTGTACTGAGCGAACGCCAGCGCAAAATGGTTCTTGCTGGCGGTCTGTTAAACTACACCCGCGAGAACAGCGGAAAATAAAACCCCAATCTTAAAAGAGGCGGAGGATTACGGATAGATGGATAAAATCAAAATGAAAACGCCGCTGGTCGAAATGGACGGCGACGAAATGACCAGAATCATCTGGAAGATGATCAAAGATATTTTGATCGTTCCCTATGTTGATCTGAAAACGGAATATTACGATTTAGGCTTAGAAAACCGCGATGCAACAGACGACAAGGTTACTTATGATTCGGCAGCCGCCACAAAAAAATACGGCGTTGCCGTGAAATGCGCGACCATCACGCCGAACGCGGACCGGGTAAAAGAATACAACCTAAAAGAAATGTGGAAATCACCGAACGGCACGATCCGCGCCATTCTGGACGGCACTGTGTTCCGCGCCCCGATTGTCGTAAAAGGAATCGAACCGCTCGTAAGCAACTGGAAAAAGCCGATTACCATCGCGCGCCACGCTTACGGCGATGTTTACCGCAACGTGGAAATGACGGTTCCCGCCGGAGCAAAGGCGGAGCTGGTCGTTACAAAAGAGGACGGCTCCGAGGAGCGCGCGCTGATTCACGATTTTAAGACAGCCGGTATTCTTCAGGGACTGCATAATATAGACAAAAGCATCGAAAGCTTTGCAAAGGCCTGCTTCCAGTTTGCGCTCAGCACAAAGCAAGACTTGTGGTTTTCTACGAAAGATACGATTTCCAAAAAATACGATCATCGTTTTAAGGATATTTTCAATGATCTGTACGAAGCGGAGTTTAAATCAAAATTTGAAAAAGCCGGTATTACGTATTTCTATACTTTAATCGACGACGCAGTCGCCCGCGTCATTCGTTCGGAAGGCGGTTACATCTGGGCCTGCAAGAACTATGACGGCGACGTCATGAGCGACATGGTTGCAACCGCATTCGGAAGCCTCGCCATGATGACAAGCGTGCTTGTTTCCCCCGACGGGGTTTACGAATATGAAGCGGCGCACGGGACCGTTCAGCGCCACTATTACAAACATTTAAAGGGTGAAAAAACATCCACAAATTCAATGGCAACCCTTTTTGCCTGGACCGGCGCGCTGAAAAAGCGCGGCGAGCTTGATCAGCTTCCGGAGCTTGTCCGCTTTGCGGAAAAGCTGGAAACGGCCTCTGTTCAGACAATTGAAAATGGTATCATGACCGGCGACCTTGCCGGCCTTTCAACGCTGCCTAACAAGACGACGGTAGATACCGAAACGTTTTTAAAGGAAATCAATAAAAACCTTATAAAGCTTTTATAATTTGATACAGCACAACGGAGGATAACGTATGCCAAGACGTGAAAATATTTCGATGTCGGTAATCAGAAGATTGCCGCGGTATTATCGTTTTTTAACGCATTTGAAGGACAAAGGAGTTACCAGGATTTCTTCTACCGAATTGTCCGTAAAACTGGGGCTCACCGCTTCCCAGATCCGTCAGGATCTGAACTGCTTCGGTGGTTTCGGCCAGCAGGGCTACGGCTACATCGTCGACCAGCTCTGTGATGAAATCGGAAATATTCTCGGGCTTTCCAGCCGGTACAAAACCATTCTGATCGGCGCCGGCAACCTCGGAAGGGCGATCGCATCCCATATGCAGTTTGAAGACGAAGGTTTTGACCTGATCGGCATTTTCGACAGTTCCCCCAGCAAAACAGGAACCCGAATCAACGGGCATATCGTGATAGACACAACGGAACTGGAAAATTTTTGCGAGAAGGAAAAACCCGTCATGGCGATCCTCTGCATCCCGCGCGAGGGCGTACAGTCGATCATCGAGCGTCTTTACGGCATGGGTGTCCGCAATTTCTGGAACTTCAGTCACTACGATATCTCCATGCGGTATGAAGATACCGTCGTTGAAAATGTGCACCTGAACGACAGCCTGATGACCCTTTGCTACCGGATTTCCAATCCGAACGACAAATAAATACGGAAGGGAAGGACGAAATGTCCCTCCCTTTTTTGTTCCGGCAGAAATTGCTTTCTTTCTTATCTTTTCATTTTCATAAAATTATGGTACTATGTTCATAATTATAAGGAGGTATCCATTTATGAATCCAATCACAATCGGTATAATTGTTCTCATCCTGCTTTTGCTCGTCTGGGGCGTCAGCATGTATAACCGGCTGGTTTCCTTTTCTGTCCGGGTGGACAACGGATGGGCGCAGGTGGATGTACAGCTTAAAAAACGGTTCGACCTGATTCCGAATTTAGTCGAAACGGTCAAAGGCTATGCGGCGCATGAAAAAACAACGCTTGAGGAAGTAACGAAATGGCGCGGAGCGGCAATGAGTGCAAAAACGCCGGAGGAAGCAATGGAAAATAACGCAAAGCTTTCCCGCGCGATTGTCAATTTGTTCGCAACCGCGGAACAGTACCCGGATTTAAAAGCCAATCAGAATTTTCTCGATTTACAGGCACAGTTAAAAGATATTGAAACGAAAATTGCCATGGCCCGTCAGTTTTACAACGATACGGCTATGAAATACAATGAATATGTCCTGCATTTCCCGTCAAATCTCATCGCTTCCATGTTCCACTTTGGCCGGAAAAAATACTTTGAGATTGCAGAAGCAGACAAAGCGGTACCGCAGGTTAAATTTTAATCCCTCTGGAGGAAAAAATGGGTAAACTATGTAGGAAATCACTGAAAAGGGTTGCCGCGGCCGTTCTTGCCGTAATGCTTATTCTTTTCACACTGAGTGGCTGCGCGGACAGCTACAAATCCGATTCCAAACAGACGCTGGAAAAGCTGGACGTTGCTTCGCAGCTTTCTGCAAACGGAGACCTGCGGGTAACGGAAACCTGGTGTGTCAACCTGGAAGACCGCGGAAAGCCCTATTCGAATCTCTATAAAATATTTCCTGTTGATACCGGCAGCAGCATTCGCATAACCGACCTGTCCGTATACGACATGGACAACAAAACAGCGTATACGTTCCGTGACAATATTGACCCGGAAGCCGCAGCGGGAATGGGATTCGAGAATGTCTGTTATCTTTATCCTTCCGCGGAGAAAACGGAAATCGGCTGGTTTATGCCTGAGATCGGCAGCGGAATACGCAATTTCCGGATTTCCTATACGATAAAAAATATCGTCGGTGTTTATCAGGACACTTCCGTATTGTACAATGCATTTGTCGGGGAGAATTTTGGATTGCCGATCACCGAAATGCACGGGTCGGTTACGTTTCCATCCGCTGCGAAGCAAGGTTCGGTGATGGCCTGGCTGCATTGCACGGCGCAGAGCAATCTGACGGTCTCGGCAAATCGGATTACCTTTACGGCGAGTAAAATCCCGCCAAACACCTTGGTGGAAACGCGCGTCTGCATGCCTGTTTCCTTATTCCCGGATTCCAATAAAAAATTTGCTTCGAAAACCTTTGAAAAGATTAAAAAAGAAGAAAACGACTGGGCAGCCCAGTGGGCGCAAAAGCAGAAACTGGAATTCATCGTAGGCATTGTGGACGCCGTATCGGGTGCAGTGCTTGTAGTAGCAGGCATTCTGCTTTTCCTATGGATTAAAAAGAAAACAAAACCCTATAAAACGAACGCCCCCGAATACACGCGGGAGATACCGGAAGACAGCTCGCCGGGCGGCGCCGCAAATCTGTTCTATTTCTATAGCGGCGGCATAACCGACCGGGTGCAGGGACGGGTTTTCAGCGCTACGCTAATGAATCTCGCGCGGAAAGGCTATGTCCGGTTTTTTGCAACTGAAAATAAAAAGTTTTCAGTTGAAATTACGGGTGATGCGAAAAATGTTCCGCTTACAATGAGCGAACAGGTCTTCTACGATATGATATCCACCGTCGCATCGGAAACCGGCGGCAGCTTTACCATGCGTCAATTCGAGTCATATGCAAAGACGCATAATCAGTATATTGACTCCAGCATTCAGGATTTCCTGTTACAGACCAAAAGGGAAATCGCCGGACGGGGATATTATGAGCACCATCCCGGTTATTTAACGGCCTGTACAGCCGGAGGAATTTTCGGCATTGCGGGAGCGATCTTTTTACTGGCCATCACACAGGCATGGCTGCTTTACCTGCCGATCGGCATCCTGATTTTCAGTGTGCTTCTGCTGATCGCCTCCAAAGGGAAATCCCGCCTCAGTCAGAAGGGCGAATACGATTATGCCGTTTGGCAGGGCCTTAGAAAATACATGCTCGAATTTTCGCGCATGACGGAATACGGCGTTCCGGAGCTTGCCCTGTGGGAAGAATATCTGGTCTACGCGACAATGATGGGAATTTCGAAAAAAGTCTGCGAGGAACTGAAGATGGTCTATCCTCAGTTGAACGATGACGCCTATCTCAACACCAACTTCGGCACAAGTTATCTTTACTACATGTTTGGCCGTTCGGTCGGCATGGGCGGATTCAGCCACATCGGCAACGACTTTGGCTCTTACCTCGGCACCACGATCAGCAATATCAGTACTTCCGCGACAAGACTTGCGCATCCCCCGGAATCCGGAAGCGGAGGCTTCGGCGGTGGTTTCGGAGGCGGAGGATTTGGCGGCGGTGGTTTTGGAGGAGGCGGCGGCGGCTTCGGCGCAGGCGGGGGCGGCGGCGTCCGGTAACTCCTAAAAGAGCATGACCGCTCTTGAAAGAGGTGGCAGCACAACCCGCATAAAAGCAAAGAAAGCCAGCGCCTTTTCGGTGCTGGCTTTCACTTTGCTTTCGCTTCATTCCGTAATGGACAAGATGCATTTTAAAGGGCCTCCGGCAAAGCCGGAGGCCCTTTAATCAATTCTCTTAGTGGGAATCGCGGTACTCGATTGCTGCGCCTACAAGCCCCTTGAAGAGCGGATGCGGGCGGTTCGGACGGGATTTGAATTCCGGATGGAATTGGGAACCCACAAACCACGGATGATCCGGAAGCTCCATCATTTCCACGATATGCTCGTCCGGCGATTTGCCGCAGAAAATCACACCGGCTTTTTCCAAGCGCTCACGGTAATCGTTGTTCACTTCAAAACGGTGACGGTGGCGTTCGGAAATCAGCGGAACGTTGCTGTAAAGCGCCGCCGCTTTCGTCCCCTGCGTAAGCTTGCAGGGATACTGCCCCAAGCGCATGGTGCCGCCGATCTGGACTACGTCCTTCTGCTCCGGCATCAGATCGATCACATGGTTTTTGCTCTGCGGGTCAAATTCCGCGGAGTTGGCGTCCGCAAGGCCGAGTACATTGCGCGCGTACTCCACAATCATAAGCTGCATGCCAAGGCAGATTCCAAGGCACGGGATATTCTTTTCCCTCGCATAATGAATTGCCGTAATCATGCCCTCGATTCCCCTTTGGCCGAAGCCGCCGGGAACAATAACGCCGTTCACGCCGGAAAGAATATCGGCGACATTCCCCGCCTCAATCATTTCGGAATCAATCCATTTGATCTTTACCTTCACATTGTTGCCGATTCCGCCGTGCGTCAGCGCTTCGGCAACGCTTAAATACGCGTCGTGCAGTTCCACATATTTTCCGACAAGACCGATCGTCACGCTTTGTGTAACGGACATCGCCGTATTCACCATGGCGATCCAGTCGCTTAAATCGGCGCCGGGCGTGTCCAGCCCAAAGCGTTTGCAGACAATATCATCCAAACGCTCCTCCTTCAGCGCCAGCGGAACCTGGTACAGAAGCGGAAGGTCAAGGTTCTCAATTACGCAATTCTCATTTACATTGCAGAACAGAGCAATTTTCTTTTTAATATCGTCTCCGACCGTTTTTTCGGAACGCAGAACGATGATATCCGGCTGAATGCCTATGGAGAGAAGTTCCTTCACGCTGTGCTGTGTAGGCTTCGATTTGTGTTCATGGGAACAGGTCAGATAAGGCACCAGTGTAACGTGGATAAACAGGCAGTTATTCCTGCCGACTTCCGTTGCAAACTGGCGGATGGCTTCCAGGAACGGCTGGCTTTCGATATCGCCGACCGTACCGCCCACTTCAATGATCGCTACGTCAATATTATCTTTGCCTTCATAAATGCGGGACTTGATTTCGTTTGTAATATGAGGAATGACCTGAACCGTGCCGCCGTCATAATCCCCATTGCGTTCTTTTTGCAGAACATTCCAGTAAATTCTTCCGGAAGTAATATTGCTGTTCTGCGTAAGGCTTTCATCGATAAAGCGCTCGTAATGGCCAAGGTCGAGGTCGGTTTCCGCCCCGTCATTGGTTACGAATACCTCTCCGTGCTGAAACGGGTTCATCGTACCCGGATCAACGTTCAGGTATGGATCAAATTTCTGCATCGTGATCCTCAGGCCCCGCGCTTTCAGCAAACGCCCTAATGAAGCCGCTGTAATTCCTTTTCCCAAACCGGAAACAACCCCGCCTGTTACAAAGATATATTTTGCTGACATAGTTCCCCTCCATAAGCTCTTTAAATATCTGCCACTAAAAAACAAAACAAAATAATTATATCGCCTATTGTATTGGCTTGTCAATGCAATAGGCGACAATTCTTTACATTATCTTACTATTTGAAACAATGTACCAATAATCGGCAGCGGTTCTTCCCGATCGTGTACCGCATGCATAATGCCGATGATCATAAAAGAAAGGTAAATCCCCCACACCGCCAGCGTCAGCATGCTGTTCAGAGCCGAACCCAGATGGGGAATAATCACCGCCCCGGAAAAAGGCAGAACAAATATGGCGTTGACGAACCCGTTTAAAAAAATCAGCAGGAACCTTAAAACGACATAGAAAATCGTGAGAATAATCCCCTGATTCACATGAAAGCGAACCTTGGGATTATACCGGTCCGCTAAAAGGCCTACCAGCCAGAGAATGCTGATATAGGACATGATACAAAAAGCTTTTGTATTGTCGGCTGGCGCGTCATAAGCGCTGTAAGCCGGACGAACCGGCGGTTTCGGCGGAATCGGCGGCTGCTGCCATGGGTCCTGATGATACTGCGCGCCGTAGGGCGGCGGGCTCTGATACTGCCGGTTCTGCTGCCGGTAATGCGCCTCATAGTCAAAAGGCTGCTGCCCCTGCTGGTCCCTGTTTGTACCCGGATCGTTCTGATTCATAAAAAATCCTCCATTTCCTGCCGATTCTACTTCGATTTATACGGAACAATTTCTGCTTTTTGAATCGATACTTTTGAAGCGGGTTTGCTCTTTTCACCCTGATCATTTTCTGCAACGGGCACAGCCGCAATTTTATCAACAACGTCCATTCCCTCGAGCACCTGCGCAAAAACAGTATGTCCTTTTTCTACAATGCTGTATGCGCCGTCGAGATTCGGGTTTCCGCCGTATTTTTTATAAAGATCCTTGTACGCGTCCGTCACCTTATCCATATCGAGCCAATAGGTACCGTACTGCTGAACAAACGCCTCCGGAGACTGCTTATACACACCAAAAGCCTGCTGGTAAGAATTCCAGTCGATCGCTTCCTTTGTCCCCCTCTGATTAATAAAGAACTGGCTGCCGTTCGTATCCTTTCCGGCATTCGCCATGGAAACCGAACCGCGGATATTGACTAAATTCGCATTGAATTCGTCCGCGAAAGGTTTGTTCCAAATGCTCTCGCCGCCGGTGCCGTCCCCTTTCGGGTCGCCGCTCTGAATCATAAAATCGTTGATCACGCGGTGGAAGGTAACTCCGTTATAATAGCCCTTTTTAATCAGCCCTTTGAAATTTTCAACCGTTTTCGGGGCCGCCTGCGGGAACAGGCGCAATTTTATCACGCCCATATTGGTGGTTAGAACCGCAATTTCTTCCCCATTGGCGGGCTTATCCAGCTGATAGCCTAATTTTTTGCCGTCGTCCGGGCGGATTCTGCCGTCGTCGGAAGCCTGGGAAGCCGCGCTGCTTACGGCCGAAGAAGCCGAAGAAGATGCCTGGCTCGCGGTGCTGCCGCCGGAACACGCGGTGAAATTCAGTGCCATTGCAAGGAGGGCAATCATGCCGATTACTTGTTTGCTTCTATGCATATTTTGAACTCTTCCTCTCATCATACATAAATTATATTTTATAATAATACGGGATAATATTCAAGCTGCATGAGGTTAAATTAACAATTTAATAATTATTGAGGTTAGTATTACCTTACTTTTTTAAGCATATAGATAAGCAGACACATAAAGGAGGTAGGAAAATGTTTGATTACTATCCGGAAGGTTGGATCATCGATACACCAGAAAATCGCGCGGCGTTACAAAATATTTCCGCGCTGAACGATGCCTGCCGGGATGGACAAATTTTGGAAGGACGTGCGCTGATTTGTGACAGCTCGCACAATTTGCTGGTGGATTTAGGCTGCATGAAGGGAATCATCCCGCATGACGAAGGGGCTTTAGGCATTCGTGAGGGGACCGTGCGGGACATCGCGATCATTTCTCGGGTAAACAGACCGGTTTGCTTTATGATAACAAATTTCCAGAAGGATTCCGAAGGACATTTAACCGCGCTGCTTTCGCGGCGGGCCGCGCAGGAAAAATGCATGGCGGAATATGTAAAGAAACTGACTCCGGGCGATATCATCAACGCGAGGATTACCCATCTGGAAAGCTTTGGCGCTTTTGCGGATATCGGCTGCGGAATTATTGCGCTGCTGCCGATCGATGCGATTTCCGTTTCCCGCATCGACCATCCCCGCGAACGCTTTACCGTTGGAATGGATGTGAAAGTCATCATTAAATCCATCGAAAACGGACGGATTACGTTAAGCCATAAGGAGCTGCTCGGCACGTGGGCGGAAAACGTAGCGATGTTTAAAGCCGGCGAGACGGTCGCCGGAATCGTTCGTTCCGTGGAGCCTTACGGAATCTTTGTTGAACTGTCGCCCAATCTGGCGGGACTGGCGGAAGCAAAGGAGGACGTTGTCCCCGGCCAGCAGGCCAGTGTTTACATTAAAAGTATCATTTCTTCCAGAATGAAAGTCAAACTCGTTATTATCGATACATTCGACTATTCCTACCGTCCGGCGGCGCCGAAATATTTCTACAGCGGGAACCGGGTCGACCGGTTCGTATACTCTCCTCCGGACAGCGAAAAGGAAATTTCAACGGAATTTCTATCGAAATGATTCAAACAGGCTAAGGTGTTATAGAGGAAAACCTTTGTAACTATCTTTAGCCTGTTTTTAATGCTTTTTGAACTGTACGATTTTGAAAACGATCTCCGCAAGATCATCCGCCTCCTCCGGCGTAAGCTGATTCAGAAGAGCGGTAATTTTCTTTAACGCTTCCCCCCTTCTCGTTTCCTGCTTCGGATGGTCAAAATCAAGGAGTTCGGACAGGGTAATGTTCAATGCGGTGGAAATTTTATTCAGCGTATCTACCGTAGGGCATTTCAGGCATCGTTCGATATGGCCCAAAAAAGCAGGGTCCATGCCTGCCATGGCCGCCAGCGATTTTTGACTTAACCCCGCGGCCGTCCGGTAATACCGGATTTGATTTGCGGTTTTCGTCATAATATCAAATTTAGATTTTTCCATTAATTACCCCTCCTCAGTCACAATATTAAATTCTTTTAAAAAATCTCTATAGATACTTTAATAAAAGGGACTATAAGTATTGAAAATTCGACAATAAGCGAGTATACTGTTATCAAATGTTACTATATATTCCCCTATATTATTTTATTTATAGGATAGTATTCCATAAAGTATTTGTACAAGGTGCTTGCATTTTCGTCGATAATATAGCAATAATCAATAAATCTAAACTGTAAAAGGGGTAGAATGATGTTAAAGAACATGAAAATCGGCAAGAGGTTGATGCTGACTTTTATTCTGGTGGCAATTATTTCAGGAATCGGGGGCTGTGTTGGATATGCTGTAATGACCAAGTTGAACGCCGAATATACCAACGCCTTGGAAAACTACGGTTTTGCTCAGGGCGACATCGGGCGTCTGAGCGCGGAATTTAACTCTGCGAGGGCAGTTACGAGGGACATCGTAATTTATACCGACGTTCATAAGATACAGGAGACCGAAACCAAATTAAATGAATCCTCCATGCTGATTAACCATTATCTGACACAAATCCAAAAAGAAATGGTCAGTGAAAAAGAAAAATCTTATTATAATGCAATCAGCAATGATATCGCTTCTTACAATGAAGCCAGGGCACGCGGCGTGGCACTGGCCAAACAAAATAAAAAGACAGAGGCGCAGGATCTTTTAACCAATGAAGCCGGCCCGATCAGTACAAAATTAAGTACTGAAATCAATAATTTATTAAACTCGAAGACAGAAGAAGGCAACCAGCTTGCGCAGCAGTTGGCAAAACAAATGCAAATCGCGCGGATTGCCATCATCAGCATCATTTTATTGAGTTTTATCATCTCTGTTCTGATAGCATTGCGAATTGCCAAGAGTATCAGTAAACCGATTACAGAAATGAAGGAAGCCGCTCAAAGAATGGCTGATGGTGATTTGAACTCCCAGATAGCGATCGATTCAAAAAATGAAATCGGCATGCTGGGACAAGCATTCTCACAATCGGTTTCATCCATTAACATGTACATATCGGATATTCAAAGAAATCTTCATGAAGTGGAGCTTGGCAACCTTACCGTAAAATCACAAATCGATTACATCGGCGATTATTCAAATTTGAAGAAGTCTTTAGAGGGGATTATTGCCTTTTTCAATGATACATTAGTGAGCATTAACCAGGCATCGGAGCAGGTTTCCAGCGGCGCGGAACAAGTTGCCAGCGGCGCGCAGGCACTTGCACAGGGTGCAACGGAGCAGGCCAGCTCCGTTGAAGAACTCTCCGCGTCCATTACGGAAATCTCTACCCATATAAAAGATAATGCCCGGCACGCCGTCAGCGCAAGCAAGAACGTGTCCGATGTGAGCGACGAGATTGAAGTAAGCAACCAGCATATGGGTGAAATGCTGGGGGCAATGAATCGAATCAGCGAATCTTCCAACGAGATCGGCAAGATTATAAAGACGATTGAAGATATCGCTTTCCAGACAAATATTCTGGCCTTGAACGCGGCGGTGGAAGCCGCGCGGGCGGGAGCCGCCGGCAAGGGCTTCGCCGTTGTTGCGGATGAAGTCCGGAATCTGGCAAGCAAGAGCGCGGAAGCCGCTAAAGATACCACTTCTTTAATCGAAAACTCGATCCGGCAGGTGGAAAGCGGAACAAAAATTGCGGACGAAACCGCGCAATCGCTTCAGCGTGTTGTAAAAAGCGCGGAGGTAGTTTCTGAAACGGTAGCAAAAATTGCGGACGCAACCAATCGGCAGTCGGATGCCATTAATCAGGTAACCATTGGTGTAGAACAAATCTCCAGCGTGGTACAGACCAACTCGGCAACCGCCGAAGAAAGCGCCGCCGCCAGCGAAGAACTTTCCGGACAAGCCAAGGTTCTGAAAGAACTGGTCTCAAAGTTTAAGCTCAGTGACACAGGAAATCGCGCTGCACTGCCTGCCGGGGCTTCACAGGAAACATTCCAGGAAACAAAACCGGAGCCGGATAATTTGGACCAAACGGCAGGCAAGTATTAATCTCTTCTAAATAATAACATTTTAACCGCTGGAGAGAATTCTCCAGCGGTTTTTTAACGAGACAAAGCGGAGCCGCTTCAGCAGCTCCGCTTTTCTTACAATTTTAGGATTTCAGTCTTCCTGCAACTTCAGGATCTGCGCGTCCAAAAGCTGTTTAAACAAATCGTTTTTCCGCGTATTGCCCTGTAAATCCTTATATTGAATAGGAACATAATACTGGCTTTCTTTCTGCTGCTTTAAAAATAAAAGAGCTTCTTCCCTGCCGTGTTTCTTTGCAATTACATCCGCTACTTTAATCGCGTTCATCGCACTGTACGGAGCAAGGCGGTATGCTTCCATAAAGTTCAGCAGGGCCGCGTCCAGATGGCCAAGTCCCTCCTGCGCTTTTGCCAGGTCAACCAGAACGGAAGCCCGCTGGGCGGACGCAAAATTTACCGTAATCCCGTTTTCGACTTTAACCCGGTTCGGAAGTTCATTCCAACTGGCGGTATGCAGATACTCACTGGCATATTTTGCCGTTTCGTTATAATATTTTTTTCCAAGCCAACTGTATGCCTTTTCAATCAGATAGAGATGTTTCGGTGTTTTCGGTTCACCACAAAGCTCAATAATTTTCAGCAAAATCTTTTCCCGGTCGCGAATCTGATGAATCAGGCGTTTTGCTTCCTCTTCAAATGAGTGGTGGTGTGGAACAGCCTCACCTAAAAGTGAAAACAGGGCTGCAGCCAAATCCGTATTTTCTTTTTTTAAATCCGCCATAACCTAATCCCACCTTATCTTTCTTAGAAATTTTGTGTACCCGCATCCTTAACGTATATTATACCGCACTTTCAGAAGAAATGATATATTCATTTATACAGCAAATCACGAACCTGATTTGCGCGTAAAATCCGGCGTTCATTCTGCGTCAGCTTTTTCCCGCTTCGCAGCGTAAGCGTCGCGGGCTGCATGGCAATGATCAGCCGGTTAAGCTGATCACTGCGAATATCCCCAATCAGGCCGACGGAAATACCGAAACGAACGTTGGAAGCGAGCTGTAAAAACTCATCATACGCCATCATTTTCGCGCTTTGCAGAATCGCAAGGGAGCGGCTGACGGTATCCTGTATTTCCGGTTTTTCCGCAAGTTCCTCCCACAAGGCGCGTTCCTGATGAATAAGCTGTGTGGCAATGCTTTTCAGATTCGCGATTGCCTCCTGCTCGGAAATGCCGAACGTCACCTGGTTGGAAAGCTGATAAACCGCTCCCTTCGAGTCTTCTCCCGTTTCGAAAACCCCGCGCAGGGAAAGCCCCAGTTTGGAAAGATTCGAGGAAATCCGGACAATCCCGCCGCTGCCGCGAAGAGCGGGAAGGTGCAAAATCAAAGAAGCACGCATGCCGGTGCCAAGTTTTACAGGATTCTGCGTCAGATAGCCTAAGTCTTTATCAAATGCGAAATGAAGGCTCCGGTTTAAAAGATCATCCAGAATATCCGCCTTTTGGTATGCGTTTTCAAGGTTAAGGCCCCACAAAGAAGATTGAATATGAATGTGGTCTTCCTCATTCACCATGATGCTCATGGATTCGTCGTCCGTAATAAAAACGCCGCGGCCTTCGCAGTCCGAGATAAATTCCGCGCTCACCAGATACCGTTCCACAAGGGAAACCGCTTCCGTCTTGGACAGGCTCCCCATATCCATATAGCGAAGGATATGGGAAAGTGCCTTGTTTTCTTCGACCGCATCCATTGCTTTGTGCACCAGTGTTAACCGGTCGGTCCGGTTCATTTTCGACGGGAAAGGAATATCCCGCAGATTTCTTGTAAGATGAATCCGTGTACGGATTACAACGTCCTGTTCGCTTCCGTTTTCCCGAAGATCATCCATGGGAATTTCCCCCTTCCAGTTCTTTAATCCGATCCCGCAGATTTGCGGCCTGCTCAAAATTTTCGGTTCGAATCGCTTCCCGCAGTTCACGCCGCATTAAGCTGAGCTGTTCCTGCGGAGGCTTTCTCAGCATACTGCCGCCCGGAACTTTTCCGCGATGATTGGTATCGCCGTGGATGCGCTGAATCAAAGGGATGAGCCGGTCGTAAAAAGTATGGTAACATTCGGCACAACCTACTTTTCCGCTGCGTACAATGTCATTAAAAGAGGAACCGCAGCATTGGCACCGAACCGAGTCCGTCCGTTCGGCTTCGCCGAAAAATTCGCCCAGAAGGCTGCCGTAATTGCAGCCCAGTTCGGTTAAGAGGTTTCCGTATCCCAATCTCTGCGCACATTCCGCACAAAGCAGGTATTCCGTAAGTTTTCCGTTTATGATCGTTTTTACGTGAGTGGTAACAGGATTTTTCCCACAAGATTCACACAGCATAAAACCACCTCATATTATACTATATAAAATATTCTACGAATTGTTTATCGTTGAAAGAACTGTAAAGCACAGATTATCTCAGCTAAGGAATAAAAAATTGTAACACGTCTTGTTCCTACGCAATATTATATACTGTAAACCGAAAGGAGGCAAACAATTATGTGTAACAGTGGATTTGGCTGCGGCGGTGGCTGCTCCTGGATTATCATCCTTATCCTCATCATCTTCTGCTGCTGTGGTGAAAATGATAGCTGCGACAGAGGCTGTGGATGCAACAACAGTGGATGCGGCTGCTAACAGCGCAAAAAAGGGCTGCGACTCAAATCGCAGCCCTTATCCATTTTTATTTCATCCGCTGCTCCACCATCTGAGATAATGCTGTTGCAAGCTGATCCGGGCAGGAGGTCTGTTTAAATCCGCACTTGATCCCTTTCAGGCGTTTGATAACCTCATCCGCCTTCATTCCTTTCACAAGCGCGCCGACCCCTTTTGCATTTCCGTTGCAGCCGCCGGTAAACTTTACTGATTTTACGATGTCTCCATCGAGCTCGATAACGATTTCGGAGGAACAGGTTCCCCTGGTTTTATATCGATAGACCAAGTATTATCACCCGCTACTATTCATTTAATCTTAACTTTTATCTTTTTCAATTCTTCAAGCTGATCATCCGGCGTTAGGCAGGTTCCGATCGGCATTTTGTTCATGGTGTACATGCCATGGAAATCGGTTCCGCCCGTCATAACCAGATTGTTTTTCTTTGCAGTCCCGATAAAGCGTTCCTCATCGCCCGGTTTGTTGCGGGGATGCCAAACCTCTACGCCCTCGATTTCATGGTCTGCGGCAAGCTGTTCAAACAAATCATAGCTGTCGTAAACGCCGGGGTGAGCCAGTACGGCAACGCCGCCCGCCTCGTGAACCTGTTTGATTACATCATGCACATCGGGGTAACGTACCGGGTAGTAGGCAAGCCCTGTTTTGGAATTAAAAAGCTTATGATAGGTTTCGCCAAAGAAATCGCTCGCATAACCCGCATCAATCAGCGCATGCATAATATGTTGTTTGTAAATATTTGTGCTGCCCTGCGCACGGCGCATAACCATTTCCGCAGTAATCGGATAAAGCCGCATTACCTTTTGAATCATAATGCACGAAGCACGGCGGCGGCGGTCGCTTATTCGCTTGCATAAGCCCTCTAAGCGGTCCGTATTCTCACACAAATAACATAAAATATGTGCCTTTCGGCCTGTCGCCGGGTCTACCGTGGAAAATTCCACCCCGGAAAGCACTTCAACACCGTGCCTGTCCCCAAAAATTTTTGCTCTTGTTGATCCCGCAAATGTGTCATGATCAGTGACGGCAATCGTGGGAATGCCATGCGTTTTGGCAAGTAGAACAACCTCATCAATACCAACCGAGCCATCGGACATCTTGGTATGACAATGCAAATCTGCGGCCACTTAATCACCTTCCAGTCTTAATCTTTTTCTATGTATTACTATACTATTATAATACATTCTGCAGATTAAGGCAAATATCGGTTTATTTCAACAGCTTTTCCGGGGTAAACAGCCGCGAGGCAAAAAGCCAGAGAAGAAAGTCGGCAACGACAACGACGGCTGCCGCAAACAGAAGGAGCAGCGCGCTTAATTGGAACAGTCCTGTAAACTGCCCGACAAAAAGAAGAATCAGGGGAAGGACGATATAGCCCGACGTTTGGATGGATTCCATATAGCTTTTACTTCTTCCGGATACCAAAACCATGAAAACGACTCCGAATACGGTAATGGCCGGAGCAAGCAAAAGCACAAGAATCAGCCAGTTCCAGTTCAGGAAAAACGGCATTTGCAGGATAATATCGCCTACTGAAATCACAATCGCAAAAGCGACGAAAGAAATCGCTGTGGTAATGGCCGAAAGAAGGATACAGCCCAAAACCTTGGCTTTAAAGATCGATTTCACGCTCAGCGGCGTAAGAAGCAGAGTTTCAATCGTGCTGCGTTCCTTTTCCCCGACAAAGCTGCATGCCGCCGAAACGCTTGAGGACATTAAAGGAATCATTAAAAAGAACATGGGGCAGATCATATTCGTCATAAGATAGAACATGCTCTGCTGGGCATTAAAACCGGCCGCCTCCTTCGGAAGCAGCTTCATCATCTGGTCCGCGCCGTTTATTTGATTGGACGGCACAAAACAGATGAGGACGAGGTACAGGATGGGCAGGAAAACCGCCATAATGACCGGCACGAGAATCATTGTGTTCCGCACCATTTTTGTGCTCCAGATTTCACCGAAATCCTTTTTTACAACCGCCTGTTCAGGCAATGTCAGCAACTTCATTTCGATACCTCCCGGCGCTCTGTATATTCAAAATATACATCCTCCAGCGTTGGCTTCACCAGACGCGCTTCATAGAGATCATGTCCGGAATCGATCAGCTTTCGGACAAGCCCCGGCATTTCGTCCTCGTCCCGAACCTCGGTGCGCCACCATTCCCCGGCTTTTTGCAGGCCCTCCGGAGATTGCCCCGGCGCAAGGCGGAACTCCGCCCGGATCCGGCATCCAATATTCTTGCAGAGCGTGGGGAGATCCCCCGCCGCCAGCAGATTTCCTTTTTCCAGAATCCCGTATCCGTCGCAAAGATCCTGCGCATACCGGAGCTGATGGGTGCAGAGAAAAACCGTAACACCGGTATTTCTCGCCAAAGACAGAATCATTGCATTCACGGTCTGAGCGGATTCCGGATCCAGTCCGCTGGTGGGCTCGTCCAAAAAGAGAACGCCCGGCCGGTGAACCAAAGAACGCGCAAGGGAAAGGCGCTGTGTCATTCCGGTGGAATACTCGCTCAGTTTCCTGTCCCGCGCATCCCATAAGTCCAAACTCTTTAACAGCTCGTCCGCCCGCTGATCGCTTTCCGGCCCGTCCATGCCCGCTGTCTGCGCGAAAAACTGGAGATTCTGCCTTCCGG
Source organism: Caproiciproducens galactitolivorans (assembly GCF_026672255.1). Taxonomy (GTDB): domain Bacteria; phylum Bacillota; class Clostridia; order Oscillospirales; family Acutalibacteraceae; genus Caproiciproducens; species Caproiciproducens galactitolivorans_A. The sequence goes on along the minus strand of NZ_JAPOHA010000009.1, from coordinate 44,337 downwards.
TCATCTGGCCGTACATTCTCGCTGTTTCCGTCATTACTCCGCAAATCCGGTGAACGTCGCAGGGCTTTTCCTGCGGAGACATATCAAACACCGTACACACGCCCTCCGTGGGTTTTAAAAGTCCCGTAAGCAGTTTAACCGTTGTTGTTTTTCCGGCCCCATTTGGCCCCAAAAAGCCGAATATGCCGCCCTGCGGGATATCGAGATTTAGTCGGTTCAGGGCAATGATTTTCCCATCATAGGATTTCGTAAGATTTTCCATATGGATAGCAGCCAAGAGCATTTCCCCCTCTCTCCCTATTCTGGGGAGATAACATCCATTTTAATCTTTGAAAAGTCATGCAGCTCTTGAATATTTTCAGAAATTCCGCGGTCATCCGCGGTACCGATCAATCTTGCACGGTTTTTCAGTATCTTCTGCACATCTTCCACTCCGCCCGGACCTGCTATGCAGCCGCCGTCGCAAGCCATTCCTTCGATAAAGTTTTCCGTCAGGCGGCCGGCGTTCAGCAGCATCAACGCTTTCTTACAGTCTGCGGCACCGCTGCATCGTATGTGGGTAAACGGAACGGCAAAGTTTTCCTCGTTCAGAAGCGAAAAGACCGCTTCGGATACGCCGCCGCTCTGTGCATAGCCCTTGCCCGCGCGGCTTCCGTCCTGCTCGTTGGGCGCTTCCTCCAGAACATTGACCTTTTTCGCGGCAAACAGGGCCTGCAGTTCCTCAAAAGTCAGCACGTAATCCGCACTGTCCTGAACTTTCTGGATTTCCGCTTTTTTCGCAAGGCAGGGACCGATAAAGACAACCTTGCTGCCGGGATGCTCGGCACGGATGTACCGGGCGGTCAGCGTCATCGGCGAACCGGTATGCGAAATGAGCGGGATCAGTTTCGGGAAATTTTTCTCAATCATTTCCACAAAGGCAGGACAGCAGGAGGTGGTCATCTTCCGTTCATCGGCGATTGCCTCCTTTAATTCATGCGCCTCGTGGACAGTCGTCGCGTCCGCGCCGAGGGAAACTTCAAACGCCCCGGCGAAGCCAAGCTTCCGCACGGCGGATTTCAGCATTCCGATATTTGCCGCTCCGAAATGGCCTTCTATTGCCGGAGCAAACGCCGCGAAGACCGGCTTTCCGCTTTTGATTTCTTCGATAACGGCAACGATGTCCGAACGGTCCGTAATTGCCCCGAACGGGCAGTTTTTCGTACAGGCTCCGCAGTTAATACAGCGCGAATAATCAATTGCCGCGCGCTGATATTCGTCCTTTGTAATCGCTTTCACCGGGCACGCGCGAATGCATGGGCGCATGGTATCGGATATGGCGTTGTACGGGCACGCCGCCGCGCAGCGGCCGCACTCCTTGCACTTCGCGGGGTCAATGCAGGCGCCCTTCGGCGTTATGGAGATCGCTCCGAAAGGACAGGCCGACTGGCACTTTTTTGCCAGACAGTGCTGACAGTTGTCCGTAACGTTAAAACGGTTGATCGGGCATCCTTCACAGGCAGCGGGAAGAACCGCAATAATGTTGCCGTCGTCCTGCCCGGGAAGGTTTTTCCCGCGTGCCGAAACCAGCCGCTCCCGGATAATTTCACGCTCACGGTAAACACAGCAGCGGAAGGTCGGAAGAGGCCCGGGTATCATATCATACGGTATTTTCTCCAGGTTTTCCTCCAGAGTACCTTCGTACGCAAACCGGGCAACCTGGGTAAGCACCTCATATTTCAATTGTTTGGCATCATTATTGTATCTCATAAACAGTCCTCATTCAGTAATAATTTTTCCTTACGTTCTTCCCAAGCTGCTGAACCAAGCCGCAAAGCTCTTCGATCAGCTTGACTTTTATACTCAGGTCGGCCGGAAGACCGGGGTTTTGGTGCGCGGGGTTGACGGCTTTCCCGATATAAACCGTTAAATCCGTACAATCCTCCAAAAGTATTTTTGCCAGCATGGCGGCCCCGTTCGGTTCGTCAAGCCTGCGGAAATAATAGGAATCCGCCTCCCTGGACAAATAGCTTCTCAATATTTCAACCGTCCGGCTCAATGTTAAAACGCCCTCGGTAACGAGGTCGATCCCCTCGATCTTTCCGGTCGGCGGGATGTCCGGATCGGTATAATTGATGGTGGTTTCCACCTTGCGGTTCAGCACTCTGGCGACAATATTCGCACTCGTCCCGCCGCAGACAACCCGCTTCCCCGGAGAGGTCATAAAATCATGGACCATGCGGCCGTCGTCTTCCTTTCGCACGGGCGGCCCGGAAAGCAGATTGACCACACTGCGCGGTTCGATTTTCAAAATCAAATTGGTGGAATCGTCCCCCGGTTTTCCAAGGTATAATTCATCCACAGCCTCCGACAGCGAAACCGCCAGCCGGGGCGCAGACGTTTCCTTCAGCGACGTTCTAGCAAGCCATGCGGATACATTGTCCCAGTTCCAGCCGAAATTCAGCGCCTGTCCTACCCCTGCATAAATCACGCCGTCACTGACAAGGGAGATCACATCGCCGGGCTGTACGGAAAAGCGGCTGACGGTAACGGATTTTCCGGCGCATTCCATCACTTTGGAATACCCTTCCAAAGAAACAACTTTGCCGTTTCGTACAAAAATACAGGGCGGGTTGTCAAACTCGATCAGCGAAGCCTCGCCGCTGTCCGCTATTTTAAGCACGCTGAAGGTAGAATAGGCCAGCTTCCGCTCACTGCATACCGGCAGCGTTTTGGCAACCGTTTCCACCGCCTCCACCAAAGCCGCGCCCTCTTCCAGCATGGTGGAAAGGATGCTGCTTGTCAGCGTGGAAAGAATGTTTGCTTTTACGCCGCTGCCAAGCCCGTCCGCCAGCACGGCGATAATTTCGTCTTTTGTCCGCGTAATCTGAACCTTGTCGCCGCAAAGTTCTTCGCCGTATTTATTTAAACTTCGATATGCCGCGTCGATATGCATTTTCATGGATTATCACCGTCAAACACAATCATATTTTTCAGCTTTGTAAGCGTCACCTTTGTTTCCGCTGTGGTTTCGCCGAGCAGGCTGGCAATCTGCTGCGCGGCGACCATCTGTTTGTCAATCACCTTCTGCGCCATTTCCATGGTATCGTTCCGGAGCCGGTACTTGTTCTCCAGTTCCGCTTCTTCGCGCGTGATATCCTTGAAAATTCCCATTGCGATATTTTCTTTCGCTATGTAAACAATGGTCTGCATCGTTGTGATTCCGTACTCTTTGAAATGTACCTTCTTGTCGGGTATGGACTGTTTTTCATCAAACACATACTGAAAATCGGAAGAATCCATGATTTCGTAAATGCATTTTTGCAAAGCCTCGTGGCGTGTAATTTTAAAAGCCTTTTCCGCCGCCGTGTTGAATTCAATGATATTTAAATCCTTATCCACAATCAGCGTAATATTTGGCGTTTCCGTTAAAACGCAGTTGGAAAGCGATTCGGCGCGTTCTTTCATATACGGCATACACATGGTAAGCTCCGCGCGGTTCTGATAAACCGCAATCGCCTTGTCGCGGCAGGTCGGGTAACCGCAGGAACCGCAGTTCAGCTCGTCTTCCCGAGATTCTTTCCCAATTTTCAATAAAATCGAGCGGATGGTTGCTTCGTCCGGAATTTCTTCCCGAATCGACCGGTCCAAAAAGCGCATTTTCAGCGGGACCACTTCCGGCAGTCCCGGGTAATCCCCTTCGTCCTGTTTTGCATATTCCCGAATTTTGACAGAGGAGGAGAAGCGGGCCGCAGAATCCTTCAGGGAGATCGGCCCGTTAATGCAGCCATCCGTGCACATATTGATCTCTATAAAGCAATGCTGCAATTCATCGCGCTCCAAAGCCCTGCAAAGGTCTATGCATTCTGCGGAACCGCTGACGCTGAGCATTTTCCAGTCGCCGGTATCGCCCATCGCGCGCAGGGAAGCGATAATTCCCTGTGAAACCGGGTACATGCGCAGGATTCTTGAACTGGAATTCAAAAACGAGGCTTCCGGCGCATCCATAATCGGAACCCCGGCCTGTTCCAGCCAGTTTGCTAAATCGTCAAAGGTAAGCACGGCGCTTACTTCACTATTATGCCGGAGATCGGCCGCTTCGTCAATTTTGGCGATGCACGGACCGGCGAAAACGATATGCGTCCCGCTCCCATAGGTTTGTTTCAGCAGACGCGCGTGGGCGATCATTGGGGAAACCACGGGAGCCATCTGCGAGATCAGGGAAGGATAGTACAGCTCAATCAGCCTGTTCGCGGACGGACAGCAGGTAGTTATTATATTTTTCATTTCATTTTGCTGAAGCAGTTTATGATATTCCGCGGTTACATAAGCCGCTCCCATGCTGGTTTCGGCAACACCGTAAAACCCCAGCATTTTCATTGCCCCGGCAAACTTTTTTGCGTCGTCAAATGCAAATGAGCCGATATAAGAAGGAGCAATGGAAAGAATGACCTTTTCGCCCTTCTGAATCAGTTCCTTCACCACCGCGATATCGCTGTTCAGTGTTTTCGCATTTTGCGGGCACTGCTCCAAACAAGTTCCGCACAGGATGCATCTCCGCTCAATGATCTGCGCCTGTGCGTTTTCAACCTTGATCGATTTGACGGGACACACCTTGACGCATTTATAGCAATTTTTACAATTTGCCGCTTTCAGCCCGATAATGGCCACCGCGATCACCTCTTTTTCGTTCTTACTTTATTCTTTTCATTATTACGTCATTAAAAAACAGTTCCGTATCAAGGGGAGCAACATTAAAACGATCGTTGTCCACACAAACGCAAACGCCGTTTTTCGAACATTCCCCCATGCAAAAAGAACCTTTCAATGTTATCTTATCTTCCAAACGATGCAGGGAAATCAGCCTTTCCAATATTTTAATTACGTCACGCGAACCTTTTAAATGACAGGAGCTTCCCACACAAATCGTGATTTCCAAATTCGTCATCCTTTCGTTAAATTTTTGACATTTGAATCTGCACCGCCAGAATCAAAATAAAAAATTGCGCATCTGCGCCTTTGTCTATACTTTACATTATAGATTTTTTACGGCTAAATTTCAATATCAATTCCGTATTTCCAGTTGTTCACAGACATAATGCCGCAGCCGCTTGTAACTTCCGCGCGCCAAAGAGGGATTCTTTCTCCCCTGCCCCGCCCGGTAAACGCGGCCCGGCAGAATGGAGAAGGAGGAATCTTTGTGAACCCGGATACGGCAAAAGGCGCGTTTTGCAACGCGCCTGAGTTGTATTTCCTTTATTCCAAATTCAATTTTTTACGGAGCATCCATTCTGTGAAGAAATAGAGAGCCACGCCCACGATAACCATATAGGCTATTAAAACAAGCAAAACCGTTTCCGCTGCCTGCACCTGAGCAAACTCTCCCGCTGTTTCCAGTAAATTAAAATAGCGCGTAATACTTTTGTCACTGGAGGATAGGATAATCGACACAATGATCTGCTGGATGACACCGAAGCCGAGATATGCGCCTATGCCTGTCAAAAGCTTATGTTTGGAACTCATATTGCCGACCGTAATCGCTGCGTATATTTCAACCGTGGAACTGAGAATTCCGAATATAACCAGAAGAACGGCTTCCAGTATAAGAACATATCCACTAGGGCCTATCTGGCTAAAAGCAGCCATCAATTCATTCATAAATCTCTGAAACGACAATATGGTTGTTTCATTGACCGACATAACAAAGATGGAAATCAGAGAAACCAGCACGCTTAATACAGACCACATCAGGGTTACAATCATTTTCGAGTCAATATGGCTGTGAACTCTTACCGGCAATGTAAAGGATAAATATCCTTCATCGGTCAAAAGGTTCTTATTGAACCGCTGTATTGTTACGACCAGGGTCATCACACAGATACCGATAATGATGAAAACAAAAACGGACATGGCAATCGCTTGCGGAATTTTCAGATAGCTGGAATTTACCGCCATAAAGAATTTATTAATCAGCGCAAAGACGATTAAAAGCGCATACATCGGGAGAAATGTCCGGCTGGTCGCTTTTATTTCGTATCTTAAAAGCTTTCTTAGCATTTGAATACCTCCCTAAACAGCGCGTCAACGCTCTTGTTCTCATTCTCACGGATATCGTCGACTGTGGAAACCAAAACAATATTTCCCTGATTAATAAAAATAACTTCATCCAGTATTTTTTCGACGTCTGCAATCAGATGGGTGGAAATGATCACCGTTGCTTCCGGATTATAATTGCCGATGATCGTATCCAGAATGTAATCCCTTGCCGCAGGGTCCACACCGCCGATCGGTTCATCCAGAAGATAAAGCTGCGCTTCCCGGCTCATAACCAGAATCAGCTGTACCTTTTCCTTGGTTCCCTTGCTCATGGTCTTCAGTCGCAGGGAGGGGTTCACCCCGAGTCTTGCAAGCATATCGTAAGCCTTGCTCTTGTTAAAATCCTGATAAAAATCACCGAAGAAACCGATCATATCGTTCACGGTCATCCAGTCGTTCAGGTAAGTACGCTCCGGCAGGTATGAAACGATTTTTTTGGTTTCAATGCCCGGCTCCATACCGGCAATCAAGATTTTTCCGCTTGTCGGCTGAATCAGATCGTTCGCCAGTTTAATCAGGGTACTTTTGCCGCTTCCGTTCGGGCCAAGCAGTCCGACGATCTTCCCCTTTGGTACGGTCAGATTCACGGAATTCAACGCCAAACACTTGGGATAAAATTTAACCAGGTTCTGACACTCCAGAATATTCTCCATTATTTTTCCTCCTCTATTGTCCTCTCAAGAAGTTGTATTGCCTGCTTTACATCGTAGCCAAGGTTTTCCATATTTTCTATAAACTCTTTAATCAGCCCCTGTGCAAGGCCGTTTTTGATTTTCATAATCTGATCCACATCCTCTGTAACATATCTGCCGCTTGTGCGCTGCGAATAAAGCAGGCCGTCATTTTCCAATTGCGCCAGCGCCCGCTGCATAGTGTTCGGATTAACCGATGCTTCCCCGGCCAGATCTCTTACCGACGGCAGTTTCGAGCCGGCGGGGTATATTCCGGAAACGATGAGCAATTCAATGTGTTCGATCAGCTGCGAATAAATCGGCCTGTCGGATTTTAGATTCCATGCCATAAATCCACCTCCATCTGTGTTAATGTACTAATGACTTAATACAATAATACACTATTTTTATTTTTTGTCAATCCTTTTTCTGAAATTTTTTTAATCCTTCTATCCTTCATTCCCCTGCCGTTTGCCCACAGCAGGAAAACCGCCGCAGGGTTTTGGGATATCGTGTGTTTCGAAATCGGACAATTCATCCAACTTTTTACAGCACTTTGTATCGCTGTACTAACCGATTAATACAATAATACATCTTTTCCGTTTTGTCAATCCTTTATTTAAATATTTTTTTATTTGTTTCTTATTAGATAAAATTTACTGACCATTCGGGTGCATTCTGTTTGTATTGCCCCTGTTTGGGTTGAGGATAGAGGGTTTAGAGACAATTTGAAATTCCTGATAAACCGGGCTATAAACACAAAGGAAGCCGGGAATTTCTTCCCGGCTCCTTTTATCATCTTCTATTTTCCATGTACTACGGAAGTTCCTTTTTCACACAGATAGGTACTTTCCAGATCCGCGAGATGCAGTTTCACGGCGATGGGATATTTCTGCCATGCAAGCCCTATGGAAAAGCTTCCGCCCCGCACCGATTCATCAAAGCCGCCCATATGCCACCGAATGGCGATTGCTTCGCTGGTTTTCAGGCGCAGAAACCGCTCGATTAAAAACACGGACTTTTCACCGTGCCCGTAAGGATAGCTGTCCTCAATCGCATAATAGGGGCGCTTTTCCCACATTCCGGTTTCCTCGTTTTTTACGTTGCGGGTACTTTCCTTGTAAAACTGTGCTTTACAAACATCATGCAGAAGCCCGCAGATTGCAAAGCTCTCTTCATTATCCGTGTCGGGCTGAAAATGCTTCTCCATCATAACATGATAAACGCTTACGCTGTGCCGGACCAGACCGCCAAGGCAGGCACAGTGAAATTTCGTGCTGGCCGGAGCGGTAAAAAAGTCCGTGGTTTTCAGCCATTCCAGCAGCTCGGCACTGCCCGCCCGTGTGATTTTCGACTGATATATTTCTTCGAATTCTTCCTTAAATCCCATGAAAATGCCCCCATATGTATGTTTGTTTCTATTCACTAAGCAATCATTTTCAAAGTCGCTCTACGCTGCTTAACGGCAGCCGCATCGAAATGATTGATTAAAATAGATTATAACATAGATTCAGGTGCATTCCCAGTGATTCAAATTTTAATCTCAGAATTTTCTCGTAAAAATACGGTTATCTTCCAGCAGGCTTTCCACCGTGTCAAATCCAAGCCGGTGTAAAAGCTCAATGACATACGGATTGTCAATCGGTGTTTGATACTGGGCCTCTTCCCCATATCTGTTTACGTTTTCTCTGCCTTCTTCACGGGGGATCAAAATCCTCGGCCCGCCGACGCAGCCGCCGACACAGCCCATTCCTTCCAGAAAATTCGCGTCAATCTTTCCGGCAAGCAGATCGTTGATCATCGCCTTGCAGGCGGGCACGCCGTCCGCTTTATGCGCACGCACCGTAATTTTGCGTTCCGGGCTGAGACGTTTGGAGGTGCTCTGAACGGCTTCGCTGACTCCCCCGCATCTCGCGTATATTCTGCCCGCCCGTGATGAATGGTCACGCTCATCCTCAGGTAAATCGGCCAGATTCAATTTTGTAAAATCAAATACGTCTTTCATTTCCTGGAAGGTAAGCACATAATCCGTTGAATCGGAAACATCCGGTTCGCGTGCTTCCGCTTTTTTAGCAATGCAAGGACCGATAAAGACGGTAAGCGCGTCCGGGTGAAGAAGCTTGATCGCCCGCCCGCATGCCGCCATCGGCGACACCGCCCCCGGGACATGCGGAAGGAGCTCGTGATATACCTTCCGGATCATGGAAATCCACATCGGGCAGCAGCAGCTGGTAAGCTGGAAATCACTTTCCTTCACAATATTTTTATTAAACTCCAGCGCTTCCTTGAGGGTAAGGATATCCGCAAAAAGGGCAACCTCCACCATTCCGGCAAATCCAAGCATTTTGAACGCGGTACGAAGTTTTCCCGGCGTTACCTCTTCGCTGAACTGGCTGATAAACGCCGGAGCGATCATGGCATAAACCGGGGCCTTTGACGAATGCACCGCGGCAAGGGCCGGCAGAATATCACGGCTGGCTACAAGCTTTTTCGCTTTGCAGCTGTCAATGCACTCGGAGCAGCCCACACAGCGATCGGGATCAATTTCCACATTGCCCTTTTCATCCCTGTAAAGTGCGTCAAAAAGGCATTTCACTCCGCAATTCCGTTGGGATTCCGGGCAGTCGCAGTCTCCGATGCGTATGACCGGCGCATACTTTTTAGGATATAACAGGCAGTCAAGCTGATGAGGGTCAAATTCTTCCTTCCGGATATTTTCGAGCTCTTCATCCCCCCTGTTTTCCAAAGACGCTTTTACCAGCCGATTGTATAATTCATCAAACGTCGTCATTTTTTCGCCCCTTTTCATTTAAAATAGTCTTTCCATCGTTTGATCTTTCAATCTGATTATCACATATTATTTTATTAGAAAAAGTTTTAAAGGGAAATTCTGTGAATTTTCTCAATTATTTAAAAATATGAGAATGAAATAAAATCTCTAAACTGACAACCACTTGTTGTAAGATAACCTGTTTTCTGCTCATCGTAATGGGATATGTGAATCCATTCCTTCCTTTTTCCGTATCTCCTCTATTGAAAGATCACGAAGCAATTTTCGAGTCTTGTTTAGCATGGGTATAAGGCGATTCGGATCATTTTAAAACGGCAATAATGCTATTCAGATAATTTACTGCGCCGTCAGTATCCAAAGTGTTTTGGATACTATAGTCTACCTGCAGATCGACAGAAAGAAGGTCCTTATATTTTACTCCATCCATATATCGGGATACAATTTCCGGATGATGTTCCATAAAACGATGTACAATATCCTTCGACCATGATATTGCTGCTACCCGCTGAATTGTCTCCTGAATAGAAACGGAAGAATCACGGCAATATAGCAAAGATTTCTTGTCATCTAATTGATAAACCATGTTATCATTCACAATGTCAAATAATAGCTGTAACGTCCTATTTATCTTGCTTCCAGCAAAAGTACGCAGCCCTATGCCGAAATTGGTTGTAACCCAGTAAGGATTATCTGGGTAAATCATATCGGAGGCAAGCTCCTTGAGTGCAGCCCTGATTTCTTGATCATACTCATTCCATGCCTGCGGCAGCAGGATAATCCGCTTCATTTCCTGGCGTATTTCATGGCTGATATCCATACCGCCCCCCAAGAATACAGGAGGATTTCCGTCAGTAGCCTTCGTTACATAAATTTTTTTGCCGTAATAGTCAATCTGAGTAATTTTCCAGACCTGTGCCGCTAGAAATATATTGACTCCAACCGCTACACTTGGGGTGAGGGGAAGCTCGCCAATCCGCTTTTGCTCGCTGTGTACTGCGAAGTTCTTTTCTGTAACAAAGTGAGCGAAAAACTCGGAGCCCTTCAGCAGTTCCTCCGTTTGTGTCCCGGTAATAGCCTCCTGCCCCAAAACTTCAATATAATTCCGCTGTATTAAATATTGTAAAAGTGCATGATATTCGCCGTCTGAAATGGTCTGCCAACACAAAAATTCCCGATTCAGCCGGTACAGGTCTTTTAGCGGGAGGCCGGAATGCTCTAAAAGAAGAGACAGCACTTGATGGGCCAGAACGTCATATGGCTTTGGGATAGAATCCAGCCGGTCTATCCCGCCCCGGCAATATAAATTTATCGCGGCAAGACCCTGCAGCAATTCCCATGGATTTGTTGCAATAAAATGCAGAATGCTCTTTTTTGTTTTTCGTCCGCTGCGGCCCAATCTCTGCCCCAGGTCGGAAACAGAGGGTGGCGCATTGTACTGGACAATGCTGTCCACAGAGCCGATATCAATTCCCATCTCTAAGGTGGAAGTACAACAGATCGTAAACAGATGCGCTTGGCTATTTTTAGCGAAGTTTTCAGCATTGATACGCATTTCTTTCGTTAGTGCGGAATGATGAGCAAAGTAGTTTGCATAGGAGCCGCGCTGTTTTCCCAGCCTACTCAGGTTAACTGAAAGATATTCCACATCACTCCTTGAGTTCGGAAATACCAGCATAGACTCCTGCTGGGAATATTCGTAGATTTTTTCCACTGCTTTACAGGATTGCTGCTTTATATTATCGGGGAAGTACTCAATGGTAGTAAGCAGTTCGTTGTGGGAATGATCCATCAGGATTTTGGTATCTATCCCGTTGCTGAAAAATGCTTTGACAGTGTCACTGTCCTCCCCATTCAGTGTAGCTGACATACCGATAAACCGTGGTGTCTGCTTCATATATTTTTGTATGCGTTCCGTTAAAGAATGTAATTGAATGCCCCGGTTATTATCCAAAAATCCATGGATTTCATCAATCAGAATCCATTCCACTCCCTGGAACAGGTTCACTGCTTCACCTGGCCGCAGAGCCAGCATTGCTTCAATCGATTCCGGCGTGATAAGAAGAATTCCGCTGGGGTTTGCCAGCAGTTTCCTCTTTTCACTTTGGGAAGCCTCACCATGCCAACTGGTGACCGGAACGGAAAGGTACTCGCACAATTCGCTAATGCGTTTAAACTGGTCGTTGATCAAAGCGATCAGCGGCGAAATATACACGATTTTCAGTCCACTGTTCCAATCTTCCACCGAATTGATGGCTGGTAGAAAAGCCGCCTCCGTTTTACCAGAGGCTGTAGGTGCAGCAAGAACATAGTTGTAGGGCATTTCAGAAATATACCGAATTGCTGCTTCCTGAATTTTAGTCAGCGCGGGCCATTTCTTGTCATAAATATACTCCCTTATTTCACGGCGCAGCAAATCAAAGCTGTTCATTACAGCACCTCAATATCATCATCGGTATTAGCGGCATCCTTCCCGACTGGCATCGCATTTTTTCCAAATTTGCTCAAGATTATTCCATCGATAGTTTCATCCGGGTTCTGTCTTACCAAATCCAGAATTTCCAGAAAGTCCTTAATCACGGCACGTGGTGTAAGAAACTCTGCCGCACCGGGACGGTTCAGCTGTTCTTCCATATAGGAGTGAATTTGCTCCATACTTAAATTGATTTCTGTTTTATAGTGGATGTTATAGATGGTAGTCAGATGCTCCAAAAGTGTAAAAATTTCTTCGTTGGTCAAGGGCATGAGGGGAAGCACTGTGCGGTTGGTATTGATCAATTTAGAATCCATAGCAGCTTCATCACCCAGCCGACCCTTCAGCGCTCCATAGCTGGCCATGCCACGCTGCTCGTCAAATACAGTCTTTCTGGTTGCACCAAAATTGATAAACAGATGCTTTGCATCGCTGGATTTACATTCATTGTAAATGTTGAGAATCTTCTCATAGTTCCGCTCTCGGGTCTGCCGCAGCGGCAGCTTATACAGGTTTACAGCTTCGTCAAAGTTGATGATAAAACCGGAATACCCAAGCTGGGCAAACAATTCGGAAAGGTTCTTTATCGCATCGTACCAATTGTCATCCGAGACAATGCGTTCGATTTCCAGCTCCTTTTTCGCCTCTGTTTTTGTATCTATATCGCCTCGAATCCAGCGCAGTGCCTTTAGCTTCAGGATACGGTCATTTCCTAGTATACCTTGATAATATCGAATAATTGCCTGTCCAAATTCAAAAGACAAGCCACTAGAGGAAAAGGAACTGGTAATATCGATGATTCGGTCAGTCATAATCATTTCATTTTCTGTGGAAAGCATATCAGAAACAGAAACTTCTCGTTCAGCGGCAAGTTCTGCTGCCAGCTGATTGATCCATTGTTCTAAAATGGTACCGATGGCATTTCCGTTCTGCAAAGATTGGGTGAGAATATTGTCCACAATTTCATTGTAAAGGGCTTTGGCCTTGCCATCAGAGGCGTAAAAGCGGCGGGTAGGAGTCAGGTCTACAGTAGAAACAACAAAATTTTTCTGAAGTGCAATTGATTCTATCGTGCGCAACATAAAGCTTTTGCCACTGCCGAAATCGCCCACCCAAAAACGAATATCACTGTCACCCTGTGCAATGGTATCCAGAATGGAGATAACCTCCTGCACCTCTTCATTCCTTCCAACCAGCAGGTGCCGCACCCCCCTGCGGGGAACAATGCCGCCTTCCAGCGCTTTTATAATATTATCTGCTTCTTTGGGATTTACTCTAGGCTTCATGTGTCAGCAACTCCTTGGCTAAATCTATGTAAAATTCATCAACAATAATTTGGTCATTGTCTATCAGCAGAAGCTGGTCGCCTATATAGTCAAAAAACTCCTGATTTATTCCGCTAATATAGCTGTTGAGAAGCTTACCTTGTGACAATGCATATTCCTCCAGCTCCTGAGCAGGAATTTGGCCTTGCTCCAGTATTTTTTGCACCAGATGTACAGCTTCTGTAGAGAAACCACCGATTGCATTTGGGTTCTGGCCTGTTTCTTCAGGAATTTCCGTATCCGCTGAGGAAGAGTCCGTTGTATCGGTGGATTCATCAGCAAAATCGGTGAGGATGGATACTGTCTCGTTTAATTCCTGTTTGGATTTTTCAATTTCGGTAGAATTAAGCTGAATTGTTTTACGTACTGGTTCTTTCAGTTTGAGCAGGTTGTGGAAAACTTCTTCTGTTAATGCTGTAGTCGATGATGCTAATTTTTCGAAATATGGCAGGTTATTTTCATACAGCAGATGTTCCACCTTCTTTTTAAGGGCTGGCGTTAATTTACTGAACCGGTTAAGCTCGAATATAACCAGCAAAACCAAATCTTTGTTTTCCGATGTCTTGACGATTTCGTGCAGGAGCTTTTCATAATCCGTAGTTTTCTGGTTTTGAAGTAGAATTGTTACCCAATCTTCTGATGGCGATTGCAAAAGCAGCTCTGCAGCAGTTCTCCAGTTCCCCGCCTCACTATTCGACAACGCAGATAGCATTGCCTTTACTTTTGCAGGGGGAATTGCCTGCGGATAGCCCGCAAGATACGCATCCAATTCCGCAACACACTGTTTGGGGAGAAACAGGCTGATAACATGCTGTTCCTGATCCGTCTTCAAACTTTGTGTATAAGAAGATTTGGGAAGCAAACTGCGGACAGTACTTTCTGACATTTTCAGCAGCGCTGATAGAAGATCACAGATCTTTTCATAATACTGATTATAGTTGTATGTTCCATTTGCAATGGCCTGCAGATTTTCCCGGACATATTTTTTCCACTTTATATCCTTAGAGAAGTTTCTTTGAATGATTCCCCAAAGGTTTAAATAGAGTGATACGATTTCTTGTTTGACAGCTGGCAAATCCCAGAGCTTTGTGTTGCGTGAAGGGGTGCACTTCAGGATAGAGATTTCCTGCGGGGTCATTGCAATCTGTGCCCGCAGTGATCCGTCCCAATCCCACCATACAATAGGCAATCCGTTGGGTGTCAGTGAAAAATCCCTGCAGGTTTCCTCGCTTGGCGCTGGAAGGTTCTGTTCTAATGCCACAGCTTTTTTATAAATCTGTTGCTTAAGCTGTTCGCCGATATGGGATTGCAAGATTTGATAGGAATAGTCATAGTTGTAGTAATCTCTTCCGCTATAGCCTTTCGTGACATGTCCTTCGGCAATGCAGTAAAAGGTATACAGAATATTGTCATAATACCCGGCGCGTTTCTGTAGCCGCTGCACCTCTTGCTCTAGTGATTTTCCCTGACTTTTCAGCAGATTGTCTGCATAGGAACAAAGCGCGCTGTACATACGAAGTGTTTCCGATTTAATTTGGGGGTTTTGCATGATGCTTCGTTCATAGGGAATTTCCAGTTGCTGTATCCAGTAATCGTTTGTTGGAACCGAAAGACTAGGTGTGACAGACGCTGCTGTGATGGGTGAAGGGATAATATTGCTAATGTCAATGACAGCATCACCAGACTGAGGCACAAAATTCTCTTTTGCTTTTTTATATTCATCGGGTCTTACCATTAATGGGGTATCCTCAAAATGCCCGCTATTAATTTTAATGGGATTTGGCGTAGCCGAAGAACCGGTTATGTCAGGTGTTGCTAAAATAGGTAAGGGAGTATTACTACTATCATTTATGATGGCATCAACAGGCTGAGATGCAGACTGCTCTTTTGCCTTTTTATACTCACTCAAATGCATTCCTACCGGTACGTTTTCAAAGCTATTCGAATTGTCATTCATTGTATTGTTTTGGTTCTGAACGGGGTTAGGTTCCGCATGCTGTGTAGAGGCCTGTGAGCAGCTTTTAAGATATGCCTGATAAGAAGAGACTGCTTTACCGGCAGCTACAGGGGTTTGATCGTTAGAAGTCATCAGTTCTACAGTAAAGTTCGCAGCATCCATAGAAAGCAAGCCATAAGAAACGACTGGTATTTTCCGGTTGTTCTTATATCGTTTGTCCGGTGTTCCATTTTGATTGACATAACGCCATGTATAATCAATTACCCGGCCGTCCTTCGGAACAGAACCATTTTCGATAAACCGGGTAGCAGAAGTGTGCATTAACACGGCAGAATAATTGGCGAAGGTAACGAGGTTGCCCTTCTTTATCAATACAATCTCAGGAAGAAAAAGAATTTGGATACTATGTATATCAAACAGTAGCACATCAATATTTGTTTTTATATAAAAAGGCTTTACCAAGCAATCTGCCTGAACGATTTGAGGAGGGGCAACAGAAGTTTTGCCGATCAGACTGCCCGCCCCTGCATTTTTCTTTTGGTCATAAATAGAGTTTAATTTCTGTAATTGAGTGATGTTCCACATTTTTTGGGTGTTGTTTATCTGCAAAAAAGATTGAAGAAATAGCTGGTAATGGCGCTGCATCTCGGCATCAATTTCATAGTTGAGAACAGTAGTTTTCATTCGTTTATCCCAAGTGGATACCGGAATACAGAGAAGAAAAAGCCAAAAAAAAGCCGGATTTGCAAATATGGTAAGAAAAATTATAACAATAATCAGCAGCGTATTGAGCTTTAATTTTCCAATTCCTTCGTTAATAGCCTTTATCAGGTCATCTTTGGTTACTGCTTCTTGTCCCTTGCTAGAAAAGTAATCAATCCTGCTTTGGGTAACCTTTGCCTTAAATTCTTTATCTAAATGAGTACTTGTGGTATGTGACATTTTATACCTCCATACAACATAATATATGTACATTATACATTGTTTTTCTATAATATACCAGACGCAAGTATGTAAATGGCCAATGAAGGCTAAATGCGTTATTGTGGCTTATTCCTCACACAAAATATGCTTATCATCCTCACCACAAATGCTGTGAAACATGATCTTTCATCAATATAATCGTTATTTTTATTCCATGACATCTGATGGAGTAACCTAACTGATCATGCTAAAATATATGTAAAGCCGAGCCTTTTCGCAAAGGTTCGGCTTTTTGCCTCTGCGCCTTGTTCAGGACTTCCTTGCAAGGTGAATTCGTGAGTGTCCATATCAGCCTGTACGAAAGGGGGTGGTTATATAAGAAAAAAATTAGAGGCAGGCAAAATTACTTACTGGAAGAAATCCGTACACACCGAAAGTAAACGGCAAAAAAAGAAAGAGCGCATTCAGCAAGCTTTTTCCAATGCAGCAAATGTGGAAGTTATCCCGGCTACAGAATCAAATCTGCTAGATAATAACACCATATTGCGCGTTGCCGCTTATTGCCGTGTCAGCACCTATGAAGAAGCTCAAGCCGGGAGCTTTGAATTACAGGTGCAGCACTATAAGGAGATGATTGAAGAAAATCTAAAATGGGAATTAGCCGGAATATACGCCGATGAAGGTGTTTCTGCCACTTCCATGCAAAAACGTGTTGACTTTTTACGTATGATTGAGGATTGCCGCTCTGGGAAAATTGATTTGATTATCACCAAGAGTGTGAACCGTTTTGCGCGAAATACACGTGATTGTCTTGATGTGGTAAGACAGCTTAAAATGCTGAATCCACCTGTGGGTGTCCTTTTTGAAACCGAAAATCTCAATACGCTGGAAAGTAAAAATGAGTTTACTCTCGGTGTCATGAGTTTGGTGGCCCAAGGTGAAAGCGAGCAAAAAAGCGCTGCTATCACATGGTCTATCATTGAGCGTTTTAAAAAGGGTATCCCTATTATTTCTACGCATAATCTCTTTGGTTATGATAAAGACTCTCTTGGTCAGATTGTGATTGCAGAGGAAGAAGCAAACATTATCCGCTATATTTATGACAGCTATATGGACGGCTCTAACGCTCGTGAGATCGCGCAATCCCTTACGGATGCTCGTATTCCTACTGCACTGGGAAAACCTATGTGGAAAAGCAGTGCCATTCTTCGTATTTTAAAAAACGAGAAATACTGCGGTGATGTTCTGATGCAAAAGACATTTACCGTGGATTGCTTTACACATAAGAAGATGAGGAACACAGGCCAGCGCCCTCAATATCTTTTAAAAGGCGGTATTCCGGCCATTATACCGAAAGACAGATGGCTGGCAGTACAGAAGTTACTCAAGGAGCGCCGTTTTTCAAAGGAGCCGACTAAAAAACCGAATATTGGCATATTCATCAGACGAGTAAAAACTGGCGCTTTACAAGGATTTGTTTATATTAATCCAAACTGGAGCAAAAAAGAAGTTGCTCAGGTGCTTGAAAAATTGTTACAAGAAAGGAATTAAAATAATGTTTGATCAGATGAATTTTGAAGACTTTTGTTTTGAGGTTATTGATGTTTCCGTTACAGGTACTCCCGATGTACACATTACGCAGAATGGGATTACTTTTACCCTCAAGTGTATTGAAGATATGGGATACCCCCAGTACATAACGCCCATGATTGATGTCAAGAATAAGGCATTTGCTATCAAAGCCTGCAAGGCGGATAACGAACATGCCATACGCTTTTCTAAGCCCAAGGGAGAGCAAAAACGGGCGATTGCCACATCTTTCAGTGCCATCCGCAGGGTGATACGTGGTGTCATGGGTGAAGAGTGGCAGCAGAAGAACCGCTACCACATTACTGGAATTTGGTATGCAGAGGCAAAGGCTATGGTATTTAATCTGAATGCAGCTAAGGAACTACCTCCATTTTTAAAGCCGGGATTTGTGCCTGTAGAAAAATAACCATCTGGATTTGAATTGAGAACGGTGGCAAATGCAACCCGCATTTGCCACCGTTCTTTTATATCATAGCAAAAATCCTGTAAACACGCGTGTTTACAGGATTTTCAGCTTGGAGCTACTGGTCAGAATCGAACTGACAACCTGCTCATTACGAATGAGCTGCTCTACCATTGAGCCACAGTAGCAAATATGGATTTTTAAAAAGTATTCTCAATTGCTGACTAAGCTATTATACAAAATCAAAAAGGGATCGTCAAGTGCTATTTTGATTTTTTTAGCCATAAAGATGCTATTTAAGTGAATTATTGTCACGTTATTATTATTATTCACGTATAAAACTATATAATCTAGGGTAAACAGGCTTTTTCATTTCTTAGAAAAGGTGGTGTTACCAATTATTGAAAAGATACATATTAACGAAAGACTTAGAGAGCTAAGAATAAAAAGCGGTTATACGCAGGTACAGATTGCAAAAATATTAAATATTGACCGCTCAACATACTCCTATTACGAAATTGGTAAAACAACGCCAGACGTGACCGTTTTAATAACATTGGCGAAAGTTTTCAATATTCCAATTGAAAATTTACTTTCCGATGAAGGCTCACAGGAAATTGTGTCTGATAGCGAATTGAAAACAAATTATATTAAGAGTAAAAAAAATTCCAGTCATATTTACGAACTCTCCAGCGATGAAAGAATCCTTGTGGGAGCTTTCCGGTCATGCCCTCCGGAGGGTCAAAAGAAAATTATGGATTATATTAAAAACATATTAAAAAGGCATACGTATGACAAAAATCAAGATTGAAAGTACTTTATGAATATGTTAAAATAGGAATAGTGCACAGGAGTCAAAGCATATCCTGCTCCAACGTTGGAGCTTGGTCGCTTTGACTTTTTTTGCATAGAAATATAAAATCGGAGGTGCTTGTTATGGATTATAACGCCTTTACCGGAGGTATCGAGCCGGGCGGTCTCAGAAACAAAAATGAAATTCGAATTTTGATCTGTTATCTTCTGTCAAGCGTGGACAACCCTCTGTCGAAAAGCGATATTTTAAATATTATACAGGATAATGGGTTGGCAAATTATTTTGAAGTGACCGACTCGCTTGCCGAGTTGGTTGAAAAGGGAAATATAATTGCCAGCGGGGAAAACAACGAGCTGTATTCCGCAAGCAAAACCGCACGCTTAATTGCAAAACAGCTGGATAAAGACCTCCCGCCGGTAGTGAGGGATAAAGCCGTTGCGGCGGCGATCAATCTGCTGGCAAAAACCAGACGGGAACGCGAAAACAAAGTGGAAATTTTAAAAACGGAACGGGGCTACAATGTCGTCTGCCATATCTCCGGCGGAGAGATGGACTTAATGAATTTCACGCTGCATGTACCGGATCTGTATCAGGCGAACATGGTCAAAAATAATTTCCATCAATCACCCGAATATGTGTACCAGATGCTTCTGGCGCTGGTTACCAATAACCGGGAAATGGCCGCCGGTATTCTAAGCGGAAAGTTTAAATCCGCTTCAAAATAGGTACCCGCCGAAACGCCGGTGCAATCCCCGACGGTATTGCGTACACAATAAAAGGCAAAGAAAAAACGGGCTTATCACCCGCTTTTTTCTTTGCCGTCATTTCACAATTAAATTGAGCAGGAGAAGCATGGTAACGCCCGGAATCCCGGCGGCTCCCGAAACGCCAATGGTCAGCGGGCTCAACGGCAGGCTGACACCGGTAAAGAAACCGGTAAAATTCACAGCCGCAAGGGCGCAGAGGCCCGTGATCACTCCTCCGGCGGCTCGCTGCACGGGTTTTGGCGCTTTCACAATCACCTGAATCAGTATTAAAAGCGCAAAAACACCGCACAGACTAAGCAAAACAACCATGTTGTTCGGCAATCTTACTCCCCCTATCCTTTGCAGGCAAGGGACGCGTTAATTCCTTTGAGCCTCGCCTGATTCAGTAAATACCGATAGCGGGAATTCAGCGATTCCCGCTGATAAATGCATGCCTCAATCAGATTTTCATCGTTTTCTAAGGCGAACCAGCTTTCGTTGCAGGCAATGAGACGGCATACTTCCTTGATTTCATCCATTATCCTGTCTTTATCTTCATTTTCCTGAGCGGCTGTGCAGTCTACACGCTGTACAAGCTTTAAGACAGATTCCATACTAACATTACCGCCTTTCGGTTAATTTTATGTTAGTAGGATGGTCATTTATTCCAAAAATTATACCAAACTTTCTATATTTACCCTTTTATTGTTGTTCTTTAGCTCCATTATCAGGAACAAAGTCGATTCTGCCGCTTGCAACGTCCGCCGCCGCAACCCGGATGGACAAAGGCTGCCCGATAGTAAGCTTGCGGCCGGTATTTTCATCGATTTGCGTAATCATTCCGTCAAACCGGAACTTTGCCCCTTCGAAGCTTTCCACCGAAACAAAGCCCTCAACGGAATTCGGCAGTTCGACGAATACGCCCCGCTGGGTCACCCCGCTGATAATGCCGTCATAGCAGTCGCCGATATGCTGTGTCACATACTCCGCCATATAGCAGCTTTCCGCGCTGCGTTCGGCCTGCATGGCACGCACTTCCGCTGCGGAAGATTCCGACGCCGCCGCGTTGGCAAACGCCTCGTACCGCCGAACCAGCTCTTCTTTGTTTTTGGTTTTTAACATAGCGGAAAGGATACGGTGAATCGCGGTATCCGGATATCGGCGGATTGGTGACGTAAAGTGACAGTAATCCGCAAGTGCAAGTCCAAAATGGCCGATCGGCGCGGTATCATAGCGTGCCTTTGCCATCGTCCGCAGCAACTGATGGGAAATCACCTTCTGCGCGGGCGTTCCGCTTGCCTGCTTCATAATATCGGCAAAGTCGGCAGTTTTCAGCTCGCCGTCCTTTTTCAGCCGCTGCGCATTCAGCCCAAGCGCGCCGACAAGCTGCACCAGATTCGCTACACGCTCCGGGTTCGGCTGTTCATGCACACGGTATACAAACGGAATGCCGCTTGCTCTGGCAAGCTTCGCGGCCGCCTGGTTGGCTGTAATCATCAGCTGCTCAATCATCTGTTCCGACTCGCCCGTTTCGCGCGGCTCCACGTTAATACAGACGCCCTCTTCATTGAGCGTGAATTTGGATTCGGTACTGTCCAAGTCTACCGTACCGTTTTGAATGGAACGCGCTTTTAAAATATCGGCCAGTTCCCTGGCTGCGTTTAGGGAACGAATCACCGGAGCGTATTTTTTACGCAATTGTGCGTCGGCGGTTTTATCGAATAACTGATTTACTTCCGAATAAACCCCGCGTACTTTGGAATTAATAACGCTCTTTTTAAATTGATAGGATAAAATCGCGCCCTGCTTATCCAGCTCGATGATCGCGGAAAAAGTCAGTTTATCCTCCCCCGCATTCAGGGAACATACCCCGTTGGAAAGCTCCTTGGGAAGCATGGGAATGACGCGGTCGGCAAAATAGACAGACGTGCCCCGCTCCATCGCCTCGGCGTCGAGCGCGCCGCCTTCTTTTACATAATGGCTCACATCGGCGATATGAACGCCAAGTTTGTAGCCGTTTTTCGTCCTGCTTACAGAAATCGCGTCGTCCAGATCCTTCGCATCCGCGCCGTCAATGGTGCAGATGCTTGTTTTCCTTAAATCCAGTCTCCCTTTTAAATCCTGTTCCGTAACGGTCTGGCCGGAAATCCGCCGCGCTTCTTCAAGAACCTCTTCGGAGAAACGGGTCTTGATCCCGTTTTGGTCAATGATCGCGTCCGCGCAGATTTTTGCGCTTCCCGAATTGCCGTAAACCTTGACAACCCGGGCGGATAACAGAGAAGTGCGAGGGGTTCGGTGTATTTCCGCCTGAACCTTGTCCCCGTTCCTGATATTCCTCGCAGAATCCTTTTCCACCGGTATATGGTACCGTATCGCGCCGTCCGGAATCAATTCGCACAATCCCGAGCCGCGGCACAGCGTGCCTGTAATCATGCGGCTGCTCTTTTCCGAAATCAAATGCACGTCGGCGCTCGGCCCTTTTTCGCTTTCTTTCACGTTCTTCAATACAACCGTGTCGCCGATAAAGGCCCTATTTAAGTGATTCACGTGAATAAACAAGTCTTCGCCGCCGTCCTCCGGGCGCGCAAAAGCAAAACCTTTCGATAAAGATACAATCTTTGCCTTTACGGTTTTCTTTTCCTCCGCAGGGCGGATCCGGTGCTTTTTGTTAACCGAAACCGCTCCTTCGTTTTTCAATTGATTCAGGGCGTTGTAGAAGCTCTTCGTATCTTTCACTTTCAGCTTTTTAATCATCCCCCGGGAAGTAATGCTTTGCGGGTAATGTTGTAAATATTCCAGTATCTTGCTCTTTAAGTCCTCTGTCATTTTTCTTCCACCTCAAGCGAACCGTATTGTCATACAGTCCTGTCCGTTTCTTCTTATATAAGAAAAGCCCCGCACTTAGCGGGGCTTTAGGCATTTTATTACTTAAAATACATGTAAGCGTTTACGCCAATTACAAGTAAGAAAAAACCAATCGCAATCACTTTTGTCCATCTGGCAAGGAACGAATCCACAGAACGGGCTTTATTCTTTGAAAGGAATGTGTCCGCACCGCCTGTAATTGCTCCAAGCTGCTGCTGATGCCCTTCCTGAAGAAGAACGATTACTGTAATTGCAACTGAAAATATTAATAAAATAACTCCGAATACGATTTCAACGACTGTCATAGCGCACCTCCGAAAATACTACATAACAACTTAATTTATAGTATCACATAATACGCTTCATTGCAAGCATATTTTATGTGAAACCGTAAGATTTATGCATATTGGTTGAACGATCGGGTAATCTATTTACGGACCTGCCGAAGTGTTTGCGTTTGCTGCTTTGACAGGACCCGCTGCTGGATTGCTATTGGCTTTTCAGCGGCGTTTTATTTTTTTACCCGTCACTTTTTATAATTTTAACTGTTCGCCCGCTGTTTCTTCCGCGGCGGGAAGGGAACCGGCTGCCGGGATATTTTTACGGTACCGGTTCGGATTTACCAGCATATCCTCCCGGTAACGCTCCGCTTTCAGCAGCCGGCTGCCTTTCCGGAGCGTCATCGCGGCAACGCCCTGCGTGCTGCGCGTGGTTTTGCTTTGAATGGCCCCGGAGTGTACCAAAAGGATACGGCCCTGCAGGGACGTCAGGAGGAATTCGCAGTCTTCCTCTGCATATTCGATTGCCACAACCGGAGACTTGTCGCTGTAGGCATTTAAAAGCTTGCGGCGGTTGGTTTTGGTCGCATACGCGGACATATCCACCTTGGCGATCTTTCCGTTTTCAAAGAAGAACAGGACGTAGCCGTTGTATTCATGGGTTACCGCCATATAAACCGCGTTTTCCCCTTCGTCCATCGCAAGCTTCGCCGGAATATAATCCCCCAGAACGCTTGCCTTGGTGTCGCCAAAATCGCTGGCCTTCGCCTTATAGACCTGGCAGCGGTCGGTAAAGAACAGCAGGTCGGCGGTATTGGTGTCTTCGATATGCTGGGTAACCTCGTCGTCTTCCTTCAGCTTCTGCTCTCCGCTCATGCGCAGGGACTGCGGGGTAATTTTCTTAAAATACCCTTCCTTTGTGAAGAACAGATTTACAGGATAATCCGGTATATCCTCTTCTTCGGAATATTCTTCGATTTCATTCTGATAAATGATCATCGTTTTGCGCGGCTGGCCGTATTTCCTGGCGATCTCGCCCAGTTCCGAGATAATCACGTTTTTCACTTTGGACTTACTGTCCAGAATAGCCTGTAAATTGGCGATTTCTTTTTCAAGCTGGCTGATTTCTTCCGTGCGTTTCAGAATATATTCCCGGTTCAAATGACGAAGCTTGATTTCCGCTACATATTCCGCCTGCACCTCGTCGATACCGAAGCCGATCATCAGGTTCGGCACAACCTCCGCTTCCTCTTCCGTTTTGCGGACGATTGCAACCGCTTTGTCGATATCGAGCAGGATCGCCTGCAAACCCTTGAGCAAATGCAGTTTTTCCTTTTTCTTCGTTAAATCGTAGAAAGTCCTGCGGCGAACGCATTCAATGCGGAACGCCGTCCATTCTTCCAGCAGCTCGCGCACGCCCATTACGCGCGGCGAACCGCCTACAAGCACGTTGAAATTGCAGGAAAAGCTGTCCTCCAGCGGAGTAAGCTTGAACAGGCGCTGCATGAGCTTGTCCGGTTCCGTACCGCGCTTGAGGTCGATCGTGATTTTCAGTCCGCTGAGTCCCGTTTCGTCGCGGATATCGGAAATCTCTTTAATTTTTCCCTGTTTGACAAGGTCGACGATTTTCTCCACGATCGCTTCCACCGTGGTTGTCGGCGGAATCTGTGTGATATCAAGGCAGTTCGCGCTTTTATCGTAGGAATAACGGGAACGGATACGCACGCTGCCGCGCCCGGTACGGTAAATTTCGTCCATCGTTCCGTGATCGTAAATCAGCTGACCGCCGCCGGGAAAATCCGGCGCTAAAAGCGTTGAGGCGATTTCATGCTCCGGATCGCGCATCAGGGCAATGGTCGTCTGGCATACCTCGTTTAAATTGAAGGGACAGATGGAGCTTGCCATTCCGACGGCGATTCCCGTGTTGGCGTTCACCAAAACCGACGGAAAGGCGGCCGGCAAAAGGGTCGGCTCCTTTAAGGTATTATCATAATTGTCTACAAAATCAACGGTGTCCTTATCAATATCGCGAAAAAGTTCCTCGCAGATGTTGTCCAGCCGCGCTTCCGTGTAACGGGAGGCCGCCCAGGCCATATCGCGGGAATAAAATTTACCGAAGTTTCCCTTCGAATCCACATACGGATGCAAAAGCGCTTCGTATCCACGGCTCAAACGCACCATGGTATCGTAAATAGCGGAATCACTGTGCGGATTCAGCTTCATGGTCTGGCCTACGATATTGGCGCTTTTGGTTCGCGCGGAGCCTAAAAGCCCCATTTTGTACATGGTAAACAACAATTTGCGGTGGGACGGCTTAAAGCCGTCAATCTCCGGAATCGCACGGGACAGAATTACGCTCATCGCATACGGCATATAGTTTGTTTCCAGCGTATCCGTAATTTTCTGCTCTACTACCGCTCCCGCGCCTTCAATTACGCCGCGTGCCCGCGGAGCGCCCGGCTGTTCTGTTCTTTTTTTCGGCATCCTCTATATACACCCACATTCATTCTATTTTTCCGTATTCAAACTAACTGACATCCGCCGTGTCAATATAACAGTATCCGTTTTCTGCGATAAAATCCTTCCGGCCGCTCAGATTGTCGCCCAATAGCAAATCAAATACTTCGCTTGTGCGCAGCGCGTCGGTGGGCATAACCTTAATCAGGCGCCGCGTGGCAGGGTTCATCGTGGTTAAATTCATCATATCCGGTTCATTTTCGCCAAGTCCCTTGGAACGCTGAACCGTAAACCGCTTGGTTCCCAGCTTCTGGATTACCTCTTCCTTTTCCCGTTCGGTATAGGCAAAATAGGTCTCATCCTTGGAAGCAATTTCAAACAGAGGGGATTCGGCAATAAACACCTTACCCTGCTCAATCAGCGTAGGCGTCAGGCGATAAAGCATGGTTAAAAGCAGGGTTCGTATCTGGAACCCGTCCACGTCGGCATCGGTGCACAGAATGATTTTATTCCAGCGCAGAAGCGACATATCAAAGGAAGAAAGATCCTTATTTGCCTTTGACTTAACCTGTACGCCGCAGCCCAGCACCTTAATCAGATCCGTTATAATATCATTTTTAAAGATTTTATCGTAGTCGGCTTTCAGGCAGTTCAAAATCTTGCCGCGAATCGGCATAATGGCCTGAAAATTCGCATCACGCGCCTGTTTGCACGCGCCGAGAGCCGAATCGCCCTCCACAATGAAAATTTCCCGCTCGTTCACGTCGCGGGTACGGCAGTCCACAAATTTCGCGACGCGGTTCGTGATATCCATATTGCTGGTAAGCTTTTTCTTGATGTTCAGGCGCGTTTTTTCCGCATCCTCGCGGCTGCGCTTGTTAATCAGCACCTGTGCCGCAATCTTGTCCGCGTCCGCGGGGTTTTCAATAAAATAGACTTCCAGCTGATGGCGGAGCATTTCCGTCATTGCTTCCTGAATACCCTTGTTCGTAATCGCTTTTTTGGTCTGGTTCTCATACGAGGTACGGTTGGAAAAAGAGGAAATGACAAGAATCAGGCAGTCCTCTATATCGGGGAAAGTGATTTTGCTCTCGTTTTTATTGTACTTTCCCGTCTGCTTCAAATACGAATCAATCTGATAAACAAACGCGTTGCGCACCGCTTTATCCGGCGCGCCGCCGTGTTCCAGCCAGCTGGAGTTATGGTAATATTCAATTAATTTGTTCCGGTTGGAAAACGCCACCGCTACATTGATTTTCGTCTTATATTCCGGCTTGTCCGCACGGTCGCGAACCTTCTTTTCCGTTTGCCAGAACTGCACCGGGGTCAGGCTTTCCTCGCCGGCGGCTTCCTTTACGTGGTCGACAATCCCCTGCTGGTAAAGGAATTCGGTTTCCTCGAATTTTCCTCCCGCCTGGCTGCGGAATAAAAAGCTGATGCCGTCATTGACGATCGCCTGCCGCTTGATAACATCAAGGTAATATTCAACCGGGACGTTAATGTCGGTAAACACCTGTATATCCGGTTTCCAGTGAATAATCGAACCGGTATCCTTTTTCGTATACGGCTCCTTGTGCAGTCCTCCCACATTTTCACCGTGCTCAAAGTGAAGGGTGTAACGGAATCCGTCGCGCCGAACCTCTACATCCATGTATTCGGAGGCATACTGCGTAGAGCAAAGCCCCAGCCCATTTAAGCCAAGGGAATACTCATAGCTCTCATCGGAAGCGTTGTTGTATTTTCCGCCTGCGTAAAGTTCGCAGAACGCCAGCTCCCAGTTATACCGCTGTTCTTTTTGGTTGAAATCGACCGGGCATCCCCGGCCGTGATCCTCCACCTGAACCGAATTGTCGCTGAAGCGGGTAATGACAATCTGCTTGCCGTACCCTTCGCGCGCCTCGTCTATGGAGTTGGACAGTATTTCAAAGATGGAATGTTCACAGCCCTCAATGCCGTCCGAGCCAAAGATAACCGCCGGGCGGCGGCGCACACGATCGGCGCCTTTCAGGGATGAAATGCTTTCATTTCCATATTCCACTTTTTTCTTCATTCATTATTCGCTCCTAATTGCATTATCGAATTTCCACTCCGCCAAACACCGAAGTGTATTTTATGGTAAGAAGCGGAAGCGACGTGTCGTTCGGACGCTGCGCAGAACACTGGCAGCCGCCCAGAAACGGCATTCCGCTGACGTGGATTCTACAGTTTTCCGGCGCAAGAATCTTTATTCCTCCGAAAATCGCGTTGGTCTCGATCATTGCGCCGTCAACCGGAACAGCGCCGCGCAGGTCGAGGGTCACACCGCCGAAAATCGCACTGACGCTTCCGCCGCAAAGGGTCGTTGAGTTATTGGAAACATCTACCGAACCGAAAACCGCTGTGTATTCAACCGAGTTGCTGGTGTCGCTTGCTCCGTGGACGCCTTCCAGAATAACCGGCGCAGACGGAGCCCGGCGCCTTTTAAAGGAACCGAAAATCAGTTCCAGGCCAATGAGAAGAAGGATTACAACAAGAAGAATGGTATCGGATATCGCTTTGGGAATCCAATGCTGGGCGCTTGCCAGCATCCATCCGCCGATCAATACCATGCAGAAGCTTCCAAGATTAAAGCCGCAGCTTATCAGCCCTGCAATCCCCGGAACGATCAGGAAAAACGTCCACCAGCCGCTGAAATTCGTGATTGACCACCACCCGGCAGAGTTGCCGAGCAGTAGGATTGCCGTCAGAATGAATAGGATTCCAAATAGAAACCGGGTTATGTTCTTTTTCATGTATAAAGCCCCTTATGTTCTTATAGTAAACAACATCAAAAAGGGGAAATGCAGTAACATTCCCCCTAATGATTATTCTTCTGAAGGATTGGCCGGCTGCACGTCTCCGGATGGTTCGGCCGGAAGTTCGGTCTGCTGTTCTTCCATCACAGCTTTGAACTGCTCGCCGCTCATCTTTTCATTTTGATAAAGGTACTTGGCGACCTCATGCAGTTTATCCATATGCTCTTTTAGAATACTTTCCGTACGGTTGTAAGCCGTTATCATCAGATTCCGGATTTCCTGATCAATCGCGGAAGCGGTTGTTTCGGAATAATTCCGGATGTGACCCATGTCGCGGCCAAGGAACGGCTCTCCGTCGTCCTGCCCGTAAGTAATCGGGCCGAGCGCGTCCGTCATGCCGTATTTGGTAACCATGCCGCGGGCCAGTTTCGTTGCGCGCTCGATATCATTCGAAGCACCGGTCGAAATATCGTCCAGCGTAAGCGCTTCCGCCACACGTCCGCCCAGCAGGCCGATGAGGTCTTCCTGCATCTCTCTGCGGGTTCTGTAGGAACGATCCTCGGTGGGAAGATGCATCGTGTAACCGCCTGCCATGCCGCGCGGGATGATGGAAATCTGATGGACGGGGTCCTGCGTGGGACAGAAATAAGCCGCAACCGCATGGCCGCCTTCATGATAGGCGGTAAGCGTTTTCTCTTTTTCGGTCATGACGTGGCTCTTCTTTTCCGTACCGACGACAACCTTAATCGTGGCCTCTTCAATTTCCGACATGGTAATCGCTTTCAGGCTCTTTCTGGCTGCCAGAAGCGCCGCTTCATTTAAGAGGTTCTCCAAATCCGCTCCGGTAAAACCGGCGGTGGATTTCGCGATGGTTTTCAGCTCGACGTCCGGTGCAATCGGCTTACCGCGGGCATGTACCTTTAAAATTTCCTCACGGCCTTTAATATCCGGATAACCGACCATGACCTGACGGTCAAAACGGCCCGGACGCATTAAAGCGGGGTCAAGGATATCCGGGCGGTTGGTTGCGGCAATCATAATGACGCCTTCGTTCGCGCCGAAACCGTCCATTTCAACGAGCAGCTGGTTCAGCGTCTGTTCGCGCTCGTCGTGCCCGCCGCCGAGCCCGGCGCCGCGCTGACGGCCAACCGCGTCAATTTCATCAATAAAGATGATGCAGGGGGAATTTTTCTTCGCCTGTTCGAACAGGTCGCGCACACGGGACGCACCGACGCCGACGAACATTTCCACAAAGTCGGAACCGGAAATCGAGAAGAACGGCACGCCCGCTTCTCCCGCCACGGCTCTGGCCAGCAAGGTTTTACCGGTACCCGGAGGGCCTACGAGCAGCACGCCTTTGGGGATACGCGCGCCAAGCTCGTTGTATTTTTTCGGGTTTTTCAAAAACTCAACAATTTCGCGCAGCTCTTCCTTTTCCTCGTCCGCGCCGGCAACGTCGGCAAAGGTGGTTTTGCGCTTTTCATCGGCCATCTGCTTGATTTTCGCCTTGCCGAAGTTCATCTGCTTGCCTGCGTCGCCCATGCTGGAGTTCAGACGCTTCATCATGAACCACCAGAACAGAACCATGATGCCTAAAGTGACAAGCATCGGAAGCATGCTGGCCAGCCACGAGGTTTCCGCCGGATGCTTCAGGTTGTAAACCATGGGGCTGTCCGGATGATCTCTGTCATACTGCTCGAGAAACGGCTTGACATCCCTGTAAAGCAGCTCTGCATTCGGAGCCACATAGGAAATCTGCGTTTTATCCTTGAGCTTGATGATCATTTCGCCGCTGCCCATATCCATAGAGAATTCCGTAACCTGCCCATTTTTGAAATCATGCAGGATATCGGAATAATTAAAGGTCTTTTGGGGGCGGCTTCCATAAATCATCGCGATCAGGATAAACAGCAATATGGGAACCCCGATAAACAAAGCTATATTTTTAAGCGTTTTCTTATTATCCAAATGAAGTTCACTCCTTACTTGGGCTGCTTCTTACTTCCAATTTATTTTTGGTAAACCTCTGGTTTCAAAATGCCGACAAACGGAAGATTTCTATATTTTTCTGCATAATCAAGGCCGTAACCGACGATGAATTCATCCGGAACGACAGTTCCTGCGTAATCCGCTTTAAGGTTCACCGTACGCCTGTCCGGTTTGTCAAACAGCGTACAGACCTTGATGCTTTTCGGAGAACGGGATTGCAGCAGCTCGAGTATGTAGCTTAAGGTTAAACCGCTGTCGAGTATATCCTCAACGACCAAAAGGTCGTAACCTTCCAAATTGATGTCCAAATCCTTTACGATTTTTACCACTCCGGAAGTTTTGGTACCGGAGCCATAGCTTGAAACGGACATGAAATCAATGCTGCATGGAATGGTGATCGCGCGCATCAAATCGGCCATAAATACCACCGAGCCTTTCAGCACGCTGACCATCAGAAGGTTCTTGTCTTTATAATCCTCACTGATGCGCTTACCGATCGACTGTACGATTTCAGCGAGCTTTTCTTCGCTGAATAAAACCGATTGAATGTCATTTCTCATGTTCAGAACTCCTTAATTTTAATTTCCGCTATATTCTGCGTATTTTCATCCACACAGGCATCCTGCGCGGCACCAAAGTTCTCTATCCAAATAATTTTTCCGCCGCTTTCAAGCATCGCCAGATTCCCGCGAAGCATCGGCGCAATTTTCGCTTCATTGAAAAGCTTTTTCAGGCTTTTGGAAACACCGCGGCCAAAAGGGCGAAAAACATCGCCGCGGCGTCTGTTTCGAACCGAGGTAATACTAGATATTGTATCATAGTTAATGAAATTATTAAATAACAAATTATTAAATTTACGGCGTTTTTCGAATTCTTGTCGGGAAAGTCTGTTTACGGTGAGTTTTCTGCCGTCCGGCAGAACGGTTTCCGGTATCCTAAGCGGTACGCACCACGCAGAATCCGCCGTTTTCTCATCGGGATCGGTAATAAAAAGAGTATTGCCCTGTGCGGAGCATTGTATTCCTCCGGCTACGGTAACCGAACCGGCTCCTGAACGGACAATTTCCGTGACCGCCTCAATATGTCCGCCCGCCAGCCGCGCGGGGCTTTTCTTTTTGATAGCGGCGAAAACCGCACGGTTCAGAATCGCATCCGGCAGGGAATTTAAAACGGACAGCCGGTAGCCGTGGGGGCAGACCGCCTCTTTCAGTTTTTTCTCCGCAAGGGAGCACAGGCAGTCTTCATCTTCTTTCAGATGCGCTGTCATGGAGAAAACCGCCGATTCAAAGGCAGGGTTAATTTCCCGCAGAACCGGGATTACCCCCAGGCGGATTTTGTTGCGCGTATAATCCTCAGAAAAATTGGTGCTGTCCGTTACATAATCCAACCGATAATAAGCGCAGTAGGCTTCCACCTCCGCTCTTGTAACAGCGATAAGCGGGCGGATAATATTCCCGCGAACGGCGGGAATTCCGCAGAGGCCGCGCGCGCCCGCGCCTTTCACCAGATTGAGAAGCACAGTTTCCGCACTGTCGGAAAGCGAGTGGGCGGTGGCAATTTTCGTATTCTCTTCGCAAAGGCTGCGAAAATAACGGTATCGTACATTCCGGCCGCACTCTTCCAGGCCTTCGGATTTTTCCGCGGCCAGAGCGCGCACGTCCGCATGAAGAATTTTTAATTCCATCTTGTTTTTGCGGCACCATTCCGTAACAAACTGCTCGTCGCGGTCTGCTTCCGCGCCGCGCAGTCCATGGTTAATATGTGCCGCCTGAATCGGAATATGACGTTCGGCGGTGTATTTTAAAAGAAAATGAGCAAGCGCGATAGAATCCGCGCCGCCGGAAAGCCCCACCACTACGGAGCATCCCTGCGGAAGCATGTTCCAATCGACGATTGCTCTTTCGATCTTTTTCTCAATCTTCTGAATCTGATCATTCACTGCGGACTACCTCCTGTGCGGTAAAACGCATGAATTCACCCTGCCAGTGCAGCGGAACGGTCTTTGTTTCGCCGTGGCGGTTTTTTGCAATAATACATTCGCCGCTGTTCCTGTCCGCGTTTTCATTCGGCGTTTCCCCGTCCTGATAATAATCCTCACGGTACAGAAATAAAACGATATCGGCATCCTGTTCAATGGAACCGGAATCGCGCAGATCGGACAAAACCGGGCGATGGTTGGTACGTTTCTCACTGTCACGGGCAAGCTGGGAAAGCATAAGAACCGGTACGTTCAGTTCTTTCGCCATGATTTTCATATTTCGCGTAATTTTGGAAATTTCCTGCACACGGTTGTCTATTTTCCCGGAAGCGCTCATTAACTGCAAATAGTCGACGACCACCAGATCGACATCTTTCAGACGGCGGATTTTTGCCTTCATTTCCCCTACGGTAATCGACGGGTTATCGTCAAAATACATTTGGGTTTTGGAAAGGATATCGCCCGCCTCTACGATACGCACCCATTCATCTTCGCTCAGCTTGCCGGTGCGCAGCTTTGTGCCGCCGACCATGGCTTCGGTGGAAAGCAAGCGCGAAGCAAGCTGCTCCTTGCTCATTTCCAGCGAGAAAAAGGCGATCTTTTTATTGGCCTTGATCGCCGCGTGCCGGGCAATATTTAAAGCAAAGCTGGTTTTTCCCATACCGGGGCGCGCGCCGAGCAGAATAAAGTCGGAACGGTTCAGGCCGGTAATCGTTTCATCCAGTTCAGCGATCCCCGTCGGCACGCCTTTGTATAAATCGGCATCGGGGGAATTCAGAAGATCCAGCCGGTCAAAAGTCTGCACAATGATTTCGTCGATGCGCTGCAGCCCCTGCATATTTTTTCCGCGGCGGATGTCGAAAATCCGCTGCTCCGCGGAATCCAGGAGGGTAGCGGCGTCCACCGTTCCCTCCGACGCTTCTTCAATGATATCGCGCGAAGTCGTGATTAAGGTGCGTACATCGTATTTATCGCGCACGATACGCGCGTATGACTCCACATTGGAAATAGACGGTACAAGCTGCGCAAGCTGAAGCAGATAGGTCTTCCCGGCCGCTTCGTCAAAGCTTGCGTTTTCCTTCAGTTTTTCCAGAACGGTAACAAAGTCCACCGGCTGTCCCGCTGTGAACATCTCCAGCATCGTGCCGTAAATCAAACTGTTATTCGTTTGGTAAAAATATTCCGGGCGCGGCAGAATTTCCGCTACCCGGTCAAGGCAGGAGGAATCCAAAAGCACGGCGCCTAAAACGGACTGCTCCGCTTCGGGGCTGAACGGAAGGTTCAACGCGCTGTATCCGCCCATTACCGTTTCATTCATGCTTGTCCCTCCCTTCTCATTTGAAAGCTTACTCTTTTTCGCTTACAACCGCAAAAACTTTGGCTGAAATTCCGCTGTAAAGCTTTACTTCACATTCATAAGTTCCAAAGGCCTTGATATCGCCGTTCAGAACAATTTTACGCTTGTCAACATTCACTTTATACTGGCGTTTCAATTCCTCGGCAATTTCCTTCGCGGTAACGGAGCCGAATAAGCGGCCGCCCTGCCCCGCTTTTGCAAACAGCTTTACGCTTTTTTCATGAATGGTATCGGCGGTTTTCTGCGCGGCTTCCTTTTCGGTTTTTATTTTAAAGGCTTTCGCATCCGCCGCATTTTTCAGTTCATTCAATGCCTGCGCATTTGCTTCTTTTGCAAGTTTGCGCGGGAAAAGGTAATTTCGGGCGTAACCGTCACTCACGTTGATCAACTCTCCTTTTTTACCGCTTCCTTTAATATCATCGAGCAATACGACTTTCATTGGTATTCCCTCCATTAGTATAGTAAGTTTATTGAACGGCTTTCGCCATGGTATCCTGAATCACGGAGATAAGCTTCTCGCGGGCCTGCTGAACCGTCATATCGGAAAGCTGCGCGCCCGCCATTGTCAGGTGGCCGCCGCCGCCCAGCGCCTCCATGATGAGCTGAACATTGATATCGCCCAGCGAACGGGCGGATACGTTCACAACGTTTCCCGTCGGAAAAAGGACAAACGACGCGTTTACTCCTTGAATAGATAAGAGTTCGTCCGCCGCCTGCGCCGAGGTGATACGGATATCCGGGAATTCCCGGTCGGCGGAGGCAATCGCACAGTCGTTTAAAATCTCCGCGCCGGAAACAATTTGATATTTTGCTTTATAGGTGTCGATCGTATCGGAAAACATGCGCTTTACTTCCACCGTATCCGCACCGCGCCGGCGCAGATACGCGGCCGCTTCAAAGGTGCGTACACCGGTTTTCAGCACAAAATTCTTGGTATCCAGCATAATGCCGGACAAAAGCCCTTCGGCTTCCGCCTGCCCCAGCGTATTGTCGCCGATATACTGCACAAGCTCGGCAACCATTTCCGAAGTGGAACTTGCGTAGGGCTCGTGATAAAAGACCAGCGCATTTTCAACGTGCTTGACCATCATTCGGTGATGATCGATAATCACCACGCGGGGAACCGCGCTTAAAAGTTCCGCGCTTTCCACAAAATCCTGCGAATGCGTGTCAACGACAATCAGCATGGTTTTGGGGTTCACCATCGTCATGGCGTCCATCGGGGAAATAAAGATTTTCTGCCCGGTGGCTTCCATGGAGGAGATCAGCGGAGACGCAAGGGACTGCGATCGGTTTAAAACCACAAAAGCCGGTTTTTTCAACGCTTTCGTTATCGCGCTCCAAAGGCCGACGGAAGCGCCCACGCTGTCCAGATCGGAATATTTATGCCCCATGATTAAAACATTGTCGCTGTTTTTGATATGGTCGGAAAGGGTGGCGGCAATAACGCGGGTGCGTACTTTGTCGCGTTTTTCCACCCCTTTGGAAAGGCCGCCGAAGAACTCATATGTATCGTCCTTTTGTTTGACGGCCACCTGGTCGCCGCCGCGGCCCAAAGCCATGTCGAGCGCTTTGCGCGCCCATTCCTCCGCTTCCTTCAGGGAATCGGCGCCGCGGCCGACGCCGACGGAAACCGTTGCGCTGCGGCGTTCCCCCGCCTTGATGCCGCGGACCGTATCAAGGATTTGAAAGCGTTTACTCATTGCTTCCCGCACACAGGCTTCATCCGTCAGGATAAGATACCGCCCGCCGCTCAGCCTTTTGAGAAAACCGTTCATATTCTGCGCCCAATCGATCAAAGCGCCCTCAACCTCCGAAGCAATACGGGTATCTTCGCTGCCGCTGGAATCGCGGGCAAGCTCCTCCCGATTGTCGAAGCAGGCGATCATGACAACCGGCCGCTGTTCGATATACTCGCGATTGATTACCTTATAATACGTATCGTCTATAAAATACAGGATACTGCCGCACTCGGTTTTCGCGGCAAACACCGTGAAATTCCGATCGCCGACGGCAATGTCGGTTCCGCTGTCTCCCATAATTTGATTGACGGTTTTGGGGTAAATAAATTTTAAAATATTTTCGCCCCTGCATTCGTGTTTCGCCCCGACTTTGGCGGTAAACGCACTGTTCACCCAGATGATGTCGCCCGCTTCCCCTACCACCGCCACCGGCATGGTAAAGTCCATTAATGCGCGGTATTGGTCCCCGGAAAGAATTTTCTGGGCGCTTTTCATCGCGGTAGACACATGCGCCTTAAACTGCTCCGTTAAAAGCATGACCGCAATGACGGAACAAACCGCGAGCGTTCCTTCAATGTAGAACAAGATCGGGTTGTAAAAATAACTGATACAGGCCATGATGAGCATAACAGCGGTAATTACGAAAAACACCGGTGATGATACCCATACTTTTCTTTTCAAAACGATTACCCCTTTTGGTGCTTAAACTTCCATTATAATCGGCAGAATCATCGGATTGCGCTTTGTCCGGTCATAAAGCATGCGGGAAAGTTCGTCCTTAATTCTGGTTTTGAGCGTTCCCCAGTCGTGGATATTGTTTCCGGCGCAATTCTCCAGAACGGAATTGACCAGTTCCTTTGCTTCCTCAATCAGCGGCTCCGATTCACGCACATAGACAAATCCGCGCGAAACCACATCCGGGCCGGAAATAACGCGGCCGTCGTCCTGCGCGATTGTACAGACTACAACAATCAGCCCGTCTTCCGCAAGATGTTTGCGGTCGCGAAGAACAATGCTGCCCACATCGCCGACCCCAAGGCCGTCGACCAGCACACGGCCAGCCGGAACGGAGGGGAGCTTTTTCATGTAATCCTCGTTCAATTCCAATACGTCGCCGATGTCGCCGATATATACTTCCGAAGCGGTTTTGCCCAGCGCGTAGGCCAGTCCGGCATGCTTGCGCAGGTGTTTCTGCTCACCGTGCACCGGGATAAAATATTTGGGTTTCGTAATTCCCTGCATCAGTTTCAGTTCTTCCTGGCAGGCGTGACCGGAAACATGCACTTCGTACATGGACTCATACACCACTTCACAGCCGCGTTTCATCAGCTCGTCGATTACCGTGCCGACCGTTTTTTCGTTGCCCGGAATCGGTCGTGCCGAAATAATGATGAAATCGCCGGGGCCTACTTCCACCTTGCGGTGGTCGGCAAAGGCCATACGCGTCAGGGCGCTCATCGGCTCCCCCTGGCTGCCCGTTGTAACCAGAACAATTTTTTCCTTCGGGTAACGGTTAATCAAATCCAGATCGATTAAAACGCCGTCCGGAACATTCAGATAGCCCATTTCCACGCCGATGCCCATCACGTTGAGCATGCTGCGGCCGGAAAGCGCAACCTTCCGCCCGTATTTGACCGCGCAGTTGATAATCTGCTGAACGCGGCTGATATTGGAAGCAAAAGTCGCTATAATGATTCGGCTGTTTTCCGCCCGCTTAAAAAGGCGTTCAAAGGAATCGTTGACCTTACTTTCGGTCATCGTGTAACCCGGTCGTTCGGCATTGGTAGAATCCGCAAAAAGGGCGAGAACGCCTTGCTGTCCCAGTTGCGCGAAGCGGGCAAGGTCGATCATTTCCCCTTGCGCGGGCGTGCAGTCAATTTTAAAGTCGCCGGTATGCACCACCGTGCCCGCCGGGGAATGAATCGCAAGGCCGACCGCATCCGGTATGGAGTGGTTCACATGAATGAACTCCACATTCAGGCAGCCGAGTTTTACCTGCCCGCCGGGGTGAACCACACTCAGTTTTGCTTTTCCCTGCAAACCATGCTCTTTCAGCTTGCCTTCCACAAGGCCAAGCGTCAGCGGCGTACCGTAAACCGGTACGTTGATCTTCTTTAACAGATAAGGGATTGCGCCGATATGATCCTCGTGACCATGGGTCAGCACAATACCGCGTATTTTCTCTGCGTTGCGTTCCACAAAAGTGAAATCCGGCAGAACCAGATCGACCCCAAGCATATCGCCGTCGGGGAAGGCCATACCGCAGTCCACAATGACCATATCGTTTTCGCATTCAAACAGCGTAAAGTTTTTTCCGATCTCATTTAAACCGCCCAGAAAATAGACCCGAATGGAAGGCTTTTGCTGACCGTTCTTCCCCCGTTTGCTTTGCTGGCGCGGCGTCTGCTTTCTCGGACGCGTCTGTTTCGGCTGGCCGGGCTGGGCCTCTGTTTTCGGGGCTTTTGTTTTGCCCAGCTGTGCCATCACCTGCGGCGCCTTCAACTGCTGCGACTGTTTTTGCGGCTGGCGGCGCGGTTTGCGCTGCTTCGGAGCGGGTGCCGGTTCGCTAACCTCCACCGTACCGCCCCCAATTACCTGATCCGCAGGTTTTTGCGCCTTGCTTTTCGCAGCCGTTTCCGTTCTATGCCCCTGTTTTTTGGGAAGCACAACCTTCTGATAAAGCGAAGAGTGGCCCTCACCGGCAGCGCCAACGTGCAGTTTCCCTGAATTTTCGGAATCTGCGGATTTTGTTTGATTTTTTTCCGTCACAAAATAACCTCCATTGTTAATCAGGGTACAACCAATAAAAGTCCGCCGGCAAACGGTGCCGAAGCGGGCATAGGCGTATCCATATAAAATTGTTGCATCCTTTCGCACTGCGCGGGCAGCTGCAAAAGAGAATTGTGTTAACCGCACAGCAATGCGGTTCAAATATATTTAATGTCTAAATATAATGCTTCTTAAAAATAAATCCGGACACAAATATTGTTATCATTGTACCTTGATTCCCATTTGCTGTCAAGATACCGCATCTTTGACCGGCAAATTATATTATTGCCCGAAAAGAACCCGCTAAACGGAAAATTGCGTTGTTTGTAAAAAGCTCCCATGCTATAATAAAATTTATAAGTTTGGAAAAATTAAGGATGATGAAAATGAAGCGTGTTGAAATATTCACGGATGGCGCATGCAGCGGGAACCCCGGTCCCGGCGGTTTCGGCGCCATACTGCGTTATAACGGCGTTGAAAAAGAGATCAGCGGCGGCGAAGCCGGCACGACCAACAACCGTATGGAATTAAGCGGCGTGATCGAGGCGCTTCGCCTATTAAAAGAGCCATGCGAAGTGATTCTTTGCAGCGACTCAAAATATGTCTGCGACGCGATCACCAAGGGCTGGGCCAAAAGCTGGCGGAAAAACGGGTGGCGCAAAGCCGACAAAAAGCCCGCGCTGAACGCGGATTTATGGGAAACCCTTCTTCCGCTTTTAGAGAAGCACAAGGTCACGGTGAACTGGGTAAAGGGACATGCGGGCCACCCGGAAAACGAGCGCTGCGACCGTCTGGCCGTTGCCGCAATTGAAAAATTTCGGTAAGTTTAGAATTGCCTATTGAAATATACACTAAAATGGTGTATATTAAAAACGCAGGAAATCTGCAATTGAAAATAGACAAGTAAAGGTGATAAACATGGGACGTTTTATTTACGCGGACAACGCCGCTACCACTCCTGTTTCAAAAGCCGTCTTAGAGGCGATGGAGCCTTTCTATACGCAATATTATGGAAACCCTTCCAGTCTTTATTCGGTTGGTCGGGAAGCCAAAAAACCGCTTGAGCTGGCGCGTGAAAAAGTCGCTCAATGCCTTGGGGCAAAGCCGAACGAAATATTCTTTACTTCCGGCGGAAGCGAAAGCGATAACTGGGCGATCAAAGGCGTAGCCCATGAGCAGGCCAAAAAAGGCAAGAAGCATATTATTACTTCAAAATTTGAGCACCATGCCGTCCTGCATTCCTGCGAAACGCTGGAAAAGGAAGGCTTTGAAGTTACCTACCTCGACGTACATCACGACGGTCTGATAAGGCCCGAGGAACTCGAAGCGGCGATCCGCGAGGATACCGCGCTCGTTACCATTATGTACGCGAACAACGAAATCGGAACCATTCAGCCGATTCCGGAAATCGGCGCGATCTGCAAAAAGCACGGCGTTCTTTTCCATACCGACGCGGTTCAGGCAGTCGGACATGTTCCTATTAACGTAAAAGAGCAAAATATTGATTTGCTTTCCCTCTCCGGACATAAATTCCACGCTCCCAAAGGCGTCGGAGCAATCTATATCCGCAACGGCGTGCGGTGCCCGAATCTGATCGACGGCGGCGCGCAGGAACGCGGGCGCAGGGCCGGTACGGAAAACGTTGCCGGAATTGTCGGCCTGAGCGTTGCACTTGAGGAAGCATGCAAAAACATCGACGCAAATACGGAGCGCCTGACAAAAATGCGCGACCGCCTGATCGACGGTTTACTGAAAATTGAACGTTCCCGCCTGAACGGCGACCGGGTAAAGCGTCTGCCCGGCAATATCAATATGTGCTTTGAAGGCATTGAGGGCGAATCCCTGCTTCTCAGCCTCGATCTGCAGGGCGTCTGCGCATCTTCCGGTTCCGCCTGCACTTCCGGCTCGCTTGACCCGAGCCATGTACTGCTCGCAATCGGGCTTCCGCATGAAATCGCCCACGGATCGCTCCGAATTACCTTCAGCGATCAAAATACAGAGGAAGACGTCGACTATATTCTTGAGATACTCCCCAAAATCGTCGACCGCCTTCGTTCCATGTCTCCTCTTTGGGAGGAAATTATTACAGGTCAGAAGAAATATTAAAGAAAATTTCGATATAAGAGAGGTAATCGATCATGGCCTACAGTGAAAAAGTAATGGATCATTTTGCCAACCCGCGCAACGTTGGGGAAATCCCGGACGCAGACGGTGTCGGCGAAGTCGGAAACCCGAAATGCGGCGATATCATGCGCATGTACATTAAGGTCGACGGCGACGTTATCACCGACGTTAAGTTTAAAACATTCGGCTGCGGCGCCGCAATCGCAACCAGCTCCATGGC
Organism: Caproiciproducens galactitolivorans; assembly: GCF_026672255.1. GTDB lineage: Bacteria > Bacillota > Clostridia > Oscillospirales > Acutalibacteraceae > Caproiciproducens > Caproiciproducens galactitolivorans_A. The sequence goes on along the minus strand of NZ_JAPOHA010000009.1, from coordinate 4,018 downwards.
CACTGAACTGATTAAGGGCAAGAAAATTGAAGATGCTTTAAAGCTTACCAACAAAGCGGTAATGGAAGCACTGGACGGTCTGCCGCCGGTTAAGGTGCATTGCTCCGTATTGGCGGAGCAGGCGATCAAATCCGCTGTTGCGGATTATTACAAGAAGAAGGGAATTGACCCTGCGCCGATCGTCGGTGATATTCCGGAATGTGAATCCTGTGCCTGTGAGTTATAAGATATATTGGAAGAGGGAATGTCCGTCAGCCGGACATTCCCTCTTTTTATCCGTAACGTAATCTTTATGCAGCTCTCATCAAAAATCCTCTTTGCATATTTTTCCTGGACATTCTGTGTGTTATAATTTACGTTCATTTGGATGGAAGGATTGGCGGATAGGCCCTGCGGGCCATGCATCATGAAGAATCTATGCCACCTGATTACAGTATCCCATCTTTTCTCTTTTCGTTTAGCAATCCTGTATTTTGCTGCATAAAATGGCTCAGGAGGCGGTTTTATTGTACTCTGATCCACAATTTGGTCAACTGCAAAATATAGTGAATCGTCCGCCGGAAGCGCAGGCTCTCCTAAAAGGCGGTCCGAATTTTCCGAATATAAACGGCATTGTTTTCTTGTACCAGTTAAGTACCGGTGTTTTATTAATGGCGGAAGTGCAGGGTCTGCCCCAAGGCACGGCAGCCTGTGCATCGAACGTATTTGGGTTCCATATTCACGAAGGGAACTCCTGTACCGGGAATGCCCAGGATCCCTTTGCAAACGCAGGCGCACACTTCAATCCCCATAATTGTCCGCACCCTGCGCATGCCGGTGATTTGCCGCCGTTATTCGGAAACAAGGGCTACGCTTTTCTGGCGTTTTTTACAGACCGATTCGCTGTCAGTGAAGTGATAGGACGTACCATAATCGTGCATATGCTTCCGGATGATTTTACAACCCAGCCATCCGGAAATTCCGGAGCGAAAATAGCCTGCGGTCAAATCACTTATACCGGAAGATAAACTTGCAGGGAATCATCACAAAATACGGCTCCGGCATTACTGTTGGAGCCGTTTTTCCATTTAGCATTTTGCCGGATTTGTGAATACAATATAGAAATAAATTGTACTGGAGATAAGGCCATGGAAATGAATGAATACAATTGCTCGAATCCGAATAAAATCCATATTCCAAGCAGGATGAAATCCAAATTTGAGAAACCAAAAGAGGCAAAGACCGACCTGATTCAGAAATTTAAAAGCGATCCGGATTCCTTTTTTTCGTCGATTATCCCGCCTGTTAAACCAAAATAAAAAGGATGTTTCAGGATTACCGCCCATTACGGGCGGTTTTTTCAGCGTACGGGCCAAATCCGTGGCAAAACGGAATTTCCTCCGCCTTTTCGGTATGGAGGATTTATTATAATCAAATTGCCGGCGCATAGTGACAGGTAATTTTAAAACTCATATTATGTAATATCACCGACGAAAGGACAGATTAAATGAATAGAGATAACCGCAACAGCAACAATCGTTGCCGGCCCGAACGCCGCCAAGATAATAATAGAACAGAAAATCGCCAAATTGAAAGCACTGCCAACAGTAATAGTAACAGCAACAGCAACAGCAACAGCAACAGTAGCAGTAGCAGTAGCAGTAGCAGTAGCGGTAACAGCAATCGCAATAATAATAACAGGCGCCGCCCCGGATGCCGCGGAGGCAAATAAAAATAACGGCGCTCGCCTTTTAACGGGCGCCATTATTTTTGCTCGGTGTCTGTAGTTAAGCAGGATGCTACACCTATTTAACTCTAATCCTAAACTCTCCAATTGACAAGCCGCCTTTCCGATTCATATTATGTTATTGCCCCACTGTCCGAAAGGAGGCGATTCATGATGTGTTGCTGGAATAATTGCCGGCGTTGCTGCCGATGGAGAGGGTGCCGTTGCCGCTGCCGTCGTTGGTGGTGGTAAATAAATAAAACGGAATCAGCATCTTACCGTTTGGCAGGATGCTGATTCTTTATTTTGTGCCGATATTCCAATCATCCGTATCCAATCCGAATTGCTGCTAGATCGTTATGGTCGCTTTCCTGCTCATGTCAGAAGGCTGATCCAGAGTTTTTGCGGCCACCTTAACTGATTCCGTTTTATGATTTCTTTTTTTACATAATAGCAGATTTTTAAGAAATAATAGTAAAAATCAAATAATCTAAGGAGTCTGACTATGGGAGTTGTAAATATGAACAACAAAAACCAAACCTGCATTGACGAATGTAACAAATGTGCGCAGGCATGTCTTGAATGCATGAAGATGTGCCTTGAGGAGCCCGACGTAGCAAATCGGAAAAAATGTATTGCAAAGCTGCACGAGTGTGCCTGTATTTGTAAAGAGGCCGCCTCATTCATGATTACGGATTCTTGTCATGCAATCGATTTGTGCAAACTTTGTGCCACTATTTGTGAGGAATGCGCACAGGAATGTAAAACCTTTAAAGACGACCATTGCGCCAAATGCGCTGCTGAATGCCAAAAATGTGCGCAAGAATGCAAGTCCATGCAATAGTTTACGGCGGAATAACCGCCTACATATGATCAACTTTTACAAGTTCATGAAAGGGCCGACACATTGTCTCGAATGGTTTTGCCTGGTTGGTGCGCCATCCACATTGAAATTTTATGCAGCCCCAATGCTCCTCTCTTCATTTGTGCCTTTATATCAAGATTTTCTCTCATCCCTTCCTTCTTTCATTTCCAAGACTTACATTTGCAAAACAGTTACAAATTTGTTACTATTTAACCATCCCAAGAAGATAAATACAAAGGAGGTTGCTGATATGTGCTGCGCTCAGATGTTGAATTATATTTATAAGTGCTTTGGATGCTGCCATTTCTGTGGTTAAAACCGAATAAGTGTCCATACATGCGGCTCTTGCTTTACGGTAGGAGCCGCCATTTTCTGTTTTAGGCATACCAATCGCTCATATTGGCAACTCTTTGTCAATGGCCATAATATAGTACAACACTTTTAAAGGAGTTGTACTATATGAGTTTAAACCATTATACGAATTCGCCTGACTGTGACCACAATGAATGTGATGACCATGATCATCACGACGATTGCGACAACAGGGGCTGCGATAAAGACAGCGCTAAAGCATTAAAACGAATTCTTGAATTACTGGACGATCTCAATGATAAGGATTTACGCTTGCTCGACGACATTATTGACCGGCTTTTATGCAGCCAAAAATGTTAAGCATTCCGCGTCTGATTCTTCCTACCGCCCTGTAACAGGGGCGGTTCTTTATAGCGCACAGACGTTAGTTGATAACTGATTTCAATCGCGGCTATTTCCTTTAAACAATTGATATTCTTCAGCATTATAAATGCCCACTTGATAACTTATTTTGCAGCTGACAAAGCACAATTTCTGCCGTTTGCGCAACCGTATCCTGCATATATTCAATCTCTTTCAAAAGGAGCAGCTTAAAGCTACTTCTTTCACTTTTCCGTTTTTGGTTTACCTCTATATAAAGCCGATTTTTCTCGCTAAAATAGCATAAGAAAAAACGTATCAAACAGCTAGTTTAGCTGTTTGATACGTTTTTTCATGGTGGGCCATCAAGGACTCGAACCTTGGACCGACCGGTTATGAGCCGGTTGCTCTAACCAACTGAGCTAATGGCCCGGAAAAAAAGCTGCCGCCGCTAATTTAATAACGGCGGCTGAGCTTTGCTGGCTCCCCAAGTTGGACTCGAACCAACGACCCTGCGGTTAACAGCCGCATGCTCTACCGGCTGAGCTATTGAGGAATATTAATGTTGGCGCCTACCTATTGTTCCGGGCCGTTGCCAGCCAAGTATCTTCGGCATGGATGAGCTTAACTTCCGTGTTCGGGATGGGAACGGGTGGACCCTCATCATCATCAGTACCAACTCTATATTTCACACATTGCTGTGCAAATATCTATGAAAATCAATTAGCAATTTGGTGACCCGTGGGAGAATCGAACTCCCGTTATCGGCGTGAGAG
>NZ_JAPOHA010000008.1 GCF_026672255.1 Caproiciproducens galactitolivorans | reverse complement strand
CGGGTTCCTTAATTCTTTCGTTGTTTAATTTTCAAGGTCCTGGTTTCGCGCTGTATATTCTGTCGAATATCGTGAACGCGCTTTGTTATAATATCACGTTTTCTGCTGACTGTCAACAACTTTTTCAAATTATTGATTTTTGCAGTTTCCGCGCTGCACTCCAGCGCAGGTTTTTAATGATATCATACTTTTTGTGGCTTGTCAATAACGTATTTCCTTGCATTCATTGGAATGTTTTGGAGTTATTTCCCCGCTTTAATCGGCGCGGTTGTTTTATAATATCATAGCTTCCGACACTTGTCAACAACTTTTTCCCTTGCATTCATCAGGAATGTTTTGGAGTTCCGTTGTTTTCCCGCTTCAATCGCGTAGGTTTACAATATTATCATAAGTTCTGATGCTTGTCAACAACTATAGTAGCTGCTTCCTTATATTGAAAAACGTACGGTAGGAAAGGTAGCACGCTATAAAGGAAGAAATAGCGGTTGTGGAAAGGAGCATAAAAGTAACCATAATTTGATAGCGTACAGCCAGAATAGGAGAGGTGCCTGCCAGAATAAGGCCCGTCATCATACCGGGAAGAGAAACCACTCCCAGCGTCTTAGCGGAATCGATTGTAGGAATCATACCCGTTCGTATGGAATTCCGTATGATATCAATGGAGGAGGGCAGTATATCAGCCCCCAGGGAAAGTTTGGTTTCAACTTCTTCCCTTTTGTCTTTAAAATCGGTGGTTATTTGTCTGTAGCACAAGCCAAGCGCCACCATTGCATTACTGATAATCATACCGCTGATTGGAATAACCTGACTTGCTGTATATTGAATTGCGCCGGATAAAACAAGAACGGACAAGGTAATACCCGCGCCAAAAACGATTGCTATGAAAGAGATCAGAAAACCGTTTTTGATATTTTTACCTCTTTTAGCCGCATTGTATGCTGCATTAATCGTCATAAACAAAACAAATAAAGTGATAAAGACGGGGCTGTTCAGGCCGAAAATGTACTGAAGAAGGTAACCAACGGCCACAAGCTGAACAATTGCTCTTAAAACGGAGATAACAATCTCTTTTTCAAGTTTCAGTTTTTGCGAATAGGAGAATATCAGCGAAACAACGACGAGCAGAGAAGCGATTAGTAATGACTGAATACTAAGATTGGCTCCGTTCATTTTAACATCTCCAGTGATTTTATTTGACCATTATCAATGGTAAGCAATTTATCGGCATATTTTCTGCTCTGTGCGGGATTATGCGTGACCCATAGAATCGTAATACCCTCTCCATTTAAAATTTGGATTGCCTTTTCAACAATTTCCGTATTGTCAATATCCAGTGCGGAAGTTATTTCATCAAGCAAAAGTACTTCCGGTTTGAAAAGCAATATCCGAATCAGAGCAATTCTTTGTTTTTCGCCGCCTGAAAGGTTTTTTATATTCTGATTGAGACAATCCGGCCCCATATTAAATCTGGACAATAACATATTTATACGATCGCTGTCCATTTTTTGATTGCGTATTAAATAAGGATAATTCAAATTTTCCTCTATTGTATCACCAAACAATAGAGGAGTTTGAAAGCAGTAACCGATCTTCTTTCTCAGTTCAATCGGATTCTGCTGCATAATATTTGTCCCGTTGACGAGTAGGATTCCCTCTGTAGGGCTGATGAGGTGGCAGCACAGTTTTAGGAATGTACTTTTCCCGCTGCCGGACGGACCCACGATGGATATGTAATCTCCGGCATCAATTTGAACGGAAATATCCCTTAAGATCGCTTTTTCACCGGCTTGATAGGTTACATGCTGAAATTCAATCTGAGACATGTTCTTCCCTCTGTTTCCCTTAGTAGGTTCTAAGTTTTTCTATTTAATTTGAACTTCAAATCAATTAATAGCAGTTATTGCATTTTTAAATATTTTTCATTGCATCGGATAAAAACTGCCAAATGTGATACATAAGCATCCCGTTTACGTTTTCCGGCGTTATCCGGCGAATATCATAGTTTTATTTGTTTCAGCAAGCCAATCTCTCCGCATGCCTGCAACATAATAAATGCAAGGCAGAATTAAGCTTTTCTTTTCAATTTGTTTTTTATAAATGCAACAATCGCAGGAGTAATTGAAATTCCGATAATGGCAATTACCACAAGGCTGAAGTGGCTTTTTACATAACTGATATTTCCGAAAAAATAGCCGATTCCAAAAAGCAGAGACACCCACGTAATGCCGCCAATTACATTATATATTAGGAATTTACGGTAAGGCATCCTGCCTGCCCCTGCAACAAACGGGGCAAATGTCCGGATAATCGGTATAAAGCGCGCAATCGTAATGGTTTTGCCTCCATGTATTGTTAAAAACTCCTGTGCCTTGTCAATGTTCTCCGTTTTAACAAGCGGGATTTTTTCACGGTCCTGAACTTTCTGCCGCAGCAGATGGCCGATATGATAGTTAAGGGTATCCCCTGTGACAGCGGCGATATACAGCAATACGATAATGAGCGGAACATTGATCGGCCCGCCGGCAGCCGCAATTGCGCCCGCAGCAAACAGAAGCGAATCTCCGGGAAGGAAGGGCGTGACTACCAAACCTGTTTCAATAAATATAGTAATGAAAAGGAACACATAAGCCCACACATTATATTGATTCACCAATACAGAAAGGTACTTATCAAGGTGAAGAAAAAGATTCACAATATTATTAAAATCCAATAGCAATACTCCAAACTATAATTTCACTCTCATAATAATACAGAAATATATTTTATTATACCCCATACTTTTAAACAAAAAATAAACAGCGCATGTAGAAATCGTAAAAACAGGTGCTGATGCGTTATATTATCTTCAAAATTCATCATAATAAAAATTCTCTATAAGATAATTGCTTGCAAATGATATTGCATCACGTTTTAAACCCAACGTTACAATTCCCTGCAATGCCGCAGAAAGGAAACAGATAGAATTTTAAAAGGCACAAATTAAGATGAGTGACGGCAATATATAAATTATACACTTAATGGTTCCCGTTCGTCTATCCGCCGCAAATAAATTCGACTTCGGTATCGCGTACGCAAAAAGCCGTCCTTTCCGAATTTCAGCTGGGAAGAGCGGTTTTTTCACTACTCGGCTTTACAAAAGCCTAAAAAGGAAATTTAAACAGTGCTGCAAACTGTGTTTCATTTAAAAATGGTTCGGCATGCCGTTCATCAGGCTAACGTTACCGCTCAAGGTGCATCCTTTCCTGAGGACATTTTCCCAACAACGGAAGCAGCCAAGTTTAACTTGTAATAATACAACTTGTACATACAAATATTTAGATTTATTTAAAAAATTATCAAATTCATATTGACAAGTTGAAGTCTTTAAGCTATATTATGAATACAAACAGGCTTCGCCATGGATATAAACTGTGTATTTTGTTATATTTCCGCTGAATGTAGCGGTTTTATAAAAAGTTGTATTAATAACATGTAAGGAGCGAGAGAGAATGAAAAGGATCAAAAGACTGACGGCAATTGTTCTTACGGCATGTATGCTTTTGCTGACCGCAGCATGCGGTTCAGGGGCAAGTACATCAACAGCAGCAAATGCTCAGCCGGCCGCTTCCCAGAAAACACAGGCTTCCGCAGCAGCAAGCGGCCAAAAAGTCGGTGTAGCAATGCCAACCAAGTCCTCCGAACGTTGGATTCGCGACGGGAACAATATGAAGGATCAACTTGAGAAGCTGGGCTACACAGTTGATTTGCAGTATGCGGAGGATGATGTTCAGGCGCAGGTTTCCCAGATTGAAAACATGATTACAGGCGGCGCAAAATGCCTGGTAATCGCCTCCATCGATTCCAGCGCCCTGGTAAATGTCCTTGCGGAAGCAAAGAAGAACAACATTCCGGTTATCGCATATGACCGTCTGCTTATGGACACCGACGCAGTTTCGTATTATGCAACCTTTGACAACAAAGGCGTGGGCACTTTGATCGGCAAATACATAGAAGAAAAAATGGGCCTGAAGGACGGCAAAGGTCCTTTCAACATTGAACTTTTCGCGGGTTCCCCCGACGACAACAACGCACATTTCCTTAACACCGGCGCCATGGAAGTTCTTCAGCCCTATATTGACAGCGGTAAGCTGAAGGTTCTTTCCGGCCAGACTGAATTTGATAAAATCTGCACCCTCCGCTGGTCGCAGGAAACTGCCCAGAAAAGGATGGAAGACATTCTGTCTGGTTATTACAGCACCGGCAAAAACGTAGACATCGTGCTAAGCCCGTTTGACGGTATTTCCTACGGTATTGCGGCTGCTCTGGAAGGCGCAGGCTACAAGGTCGGCACAAAGTGGCCTATCATCACCGGTCAGGACGCGGAAACAATGGCTGTTAAAAACATTAAATCCGGCAAACAAACCATGACGGTATTTAAAGACACGCGCATACTTGCCGCAAAATGCGTTACCATGGTCCAGGCCGTTATGGAAGGCAAACAGCCGGAAATTAATGACACGAAATCCTACAACAACGGCAAACTGGTTGTTCCATCCTACCTCTGCACACCTGTTGCAATCACCAAAGACAATATTCAAAAGGAATTGATTGATTCCAACTATTACAAGGAATCGGATATTTCCTGATTCGTTTGAGATTGAAAATTTGGGCGGCAGTGTACAGCTGTCGCTCAACCTATTACTATCACAGGAGCGAGGTGCGTAGCATGGCTGATGTCATCCTGGAAATGAAACATATCACAAAGGAATTTTCCGGGGTAAAGGCCTTGGACGATGTAAATCTTACGGTGGAAAGGGGCGAGATTCACGCCCTTTGCGGGGAAAACGGAGCTGGGAAATCCACCCTGATGAACATATTGTCCGCGGTTTACCCTTACGGTGATTATTCCGGTGAAATTCTTTATAACGGCGAGGAAGGGAAATTCCGTGACATCCGGGACAGCGAGCGGAAAGGCATTGTTATTATCCATCAGGAGCTTGCTTTAAGCCCGTATCTTTCGATCGCAGAAAACGTATTTCTGGGCAATGAAATTACAAATATAAACAACGTGATTGATTGGAGCAAGACAAGGCAGAAAGCGAAGGAAATTCTGGAAAAAATCGGCCTGCCGGATGAAAATGTAAACCTGCCGGTCAACAAACTGAGCGTCGGCAAACAGCAGCTTGTCGAAATTGCGAAAGCGCTGGCCAAAAAAGTGGAGCTGCTGATTCTGGACGAACCCACGGCTTCCCTGAATGACGAAGACAGCAAAAAGCTGCTGAATATTATACTGGGCTTAAAAGAGCGCGGAATTACCTGCATTATGATCTCCCATAAGCTGAATGAACTCAGCCAGGTAGCGGACAGCATCACGGTCATCCGCGACGGGAAAACCATTGAAACCCTGAAAAAAGGGAAAGACGACCTGAACGAAGACCGGATTATCAAAGGGATGGTCGGCCGTGAACTGACAAACCGGTACCCTCCCCGCGAAAGTAAGTTGGGGGATGTCGCGTTTGAGGTCAGGGATTGGACGGTGCACCACCCGGACGATCCCGAACGCGTTGTACTCAAGGATGTGAATTTCAATGTCAGAAAAGGCGAAGTGGTTGGTTTTGCCGGGCTGATGGGCGCCGGACGCACGGAGCTTGCCATGAGCATTTTCGGCAAATCTTACGGAACCAGCATTTCCGGAGAGATCTATAAAGACGGGAAAAAGCTCGTTTTGCGCGATGTTCAGGATGCCATACGCAACGGAATCGCCTATACTTCGGAGGACCGTAAGGATTACGGTTTGGTTCTGATCAACGATGTTCGCTGGAATATGACGCTTTCCAGCCTGCGCGACCGCTTTTCCAGGCATTGGGTCATTGACAAAAACGAAGAAATCGTGGCTGCCGAAGAATACCGTAAAAAGCTCAATATTAAAACGCATTCCATCAAACAGATTACGGGTTCCCTCTCCGGCGGAAACCAGCAGAAAGTGGTTCTTTCCAAATGGATTCTTACCAACCCCGACGTTTTGATTCTGGATGAGCCAACGCGGGGAATTGACGTAGGCGCGAAATATGAAATTTACGAGATCATCAATGACCTCGCGAAAGCGGGAAAAGCAGTCATCTTTATTTCTTCCGAGATGCCGGAGCTTCTTGGCATCTGCGACCGGATTTATGTTCTAAACCAGGGCGAAATAGCCGGTGAACTGGATAAGGAAGATTTTTCTCAGGAAATGATTATGAAAATCATTATGTCACATACCAGAAGGGAGAAGCCGACGATATGAATACTTCAAGTCTTGCAAAGAAAAAATCCGGCAGCACGGATATCAAGCAATACGGAATGCTGATTGCTCTTATTTTAATTTATTCTATTTTTAATCTGCTTTCAGGCGGCAAAAATGTCAGCCCAATGAACATTAACAACCTGATTATGCAGAACAGCTATGTTGTTATCCTTGCGGTCGGCATGCTGCTCTGCGTATTGACCGGCAATGTCGACCTTTCCGTCGGCTCTGTGGTTGCCTTTACCGGCGCCGCGTGCGCCATCATGGTTTTAGACCTTCATATTCCCACTCCCGCCGCGTTTCTGGGGATTCTTGTGTGCGGGCTTCTGGTCGGTGCGTGGCAGGGTTTCTTTATCGCCTATCTGAAGGTTCCGGCATTCGTCGTAACGCTTGCAAACATGCTGATTTTCCGCGGGCTTACCATGGTTATTCTCGGCGGCCAGACAAAGGGCCCGCTGCCTACGGAATATATACAGATCGGCGCGGGCTATCTGCCGGAAATTTACACTAATATCGGCGGGCAGAAGATTGAGCTGCTTTCCATATTGGCTGGATTTATTGCTTCCCTGATTGTTATTTACCTGGAAATCCGCTCTGTCAATAAGAAAAAATCCTACGGATTTGAAGTACCTGCCGCGTGGCAGGAGGTACTGAAGCTTGCCGTCATCATTTTGATTATTAATTTTTTTACTGTTAAGCTTTCCCTCTACAACGGTCTGCCGGTCGTTCTTGCTCTGATGCTGGTACTGATTATTATCTACACCTTTATTACCAACAACACGGTTCCGGGCCGTCAGATTTACGCCGTGGGCGGAAATGAGAAAGCGGCAAGGCTTTCCGGTATCAAAACCCAGCGCGTGATGTTCTGGATTTACGTGAGCATGGGCCTTATGAGTGCTTTGGCCGGCATCGTTCTTTCCGCCAGAAATGCATCTGCCACCCCGAAAGCGGGCGATGGTTTTGAACTTGACGCAATTGCATCCTGTTACATAGGCGGCGCGGCCGCACTCGGCGGAAGCGGCACAATTCTTGGTGCAGTGATCGGTGCTCTGATCATGGGTGTGCTGAATAACGGAATGTCACTGATTGGCTGGTCCGTCGATATCCAGCGGGTTGTGAAGGGCCTGGTCCTTCTGGGCGCTGTAACAATCGATCTGATTTCAAAGAAGAAGGCTTCCTGATTTGTCTGCTGGTGCTGCTCAGATGTATTGACAATTTATAAAACATTCATGTATCATGGTTTCAATAATAATGGTAAAAAGGAGAAACAGCACTGCGATGGAAATGCCGAAATATATGACTCTGGTCACCTGGATCAAAAATAAAATCGAATCAGGAGAACTAACATACGGCGAAAAGCTGTATTCCGAAAACGAGCTGAGCACCATGTTCGGTATCAGCCGGCAGACGGTTCGGCAGGCGATCAATATCCTGGTACAGGACAAATATCTCGAAAGCAGGCAGGGCAGCGGCACCTACGTCGTTTTCAACGCATCGGTCAAACGCGAACCAACCATGACCATCGGTGTAGTTACCACCTATGTGGGCGCGTACATTTTTCCGCAGATTATCCGTGGAATTGAAGATGTCCTGACAAAGAGCGGATATTCCATGCAGCTTGCCTTCACGCATAACAAGGTTCAGAATGAAAGTAGGGTGCTGCGCTCCATGCTGGAAAAAGGCGTGGACGGAATGATTATTGAGCCGACTCAAAGTGGCCTGCCAAATCCGAATTTTGAAATTTATGAAGAAATCCAGCGGCAAAGGATTCCGGTGTTATTTATCAACAGCAGCTATCCGGGCATTAAAATACCGCATGTGTCCATGAATGACCACGCAGCCGGGCTGCTTGCCACACAGTACCTGATTCATGCAGGCCACAAGCGGATTGCGGGCATTTTTAAGTCGGATGACCATCAGGGGCATTTACGCTACGCCGGGTATCTGGATGCTCTGCTGAAAGCAGGGTATGAAATCCATGATGAAAACGTGCTCTGGTATTCCACACAGGATATCCCCGATTTTTCGAAGTTTGTTGGGATTATCCTGCGGCGTATAGAGGGCTGCACCGGGCTGCTGTGCTATAACGATGAGGTTGCCATGCAGATCGTGGATATGATGAAAAAAAACGGCATTGCGGTTCCGGAGGATCTTTCCCTGGTAAGTATCGATAATTCGGATCTTGCGGATCTTTGCGAGGTGCCGCTTACTTCGGTGGCACACCCCATGAATGTTTTAGGAGAAACCGCCGCGCAAAACCTGCTGCACCTGATTCAGGACCATACGTTTAAGGCCACGGTTGATTTTGAACCGGCGATTGTAGAGCGTAAGTCCGTCAGAGTGCTTGTATAAGACAGAAGACAGAAGGGGCTGAAAAGCCTTTCTGTTTTCAGCAAAGTTGTACGTACATTTTTTTACGAATGGAGGATGTTGTGATGGCAAACTATACAATAGGAGTTGACTATGGCACGCTTTCCGGCCGGGCGGTTTTGGTGGATGCTAAGACCGGAAAAGAACTTGCCTCTTCCGTTTACGAGTATCCCCACGCGGTAATGGATAAAACTCTGCCGGACGGGACGCCGCTCGGCAGGGATTGGGCGCTGCAGGACCCGCAGGATTACCTTGACGTACTGGCTCATACCATCCCGGCGATTCTGAAGGAATCCGGCGTATCTCCGGACGATGTAATCGGAATCGGAACAGACTTTACAGCCTGCACGGTTCTGCCGGTAAAAGCGGACGGAACGCCGCTGAGTTTTCTTCCGGTGTACAAAAAACGCCCTCATGCCTACGTGAAGCTCTGGAAGCACCACGCCGCGCAGGATAAGGCTAACCGGCTCAATGAAATTGCAAAGGAAAGAAACGAACCGTGGCTGAAAAACTACGGCGGGAAAATTTCTTCGGAATGGGCAATCCCCAAAATTTGGCAAATCGTTGAAGAAGACCCGGAGATATACGATGCAATGGATCGGTTCATCGAAGCGGCGGACTGGATTATCTGGCAGCTTTGCGGAAAAGAAACGCGCAATTCCTGCACCGCAGGCTATAAAGAAATGTGGAACAGGCGCACGGGCTTTCCCTCTAACGACTTTTTCAAGGCGCTTCATCCGAAACTGGAGCATGTGGTGGATGAAAAACTTTCCCGCGACATCCTTCCGCTTGGAGACAGGGCGGGTACGTTGACCCCGGCGGCAGCAAAGCTGACCGGCCTGAAGGAGGGCACCGCGGTTGCTGTGGGAAATGTGGACGCGCATGTGTGCGTGCCCGCAGTCGGAATCGACGGGCCTTCCAAAATGCTTGCGATTATAGGTACCTCCACCTGCCATATTATGATGGGCGAAGAGGAACGTCAGGTGCCGGGTATGTGCGGCGTAGTGGAAAACGGCGTCATGCCGGGTTATTTCGGCTATGAGGCCGGGCAGTCCTGCGTAGGGGACCATTTTGCATGGTTTATTGACAACTGCCTGCCGGCTTCCTATTATGAGGAAGCGAAACGGCAGAATAAAAAGATTCATGCGTACCTGCGGGAGAAAGCCGAAAAGCTGCACCCCGGGGAAAGCGGCCTCCTTGCGTTGGATTGGTGGAACGGGAACCGCTCGGTTCTGGTCGATGTTGATTTGAGCGGTATGATCCTGGGAATGACACTCCAGACCAAACCGGAAGAAATTTACCGCGCGCTGATTGAGGCAACCGCCTATGGTACGCGCATCATTATTGAAAATTACCGTGAGCATGGCGTTCCGGTGAAAGAGTTTTTCGCCTCCGGCGGGATTTCACAAAAAGACCCAATGACCATGCAGATTTATGCGGATGTGATTAAAATGCCCGTGAAGATTGCAGGTTCGCTTCAGGGGCCCGCGCTCGGTTCCGCGATTTTCGCTTCCGTCGCGGCGGGCAAGGAAGCCGGCGGCTACGACAGTGTGTTTGAAGCGGCCCGCGCAATGGGGAAAATCAAAGATACAATCTATTATCCGATTCCCGAAAACTCAGAGCGGTATGATGCGCTGTTCAAGGAATACCGCATCCTGCACGACTATTTCGGGCGCGGCGGGAATGATGTGATGAAGCACCTGAAAGCGATGAAGCAGAAATAACGATTCAAATTAGAAATAATCGGAGGATACATATGTCAGCTTTAAAAAAATACGAATTCTGGTTTGTGGTTGGAAGCCAGGATCTTTACGGAGAAGATGTGCTGAAAACCGTTGACCGGCATTCCCAAATTATGATAGACGAGTGGAACACCGACCCGTCCATTCCCTGCACACTGGTTTTTAAGCCCGTGGTGCGCAATTCGGAAGAAATCTATAAGGTTATCACAGAGGCAAATAATGCTCCCCGATGCGCGGGCATTATTACCTGGATGCATACCTTTTCCCCGTCAAAAATGTGGATTCGCGGATTTTCGGTCCTGCAGAAGCCGCTGCTTCACCTCAACACCCAGTTCAACCGCGACATTCCGTGGGACAGTATCGACATGGATTTCATGAATCTGAACCAGTCCGCCCACGGCGACAGGGAGCATGGATTTATCCTTGCGCGCATGCGCATTGCGCAGAAAGTTATTTCCGGCTACTGGAAGGATGCGGCGATGCGCGAACGCATGGGGCGCTGGATGCGGGCGGCGGTCGGAGCATTTGAAAGCCGCAGGCTTCGCGTGCTCCGCATCAGCGACAATATGCGTGAAGTGGCTGTAACGGACGGCGACAAGGTGGAAGCGCACATCAAATTCGGCTGGCAGGTTGACCATTACGGCGTTGGCGATATCATCCGTATGGTAGAAGCCGTCACCGAAGAGGAAATTGACGCCCAGATGGAAGCATACACGGAAGTTTACGATATGGCGACGGATAACCTCGAAGCCGTACGCTATCAGGCACGGGAAGAAGTGGCGCTTCGGAAGTTTATGGAAGAAGGAAAGTTTGGCGCCTTCCACACCAATTTTCAGGATTTGCAGCAGCTTCGCCAATTGCCCGGCCTTGCCGCACAGGATTTAATGCGCCTGGGATATGGCTTTGCCGGGGAAGGCGACTGGAAAACCGCGGCGCTCTGCCGCATTATAAAGCTCATGACGGCCGATTGCCGGGGCGGCACGGCTTTTATGGAGGATTATACTTATAATTTTGACCCGGAGTGCGGAATGAACATGGGCGCCCATATGCTTGAGGTGTGCCCGACGGTTGCCGCGGAACGCCCCAAAATCAAGGTGGTTCCGCTTGGAATCGGTGACCGCGAAGATCCGGCGCGTCTCACCTTCAAGGCGAAGGCAGGCCCGGCGGTGCTTGCGACGATTATCGATATGGGCGATCGGTTCCGCATGATTGTCAACGATGTGGAATGTCAGGAGCAGGTTCACGAAATGCCGAAGCTCCCGGTGGCGGCCGTTCTCTGGAAGCCGCTCCCGAACCTTGAAACCTCCGCGGAAGCGTGGATTTACGCGGGGGGCGCGCACCATTCCGTCATCAGTTATTCGATTACGGCGGAAGAGCTGCGCGATTTTGCTGAAATTATGGATATTGAGTTTATTCATATTGGTAAGGAAACCAAGATCGACGAGCTTCGTAAGGAACTCACATGGAACGATCTGGTCTGGAAGCTGAAAAAATAATCCGGAAGGGATGAAAACGAATGTTGGAAGAATTGAAAGAACAGGTTTGTGAAGCGAACCGCCAGCTTCCCATCCACAATCTGGTGATATTCACATGGGGGAATGTTTCCGGAATCGATCGCAAATCCGGACTGTTTGTAATTAAACCCTCCGGCGTGGAATACGACAGACTCCGGCCAAAGGATATGGTTGTAATGAATCTGAACGGTGAAAAAGTGGAGGGCGACCTGAATCCGTCCTCCGACACACCGACACACTGCATCCTGTACAGAAATTTTTCCGCCGTAGGCGGAATTGTCCATACCCACTCCCGATGGGCGACGATCTGGGCACAGACGGGACAGTCCATTCCGGCTTACGGCACCACGCACGGCGACTATTTTTACGGGTCCATTCCCTGCACCAGAAAGATGACCCCGGAAGAGATCGCAGGCGCTTATGAAGCGGAAACCGGCAAGGTGATTGTAGAAACTTTCAAGGGAGCGGACCCCGCTAATATCCCTGCCGTCCTGGTGCATTCTCACGGACCCTTTACCTGGGGAAAGGATTGCTTTGAGGCGGTGCATAATTCCGTGGTACTGGAAGAACTGGCTATGATGGCCTGGCACACGCGGGCAATGGCTGAAGGTTCAGATGAAGCGATGCAGCATGAGCTGCTCGACAAACACTTTTTGCGCAAACATGGCTCGCACGCGTATTACGGACAAAATAGCTAATAAGAAACTTCCTCCATATTTTACTGAGGCCATGGCGAATTTGCCATGGCCTCAAAAAATACTTTCACCCTTAATGATAATTTTGGTTTAATATTGCGATAAGCCCATATCTCTATGAGCTTATCAGAACTTTAAACAATTTGGCTTCGGAGGCTGGGTTGGAGCCAGCCTCCATCGGGCTATGAGCGGCAACTATAATGTAGCGTATAAATCCACAAGCGAATCCAAAAGTTTCCCGCATACATTCTTGTAATCGTCGATAATCGCGGCATCCGATTGGGCAATAATCAATGCGTCCCGGTTGGTATTGACGGATAAAATAAAGTCCGCGTTTTCGATACCGACATAAAATGCCGCCGCGCCGGATACCCCAAGGGTAACACAAATTTTCGGTGCGAATGTTTGTCCCGACACACCGATTGTTTCCCCGAGCTTTGCCCAGCCACGGATCGCAACCGGGCGCGTCACGCCAAAATTGAAGCCATGCTCCCTGGCGTAATTTCGGAAATACTCGATTTCCTCGCATGTTTCGACTCCCATACCGCAGGCTATCAAGACCTTCGAATTCCCCTGCTTGCCGGCCTTGCTTACTGGTTTCTGCGATAAAATATACTCGGAGTTTTCCATGCTTCTGAGAGGAAAAAACTCAAAGGCCGCACCGGACGGAGCCGTCAGGATTTTCTCATAGCCGCGCAGGCTGATCACGAACGGCGCCTTTATTTCGTGCTCCAATATCAGGTTGTTGTTATATGAAAGACGTTTACAGAGAATACCCGTTCCGTTGGGCGTCACGGAAAAAACGTTGGTGAGACAGCGTCTGTCCAGATACGCGGCAAGAAGTACCGCAATATCGTTTGCAAGCTCGCTTTCCTCTATAACTACACCATCGAATTTTCCGCCGATAATCAGCGCAGAGATTTCATCCGCAACAGGAACCGCAGAAATAAAATGAAAGCGCTGGGCATAAACCCTGCCGGCAAAATCCTGTTTCACCGCATCCTCGTAAAACTTTTCCGCGCCGTAAAGATAGCTTTCGCATTCATAGCCGAAGCTTTCAAAATATCCGTTAAGGGTTCTCTGGCGCAGAGCTGCGGCTTCAATAGCATCTGTACCGTCAATATGTACGATCGTCAAAAGCTTCACGCTTCACCAAGCCTCCCCTTAAGGAATTTTCCCTGTATATCATCAACAGCCTCACTCCCGCTGTACGGGCTTAAATAGCCGCCCCGCCTTCTGTCGGGTATAACCGCTCGCATCGGTTCGGGGAACATCGCACAGCTCGTTTCTGCCGGCTTAAAATGTTCAAGCGGGAGGTCTTTGCACTTCATCCGCTGTTTCAGCGTCGGTACTCTGAGCTTGCTGATAACCGCATTGCCAATGCTCAGAACAACCGGCAGTGCCACTGTCTGCTCATACACGTCACCGTCGTTTGTCACCGTCACGGTTAAAGTCCCATCGTCACAAAATTTTACATCGATTACAGACGAAATCAATGGGCGGCCCGTTAAAACAGACACCAGCTGTGCTGTGGCGGAGTTGTTCCCATTGGGTGCTTCCTTGCCCATTACAATAATATCCTGTGGGTTTTCACCGACATATTCCGCAATCGTCTGTGCAACCATACACGGAGAATAACGAAATTCGTCCTCGTCCTTCTTTACAAGAACACAGTGTTCATAGCCCAGAGCCTTTAATGTTCTTAAATACATTTCACTTGCATCACCGCCTATGGTAAATGCGGTTTTCTCTATATTTGGCTCAAGGCCTTCCGATTTTTCAGAAAGCCTTATCCCAAACTCCAAACCGCTTTCGTCGAAGCAATTGATCATATTGGGGAGGAAGGAAGTTTCGAGTCCCTTCCCCCCGCTGATTTCAAAATCCTGCTGACGAAGCTTATCCATGTCGGGACACAGCTTGAAGCAAGTTAGTAGTTTCATTTTATTTTTTCTCTATATAATAAGGAAGAATGTCCCCGGGGTTCATGATTCCGTTGGGGTCAAATGCAGCCTTAATCTTCTTCAGCATAGGCAGGGCAGAACCGTGCTCCTGATCAATCCAGTGAATTCTGTGCTTTCCGACGCCGTGATGGTGGCACATGGAACCGCCCGCCTTAATTGTCTCTTCACAAATAATTTTCTTGATGGGCAGATGATATTTGTTGATTTCCTCCTCAGGAGTACAGTCAACAACATTGTACCAGTAAACGAAGTATAAGTTCATGCCGTTAGAATAGCAGTGGGAACCGTGTGCTCCGAAGATTGTGATATCCGGAATTTCCTCTACAACGCGTTTTTTGCATACATTGTAAATCTGCTCCACAGCACTCCAGGGAGCGGAAATCTCGGTTGTGCAGCATACATTGTTTGTCTCCAGAACCTCTTTGCGTTCCTCCTCGATCCGTGCCGCATCCCAGTTGAGATTTGCAAACCAGTTTTCAATCAGCTTTGTTTCAACCGGTGTGCATTCCGAATGCTTAGCCATAATCGCGCGGATCCCTTCCGCATTGGCGTGTGATACCAGTTGGGGGCCTTCCGTTACAAATACCATAACGCATTTACCGGGTGCAAAGTGAGAGAAATGCTCCTTGCCGTCCTCTGCGTCATACAGACGTGCTACGGATGGACGATAACCTGCCACCATAATCTCCCGCATGATTTTCATACCGTCCTGCATTTTGTCCAGTGTAAAGCCGAGGACTTCCTGATATTCGGGATAATACTTCCAGAGCTTTACCGTAACCCTCGTGATGAAGTTTGTCGTACCCTCGTTTCCGAGTACAATGTGGCGGATATCGGGGCCCGCGGAGCGGCGGGGAACCGCCTTAATATCACAAATCTGCCCATCCGGAAATACTGTTTCAACACCCGCAAGCATATCCTCGATGCCGCCGTACAGAGTTGAAAACTGACCGATTGAACGTGTGGCAACCAAACCACCCATCATAGCGATGGGCTTGGACTGGGGAGAATGGCCTGTTGTCAGACCGTACTTGCGAACCGCATTCTCCAAGTCCTCCAATACGACACCGCACTCAGCAGTAGCCTGCATATTGACTTCGTCGATGTTGAGAATTTTATTCATGTGTGAGCCGTCCAGTACAATCGTACCGTCCAGAATTGTTTCCAGGCCGCCCTCCGTTGCGGAATGACCGGTTCTGGGAACAACATATACGCCCTTGGCGTTGCAAAAACGCAGAACCTCGCTGACTTCTTCGGCGGAGTTTACGAATACGACTGCTGCGGGCAGAGGATTTGTATATACGTGATGATATCAAGTACATTGCGTACCATAAGAAAAAGGGGCTGTTCGCCCCAGTTTCCTACAATTATTCTTCAATCATATCCGCAATGAAATGCAGAAGAAACGGAATATCATATGAAGTGAATGTTTCCGGTAGTTCTCCAGTTTGCATTAATTCTTCAATCCGCTTGGAGTCAGCCATATCCGTTGGCAATATTTGCGGCATCAACACTTTATTCAAACCATTCTGTTCAGCCTGCTGTGATAGATTTCTCAAAGTATCCACTAATTCCTGTCTTTTCATAAAAAATCCTCCCGGTTTTGAATTTACAACATTCATCACTCCAAAGGGAAAATTAGTCAAGCGGCTTTTGAACCTGCTCATATGGAATTTTCTTATCGCCACGTAAGAGGAAGACTGCATTTGCTGAGCCAACTTTATCAATATATCGCTTCACGATAACATCAACATATTGTGGGTCAAGTTCCATCAATAAGGATTTTCGGTCGGTATTTTCACAGGCGATTAAAGTAGTGCCACTGCCTCCAAACAAATCCAATACTGTTTCCCCACGATAGGAACTGTTTGTAATCATTTTTTGCATTAATTCAATCGGCTTCATTGTTGGATGTAAGTCAGATTTACTAGGTCTTTGAAAGTCCCATACATCTGACTGTGTTCTATCATCAAGCTGATGGATTCTTGGTGCATTATCAAGCCAACCATAAAATATCGGTTCATATTTGGTGTGATAATCCTTTCGAGACAACACAAGCCTGTCTTTGTTCCAAATGATTGTAGACGACCAGTGAAACCCACAATTCGAAAGAACATCCATCATATTGCCCCATTCTTGAGCCGACATGAAAGAATAGAGCATCGCCCCGCTTTCTGCAACAGATGCAATATTTGAAAATGCTTTGAATAGGAAGTCATGAAAATCATCTTTCCCCATAGCATCATTCATAATACTTCGTTTTCTCCAACTAGGATGTTGAGTCGCACCATAGTCCACATTATATGGAGGATCAGTACAAATCAATTTTATCTCCCCACCATCAGCCAATTTTTGAACATCTGCCAAAATGGTACTGTCACCGCACATCAACCGGTGTTCTCCTAAGAGCCAGACATCACCCTTTTGTGAAACTGGTTTTTCCGGCAACTCAATTTCAAATTCATCATCTTTTGATGTATCAGTCTGTTTTCCTAAGTATTCATCCCATAACTTTTCCGCTTCACTCATATCAAAGCCGGTCAGTTCCACACTGTAGTCCTGTTTTTGTAAATCATCAAGCAATTTGGAAAGCTGTTCAAAATCCCATTCACCGCTGATTTTATTGAGGGCAATGTTCAATGCTTTTTCTTTGGTTTTATCAATCTCAAGCACAACACACTCTATTTCGGTATAGCCTAAATCTTTCAATACAGAATATCGCTGGTGGCCTCCGATAATCGTCATATCAGAATTTACTATGATCGGTTCAGCAAACCCAAACTCTTTGATGCTGTTTTTGATTTTTTCATATTCTTTATCTTCCGGCTGCAGCTTTTTTCGTGGATTATATTCGGCAGGAACTAATTTATCAATTGCAATTTTTCTAAACTCCATTATTGTTCCTCTCCCGTAACCTTGAACCACAGTTTTTGGACAAATTGGCCTATCTCAGCAAATGGGATGTGTTTATCACACCATCTAACCAACTTATTAACCATGAATGAAACTGCCATATAAAATCCAACGTAAATCAAAAAGCCAAGTAGACCAATGAAAAAATTCGCTGTGTCTGTTAAAAGTAACCTCATAAAACTCATTCTTTTTTCCTCCAATTAAAAAAGCTGCCTACTCATGGCGAGCAGACAGCACAGTCCAATATTCGTACTATTCAGTTTTACTTTAAATTTTGTAAATTTATGTCCTGATTTTCATCTTGCTGACTTCACCCCCCTTTTATGAAAATTTTCATGTAACATAGCAAATTATGCTCAATGGAATATAAATAAAAGCTGCCTACCCAGCTAAGAGCAGACAGTTGTTATTACACCTTAAAAATCATGGAAATCGTATCGTGTTTTAAGCTTGATGAATTTCCACTCATTTTCTATAAATTTTAATGTAAGGATATCATTTTCTCAGCAAATGCTGAAATTGGCGCTTTCCATAAGTCAGCAGGTTGAGTTTCAAAATGCTTGGAAACAATGGGCGACAGATTTGTTCCAAATATTTCTCCAATAAGAGGCTGAAGATATTGCTCCACTCTATTTTCATAATTATTAGCTTGCAGAATTTCTTCTTGTATTTTCTCTTTTGCCTGAAATGTCAGTTTATTTTTCAATTCACCTCTCAAAACATCTTCTTGAGGTACAATTTTACTACATGCATACTGATTAAACTTTTCCTCAATCCAAGTAACAAATTGCGGAGATGTCATAGCGTTCAGTTCCACACGATTGGTTTCAAGCCAGTGTTTTGATTCCCTGTCCAGACTACTTGCAGAAGCCGCACCCTTCTTTTCAACATTTTCTACTGGTAACATCATCTCAGTTGCTTCCTTTGGATTAAGACCAAAATCAATAATATTGACTTTCCTTTTTCCTCGGGCTTGTGTTTCTTCAACTAATGTCTGATAAATCATAGTACCCGCCGCATCGCAGTCATGAATACAATACACTTCAAGTTCCTCATCAGTTTCACCCAAAAGGTCTAATAAATCTTTGATTGCCCTGCTTGCATAGCCCTTGGAAGTGAGCAAGGCACAGTCATACCGCTCAGGAAATCTTACATCTTTCAGAATTTCAAAAAGTCCTTCCTTTTCAATATATAATACCTTATTAAAAATGAACTCCGGTCGGTGATACTGTTCCACTGTCAAAGTACCCATCGGTACAGTTTGATGAAGGTGGGGAGTATACAAACTACCCCGGCAATCTCGATACATTCCATCTATATTTCCGTTTTCTTTTTCATGATCGGTAATGACAGTGCCAAAATAATCATATTCCAGTTCTTTATTTAATTCTTGCATCACAAATGGCCTGATAACATAGTACAACTGCCTTTCACTAAATCGGATAGTTCCATCGCCACTTGCTTTGGAAATAGCTCCGTCAAGGTGGGCAAGGACTACTGCTTTTTGTGACCCTATATTTTCTGTACTTTCAGATGTACTTTTATTTTTCGCCTTAAATTTCCTGACAGTCTTCTGAATTGCAGAATCAATACTTTCCTTCATTAGAGTAAGGTCTGGCTCCTTACCGTCAGATGTAATTGGAATCACCGGAGAATTCACATTAATTGTAATTTGTATATTATCAAAACAATTTATAAAAGAATGAACTCCAACACCCCAAATTTCAATTTTCTTTTTTTCTGTAAATAAATAGGGTGATTTTATTGCCGTACTTTTATTGATCAGGAGATCAACCTGTGAATATATTCTGGGTGAAATTAGCACTTCAATTTTATATGGTATTTCTGCCGACAGCTTGCCTTTTGTACTTGGCAACACATATGTACCAGAAACCGAAGAATAAAAAGTATCTGTAATTTCACCAATCTCTCCTAAACGATCAGCTTTGACAGGTTTAGAATGATCTCTGATTGCTGATAACAATGATTCGGAATCTTCAAATGATAGATTTGGAGCTTTATAATTCTTGTCAAACAGCTTTGCAATTTGTCCTGCTTTTGCACCGGTGCAGCCATCAAACTCAGAAACCAAATCATACACTGTTCCATCAAATGCCTGTGTAATTTCATAGAAACCTTCTGAATTATACCAATACGCTGATGTTTTGCCTTTGTATTTTTCACCACGATTATAGTAGACAGCATTCTGTGCCCAAGAATCATCAATGGGATAATCTCCAAGTGATAGTTCAATCATAGTCCCGCTTATCGGGTAATGATCCAGATACATAACCTTTGAGCTACCATCATCCAGTGAATCTATTTTATATTTATCACCATTTGAATAAACAAATAATTCACCGCCAGTTGCAATAACCGCTCCAACTACTACTCTTAATCCATTCCCCAAAGCTCCCCTTGTTGGAAGCTTGATTAATTTTGTGGATACCAACGGACGATTTATTGAAAATAATTCTGCAATTCGATCAGCCGGGATACCCGTACCACCATTCCAGACAAATAATTTATTTCCATCACACTGAACATCAACATTATCTGTAATATCCAGTGCATTATCGGTTAATTCCTTTGCGACCAGTTTTGGTATATCGTTTTTGGATACTCCTGCTTTTTGAGTAAGTGTATCCATATTTCTGAACTGAGTCCATTCCTGTTTTTTAAATTCCATATGTTATATTCTCGTTCTCCTTTATTTTTTGAATCTCAATAATTATTCCGCTTTTTTGCTAATGACTTTTCATTTAGGGTTTCACTAAGCTCACTGCGTTCGCCAAGTGAAACTACCTAACTAAAAAAGTCATTTTAACGCCCAAAAAAGCTTGGCAAAAAAGGGCGTGAAACAAATTTTTAGTTAATGGGTATTATTCCCTATAAAATAATATTATATAAATTAGTACCCCTTTGAATTCATGCTATTTTTTAAATACTCTTGAGTTACAATGCAGAATTTCTTATCGTATTTTTTAACAATAATTTTTCTTTCATTCCAAATTTTTTTAACTGAATCTTTTTTCTTAATTTTTTTCCAATAATTTTCTGTAATTTCTAATTCATTTCTCAAATTGCTAATATCCTGATAATTTCCATCCCATTGCCGAATCCAATCTATCAATTTAAGAATAAGATTATTTTCAGCATGTGCGCGCTTTCGCATATTATATTCTTCAATTTCAGTCCATTTTTCATCAACAAATTTACAATTTACAAAGCGCTGAGCAATCATAGATTTCATGGTTTTATTGCAACCAAAAATATAAATGTCAATGGGATTCATATTGGAAAATTCTCTGACTTCAGTTCTAAAAACTTCTTGCTCAAAGTCATTTATTAGATGCATAAGTTTATACATTTCGACATCAGAAAAAGCAAATACCCCATTTTTATTGGTTAGCAAATTTTGAATAACTTCAAATTTTTCTTCGTACTTTTCGTCAAATTTATTTTTGATTAATCTACTGGTTGCAATTCTATATGCCAGATAGGAATCAGAATCCCAACGATTCCATCCTATTTGTATCATCTGAGTACAATGCTTAAAATTATTCATACCCTTTGTATATCCATAATATGGTATACATTCTTGCTTATTGCTACCTTTATAGCAAACAACATATTTGTTATCCTTTAGTCCAGTATATAAGTAATCACTTGCTCCTTGATAAGATACAACATAAGTAGGTTGGTCAACATGGCTATTAATCCAATTAATAATCGGATTTACCACTTCTGGATTTTCTAAAACCTTCCTTTTAGAATAATTACCTTCTACTAAATGAAAAGTTACATTGGAATATTCTCTGAAATCCTCTACTTGTAATAAATTAAAATCGTTAACATCATATTCTAAAGATAATTCTGCCGTACCATCAAATATAATTGTTTTGAAATCATTTACTTTAAAATTTGCCATGGAAACAGTTTTAAATAGATCATATTTTCCCGTCCTACAATATAATCCACCTTTGGAAAAGAAAGACACGATTAAATCAATCTTTTCTTTATACTTATATCCCATATACTTTTTCCATAACTTGAAAAATTCATTTGTAAATATAGGTTGACTTAATTTTACATATGCATTTCTGTATTTTTCAAATTTTTCAACAAGGTTAAGAAGGTTTCGCTTAATTGCATCAAGCTGATTTTTCATAAACTGTTTGTCTTTCCTTACCTCATCGGAATTATTTTCATCTATTTTTGATACTGCATCAGTTAAATCATTAATCAGCTTTTCAGATATATCATCGACTAGTGTCAGTTTCGGCTTTTCATCAATTAATAACAATTTCCTACTAAGTTTAATTCCATTCTTGCCTTTGCTTTTCCATTGCGCAATTTTATACATTACTCCTGAATCCGCATAATAATATAAACGTTCAGAAGTAATTCCTACAATAGGGCTATAAAATTGTTCATGGGATTGCTTACCTATTATACAGTTACTGCGAAATTGACAGCGATCACATTTCTCAAGAGATTCCGTATAAGATTTCAGATGCATTTTACATGATATATTCGTATTCCAACTTTGTAGAACATACATCCAATCAATTTTTCTTTCAATTAATTGGCCATTCATATCATCATATTGATAAAAATTGTAGTATCCAAAATTATCTCGTATTCTTTCTTGTAAGCTTAATAAATCTTCTAAACGTTCAGTAACAATAATTATACCTAAATCCCCCATAGGAATATTTGTATGAATTTGGCACAATATTTTTGTAAATAGTACGGTATTAATAAAAGTTGATTTTCCAAACCCACATCTTACAGGCACCAATACTGGCTTATTTTCTTTTAAATCACCTGTAATGAGTCTTGATACTTCATATGAGAAATCAATTTGTTGTCGAGAGAAATTTTTCCGATGTTTAGTAATATATTTTTTTACGACATTTGCATATTCGACATCTGCTGTTCCATCAACTATTAGTTCATCTACAGTTGACGGATTTACCTTATGGGTAAAATAGGTTGTGATTTCTTGATCATCTTTATATTCAACATTTGTAGGGATTTTTTCAAGTATTACCTTTTCTCGTTTGTTGTCCTCCACTTATATTTTGATCTCCTCTCATTTTTACATGATTATATTTTTGTACTCTTGATATTTTGCCATAGCGGTTCTTAGTTCCGGCGAATTCTTAAAGACATAAATTTTTCGATTATTATCCTTGAGGTCAACTTTTTCACTTAGTTTATTGAATCTATTAAACATAAGCCACCCGGCCATTCTTTCCTGTAAAATAACAATTGTATCATCTTTCATTGTCATGCCCTCCTTTGATTTTGTAAGAGGGAATGATACTTTTCCACTCTCCGCTCCCTCAAGGCGCTAGCCGAGAGGGAACAAAAAGAGAAATACATAAAACTATTTTTGTACTGTACAATCAATCTGTGCCGTGCGTTTTGTCTGATTGAAGATACGCTGGATAATCACTTTACCGCCGGGATACTGTTTCAATTCATAATGGTTGATACCGATAATTTTCCCTGACTCGTCCCAAAGCTGTGTATAGCCATTTACCAAATTTAAGCTGAGTATTGCACCTTCAAAAAAGCGTTCCGATATGTCATCCATTGTAAGTCCCGCATCAAGGCCTTTGCACAGCACATCTTTCAACTCAATCTTCTGCTGCGGTTCTTTTAACCAGTATTCCTGTGGCACCGTAATATCGGAAATTTCGCTGATTTCACTTTGCTCATATCGGCGCTGTTCAGTGGATGCAGCATAATACTGGTCAAGCATCGTGAAATCATAATTTGAACTTTTAGCATGAGAAACATCAATTTTTTCTTCGTCTTGATTGAGCCAAAGGTGATAAATCAACCCTTCCGGGAACATCCATGCAAAATTCCAGTTATCCTGCCAGCGCAGCTCTTTCTTCTCTTTGTTGTTCTCTTTAGAATATTTATAAGCGTAATTCGCAGCAGCCTGTGCCACTATGGACTGATTAGGGCATAATTGATAGATCTTTTCTCTCGTCTTTTGATTTAGCTCGGAATATGCTTGGCGTTTTAGTTTTCTCCGCTCTTTTGCATCATCATTTTTGGAGAAAGCATCAATTTTTTTGTATCTTTTATGAATGGCTTTAAATGCATTCTTGTACTCCAAAAAGTCTGATTCTAATTTCTGCTCGAATTCTCTGACAATATTACAATCCAAATTTGGGTTCAGAAGCAGGCCGGTTGTATTGTAAACCAGCTGCGCCTCTTTTCGCTTTTTTGTGTTCGCATAAATTTGCTCTTTAATCCACTTTAAATATTCCGATAATATTTTTTCTGCGAACCAGTCAAGAGGACTTGTATAGTCTTGATCGTACAGCCATTCTCTTCCCCCACATTTATAAAGCAGAAACAGTGGCTTTTTTTGATAGGTATATTGGAAAGATTCACTGATAAAAACCGGGAGTCCACTTTTGCTTGCGTCAATTTGGAGTCCCTGCAGGTATTTTCCATATCGGATTGCATACTCATATTGGCTCACACTTTTTTCTGCAATCATCCGATTTTCCGCTTGGGAAGTCTTGTCCGTAATCTGTCCTGTTTTATCATCTGCATTTAAAATGAAATCAACGACCGCTTTTTTGTTGAAATCCGCTGGATCTGTGGTCGCTTTATCGGCAAAATTAATCTGCGGAAGCGATGGAATAATAAAATCAGCAAAGGTCACTTTCCCATTTGGCTTCTTCTTTTCAAGCCGAGCATTCATTAACTCTTGGATATGCTCGTATGTGTCAACTTCTTTTCTATCATCATCAACCGACAGCATCCAGCCTTTAAAACACACAGGCCATGAAATAACCGTCTGTTTGTAATTTTGCTTTGTGGAAAACAGGCAGATTTTATCTCCGTCATAATCCATGTTCATCTGCGGCATAAACAATCCTTCACCGAACTGAATGATATTCCTAAGATGATTTGTCCATTTGCAGGCATCTGCTTCAAGGCTTATTTCAGAAACTTCAGAGTAGCTGGTAACCGGGTTACGCATACCAACATATAAGCCCTGCATATTACCCATGAATGCTTTGTTTCTAGGAACAATCTGCTGTGTTTTCTTCACGTCCCTGTGGATTGCCCATTCTATTAATGTTGGAATATGGCAGGTTACAAAATGATAATTGCATGGCATATAGATTTTCCCAAGCCGCATTTCGTTTACCATCAACACGACACGCTCATAAATTTTCTTGCGAACGTAAGGATCAAAAATCATATTTTTATTCAGCCTAATTGCCTGAATAACCGGTTCCTCCCAGTTTTCATTGGTATCAATGGAGTCTTCTCCGTCTTCATCAGAATCCTCTGCCGCAGTTTCCGTCTCCGAATCATCATTTATTTCATCAGATTCATCCGCTATGGTATCGTCTTCCGGGTTATCATCGTCCGTCAGATTTTCTTCCTTTGATTTCTTTTCATCCTGAAGCATGTGTAAAAAAGCGAGCAAATATTTCACATTTTCCCAGTTTGCTTCACCATTTCCTGTATAAATACTGATAGCCTTATTAATCATGTTACACTCGTCCTGTGCGAACATGACCATATCAATTGGTTTAATTCTTAGCGCCAACAGCATCTGATATGTGATCTTCGTGTATTGGGAGTGGGAGCCATGTACATAGTTGGCGATACCGAATGCGTCATATCCATATTTTTTAATGAGAGATTTATATTCCGTCATGTTATTGAACAGGCATCCATCCTTGTTTTCTGTTTCTCCCTTTTCAAGAAAAGCCTTAAAGCAGCTCTTTGTCATGAGAATATCTACCTTATCAGACTGGTGAGTCTCTCCGAAAATATCAGTAATGCTTGCTGCGTTCTTTTCTTTCAGCCAATAATGCAATTTAACAATACTGAAGAATGCTTTGCAGTAAGGAAAGCGAAGCTGACCGCCTTCTGATTTCAAATCCATGTTTAGCAGTTTTGCAAAACTTTCATCCATCAGGGCAGTTCCATCGGCAAAATTGAGCGGAACATCTTGGACTTGTTCAACAAAATCGATACCTGTTGTCATCCGATTTACCGGGAATTCAAACTCATCGGGAATTGGTTCACACTGCTCTCTTGTGTAGCACGGAATGGATTTGTATATCGCGCTGGCAAAAAATCTGCTGACAGGTTTATCTGCCTGCTCCATTTTTGGTCTTAACCCTTCTCGCTCCAATTGGGCAATGGTTCGCTCTGTGTCCTTGTTGCCATTTTTCCGTTTTGAAATCTCTTTATCTTTGGCTTTTTGTTTCCCAGAGGCCAAAGCTTCATGGTATTCCTTATTTGCTTCCAATTGACTTAGGTAATCCTGATATTGTTTTTCCTCTTCCGGCGTACGTTGATAATCTGCCTTATATACAATTTTATTACCGCTGATATCATATTCCAGATCTTCAATAACACAGATGTCAAGGTCATCGATATAATCACTGATATCAAAGAGGTTGCAGGAAGTAGTCATCAACGCAACTGCCGTCAGACATTTGCCCTGAACTCCCATTTTGGGTTTCTTCCCTAACGTCATCATTTCCACGACCTGATGATAAATGGTTTCATCCACATAATACTGCTTGCAAGTTTTATGCTGGCTGCTGCTCAGGGAGCAATCAAGAAATACAAACTTTTTCTCTCCCAATGTCACGCCATCATTTAAGATATGGGCTAAAACCTCTTTCTCACCCTTTTTGGCATTTCTTCCTGTTTTAATGCTGATTACATTTTTCAAGGTCTCGGAATCGGGTGACCACTTCTTTTCGATCATATGGAACAGAAAATTCTCACTTTGCTTTACTGGAGCACCTTCACCACTCATGGAAAATGTACCATCTTTGTCCGCTATGTCGCTAATACTGAACTGCCGAATTACATACTGTTTTCTTTTTGTTGACAATAAAAAAGCCTCCTAAATTAAATTTTTGTAAGCCAACCAGGCCTACACCGAAACCGGTATAAGCCTGAAATTTAATTTAAGAGGAATTTATAAAATTCATCTTTGCAGACCCCCTATCGTTTTATGTAAACAATAGAAAGGGAATTTGCTGTAACGATATTTGATCTGCCTTATTCAATTTTAGGAATCTAATTATGTATTTGAGATAGAACATAAAGCAAAATACACTTTATGCCTTCTCATATCGAAACAGTTTTTTGACTATATTCGACTTTTTTATTATAAGTCCAACATTTACCAGTTGTCAATAGGATTTTTAAAATTATATCAGAGCAAAAAGAAACCCCGGCTACTCTATTAGTAACCGGGGCGAACTTATGACTCTATTTTCTTGGCTTGTTCTAACACATGCTCAAACACTGCTAGATATTTTCGTATCTCTGGTGTTCTTTCCTTTGTCTTGGCACGCTCATAGAGCTGAAAAAATATAGCAAGTTCATTATCATCACATTCATACACCTTACTAATCAGCATCTTTACAGCAGATACATTCTCATGGGCAGCAGATTTTAATTTATCTGCAAAGTCTTTTTCCGTCCACGCAGGATGCAGTTTTACCGTTACCGGATAGTACGTTCTTGGGATAAAAATTTTTTGTAAACAAAAAGGCTCCTCCTGCTCTATATGTACCAATTTTCTTTTTGGCCTTTGGATATTACCCTCTTGTTGCCGTTCTTGCTTTAAACGTTTTATTTCTTCTTCTCTTTGCTTCCGTGCTTGCCTTCTTAATTCGTCCTGTTTGATGAAACCTTCAAGCGCGACAGTTTTCTGCGTCTTCCAATCCTTAAAGCTCTGCCCAAAACCTATCGCCGACAAATTCTTATTTTCAAATATAAGATTATTTAATGGGAATTGAAAAGAAAATATATTTTGATCGCTGATGCCGATTACATCAGCTCCTTTATACTTATATGTATCCTGATCCAAGGCATAAATAACAAATTGCTGTGTACCTTTATCTACTACAATAGCTGAATGAGTTTTTGATTCATTCAATTGAAACCGTTTAATATAGTAAAAATCCTTTTCATTGCGGTATTCCCCAACATCATCAACTGTAATCCACTCAACCTCAATATTACGTTTCCGATATGCATTTGTTAGAGTCGTAAGAGTTTTAGATGTTGTTTTTTTATCTCCAAATTCTATTGCAATTTGCTGGTTATTTGATTGCTTAAGCAAAATAGGCGTAAAATACTTAGGAAAGATTTTAACGTCCATGTCCACAGATAATCCCGCATTGCAATTTCCTTTGAAATGGTTATAAATATTTCTTTTAACTTCTTTCCACGTATCAGGAGTATCCCGATCATAATCATCATAATCACATTGCCGATGATCAGGTAAGTGGGCAAAATGTGCGCTTCGTTTTTCGCCTCTTTTAAATACAACCGTTTGACCACATTCAGGGTCAAAACACAGCAACTGTCTTTCTCTGCTTTTTTCCCTGATTTCAGTTTCATCTATATATCCCCTTGAAACATCCATGGCATAGATAATCCGACCATCCAACAAACATTTTTCCATTACACGTCACCACCAAAAAGCATCCGTTAATCGCTTATTTCCAAAGTCTTGTATACTTCCCATTTCCATTGAATTTGATTAATCCAAGGTCACGCAGTTCCTGAAGATTTCTTCTAATGCTAAAAGGTATTGTGTTGTTATTTGGATATGCTTTTTGAAATGTATTCTCATATTCATAAACATCGGCAAGAGAAAAGTTCATATCTCCAAATGCATCTATGACACGAAAAGTGATGCTCTGCCAACCGGATAACTGAGATATGATCCTATCCTTATCAACGTCTAATACCTTGTCCTCTGATACTTCTGGTGGCATAAAGGCACACGGTTCTTTATATTCTGGCAAATTATTAAGAATACGGGTAATATGTTGAATTTTCTCAACATCAATCTTTCCGGTGGCTTCATCACTGCAAATACTCTCGAAATCACTACTTACCTGTTTTACGAGAGGGGGTTCATCAAATAATACGCCATATTCAATATTTTTTTCAAAACCGGAATATGTAAGATTCGCTGATGTTATAATAGCATACTTCTTATCAAACAAATAGACTTTTGCATGCAACCGCTGACTATTAAATACACTTCCATTATGTTCGTTGACTAGTTTGACAGCGTCAATGTCTGACGATCCTTTATAAAAATTATTCAGATTGAAAGTCGTCAATAATTTTAGTGAGCTTGAATTCTGTTTCTGCTGCAGCAAAGAGGATACAATTGAAGTTTTCACATAAGGTGCGCACAATTCAATTGAGGTATTGCTTTCACAAACCAACTGCATAAACAAATCCTTTATAGGACTATTCAATACTTGAACCATGCAATCACCCAACTTTACAATTTCTTAACTGATCTAAATCTTATTCAAAATATCCCGCAGCTTTTTGATTTCATCATCAGTCAGAGTAACCCCTTTACCCATTTTTGAATGATCTTCCGACCAGTCGCGAATATCATATTTTGGCTCACGTTCATTCCAACTAATAAGGTTTAGTTCTTTTTTCCACCCCTTCGCATTTTCCGATAAAACGCCAAGAGATTCTGTGATTTCATATTTTATATCTGACATGGTTAATCCTCCTTGAAGTTATTTGTCCAAAATGGTTGTTTTTTTATTTGCTGTATTTAAAATTTTCTCCAATTGCCCGCCCTTTGTCATATGTGCCACCACAATTTCATCGGCAAGGGTAATCACAAGACGGTTTCTGACTTCAGCTGTTTCTTTTGTTATGTAAGTCACGCTGCAGTCAAAAGGAGTGACAATCAGTAGCCTGCCTGATTTTAAATGCTGCAACAGTTTTTTACTTGGCCTTTGATATAGGCCACGCGCAAGCACCATTATAACCGGTTGTTCCCCTCGTAAAAGGATATCCAGAACATCTTTTTCTAATGGACTGTGAAAACCGGAAATAACGCAATTTCCTGATTTTTGTTGCTCCGTTGCCCAGTCATATGATTTAAGTACGGACGCAGAGCTATATTTGCTGGAACACAAAAAAGCAGCTTTCTCTAATTCCAGTAATTCCGTATTACCCAGCGTTTCTACTATACTGCTATTCTTCATCACCGGTATCGCTTCCCATACGATATTTGATGTCATAATTAATGATGTAGTCCAGTTCTTGCTCTGTAAAGCCATAATATTGTGCAAGTAATTTATCAATTTCATCAATTATTGATTTAGAATACCGTGGATAGTACTCATCATATATTACTTTACCAGTTGCTTTATAAAACGTTGTTTTCCTTTTTTTATTATTTTGAATATCGTCCATTAATTGTTCAAACAAGTCTAAAAAACGTTTACTGTTAATGTTTTTCAAATCACATCTAAAAAGATCAATTTCTCTATTATTAAGATGTCTACAATCTGAGAACAAGACAAACCATAAGTAAAACAAAGAACTATTTAGAATACATCCTGCAACGATAGTTTCCTTAGTAGATGAAAAGGATAATGATTTTACTTGAACAGACAGTTTTTCTCCATCTTTCTCATTCCAAAAATAAGGTTTGAAATTAGTAGCTCTAATCCAATATCTTGGAGCATTATGATAGTAAATAGTTTTATACGAAGATTTTTGAACAGCAATAGTAGGATCTTTATCTAGCTTTTGGAGTATTGAGTCAACTATTGGGTTGCCAACTTTCATTATTGAATTTTTATACTCAATATTAGGTTTTCTTGTATAATAAAAAGACATGAACAAAAATGGCCTTAGTTGCTCACTCCAACGGATATATTGTGTTGTAAACATGTCTTTTTTAATTATAGATGATGATAAGTATATTGCTAATCTTTGGTCAACACCATTAAATAATTTAGCGGGTCGAATATCATAAGTTGATATCCACAATCCATTCTGCTCTAATAAGTCCATTATTGTTTGCATACGATCTGTGCAAAATGCAGAGTGAGGAATAATCATCCCACTATAGTTATTTTCACTTAGTAGATGCTTACTTCGTTCAATAACAAATGCATACAAATTCCCGCAATTCTCTGTAAGATAATTATTTACATGGTATATACTTTTCGCCTTATTATATTCTACATAAGGCGGATTCCCAATGATTACATTAAACCCACCATGGTTTGCAATAATATCATAATACTCCGCAATCCAATGAAGCGGTTGATGTGTTTCCAGCCACTTTTTATAATCTGTTGAGCTATATTGCTCAAACAGTCGTTTATTTAGAATTTCGTTAAGCTGTTTTTGGCGAACTAAGAGTTCCTTTTTTGCATCTTTAAAAGCCTTGAAATCTTCATCAAAGCACAACTGAATCTCTTTATATCTTTGTGTTGCCTTTGCTACATAAAGGCATTTTTCAAGGACGTCTCCCTTCATCGCTCGGCCTTCAAAGGTTTCTTCAAGCGCATCTTTCATTTCTGTTTCGTTTGCATATCCTACAAGTGTATTCCCGGCTTTAATATTGAAATCAATATCCGGCAATGGCTCCAAACCCATATTATCTTTTGCCGGATTGGGATCAACGGTCGCAACCAGTTTTAAAAAGAGACGCAGCTTTGCCGTTTCTACGGCTTCATTCATAATATCCACGCCATAAAGGTTGTTAAGAATAATTGATTTAAAAATAAAATACTGCCGATTCGGATGACGCTCGGATTCAACTTTATAAAGTTCATCTTCAAAATATTTATATCGTTTGCCATGGCTGTCCCGACAATAATTATCCATGCGAATAATGCACTTTTCATATAAGGGTTCCAATATGTTCATCGCCGCAAACAGAAAAGCGCCGGAACCGCAAGTTGGGTCTAATATCGTCATAGACGTAAGGACTTTATAAAAATGCCGAATAAAATCCGGGTCGTCTATGTTATCAATCACATCTTGTGCAAACTGGCAAATATTCAAATTAAAAGTTA
Source organism: Caproiciproducens galactitolivorans (assembly GCF_026672255.1). Classification (GTDB taxonomy): domain Bacteria; phylum Bacillota; class Clostridia; order Oscillospirales; family Acutalibacteraceae; genus Caproiciproducens; species Caproiciproducens galactitolivorans_A. The sequence goes on along the minus strand of NZ_JAPOHA010000008.1, from coordinate 171,445 downwards.
TTAAGTCATTGATGTCCTTAATTTCACCATTTTGTATCTTACCGTGTACTTTAGCATATCTTTGGCGGCGCTCCACCGTTTCACGCCAAATTTCAGTTGGCAAAGCATATGCTTCATCAGCAGGATGGTTCCAGTCCTTTCTGCGCTGCAACAAATCCGCTTTAGATGTGTCAACACCAATCTCAATATTGGGGGGCAAGGGTAAGTCCACACCCTTTTTGACGGCATCATAAATATATTGATCTCCGCTTTCTTTGAGCATCTGCCAAATAAAGCCGTCCGGTTTGAACGGTACTTCGTAATGTCTTTTCGTTTCTTCAAACAGATACGGAATAATGCAGTTCTTGGATATATATTCAGTAATATCTTCTTGGGTGTAATATGCACCCATTTGTGCTCTGTCATTAATATATTTTTCAAATATGTAACCCAATACATCTGGATTGATATCTTTGCCCGATGCGGCTATCCTGTTGTCCAAATGCCAGTCATACTCATCAAAAAAATCAAAAATCGATTCAAAAGCATCGTCATTAATTGTAATTTCAGGATACTTTTTTTCTATTTCATGTTCATCAAAAAGTCCGCCATTTAAATACGGTACGTTTCCGATTTCATCAATTAGAATCTTGTTTCTGTCATGACCTCCAAGCCCTTTGTGAAACAGAACGAGGAGAAACTGTCGATAAAATGAATAGAATTTATCATCCCCATGTTTTTCTTTGCATTGAGTCAGTTTTTCTCTCAGATAATTCTTATTTCCGTCAAGGAATCCCTGCTTTTGAATAAAATAACAAAACATTAGGCGGTTCAGCATCAAAGAGGCATACCATTCTTTATCAAGCGTCTCATCAATTCCCTTAATAAATTCTATTAATGCTTTGTGCTGCTTCTTAAAATTATCATAAAACTTTTTTGTTACTTTTTCGGAATTTGATCCAAAATTGGATTTTACAAGTTCTTCTACATCTATAATTGTAATCTTATCTTCGTCATCAAGGTCAAAGAGTAAACCAGAAGTTCTTTGGTAAAGCTTTTCGGGGTTTTGGGCAGTATTGTAGCGAATTTCCGACTTTTTTGTTTGACCTTTTTGATTGTATATCAGTTGCCAAAGCTGCTCTTTTTTTGCAGAATCAAGGAAAATAATCAAATGGTCATGAAATAATTTCTTAACTTTATTATTAATTTTAAGTCGTTCGGGGTATGTCGGAATTTTCCCATTCGCATCGGGAGTACAAGTCATAACCCGAAAGCCACGTTTCTGTGCCACACATGTGAGGATATAGGTATATTCATCCAATTTTACTGGCGTCACGGTCATGTCATTATCCCAGCCGAGATAATTAAAAAGCTCTTTAAATTTGAATGATTTAATGTATTCTGTAAACTCTCTCTTTGAAATCGCCATATCCGCACATCCTTACTTATTTACTATTCCCATGGAACATATTATCTGTGGCAACTTATTTTGCTGTTCATCTTCACTTACAATGCAAAGCTTATCCTCTTCATAAAGTGATATAACAAGCTCAGACAGCATATCATCTGAAATTCCAGATTTCATCTGCCTTGATAATACATCAATCGCACTTTCTTTTAGCGGGAACCGATATAACTGATCAATGGCTTTTTTAAGCTGCTCATTCGCAAAAAGTGTATTTTTATTTTCTTCGTAGTAATGACTAAGTCTTGTATAGACTCTATATTTGGCTCCATTTTTTCTGCCGAGCGTTCCACCTGTTCTGCTGTCATCCTTTACAAGAATGTTAATTCCTGCTTTAACCAGTTCATGGTGGTTAGGAAATTTATCCACAGCCGGGGTATTGGGCTCACATTCAGCAGCTTTTAATATTGAGTATTGTGACTGCGTAATAATGTTTCCGCTTTTATCAAGCCATGTCAAAACATCATTATTTTCATGAGTTTTGGCATACACAATAACTCCTTCTGTCATTGGATTCATATCATTGCGTTTTGAGGAATATACAACATTTGGCATATCCGGTATGACTTTTTTAAGTCGGCTATCCCGGTCGGTAGCATTTTTCCATATTTGATAGGCATATGATGCCAAATCTACATCGCTTTCGTCATCATTGTCGTCAAAAATTCCTGATTTTTCATTATAGATATCAGCCAAATTAACGGGATCACCATCAAAGAAAACTTCATCTGAACCTATAACTTCTGAATTCTGTTGAATTCGTGTTTTCAGACGTCCCCTAAGCTTAATAATTTTTTCAATTCCGTCTTCCGGCAAAAAAGAATAGCAAAGAATTTGCTGCGATTTTTGCCCTAGCCTGTCAACACGTCCAGCCCTTTGGATTAATCTAATAATTGCCCATGGTAGATCATAATTAACAACAATATGGGAGTCCTGCAGATTTTGTCCTTCGCTCAATACATCTGTGGTTATGAGAACGCGAAGTTGCGTGTCACCTTCCAATTCAGGTTTTTCATTGCTTTCCGGACTAAAACGCTGAACAATTTCCGTGACATTATCTGTGTCTCCAGTAACTATTGAAAGGTTGCTTATTCCTCTTTTTTTAAGCTGTTCATTTAAATACTCCGCTGTATTGGCAAATTGAGTAAAAATGAGTACCTTCTCTTTAGAGTGCTTATTGTTCAAAAGATCATAAAGAGCGTTAAGTTTTCTGTCCTCATTACTATCCCAGCAATCAATTTTTTCAAATATTGATAGTAAGCTTTTACAGTCACTCACCAATGCCTTTCTAAGACTATCTTTAAAAAGGGTCGAGCTAATCCACTTAAACCGGCTGTGCATATCGTTATAATAAATTTCATAATATTTTTTTGCGTATTCTACATATTTGCCTTCATCGGAAAAGTACTCTTTAGGCGTCAGCTTTTTTTCATCATCATCTTCCGTTCTGTCTTCAAGGAAGTCATCAAAAAAGTCCATATATTGCTTTCCGATTGGGATTGGCAGTTTCCTTTCAAGCGCATAAATAAATATAAAATTTCTAAGCACATGACGGCTTATTGATAACAAAAACGCATATCCGGAACTTTCCAGTCGCTTATAAAGATTGGTACGGCAAAAGCCTTTCAATCTTTGCCCTGCTCTTGAAAGATTTTGAATTATTTCAGTTTCATTTTTACTGGGCGTAGTTTTTGAATTTCCATCAATATAATTTCCTAATCCATAACGTGGAAGCATTAAAGTATCTATTATATTTACTACATTTTCTGAGTATAAAAATGCATACTGGTCTTTATCATCTTGTACATCCAATTTAAATTCAACTTTTTTGGGGATTCTATCTGGAAAATATGATTTTCTACCATCAGAAAACAACAGATATTTTCTATTATTTGTTTCATCTAGCAGCGCATAATTATTCTTAACAAAACTTCTTGTCCTTCTCACCAAATAAAGGCGCATAAGTTCACGCCAGTCGTCTGGGTAATCACTTTTCTCAAAAGCCTTAATGCTACGCCTAAATGTGTCGCTATGCTTTTGATCAAATTCAACGGAGCCCCCTAAATTCCGTATATAGGTTTCAGGACTTATTCCAAGATCTTCATCGTCATCAATAAATAGCCTTAATTGATTAGATAAATCAATATATGACTTGTTGTATGGCGTTGCAGAGAGCAAGATGACTTTACTTTCATTTTCAGCAATATATGATTTCAAAGCCCTATAACGACTTCCATCACTGTTCCTAAAGTTCTGACTCTCATCAATAACTACTAACCTATACCTACGCAGATTGGGGAGATCATGCGTTACCATGCTTTGAGAAATTATCTTTGCATGAAGCTGATATTTATAAACATAGTTGTCCCACATAGAAATAAGATTTTTAGGACAAACAATAAGCGTTTCGTAAGAAAGATCTTCTTCAAGCATTTTTGCTATTGCCGTAGCCGTAATGGTTTTTCCTAAACCAACGACATCACCAACCATTACCCCACCGCGTTTATTTAAATGTTGTGCCGCAATTTGAACTGCTTTTTGCTGAAAATCGAGTAAGTCTTTTTGAAATACTTTCGGCAACTTAAATTCATTAATGCCACTTCTTGCTTCGTGAGAAAGATGATAGACCATCTTTAAATAGATATGGTAAGGCGTAATTGTATTATCACAAGCCCAACTATTCTCAAGGGCTTGAATAAGTTCCTTTGTAATATCAATACACCATCTATCATTCCATCTATCATCAAACCATTGTGAGAGTTTGTTGGACGCATCCTGATCTAAAACATCAATATTAAGTTCACCCTGTGAGGATATACCTGGGAATGTGAGGTTGCTACTTCCTAGCAAGCCTAAAATTGGGCATACCTTATCGTCTCCATATGACAAGTAAAGTTTGGCATGAAGCTGATAACGTAAAAAAAGTTTCACTGCTACTTTCCCGTTTTTTAGTTGTTCTAGCAGTTTTTTGAGTGTTACTTCATCCTGTTCTGTTGGTATACCAATAGTCAGCTGCTCTTTAAATTCTTGCGCTAATTTACTTTTTATTCTAATTGCTCTTGAATTATCCGGCAATAATTTATTCTGATCCAAAAAGGATTCTTTAAGAGTTTCCTGTGGCGTCTTAATCATACCTACAAGCAACCGGCAATAACGTAAATTCTCTTTACCGTCTTCCACAATATTCATGCCTTTAAGGTTATCAATTTTATCGGCAATAATCTTCCAACCTCTAAGATTAAAATAACCCACACAATAATCTACACGGCTGGCTTTTTCTATATGATCATGCAACCCATCACTTAGTTTTTTCTCAATATTATCATATATTGTTGGCATAATATCACATCAACTTTTCATCATTTTAGTATCCTAATTTATATATAAAAATACATTTAAATTATAATCTTCTTGTCAAAAGATAGCAAGTTGTATCCAGTGCTTTTATTCCAATTTATACCGTATTACTTCTATGAGTCCCATTATTGGTACACAGTCAAAAAATGCCTACCGGTTAAGGCAGGCACTGATTCATTTAAACAGTTTGAAAATATCTGATAAGCCGAATGTCGTGCGATGATAAACTCTGTTATAGGCAGCCTTTTTCGAGTTAGTAATCCAGCCATAACCACGAGGTGCTTTTAAACCAAGACTATGCCGGACATAACGTTTCACGCTTGTCCTTGCTGCGATACTCTTTTTAAGACTTGGTTTCCGCATACCGAATTTCATGTTAAAGCCTTCTTTCCTATGTAACTAAAATAATATGTTCATTGTGGCACATTCATTAAAATAGTTACAAAAGTCTCAATTCTGCTTCTTTGTACAATACATCATAGTTCAACTTCCTTAAATAATTTGGATAATCTCTATCAGAATAACAGGCTTTCCATAGCTTTTTTGAAGCATCAAGTGTACATACTGAAATGTCTTGAATTTCTTTAAGCCATTTTTGTGGAGCTAGTAATATTTCTCCTTTTCCTTTTGCGAAATGAACTGAAGTGTCTCTTTCACTTTTAAATCTGTTTAATAATTGCTGAAATGATAAGTCTTTTAACTGCTTTGGATTATTTGTTTTGAAAATAACTTTTCCTCCAACAATCTTCTGAAGGCATTCAATTTTCATTTCCATGGTTAAGTAGTGATCTCCGGATTTATTTTTTCCCCGGAGTGCATTCTTTTCTTCCTCTGATAGTTTTAACTCATTATCATACAGGTAGTCAATACCTAAGCAATTAACAAAAGACTCAAAAAACGAATAATAATTAATAATTCCATTTCTACAGAATGTAGCTACATTTTTATTTAACCTGCTCAATTTATCTGTTAATTCTGGTTTAATGTCTTTGTCTTCTCTTTTGAAAGTCAACCCAGTTTTATAAAAATTTTTATAAGCTATCTTTGCAGAAATAAACATAAAAAATGAATCCTCTAATAACTGTTGCTCTTCATTTGCAACCGTGCCTGCATGATACCCTATTCCGATTCTCGAGTGGTATGGCAGATCTTCCTTAAGATATGGAGTTTTTGATAAATCAATTATACGATTCAAGACACCTAATTCTATTCCATTTCTAAACGGGTCATTTACCAACTGTTCACGTAAGACGTTAGCTACGCTTATAATTCCTTTTTTTAATGGAAAAAAACTTTTCATTTTATCATATAATAAGTTTAAATCGTTTTCGTAGCTAGGCTCAAAGAACCAGTTGCCATCCAAATCCTTTACCGACATATATAGTTTTGATAGCTGATTTAATGCCATTTTCCCAAATTTATCACTTGGCAAAATAGCCGTACAAAAAATAATGTATGTCAATCTATCAAATATCAATTTATTCTCTGCATTCTCAATATTACATTCATTATTTAGCTTTAGGAATGCAAAGCCATCTTCTACTAAATTATCTGAGTCATTTTGTGCCTCTTCCATTTTTCATCATCCCAACATGTCAACAAATTATGCTCATCAAAAATCGCACTTCACACCTGTTTCAGTAGTATGTATCACTCAAGGTGTGATGCTCTCAGAAATATAACTGCCTTTATTTTACTGCAATATATTCCATAGTGCAACAATAATAACATCCGCTCTATTCCGTAAACATCAAATAAACATCAAGCAAACATCCGAAAACGCGGCTTTACTTCGCACTATTTGCGGCAATTTAACGTCCAGCTAAACATCAAATAAACATCAACTTGTAGATTTTCTACCTTGCAAGCAATTTCTGGGCATAAAGAAAAGTCCCACAAACGGCGGTTTAAAACCATTTGTGGGACTATGTTGTGGTTGCGGAGGCAGGATTTGAACCTACGACCTTCGGGTTATGAGCCCGACGAGCTACCGGACTGCTCCACTCCGCGATATTTACTTGTGCATCCTCGCTAAGCCAATCTGTATGGCCTCGTTTAGAGTGCTTAACTATAATACCATTCTAAGTATGGAATGTCAAGCCTTTTTTATAAAAGATTGCTATCCATTATGATAACGAATGAGAACCGCTGGTTTCTGCTGCTAAAAAGTGTCACACGACCGGCCCTAGTTACGTAAGTTCCTTAACTCGAAGGGGCCGCCGTACACAGGCAAAGCCTTTTTGTGCCCTTCCCTACGGTATCCGGTCTTCCATTATACTTCCACGGTTCCTCATAGTCAAACCCATTTTAACAAGCCGAGGGGTTGCCTCATTTTGAGACAGCCCCTCAGTTCTGGATAAAAGTTAATAACTGTAATGGATGTTTTCTTTGTATTCTTCGTAGATTTTGCGGTTAAGCTCATCTCCGCCGTCTACATTTGCGCTGTAAAAAATCGGTGGGGTTTTTAGTCCTGCATCCACTAACGCCTGCGCAGTCGCCGCAACAATGGAATTCAGAATAGACGCACCGATCACGGTTGATGTTGGGCTTACTTTCTGCTCGATCCCCTTAACAGCAACACATGCGTCTCCTTTTTCTCCATGGTTATCGATGACGATATCGCTTACTTCATAGAGATTTTTCCCCGATGGATGTCTGGATGTAACCGACTTCGAATAGGTAAGATTCGTAATACAAATAACAATGGCATTTCGTTTTTTTGCTTCCATTGCTACTTCAATGGTTACTGGGTTCCTGCCGGAAACGGAATGTACGATCAGCACATCGCCCTCCTGCATCGGTGTCTTCTGTGCAAGGAGCGTACCGTACCCTACCAGCCTTTCCATTTTGCTGGTGTGCGTGATAGGAGAAGTATCCAGCATCACTTCGCTGCCGAAAATCGGGTTGATGACCACCAACCCGCCGGCGCGGTAAAACATTTCCTGCGTTAGGATGCCCGCATGACTTGCACCGAAAACATAGATCGCACGCTTTCCCAGCACGGCTTTTGTGAGCGCCGCCACTGCCTTTTCCATTGATTCCGACTCCTTCGTTTCTACTTCGTCAAGGAGCCGTCGAATCTCACTGAAATACTGAAACTGCATGATTAAAACACCGCCAAAAGTTTATCGATCAGATTTGCAATTATACCAAAGAGGGAGAGATCGTTTCCTCCGAAAATCAGCATCCAATTCTGAATGGTTCCGGAATACATCACCGCGGAAACGCCTACCAAGCCTACCATAACGACCGACGCAACGGCGGTACCGATAATACAGCCGCGCAAACCGCCCTGGCCTTCGCCGATAACGGCCGCCGCACCGCATTCAAAGAAAGAAGTGATTACCAGCGGAATCAGCATAAGGTGAAATACATTCGCTGCGTTGCATATTAAAATAAGAATGGTAGAGGTAATCATAGCGGTAACAAATCCGATGAGAACCGCATTCGGCTTGTAGTTGAAGATAACCGGGCAGTCAAACGCCGGAAGCGCGTTGGGAACCAGTTTGTCGGAAATGCCTTTAAAGGCCGGAACAATCTGGTTGATGAGCATACGCACACCCTGGAGCATTACGATAAGTCCGGCGCCAAAGTTCAGTCCCTGATTCACAGCAGTCATGAACAGGTTTTGGTCCTTCGCAACGGAAGAAGGAATGGCAATGCCCACGACAATAAACATAATGAATATGACAACCGCGCCGGTAATGGAAATTTCGCGGAAAAAGGACAGACCCTTTGGTAAAGAGATGCTCTCCGTCGATTTCTTCTTATTTCCTACCTTGCCCGCTACAAAGCCTGAAATCAGGCTTAAAACTCCTGTCGGGTGACCCAAGGTAAAGGATTCGTCGCCGGTAACCGCAAAAACATATTTGCGGAGCAGCCACGGCATAATGGACCAGTAAAGAGCCGAAAAAACGGCGCTGATACCAATCAGCATCGGTCCCCGGAGTCCCGCTTCCACACCGGCCGCCACAAAGATGAACGGGAACCACCAAAGCATATGGCCGGTAAGGAAGATTGTTTTGATCGGCGTAAACTTTGCAATCATCAGATGCAGGATAAGACCGATAAACATAGCAAGTCCGACATCGCCGCCATAAGTACCGGTAAACGTAACATCGTTGAGTCCTTTCGCGGCGCCGGCGGAACCGGAAAGGGTCTGAAACGCGGAATTAATCGGCAATATGGAATTAACCAGCATGCCTACGCCCGCATTTAAAATCAGCATGCCGAATGCCGCAAGAAGAGTCCCCTTTATAATTTCCGCTAATCCCTTTTTCTGTAAAATGAGACCCAGCATCGCAATCAACCCAAGCAGAACCGGAGGATTGCGCAAAATGTTCGTTGTAATGAATTCCATCACAATTTATACCCCCTTCGTATCACTCAAAAACTTCTCAAAAACTTCCTTGACTTCCGCTAAATCCATATATTTCTTCACGCTGTAAATGGGTACGGTACAGGAATCTTTTAGCTCCCGGGCTAACTCTGCGCTTGTAAAAATGGCGTCACACTGCGCTCCGCGGGCTGAATTGATATCGGTTGTTTCCACGTCGCAGGCAATCCCCATTTGTTTACAAACTCTGTCCAGGCTCATCTTTAAAATCATGGATGACCCGCAGCCAAAACCGCAAACTGCGAAAATTTTCATTTTATACACCCCCTTACTGTGATTATTTTCTGTAAACTATATTCCTCTAAGAGCCGAGCCGCGGCAGCCGCGGGATGATCTTAGTATCGGTTCAGCAAAGCTAAGATTTCTTCCTTATCCCCTTCGCGGAATAACTGAAGATTTTCCCGCTCGCTGAGAATATCGGAAAGATTTGCAAGTGCATCCAGGTGAGAGGAAGAATCAACGGTTGCAAGCACTAAAAATACATTCACCGGATGTCCAACCAAATCCACTTCCTCTTTTACCACTAACAGGGACATGGCAAGCCGGTTTACCTTCCCTTCCGGCTTTGCATGCGGAAGCGCAAAATAATCATCGAGTACGATATACGGCCCGAAACGGTTAACACTTTCAATCATGGCATCCACATAAGATGCCTCGATGGAATGATCATCCAAAAGGGGCTGGGCGGCAAGCCGGATTGCCTCCTGCCAGTTTTCTGCATGCTGGGTAATTTGAATTCTGTTTCCATAAATAAGGTCTTTGAGCACAGGGTTTTTTTCCTCCTTGTTTTCTGCTATCTTCGGGTAAATCAGCGCGCTTAAATTCTTGCGGAGCTGATTTTCATCGAAGATATCCGCACTCTTGCGAATTACATTGATCAGAAGTTCCAGGTCGTACGTATAGGTAGATCCGGAAAAATCAAGCAAATTATTCATAATGTGCTGTATATCCATTTTTGTAAGAATCGGATTTACAACCATTACATTTTCGTACCCCGGCAGTTCAATCGTGGAAATAATATAGTCGTAACTGCCGGTATAACCGGGAAGACTGCTCATGGCAATGGTATCGACGACTTCCACCGTGGGAATATATTTATAGAGCTGAATTTTAAGCGTTTTCGAAACCATCAGTCCATTCGGGCAAACGAGAAGCACCCGGTTCCTGCGCAGCCCGTTGCTCCGGCTGCCGGAAAGATATCCCCCGAAATAAGCAGTAATGTATCCGATTTCTTCATCGCTCATATTGCTCAGTTCGCGAAACTCTTTCCCGTTTTCCAGAACAACCGAGCGAACAATTTTATAAAGCGCCCCATGCTGCACATTGATTTCGGAAAGGCATGGATTGTTTACCGGAAAATGAAACTTGATTCGGTAGTAAGACGAAAGCAGATGCCTCTTGATATTCTTTTTGAACTCTTCTTTCGACTCCAGCGTAATCGCCGTTTTGGACTCGAATTTTTCAATCAGACGGTCTACGTAACGGTCAATCCGGCTGTCATCCACCTGATGGTTCCAACTGGGAAGGGACGCAATATAAGCGGCAAGATACTGCCGTTCATTCCGGTTTTCGGTATCAATCAGATCGAAAAGAGCCTTGAAATAAGAAAATTGCTCCGCCTCGGCAAAATCGTCTCCCGCTTTCACGAAACACCCCTGCGCAATTCTGCGGCGCGTAAAATCAAGAAACACAGAAAGATTGCCAAGGGCGTAGTCCGTTAATTGCAAGTTCCGGTTTTTGTTAAACAAAACAACCTGCGGGCTAATTTGACTGATGAGGTCTACGTTTTCCTGCATAAGCGACAGATAAAGCTCCCGGATTTTTATTTCGCTGCCAATCATGGAATACTGTGGTTTTGTCCGGAGCGCGAGCCCTTTGCCCTTCAGCAGGCGTTTGATATCCTCCATGTCGCTGATACAGGTGTTTTTACTCATTCCCATTTCGTTGGCGAGTTTTTCAAGTGTAAACGATTCGCCTTCCAAAATTTTGCCCAGAATATAATTCTGCCTGTTGTAAACCGCATACGGGTCCACACAGCCGGCCCCGCTGATAAATTTGCGCAGTGCGTTATAATTGCCGATGCAGGTAAATTTCTGGCCGATTTTTCGGATTTGGCCGCGGCCTTTCATCTCATCGTTAATATTTTCAACATCATAGTACAGCGTTCTTTTCGAGATTTTAAACTCATCGAGAAGCTCCTGCAAGGACGCGCCGTTGTTGTTAAAAATATAATTTAAGATATTACTTTCCCTGTTTTTCATAACTTTCTTTCCGTCAGCACAAATGGTGACTTTAAACCTCTTCATTCATTATAATTTATCCGTCGTAAAGCTCAATACCAATCTGTTGCACATGTATTGCACAAGAACGATGGAAACAGGAGAAACCAATTTAGGCATTCTCCATAGAACCCATGAAATAATTATGAACGGTACCTCGTGCGCTCATGCTTGTACAAAGACAAAATTCAGTTTTGTCCTAATTGGATAAAATATTCCATAAAAAGTTCAAGCCGCCAAAATGGCGGCTTGAACTTTTTAAAATCATCCAATTGCTTGGAACCCAATCATCCCGCAGAGGTATTCTTACAGATTTTGTTCGAAAAAGTTTTTCATTCCTTCCGCGGCTTTTTCTTCATCAGCGCCTTCTACCGTAACGACAGCCGTCTCGCCCTGCTTGACGGCAAGGCTCATCACGGAAAAAATCTTTTTGGCGTCCGCCGTTCGGCTTTCACCCTTGCTGATTTTTATCGTTGATTCATACTGCGCCGCCTGCTTAACCAGCAATCCTGCTGGCCGGGCGTGGATTCCATCCGGGTCTCGTATTTCGTAAGTAAATGTCTTCATTTTATTTCCCTGCCAATCACCGTTTTTTCGGAGTGACCACTCCTTATATCAATCATATCATAATCCAAATTCTTTGCAATGCCATTTCTCTGCACATGTTTTGCACAATTAAGAAGAGTTACCATAGAAGTTCAGAAAGCATACGAAAAAGTCCGTTTCCATTCGGAAAACGGACTTAAAATGTTAGTATATCAATTTTTTAAACTACCCTAAATTCCACCCATTCACTTTTTTGGGGGTATCCGGAGATAAAAAGTTAAAAGGATCCCCAGCATAAGGCAAAGCGCGGTCGTAAGCATCCCAATGAAAAAGGTAGGCATCTGATTTCCAATGATATAGATGTTGCGGTCCGCCCGATTGGAATAGGACGGCTGCTGTACGGAAGCCTGCACTGCCTGTTGTTCTTCCTGCCCGGGCTCGGCGGTTGCGGTTGCATACTCCCCTGCCGGTTCCGTTTGCCTTGCTTTCTTCGCTTCTTTCTCCGTCTTTTTTGCTTTCAGACTTTGATACGGGTCTTTCGGCTTTGCTGATTTTCCGCTTTCTGGCTTGCCGGACGCTGCATCCGATATGGGAACCGGATTTTCGCCGCGAAAAACAGTGATCACATAATCTGTTTTTGCCTTTTTATCCGCAGACGTTACTGTCGCGACAATGGGTGTTTCCGTTCCGGCTTTAAACAAAGTTTTCCGGTTAATCCGCACGGTCCCGCCGTCCTGTGCGGCAGCGGAAAATTCAATGGAATTCACATTGCTTTCCACATATAAATTGTATTTGTAGACATCGGGAGAAAAAGGCGGCTCCAGCCTGCCCTGATAAGGCTGCAGCGAGAAAAGGGAAGCCTCATCGGAAGGCGCTTCCTTCGGCGGCTGAACCGCTGCCGTTAAGGTTTGGTGAACGGATACGTCCAGACGTTTTGAATCATAATTGCAGACGTCGTCAATATGCGCCCCTATATTCGCTTTCCCGGCGGGCGCGCCGTCCTTCACCTGAAATACAAACGACAGAATATTCCCCGAGAGCTCCGGCGCCGTCGGGCGGTCGACATTGCAGACATAAACACTTCGGATGGGGTTGCCTGTGCTGTTGGTGTACATGGTACCGCTTTTAATCTGCGCCGACGTTTCTGTGCGCACAAAGCTGAACGCTGCGGCGTCATAATCAATCGTCATTCGAAATCCCGCAGCGGTATCGGCCGTCTGGTTGGCATTAAGCTGTACCTTTATAAAATCGCCGGAAGAAACGGAGGTTTTATCCAGACTGTATGTAAAATATGGGACGGGGTCTGCACTTGCGTCTACCTTAATTAAGGTAAGCAATAGCAGGACTATAAAAAAGGTGAAATGAAAAGTATGCCTTTTCACAGCTTGTCCTCCCGCTTATAAAAAATCAGCCGTACCGTCAGACGGCAAAGCTGATTTCATAATTCAAGAAACAGGTCAAGCGGTAACGGTTTGTCCCATGCCATTCGACTGAATGTCACGCAGAAGCTTTTTACGCAAAATTTGTAAACGGAAACGGTTATAACGCTGTATAATCGCAAACGGCAGATTGCCGAGCATAATCATAAAAGAAAACACTAAGCCGACCAATAAAGGATTAATCAGCATGGTTAGGACCACGCAGACACAATTTTTCATATGCATCCATTCGCCGCGGCAGGTTTCAAAGATGAACTCATCAACATATTCAAGGGAAATATCCGTAAGGTGTTCTTTGGAAAAACCGCCTTTCCCTATGTGCTGCGGAACCTTATCCTTCCAAAATTGAATCTTCAGCTTATCCCTGTACCAACGGCCGCCGTGTTCCCAGGCTTTGGGTGCAAACCGTTCTTTTTCCGGGGTAAATTTGGAATGGGGAAGATAAAGGCAAGCAAGAAAGACCGTCAAATGCCATATGAAGATAATAAACAGATTCCATAGATACATGTTGAGAAAGGAAAAATTTTTAAGCATTTCGAATTTCCCTCCTATCATTCTTTCGAAAAGCATCTGCTCTATTATGACACAGATATGCAATATTGAACATAGACATTATAATACATTTGTAGGTTATGTGCAAGAAATGTATCAGCACAACCCCTTATATTTTTCCACGATCCGATTGGCGCATTTGTAAACATCCCCGCCGCCCAGCGTTAAGATCAAATCTCCTTTTTCCGCGTTTGCGGTAACATAATCGGTGATTTCCTCAAATGTTTTAAACCACACGCTTCCGGGGATTTTTTCCGCAAGGTCTTTGGCGTAAATATTGTACGTGTTCGTTTCGCGAACCGCCAGAATTTCGGAAAGAACAACCCTGTTGGGAATCGAAAGCGCTTTTGCGAATTCATCCAGAAGCATATAGGTTCTGGAATACGTGTGCGGCTGGAATACGGCCCACACGCGCCGGAAGCCCATCTGCATGGCGGCAGTCAGCGTAGCGGTCAGCTCCGTGGGATGGTGTGCAAAATCATCCGCCACGGTGATTCCGTTAAAGGTTCCCAGAATTTCAAAGCGCCTGTGCACGCCGGTGAACTGTCCAAGGCTGGAAGCGATTTTTTCCGCTTCCACTCCCAGTTGATCGGCGGCTGCAAAAGCAGCCAGCGCATTGTAAATATTATGTTTCCCGGGTATACTCAGCTTTACTTCGGCTACCTTTTCCCCGTTCTTCACCACGCTGAAGCTTTCTCTTGCTTCCTTTGTATCCGCGATATCGTCGGCGTAATAATTATTTTTTGGATTCAGGCCGAACGTTACAATGGACGCATGCTTAAGGCCCTCCACGGCTTTCATGGAATTGGCGTCGTCCCCGTTCACGATCAGCGTTTTCGAAGTCTGTTTTGCAAACTGGCGGAAAGACTTGATAATATTGTCCACTGTGCCGAAATAATCCAGATGATCGGCGTCAATGTTCAGGATTACGGAAATTTCCGGATTCAGCTGCAAAAAAGTATCCACATATTCGCAGGCTTCGCAAACGATCGTGCCGGAGTTGCCGACGCGCCCGTTCCCGCCGATCAGCGGAAGTTTTCCGCCGATCACGGCGGAAGGGTCTTTTCCGGCAGTCAGCAGAATCTGCGTAATCATCGCGGTTGTCGTCGTTTTTCCGTGCGTTCCGGAAACCGCGACCGGGTGCTGATAGCGCCGGGTAACCATTCCGAGCATGACGGAACGCTCTATGGTCGGAATGCCTTTCGCGCGCGCAGCCACCAGCTCCGGGTTATCGTCTTTTACGGCCGCCGTATAGACAACCATTTCGGCGTCGCCGATATTTTCCGCCCGATGCCCCATGGCAACGGGTATTCCGTAGGAACGGATTCGCGCAAGCGTATCCGATTCATTTGTATCCGATCCGGTCAGTTCAAATCCTCTGCTGTGCAGAATTTCGGCAATCGGGCACATTCCGGAACCGCCGATTCCCACAAAATGTATTTTTTTCACATTTGATAATTCGTCATGATAATCCATCTTCGAATTGCTCCTTAAAATAATATATGTTACGGTCAGCCGTTGTGCGGCTGACCCACGCAAATTAAGTAAAACAGGCAGTCCTATGGGAAACGGCTGCTTTCTTTTTCACTCATTTCGTATGTTCTTTTATTCTTTCTATTATATTGCCATACCCGTCTATAATAAACATTTTTTTGAATATTTGCAACAGAAAATATTGACCCGGCGGAATATCACACTGAACGTCCCACCTCCATAGTATAAGGAAAGAAGATTATGGAGGTTTGAACGATGATTGACATAAATAGCTTTGGCGTGCTGGGCGGCGACAAACGGCAGATTGCGCTTGCCGAATCCATCGCGTCGGACGGTTACACCGTTTATGTTTTTGGATTTGACAACGTGGAATTTTCAAGGGACATTAAAAAGGCGGGATTGGAAGAAATAACCGCACACTGTGAGAATCTGATTCTGCCCCTTCCGGTCACGACCGACGGCCTGAATTTGAATACCCCGTACTGTGACGAGAAAATCGAGTTAAATGACCGCTTTGCGGAACGTATGCGTGGAAAGCAGGTTTACGGCGGCATGATCGCGAAGCTTATTCAAACCAGCGAAGTCTGGGATTCCGTCGACATTTACGACTATTACAACCGGGAGGAATTCACCATCCACAACGCCGTACCCGCGGCCGAAGGAGCCATTGAAATCGCCATGCGCGAATATCCCGGAACCGTCAACGGCAGCAAATGCCTTGTTGTCGGTTATGGACGGATCGGAAAGGTTCTTGCCTGGATGCTGCGCGGAATCGGCGCGTCGGTAACGGTGAGCGCCCGGAAGCACTCGGATATCGCGTGGATCGAATCATACGGATATCACTCGATCTTTACCGACAACATCTGCGACAAGGATCAATACGACGTGATCTTCAACACGGTTCCCGCCCGAATCTTTAACCGGCGGCTTCTTTCGAAAATGCACTCAAAACCTTTGATTATCGATCTGGCGTCCCAGCCGGGCGGCGTCGATTACGAATCCGCCGAGGATTTCGGCATCAAGACGGTTCATGCCCTTTCCCTTCCCGGGAAGGTTGCGCCGAAAACGGCCGGAGAAATCATTAAAACAACCATATACAATATTATGGAGGAGTGAGGGAATGGATAGCATGAAAATTGGCTACGCTCTCTGCGGTTCCTTCTGCACTTTCTCGAAATCGATTGAACAGATGCGCGGGCTTGCCGATGCGGGATATACCCTTTTACCGATTATGTCGCAGAACGCGTATACAACGGACACCCGTTTCGGCAAAGCGGACGATTTTATCTGGGAAATCGAAGACATCTGCAAAAGGAAAGTGCTGAAAACTATCGTCGAGACCGAACCGATCGGTCCCAAGA
Source organism: Caproiciproducens galactitolivorans (assembly GCF_026672255.1). Lineage (GTDB taxonomy): Bacteria > Bacillota > Clostridia > Oscillospirales > Acutalibacteraceae > Caproiciproducens > Caproiciproducens galactitolivorans_A. Next base: position 154,577 of record NZ_JAPOHA010000008.1, on the reverse strand, counting down.
AAATGCTCGACCTGCTGATTGTCGCGCCCTGTACCGGAAATACCCTTGCGAAAATCGCAAACGGAATTACCGATACCAGCGTAACCATGGCGGTAAAATCCCACCTGCGCATCGGCCGCCCGGTGCTTCTGGCTCCGGCGACGAACGATGCGCTCGCAGCTTCCGCGCAGAATATCGGGAAGCTTTTAAACTGCAAAAATATCTATTTTGTTCCGATGCGGCAGGATGACCCGGAAAACAAACCGGCATCCGTCGTTGCGGATTTCAAGCTGATTCCGGCCGCCGCGCTCTGCGCGCTGGAAGGCCGGCAAATGCAGCCGATTCTTCTGCCGGAATAGAGAATATTTATTCCTGTTTCTTGTAAAAAGATGAATAAATGTGTTATGATAAAAGCAGAGAAACGGAAGTGAGAATGATGCTGTATTGTCCAAAATGCCAATTGCTTGTAAACGATGATGCACAGCGCTGCCCGGTCTGCGGTTCCAAAAAACTGAGGGTGCCCGAACAGGATGATCCGGTACTTCTGATGACGGCGGATGAAGGAAAAGCCGAAATGATACGCTCTGCTTTTCAGGAAAACGGGATTGTTTTTGAAGAACGCATCAGTGGGATCGGCAGTCCTCCCGCCACGATTCTGGGAAAGCCCTTAATTACCAACATTAATTTTTTTGTTCGGTACGGGGAACTGCATGCCTGCGAAGACATTGTCCGCGGAATTGGAATTTTGGACGCTTCCGACACCGCGCTTCAAAAACGTGCCGAAAAAGCGGACGGCGGGAAAGACCCGGAATCGGTATTGGAGGAAGCCCCGACGGAAATGAGCGCGCGAAAACGCTTTTTCGTCCGGGCTGTTTCGGCCGTTCTGTTTATATTCCTGGTTTGGGGCGTCGTCGCCTTCGCAGATTGGGCGGCGGAAGCCCTGAAAGCATTTTTCACAAGATAAGAAAAGACAAGGAGATCAAAAATGAGCCAGTATCACATTGACACAAACTGTATCCATGCCGGTTATGAGCCGGAAAACGGCGCTCCGCGCGTCCTTCCGATCGTTCAGAGTACTACCTTTAAATACGACAGCGCCCAAACGCTCGGCGAACTGTTTGACCTGAAGGCCGACGGCTTCTTTTATACGCGGCTGGGAAACCCGACCATTGACGCGGTCGAGAAGAAGATTGCGGCACTGGAAGGCGGCGTCGGTGCGCTGCTGACTTCCTCCGGGCAGGCCGCCTCTCTGATCTCTGTTTTCAACATCTGCCATGCCGGCGACCATGTCGTAAGCTCCAGCGCGATTTACGGCGGTACTTTTAACTTGTTTTACAAAACAATGCGGGAAATGGGGATTGAATTCACATTTCTGCCCCCCGACTGTTCCGCGGAGGAACTGAACGCCGCGTTTAAGCCGAACACACGCTGCGTTTTTGCCGAAACGCTGTCCAATCCGACCCTGATCGTTACCGACCTCGAACTGTTTGCAAAGGCGGCGCACGCGCACGGTGTGCCTATCATCGTTGACAATACCTTCCCCACGCCGATGAACTGCCATCCCTTTGCGTTCGGAGTCGATATTGTAACGCATTCCACAACGAAATACATGGACGGCCACGCTGTTCAGGTGGGCGGAGCCATCGTGGACAGCGGTAATTTCAACTGGAACAATGGAAAATTCCCCTGCCTGACCGAGCCGGATGAATCGTATCACGGGATTACTTACACACAGCAGTTCGGCAAGGCGGCTTACATTGCAAAAGCGCGCGCGCATCTGATGCGCGATTTAGGCGCGCAGTCCAGCCCGACCAACGCCTTCCTGCTGAATCTGGGGCTGGAAACACTGGGCGTCCGAATGGAGCGGCACTGTAAAAACGCGCTCGCCGTGGCGGAGCATTTGGAACAGAGCGGGCAGATTGTCTGGGTAAACTATCCCGGTTTAAAGAGCAGCAAATACTATGATTTAGCGAAAAAATATATGCCAAACGGCACCTGCGGCGTCATTTCCTTTGGGATTAAGGGCGGCAGGGAAGCGGCGGCAAAATTCATGGAAGGATTAAAGCTCGCTTCCATTGTTATTCACGTGGCCGATCTGCGCACCTGCGTATTGCATCCGGCGAGCACCACGCACCGCCAGCTCAGCGACGAACAACTGAAAGAGGCCGGCATCAGCCCGGACATGATCCGGATGTCGGTCGGCATCGAAAATATAGAAGATATTCTTGCCGACATCGACCAGTCCCTTGCAAGACTTTAATCGAATATCGCATAGCGAAACGGCGGGGTGTTTTACCCCGCCGCTTCTGTGTGAAATATTTTAAAGGACGACAAGCATTAATTAAAGGTATAGAGGGATTTATACGGATTTTTCGTATTCGGAGATAAAACGAAGAAGTTCTTTGACAGCACTTCTTTTTTATCCACACCGAAGATGCCGCAGAACTCGTCGAGCCAGCCGTCGATTTTTGCCATATCCTCCGGCGTGGCGGGGGCTGCCTGCACCTGTTTCGGAAGATCGGGTGGAAGTTCCTCCCCGCGCAGATAAATCCTTCCGCCGTGCATTCCCGTGCCGCAAAGGCTACCGACCGGCGCTTTTTTATCGGAATCCAGACCGAGTACGATAATGGTGCCGCCCGCCTGGTATTCGCCCAGGAAGCTGCCGGCTTCGCCGCCGATAATTAAAAGCGGATGATGCGTCTGGTATGCCTTCATATGAATGCCCGCGCGGTAACCGGCGTTGCGGCGGACGAAGATCTTTCCGCCGCGCATGGCGTAGCCGGTGGCATCGCCGCTGTTCCCGTCGATAATAATTTCGCCCTCGTTCATCGTGTCCCCGGTCGCATCCTGCGCGTTGCCGTTTACACGAATGGTTCCGCCGTTCAGATAGCTGCCCAGATCGTTGCCCGGAATTCCGTTGATCGTAAGGTGCTTTCCGCTCATACCGGAACCGATGTACCGCTGTCCCATGCAGTTTTCAATGGTAATTTCCGTATCCTCCGCAAAGCGGACTTCGTTATTCAAATCCTGAAAATGTTTATTCTCCGCGTTAATCTTCAATTTTGGTACCTCCAAGCTTCACGGCCCGTTCCGTAGCGGTAAACGCCATAAGCTGCGGCTTTTCCTTAATCAATTCATAGTCGATGCTGTCCAGCGGGGTTTTCTCCCGAATCAGGGAAGTGTAAATACCGGCTCTTGCAACGTCGCCGATCAAGATATATCCCTTTAAAAGATTGTCTTTGGACACCATCTTTTTATAGTTGCCGCCGTTCTTCACAACATAGGCCTCGCCGTCGTAGCTTCCGGCGGTAACGATGTGCAGGCCGAAGAATCCGACCGCGTTCATCGGAATTGCCTTGTCGTAGCGCTTTTCGCCGCCCGCCATGGTGATTCCGGCGGTTTCGCCCTGCATGTAGGCATTCGGCAGCAGCGCGAGCACCCGCTGCTGATTCACCGTAATATCCAGGCTTTCGCTGCAATCGCCCGCCGCGTAAACATCGGCAAGATTCGTCGCACGGTGCGCATCCGTCAGAATCCCCTTGTTTACCTTGCAGCCAATCGCGGCGGCAAGCTTCGTTTCCGGCCGGACGCCGACCGCAACAACCAGAAGATCAAACGCAAGCTCCGTACCGTCCTTCAGTATTGCGGCGTTTTGATGGAACTGCGCTACGCTGTTGGCAAGGCAGAACTTTACGCCCTGCTCTTCTATATGCTTCTGTACGATTTCGGAGCCTTCCTCGTCGAGAACACTCGGCAGGATACAGGGTGCAAGATCGACCACGGTAACTTCCTTCACCTTTTGGAGGATTCCCTCCGCGCATTTCAGGCCGATCAGACCGGCGCCGATAATCAGCACGCGGCTTTCCGGATTGATTTCTGCCTGCAGCGCTTTTGCGTCATCCAGCTTCATAAAGGAGAACTTCTTTTCCACTTCGTCAAGGCCCGCCATCGGCGGCACAAACGGTTCAGAGCCGGTTGCAAACAGAAGCTTGTCGAACGGAATCTGCGCCCCGTTATTTAGAATCACCTTTTTCTGTTCATAATCCACTTTTTCCGCCGTAACACCGAGAAGCGCTTTCACGCCGTTGTCCTCATAAAAGCTGTCGGGACGGTATTTCATACGCTGTTCGTCGGTTTTCCCGTAAAGAAGGTAGGAAATGAGCGGGCGGGAATAAACATGGTACGGTTCTTTGGAGATCACCGTAATCGTTCCGGTTTTATCCACGGAACGGATTCCCTCGATGCAGCCGACCGCGGCGGCGGAGTTGCCGATAATCACATACTTCATTTTCGCTCACCTCTCCTCAAATACGATTGCCTTGTTCGGGCAGCCCGTTACGCAGGCGGGCTCGCCGAACGCGTTATTTGTACAGAGCTCGCATTTCTGAATCACGCTGCCGTCGCTGCCCGGCATAATGGCACCGTAGGGACAAACCATAATGCAGGTGTAGCAGCCGACGCATTTGTCTTTGTTGACCTCAATTACGCCGCTGTCCACGCTGAGCGCGCCGGTAATGCAGCTTTTCACGCAGAGCGGCTCCGCGCAGTGGCGGCAGGAAACGGCAAAGCTGATGCCCTGCTTTTCTTCAATCCGTATCCTCGGATTGATACGGACGTCTTTCAGAGCCTTGACCATATCGTCGCTGCCGGAATTGGCAAACGCGCAGTTGTATTCGCAAAGATGGCATCCGAGGCACCATTTCTCATTTACATAGATTCTTTTCATCGCTTATTCCCCCGCGTGCTTGATGCCCAGAATTTCAAGCTCTTTCTCGTTTAATCCGATTCCGCGCAGCATCAGGCGGTTGCCTTTGAGCGCTTCAATCGAGTTGATACCCATGCCGCCCATCATTTCCTTTATTTCATGCTGCCACGCGGAAACGAGGTTGACAAGGCGTTTGTAACCGATATCGGGGTTCAGGCGCTTAACAAGGTCGGGCCGCTGGGTCGCGATGCCCCAGTTGCATTTGCCCGTCTGGCAGGTTCGGCAAAGGTGGCAGCCAAGCGCCAGAAGCGCCGCGGTGGCAATGTAAACCGCATCCGCGCCCAAAGCGATTGCCTTTACGATATCCGCGGAGTTGCGGATGCTTCCGCCGACCACAAGGGAAACGTTGTTGCGGATTTTTTCCTGACGCAGCCGTTCGTCCACCGCCGCAAGCGCAAGCTCAATCGGAATGCCGACGTTGTCGCGGATACGGGTCGGCGCCGCGCCGGTACCGCCCCGGTAACCGTCGATGGCGATAATGTCCGCGCCGCTGCGCGCAATACCGCTGGCGATTGCCGCTACATTGTGAACCGCCGCGATTTTTACGATGACCGGCTTCTTGTAATTGGTTGCTTCCTTTAAGGAGTAGACAAGCTGGCGCAGGTCTTCAATCGAGTAGATATCATGATGCGGTGCGGGCGAAATCGCGTCCGAACCTTCCGAAATCATACGGGTACGGGATACGTCGCCAACGATTTTTGCACCCGGCAAGTGCCCGCCGATGCCCGGCTTTGCGCCCTGCCCGATTTTAATCTCGATCGCGGCGCCCGCTTCCAGATAGTCCTTATGCACGCCGAAACGTCCTGAAGCCACTTGAACAATCGTGTTCGCGCCATACTGATAAAAGTCCTCGTGCAGCCCGCCTTCGCCGGTGTTATAGTAAATCCCCAGCTCCTGCGCGGCTCTCGCAAGGCTTTCGTGCGCGTTGTAGCTGATGGAACCGTAGCTCATAGCGGAAAACATTATCGGAACGGAAAGCTCCAGATTCGGCGGCAGGTTGTTCGTGTTCAGGCTGCCGTCCGGATTGCGCTCCAGCTTTTCCGGCCTTTTTCCCAGAAAGGTTTTCGTCTCCATCGGCTCGCGCAGCGGGTCAATGGACGGGTTTGTCACCTGCGAAGCGTTAATGAGAATCTTATCCCAATAAACCGGATAGGGCTTCGGATTCCCCATGGAGGAAAGCAGCATGCCGCCCGTTCCGGCCTGGCGGTAAACTTCACCGATCACTTCGTTTGTCCAGTTGGCATTCGTCTTGAAAGTGTGGTCGGTTTTTACGATCTTCAGCGCTCTTGTAGGGCAGAGTGCCACGCAGCGGTGGCAGTTCACGCATTTCGATTCGTCGCTTTTCATCAAATTCAGTTCTTTATCGTAGGCATGCACCTCGTTGGCGCACTGCCTTTCGCAGACGCGGCAGGCGATACAGCGCTGCGAATTGCGGATTACTTCATATTCCGGGTATAAAAAATCGATCGGCATCAGGCATCCACCCCCTCGTTCAGCGTTACGATCACCGGTTCTCCGCCCTTGGGCGCCCAGATTTTATCCGGGTTCGGTTCCATCGTCTTAATGGCACATTCTTCACTTGCCACATAGGTCATGTCATCCTTTTCGGCAGCAACCATGGAACGCAGCTTTAAACGGTCGTTCAAAGCCATCATGCCGCCGCTGAAGCCCAGCAGGATGGAGAACGGCCCCGTAATCAAAAGGCTTGAAAACACGTTGCGAAGATACGTAAACTTTTCTTTCTCCGCCTGCGGCATCCGGTCGATTTCATCCCAGAACGGGGCGGCAATCACGTCCGCAACCTCGTGAAGGGTCAGGTGCTGCTTGCGGTTCAGGTAATCAATAATATAGGTGATGACCTCCGTATCGGTCAGAAGGGTGCATTTATAGCCGTACATCTCAATGAACCGGCGGTTCGCGTCATAGGAGGAGATTTCGCCATTATGTACGATGGAATAGTCCAGCATGGCAAACGGGTGCGCTCCGCCCCACCAGCCCGGCGTATTGGTCGGGTACCGCCCGTGTGCCGTCCAGCAGTAGCCCTCATAGTTGTCCAGACGGTAGTACCGGCCTACATCTTCCGGAAAACCGACCGCCTTGAACACACCCATGTTTTTCCCGCTGGAAAACACATAGGCCCCCTTGATCTGCGTATTAATTTTTACAATGCAGCGCGCCACAAATTCCCGTTCGTCCAACTGCGTATCCTTCAGCAGTTTTTCAAACGGCAGTCCGAAATAGCGCCAAATCGCAGGTTCGTCTGTAATTTCCGGCATTTTTCTGGTGGGAATCTTCTCTGCGACTGTTACATCGAAGTTCGCCATGATTTCTTTTTCACATTCCTCTTTCGCGCGGACACTGTCGTAGAAAACATGAAAGGCATACAGCTCTTTGTTGTGCGGATAAATCCCGTAAGCCGCAAAACCCCCGCCCAGACCGTTGCTCCGGTCATGCATGGTGGAAATGGAACGGATAATGGCTTCGCCGTTCATTTTTTTGCCGCTGCGCGAAAACATTCCCGATATGGCGCAGCCCGAAGGTATCCTTATATCTCCCTCGAATTGCATAAACTGACCTCCCTGCAATTTTTCGCTTTGACGCATTCATTTGCGCCGATGTTAAAAACGCAATTTTCGCAGCTTAACGCCGCAGCACCGTATTTTTTGGTATTTATCATATAATGGAATGATGCTTCTGTCAATAGATTTTGCATAATTATGTAAGTCAAATTGCAATTTATTGCAATTTTCCATAAAATCAACCCATTATAACCCATTTTTGCAACAAATATTATTAAATCTTGCAAATTTTAATTTTCTAGTTGACATTTGGGCCTTACAGGCATATAATACTTGCATAGCAGCAAAGGCGCTGTAGGGGAGAACCCTATAGCGCCTTTTTTATTTTTTGAAATTGATACAGGGAGTGATCTTCATGAGCAATGTTCCTGAAATGTTCGGCAGCATGGTTTTCGACGACACGGTAATGAAGGAAAAACTGCCGAAGGAAACCTATAAGGCTCTGAAAAAAACCAGAGAACAGGGCAAACCGCTGGACATCAGTGTGGCGAATGTTGTTGCGAATGCGATGAAAGACTGGGCCGTCGAAAAGGGTGCTACCCATTTCACCCACTGGTTCCAGCCGATGACCGGGATTACCGCGGAAAAGCATGACAGCTTTATTTATCCGATTGAAAACGGCAAAGTGATCATGGAGTTTTCCGGTAAGGAACTGTTTAAGGGCGAGCCCGACGCTTCCAGCTTCCCGTCCGGCGGGCTTCGGGCGACTTTCGAGGCAAGAGGGTACACCGCCTGGGACCCGACCAGCAACGCTTTCATTAAAGACGGCTCCCTTTGTATTCCCACAGCGTTTTGCTCCTACGGAGGCGAAGCGCTGGATAAAAAGACCCCGCTTCTGCGTTCCATGAACGCGATCAACAAGCAGGCCATGCGCATTCTAAGGCTCTTCGGGAACACGGATGCTCACCGTGTGATTACCACCGTCGGCGCGGAACAGGAATACTTCCTGATCGATAAGGCAATGTACGAAAAAAGAAAAGACCTGATCTTTACAGGCAGAACCCTTTTCGGCGCAAAGCCCCCAAAGGGCCAGGAACTTGAGGATCACTATTTCGGCGTTATCAAGCCGAGAGTATCCGCCTATATGAAGGAACTCGACGAGGAACTCTGGAAACTCGGCATCTTTGCCAAAACGAAGCACAACGAAGTCGCTCCTTCCCAGCATGAACTCGCTCCCATTTTTACGACTTCCAACGTTGCTACCGATCAGAACCAGCTCACCATGGAGATTATGAAGAAGGTTGCCACGAAGCACAACCTGACCTGCCTGCTCCACGAAAAACCGTTTGCGGGCGTAAACGGAAGCGGCAAGCACAACAACTGGAGCATTACGACCGACACGGGCGTCAACCTTCTGGAACCGGGCGATTCCCCGCGGGAAAACGCACAGTTCCTGCTCTTTCTCACCGCCATTATCAAAGCGGTCGACGAGCATCAGGATCTGCTCCGCATTTCCGTCGCAAGCGCCGGCAACGACCACCGTCTGGGCGCAAACGAAGCCCCTCCGGCCATTGTCTCCATGTTCATCGGCGATGAACTGACGGGCATTTTAAAATCCATTGAAGACGGCACGGTATACAAGCAGAGAGACAAAGCCTTTATGAAGATCGGCGTCGATGTTCTTCCAACCTTCCCGCAGGATTCGACCGACCGGAACCGCACTTCCCCCTTTGCCTTTACCGGCAATAAATTTGAGTTCCGTATGCTCGGCTCTACCGTTTCCATCGCCTGCCCGAACATCATGCTCAACACCATTATCGCGGATGCATTGTCCGATTTTGCCGACGAACTTGAAAAAGCGGACGATTTCAACAGCACGCTGGCGGAACTGATTAAGAAGACCGTTAAAGAGCACAAACGCATCATTTTCAACGGCAACAACTATTCCGACGAGTGGGTCGAGGAAGCGAAGAAACGCGGGCTTTTAAATCTGCGTTCCACGGCGGACGCCCTGCCCTACTATATCAGCGACACAAATGTTAAGCTATTCGAAAAGCACGGCGTATTCTCCAAAACGGAAATTCACTCCCGCTATGAAATCCAGCTTGAAAACTACTGCAAGCAAATCCATATCGAAGCATTGACCATGGTGGATATGATTAAAAAGGATATCCTTCCGGCGGCATGCTCTTACATGAAGGATCTCAGCAAGGAAGCCATCAATAAGAAACAGCTCTGCGCAGACATCTCCTGCGAGCTGGAAGAAATGCTTCTCAAGAAGCTTTCTACGCTCAGTTCCGAACTGTATAAAAAAATGGCTGTGCTGGAAAGTTCCGTAGAACCCGAAAAAGAATTCAAGGATGTTCTTGAACAGGCGCAGTATTACCGCAATCAGGTTTTCCAGCAGATGGAAGACACCCGCGCAACTGCGGACGAAATCGAAAGCATGGTCGGCAAAAAATACTGGCCGTATCCAACCTACGGCGACCTGCTCTTCAGCGTAATATAAAAACACTTTATTCCTTATCCGCTGTACAAAGACCGTGTATCCTGCGGAGAAACAGGATACACACTTCCTTTTTTTAAATATATCCTCCTTTAAATACAAGATCTTTACATATCTTCCTAATAAAGGGCGCAGTCTGTCATCCCGGCAGGCGGCGCCCTTTATCCTTGTCTTTGAAGCCGTGGAAATTATTTTCCGCTGTCCACAGGTTTTATTTTTACTTGACACAACGGAGCATTCATATAATAATGAAAGGATAAGTGGTTTACGAAGTAGGGAATGCGGTAATAAGCCGCAGCAGCCCCCGCTACTGTGAGAAGGACAAGGCGCGCTGAAATCGGCCACTGCATTGTCGGGAAGGCCGCGCGCCGCGGATGAATTCGAGCCAGGAAACCTGTCGTAAACCGGTTTTTAAATTTAGTCGGAGGGATTAAAATGAAAGCAAAAAGAATTCTGTCGGCGCTGTGCGCCATTACCCTTGTACTGTCCGTTTCCGTCTGCGCCTCGGCCGAAAGCATAAAGGACTGGCCGCAGTTTTTAGGTTCCCCGCAGACACCCGGCATCACCGCCGCCCAGACGCCGGTAAACGCATCGGCGGCGAAACTGCTTTGGTCAGCGAAGCATACCGTCACCGGCGAATACAACGGAACCAAAATGGAAAACAACGCCTGCGGCACCCCGATTGCCGTCGGCGGTTATCTCTATCTCACCCTTTCCGGCGGTACGCTTCTGGAACTGGACGCGGCATCCGGCAAAACCGTGGCTTCCGCGCCCTGTAAGGATATCCCGCCCTATAATTCCAAAATTGCAAGCGGCGACGGCAAGATTTTCGTGCCGCAGCAAACATCCGAAGGCGTGCGGATTTCGGCATTTGACCAGAACAGCCTTGCCCTTTTATGGCAGAGCGAAGCAATTGCCTACGGTTCAGCCGCCCAGCAGATTGCCTCCCCCATCACGTATTATGATCATCAGATTTATTTCGGAACGTATACGCAGGACCCGAAAACCTACGCTTACACCACCGGCGTATACGCCTGCCTTTCCGCGGCAAGCGGCAAAACAGTATGGAAACACGAAAATGCCGCCGCGGGCTATTACTGGAACGGCGGCGCCGTAACGGGTTCCGCAATTGCAGTTTCCGACACGGCCGGTACGATTTCCTCCTATCGTCTCACCGATGGTTCCCCGGTCGGCACCGCGTCGGCGGGCGGGCCGGTCAACTCCACCCTCTGCTATGCAGACGGAAGGATTTACGCCTCCGTAAAAAGCGGTTATGTCTATTCCGTAAAAGCGGATGCGAACGGTCAAATTACTGCAAACAGCGCCCAGAAATCCGCCAATTTAGGCAGCAGCATTACCTCCAGCCCCGTTGTGTATAACGGCAGGCTTTATGTCGCCGGGGGCGGTTACGGCTCCACCGCGCCGTTCTCCGTACTGAACGCGGCGGATCTGAAAACGATTTATCAGATTAAGGAAATCCAGTCCCAGTCCTCCCCCCTGGTTACCACCGCTTACGCAGCCGAAGCGAACAAAAACCAGGTGCTCATCTACGTTGCAAAATACGGAACAATCGACCAGAATTACACGTTTTCGAAGGATTCCTCCTGTGTGTATGTTCTCACCGACCGGGAAGGGCAAACGAAGCCTTCGTATGAAACGCTGTTCACCCCCTCCGTTCCGCAGAGCTGTTCGCAAAGCCTGACTTGTTCCGGAGACGGCACACTGTTCTATTTCAACGACAGCGGAAATCTGTACGCAATCGGCAAAAGAGCGGTTCTTCCCTCTCCCAAAACCGGAGACGACTCATCCGTACGGATTGCCTCCGTTATTTTGCTGAGCGCCGCTCTTGTCTTCACACTGCAAGTAAAAAGAACCGGCATCGGGGCGAATAGGTAAAGCCATGAAGTATATAAAAAAAGCACTTGCCCTGTTCTGCATTTTGACGGTCTTAGCCGGATGCAAGGTGGAGCTGCCGTCCCAGCATGCGGCCAGTTCCGCCGGTCCGTCGGAAAGCACCGCACCCGTTTCGTCGGAAATCCGAAGCGAAGCGGAAACCTCCGGCATTTCCGGCAGTGCCCCGGTTTCCTCCGCGGCCGTACCCCAGAGTTCACCGAAAACGGCTTCTTCCGGTGTTTCAAAGGCGCCGCCCGCAAAAAAAACGGCTGTACCCGCCCCACAGCTTCAAAAAGAAACAAGCTGCACCCTGTTCATCTCGTGTGGCGATATTTTGAAAAACCGGGAAAAATTCAGCGAGGACAAGCTTTCCGCCGTACCGAAAGACGGAATCATTTTTGCGGAAAAGAACGTGAAAATCAAAAACGGTGAGACGGTATTCGATGTGCTGCTGCGCGTAACGAAAGCGGACGGCATCCCGATGGAATCCGCTGTTTCACCGGTTTATCAATCGACTTATATAAAAGGGATAAATAATATTTACGAAAAGGACTTCGGCGCATCCAGCGGATGGACGTACACGGTAAACGGAAAACAGCCCCCCGTCAGCTGCAACGGCTACAAATTGAAAAACGGTGATAAAATTCAGTGGCTGTTTGTTTGCGGCGGATAAGGGGGGTTTTATGAGAAACCGTTTCGCCGAACTTCACCCCGCCGTCCTTTTCCTGTATTTTACCGCGGTCATCCTGTTTTCCATGTTCTTTATGCATCCCGTATTTCTGGCAATTTCGCTTTTCTGCGGCTTTGCCTGTTCCGCCGCGCTCCATTTGGGAAAAACACTGCGGTTCAGTTTTCGCTTTCTTCTGCCGATGCTGCTCGTTATGACCGCTGTGAATCCGCTGCTGAACCACAGGGGAGCAACCATTCTGCTCTATGTCAACGACAATCCCGTCACACGGGAAGCACTGCTCTACGGATTTTCATCCGCCTGCATGTTTTCGGCGGTCCTGCTCTGGTTTTCCTGCTGGAATACAGTGATCACCTCGGACAAGCTCGTGTATCTCTTCGGGAGTGTCGCACCGTCGCTGTCGCTTCTGTTTTCCATGGTACTGCGTTTCGTTCCCCGGTTCAAAGCGCAGATTCGCACGATCGAAAACGCGCAGAAGGGGATCGGAAAAGGCGCGGATCAAGGAAGCATTTTCATCCGCGCGAAAAACGGAATGAATATTCTTTCCATCCTGACCACATGGGCGCTGGAAAACGGGATTACAACCGCGGATTCCATGCGGGCGCGCGGCTATGGGCTCGCCGGGCGCACGAGTTTCAGCATCTATGCATTTAACAAAAGGGATAAAACTGCATTAATAGTACTCATTGTAATGCTTTTTCCGGTGTTTTACGGCGCTTTTACAGGGGAAAACAATATTCGGTACTACCCCTCTCTGGCCGTAAAACCCATAAGCTTTGTAAGCAATCTGGTTTACGCGGCCTATTTTCTGCTCTGCGCGTTCCCGCTTTTGTTCAACGCAGCAATCGAGGTAAAAGAACATGACAGTATTTGAATTCGATCATTTTTGCTTTACGTATCCTAAAGAAACGGAACCCGCGCTTTGGGATATCCGGCTGACCATACCGGAAGGGGAGTTTATCGCGCTCTGCGGTCTTTCCGGAAGCGGCAAAACGACCCTTCTCCGCCAGCTGAAGCCGGCCCTTGCCCCGCACGGAAAAAGCGAGGGTACCCTCCAGTTTTTCGGCAAGCCGCTTGCGGAATGCAGCGAACGGTCGCAGGCCGCGGACATCGGCTTTGTTATGCAGTCCCCCGAAGCACAGATCGTAACGGATAAGGTTTGGCACGAGCTTTCGTTCGGTTTGGAAAGCCTCGGTTACGACAGCCAGACCATCCGCCTGCGCACCGCCGAAATGGCGAGCTTTTTCGGGATTGAGTCCTGGTTTGAACGGGACGTCTGCACCCTTTCCGGCGGCCAGAAGCAGCTTCTGAATTTGGCTTCTATCATGGCGATGCAGCCGAAAGCCCTGCTTCTGGACGAGCCGACTTCCCAACTGGACCCGATTGCCGCCGCCGATTTTCTCGCCGCAGTCAAAAAAATAAACGCCGAACTGGGCGTTACCGTCCTTTTGACGGAACAAAGGCTACAGGAAGTGTTTCCGCTGGCCGACCGTGTCATTGTCCTTGACCGCGGGCGGGTCATCACAGACGCGTCCCCCCGTGAGGCGGGCAAGCATCTTTTGGAAATCGGTCACCCGATGGCGGCCGCGCTGCCCGTTCCTATGAAAATCCACGGGGCGGTCGCAAACGACCTCCCCTGCCCGTTGACCGTGCGCGAAGGACGGAACTGGCTGGGCGCGTTTTTGAAAGAAAGTAAAATCTTCTATCGCGCAATACCGGAAGAACCGGAAAGCACGAATACAGACAAGGCTGTCGAATTAAAAGGGTGCTGGTTTTCCTATGAAAAAGCCGGGCCGGACGTTATAAAAGACCTGACCCTGTCAATTCCAAAGAAAAAGATCACTTGTATTGTCGGCGGAAACGGCGCGGGCAAGAGCACGGCTCTGGGTATTATGGCAGGTATTTTCAAGCCCGCGCGCGGAAAAGTGAAGGTAAACGGACGAACCGCCCTCCTGCCCCAGGACCCCCAGACGTTATTCCTGAAAAACACCGTTGCGGAGGATTGGGCGGAAACATTGGACGGCAGGCTCTCCAATGCGGAAAAGCAAAAAAAGCTTCAGGAAACGGCGGAACTTGTACAAATCAGCCCGCTTTTAAACCGCCATCCATACGATTTAAGCGGAGGCGAACAGCAGCGCGCCGCCCTCGGCAAGGTGCTGCTGACCCAGCCGGACATTCTCCTGCTCGACGAACCGACGAAAGGACTGGATTCCTCCTTTAAAATTACATTTGCAAAGCTTCTGCGCGAGCTGATCGGCAGCGGAGTCACCGTTGTAATGGTATCGCACGATATTGAATTCTGCGCCGAATACGCGGATTACTGCGCCCTGTTCTTCCATGGGGGTATCATTTCCAGCGGCGGGGCGCGCGCGTTTTTCGCCGGGAACAGTTTTTATACCACGGCCGCAAACCGGATGTCGCGCGGCTTTTTCCAAAATGCCGTCAGAAACGGAGACGTGATTGCACTTTGCAACAAAAATCAGAACAGAAAAGACTGAAAACCGCCCTTCCGGCGATTTTTGCGGCGCTTGTCTTCCTGGCCGTCATCCTGATCGGCGCAAACGGAACGGGGGAACGGAAGTATTTCGCCGTCAGCCTGGTTTTGCTGGTCGGCTCCATGCTGCCTTTTTTCATCCATTTTGAACGCCGGCGTACGCAGGCGCGCGAACTCGTTACCCTTTCGGTACTTTGCGCCATTGCGGTTGCCGGAAGAGCCGCCTTTTATATGATCCCGCAATTCAAGCCGGTTGCGGCAATCGTAATCATTACGGGCGTTTGTCTTGGGCCGCAGTCCGGATTTCTTGTCGGGGCGGTCAGCCTTTTTGTCTCGAACTTTTTCTTCGGGCAGGGGCCGAACACTCCTTACCAGATGTTTGCGTTCGGGCTTCTCGGCGTTCTTTCGGGAATTCTGTATAACCGGGGACTCCTAAAAAGCAGCCGGGCTTCGCTCTGCCTGTTCGGCGGGCTCTCAACACTCCTCTTATACGGCGGAATCGTCAACCTGGGCACCCTGCTTTTAAGCGGCCTGCCGCCGACCCTTTCCGCTTATTTGATGGTCTGCCTTACGTCTCTGCCGTTTGATCTGATCCACGCCGCATCCAGCGTGTTTTTCCTGTTTGTCCTCGCGAAACCCATGATTCAAAAAATGGAACGGATGAAAACCAAATACGGTTTGTTTTCGTCTGAAAAATAAGGAAGAGGAACTGCAAAACGAAAGTTGAGCGGTTCCTCCTTTTTATTATTCACATATAGGATTTAAACTTCTCAAAGCGCCGGTCAATCTTTCGGTTTCAGTCATCGGACGGACTGTGACAAATCGTGAAAAGATCCGAAAAACCTCCGTGTTCGCGAACGCGGAGGTTTTTCAGACAGTCAGATTCAAACGATTTTATTAAACATCTCGAGTAAACGAAGATAATGATTCGCTTCCCGAAGTGTATGGTCGCCAAGAAGCGGGATAATAATGGATTTAATTTTGCATTCCAGTATTCCCTGCGTGCCTGCCGTTTTAAAATTCTGTATCTTTTTTGTGGCTTCCAGGCTATCCTCCGTAACCGTTTTCATCGGCATAGAACGATCCATCGCCTGCTGTGCCTGTGCAGTGAGCTGATCGAATTCATTTCCGAAATTGTCGGCGGTTTCAAATAAATTCTTTTCCGTCGGATCCAGTAATCCGCGGATAAATTTGGAGTGTTCCGCCATAATCCGGTTCCAGAAAGTTTCCTGTTCATACGCTTCCTTTTCCAGACTCACTTCTTCCCGCCTTTGCAGCTTCTGTAACATGGAAAGATATAACCGGGCTTCCCTCAGGATATGATCAATTAACAGCGGATAATTCATCGTAAACAGGTTGCAGGATATTACGTTGGATAAAACAAGGGATTTAAATTGAATGAGTGAGCTGACCAGATTAATCGCGTTTTCATTCAGATAATAAACCCTTTGTTCCAAAACAGAATTGTTTCCTGCTTCTCCGCCGGTCATTCCCATTTCCGCCTGCGTAAGATCCGTTTGCAGCGGAACACCGGTAAAATAGGCCGAAGCCATTTCCGCCTTCAGCGTATAGGGGGTAACCACTTCTCCGGATTTCAGTACGTCCGGATTGACAACTCCATTGGAAACTTCAACCACATTTGCGAGCAGGTTATCAAAAGCCCGCCGGAAGGAATCCGCCTGATTGGTCAGATTGTAATCTTTCGCTGTAAACGCCGTCTGCAGAAAGAAAGAATGCTCTTGCATGATTCTTGCAAAAAACAGATGCAAAGCAAGGGATTGCTTAATAAATTCATCAACTGATATCATAGATAATATCCTTCCTATTCTTTCATTCATTTAAATATAATATGAAGAATAGGAAAAATATGTGTGTTTTATTGCATCTCCGCATTGCCGGGCGGCTGCCCCACAGCAGCCTCATGCAGCGGATATTCGCCGGTTATCGGATTTTTATTCTGATAATCCGCGTAAATAAGGCCCGGACGCGAATAAAGCAGGGCATATCCGCGCTTGATTCCCTTTTGAGGCTTCCCTTCCCTGCTTTCCAAGGCAATGATAGCCTTTTTCAGCGCATCATCTTTTACGCGCAGAACGGCAGGCAGCCTTCCCGATGCATTTGTGGAAATGCGGTCGCAGGCCATTGTGTCCCGAAGAACCGTACGGTCAACGCCGGGCTGACTGCTGAAATAATCGAAAACAAGGCCGGTATAATCGTCCAGCGGGATTTTTTCCGTTCCTTTTTCCGCCGAAAACGCGCCGAACTGGCTGAAAAGCCCAAACGGGGAAAGCCCGCTCTTTTCCAGAACATATGCCAGCGTGCGGCGAAAACGGCCGCTGTTGTAAAGGCGTTCCACCGCGTCCGCCGTATGCCGCAGCCCCGCCAGTTCCTGCGCGGTAAGCCAGGGGGTTTCCTCCACTTCATAGGGAGGCTCCTGCGAAAAATGGCAGGGGAATTCCTGCGGATTCTCCCGCATGGGTGCGCCGTACAGCAGCTTTAAAAAACCAAGCTGAAGCATATTGGGCCGGAGCGCATAAGCGGTATTAAAGCTTTCTGCAAAACTGTCCCAGCCTTCAAACGGTAAACCGGCGATCAGGTCAATATGGATATGCATATTCGCGTTTGACACCAGCGATTGTATATTGCGTTTTAAACGTTCCACATCCGTTTTTCGGTGAATGGCTTCCAGCGTTCGGGCGTTAAAACTCTGTAAGCCGATCTCCATCTGCATCGCGCCAACCGGCGCGCCGGACAAAAGGCGGATGGTTTCTTCCTCCAATATATCGCCTGCAATTTCAAAATGGAAGCACACCCCTTCGGGGATTTCCGTCCCGTAATTTTGAATGATGAAGCGAAACAGTTCATCGGCCCTTTTCCGGTTCGCGTTAAAGGTTCGGTCCACCAGCTTCACCGTCTGCGTGCCGCTTTTTGCAAGCTGAAGAATTTCTCTTTTCGCGCGATTCAAATCGAAATAGCGCACGCTGCCGCATCGGCCGGACAGGCAGAACGCACAGGAATACGGGCATCCGCGGCTGGTTTCAAGGTATGCGATTCTTCCTTTCAGCGAATCAAAATAGCTTTGCGTGTAAGGGCTGGGCGGTTCTTCCGCGGGCGTATTCGGGGGAACCACGATGATCTTCCCTTCTTTCCGGTAACATACGCCGGGAATCTTCCGCACCTCTTTCCCATGAAGAATCGCATTGAGCAGCAGGGCATACGGGGTTTCCCCTTCCCCCGAAATGACGTAGTCCACCAGCGGTTCTTCCCGAAGCACAGCCTGCGCGTTATAGCTGACCTCCGGCCCGCCGAGAAGAATTATGGCATCGGGCAGCCTGCTTTTTATGAGCTTTATCAGCTGTTTGGTTTCGGAGATATTCCAAATATAACAGCTGAAGCTGATCACATCCGGATTCCACGCAATTATACGCTGTGCGGCATCCTCCATCTTTTCATTGATTGTGCCCTCGATTACTTCGGCGGTAATGCCGCTGTCGCAGTAAGCCTCGACTCCCGCCAGAAGGCACCACGGCGCCAGCGAGGAATGGATATACTGCGAGTTCAGCACGCAGATTGCCGCTTTTAACGTTTTTTCGTTCATAAAACTGCCTTCCATTTTCTTGATACTTTCATACTTTTTACATTATATCACCTATTAAGTTTGACTACCCGTCAAACGGGTAGTATGCACAAGGACTATAAGCCCAAGTTACCGGCCAGCACCTAAAGACGCTGACTTTGCCTCTTTTGCCACCCCTTAAAGGCGTTGGCGTTCGTATCCCTCGCTACCCTTAAAAGAGTCTTAATATTCCTTCGTCGTCAATTTATCCTCAATTTGGTCTTGCTTTTCTTGATCTCGAAATAATAAGTCCCAAGGGATATCAAAATACCATATTATTTCAACTATAGCATTCACTTACGAAAGCGTGTGAGAAATTAAAGTGACCTTTCACTTGATTTTTCGACGCATTTTTTTGCCAATTTAAGAAAACCCGGAATCGCATACCGATAAAAATCCCGGTATGCTTCGCAAAAATAGTTTTTCTCCAGAATTTCGTTGCGTATGGGTTCATAATTCCTTCTGCATCCGCCTCTGCAAAGACTGTAGAATTCGCAATCCCGACAGGCCTGTGGACGCAGATTCGAAATTTCTTCAAACTTCTTTGCTGTTTGCCCGAAAAGCATATCCAAAATAGAATCGTTTCCAATTACGCCCAGTTTCCATTGATCCAATACATAAAAATCACAGGGATACACGGAACCGTCGGATTCCACAACAAGATTCGCTTTGCACTTTCCCCGCATATCGCAGCTTTCGGGTGGATAACCAAGAAGCATCCCCAATATATTATCGAACATTCGGATGCTAATCTCTTTGCCTTCAAGATTATCCTTTAGCCACAAATCAAACAGTCTCTTTAAAAAATTTCCATAAAGCTGCGGAGATAAAGAATAATTGTCCATGCCCGGCTGTTTCTCTAAACCATCCAAGCATGGAATAAACTGTAAATATTGAAAACCCTGCTTTTTAAAAAAGCGATACGTTTTTTCAGGATGTTTTGCAACCAACCTTGTAACAACACATAAAATATTATATTCCACTTGAAATTCGTCTAATATTTTAATTGCGTCAATAACACGCAGATAGGTTCCCTCACCATTGTGATCTACTCTATTTAAATTATGAATTCCTTCCATACCATCAAGAGAAACCCCCACCAAAAAATGATGTGCACGAAAAAATTCAGCCCATTCCAAATTGATTAGAGTGCCGTTTGTCTGAATTGCATTCTTTATTTTTATATTTTTGGTATTATATTTTTTTTGCAGCACAAGTAAGTTTCGGTAAAAATCCAAGCCGGCAAGCATTGGTTCTCCTCCCTGAAAACTGAAACTGGCTGTATCATCCGCATATTCCAGAACGGACTGTACCAGCTTTTCAAGTGTTTCAAGGGGCATAAAGCCGCCGTTGCTGTGACATTTATTATCAATTAAATCCAGATAAAAACAATATTTGCATTGCAGATTACAATTACCAGACGCGGGTTTTATTAAAACATTAATATTTGGAATTGCCAGCACCTCCAAAATTACAAGCAGAAAAAATCACATTTCCGCTTCGTTTATACATTCCTTTACAATGATTTCAGTGTTTATATAGCACAGCGGATTCTTTGGTTTTTTGTTGCTAGTCAAAAATTCAAACAGAATTCGGATCGCCCGATATCCCTGATCCTTTGGATTTTGAATCAATGTGGCTATTATATTGTCGGTTAACAGAGCTTCCTTAATATCATCGCTTAAATCCAGAGCGACAATGCGGACAGGCTTTTCGCCCAGACATTCTCGAATTGCTCGAAACCCCGCCTTCACGGCAACAGAACCGTAAAGAATGGTATCAATATCAGAATGCTCTTCCATCATCTTTTTTACTTCCATATAGGTACCAATTTCATCGTTTGGGACTTCCGTGATGGAAGAAACCTGAATCCCGGGACAATGAGTAGAAAAATAATCACACATGCTATTCACACGGTATAAGTGACCGCACATTTGAAAGGTCGGAGAAAGCACTCCAAGGTTTGCTTTCCCTCTTGTAATTAAATTAATCAACCCGGCCAATATTTTACCGGCTCGGCGGTAATCGCACCCAACATAGGCAAGGTAATTGGTATCCTCTAAAATGGCGGTGAGAAGAACCACAGGAAACCCGTTTTCCGTCAGTTCATTGATTTTATTCTTTATTAACGGGCTATTGATCGGGACAATCGCCATTGCTTTTACATCTTCGCTTAATGCTTCTTCAATCAGCTTCAACTGATAATCTGCATCAAAATCTTTGCAGGTTTTTATAACAACCTGAATCCCCGTATCCGAAATTTCCTTCGCAGCTTTTTTTATTCCCTGTATTACTTCATCAAAGAATGAATTTCGAACAATATGCAGAATAACCGCAATTTTTAACCCTTTGTTTTTAATGGACAGCGATTTGGCAACTGAATTCGGTTGATAATTCAGTTCTTGCGCTAACGTCCGGATTCGTTCTGCAACCTCGGGCTTAACACGGCCCCGGTTGTTCAGAGCTCTGTCTACCGTCCCGGCAGACACGCCTGCGATCTCTGCAATCTTTTTTATAGTGATAGCCATATTATAATTCCTCATTAACAATTATTTTTGTATTATATAGTATAGCTCAAAAAAAATAAATGGTCAACATTTTAAAAAAATAAAATCGGTAACACAACTTTACAAATGAAATATTTTACAATATACTCTGATTTTATTATACAACATTTATAATTTAATCATAATATTTCTTTTATTATTGACATAATTGTGAAGTTCTACTATACTGGCATCAATAAATGCGTTATCGGACACGCAAAAAATAAAGGAGTTGTAAAAAAAATGAAAAAAATCATTAGTGCCGTGTTAGCAATGATACTGGCCGCCAGTATGTTTACCGGCTGCGCTTCATCTTCTGCCAACGGGCAATCCGCCGCTTCCCAAACCGCAAACGAATCCACAAAAATAAGGGTGGGCACCATGGCCCTTACTGTCGGCGTACCGGTGAAATATGCCTATGACAAGGGCTATTACAAAGATGAAGGATTGGATGTCGACCTCGTAATGTTTGCCACCGGCAATCCGATTAATGAAGCTTTTTCCGCCGGGCAAATCGATATTGCCGCCAGCGGACTTGCTTCCGTATTTTCCCTGGCTTTGCCGGATACAAAATGGATCGGTGAAATCAATTCCACCGGAGGCCTTGGCATTTATGTGCGCAAAGACAGCAAGCTGTTAACGAAAAAAGGCGAACTGAAAGAATACCCGAATATGTACGGAAGCGCCGACCTGATCAAAGGAATGAAAGTGCTTGGCCCGGTAGGCACCACAGCAGAATTTAATGCAACTGGTTATGCGCAAAGATTCGGATTAAAAAGTTCCGACATTAAAATGACGCAAATGGATTACGGTCCGGCATGGCAGGCGTTCCAGTCCGGACAGGGCGATGCCTTAGCCGCGAATCCGCCCTATTCCTTCCAGGCGGAAGAAAAGGGATACGTATGCGCCGCAACCTTCGAAGACGCGACGGGCATTCCCCTTTACGACGGTATCTTTGCAAGCAGCAAATTTATAAACAGCAACCATGACGCAGTTGTAAAATTCCTGAAAGCAACCTACAAGGCTTGTGACGAACTTCAGGACAAAAAGACGCGCTATGATTATTCCATGAAATGGTTTACCGAAAACGGCAAAAAGTACACCGAGAGCATTCTTAACAAAGAGATTGAAGCCCGTAAATACGTAAACAAGGATTATATGGCAAACACGTCTGGATATACTTACGGAAAAGGGATGCAGGATATCGCGAAGATTTATAAGGATCAGGGTAAAATTACCGACGATAATTTCCCGAATGTAGCAAAAGCCATCGATCCATCTCTGATTAACGAAGCGCTTGGCACGGACGTAAAAACCGTTCAATAACGCATTTCCTGACGTACCCGTTTCTTAAGGGAAAGCTTTGGAACGGGTACGTTAAAAAAGGATTCTGACAAGTAGGAGGAATACATATTGAAACGTGTAAAAAAATCAAATTATGCCTGGCTTTCGGTGCTTTCAGTAGGATCCGTCATCGCAATCTGGTGGCTGGTAACCGACGGGCTTCATTTGGTTTCTACAGTGGCGATGCCGAGCCCTGTAAAAGTGGTACAAACCTTTTTTGTAAAGTTATATGACCCCGCACCAGATGGTTCCACGCTTCTGGAAAATATCGGGTCAAGCTTACAGGTTGCGCTTTCCGGCTATTTTTTGGGTCTTATCATTAGAATTCCCCTAGGAATTTTGATGGCATGGTATAAAAAAGTAGACATGTTTGTCCGTCCGTTATTTGACTTGCTGCGCCCCGTTCCCGGTTTGGCATGGATTACCGTAATGATCACCTTGTTCGGAATCGGTATGCTGTCAAAAGCAATGGTAATTTTTCTGTCGGCTTTTGTTGCCTGCGTAGTAAACTCTTATTCCGGAATACGCCAAACAAAGCAGGTACACCTTTGGGTCGGACAAACATTTGGAGCTTCCAACCTTCAACTGTTGCTTCACATTGCGATCCCGACATCGCTACCCATGATTATGACCGGAGCCCGTGTTGCTTTGGGAGCTTCCTGGATGGCTCTGGTTGCAGCTGAAATGATTGCCTCCGACAGCGGTTTAGGGTTTATGATACAGCAATGCCGCGGTCTTTACCGTACAGACGTCATTATTGTCGGCATGATTGCAATCGGCGCCTTAGGAGCTTTGCTCACTTACCTGCTGTCTTTACTGGAGCATCTGGTTGTAAAAGGGAGGTCTAGTAGCAAATGATCAAATCACAGAAAGAAAAAATCCAAAGAGTTCTTGCCGGCCTTTTTTCAATCGGGGCGTTTTTGGCACTCTGGCAATGGGCCGTTGTCTCCACTACACTTGGTCAGCTGATGCCCGGGCCAATTACGGTAATTACCAGCTTTATTCAAGCATTTTCCGTGCCGATCGGAACCTGTACAATCCAGCAGCACGTCGGCTGGAGCCTGTCCCGCGTTATGATTGCCTATTTGGTGGCGGCCGTTGTCGGAATCGGTCTTGGCGTCCTGATGGGATGGAATCCAAAAATAGAAGCAATTTTTAAGCCGCTTTATGATATTATTCGCCCGATTCCGCCGATCGCATGGATTCCTCTGTCCATCGTGTGGTTCGGGTTAGGGGAAATGACAAAGTATTTTTTGATTTTTCTTTCCGCATTCAGTAACATTACGCTTAACGCGTATGAAGGCGCGAAATCCGTCGACCCTGTGCTAATGGGTGCGTCCAGAATGCTTGGGGCAAACCGGACCCAGACCTTGCTCACCGTAGTGCTTCCGGCATCCATGCCGTTTATTTTTGCAGGACTTCAGGTTGCCATTTCGACAAGTTGGGCTACGGTTGTGGCGGCTGAAATGGTGCGTTCCACAGAAGGTGTCGGCTGGGTAATCGTCAGCGCGCAGGATACGAACGATATGAATCAGACTCTGGTTGGAATTTTGGCAATTGGTATTGTAGGCTTTATTCTTGCGACTATAATGCGGGGAGTTGAAACAAGGTTATGCAAATGGAACAAGAGCGAATAAATTATATGATTGAATGCAAAGGCTTAAAAAAGACCTTTCAGTCGGAAAACGGTGCTTTTGAGGTCGTTAAAAATATTGATTTAAAAGTAAAAGAAAATGAATTTCTGGTTCTTTTCGGACCCGGCCAATGTGGAAAAACCACCATCCTAAATATGATCGCCGGTCTGGAAACACCAAGCGAAGGAATCGTCACCGTAAACGGCAAGGAAGTGCATGAACCCGGGCCGGAGCGCGGCGTGGTTTACCAGACAATTTCGCTGTTCCCATGGCTTACCGTAATGGGGAATGTGGAGTACGGCCCCAAAGTGCGCGGTATCCCAAAAGAAAAACGCCGGGCAACGGCGCAGCATTACATTGATATGGTCGGGCTGCAGGGGTTTGAAAAATCCTTTCCGGTCCAGCTTTCCGGCGGCATGAAACAGCGGGCCGGCATTGCCCGCGCCTATGCCAATAATCCGATCGTTATGCTGATGGACGAACCTTTCGGCGCTCTGGATGCGCAAACCCGTTACCTGATGCAAAAGGAACTGGAACGCATCTGGGAACAGGAAAAACGGACCGTCGTATTTGTAACGAATAATATTGAAGAAGCGGTTTATCTGGCCGACCGCATTGTTGTTCTGGCAAACCGCCCCACACAGGTAAAAGCGGAATACAAGATCAATCTTCCAAGACCCAGGAATTACGTTGACCCCGAATTTCTCCGGCTTCGCATGGAAATCACCGATGCGGTGGACAAAACGTTATAAAGGAGGCAATGAAGATGGAGAGCAATCCTAAGGTACGGGTAAACCACCTGACAAAAAAATTCGGGGACTTGTTGGTACTTGATGATATTTCTTTCGATATTCCGGAAGGCGAGCTGCTGTGCGTGGTAGGTCCGACAGGCTGCGGTAAAACTACCTTTCTTAACAGTCTGACGAAACTTTATGATATCACTTCCGGTGAAATTCTTGTTAATAACGAACCGGTTAATCTTAAAAAGCAAAATCTTGCTTATATTTTTCAGGAAAATTCGACCATGCCCTGGCTGAACGTAGAACAAAATGTAAGCTTTGGCCTGGACATCAAAAAGGTTCCCGAAAAAGAGAAAAAGGAAAGGGTGGAAGAGTTTCTGGATATTGTCGGTCTTACACCGTTTCGAAAATATTATCCTTCCCAGCTTTCCTCCAGTATGCTCCAGCGTGTGGCGATCGCGCGCGCATTTGCCACAAAACCGGAGCTTCTGCTGATGGACGAACCATACGGCCAGTTGGACATCGAGCTGCGTTTCAAACTCGAAGATGAACTGGTAAAGCTCTGGCAGAAAACAAAGACAACGGTATTTTTCATTACGCATAATATCGAGGAAGCAGTCTACCTTGGCCAAAAAATTATGATTTTAACCAATAAACCCACGAAAGTGAAAAAAGTCCTCGATAATCCTCTGCCGCGTCCAAGGGATATTACATCCCCGGATTTTATTGATTTGAGAAATCAGGTTACAGATTTAATTAAATGGTGGTAAAAGCCTAAAGGAGAACTATATGAGAGCAATTATGTTATTATTTGATTCACTGAACCGGCATATGCTGGCTCCTTACGGCTGTGATTGGACCTACACTCCTAATTTTCAACGTTTAGCAAACCGCGCCGTAACATTTGATAACTGTTATGCCGGTTCTTTGCCGTGCATTCCGGCAAGAAGAGAATTGCATACCGGACGGCTGAACTTTTTACACAGAAGTTGGGGGCCGTTGGAACCTTTTGACGACTCCATGCCCGAAATTTTGAGAAAAAACGGGATTTATACCCACCTGATCAGCGACCATCAGCATTATTGGGAAGACGGCGGCTGTACTTACCACAACCGCTACAATTCCTGGGAGTTCGTCCGCGGACAGGAAGGCGACCGCTGGAAAGGCTGTGTGAAAGATCCCGAAATTCCGTCTCATCTGGGTCGCGCGTGGCGTCAGGACGTTGTAAACCGCAGCTACATAAATGAAGAAAACAAACAGCCTCAAAAATTGTGTTTTGATTTGGGACTTGAATTTCTCGAAAAGAACCGAAACGAAGATAATTGGTTTCTGCACCTGGAACTGTTTGACCCGCATGAACCATTTTACACAATGCAGAGATATAAGGAGCTTTACCCACACAAATACGATGGCCCGCAGTTTGACTGGCCGCCTTACGATAAGGTTACGGAATCGCCCGAAGCCGTACAGCACTGCCGTTACGAATACGCAGCGTTATTGAGTATGTGCGATCATTATTTGGGTAAGTTGCTGGACTACATGGATGCGAATCATATGTGGGACGACACCATGCTGATTGTAAATACCGATCATGGATTCCTTTTGAGCGAACACGACTGCTGGGCAAAATGTGTGCATCCTTTTTACAATGAGATTGCCCATATTCCGCTGTTTATCTGGGATCCGCGTTCCATGGCAGGGGGTGTGCGCCGGAGTTCCCTTGTACAGGGGATTGATTTGCCTGCAACCATTTTGGATTTCTTTCATCTCCCCATCCCCGCAGATATGCAGGGTAAGCCATTGAAGGATACAATTGAAAATGACCGACCCGTCCGTCAAGCCGCTTTGTTCGGTTTGCATGGTGCCCAGATCAATGTAACGGATGGCCGATATGTATATATGAGAGACCCCATTGAAGGGAATTCTCCGCTGTATAATTATACCCTTATACCCACCCATATGCGTTCTCTTTTCTCCGTTGAAGAAATGCAGAACATGAAAATTGCACAGCCGTTCTCCTTTACAAAGAACTGCCCGCTGATGAAGATCAAGTATCATGAAGACGAAGGCGGAGACATTAATGCGAACCACAGAACGGGTACGAAACTTTATGACCTTTCCGCTGATCCCAAGCAGGAGTATCCGATTGAAAACCCTGCGGTGGAAAAACAGATGATTTCATATATGATACAGCTCATGAAAGAAAACGATTGCCCTGCTGAGCAATTTGAAAGAATGGGGCTGACGGATTACTTAAAATAGTTTTTTAAAAAAGAAAGGCAGGCCTTAAAGTTCACAAAAAATGTGTGAATTTTAAGGCTCTTCCCTTTGTACGCTTTTTTGCCATTTTCAGGCGAAAACAGCGGAATAATACGGGGATTTCTTTCTGAAAAGTCAAAATCAGATACACACGACTAATAAACGGAGGGAATCATTGGAAGCACTTTATTTCATGGTTAGTTTCATTGCGTCCGTAGCGGGAGCCATCTGCGGAATCGGCGGAGGCGTCATTATCAAGCCCGTACTGGACTGTTTCCATATTGCAAGCGTATCGACCATCAGTTTTTTGTCTAGTTGCACGGTTTTATCCATGTCTTTTTACTCCGTAGGAAGATCCTTTATTGCACGTGACAGCAAAGTTGACGCCGCAATCGGAACACCTCTTGCCGTGGGAGCAGCCTCCGGAGGTTTATTGGGGAAATACTTATTTGGCTGTATGAAGGCTTTGTCCCATAACGCGGAAACAGTCGGAGCCGCTCAATCCATCTGTCTTGCCATTATTACTTTAGGAACATTGATCTACACGATTTACAAAGACAGAATTCCCACCATGCGGCTGAATAATAAAACGGCATGCGTTGTGATCGGTTTGTTTTTGGGTGTGATGTCAAGCTTTTTAGGGATTGGCGGCGGACCAATCAACCTCGTTGTCCTTTTTTTCTTTTTTTCCATGGATACAAAAACTGCGGCGCAAAATTCGCTGTATATCATCCTGGTTTCCCAGATTTTCAGCATCATTTTCACACTGATGACCCACACTGTTCCGGACTTTGACCCTCTGAGTTTAACCGTAATGGTATTCGGTGGGATTGCAGGCGGTGTTTTGGGACGCATCTTAAATAAACGCATCAATAATAAAACCGTAAACAACCTGTTTCTTGCTCTCATGGGCATTATCATTTTTATCAGCGGCTATAACATTTATCGTTTCCTCACTATTTGACAAACATCCAACTGATTATATTTTTAGATTGGGAGGTGATCTTTTGCAACTGTATGTATCAAGGGTTTTCACGCAATATGGGCGGTTGGATGTTATGCCTCATACTGTTATAACCTGATGATGCATTTACCCAATTGATTGGGGGGAAGCGAATTTGTGTTTCTCGCAGTTAACTACGGAATGGTAATTGATAAAAAACAATGGAGAGGATGAGTATTAATGTATTATGTCGGTAAAAAATTTCTGAGCTTGCTTCTGGTTTTTACTCTGGTTTTTTCTATGACCGGGTTGTTCGACAACCAAGCATTTGCAGCATCCAGAATAATCACCGTGAAGCAGGACGGCACCGGCGACTATACAACAATCAATGATGCCGCACAGACAGCACAGCCGGGCGATACCATTGTTGTGTATGGGGGTACCTACCGGGAAACCGTAACATTTCCAAGGGAAGGAAACGGGGAGTCGTCCCGAATCACCTTAAAAGCGGCAAGCGGTCAAAAACCCGTTATAACAGGTTCGAATGTCGTCACCGGCTGGGCAAAAGACAGCGGCAGCACTTATAAGCTGGTAAAAGACAGCGCCTATTTCGGCGATTTTAATCCGTTTGCTACAAAATGGCAGGCCAAAGGCAGCAGCTATTCTGATTACTTTTCCTGCGGATGTGTTTACATCAACGGTACTGTCATGTCACAGGTGTTTAAACAGTCCGACGTTTATACCACACCGAATTCCTGGTATGCAGATATAAAGGACAGCAATACCACGATTTCGGCCAACTTCAATGAACTGAATCCTGCTGATAAAAGCAACTCCACCGAAATCAACGTAAGAAAGCAGTGCATTACGGCCAAATGGAACCAAGGATATATTACCATTGATGGACTAACGATTACGCACGGCTGCGGTCCCAAGACAATTGTTTTTTGGCAAACTGCCGCAAAACCGATGGACGGAGCAATTGCTACGAATGGTGGTCATAATTGGATCATTCAAAACTGTGACGTAACCCAAAACCGTGGTGTTGCAATCGATTACGGCAACGGCTCCCGGATGTTGGAGCTTCAAAACGGCGGTGAACCGAAGCTGTACGGTCATCACATCATCCGTTACTGCAATGTCCATGACAACGGTACCAACGGCATGATGGCTTACCGAGGCGCATACACTGAAATTTACGGAAACACTCTTTATAACAATAACGCGCTGAACACCGGTCTGCTTTCTGAAGCTTATATCAAAGATGTCAGCGGCGGTTTCGGCATTAATATTCATAACAATTACTTTTACAGCGATCAGGACTGGGCTGTTTTTCCCATTTGGCTCGACAGCGAATGCGATGGCTGCCGCGTCTCCAAAAATCTATTTTATTGCAAAGGAAACGGCCACGGCTTTACCTACGTTGATTCAGAAGTGAATCATGGTTGGCAGATGTATGACAACAACATCTTTGTCGGTGTCGGCTTGCACATTATGTCAGCCAGCCACAATTACTTTGTTAATAATCTCTGGCTGAATATTCCAAGCGATACAAGCAGACGAAGCTGGCCTGGTATCGGTAAGTGGGGGTTTGTAGGTTCGGAAGGCTGGGATGGATATCAGCGTGCGATGAGAGTGATGGAACCTGGCACTTTGGATGTAATCAGCACCGTTAACGACCCGACCAGCCGCTTTGAAACCTACAATCGGTTTAATAAAATGCTTAACAATATTTTCTTCGACAACGGCCTGTACAGTTCTTCCGATTCAACCGAAGTGTCCAAAGAGCAATATAACAGCATCAATACAGAGGTTGTCCTTTCCAAAGCACCGAATGTGAACCCGGATTACAGCGGCGGCAGCTGGTCGCACCCCGAAGTTGGCGAACTCCCAATCGCTTGGGTTGAGGCAAAGCCGGATACAGTAGGTAAGGGCACCATAATGTACGGCAACGAATGTGACTATAACGTATACTACGGCGGAGCTCAGAAGATAGGCTATCAGTATGCTTCGGCGCGCGGTTATGAAGCAGACAAAAACAGTAAAGTGGTAGAAGGCGGCACAAACAGCTACCAAATTACAGCCACACCGGATTCCTTCAAATTGACGCTGAATGTGGACGGCAGCTGCTCTTCCTTAAACGCTCCGGCAATCACCGGCGCATATCTTGGCAACACAGAGTTATATCAGCAATTGGGCTATAACTTCTACGCTCCCGACGTTAACACCGACTACTTCGGCAACGCCAGAGACAGCAAGGACACGGTAGTAGGGCCTTTTGCAAATCTGAAAGCCGGAAGCAATACGTTTGATTTGTGGCCGGCCGCCTCAACCAATGATAATGGCGGGTCCCACTCGCATCATTCAAGTAGCAATAGCAGAAAATCAGATAACGGGAATCCAAACAAACCAGATACTACATTCGTCAGCGATACGACAAAAGATTTCCAGGTAAATGGCGCATACCAGTTTAGGATCACGAGCCAAAACGGCGCAATTCCAAATTTTGTCCTGGGTACCAGCGGTGTGTTTTACTATCAGCTTGTAAAAACAGATGGCAATGATTACTACTTTAAACTGATTCCGGTCGGAAAATCCGGCGCACAGACTGGCATCTATGTCAACGGCGTAAAATTGCTGGTCGCAACCGTAGGGGACACTGTCCCGATTGTGAAAAGCGACACCCCCGCAAGACTAAACGTTCGCACGGGCAATACATACATCTTCAAGCTGACTTCGGACAGAAAACCGGTTTTTCTGAGCGGTAATTCTTCCGTTTTCCAAACCCAGTTCGTGAAGGCATCCGGGACTGACTACTACTTTATGGTAAAAGCGATTGGAAAACCCGGCACGTCCGCTGGATTCTATATCAATGATTCCGTTACGCCGAGTACGGTAGGAACAGTTACCTAAGTCTTTAACTTAACCGGAAGCTCTTGTTATTGACGGCAGATACAGCTGCTACTAAATTGTCTTAAACCTGTTCTTTATTCTAATACTTACAGGATAATATACTAGTTTATAAGCTATAAGTATAGAATAAAGTTATGGGCGTGTTGCAAAATGAAAATTTTGCGGCGCGCCCTTTCACTTTGTTCAAGCCGTAGTGAACCGATTAACGGCTAACCCTTAAAAGGTATTGATATTCTTTTGTATTCAATTTTTCCTCTATCTGATCTTGTTTTTCCTGTTCTGAATGTATTTTGCTATACTTGCCTTATTAAGGCCCACTCGAGGTTTACGCAAAGATCGGGGAGCTTTTCATCTGTGCTGGACGCTTCATATTCGACAATCCGGTCTCGCAACGGAAGTAGCGTCTTATCAAAATAGACGCTGGCCTTGCGCTTACGCAATTGGGCTGCGCGCCAGCAAGTCGAATCTCTCAGTCATTTTTCTTGCCTCCATTCTCCCAATTCTGAATTGCATTCAGGAACTGCTTTCCATACCGTTTCGCTTTTACCTCGCCAACACCTGAGACTTCCAGAAAATCCGTCATGCACTGGGGACGCTTTGCCGCCATGTCCTGGAGAGCTGCGTTGGAAAAAATGATATAGGCGGGGACGTTCCCCTTTTGCGCCAGTTCGGTTCGCAGCGTCCGCAATGCCTCAAACAGGCTATTCTCAGAAGATTCGAATGGCGGGGAAAGGGAAGCGTTTTGCTTCCCGGTTGAAGCCGTGCGTTCCGGTCTGCCTACTGCTTTTTCGCGCGATATTACTTGCGCACCGTGGAACAGTACGTCATTGGAACGGTCGGTCAGATGCAGAACCGGGTACTTATCCTGCGTCAGCTCGAGATAACCCTGGGATATCAGCAAATCAATGTATTCCCGAATTTTTCGGCGGTCGACATCGTGCATAATCCCGTAGGTCGTCAACTTATCCAGTCCAAGTTGGCTTATTCGTTGCTCTTTGCTGCCGTGCAGCATCCGAACAATCAGTGTTATGCCTACTCCATAGGGATACTTTCTATCGACCCGCGCCACAGCAGAAAGAATTTTTTGCGCCTCTGTGGTGATGTTGCGCTGGATGTATTCACTTTTGCAGTTTCCGCAATTCCCGCAGGCATCACTATGGCGCTCACCGAAATATTCCAGGATATACGATCGCAGGCAGCGTGTGGTTTTGCAGTAACCAACCATCTTATGTAGGCGTTCCAGATCCCGGCGAAGCACCTGTTCGCGTTCTTCTCCCGAAAGATTTTCATTCTCATTTGAATTTTGAACGAGAAACTTCGCGGTCTGTACGTCTCCGCTTGAAAACAGAAGTACGCAGTCCGCGTTCTCACCGTCACGGCCGGCGCGGCCTGCCTCCTGATAGTAACTCTCAAGATTTTTCGGCATATTGTAATGGACAACAAATCCAACGTTGGATTTATCGATGCCCATGCCGAAGGCGTTGGTGGCAACCATCACACGTCTGCGGTCATAAACAAAATCCTCGTGATTCTGTCGGCGTTCACCATCCTTCAGCCCTGCGTGGTAACAGGTGGCGGCAACACCGTGCTGATTCAATCCGGCACAGACCGACTCCACCGTTTTTCGGGTAGCGCAGTAGATGATGCCGCATTGTCCTCTATGCCGCACAAGGAAGTTGTATAGGTATGCCGGTTTACTCTTGGGCGCTGCAACTTCAAAGTACAGGTTTGGCCGATCAAAGCCGGTGGTAACAAGCAGCGGACTACGTAGCTGCAAAAGACGCACGATATCCTTCTTGACCTCCGCCGTGGCCGTAGCGGTAAACGCACCTACAACGGGACGATATGGCAACTGTTTAATAAAATCGGATATTTTCAGGTAACTCGGCCGAAAATCCTGTCCCCATTGGGAAACGCAGTGAGCCTCATCCACAGCGATAAGCGAGATTTGAACACGCTCAGAAAAATTTAAAAAATCTGCCGCCTCCAGCCGTTCCGGTGCGACGTATATGATTTTATACGCTTCCTTTTCCGCCTGTTGAAATACCTTGCGGTATTGTGCGGCGGAAAGAGAAGAATTTATATAAGCCGCCGGAATCCCCGCCTGCGTCAGCGCGGCTACCTGATCCTTCATCAGAGAGATGAGCGGCGATATGACCAGTGTCACACCGGGAAGCAGCAATGCAGGGATCTGATAGCAAACCGATTTTCCTGCGCCCGTCGGCATGACTCCCAGCACGTCACGACTTGCCATCAATGCGTCGATCAATTCTTCCTGTCCGGGACGAAAGACAGCATGTCCAAAATATTGTTTTAAGGCGGCTGCCTTATCCATGATACGATACTCCTCTTTGTGTCACAATCGGACATTTTCTAAACGGTTCTAAGCGGGTCTACTGCGGTTAGGAGAGCATTTCGAACTGCATATTTATAATAGCAGGTTCCGGTTATGTTCCAAAACGGAAGCTTCTCATTATTGCTGTAATCTCAGATTAGCCCGCCTCACCGAAGCTATCGGTGTGAAATCTACCAATATTAAAAAATACTTCTTAATATAATTATATCCCCCATTATATCCCCCATTAGAAATAAATACAATAAAAATGTCGATTTCAGCATATAAAAGCGGAATCTGTCCGATTTTTGAATAAAAAGCCGGCTGAACCCAAGGTTTTTGCCTCAAATGGTTGAACGGAAAATGACAGGACAAGCTTACAAAAACCGTATATAAGTAATTTAAATATGGAAAAAACCCGCTGATTCAGCGGGTTTTCGTGTTTTAAGGTACGACCAGGCCTGTAAGCCGAGTTCTGTTCCAAACAGCCATCTATCTTGGCCGGATGTTGCCATCACGGCTCAGTGCCACCTTCTCGGGACGCGCCGGGCCGACGCAAATGTCCCTCTGCGGTGTTGCTCCGAATAGGGTTTGCAGAGCCGCGCGGTCTCCCGCGCGCTGGTGAGCTCTTACCTCGCCTTTCCATCCTTACCGTTACCGGCGGTATATCTCTGTTGCACTTTCCCTGGGGTCGCCCCCGGCGGCCGTTAGCCGTTATTCTGCCCTGTGGAGCTCGGACTTTCCTCGGGCACGTCCTTTCGGAGCTGTGTCCGCAGCTGTTCAGCCTGCTCGTATCGTTTATTGTAATCGATTTTTACCGGTCTGTCAACAAACAGGATCTGGAAAACTTAGAAACTATGCTCTGAAATCAGACGGTTCTTCTCATTCCATAGCTTCTGCGACAAGTCCACGTAATATTGATGGGGGTTTTCAAAACGCGTAACTTCTTCCCAAAGCGTGTCCACCTGCTGCATGCAGTATTCCTTTATTTCCTCTAAATCCCGCGGTTTCGATATGTTCTTTCCGTTTTCAAATATTTTTTGGCGCAGTTCCACTGCACGGAAGTTTCG
Organism: Caproiciproducens galactitolivorans; assembly: GCF_026672255.1. GTDB lineage: Bacteria > Bacillota > Clostridia > Oscillospirales > Acutalibacteraceae > Caproiciproducens > Caproiciproducens galactitolivorans_A. Next base: position 120,333 of record NZ_JAPOHA010000008.1, on the reverse strand, counting down.
AACCGTTTTGCGCTTCCAGATATGTTCCGGGTCAAACAGCTCATACGGCTTTTCGTCGTCAATCACTTCATCATGAAGCGTAATCACGTCGGCAATGGCCTTGCCGCTTTCCCGGTCATACAGGCGCCAGAGATTTTTAAAGCAGGGCGTCGTGATTTTGGCCACGTTTTCGCTGATCTTGATTTTCGGAACGATATTTCCGTTCGTATCTTCCACGCCGCTTAACTTATAAACGCCGCCGAAAACCGGCTCGCTGGAAGAAGTAATCAGCCTTTCGCCCACGCCGAAGCTGTCGACGCACGCACCTTGCATGAGCATATCACGTATTATATACTCATCGAGGGAATTCGAGGCGCAGATCTTACAATCTTCAAATCCGGCCGCGTCGAGCATTTTGCGCGCTTTGCGGGAAAGATATGTAATATCTCCGCTGTCGATCCGGATACCGGCCGGGCGGAAGCCGAGCGGGACCAGTTCCTCGTTGAATACTTTTATGGCATTGGGTACTCCTGATTTTAAAACATTGTAGGTGTCGACCAGTAAAGTACACTGGCTGGGATATTCCTTTGCATACGCGCGGAATGCTTCCAGCTCATTGTCAAAAAGCTGAACCCAGCTGTGCGCCATTGTGCCCAGCGCCTTAACGCCGTAGTCCCTGTCGCAAATGGTGCAGGCCGTTCCACAGCAGCCGCCGATATAGGCCGCTCTTGCGCCCATAATCGCCCCGTCAGCCCCTTGCGCGCGCCGGGAACCAAATTCCATTACCGCCCTTCCCTGCGCCGCTCGGACAATCCTGTTGGCCTTTGTGGCGATCAGGCTCTGATGATTCACGGTGAGCAGAATCATGGTTTCAATAAACTGCGCCTGAATGACCGGCCCGCGTACGGTAATGATCGGTTCTACCGGGAAGATAGGGGTTCCTTCCGGAACCGCCCAGACATCGCAGGTAAATTGAAAATTCTCCAGATAATGAATAAAATCTTCCTTAAAAATTTTGCAGTCTCTCAAATATTCAATATCTTCCTTGGTAAAGGTAAGATTTTCAAGATATTCGACAACCTGCTGGACACCGGCCATAATGGCATATCCGCCGTCGTCCGGAACACGCCGGAAAAACATGTCGAAATAGACGATGGTATCCTCATACCCGTTGGTAAAATAGCCGTTTGCCATGGTGATTTCATAGAAATCCGTCAGCATGGTGAGATTCGTTTTCAAATGATTTTGATTTTTCATTTTTTCAGCTCCACAAAATTATTAAATTGATGTAACTCTAACTCAGCCGCTCATCATATTATAGAACAACAGTAAATCTAAAATACTTGGCGGTATTGATCCTTTACGCACAATTTTAACAAATTTATAATCATTTATTAAGAATATTATATCAATCTTAAGGCAAAATAACAAAGAAGAAACGGGAATTCCTTTAAAATATTAATAATTTAAAAATAATTGATTTTATTTGTGAATTTTTTTAATATTTTATTGCATTTTAGACAATAAAATATTATACTATTAGATATTAACAGAATTTACACTGATGAATTTCCATGGTGTTGTAAATTTTCAGGAAATTTTGTTATGGCGCTGTGCAGATGGAATAATGTATGTGCGTAAATTTCAAATTAACGCGGGGGGAGATGAATTCAGTGAGATTACGCAAACAAGCACTTGGTACACGTAATTTGGTTGGCGCGCGTGTAGAGATGGCGCGTAAAAACCAAGGCATGAAGCAGAAAGAACTGTTAGCCCAACTTCAGGTCAACGGCGTTGACATGAATGCATCGGGCTTGTCCAAATTGGAAGGACAAATCCGGTATGTAACAGATTTTGAGCTTTCCGCCTTGGCAAATATTCTCAATGTTTCCGTAGACTGGCTCTTAGGCAGAGAGAAATAATTCGTTCACTCAATGAGTACGGTATGAGGCGCTTCGCAATTGCGAAGCGCTCTTTTTCTACTTTCTTTTTGATGATGAATCGATTATAATTATAATACTATTTTAAATCAGGAAAGGCAAGGAGGTTTTCATTTGTTTGAAAAGCGACAACTCACCCGCTTAAAGCCGCTTCTTTATTTTTTTATTGAATATACTGTGGTATTTTTCCTGTTTGCAGTCACTTTGAAATATACGTTCCCGTTTGTAGCAGGATTCTTACTGGCGCTTTCCGTGCAGCCCCTCATCCGAGTTTTAAAGGAACACCTGCATTTTAAACCGGGGGTGGCCGCCGCTGTGTCAACGCTGGTTGTTTTTTGCGTTGTATTCGGGATTTTATTTTTGATCGGCTATTGGCTGATCAGTGAAATCAGTCATCTGCTCAATCATTTAACCGTCGGCGTAGGTTCCGTAACCGGACCGATTAACCGTATGATCAGTACGGTGGGCGAATACCTAAGTAAAATCGATTCAAAATACGTGCAGCAAAACCAGGAGCAGATTATGAACATTGCCCAGTCGGGCGCAGGGGTTCTTAAAACCGTACTCGGCAGTATTCTTGCCTTTTTAACCTCATTGCCCGCCGTGATCACAATGTTCATCGTTATGATCTTATCAACATACTTTTTCTCCAAAGATATGACGGGGATTAAAACCCATGTTAAGTCCCTGTTTTCGAGAAACGCCGTTTTTAACATCCGGTCCGCCTCGCATCACGGCATAAGCTTAAGCGGAAAATATATATGCTCCTATCTTTTTATTTATTTTATAACCTTTATTGAAACGCTCATCGTCTTTTTTGCACTGGGCGTCCCTTATCCCCTCGTTCTGAGCATTATTACCGGCATTGCAGACATTTTGCCTGTTCTTGGGCCCGGTACCATTTATATCCCCCTGGCCCTCTTCTACGTGATAAAAGGCAGCTTCCTGCGGGCGGGAATCTTGCTGTTATGCTATTTCCTGATTACGGCAATCCGCCAGATCATCGAGCCAAAAATCGTTTCCTCTTCCATAAATATTCATCCGCTCACCATGCTTGCCGCGATTTACTTCTCTCTGGTAGCCCAAAATTTCTGGCTCCTGATTTACTTTTCCGTACTGCTGATTCTTTATAAAATCCTGACGAATATGGAAGTCCTCCCAACCCTGTTTGAAGAACCGGAAACGGTTGTTCCCGCCGAAACGGAATCCTGTGGAAACTCCGTTAAATCAGAATGAGGCATTACCCTATAGTAATATCCGGAAGATCTTCGTGATACAAAAATATCCCGGTTTTTTAAAACGCCGGTAATAAAATTGATTTCAGAGGATGAATTCAGCCGACCGGGACGGCCTGTTTTCACCTATAAAGAAGGGGTGGCCGACAAGAGTCGACTACCCTTTTCCCGTTCCATCACTTTGCCGCAACACGAACTCTTTGAGCACTTGTATCATATTAAGGGAACCAGTCTGCGACGGTTTAAAAGTTATCCATCTTTATAAAATACCACGTATGAACCGTGCCAGCATTCTTCTTGTTTGCACCGAAAAGAAAAGGTTTTCTTTATTCCTCAGTGAACAGATCGATGCCCATTCCGCAAACCGGGCAGGTCCAGCTTTCCGGAAGGTCCTGAAAATTCATTTCGGGCGCAATTCCGTTTTCGGGATCGCCTGTTTCGGGGTCATAGACATAACCGCACGAATTGCAAACATATTTCATATTTCTCCCCCCATATGAATTTGTAAGCAGTTAAAGCGTATCAACTTTCAATTCGGAACGTCATCGAACTTCTCGTCTTCAATAATTTCGCTTAGGTTTGTGGGAAAAACCGAACCGCATCGCAGTTTTTTCGCCACATCCATTACCTTCCCCAAATCAGAAGAAACGATCTGGACCGCTTTTTCAATACGGGTCACCTTAATTTCAATTCCGAATCCCGTGCTGCGGCTTCCAAACACATAATACTTTAGAGTGCAGCCGCACAGTTCAATATTTCCTACGCATTTTCTCATTTCCGCCCTCCTTCATCATGTGAATTTAGACCACAGTCTATTGATATCATAATGCAAGAGCAGAAAATATTCAATATCAGGAAGCGTATTTATTTATTAAAATTATATTTCCGCAATATATCCAAATATTGCTCCGGTGCGTGGCATATTTAGTAGTTACATTTTCGTTGTTTTTTCGTGGTTTTTGAAAAAAACAAGAATAAAATATGAAATTAATACTCCAAGTATTGCCCCGCAAAGAATATCCGAAGGGTAATGCACAAATAAAAAAACCCGGGAAAAAGCAATGAGGGAAGCCAGTATAAACGCGGGTATTCCAAAATTTTTATTTGTTTTCCACAAGGTAAACGCCGCGGCAAAGGATGAGGCCGCGTGGCCGGAGGGAAAGGAATAGCCGGACGGCGGCGAAATCAGAAGCCGGTGGCCGGGAAACGTTACAAACGGCCGCGGCCTCGCGACCAGCGGCTTAATCGCCATCTCTCCGACGATATGCGTTACCGCAAGCACTGCCAACAGGATGAGCCCGTCCCTCCGGTACTTCTTTGATACAAGCAGGCACAGACCGATCAAAACCCAGACCAGTCCGTAATTCCCAATCGTCGTAATATAAGGGAAGATCCAATCGGTAAACCCGTTATGAAAATGATTTTGTATAAAGTTTAAAATGATACTATCCAATGTTCTACCTCTTTCAGTTTCGTCACCCTATTATACCATATTTTGGCGGCCCTGCGAATATACTTTAAAACAGAAACGGGGGATTGATAAAATTGGAATGGCAAAGTCTTTCAAAAGAGGATTGCACAAAAAAGCTCGGCACAAACATGAAAACCGGACTTTCTTCTGCTCAGGCCTATGAACGGCTGAAAAAATACGGAAAGAACGAATTGCAGCAGCCGAAACGAAAAAGTTTGCTGCTGCGCTTTTTCGCTCAGTTTTCCGATTTTATGGTTATCGTCCTTTTAATTGCCGCAGGAATTTCCTTCGTAACGTCCTTTCTTGAACACGACAACGACTACATAGACTCCATTATCATTTTATTTATTGTTACAATGAATGCGATCATCGGCTTGGTGCAGGAAAGCAGGGCTGAAAAAGCCATTGATGCCCTGAAAAAGCTTTCCAGTCCGCACGCGCATGTCATACGCGGCGGCGAGGAGCGGCTGATTGCGGCAGCCGAACTGGTTCCCGGCGATCTGGTCGTACTCCGTGAAGGAGATCTGGTTCCCGCCGACCTGCGCTTGATTGAAGCGGTTAATTTAAAAGCGGAGGAAAGCGCGCTTACCGGCGAAAGCCTTCCGGGAGAGAAACGTGCGGATTTCATCTGCCCCGTAAATACCCCGCTCGGAGACCGCTGCAACCTTTTGTACACGACCAGTTCCATTGCCTCTGGCCATGGCAAAGGCATCGTCACAACCACCGGAATGGACACGCAGGTGGGAAAAATCGCGCACATGATCACCAGCCAGTCCGCCCCCCAGACGCCGCTCCAAAAGAAGCTGGCGCAAACCGGGCGCTGGCTTGGAATCGGCGCCCTTGTCATCTGCTTTATCATCTTTGTTATGGGCCTGTTCCAGCATATCCGGCCCATTGAAATGTTTCTGATTTCGATCAGTCTCGCCGTTGCGGCCATTCCGGAAGGCCTGCCCGCCGTTGTTACGATCGTCCTCGCAATCGGCGTCAGGCGTATGGCCGCCCACCGGGGCATCGTACGGCGAATGCCTGCTGTGGAAACGCTTGGGAGCGCCAGCGTGATCTGTTCCGATAAAACAGGAACCCTTACGCAAAACCGGATGACCGTGGTTGAACTGAAGGATGCAAGCGGGCCTGTTCCAATGCATACCGAGCATGGACGGCAGATTCTTGACCTTGCTTCGCTCTGCTGCAATTGCACCGTCAGCGGCAAAACCATTCACGGCGACCCCACGGAAGTTGCCATCGTTGCGGCCGCCCCGGCGGAAAAGAATCAACTGGATGCCCTATACCCTCGTATTCGGGAAATACCGTTCAGCTCCGAGCGGAAAATGATGACAACAGTACACCGTCTGGAAGGAAACCGCTTCCGCATCATTTCAAAGGGTGCTCCGGATATTCTGTTTACACACTGTACAAACGCGGCGCCCCGGCAGAATGAAGAAATGGCCTCGCGCGCACTTCGCGTAATCGGCGTCGCCTACCGGGATGTGGACTTTTTGCCCCAGAGAGCGGAAGAAATGGAAAGCGGCCTTACGTTCTGCGGATTAATCGGAATGATCGACCCGCCGCGGCCGCAGGTGAAATCCGCCGTAGAACTCTGTAAGAAAGCGGGCATCCTGCCCGTCATGATCACCGGAGACCACGCTGCCACAGCCGCGGCAATCGCCAAACAGCTTGGCATCCTGGACGGAAACAAACGTGTGATCACGGGTACCGATCTTAACGCACTCAGCCAAAAGGAACTGGAAAGAAACATCTATCAGTATACGGTGTTCGCACGTGTTTCGCCGGAACATAAGGTAAGGATTGTAAAAGCATTTCAAGCCCACGGGGAAGTGGTCGCCATGACCGGCGACGGCGTAAACGACGCTCCCGCCCTGCGCGCTGCGGATATCGGCTGCGCAATGGGCATATCGGGCACGGACGTGGCCAAGGCGGCGTCCGATATGATTTTGACAGATGATAACTTCGCCACAATTGTCGCTGCTGTACGCGAAGGCAGGGGCATTTATGAGAACATTAAAAAAACGGTCCATTTTTTGCTGAGCTGCAACATCGGTGAAATCCTGACGGTGTTCGTCAGCTTTCTCCTGCGTTTACCCACTCCCCTGCTGGCAATCCAGCTTTTATGGGTCAATCTCGTTACCGACTCCCTGCCCGCTCTGGCGCTGGGAGTGGAACCGATCGATAAAAATATCATGGATCGGAAGCCGATAAAGCCGAATGAAAGCATTTTTTCCGGCGGCATGGGGTACAACATCCTCGTTGAAGGCTGCCTGATCGGAACGCTGTCTCTTTTGGCTTACAGCATCGGCCGCATTTATTTTGACCTGGACCCGTCCATGCCGGTTATCGGGCGTACGATGGCTTTCGCCGTCCTCAGCCTCTCCCAGGTGGTTCACACGTTCAACATGCGGTCCTCCCGTTCGATTTTTGAAGCGGGGATCTTCGCCAACCCGAAACTGGTGCTTGCCGCGATTGCCTGCGTCGCCTTACAGTTGGCGGTAATTGTGATTCAGCCGCTTTCTGTAATTTTTAAAACGGCGATGCTTACAGGCTATCAGTGGCTGATCGTCGCGTTACTTTCCTTTATTCCCCTTGCCGTTGTGGAACTGGAAAAAGCGATTGCATTCCGAAACGAAAAGCAGAGATAAGAAACAGGGACTTATCGAGAAATCAATAAGTCCCTGTTTTTACTGTTCAGGAATTGCATTTTCCACATTATACCGTTTTCCGATATAGGCGAATACCGCGCCAAACAAAATGTTTGCATAATAGGTGATGATACGCCAAAGCAAAATTGCCGGCAGGATTGCCGGGCCGAAAAACATGCCGAAGAAAATATAAAAACTTCCCTCCGCGCCGCCGGAAGCACCCGGCAGAGGAACAAAGGCACTTACCATGGCTACAAATACCTGTGCCGCAACCATTGTCGTGATCGGGGCACTATTCATATTGAAGCTTCGATAAATAAAATAGGGAATCAAACTGTTTAATGTAATCTGAATAACGGTAACGGCCAGTACCGGAATATACAGCTTCGTCGAATTTCCCATCAGCTTAGATGCGTCGTGGAAAATTTCCAGTTGGCTGTGGATTTTTTCATAGCGTTCTGCGGGATGCCTGCAAAGCTTTATGCGGTGAAGGAACTGGATAACCGCATTTACGAGCTTGTCCGTTGTCGTTTCGCTGATCATGAACAATGCTACCAGAAAAATAAACATACTGTTCGATATTAATCCGATGATCGTGACAAAGGAAAAATTGCTGACAGTAGTTTGAAAAAAATGCAGTTTCCATGCAACCAGCACAAGGGAATATCCTACCATAATCACCTGATAGGTAAGCGTTTTTACCGCAATAATCGAACCTGCTTTTCCGGTATCCATCCCCATTTTACGCATGGAGTATATTTGCATCGGCTGTCCGCCGGTTGAGAACGGTGTAAGCGCACTGTACAGAAAACCGATCATTCCAACGCAAAAAGAGCGATTATAGGTCCATCGCGGATAAAGATGAGAACACAGCAAATTCAGCGCGTAACCCTCGCAACCCCAGCATAACACGGCGCTTACAATCGCCATAATTAACCAGCTCAGCCTAAGCTTCGTAACGATTTCTCCCAAGGTAATAATCCCATCCGTGGTAAACAAAAAATATAATAAAACGCCCGTTGAAAGGGCCAACGTAATAATTACAAAAAGGTTTTTCCGTATTGCTTTTTTTACAGTCATATTTTTCTCCAAATCGAAAAAATTGATTATTCAAATTTCTAAATTATATACCGTTATGATTATATCATAAATCCTTCAAATTACAAATCGTAAATGGTTATCCGGTATTATTTTCCTTAATATTTCTTTTTATTTTTCACAAACTAGCTAGCGAGGTGAGAATATGGCAAATGGATTAAGTGATCTTTTAGCATCAAATGCAGATGTAAATCAATATTTCGCTTCATTGCCTGCAAATGTTCAAAACGCAGTTTCCGGCTGCGGTGAAGATATTTGCACATTGGAGGATTTGCTTCGCTGCATAAAAGGTGTTTGCGGCAGCTGCTAAACAGCAAAAAGGCCGTAGGATGGATTTATTTCCTTCCTGCGGCCTTTTTATTTCCTTCCCTATTAACCTTTTATAAAAGGCACCCTTATTTCACGTGCTGTCCAAATTTTGCATAATATGTGATAGGATAAGCCCAATGAATAAGAAAGGAGAAGCCTAATGGATAATATTGATAAAATGGATAATCCGGAAGGGGAAGCCTGCATGATTGCGCGGACACCGCTGCCGGCTGTAACAGTCGTTGCCATGGCTTATGTACCCTTCCAGCAATTCGGTACGATATATGACCCAGAAAAAGGATTACGCAGCGGCACTCTGTTCCCCGACCTTGACAAGCCGTTTCTTGGAGGAAGAGGTGTCTTGAAATGAACGAACAGGAAAGAATGCTTCGAAAAATCCGCTCCTATCAATTTGCAACGTGGGAGCTTCATATTTTTTTAAACACCCATCCGGGTGACTGCAATGCGGCACAAAAGCTCGATGAGTACCGTAAAATAACTGCCGACCTGGTTGCAAAGTACGAAGCTGCTTACGGTCCTATGAATGAAAGCAGTAAAACGACCAGCCGTTGGGCATGGATTTCCGACCCGTGGCCGTGGGACGTAGACGAAGGAGGGAAAGCATAATGTGGAGTTACGAGAAACGTTTGCAATACCCCATTAAAATTAAAAATACAAATCCCCGACTCGCTCAAATTATTATAGCGCAGTACGGTGGGCCGGACGGTGAACTCGGTGCCGCCTTACGGTATTTGAGTCAACGTTATAGCATGCCTTATCCGGAACTGAAGGCAACTTTAACTGATATTGGTACCGAAGAATAGGAACCATGAAGTTATCTATTACCCTGTACATATACCTTTCTAAAAATGCAGCACAAAGCGGCGGCCTGAGCTGTCGCCCAAACCGCCGCTACGCAAATACAACTATACTTATTTTGTTGAGATAGTAATAATTTAATTAAGAGAATTCCTAGTATTAAGGATTACTTAGCCAACAGTTGCTACAAAAACCTTAACACCGTTTACAAAGATACCAGCTTTTGCGCCAGCCTTGCCAACGGACTCGATCTTGTAGAAGTAGTCGTTGCCAACTTTCTTTACGAAAGAAGCTTTGAAAACGCCTGCTGTACCAACAGAGAATGTCGGTGTAGCTGTTGCTGTAACCTTTACTTGATAAGAACCTTTAACGGTAATGTCCTTGTTTGTATCGCATGTGAAAGCCGGAGCTTTAACAGAAACTACACAAACCTTTGTGCCGTTGAGGTATACACCAGTGGAAGAACCAACCTTACCAACTGCAGTAATCTTGTAGAAGTAGTCGTTGCCATTCTTGGAAGCAAGAGCTACATTGAAGACACCCTGTGTGCCAACTGTAAAGGAAGGTGTTGTTGTAGAAGTAACCTTGAACTGGTAGGAAGCACCCTGTGCAACGGAGAAGTCATGTGTTGTGTCGATCGTTGCAGCAGGAACAGCTGTTGCATTGATTTCACACTTAGCTACGTCATAATCATCAACTTCATAACCGTCTGCATCATAAAGTGTAGCAGTCAGAGTTGTATGATTTTCTGATGTGAATGTAGCATCAATGCTGTTAACTTTAACTGTTGCAGTATTGCCAGTAGCAGTCATGGTAAATACATCGCTGCTGCCACCATCAAGATCCCATTTCACTGTATAACCAGCCGGAATTGCAGTACCGGTCGGATAAGCGGAAGCTGTGAAAGTTTCGGAATAGCCCTTCGCAATAGAAGAAGCTGTCTTATTAATCTGGAGACCCGCGAAGCTTACACTCTTAATCTTGAAAGTATCAACGTTGCTAGCTGTGGACTTTTCAAGTGTAAAGCCATAGCAATTCAGATCATCAGCATCAACATTACCTGCATCTGCTTTGAGTACTACTGTACCAACAGCAACATTACCAGCAAGCTTCAATTTTGTGCTGGAAGCACTTTCTTTTACATAAAGCTTACCAGGAGTTACAACCATTGTACCGTCGCCGTCAAGTGTACCAACTTTAACGTCATCCTTGAAAGTGATTGTAGAATCAGAATCAACAGAAATCGTATCAATATCAACTTTGCCGTTGATTGTTACATTTGTATCTTCGTTCTTTGTTTCAATACTACCATCCGCTGCATTGATAGGCGCAGGAATTGAACCTGTAAAGGCATCGTCTTCATCATCTTCGTTGCCTAAATACAATTTAGCATCTGTATAGTAATCGAAGTCAACCTTACCTACTGTCAATTCCATGTTATCGGAATTATAAAGAGAGAACTCTGCATCTTCATCAGAAGCTTTCAGGCCAGCAATTGAAATCTTAGCTTCATCAGCATTTACTTTAACTTTAGTAGCAGTAATTTCACCAGTAGTAGCCGTATGATCATCATCAGATGTAGTAATTTCTACATCGCCATCTGTCTTAATTGTTCCTGTTGTTGAGCCATCAATCTTAACATTTTCGGCTGTATCGTCGGCATCTGTTATATCAATGTTGCCAACCTTAGCACCATCTGTAATCGACACGGTAGCTGCAGCAGGAGCTGTGTCGCCTATGGAAATATCTCCTACTTTACCTTCATCAACAGTAACATCGCCTCTGTCAATATCAATTGAACCGATATTGCAATCACCGACGATAAGCGTATTCATGTTTCCGGAAATCTTCTTCACGTTGACGTCTTCATCAACAGTAACTTTATCTGTTCCCTTCGGAAAATTAATTTCCTTATCGGTAACTACTGCGGTCTTACCGTCAAACTGGAAGAGACCTTCTAAAACACTCTTGCCATCGGTCTTTTTAATTGTATAGGACGCAGATTTATAATCCTTGTTGGAATCATACTTCTTCAAAGCATCAAGATCAACTTTTTTTGCAATCTTTGCCTTTAAAGTATACTTGTCATCAGAATCCGAAGACGCTTTGTATGTCTTTACGCCCTTTGAAGAAGTATCCTCTACGAGTTTTTTAGCCGTAATAGTAACATTACCTGTGCTCGCGTCACCAGTAATCTTGCCGTCTTTGGCTTTACCAATTGTTGCTTCTAATGCACCCGATAATGCAGTGGCCGTCTCCGTAGGATCGTCTTGGATTTGCGCTGCACCAGTACCGCTATCTTTAAAGAAATGGAAATCACTATCGCCGCTTGTAATATCAAGGACATATCCTGAATCTTTAAAGTTTCTAGTCTTATCGGACAAATATACGCTTGGTGCTGGATCAAAATCTGCGAAACATTCTGTATCATTCGCCGGTTTTGCTACCCAAACGCCAACCTGTACTGTCGAACCTGCTGTCATCGCGATATCATCAAGATCATCAATACCTTTGCCGAGAGCATTTTTCCCATCTTTACCAAACACGATCTGCCCTTTGTCATAAACATGAACAGTCAGTTTTTGATTTGCTTTAACGGTATATTCATTACCGTCCTCATCGCTGTAATCAGCCTTAAACAGAACAGAAATAACTTCTGTACCGCTCTTCGTGCTGCTCTTTAACTTGAGGTAAGCCTCATCATCACTGTTTGCCAGTCTTAAAGAAACCAGTCTGTCGCCCGAAATGTGAGAAATGGAACTGACTTTAACATCATCAACGTCTTTATGGTTTTTAGTCTCCATGTTAAAGTCGTTGTTAGATGTCAGGAACTTGTTGAGGTCAATTTCCCTGCTCGTGCCGTTATTACAGAGATAAAGATCATCTGCATAAGTGTCTGTGACAACTCCCGCCATCGACTTCGTGCTGGCGAAAGCGAAGTTTGCCGAAAAGCTGGATACTACAAGTGCTAATGCAAGCACAAGAGAAACAACTTTTCCTGTGATTTTTTTCATCCTTTTTGTCCTCCTTAAAATAGTTCGTTTTGCGTATTTGCGTGTGCTATGAGAATTTAACATACATGTTCGCCATGGGTGTTAAGATAATCTCCCCTGACTTGCAATGGTTTCGTGGAAAACTCTGCCAATGATGCGTTTGGCATAGCCGCAACCACAACCACCACTCATATGTTTAATTGGATTATAAGATATTTGGAAATCATTGTCAAGTATATATTGGATATATTTTTTTATAATATTTGGTTCTATCATCAATATTTTCCAGAAATAAGACCATTATTATGCAATAAGGCGATAAGCATAGAACTCAAGGGGAAATTGATCCCTCATGTATAGAAATTTTTTACAATTTGTTCATATTAATGGGCTTATGATCGCATAGGCAGGAGCGGACACCTTCCACGGTTATTCGGTAAATTGCACATGGTGCGGATCCGTCCTGATTATGGCAATAAGGACATTTAATCGTCAATCCGGGTTCATGCAGTTCATAACAGCAATTCATCCGATTGCAGGAACATCCGCTGTTTTGGAGCCAGGCGCAGGCGGTACAGTCTGTGCAGTGCTTTATGGAGGGCAAATCAACATATTCGCTGGCAACCGATTCCGGTTTCCTATTATTCCCATTGCTAATCAATATATGCGAAGCGCTGATTTCGCCGAAAAGATGGCTCCAGGCGCCTGCCGCGCCATGCTGCGGTGCTTTCAGAATATAATAGCCGTCATACAGCTTATCCGAAACAGCATCCATACTTTCCGGCGTGGCGGAACCCGTCATCAAAATATCATCGGTGCTTGCTTCGCTTTTGCGCCGGTTCTGGAAAATAACGCTTGCCGCCTGCTGTTCCCTTCTATACGTTTCCCGTGTCGTCGGGCGTTCCAGTATTTCCGCAATATCCGGTGCGGAAGGCAAACGTTTTAACTGCGGCAATAACTTTTCTATACTATTTAATATTGTATTCATACGGGTAATATTCTCCGGATTGAAAGGGGAAGTCCGGCAACAGGCAAGGTAAGCGGCGCAGAACTGCTCTTTCAATTTCAGAAACTCCCCTGCCTCCCCCGGAAGGAACGGGGAGGACAGGCAGACGTTCATATCCTCTACCGCGGCAGAAAACAGGCCGGAAAACGGATACTCCGCCGCGGCCGGCCACAGAACGTCGTAAATAACCCCATCGAATTGAAAGGAGGAACCCATAGCCAGCGCAAATATCCGGCTTTTCGATTTCTTTAATAAAAAGTCAAAAATTCGGAGCAAAGACAGATTTTCTAAATAGGAATCGTCCTTATGATTTGAAAATACATAAGTAAAAAGGGCAAACTCCAACAACAGCGGCCTGCCGTGCCTGTCGCAGGGAGAAGCCGGTAAAAAAATCCGGTCAAAGGTATTCGGATTGATTTTCAAAAGCCTATGAAGCCCCCGAAGTTCCGCTTCATGATAATGCGTAAGTAAAAAATCGCGGTACGCCACACCGGCATACCGCTTCATCATGTCTGAAATATTGCCTGTCTTCGGATCTCCGCAGTCCACCATCAGAATATCTTTATTTGCTCCTTGCAGCACAATGCATTCGCCGCAGCTTACATCATGTATTTCAATACTCCGCATATTTTCCCACCCTCTGTTAAATCAGCTACTTCTGAATATGTTCATATCCCGAATAATACTTGTCCTCTCGGAACTCTCCCGTGAACAGGATTTCCCCATCTTTATATTCCGTACCGTGTCCATGGCGCAAACCGTTTTTCCATTCGCCTGTATAAATAAGCTTGCCCTCCGCGTCGAACGCGGCACCGCTCCCCGTAGGGATGTTATTCTTCCACCGCCCGACAAAGATGGAACCGTCGCGGGAACTGTAAGCAACGCCCAATCCGTTCCGTTTGTTTGCTTTCCAATCGCCTACATAACAGATTTTTCCGGATTTGTAATAATACGCGCCAAAGCCGTCCCGTTTGTCATCCAAATAATCGCCTTCATACGCGGTACATCCATTCTGCATCTGCGTGCGGCCGCGTCCCTGGCGAAGGCCGTTGATCACCTTTCCAAAATAAAGGTAGCTTTCTTCCGCGCTGATGACAATTCGTTTCGTACCCTTTTCCAATTGCAGCGGAAGATATTCGCTGACCTGCGTTTCTCCGTTCAGGCCTTTTGCGGCTACCGCGTAACGCGCGGGCTTTGCCGGTTCATCGGTACTGAAAATCTCATGATCCGCCGCATAATCCGGTTCCTGCGGTACTTGCTCCGAGAGATTTTCCGGCTGCGCCGGAAGCGGCTCCGGTTGTTCCGGCTGCGGAGCCGGAAACGGGCGGTCATTCTCGATATAGCAAAACGCAATCGCTTCTTCTTCTTCAAACGGCCATTTCGGAGTCAGGCTTTCCTTCCCTGTGCGCAGGTCTTGCATTACGGCCAGCCGGCTTTCCGCTTCTTCCTTTAAGCAGTAACAGAAGCTGCCGCCGCTCGTTTCCGCGTAGACCTGCGGCTCCCCCGCAACCGTATTCAAAAGACTTTGCTGCGCCGTGCCCTCGTTATTTTCACAGGGCAGCAGTTTCACACCCTCATATTTTTCCGTTTCCGGATTCATCTGAAGAAGGACCAGCTCATTACTCCCCTGCACAGGTTTTAAAAAGGCCGTCGGCCGTTTGGTGTCGCCTTCATAATAAGCGGTTTGAAGCCAGATATGGTCCTTCCCGTAACGGGCCTTGCTCACGGTTTTCCCGGCCAGACTCCTTGTCCATATACAGTAACCGTAAACCTCCGGATAGGATTCCTGCAAAAGGGTTCTGCCGCTCTTTTTTTGCCAGAGAAATCTGCCTTTTCCAATTCTGTAATGGATCGATACATCGGTTCCTGCCAAACATTTCCTGTATTTGCCGGAGGAGCTTTTGCCGGTCGTCAGATAATCGCGTCTCACCCCGGCCAGAATCGCATTGTTCTGCATATTGCCGTCAAACGGCCTGTAGCAGACCATGTAAAAAACAGGAGCAAGATCCAAATCTTGCAACGGCATGCCGGAGCCTCCTCTCATAGGTATATATTTCTTCTATTATATAGGATACTATGTAATACTTGCAATAGATGTGAATCAATAAAAGATGTTTTTGTCATGCTTCTTTCCCGGCATATTTCAATTCGTAAACATTTCGGACATAGCCGGTACCAGGCATTGCCCAGTCATAAAAGGTAATTCTTTTCAGATCGGTCGTCCCGCCGATTTGCGCGACGGGTTCATCCGGCCGTTCCACCGTGCAGGCACTGGTCGTCATCGGCGTAAACAGTCTTACCTGAACGCCCCATTTGTTTCTTGACTTGGCGTCGAGCGCAAATTCGTGTTCCAGAAACTTGCAGGGATAAAGAAGGGAGAAGCTGTAGTTGCAGGAGATATTATTGATGAACGGAGTGGTGAGGCTGCATTCATAAGCAATATGAACGGTTTCCCCCGCTACGCCCGGATAGAGTTTAAACCGAAAGGCAAGCTCCGTCATAACCGTACCGCTGACATTGTCACGTACCTGCCGCGCGGTAAAAAAATGCGTCATATCGGTGTAATTTGTGTTTTCATGGATATTGATATATTTAATCAAAGGAATGTGGTTCACCGTACAGGTGATATTCCGTAACATTTCCTGAATGCATTCTTTATCGGGCGTATCAATAAAATGGTTCAGCGGCTGATGCATAATAATTTCCTGCGGTTTCGGCTGCTGAAAAACAATCTGCTGCTGTCCCTTGATCGTTCTCGTGATACAGGTGGAATCCTCCGATATGGAGATAATCTCCGACCGATGCACATAATTATAAAAAGGCTCGTCTGCCTGATTTCGCACAAACCGGTCCACCAGATCGATGATCGACCGGTTTCCTACGTAAGCCGTAAGTTGATGACGGATGTTCGCCGCGTAAACAATATTCAGAAGCTGCTTTAATTTTTCCGAATCAAAGGTATCGCAGTTGATGGTATCACAGATTTTCTGATACATGATTTCGGACTGAACCATACAGCGCGACGAAACATGGCTGGCAAAATCCATCTCGGAATTGGCGTAGGATTCCTCGTAACAGCGCCGGATGAATTTCGGTATCTCGCTGGTGCAAACCCTTTTCACATTTTCCTCATTGACCGGAACGGTTCCGGCAAGAGAATCCGCCGCTTTTGCCAATTCATCCGATAAAAGATAATTTTCACCGACAATCCGCGCAAAAGCGGCGAAACGCCGAACCGTGCCGGCAGTAGGCGCAAAGGAACGTACTACGCCTGTCGCAAAGCCGGACCCTATATTTTCCGGGTGCATGCCGGATGGCATTTTATTCAGTTTTCCATGCCTCAGCTTTGAAAGAGTGGACTCGGATACATGCAAAATGCGGGCTAAATTCTTATATTTTATTTCCAAAGGTTCTCTGGCCAGTAAAGATAAAAAATCATTAAATAACAAAGCTTTTTTTGCATTCAGTAGATTCATACTTTAACTCCCAACGTCATCATTAGATTCAGTAAAAATCGCCAATAATTTGGTATTATTTACCATATTATAGCACATTTTATGCGTTTGGGAAATAGAATTTCGAAGTTTTATTTTCATTTTGTACAAAAGACAGCGATTCCGGACGAAAAGCACTACGGAATTTTGGAATTTCCCGAATTTCCTGGAAATTCCAGAAATGCGCCGTTCTCGGAATCGACGGTAATCCGGGAATCCCCCTCATCCTGGCAATTATTCAGAATGATCCCGCCGGAGAGGGTGTACGCGCCGTCCTGTGACACAATGCTGTAATGCAGAATCTGATTTTCTACTTGAAAATTTATCTTGGCAATTCCGTCCGCGTCGGCAATCCGCTGTTCACGCAATCCACCGTTTGCAGCCCTTTGTTCCGAAATATGCAGAATATTGTCCGAAAGGGTAAAGACAATGCCGTTTGCGTCCGGGCTTTTTTCCCGGGATAATTTTACCGCCGTCGGGGCATAACGCTGAATATAGCTCTCGGCCAGGGCCGTTTTTTGCTGATTCATCGCGCTGGCGGCTCCAGTTTTCGAAAAGTTCATGCTCAGGAGCAGCATCGCGCAAGCCGCAGAAATCACAACGGCTGTAAACGCCACGGCGATAATCAGTTCCGCCAGCGTAAGGCCTTTTTTATTCTTCATGATGTACTGCCGCCTTCTTTCGCGGAAAAAGCGGAAAGCCGGACACATTTTCGGTCTTTCCCGTCTGAAAAATAAACTGCCGTTTCAATTTTATATCCCTCTACGCCGTCCTCCTCCTGAACGGAAGAAACCGTAAATTGCTTATCCTCCTTTGCCAACGGAAATTGATCCTTTTCTACATACTTTGCGCCGCAGACCTCCAGCGACTCGAAATCGGATTCTTTTGCGGAATGCAGCCGGGTGATCAGCGCATCGGTAATTTCCTGCGCCTGCGCCGCGGCCTTTGTTTCACTGCTGTTCGAAAGAATCAGCCGCTGGGAAAAGCCCATGACCGTGAGCACCGCCGTTACGACCAGCGCCAACAGCAAAACGGACAAGACCACTTCCACCATCGTGGTGCCCTTCCGGCTTTTCAGCTTTCTGTATTTATTGGCCATCGGTATACACACCTCCGGTCATGTCCGCATTTTCCCCGCTGTACGGCTTCGGTTTTGTATTTTTAAAATAATCCCTCGCTTCTTCGCTGAATAAATTCAGCTCCGGCGTCGAATCATACAGCCCCGCTCTGATCTCATAGGACGATGGTCCTTTCTCCCCACTGTACCGTACGGTAATCGGGTCCGACACAGAAAGTTCAGCCGCTTTCAGAAGAAAGGAGGACGGGCCTGATTGAGTAATTTCCGGCAGATTTTTTTTCAGGTTGGCTGAAAAGCTGAGCGTAACCGAATCGGCTTTAAAAAGAATCGTTTTATCTTTCGATATCTTAATGTTATTGTCTGAAACATAGCGCAGATGTATCTCTTTTGCGGAGTAATCATAAGTGCGCCTGCCTTTACCGGTATCCCATTTGCTCACATCGTTTAGGTACCAATATACAATTTTACCTTCGCCGCTTTCCAAGGAGGTTGAAAAATCCGGAATTTTACCGTAAAGGCTCCATCCTGCACCGTTTTCCAAGGGGAACTGCACATCGCCCGAAATAATATCCCGCGGCTTTTCAAGAACATTTTTATCCACTTTCGCGTAATCCGGAATTTCATTCAGCTTTTTCAGGCTCGCAACATCTTTCGGCTTAAACAGGTCGGTACCGCTTTTAAACGAGTAACATCCTTCGCTGATTTGAATCGAATCCACTTTACAATCCCTCTGGAAAACAACCACGCCGCGTCCGGAATTTTTCAGGATAAGCTTCGGCCGGGCTACCGGAATAAAGGAATAGACATCGATATCGCTCTGAATGTAAATCACGTCGCTGTTTAGCTCAATACTGGTCTTTTCATCACATAAAGCACTATAATCCTCTCCAAACAAAAGAATCTGCGGCGCTTTCAGCGTATAGCTTTCCCCATATAAAGCTCTTACGCTGTATGGAAAAAGCACCGGATACTTTGATACATTCTGAATCATATTCCACCAATTGTCGGGAATTTCCCCGCCGGGGGCTTGGTGGGAATCGTCCCAAGGTAAATGCGTATTAAAGAGAATTTTTGGAAACAAAGAAGAAACTGGATTCGAAAAAAAGCCCCCATAACTAAAATATAGGAGATTTTTCCCATAGTTCTGACTCGCCACTAAAAAATCGTTTGTCCCAACTTCGCCGTCCTGCGAAAATTGGTAGCCCAGTTTGCGCACACGGTCGGAAGACTGATATTTCGCGGATGCGTTAATTACCTTGTTTTTGCTGTTATAAACCGCAATGGCGTCGGCGGCACCCGGGCTTCCGACCGAGAACGTCGAACCGCCCGCGTTTCTGACGATGGAAAAATCATCGCTGTCGGGGCATTTCACCAGATATGCTTTCGCATATTCAATGGCGGATTTCGCATCAAGGTAAGCCTGGCGGCCTTCAAGGCTGTTTTTTGTATATTCCAGATTAGCCTTCGCGGTTAGAATCAGGGCGGACGCAAGAACCATCATCACGGCCGTAATAATAATGACATAAGCAAGGGCAGCCCCGCGCTTAGATTTTATTTTCATGCGCCAACACCTCCCGTTCCCCTTGATTATAACGGTTTCGGAGAAATTTCGCAAGGATTTTGACAGACAAAACCGACAAATTGTACAAAATTATCGAATTTTCAAGAAGGGATTGACATCAGTTTCCACAAGGTTTATAATCTAATCGGAATATTTTTAGAGAATTCCCTAAATAATATATGGAAAGAGGAAGGGTATTATGGTAAAGCAAAAAAGAAATAAGAAAGGTTTCACGTTAGTAGAGCTCGTTATTGTGCTTGCAATTCTCGCGATTCTGACCGCCATTGCGATTCCCACTGTTTCCAACATAACCGAATCGGCAAACGTAAGCGTAGACAAATCCAATGCCCAGTCCGTGGAAATGGCGCTGAAAGCTGCTTACTCCGAAGCGAAAACAGGAGTATGGGAACTGTCTACTGGTAAAAAATTGGAGGACATATCCGTTAAGGAAGCAATGATACACGAAGGATTTAAGGACGGCCTCCCTACTTTAAAAGTTAAAGATGCGAAATATTGTTACAAAGACGGAAAAATCATAGCTTCTAAAAATGGAAGTGGCGGTACAGTATTTGATGACACTAGCAATTTAGCAGACGTAATAGCTTAAAAAGGTGTTTATAAAAAAACTTAAACGATGCTTTGCATATGCAATTGAATATTTGCAAGCCCCGGAAAGCCGGGGCTTGCTTTTCATTCATTCCATATAAAAATTGCGGCATATTACCATGTAAAAATTTCGCGAAAAAGCTCGAATCGGTGGGGGTGATCTTTTGGAAATCATTTTGCTGCAAATGTCCCGCAGGGCGCTCTACCTTACGGGGGCAAAATGCCGCCGTAAACCGGTCTTCGGCCCACCGCAGTGCTTCGAGCTCCCGCAGGCGATGCGGAACGGAAAGGCGTTGGACAACCTTCCCGCCTTTGCCGGATTTGTGCGGGATTGCAAAAAGGCCGCAAATCTGCAAACGAACCGGATTCTCTTCTGCCTTGAGGACGACAATGTCGTCAGCAAGGAATACCGTCACCTGCCCTGCAAAAAAAAGGAACTGCTTGCGCTGGCCGGTCTGGAAGCGGAAACCGTTCTGCAGGAAGACGTCGGCAATTTTATCCTTCAGAATTACGAATACGGCCGCCTGAACGACGTAACGGGAAAGCTTACCAGCTCGTTGTTTGCCGCGAAAAGCGCGCTTCTGAAACAAATAAAAAAGAGCTTTTCCAAATGCGGCCTGCGCGTAATCAAAATTGCGCCGCCGGTCGGCGGGCTGTTATACGCGGGCCGCACGCTTCCGGAAACAAACGGCCAGACCGCCGCCGTTCTGGATTTCGATTTCGTAAAAACAAGGCTTATTCTGCTGCAAAACGGAACGCCCGTTTTTCAAAGAACCTTTGAAACGGTTTTTGACGATATCCTCGAAATCATTATGAAAAGCCAATCGCTGTCTTTTGAAGACGCGTTTTTGCTTGTCACCAGTCAGGGGATTCCGATGGAGCAAAATCAGGAAGCGGAAAAACAGATTTCCGTACTGCTGGAAGCCTCGGTCAGCGAAGCCGTGCGGAATATCCGAATGGTGCTGTCCAGCGAACGTCTGGAGCTGGACAGGCTGATTCTATGCGGCGGTCTTTCCGCCATCCATCATTTCAGCGAATTTTTTGAACATCTCGGGCTGGATATTCCCCTCGACAGCATGAATTCCTGCTGTCCGGCGGCAAAGCTCCCGGAAGTCGGCCCGGCGGCAAAATTAGCCGGGTGCTCGCCCGCATGCTTTATTACCGCCTCCGGCTTGCTGGCCGCGAAAAAAGCCGATGAAATCGACTTCCTGCGCCCGGTAAAATCCATGGCGGGCAATCATGCCGCAAACGCGGGTGTTCTGGTGTTTATGACCGTTTTCGCGCTGTGCATCATGGCGTTGGAGCCGCTTATCTACCATTTTGCCCTGGAACGGAACGAGCAGGACAAAGCGGTTTTAAATGATTTGAAATACAGCGAAACCAAAAGCCTTTTGAATGAACAGAGCGATCTTTCCGCAAAGCTGCAAAAAAAAGAAAACGATCAGTATCTGCTGCCGAAAAAAAGCAGTACGCGGGAACCGGTTCGGCAGCTTTTCAGCCAGATCGCCGCAAAGGCAAAGTCGGTGGAAAAATGCAGTTTTGACAGCGCCGCCAATACAATCGCCGTCACCTTTACCGCCAAAAACTATTCCGATTACCTTGCCATTAAAAAAAGCGTGGAATCCAACGGCTATTTTGAAATTGCCGTTCCGTTTCAAGCGGAAATGAACGACGGAATCTGTGATTGCAGCGTAACCCTTCGGGTAAAAAATCCGCCTGCGCAGTCCGGCGGCAAGGACGGTGACAAGCCATGAACAGTAAAAAGGTTTCCGGAATCCTCCTTTACCTTTTGGGTTTTGTCCTTGTCTTGCTGCTTTATGTAAACTTCGTGTTTCTACCGATCAGTCAGAAGCTGACCGCGCTGGACAGCGAGCATGAGGAAAATGTTGTACAGACAATGGCTTTTGACCGGCAGACCGTCCAAATCGACGACCTGCGCCAAAACGTTGAAAAATTAAAGTCCCAGCTTGAAAAAGCGGATGGCGGCACGGATATTACAGGCAAGAACATTGCGGAAGATATCGGGGAAATCCTAAGCTCCGCCGGCGTGGAATTCGAGAGCGTCACCGTGGGCGAAGAAACGCCCGTAAAAGGGAAAACCGCTTCGGACGGAAGCACTTTGGAAAGTATCGCGGTGGAATTGAAAATTCTCTGCACGGGTGACCAGCTTACCGATCTTCTCGGCAGCATCGAAAAGCAGTCGAAAGGCATTTACCAGATTCATACGGTAAGCTTTGCGCCGGAAGCGGGAAAGTACAGCGCCGACCTGAATCTGTCGCTGTATTATTTCCGCAAAGGGAAATCATGATGGGTTCTTTTTTTACCATTCTACTTTTTGTATGCTCCGCAATCGCTGTTTCCGCACTGCTGATCAAACTGTTCAATGCGCTTCCGGCGAAATGGTTCTGTGATTACGACGAGCAGCCGGGTGAGGAACTGTACCGGAAAAGGCTCTTTTGGAAACCGCACGGGTTGGTGATGGCCCTTCTGCTCACCGCTTCCTTCATAGGAATGCATCTGCGGTTTCACGGTTTTCTTTTTTTCCTCTATTGCTTTGCCTGCATTGTGCTCCTACTGATCGGAATTTCCGATTCCAAATACCAAATTATCCCCGATGCGTTTTCGCTCGCGCTTTTTCTGGCAGCGTTTATCCGCGCCGCCTATGCTTTTTTGCACGGGGCATCCGCGAAAAGCGCCTTTTTGTCCCCCCTGCTCGGCGCGGCATGCGGAGCGGGAATCCTGCTTTTTTTCGGGATGATCGGCCGGCTCCTCTTCAAAAAGGAAGCAATGGGCATGGGCGACGTAAAACTATTCGGAGCCATCGGGTTTTTAACCGGTTTTCCTCAAATTCTTTTTATCTTCTTTCTGGCGATCTTTCTCGCTTTTTTCCACATCGTATTTCTCGCTCTGTGCAAAAAGCGTTTGCGCGGCCTCTATTTACCGCTGGGACCTTACCTTTGTTTGGCCGTATTGTTCTTTTTGACTTTTCAAACGCAATGGGAAGCCCTGTTTCGCTGGTATGCGGAGCTGCTGTTTCTTTAAAGGAGTCATCATGAAACTTACGAATTTAAAACTCGGACAAATCCTGATCAACTCGGGCGCGCTGACGCAGGAACAGCTGGAAGAAGCGCTGGAACGCCAGAAAGGGACAAACGTCCGGCTCGGAAGAATTTTAATCGACAACCATTATCTTACGGAAATGCAGATTATCCGTTCGCTGGAAAAGCAGCTGTCCATCCCTTATGTCGATTTGTCGTCCGTCAGCGTGGACCCGT
The DNA here is from genome assembly GCF_026672255.1 of Caproiciproducens galactitolivorans. GTDB lineage: Bacteria > Bacillota > Clostridia > Oscillospirales > Acutalibacteraceae > Caproiciproducens > Caproiciproducens galactitolivorans_A. The sequence goes on along the minus strand of NZ_JAPOHA010000008.1, from coordinate 96,815 downwards.
CGCTTTCCTCGCTGGTTCCCGAAGATCTCGCCCGTTCCAATCTGATTGTCCCCATCCGGCGGGAAGGCAGCATCCTGACCGTGGCGGTCGCCGACCCGCTCGATTACAACGGCATTAACGATATCGGTATTTATACCAAATTAAAGGTAAGCCCCGTTATCGCAGAACGCACCAAGCTGGAAACAAAAATCCGCGAACTGTACACCACGCAGAAAGCGTTCGCCGCGGCGAAGGAGCTGGCTTCGAATCAGGCGGATTTACCGCTGGATTTATCGGAAACACAGGGCTCCGATCAGCCGGTCATCCGCTTTGTAAACAATATGATTGAGCAGGCCGTGCTTCTGAAAGCCAGCGATATTCATATTGAACCGCAGGAAAAGTCCATGCGCATCCGTTTTCGGGTGGACGGGCGCCTGAGCCTTTATATGGAAACCAGCGCCGAACTGATTCCGTCGGTCGTTTCCCGCATCAAATTTATCGGCGGAATGAATATCGCGGAAAAGCGGATTCCACAGGACGGCCGTATCAATTACAAAATCGGCGGCAGAGAAATCGACATGCGTATTTCCGTCCTCCCCTGCGTTTTCGGGGAAAAGGTGGTGATCCGCATCACGACCGCGCTCAGCTTCTCGCTCGTAAAGGAAGACATTGGTTTTTTGCCGGAAAACCTTGAAAAATTCAACGCCCTGCTGAAAAACAACCACGGCATCCTGCTTCTCACCGGCCCGACCGGCAGCGGCAAGTCGACCACGCTCTACACCGCGCTCAAGGAAATCATGCGGGAAGATATCAATATCGTCACCGTGGAAGACCCGGTGGAAATGATTATCCCCAACATTACGCAGGTCGGGGTAAACCCGAAAGCCGGGCTCACCTTCCCCGTTGTTCTGCGCTCGATTTTAAGGCAGGACCCGGACGTTGTGATGATCGGCGAAATCCGCGACACGGAAACTGCCGAAATCGCCAGCAGCGTCGCCATTACCGGGCACCTCGTCCTTTCTACGCTGCATACCTATGACGCGCCAAGTTCCATTATCCGCCTTGTGGATATGGGAGTGGAGCCCTACATGGTATCTTCCTCCGTTCTGGGCGTAATTGCACAGCGCCTTGTGCGCACGCTCTGCCCCCACTGCAAGGAAGAATATTTCGCGAGTGACGACGATCTTGAACTGCTCGGTCTGGAAAAGGGAACCCCCTTAAAGCTTTACCGGGCGAAAGGCTGCAACTATTGCAGCGGCAGGGGGTATCAGGGCAGAACCGCCATTCATGAAATCATGCCGGTCACCCCGGCGATCAAGGGCTGTATCAACAGCGGAAAAAGCACGGATGAAATCCGGGAAACCGCCATTAAAGAGGGAATGATACCCCTTGACGAAAATATAAAACGAATTGTAATGGAAGGGAAAACCTCCGTTCAGGAAATGATGGAGATTCACTCCCTTCAAATGTGAGGTTCACTTATGGATTTTTATCAGATTGTGAAAGACGGCGTAGCGCAAAACGCCTCCGATATCCATCTTTCCGCTAACAACCGGCCGGCCTACCGCATTAACGGAACCATGCGTTTTTTGGATTTACCGGTTCTGACGGCGGAGGAAGTGGACGATATGATCGGACAATGCCTGCCGAAAGAAAAGTTTGAAAAGTTCCATGAAACGGGCGATATGGACGCCTCCGCCGAAATCAGCGGCTGCGGGCGGTTCCGCGTGAACGCTTTCCGCCAGACCCGCGGCGAAACGCTAGTCATGCGCGTGATCAACTCCGCGGCGCCAGAAATTTCCCAGCTTAACCTGCCCGCCTCCATAAGCCGGGTGCTGGAGCTGAAGGACGGCCTTGTGCTGGTTACCGGCCCTACGGGAAGCGGAAAATCCACCACGCTTGCCGCAATTCTTAACGAATTGAACCGGACGCGGAACAGTCACATTATTACAATTGAAGACCCGATCGAATACATTCATGAGCCGAAAAACTGTTTAATCAACCAGCGGGAAATCGGCGCGGACAGCGTCTCCTACGCCAGCGCCCTGCGCGCCGCCCTGCGGGAAGACCCGGATATTCTTCTTGTCGGCGAAATGCGCGATTTAGAGTCCATCGCGATTGCCGTAACCGCGGCGGAAACCGGGCATCTGGTGCTTTCCACCCTGCATACGGTCGGCGCTTCCAAAACGATTGACCGTTTAATCGACGTGTTCCCCCCCGCGCAGCAGCAGCAAATCCGCACACAGCTTTCGCTCGTGCTGAAAAGCGTGATTTCCCAAAGGCTGCTGCCAACCGCCGACGGCAAAGGGCGCGTCGCGGCATTCGAAATGATGTTTGTCAATTCCGCCGTCAGTAATTTAATCCGCGAAGGCCGCACGGCGAATATCGGCCAGTCCATCCAGACGGGAGCCGGTCAGGGCATGATGACGCTGGAACGAAGCATCGGCGAGCTGCTTCGGTGCGGACGAATTTCAAAAAGCACGGCCGATGAATATCTTCCGGATTCCGGCGCGTAAAATTCAGAAGGGAAAAGGGGGATTTTCTTGCGGTATTTTTATACAGCGGTAAATCATAAAAATAAAAAATCCCATGGTTCCATCAACGCGGAAACCAAAGCCGAAGCCATTCTGCGGCTGCAAAACGAAGGATTGACGGCGCTTGCCCTCACAAGCGGCGAGGCGGCGGACAGCGCGCCCAAATCCGTCTGGAATATGGAATTAACGGGAAACGATATTCATAAAGCAAAGGTTTCAAAGAAAAAACTCCTTGCCATGATGAACCAGATGGGGGTTATGATGAAAGCGGGCGTTTCCCTGCCGATGGCCATGGAAGTGCTGATCGACGGGGAAAAAGATAAAAATTTCCGGCGGATTCTTTCGGAAATGAACCGCGACCTTTACACGGGCGCTCCCATTTCCGAAACCATGGCAAAATTCCGGGCGTTCCCCACCATCGTGGTGAATATTGTGCACTCCGGCGAAACAAACGGCCGTCTTGACACCGCGTTTCAGCGCTGCGCCAATATATTGGAAAAGGAAATCGAACTCGGTGCAAAAATCCGGGGCGCAACCGGGTACCCGCTTTTTCTCCTCTTTCTGACCCTGCTCCTGATGGTTTTGATGAACGCAATCGTCCTTCCGAATTTTTCCATGATCTTTAAAGAATTCGGCGCCGACCTTCCGCAAATCACAGTCCATGTGATGTCGCTTTCCACATTCATAACCGAAAAATGGCCTTTGATTCTCTTAACCATTTTTCTTCTTGTTTCTGCTTTTATACTGTTGAAAAAGCGATCGGTTCCTTTTTCGAGAGCGGTGGACCGGTCCCTTTTAAAGATTCCCGGAATCGGCCCCCTTTTGCGGAAATCCTATATTGCGCGGTTCTGCCGCATCATGTCCTCGCTGGTGGAATCGGGGGTGGAAATCGTAAAAGCGCTGGAAATCGCGCGCGACGTTCTTCCGAACCGGTACATAAAAGACCAGCTTTCCCAGATTGCCGAGGAGGTAAAGGTAGGCTCCTCCATCAACGCGTCCATGGCAAAATTCCCGGTTTTTGACGCCCTTCTCGTATCGATGATCAAGGTTGGCGAAGAATCCGGCATGCTGGCCGAAACCCTGGAAAAAATGGCCGCCCTCTACGAGGAACAGACCGACGAATCAACCAAACGGCTTACCCGGATGCTGGAACCGGCCATGACGATTTTCATTGCCCTCATCGTCGGTACGGTGATTATCTCCATTGTCATCCCCATGTTTTCTATGTATAATATTATTAAATAGCTCTGAACAAACACTCGGCGGGGAAATCCCCGCCGAGGTTTTTACCGGATATGTCCTTTCGAAATTACATTCTGAACATGCCCTGCACGTTGCCGAACATCCCGTTCACCGCGCGCATGGCCTTGTTTGCATTGCGCTTGAACTGCCTGTTGTCCTTCATCATTCTGCTTCCAATCGCAATCGCTGTAATTCCGGCGAGCATACCGGCTCCCATTCCTCTGACAAATCCCATTGTTTCTCTATACATAATGAAAAACCTCCACACTGAAAATAAAATACCAAGGCCTTTCAATATCTTCCCCTCTTTCTGTCAATTTATTGTTGAAAATAAATGCCAAATTTTTAATGCATAAAGGAGCTTATCATGCCAACACTGAACATCGTAATGGTCGAACCGGAAATTCCCCAAAATACCGGAAACGTAGCGCGCACCTGTGCCGCAACGGGCGCAAGGCTTCATCTTATCGGACCGATGGGCTTTCGGATCGACGATAAAAAACTGAAACGTGCCGGGCTGGATTACTGGCATCTGCTTGATATCACCTATTACGATAGCCTTTCCGATTTCTTCAGCCAAAATACAGGTGACTTCTTTTTCTTTTCAACAAAAGCAACGCATATTCATTCCGATATGCAGTACCCCGATAACTGCTACCTGTTTTTCGGGAAAGAAACCGCCGGTCTGCCGGAAAAGCTTCTGTTTGAAAATCCCGACCGCTGCGTGCGTATTCCCATGCTGGACAATCCGGACGCGCGAAGCCTGAATTTATCGAATTCCGTGGCGATCGGCGTGTATGAAGTGCTGCGGCAGTGGGGATATCCCAAGCTGCTCTGCAAGGGACAGCTTCGGGAATATAAATGGTGATTATTTTTTAACAAACTTGCTTGAAAAGCCCCTATTTGCTTGAAATTGTTTACATTTTATTGTATAATATCGGAAGTATTTCGAAAATTCTGAAACCATAATATAAAAGGAGTGCTAAGCATGAATTATCTCAACAAAAAGACCGTAGAAGATATTGACGTTGCGGGCAAAAAAGTATTGGTGCGCTGCGATTTCAACGTACCTTTTGATGCTGAAGGAAACATCACCGATTCAAAGCGTATTGATGAAGCACTGAAAACCATCCGCTATCTGGTAGACCATAAGGCAAAAGTGATTCTCTGCTCGCACCTTGGCCGTCCGAAGGGCGAGTTCAACATGAAATATTCCCTCGCTCCTGTCGGCAAATACCTGTCGAAGGCGCTTGGCCAGGAAGTCAAGATGGCTACCGACGTTATCGGCGACAGCGCGAAGAGCATCGCCGCTTCCCTGAAAGACGGCGAAGTCGAGTTGATCGAGAACGTCCGCTTCCATAAGGAAGAAGAAAAGAACGATCCGGAATTTGCAAAGCAGCTCGCTTCTCTTGCTGAGATATATGTAAACGACGCATTCGGCACCGCACACCGCGCCCACGCTTCTACGGCGGGCGTTGCAGCTTATCTTCCGGCTGTCTGCGGCTACCTGATTCAGAAGGAAATCACCATCATGGGCGGCGCGCTTGCCAACCCGAAGCGTCCTTTTGTCGCGATTCTGGGCGGCGCAAAGGTTTCAGATAAAATCGGCGTAATTACCAACCTGCTCGACAAGGTTGACACCCTCATCATCGGCGGCGGCATGGCCTACACCTTTATGAACGCGCTGGGCTATTCCATCGGCACTTCCATCTGCGAGAGCGATAAAGTCGAACTTGCCAAGGATATGATGGCGAAAGCAAAGGACAAGGGCGTTAAGTTCCTGATTCCGATCGACAACGTTATCGCGACCGAATACAAACCGGACGCAGAGCATAAGGTTGTTGACTCCGACAAGATTCCGGAAGGCTGGATGGGCCTCGATATCGGGCCGAAGACCTCCGCTCTGTTTGCAGACGCGATCAAAGGCTCCGGCACCGTTGTCTGGAACGGGCCGATGGGCGTTTCCGAATGGGATAATTTCGCAGCCGGAACAATTGCCGTTGCAAAAGCGGTTGCAGACAGCGGCGCAATTTCTATTATCGGCGGCGGCGATTCCGCTGCTGCGGTTGAAAAGCTCGGCTTTGCAGATAAAATGACCCATATTTCCACCGGCGGCGGCGCTTCCCTTGAATTCCTCGAGGGCCTCGACCTGCCCGGCATCGCATGCCTGAACGATAAATAAGCAAGCGATTGAAACGCAAATGCGGCAGCCCTGCTGCCGCATTAACATTATAATTTTATGTTAAGGAGATTGATTATGAACAAGAAGCTTAGAAAAGCAGTGATTGCCGGTAACTGGAAAATGAACAAAACCCCCGCCGAGGCAACCAAACTGATTGAGGAAATCAAGCCTTTGGTAAAAGATGCGGACTGCAGCGTAATCGTCTGCACCCCTTATGTAGATATTGCCGCGGCAATGGAAGCGACAAAGGGCTCCAATATCGGCGTAGGCGCAGAAAACTGCCACTGGGAAAAGAGCGGCGCGTTCACCGGCGAGGTTTCCGCGGATATGCTTTCTTCCATGGGTGTTCAGTACGTCATCATCGGCCACAGTGAGCGCAGAACATACTTCGGTGAAACCGACTGTACCGTAAACAAGCGCATCCGCGCGGCTTTGGACAGCGGCCTTGCCGTTATTCTCTGCGTAGGCGAATCCCTTGAGCAGCGCGAGCAGGGCATTACGGACGAGCTTGTCGCCATGCAGACAAAAATCGCGCTCGGCGGCGTATCGAAGGATGAACTGAAAAAGATTATTATTGCTTACGAGCCGATCTGGGCGATCGGAACCGGAAAAACCGCAACCGCACAGCAGGCAAACGAGGTCTGCGCGGTTATCCGCGAGACAATCAAGAAGCTGTATGACGCTGCAAGCGCGGACGCGATGACCGTTCAGTACGGCGGTTCCATGAACGCCAAGAACGCGGCGGAACTTCTTGACCAGCCCGACGTTGATGGCGGACTGATCGGCGGCGCTTCCTTGAAGCCGGCTGATTTTGCAGAGATCGTAAAAGCGGCAAGCAGGTAAATTATACTCCCGAAAGGCAGGACAGGTTTTAAAACATGAAAAAACCATTAATACTGATGATACTCGACGGTTTCGGTGTCGGCCCGGAAAGCGGCAACGCCATTAAGGCGGCCAACAAACCGAATATCGATCGTCTTTTTGCAAATAATCCACTGACGCAAATCGGCGCTTCCGGTCTGGACGTCGGTCTGCCGGACGGCCAGATGGGCAACTCCGAGGTTGGCCACACCAATATCGGCGCGGGACGGATTGTCTATCAGGAGCTGACCCGGATTACAAAATCCATTGACGACGGCGACTTCTTTGAAAATCCCGCATTTTTATCCGCCGTCGACAACGCAATCGCTCACGACAGCGCCCTGCACTTAATCGGTCTGCTTTCCGCAGGCGGCGTACACAGCCACAATACACACCTGTATGCTCTGGTTGAACTCGCAAAAAAGCGCGGCTGCAAAACCGTTTATGTTCATGCTTTGCTCGACGGCCGTGATGTACCGCCGGATTCCGGCAAGGGTTACGTCGAAGAATGCGAACAGAAGCTGAAGGAAATCGGCGTTGGAAAAATCGCCACCGTTATGGGCCGCTATTACGCAATGGACCGCGACAACCGCTGGGAGCGTGTGGAAAAAGCCTACGCCGCCATGGTTTACGGCGAAGGCGTACAGTGCGCCGACCCGGTAAAGGCGGTGGAAGATTCCTACAAGCAAAGCGTTACCGACGAGTTTGTTTTACCGGTCGTCTGCGCGGAGAACGCGAAGATTCAGACGAACGATTCCGTTATCTTCTTTAATTTCCGCCCCGACCGCGCGCGCGAAATCACCCGCACGTTTGTCGATCCGGATTTTAAGGGGTTTGAACGCAAAAACGGCTTCTTCCCCCTCACCTATGTCTGCATGACGCAGTACGACGCCTCCATGCCGAATGTACAGGTTGCCTTTAAACCCCAGTCGCTGAAAAATACGTTCGGCGAATATATTTCGGACAAGGGCCTGACCCAGCTTCGAATCGCTGAAACGGAAAAATATGCCCATGTCACATTTTTCTTCAACGGCGGCGTTGAAAAACAGTATCCCGGCGAGGACCGTGTTTTAATCAATTCCCCGAAGGTTGCAACCTATGACTTACAGCCTGAAATGAGCGCCTACGAAGTTACGGACGCCTTAGGGGAACGCATTAAAAGCGGAAAATACGACGTCATTATTTTGAACTTCGCAAACTGCGATATGGTTGGCCACACGGGTGTTTTCAGCGCCGCAAAAGCCGCTGTGGAAGCAGTGGACAAGTGCGTTGGAAGAGTAACCCACGCCATCGCGGAAATGGGCGGCGTCGCCCTGATTACGGCAGACCACGGCAACGCGGATAAAATGTACGAGGAGGATGGTTCTCCGTTCACCGCGCACACAACGAACCCGGTTCCGTTCTGTGTCGTCGGTTATCCCTGCAAGCTTCGCTCCGGCGGACGCCTTGCCGATATCGCACCGACCATGCTGAAAATCATGGAACTTCCCCAGCCGCCGGAAATGACCGGCACCAGCATTATCGAATAAGAAAGCCGGAGGCTGTCTCAAAACGAGACAGCCTCTTTTTGCATACAAGAAACCGGGAGGGTAGACCCTCCCGGTTTCTTGTTAACTATGAATTTTAAACAATGTCTCCGCGTTGCGGCGCGAAGCCCTTAAAATCTCCCCAGCAGTGGTGCCGCGGATTTCCGCAATCCGGGCGGCCGTATACGCAATCAGCGTGGAATCGTTTCGCTTGCCGCGGAACGGAACCGGCGCCATGTAAGGGCAGTCCGTTTCCATCAGCATGCGGTCCAAAGGAATCGCGGCGGCAACCGCAACCGGTACCCGGGCGTTCTTGAACGTAACCGCGCCGCCAAGGCCGATATACAGTCCGAGCCGGATACATTCCTCCGCCATTTCCACGCTGCCGGAAAAGCAGTGTACCACGCCCTTCGGCTTCCGTTTGCGCAGGAGTTCCATCGTATCGCCGTGCGCGTCGCGGTCATGAACGATAATGGGCAGTCCGGCCTTTTGTGCCAGCAAAATCTGGTTTTCAAAGAGGACTTTCTGCACATTCTTCGGCGCGTTTTCTTCGAAATGGTAGTCGAGTCCGATCTCTCCGACCGCCACAACCTTTTCTTTAGTGACCAGTTCTTCCATCTGCTGTAAATAGTCCGCCGGGGCGTCCTTCGCGCATTCCGGATGGATTCCCACTGCGGCATAAATATACGGATACTTTCCGGCCAGCTCAACGGAAGCGCGGGAGGAGCTTAAATCCGCCCCGCAGTTGATCAGGTTGCAGATGCCCCGGTTCGGAAGTTCTTCCAAAAGCGTGTCGCGGTCCGAATCAAAAGATTTATCATCGTAATGCGCGTGGGAATCAAAAATAGAACTTGGCATGTCCATCAGCAAACCTTGCTTCCAGACGGGACGCCATCCACGAAGATGACCCGAACGTCCTCTCCCGAATCCGCGGAAAGCACCATGCCCTGGCTCTCCACGCCGCAAAGGGTTGCGGGCTTCAAGTTGGCAACGAAAATAATGCTGTGGCCCGTCAGGTCTTCCGGCTTGTACCACTTCGCAATACCGGATACAATCGTCCTTTCACCCGCGCCGTCTTCGACGGTCAGCTTCAGAAGCTTCTTCGCGCGCTTAACGGGCTCGCATGCTTTAACTTTGCCAACACGAAGCTCCACTTTCCCAAAATCGTCAATGCCGATCTGCGCAAGGCCCTCGATCTTCGGAGCGGCTTTTTCCTCTTTCTTCTGCTCCGCAGGATTCGGAATCAGCTTGTTCAGCTCCTCAATTTCCTTCTCGACGTCAATGCGCGGATACAGCGTTTCGCCCTTGGTGATCACCGCATCATTGGACAGAACGCCCCATTTTGCTGCGGATTCATAGGTCAGCTCCTCCGGCTTTGCGCCAATCTGCGCCTGAATTTTCGGAGCGGTCTCCGGCATGAACGGCGTAATCAGGACGGAGACGATACGGAGGCTTTCGCAGAGATTATAAAGAACAGCCGCCAGACGGGCGCGCTTGGTTTCGTCCTTGCCGAGCGCCCACGGCATGGTTTCGTCGATATACTTATTGGTGCGGGCAATCAGTTTCCAGATTTCCGCCAGCGCATTGCTGAACTGATAGCCTGCAATGGCGTCGTCGCATTTTTGGCGAAGCTGCAAAGCCATTTGAATCAGCTCATCGTCGACCGGCGCGCTTTCCCGCTCTGCCGGGATTTTTCCACCGAAGTATTTTTCCGCCATGGCGGTGCTGCGGGAAAGAAGGTTGCCCAGATCGTTCGCAAGGTCGGAATTAATGCGGTTAATCAGCGCTTCATTCGTAAATACGCCGTCCGCTCCGAACGGAATTTCGCGAAGGAGAAAATACCGGATCGCGTCCACCCCGTAGCGGCTGCAAAGAACCACCGGGTCCACCACATTGCCCTTCGATTTGCTCATTTTCGTGCCGTCGCCGAACAGGAGCCAGCCGTGGCCGTAAACCTGCTTCGGAAGCGGAAGATCCAGCGCCATCAGCATGGCGGGCCAGATGATGGTATGGAAGCGTACAATCTCTTTGCCGACGAAATGAACGTCCGCCGGCCAGTATTTCTGATAAGCGGAATCATCGTCGGAACCATAGCCCAATGCGGTGATATAGTTTGTCAGAGCGTCAAGCCATACGTAAACGACATGCTTCGGGTCAAAGTCCACCGGAATGCCCCAGGTAAAGCTGGTGCGCGAAACGCAAAGATCGTTCAGACCCTGTTTAATGAAATTAATCATCTCGTTTTTGCGGCTGTCCGGCTGGATGAAATCGGGCTGATCCTCATAGAGCTTCAGGAGCCTGTCCGCATATTTGGATATGCGGAAGAAATAGGCTTCTTCGTTCGCCATTTTTACCTCGCGGCCGCAGTCGGGGCATTTCCCGTCTTTCAGCTGCGTTTCGGTCCAGAAAGCTTCGCAGGGGGTGCAGTACCAGCCTTCATATTTGCCCTTGTAGATTTCTCCTTTGTCGTACAGGGCTTTGAAGATTTTCTGCACGGCCTTTACGTGGTAATCGTCCGTGGTGCGGATGAAACGGTCGTTGGAAATATTCAAAAGCTTCCATAAGTCCTGGAATCCCGCTACGATTTTATCGACATATTCCTTGGGGGTTACCCCTTCTTTTTCGGCGTTGATCTCGATCTTCTGGCCGTGCTCGTCGGTTCCCGTGAGGAACATGACGTCGTAGCCCTGCATTCGTTTATAGCGGGCAATGGCATCGCTGGCGACGGTGCAGTAGCTGTGGCCGATATGCGCCTTGCCGGAGGGATAATAAATTGGTGTTGTAATGTAGAAAGTTTTTTTGTCCATTTTTTAACCTCCAAGAGAATGGTATCTCTGATAAAGTGATTAATTAAAGTATTATACCATTTTTTTTATAAATAGTGAATAGAAATACCGGAATTGCAGCAAAAACCGCCCCGAATTGCTTCGGGACGGCAGAACTCAAACATTATTCGGAATCCATTTCGGAAGTTCCTGTATTTTCATTGTAAAGGAATTGTCTTAACAGGCGGCAGTTTTCCGGCAAATTCGGGTCCAGCACAGAACCGACCCCTTTCACGTTCCGCTCCTTATACGTATTCAGGTTTGGAACATGCATGGTTTTCACCGGATAATGCGAAACCGAACTGCCGATGGAAGCAAGATAAATCAATTCCGAATCGGACAGATTCGTTTTTACGAGAGGCAGGAAATCATTCATCATATTATTGATCTGCAAAGGATTCATGCTCTTCATCTTTTGAATCATCAGCTCCATAACCTCGCGCTGACGGCCGGTTCGGCCAAAGTCGCTGTCCGTTTCGCGGATACGGGCGTAGTAAACGGCAAGCCGCCCGTCCAAATGGTTGACGCCGGGCTTTAGATGGCTTCCCATATTGCGGTTTTCCGCGTCGCACAGCTTCTTATCCATCTTAATATCCAACCCGCCCATTCGATCGATGATCGTGGCGAAATTTTCAAAGTCAACAGACATATATTTATCAATTTTTATACGGAAATTATTTTCAAGGGTCTGCATGGTAAGCGCCGCGCCGCCTTTTGCGTAGGCCGCGTTCAGCTTCTGCTTTTTCATCGTCGGAATTTCAACATACAAATCGCGCAGGAAAGAAACCATACGCAGCGTTTTTGTATCGTTATCGATGGAAACCAGCATGGTGGTGTCGCTGCGGCTGCTGTTGCCGTCGTCTCCCTTGTCCGTTCCGATCAGTAAAATGTTTATTACCTTTTTATCGGAAATAACGTCCCACGCCGGCGCGGCGCTGGGCTGCTCAATATATTTCGAAGTGTTGATGCTCTCCGAACGGTTCAGACGGTTCAGCATATATTTGCCATATACAAAAACGCCTGCAAACAGTGCAAGGAGAATGCAGACTACGGCAAGGAAAAACTTTTTCAGCCCGCCGCCCCGTCTTTTTTTTCTTCCGTTCCGGGGATTTCCCCCGCGGGGCGCCGAACGGCTGCTGCTGTAAATCTCTCGGTCAACGTAATTATAACGGTCGAACTCCTCAGTGTCGTAATTCATCCTCCGACCCGCGCTTTGCGGCCTGGAGCCTGTACTTCTCCTCTGAGGCCGGAAGTCACGGCTTTGTTTATTCATGTTTCACCTCAACATTTTAATACAGAAAACAGTTTTATTTTATTGCAATTCCCAGTTGATGTCAATAGTTATGTAAACCTCGTAGTCCTGTTTTTGGTGAAAGATAGAATTGAAAATTGAAAAATTATGCAAGGCATACTCCGGGTGAAAATTATGATTCGTCATCCTCTGTAAATTTTTTCAGTCTTTGAATATAATAATTTTTTGCGTCTTCGGCTGTATCAAAATGCAGAGACCTCATAAAAATATAAGACAGGCTGGTGCTCCAATCTTCTGAAGAAAACAGGTTAGGGTCTAAACGACGAACGACCGGTAAAATAGTGGCGCTGCTTTCAGACAGACGAATATCGGAAATATACAGATTACATGCTTCCGCGATATATTCCACCATTTTTTCACTCATACTAATCCACCTTTCGTTATGACTGATTAATATGCCTATTCCAATTTCCTCTAATTAATTATAGTTACATTATTCGACATAGTCAACACAATGTTGCTTATTCGACATATTTCTGTTACTGTGCGTTAAAAACATAAAAATGAATTCCTTAAATTGTATATATTCTATAGTGGAAAGAATCAACCTGTGCAATTTTATAAAAAAACCAGTAAAATTCATAATATGTTTACGGTTTTCTTTGTAAACATTTGATATAATATGGATGTCATACAGGAGGGGATAAAATGAAAAATCATAAGAATGAAAATCATGGAATTGATTACCGCAAATTGATTATACGCATCGTGGCGCTGTTCTGCGCCGTACTGATTCTCGGCTCCGTGTTTTTAGCCGCCTTCTTTTAACAAAGGCGGGATGGAGCCGGAAAAACGGCAGAAGCGGGTTAAAATTACTCCTGTCTGATTTTTTATACAGATTTCTGCATTTTTTATCCCAGCAGGTTGCATATAAGATGAAAATGAGTTAAAATAGGTAGTAGCTTATCGATTTAAATCGGTGAAATGGAATAGCATGGTATGAACCGCATCAGGGTCTTCTCTGATGCGGTGCGTTTTAATTTCATGCTTTATAATCCGCCAATATGATCTGAGGAGGAAATACTATGAAAGAACTGCTGCTGGGCAATGAAGCGGTCGCCCAGGGACTTTACGAAGCCGGCGTTAAGGTAGTCTCCAGCTATCCGGGCACGCCGAGCACGGAAATCACCGAAGCCGCCTCAAAATTTGACGAAATTTTCTGCGAATGGGCGCCAAACGAAAAAGTAGCGGCCGAGGTCGCCGCGGGCGCTTCCTTCGGCGGCGCGCGCTCTTTCTGCGGCATGAAGCATGTCGGGCTGAACGTTGCGGCCGACCCGCTCTTTACAATGTCTTACATAGGAGTAAACGGCGGCATGGTTTTCGGCGTGGCCGACGACCCGGGGCTCCATTCCTCGCAGAACGAACAGGATTCGCGCAATTATGCCATCGCCGCAAAGCTGCCGATGCTGGAACCTTCCGACTCTGCGGAATGCCGTGATTTTACAAAGCTGGCTTATTCCCTTTCGGAAGATTTCGACACGCCGGTCATGCTCCGCCTTACCACCCGTGTTTCGCATTCCCGCAGTATTGTGGAACCCGGGCAGCGGCAGGAGCTTGCGTTAAAGCCTTACATAAAAAATCCGGCAAAGAACGTCATGCTCCCCGCTTTTGCAAAGCCAAAGCATGTTTCCGTTGAAGAGCGGACAAAAAAACTCGCCGCCTGGGCGGAAACCTGCGAGATCAATAAAATCGAAGACAACCATTCCAAAACCGGGGTCATCTGCGCCGGTATTGTTTACCAGTACGCAAAGGAAGCCCTCGGCGACACCGTTTCCTATCTGAAATTGGGAATGGTCAATCCCCTTCCGGCGGAGCTGATCAAAAAATTCGCGGCAACCGTGGACAAGCTTTATGTTATTGAAGAACTCGACGATGTGATCGAAACCTTCTGCCGCAAAAACGGCATCGCGGTGATGGGAAAAGACGTATTCCCCCGCTGCGGCGAATTTTCGCAGCATGTAATCCGCAGGTGCATGCTGCATACTGAGCCGGAGACGCTAGCCGTTCAAGAGGATGTTCCGGTGCGTCCTCCGGTTATGTGCTGCGGCTGCCCGCACCGCGGACTTTTCTTTGCTTTGAAAAGAGCCAAGGTCTTCGTCAGCGGCGACATCGGCTGCTACACACTGGGCGCCTCCGCCCCGCTCAGCGCGATCGACACCTGCGTCTGCATGGGTGCTTCCGTTTCAGGGCTGCACGGCTTCAACAAGGCGCGCGGCACCGAGTCGGAAAAGAAAAGCGTTGCCGTCATCGGCGATTCCACCTTTATCCACTCCGGCATAACCGGACTGATCGATATCGCCTACAACCGGAGCAATTCCGTGGTGATTATTCTGGACAACTCCATTACCGGAATGACCGGGCACCAGCAGAACCCGACCACGGGCTACACCATCAAGGGCGACCCGACCAGCGCCGTGGATTTGGAGGCGCTTTGCAAATCCATCGGCATTGCGCGTGTACGCGTCTGCGACCCTTACAATCTGAAGGAAACGCAGGCCGCGTTAAAGGAAGAACTGGAGGCGGACGGCCCGTCGGTTATTATCAGCCGCAGGCCCTGCGCCCTTTTGAAATATGTAAAACACAAGCCCTCGCTCGTTGTGAAAGAGGAAAAGTGCGTTGGCTGCCGCGCGTGCCTTTCCATCGGATGCCCTGCAATCAGCATGAAAAACGGCAAGGCTTCCATTGACCGTACGCAGTGCGTCGGCTGCGGCGTCTGCACAAGCCTTTGCGCAAAGGGCGCGATTACAACAGAGGAGGCAAAAGCATGAATCAGGTAAAAAGCGTAATGATTGTCGGCGTCGGCGGCCAGGGCACCCTGCTCGCGAGCCGCGTTCTCGGAAGCGCCATGCTGAGCTGCGGAGCGGACGTAAAAGTGTCGGAGGTACACGGAATGAGCCAGCGCGGCGGTTCGGTCGTTACCTACGTCCGCTACGGCGATAAAGTCTATTCCCCCATAATTGAAAAAGGCGAGGCAGATATCCTTCTCGCGTTTGAAGCGCTGGAGGCCGCGCGTTTTCTCCCGTGGCTGAAAACAGACGGGACCGTTGTTGTAAATACGCAGCAGATCGACCCCATACCCGTTGTTACCGGCTCGGCCGTCTACCCCGAAAATGTGATCAAGTCCGTGCAGGCGCAGGGCGCAAAGGTTGTTGCTTTCAACGCGCTGAAGCTCGCGGAACAGGCGGGTTCCGTCAAAGCGGTCAACATTGTGCTGATCGGCGCGGCGGCCAAACGCCTTTCCATTGACAAGCAAGTCTGGATCGACACCATCAAAGCCACCGTACCCGCAAAATTCGTGGATATGAACCTGAAAGCATTTGAACTGGGCTACGGCGCACAGGAAAGCGAATTGGGGGATTAAAAATGCAGGGAAATTATTTCGAACCGGAGCTTGAATGCGCTTCACGCGAAGTTCTGCGTTATATACAGTCCAAAAAACTGGTAAACATGGTGGAACGCTGCTACAACCATGTTCCGATCTATAAAAAACGCTTTGATGAGATGGGGCTTTTGCCGGGGGATATCCGTTCGGTTGACGACGTCCCCAAGCTCCCGTTTACGTATAAAGCCGATCTGCGCGACACCTATCCCTTCGGTATGTTCGCCGTACCGAAGGAAGAACTGGTGCGCGTGCACGCCTCCTCCGGCACGACCGGAAAGCAGACCGTTGTCGGCTACACGAAAAACGACATCGACGTCTGGGCTCGCTGCGCCGCCCGCTGCATTGCATCGGCAGGCGGTACAAAATCCGATTCCGTCCACATTTCCTATGGCTACGGTCTTTTCACCGGCGGCATGGGGATTCATTACGGCGCGGAAAGACTCGGCGCCACCGCCATTCCGGTATCCACCGGAAATACAAAGCGCCAGATTATGATCATGCAGGATTTCGGTTCCGACATTCTTTGCTGCACGCCTTCCTACGCCATGTATATCGGTGAAACCATGCGGGACACGGGGGTCGACCCCAAAAGCCTGAAGCTGCGCGCGGGTATTTTCGGCGCGGAGCCTTGGACGGAAAACATGCGCAGGGAAATCGAGCGCCTGCTGGCCATTAAGGCCTACGATATTTACGGGCTTTCCGAAATCGCCGGGCCGGGCGTTGCAAGCGAATGCGCGATGCAGCACGGAATGCATATCAACGAGGATATGTTCTACCCCGAAGTCATCAGCCCCGAAACGGGCGAACCGGTACCGGACGGCGAATACGGCGAACTGGTCTTCACCTGCATCGGTAAGGAGGCGCTGCCGCTTCTGCGCTACCGTACCAAGGATATCTGCCGCCTCGACCACTCCGCGTGCGAATGCGGGCGCACCTTCGTGCGCATGGAAAAGCCGAAGGGAAGAACGGACGACATGCTGATTATCCGCGGCATCAACGTATTCCCCTCCCAGATTGAAAGCGTGCTCCTGAACCTTGGCATGGCGCCGAATTATCAGATTGTCATCGACCGCGTAAATAACCTTGACACCATGGAAGTACAGGTTGAAATAAACGAGGAAACGTTCTCCGACACCGTGCGTGATCTGGAGGATATGAGCCGCAAGATCTCGAACGCATTGCAATCCACGCTCAATGTTGTCGCTAAAGTCCGGCTGCTGGAACCAAAGTCGATTCCCCGCACCGACGGCAAGGCGAAAAGAGTCATTGATAACCGTAAAGTTTAACGATAGAATAGGATAAAGAAAACATAGGGAGGAATTGCAATGCAAATTCAGCAGCTTTCCATATTTATCGAGAATAAATCGGGCCGTCTTGCGGAAATTACCGAGGTTCTCGCGGCGGCGGACATTGATATCCGGGCGATATCGGTTGCGGATACCAGTGATTTTGGAATTCTTCGCCTGATTGTAAACCGGCCCGACGACGCGGTTTCCGCGCTGAAAAAGGCGGGGCTCACCGTTTCCCTTACCAATGTGATCGCTATGGGGATCGACGACGTTCCGGGCGCGTTTTCCAAAGCCATGCGGACTCTCGCGGACAGCGGAATCGACGTGGAATATATGTATGCGTTTATCAGCCGTAAAAGCGGAAAGGCATATGTTATCCTGCGTGTAAAGGACAGTAAAACGGCGGTAGACGCCCTTACTGCGGGCGGCATCCAGATTTTAACCGCCGAAGAGTTCTACGGCATGTAATTTATCGACACTCACCGGCAAGCCGGTGGTCTCGCATACAAAGAAAGGCTTCAGCCCGCGGGTGGAAGCCTTTCTTTCGTTCCTACGGCTATTGCGTAAAGCTGCCTTTAGCTTTTTCCTGCGCGAATAAAATCCACGCCCGTGTTATACGGATGGAAAACAATTCCGGAAACGCCTTTTGCACAGGCGTAGTAGTGTTTTTCATAATATAAAGGATAAAACACGCCGAGTTCATTCAGATACTTCTCCGCGGCGACAAACGACGCGGCGGAACCGCTGCCGCTGCCCTTTTCCGCGTCCGCAAGCATGGCGTCGTAGGTGGGGTCGCTTAATTTGGCGGGGTTCTCTTCGACGCCGCTCTTAAATAAAGACAGTACGGCCAGCGGACCCTCGCTGTGCGGACAGATCGGGCACAGGGCGACCTGATAATTCCCGGACGCAATCCGCGCCGTAAGCTGCGCGTTATCAAGCGGCTCCATATTAAAATAGTTGTTAAACTTTGTGTTCCACGTAGCGATCATATCATTCAGCATCAGTTTTACGTTGGGATCGTTCGGGCAAATAATGCTGATGCTCTTTACATCCGGTTTGGAAAGTTCGCTGATCCCCGCATTCCAAAGGGCGGTGGGATTTTTATCCTGTTTCAGATAGAAAGAACCGCTTCCGGCCAGACTGCGGTAATTTTTCCCAAGCAGGGTTGTGGACGGCGCGATAATATCCTCGGCGGGATTCACATTTGCCGGAAGGTGCTTTAAAATTTTACTCCGGTCAAGAGCCTGTAAAAACGCGCGGCGGATATTTTTGTTTTTCATGATATCCGATTTCGTATTAAAGCAAAGGCCCCAGGTCGTATCTTCAAAAGAAGAAATGGTACACTCCGCCGCCTTGGCCGCCGCAACCTTGTCGGACGGAATGGCAATGGCGTCTACCGTGCCGGTTTTCAGCGCGGAAATCGGATCGGTAATAGCCGTATCCTTGCCTTCAATTGTAAACCTTATGTTGGAAGGCAGTGGTTTTATACTTCCCGTATAACTTGCAGAACGCACCAGATTCAAATATTTCCCGTGATCCCAGCCGTATTTCCCGTCAATTTCAAACGGACCGTTTCCGAGCAGATATTTGTTCTCCAGCCCATAACGGCCGGACGCACTCTCAAAGAATTTTTGATTGCAGGGCATAAAAACCGCAGAGGCGGTAATCGCCGGAAAATCCGGGTAGGAATAGTTTAACCGCACAATCAGCGTATGATCATCCGCCGCCGTTACCCCCAGGCGATCCGGCGAAACCGAACCGGCGTTTACTTCCCGCGCATTCTGAATGCAGAACATCCGGGAACAGGTAGCCGAACCGGTCTGCGGAGAAAGCGCGCGCCGGAACGCATAGACAAAATCGCCGGCGGTTACGGGCGTTTTCCCGTCCGACCACTTCGCATTGCTGCGTAAAGTGAACGTAAAAACCGTGTCGTTGTCACTGCTTACCCATTTTTCCGCAGCGCCGGGATAGGGCCGGTTATTCTCATCAAGGCGCGCAAGCCCCTCAAAAAGCGCTTCCACCGCAATGATGGACGAGTTGTCCGTGGCGATCTGCGGGTCAAGCGTTTTTGGTTCGGCCGACAGGGAATAACTGATTTTTTTATTGGCGTTCTTCGGCTCCCTCCTGCCGCAGGCGGAAAAGGAAAACAGTATCATAAGGCAGAGAAATCCTGCCGTAAATCTTTTTATCATTTCATATTCACCCCTAGATTTCACGGGATAAATTAATTTTATCATTTTTCCGCATTCAATGCAACGAGGTTAACATAATTGTCATTTATTCATAGTAAAACCTGATAATTTCCCTGGGAAATGTTCTAAAAAAATATTCGAAATATCGTATTCCTTATTCTGGGCGGTCATGTTATAATATAGGAATAAAAGACATAAAGGAGGTTGTATTATGGCAAACAAAAATGTAAAATTCTATCTTTGTAAGCACTGCGGAAATTTTGTCGGTATGATTTACAACAGCGGAGTCTCTATGATCTGCTGCGGGGAGCCGATGACAGAGTTGGTCCCGAACACTGTCGAGGCCGCGCACGAAAAACATCTCCCTGTCGTAAATGTCTCCGGCAATACCGTAACGGTTAAGGTCGGCAGCGTTGAACATCCCATGCTGGAAGCCCACTACATAGAGTGGATTTATCTCGAGACCAAAAACGGCGGTCAGCGCAAAGCTCTTCATCCGGGGGACAAGCCGGAAGCAACTTTTGAGCTTGTAGACGATGAGGCGGTTGCAGCGTATGCGTATTGCAATCTCCACGGCCTTTGGATGACGGAAATTTCATAAAACCGTAAAAAGGAACCCTTTCCCGGCTTGGGAGAGGGTTCCTTCCCTATTTAAATAAAATATGTAACCCTTACCTCCGAAAACAACACAGGCCGCCGTTCATTTCGCGGCGGCCTCTTTCTATTTTACCATTGTCTGCCCGGGTCGCCCGCCATGGAGTTGACGGTGCCCTGCGGATAAAGGACGGAATAGTGGTCGAGTTTCGGATTATCCCCGTCTGCCGGGAATACGAGTAAAATTTTATAATCTTTGCTTGCAACATACCCGATGATTTCGTCTTTTCCGTACTTTACATCATGATCGGGTTTTCCGAGGACTTCCTTCACTTTGGAAAGCGTAAGGTCCTTCCATTTGCCGTCGAGCGTGCGAACTTCAAAAAGCTGATCGCCTTTGTTAAAACCGAAAACCGCGTTATGCTTGGAGTAGGTATTGTATATTCCTTTTGCGGACGCAATATATTCGGATTTATCTTCCTTGCCCCATTTTTGCTGAACGTCTTCAATTACGTTCGTTTTTACGGAAAACGGGATATCCAGTACCTTGCCCTGCTTTGCCGCTTTCTGCATGTCCTGCAGCAGAGCTGTCTGTTCATCCACCGGCTTGGAAGAAGTTTCCGCTGATGCAACGCTGGAAGAAGCGGCTGGATTGGCCGGGGAAGAAGAAGCCTGCGCAGAAACCGGCGACGAAGCCGGAACCTGGCTCCCGGAGGACTGCGGATGAGAGCAGCCGGCAAAAGAAGCGGACAACAGCGCCAGGGCCGTTACGGATGCAAGAATTTTTTTGAATTGTGTAATCATAATAAGCACCTCCCGTAGTTAAAAAGGTTGAACTTTCCCCCATTTGCCCGTTTCCAAATAAGACCGAGTATTCGGGCTGGAAAGTAGCATTATCTTACACCAGGAATGGAGAATAATCAAGTATTGTATCAATTTTTTAATAAATCGGCAGGATATTTTCCCGGCCTCCTTCCGTACTTTGGCGCAGCATCACAAAAGTGCGGAAGGAGCATCGGAATCGGAAAAAACTGTTTCGCGGAAAAGTTTCAAGGATGGAAACGTACGGGTGTCTGCGGATGAAAACAGCCCCGTAAGAAACGAGGCTGTCCGGAATCATTCGCTTTCCTTTACCTTCATGACCAGAACGGTGATATCATCGTCATGGCCGTCGGCGCGGCGGGCGATTGCCTGTGTTACGATTTCTTCGGCAAGCTCCTGCGGAACCTGACCGCTCCATCTTTCCACCGTATCACAGATCCAATCGTCGCCGGCTGCAAGCGCACCGTCGGAAAGAAGCACCAGCAGATCGCCACTGCCAAGGCTATCGGAGGACTTGGTAAAGTTGATGTCATTTAAAATTCCGATCGGCAGACTGGGAGCATCAATCACAACCGCACGACCGGATTTACGCAAAATACTGACGGGCGCTCCCGCCTTCATAAATTCGAGATTGCCGCTGAAAAGGTCGAGCGCAGCCAAATCAATCGTTGCGAGCGACTCGTCGCCCGATTTCACCATCAACGCGGAATTTACAATTTTCAGCGCGGCGTCAAACCCGATTCCCGCTTTGATAAGGCGCGACAGGATACCGGTGGCCATTGCGCCATCCACCGCGGCGCGTCCGCCCGTACCCATTCCGTCGCTGATCAATACGATCTGGCGGCCGTTTCCGTCGGAAAAGCTTTCCCAACTGTCGCCGCAGATCTGCTTATTTGCGCACGAATGCTGGGCGCAGCCGGTCTGTACACGGAAAAGCGGGCGTTCCACCATTTGCAGGCGGCATTTCCCCTTCACCAAACTGATGCAGGGCTGCTGGAACACACGGTCGCACACGCGTGAAATTTCATCGGTAAGTTCCGCCTTATTCAGGCGGACGCTCTCCGCCTGCGCGGCGATAATTTCGATCGACATGCGGCTGAAACGGTCCACACGGCAGCTGATATCGATCGGCAGGATCCCCGCGCCGCGCAAAACTTCACCGACCTTCTGCGCGGCGTTGAAATCGAACTGTTCGTAAAGCTCCAGCTCGGCCGCCATATCCTCCAGGAGGTTGCTGGTCGTTGCGAACTGGTCGGCAACCATGCTCCGCACCTGCTGCGCGCGGCTTTCCGCCGCGTCCTTAATGGAGAATTCCCGGTAATGACTGTTTACGGAATCCACCATGGTAGCCAGCCTGCTGCAATGGGAAGCAAACTGCGCGCTGAAATCGTCCTTGTCGACTTCACCCTTCCCCCGCAATTTTTCCGTCAGATCGTTAAAGGAATTCATGCTGTCATTATAATTCCGTTCCCAGCAGTAAACCTTCAGCCCGCAATTACAGCAAACATCATCAATGGTACGCTTGTACACCCCATTGATATCGGGCGAACAGGCGGAATACAGCTTTTTGGAAACCTCTTCCACCGAATCCGAAACACTGCCCAGCGCCTTTGCGGCGTAGTCGAGCTTCATGATTACGGACCGGCGCAGCCCGTCCGTGCGCGAGGCGTCGTCCGCGCGGGAGAAAAGGCCGATCAGCGGGGCGCCGACCTTCTGCGGAATCAGCATATACAGGACGGTCGCCGCCATAACCTCATAAAGTCCCCCGATCACCTTTTCCTGATTGCCGACCTGTAAAGAAGCCACCGCATTGGAGAAAATAAACGCGACAACCGACGCGAGCCGCCCAACCGGCGAAAACACACCGGCCATCAAGCCGCCCAAAGCATAGGCGCCGGAAAGGTAATTGAGCCCGGAGGTGGAAAGGCTGAAAACGATCCCCGCCGCGATGCCCGCCACACTTCCGCCGGAAACCCCGCCGTAATGTGCGGCAAACAGAACGGCGATAATCGCCAGAACCCTTCCGAGGGAAACCGGGCCAATCGCAAGATTGGAAAGCGGAAGCAGCAGCATACCCGCCGACAGCGCCGCGCACGTGATTTCCTGCGCATTCATTTCGCCCGCGCCCCTGCCGGAGACGATCACCTCCGACGTACGGGTAAAGAAGTACGCCACGCCGCCGGCGAGAAGGGCTTCCGCGATATACATAGCGACAGACGCCGAACCCGAACCGTTGACAAACACGATTGCCATTGCCGTTGCAAGCATGGGCAGAAAAGCGACCAGCGGCGCAAAAATAGCGTGCATCTTCAGCTTCATCATGTCGTTCAGCGTCCAGCGGATCGCCGCGGCGGCCAAAACCGCGGCCAGGTAATGTACCGGTACGTTTGCCGCGGAAGGCAGCAGATACCCCGCCGCGCTGCCCAATACGGTACTCCACAGCCCCGCATAAGGAAACGCCGCAACCGCCGCAACCCCAAACGGCGCATATTTGCCGAACACAAGCCCACGGGAGCAGAGCAGCCCCACCGTAAAATAAACAAGCTGTCTGGCAACTGCTTTTGTGGGATCCAGTGCAGCCGCCGTAAAGCTGATGCGCCCCGACTTTGCTTTTATCATTTTAATCACCGCCATACAATATTTGGAAGCATGTCCAATTTTTACTAAAACTCATTATACTATATGTATTTTGTCGCTATTGTCATAACTTGCCGTAATATTTTGACGTATAAAATCACATTATAAGTATTTTTAAAAATTGGGAGGGTTTTTATAGTCTTTGCCGTATTTCTGTGCTAAAATAAAAGAGAATACAAATTAGAGGGTGATAAAATGGAATATAAATTTTCCGACCGCGTATTAAAGCTGAAACCATCCGCAATCCGGGAAATCTTTAAATACGCCAGTGATCCGAGCGTCATTTCGCTCTCCGCCGGGAACCCTGCTCCGGAAGCATTCCCGACAAAGGCAATCTCCGAAATATCCGAAAGAATTTTAACGCAGCGCCCGATCGACGCACTGCAGTACAGCATTACGGAAGGCTACCAGCCTCTGCGCGAGTACCTGACAGACTACATGAATAAAATGCACGGCATCGGCCGTGACTTCGATAATACCCTGATTACGAGCGGCGCGCAGCAGGTAATGGATCTGGCGGCGAAGTCCCTGCTAAATGAAGGCGACGTGGTCATCTGCGAAGCGCCGAGCTTTATCGGCTCGCTGAACACCTTCCGCTCCTACAACGCACGCCTGCGCGGCATCCCTATGGACAGCGACGGCATGAACATGGAGGAACTGGAAAAGGCGCTGAAAGAAGAGCCGAATGCAAAATTCATTTACACCATACCGAACTTCCAGAACCCGTCCGGCATAACCATGAGCTGGGCGAAGCGGAAACAGCTGTATGCGCTCGCCAAGAAATACAGCGTTCTGATTCTGGAGGACAACCCTTACGGCGACCTGCGCTTCCACGGCGAACATATTGAAGCGGTGAAATCGCTGGACGAGGACGGCCTTGTCATCTACGCCGGTACCTTCTCCAAGATCATCTCCCCCGGCATGCGCGTCGGCTATGCAATCGGGCCGAAAGAAGTGCTGCAAAAAATGATCGTCTGCAAGCAGGGACAGGACGTTCACACCAATATTTGGTCGCAAATGGTCTGCCACGAATTCCTGACCCGCTATAATTTTGACGAACACCTGAAAAAGCTACAGGAAATTTATTTGAAAAAATCCGCGATTGCCACGGGCGCTCTTGATAAATACTTGATGCCGAAAGTAACCTATAACCCGATCGAAGGCGGCCTGTTCCTCTGGTGCACCCTGCCCGACGGCGTGGATATGCTTGATTTCTGCAAGCAGGCGGTGCTGCGCAAAGTATGCGTGGTTCCCGGGAACGCGTTCTTAACGGACGAAAACGACCCCAGTCAGTCCTTCCGCATTAATTTTTCCACCCCAACCGACGACCAGCTGCTGAAGGGCATTCAAATTCTGGGAACGCTTGCAAATGAAATGATCGGAAATTAATGGGAGGCAAAAAGAATATGGAAACAGCAACCACAGAGCGCAAAAAGGTTATTTTCAGCGCAATTCAGCCGAGCGGAACCATAACCCTCGGCAATTATCTTGGAGCGCTCAAGAACTGGATCAGTTTGCAGGACGAATACAACTGCATTTATGCTTTGGCCGATCTGCACACCATTACCGTGCGCCAGGAACCGGCAAAATTTCGTCATAATACGCTCGAAGCCTACGCGCTTCTTCTGGCCTGCGGTGTCGACCCCGAAAAAAGCCCGTTCTTTATCCAAAGCCAGGTCTGCACGCACGCACAGCTTGCTTGGGTTTTAAACTGTTATACCCAGTTCGGCGAGCTGCAGCGTATGACGCAGTTTAAGGATAAGGCCGCAAAGCACGCCGACAACGTCAACGCGGGACTGTTCACCTATCCGAGCCTGATGGCGGCGGATATTCTGCTGTATCAGGCAGACCTTGTTCCCGTTGGCGCCGATCAGAAGCAGCATCTGGAGCTTGCCCGCAACATTGCGGAACGCTTCAACGGCATTTACAGCCCCACCTTTACCGTGCCGGACGGCTATATTCCGAAACAGGGCGCGCGCATTATGTCCCTGCAGGACCCGTCCAGAAAGATGAGCAAATCCGATGAAAATGCAAACGGCTATGTCGCCGTGCTGGACAAGCCGGAGGATATCCTGCGGAAATTCAAGCGCGCCGTCACCGACAGCGAGGCCTGCGTCCGCTACGCGGAAGGCAAGGACGGCGTAAACAACCTGATGGGCATTTACGCCACTGTTACCGGTCTTACCTATGAGCAGATCGAAAAGGACTTTGAAGGCAAGGGCTACGGCGATTTCAAAGCCGCTGTGGGTGAAGCCGTCGTGGAGCATCTGCGCCCGATTCAGGAACGCTATGCCGATTACATCAAAAATAAGGATTACCTTGAGAAATGCTACACGGAAGGCGCGCAGAAAGCGCTTGCCATTTCCAGCCGCACCCTCAATAAAGCAATGAAAAAAGTCGGGTTTATTCCAAAAGCATTCTAATGAAAATTACAATAAAAGGAGGCTCTGGAAATTTGAGAGCATCCTTTTATGCAGCGTCCAAACCGCCTTTTGGGAAGTCTCCAATTTTTGGGGGCTTCTTTTGTTTACAGGAATTGTGTAGACGAAGCCTGTTGGATATGCTATTATGCATATATTGTTTTATTGAAAGGCCGTAGATTCATGCGCAGTAAAAATTCAATCCGCAATGTGATTGTAAATGTCGGAAGCCAAATTCTTTATATTGCCCTTTCCTTCTTTTGCCGGACGGTATTTATCCGTATGCTCGACGAATCCTATCTGGGACTGAACGGTTATTTCAGCAATATTCTCACCATCTTTTCCCTTGCGGAACTGGGCTTCGGAACCGCCATTACGTTCAGCATGTATAAACCCCTTGCCGAAAAGGATTATAAAAAACTCGGCGCGCTGATGGGGCTTTATAAACGGGCTTACCACACAATCGGCATCATTGTCGCCGTTGTGGGGATTGCCTTTTCTCCGTTTTATCAATTTTTTATGAAATCCATCCCGGATATTCCCAACCTGACCCTGATTTACTTTTTATTTCTTTTCAGCTCCGTCATCACTTACTTTTTATCTTATAAACAGCAAATCATTATCGCCGACCAAAAGGTTTATATCTGCTCGCTGTATCAATACGGATTCGGCATCGCGCAGAATCTGATTCAGGTCGTCATCCTGATTCTGACACATAATTTTATCCTGTATTTGTGCGCACAGATTCTCTTCAGCTTTTTCGCAAACTTTTTCCTCGCACGGAAAGCGGGAAAGATGTATCCCTTCCTGAAAAAATATGAGAAGCAAAAGCTCAGTAAGCCGGACCGCGCCGCCATCGTAAAAAATATAAAGGCGATGTTCATGCACCGAATCGGCAGCACCGTTGTAAACGGCACAGATACTTTGGTTATTTCCACCTTTGTCGGCATTGTCAGCGTGGGGATTTACTCGAACTATTATCTGATTACCAATACCCTTATGAACGTAACGAAACAGATTTTCAGCGGGATTACCGCGAGTGTTGGGAACCTTGGCGCCGTGGAGGATCACCGAAAATCTTATGAGGTCTATCTGGCGATCAATTTTGCCTGCTTCTGGATTTTCAGCTTCTGCTCCATTTGCCTGTTCAGCCTGTTTAACCCGTTCATGCTGCTCTTTACGGGCAAAAAAAGCCTTCTGTTTGCCCTGCCCATCGTTTTTGTAATCGTTTTGAACTTTTACACCACCGGAATGCGGCAGGCAACCCTGACGTTCCGCGACGCGTTCGGACTGTTTTGGTACGACCGGTACAAGGCGGTTTTCGAGGCTCTTGTAAACCTGATCGCTTCCATTCTATTAGTACAGCATTTAGGCGTTGCCGGCGTTTTTATCGGCACCCTGATCAGCACCATGACGGTCGACTTCTGGGTTGAGCCGCTGGTTCTGTTCCGGCATGGCTTCCATCGGCCCGTGAGCGCTTATTTCCTTCGGTACGCGCTTTATACGGCGCTGACCTTTTCCGTCGGTTTCCTGACCTATTTCTGCTGTGCTTATGTTCCGGGAACGGGCTTTATCAGTTTCGTGGCAAAATGCTTGATCTGCCTGCTGCTGCCGAACGCGGCCTATTTGCTTGTATTCTGGAACACAAAGGAATTCCGGTATCTGAAAGGATTTGTAAAAATTCCGGCACTCCACAGGTCATAATTATATCCAATTTGTATAGTTTATATATAATATTCCGATATGTATTGCTTTAAAGATAAAAACTGCTTCCGACAGAACAAAAACTCCCGGCAAAGGCCGGGAGTTTCTGTTTATTTAAGACTCTTTATAAAGTGCGCAGGGTTACTTACAGATGTAATTCAGTTCGCCGACCTCTTTGCCGTCTTTATAATAAATACGCGGCACACGCTTCGAAATCATACAGACCAGTTCATAGTTGATAGTCTGATTGTAGGCGGCCAATTCATCAAGCGTAATGGAGACGTCCCCGTCGCGGCCGAACACGGTCACAACGTCGCCCTCTTTCACGTTCGGAACGGAGGTCACGTTCAGCATAAGCTGATCCATGCAGACACGGCCGATAATCTTTACCTTCCGGCCGCGCACAAGCATGCTTCCCTGCACATACAGATGCCGGGGATAGCCGTCGGCATAGCCGATCGGAACCGTGGCAATCTTCGTGGGAACGTCCGTGGTAAATTCCCGTCCGTAACTGACGCTGGTCTGGGGTTCAACGGTCTTGACCAGCGAAACAATGCTTTTCAGCTCCATGGCGGGGATGAGGTCCATCGGATGCCTCATTTTTCCGGAAGGCCTCAGCCCGTAAAGAATCACGCCGGGGCGTACCATATCGAGCTGCGTTTCCGGATAATCGAAGATCGCCGCAGAATTCGCACAGTGACGGATTCGGAACGTAATGCCTCGCTTTTGAAGCAGCCCGACCGCGTTCATCAGATTCCCGTACTGTATCATGGTATAATCGCGCCCGTCGTCGCCCTCGTCGGCAACGGCAAAATGGGTAAAGATTCCTTCCGCGTCAAGCGCCGGAAGCCGGCACACCCGCTCGATCGCGTCAATTTCGTTCGCGTCGCGTACCGGATTCTGATACATAAAACCGATGCGGCTCATGCCGGTATCGACTTTCATATGCACCTTTACCGTAACGCCTGCCTTTTGCGCTTCCTGCGAAAGGGATTCGCCGTAGCCTGCGGAAAGCACCGTCTGCGAGATATTCAGCCCGCTTAGCTGGGCGGCCATGCCGGGCGGGGTGTATCCCAAAATCAGAATCGGAAGCTTTACGCCCGCATTGCGAATCTGCATCGCCTCTTCCAAATTGGAAACGGCAAACCAGTCCGCGCCCAGCCTTTCATATTCCCGCGCAAGGGCTTCCGCACCATGGCCGTAAGCGTCCGCCTTGATCACACAGCAGATCATCGTCCCGGGCTGAATCTGATTCCGAATCGTTTTAAAATTATGGTCGATTGCATCCAGGCTGACCTCGGCCCAAGTTCGTCTGAAAAATTCACTCATTTTTTCCACCTGAATTACTTGAAGTATTTTACGCCTGATTCAAAAATCTTCTGATCCTTCTCGCCCGGAACATTGCTATACAGGTTTTCTCCCCTGCGTTCGGAGTGCGCCATTTTTCCAAGGATACGGCCGTCCGGGCTGGTAATCCCTTCCACCGCGCAGACCGAACCGTTCGGGTTCCATTCGATACTGCCGCTCGGGGTGCCGTCCGGGGTGGTGTACTGGGTCGCGACCTGACCGTTTGCAATCAGCTTCTTCATAACCGCATCGCTTGCCACAAAGCGGCCCTCACCGTGGGAAACCGGCACCGCGAACACATCGCCCGCGTCCACACCGGCAAACCATGGGGATTTTACGGAGGTCACTCTGGTGTACACCATGCGGGAAACATGGCGGCCCAGCGTGTTAAAGGTCAGCGTCGGCGCGGTCTCGCTCGGCTTCCTGATTTCGCCGTAAGGCACGAGACCCAGCTTAATCAGGGCCTGAAAACCGTTGCAGATACCGAGCATCAGCCCGTCGCGGTTTTTCAGAAGGTCGTTCACCGCTTCGGCAATCTTCGGATTGCGGAAGGTAGTTGCAATAAATTTGCCGGAGCCGTCCGGTTCGTCGCCGCCGGAAAAACCGCCCGGAAGCATAATCATCTGCGACGTACGGATTGCTTTTTCTATATATTCAATGGTTTCTTCGATATCGGAGGAACTTAAATTGCGCACAACCAGAACTTTCGGCTGCGCACCCGCCCGTTCAAAGGCGCGCGCGCTGTCGTATTCGCAGTTTGTGCCCGGGAATACCGGAATAAAGACGCGCGGCTTCGCGGTTTTTACCGCCGGAGCCTTTTCATAGCGGTCACTGCAAAGCGGAAGTTCCCGCGTAACCGGCTTTTCCTCCGCCCGATTCGGGAAGATTTTCTCCAGCGTGCCGTTCCATGCGGAAATTAACACGTTGAGGTCAAGCCGTTCCCTGTCGAGGAAAATCTGCGGCACCACGGCCACCTTGCCCAGCTCAACCGCATCGAAACCGTCCGGAACGTCCGCGCCGTACGCGAGCTCCGCGATAATGGAACCGGAAACCGGCGCAAACAGGGTCTTTTCATCCAGAACCGACGGCTCAAAAATAAAACCGAACCGGTTGCCGAAGCACATCTTCGCAACCGCGGCCGCCGCGCCGCCTTCTTTTACAACGGAAGCGGAGATGACGGTGCCGCTCTGTATCATATTATGAATCCCACGATAATATTCTTTCAGTTTCTCCCAATCCGGCAGCAGCGTTTTCGGATTTTCCGGCAGCGGGAACAAAACCACTTTCGCACCCGGTTTTTTGAACGCCGCGGAAATCGTTTTACTCGCTTTTGTCATCGCAACGGCAAAGCTGACCAGCGTGGGCGGAACGTCAAGCTGTTCAAAACTGCCGCTCATGCTGTCCTTGCCGCCGATCGCCGGCAGTCCCAGGCCGATCTGCGCGCTCAAAGCGCCGAGAAGCGCGGCGGTGGGTTTTCCCCAGCGTTTCGGGTCGGTATTCAGCCTTTCAAAATATTCCTGGAACGTCAGCCTTGCTTTCAATGGATCGGCGCCGATGGCGGCGAGCTTTGAAAGGCTTTCCGCTACGGCGTAGGCGGCGCCATGGAACGGGCTGAAACGGGCAATGCCCGGAATATAGCCGTAGGCCATTGCGGTCGCGTCGTCGGTTTCGCCGTGCATTACCGGGATTTTCGCGGCCATCGCTTCTTCCGGGGTCAGCTGATAGGTACCGGCAAACGGCATCAGAACCGTTGAAGCGCCGATACTGGCGTCGAAGCGCTCGGAAAGTCCTTTCTGCCCGCAGACTTCCAGCCGGGAAAGGTTCTCCTGAAACGCTTTTTCCAGCGGCTTCCCTTTCAGGCATTCCGGAACGAGTTTCCGGTAGTCGCGATCGGAATCAACCGCTTCGATGACAACGTTGTTTTTCTGTATCACACCGTTGGTATCCAAAAACGCGCGGCTGATGTTTACAATGGTGTCGTCGCGCCATTTCATGCGCAGGCGCGGCTCGTCCGTAACAACGGCGACAACCTGAGCGTTGAGGTTTTCCTGATTCGCCGCCGCAATAAAGGAATCCACATCTTTCGGAGAAAGCACAACCGCCATCCGTTCCTGTGACTCCGAAATGGCAAGCTCCGTGCCGTCCAGTCCCTCATATTTTTTCGGAACCTTATTCAAATCAATTTTCAGCCCGTCGGCAAGCTCGCCGATGGCTACGCAAACGCCGCCCGCGCCGAAATCGTTGCAGCGCTTAATCAATTTTGCAACCTCCGGGTGACGGAACAGCCGCTGTATCTTGCGCTCGGTGGGCGGATTTCCCTTCTGCACCTCCGCGCCGCAGACCTCGATGGACTGCTCGGTATGCGCTTTGCTGGAACCGGTGGCGCCGCCGCAGCCGTCGCGCCCGGTGCTGCCGCCCAGAAGGACGATCAAATCGCCTTCTTCCGGCGTTAAACGGACAACGTTCTCCTTCGGGGACGCGCCGATGACCGCGCCGATTTCCATCCGCTTGGCAACATAACCGGGGTCGTAAAGCTCGGTAACCTGGCCGGTGGCAAGGCCGATCTGGTTGCCGTAGGAGCTGTAGCCCTGCGCCGCGCCGGTGGTGATTTTGCGGGTCGGCAGTTTGCCCGGAAGGGTCTCTTCAAACGGAATGCGCGGGTCGCCCGAACCGGTTACGCGCATGGCCTGATAGACATACGCCCGGCCGGAAAGCGGGTCGCGGATTGCGCCGCCGAGGCAGGTTGCCGCGCCGCCGAACGGTTCGATTTCCGTCGGGTGGTTGTGGGTTTCATTCTTAAACTGCACCAGCCATTTTTCTTCTTTTCCGTCCACGATAACGGGCACTTCAATCGAACAGGCGTTGATTTCCTCGCTCAAATCCAAATCCGGAATCTGCCCTCTTTTGCGCAGAAGCTTCATCCCGATCACCGCCATGTCCATTAAGGAAACCGGGCGGCCGGTTTCGCCGTACACTTCGGCGCGCGCGTCGTAATAGGCTTTCAGGGCGTCCTCAATCGCGCCGCTCAGCGCTGATTTTTCAATTTCAATCTTTTCAAGGCGGGTGGAGAACGTCGTATGGCGGCAGTGGTCGCTCCAGTAGGTGTCGATCACGCGCAGTTCGGTTACGCTCGGGTCGCGCTTTTCGTCCTTCCGGAAATAATCGCGGCAGAACGCCAGATCTTCCATGCTCATGGCAAAGCCCATGGACTCGTAATACGTCTGAAGCTCCTTTTCACTCCAATCGATAAAGCCCGACACGCGAGCGACATCCGGGGGCGTATCCGCCGCCGTATCGAGGGTTTCGGGCTTTTCCAAAGAAGCAAGACGGCTCTCCACAGGGTTCACCATATAGCTCTTGATTTTATTCAGTTCTTCTTCCGTTAAATCTCCCTTAACGGCAATTACACGGGCGGTCGCCACCTGCGGGCGCTCTCCCTGCGTTAAAAGCTGGACGCACTGCGCGGCGGAATCGGCGCGCTGGTCATACTGGCCGGGAAGATACTCCATGGCAAACGCGGTGTAGCCCTTTGGAAGAGGATACACTTCGTCGTATACGTCGTCTACATTCGGTTCCGAAAAAATGGTGTCCCGCGCTTGAGCAAACTGTTCTTTTGTCAGCCCGGAAACATCGTACCGGTTGATCAGCCGGATCTCCTCAACGGCAGCCAGACCCAGATTCTCGATAAGATCCGACTGAATGTGCTGTGCTTCCACATCGAAGCCGGGTTTCTTTTCCACAAATACTCTGATAACGCCAGACATATTTCCCCCGTTCCGCCGCTTAAAGCAGCCGTTTAAACATGATTTCTTTAATAGTATCACAATTCCGGTTCATTATAAAGCGCTTCCTAAAACATTGACATTTTCGATAAAAAATTCTTCTTTATCATAAAATAAACCGTCGGAGTCATCCGGCGGTTTGTCTAATTTTAGGCTGCAATCAGCCTCTATTTAATTTTCCTGCACTCCATATAAAACCGCTTGTCGCACGCATGACCCATGGAGAAGGTCTTGCGCGGAAGCGCGCCGTCGAGGGCTACGGTTTCAAACAGGCTGCTTTTTTCCATATTGGGGAGAAGAAAACCAACCGCGTCCGCGTTTTCGGCACAGAGCTTTTCAACAACGTCCTCTCCGTGTATGTAATCGACTTTTCCGCCCACCGAGGCAAGACGCGCGTCGAGGAATTTCTGCAATGTACCCACTTCCAGATTGGACGGCGGATTTTTCACCCAGATATCCCTTTTCTCTTTTCCGACAATACAGGTAATACGGTGCCCCTCGCAGGGAGTTTCGGATACCTCATAATAATTCGAAAGCTCGCGCAGCAGTTCCTCCGGCTTTGTCTGGAAAACAACACGGTGAATCGGTTCGAACTGAAGGGAGTCGTCGTAAAGGTTCACAACCTCAACGAGCGCCCAGCGCGCGGGATGAGCGGCAGCTTCTTCCGGGGAAAGCGTCTTTTTCAGTTCCTCGTAGCAGGCCTTTGCGGTCGCCAGAGAATGGTTCCCATCCCCGACGGCGAAAAGCAGATTATCCCGGACCGGCAGGCTGTCCAGCGCATTTTCCAGCCGCTGAGCCGCTTTCTGATTCAGGCTGAATCCACGGATGCTTCCGCTTTGCTGCATCAGCTTTCCTTCATATTCCAGCGTTAAATCCTGCGGGTCGATCTTTTCAATCACACTGCGCTGTTTGTCGTCAATCAAAATCATGATATGCGGAAGCTCCAGCGGGGCGCCGCGGCGGATTTTCACGCGGGGCGGAATCCGTTCCAGAACCGTTCCCTCGGTTGCGCGGATCGGCGTTTTGCTTCCCGCTTCATAGCGGTACTGTTCCAGATCCAGAGCCATCATGACCCCGCGGCGCACTTTTCCGTCCGCAAGGGTGCGCTCAACAAGAAGATAGCTGTTCTTCAGCTCGCGAAAAACGCCTTCCTTTAAATAGCGTTCCATCGCGGCATTGATCCCGGCGGCATACGCCCCGGCATCGGTCGTTTCAAGATAGCATTCCGGGTAGACCAGATGATACGCGGACGGATCCCCCGCCGCTTTTTTTACCTCCTGCCAGTATTCGGGCTGGGAAGTATACTGGTCACAGGCCACCACGCACCATTTTTCGGTCGGCACGTTTTTCGGCAGCAGGATATCCGCAGGTTTAAAATACGGGTGCTTCATATTCAATCTCCTGTTCTGTTGATTCCGTTTAAGGATTTACTTGGTTAAAATAGTACCACAAATCCTTGTCCGCATGCAACCCGTATCAGGCCTTTGCGCGCACCTGATTCAAAAAATACGTAAGGAAGAAGATGACGGCGGCAACCAAAACGATCGTCCCGCCCGCCGCGGTACCGGCGTAATAGGAAATAATCAGGCCGCTCACGCCGGAGAACACGGAAATGCCGATGGCGATAAAATGGTAGGAACGCATGCTTTTCGCCAGATTACGGGCCGCCGCCGCGGGAAGCACCAGCAGGGAATTGATAATCAGCACGCCGACCCACTTAATGGAAACCGTAACGATCACCGCAACCAGAATAACAAAGAATTTTTCCACCATCCGGATGCGGATTCCCTTGCTTGCGGCAAGATCGGTATTCATACTGACCAGCATGAGTTTATTAAAAAAGAAGCCCCAAAGGAGAACGACGGCCACCAGAATCAGTGCAAGCATCCGGATTTCCTCGGGCTGAACTGTTAAAATATCCCCGATTAAGTAGCCGGAATATTTCGCGAATCCCCCGGACGCCGACAGAAGCACGATTCCCAGAGCCAGCCCGGTCGAGGAAAACACACCGATAATCGTGTCTGAGGAGGAGGTCTCGGAGTTCATAACCGCCGAAATGCACAGCGCAAACAGCAGAGAGAAACCCATCATGGAGATTAAATAGTTGTCAATCCCCATTAAAACGCCGATCGCGATTCCGGTTAACGCCGAATGGCCCAGCGCGTCAGAGAAAAACGACATTTTGTTATTCACAATCATCACGCCCACCAGGCCGAACAGCGGCGTAATGAGCAGAATTGCAAGCAGTGCGTTTTTCATATAGGCAAATTCCGTCCATTCAAACGGAAGAAGCAGATCAATTATGGAATAAATTGCACTCATCTTTTCATCCCTCCGGTCAGTTTCAGGCCGAAGGTTTCCCTGACCTCCGGGGTTCTCATCACTTCGTTCACGCTGCCGCTCACGACAATGGTACCGTCCAGCAAAGCCGCGCGGGTCGCATATTTTTCCACATGGTTTAAGTCGTGGGAAACCAGTATGATCGGCATCTGATGCTCGGAGCGCATCGAGGTGACAAGATCGTAAAACGCTTCGATCCCCTTCCGGTCCACCGCGGAAACCGGTTCGTCCAAAAGAAGCAGATCCGGCTTTGGTTCCAGCGCGAAGACGAGCAGTACGCGCTGAAGTTCGCCGCCCGACAGCGTGCCGATCCGCTTTTTTAACAGCGAAGGCCTTCCGCCGACTTTGGCAAGAAGGCGCACCGCCTTTTCCGTCTCTTCCTTTTTATGCCCCAACCAGACAGGGAAGCCGCTCATATTCGCGCAAAGCATATCGCCCACCGTAACCGGCGTGGAGCGGTCGAACACCAGATTCTGCGGTACATAGCCGATGCGCGGTTTTGCAATGGTTTCTCCCTGCGCGTTTGAAAAGATAACGCTGCCCGTATAGGGGATGCGCCCCAGAAGCGCCTTTAAGAGCGTTGTTTTGCCCGCGCCGTTCCGGCCGATCAGCGCCAGAATTTCCCCGTGGTGAACATCGAGCGATACGTTATGCAGAATCACTCCGTCATGCTTTTTCACCGTAAGATTTCGTATTTGCGTACTGCATTTGCAAGTGTCCATGTGTGCCCCCTACTTTAAAGCCTGTTTCAAAACGGTAAGATTATTTTCCATCGCGGTGAGATAGGCGTCTTTCCTGTTTTCACCCGTTACCGCCGGGTCGAGCGAATAAACCGCCGCGCCGCTTTCCTTTGCAATGATATTCGCCGCGGATTTCGGATACTGCGGTTCCGCAAAAATCGTTTTAATCCCGCTTCCCCGGACAAGTTTAATCGTCTGGGCAAGTTCGCGCGCGCTCGGCTGGCTGTCGGGTTCGCGGTTCACAACCTTCACAATGTTCAGGCCGAACTCTTCGGCAAAATACGGGAACGCCTCATGAAAGGTAATAATATCTCTGTTCGAAATACCGCTCAGTTCCTCATGCATTTTTTTGCGCAGGATACTTAGTTTTGCAACGTATTCCTCCGCGTTCTTCCGGTAGGCCGCGGCGTTTGCGGGGTCGGCTTCGGCAAGGCCCTCCGCAATATTGGTAACCTGCCGGATGGCATTCGTAATCGAAACCCAGATATGCGGATTCGCCTCCCCGGTCTGATCTTTTAAAAGCGGTATCCCGTCGCTGGAATTGATAACGCGCAGTTTGGGAAGCTGGGATGTAACCTTATTCATAAAACTTTCCATCCCCGCGCCGTTGATAACAAACACATCGGCCTGTTCTATATTTTTCATATCCTGCGATTGCAGCTGATAATCGTGCAGGCATCCGGTCTGCTGTCCCGCCATATTGTCAACCTGTACGCCGGAAACGCCGTCGGTAATATTAAGCGCCATAATATACAGGGGATAAAACGAGGTTACCACCCGAAACCGAGCCGGCTGCTCTGTTCTGTGTGCGCACCCTGCCGTGCAAAATAAAATAACCGTCGCCAAAAGAACGGCAGTAAGTCTTTTCATTTGTGCGCCTCCTTAAATGCAAATGATTTGCATATAAAATATAATAAGCCGCCGCCTTTCGAATGTCAAGAAAAAAAGGGGCGGATTTTCATCCGCCCCCAAATCAGGACATTTTTCTCCCTTGTTTTTTTGTATCGGCTAATGGGACTATCCCATAAACGCCCGTAATTCTTTCAGTTTGTTTTTACAGTCGTTCATGCCCATTTCATAGATGGATTTGAGCACTGCGGGATTTTTTTCATACCGCCCGGCCTCGATTGGTCTGCTGGGCCGAATGATCACCGCTTTCCCCTCCGATTCCTGCCGGCGGCAAACTTCCAGTTCATTGTTGTAGACTTCGGCCCGACGCATCATGGTGTTTACAAAATTCGGATAATCGCCGTATTTTACACGAAGCACCGCGCGGGGGAATTCCGGGCGCAAACTTTTCCGATAGGTGCTGTCGCGCGTCAGCACAATGACATTCCGCTCGTTGCCGTCAAAAATGGAGCGTTCAATCGGAATCGGCGCGGCACAGCCGCCGTCCAGCAGTTCATATCCCTGATAAGAAACAATATTGGAGATAAACGGGAGGGAGCTTGACGCCTTTACGGCAGTAAAATCCTCGTCAAGATTCGCCTTATCAAAATAGACTGCCTGACCGGTTTTTAAATCCGTCGTGCCTACTTTCAGTTCAACCGGGGAATCGAAAAAAGTTTTATAATCAAACGGAAGCAGCTTGTGGAAAAGCTCGCCGAAAATGAAGTCAAATCCAAACAGGGACCCGTACTGGTTCAGATTTTCTACGCTGATATACCGTTTGTCTGTGATATACTTATAAAAAATATCGTAGTTTCGATTTTTTTGCTTCGATATATAACTCAGTGCATTGCATGCACCGGCAGAGATCCCGTACACGATTGGAAATTCAATATTCTCTTCCAGCAAAACCTCCAGCACTCCGCTTGTATATGCCCCACGCATACCGCCGCCTTCTAAAACCAGACCGATCGGCACGACAAACACCTCACATTTCATTATTCTCATATCATCATTATTATAGACGAAGGAAACTTTGAATACAAGCGGATAAATAGAAAATCCGCAAACTTTTTTTGAATTAAGGCTTGCTTTTTTAACGAATATACGGTATAATGGTCGAGCACTGAAAAAAATGGACGTTTAGCTCAGCTGGTAGAGCATTCGCTTGACGTGCGAAAGGTCATAGATTCGAGTTCTATAACGTCCACCATAGAATGATGCAGGGTAAGAGTGAAAAGCTTTTACCCTTTTTTCATACAATATAATTTTATAATAACACCCCGGCCGCATACATTTATGTAGACGACCGGGGCGCTTTTTTAAAGCCTGCTCATCTTAGGTGAGCAGGCTTTATGTTTATCATCTATCCTGGCTGATCACAATATAATCTCCGTTGCATAATTGAACCACATTGCCCCTAAGTGCGCGGGCCAGCTCAACCGTTATTTTTTTTTGCTCCTCTATATCCTGTATGAGTAAAGTAAGCGGATCCCCGCTTAAAACTCGTTTGTTATCCGCTGTAATATAAGCCAATATGTCAATTGATTTACTCATCTTGAGAACCTCCGCTACTTTTCATAATACGGCCGATTTTTCTGCTGTTTTCCAAAATCGGCGTATGTTTGACAGCCTTAATTGCCTTTTCTAAATCATTGTCAATCGGTATAAAAGATATAATGATCTTTCCGGTTTCAAAATTTCTCCTTATAAACTTATATCTCTTTACCCCTACTATACACACTGCTTCAAACAATATAGCTTGGCGCTGACCATAGTTTTCCAAGGTAATATTACTTTTATGATCCTTTGGGGTTAAAACCATTGCAATCCCTTCCTTTAAAAACAGCTCTCTGCTTCGGTCCGTCCCCAGATAATTTGTAACATACATGCCGTCTACAAATAATTCCGATCCTCTGACTTCAATTTGACCCGGGCTCACATCACAAATCTCACCAACCGTTTTCCCTTTCGTAAAACGATAGATAAGAATCATGGCCGCAGCGCCCGCAGCTACTCCGCAAAGGATGGCAATGATCATATTATTTTTCCGCAGCATCTCTATAACAAATACGGTTACGAGCGATGTTATCAGCGCGATAT
Organism: Caproiciproducens galactitolivorans; assembly: GCF_026672255.1. GTDB lineage: Bacteria > Bacillota > Clostridia > Oscillospirales > Acutalibacteraceae > Caproiciproducens > Caproiciproducens galactitolivorans_A. Next base: position 58,114 of record NZ_JAPOHA010000008.1, on the reverse strand, counting down.
AATTTCTGGATTCAAACGTTTTTGCAATTCCATCAATATACGCTTCCCCTCTTTGGGTATATTCCGTATGCTCAAGTTTTCCCAGACTTTCACGTTCAGCCACCCGAACATCACGGAACTGCTGCACCGCAACCGTGAGAAAAGTCACTGCTACAAAATCTCCGGTTAAAATTGCCGGAATGGCTACCGAACCAAGTGTCGCGGCGACAAAGCCAAGAAAGATATTATTAAAATAAGCGGTAGGATAGGAAGGTACCTGCCTGAAATCCACTTTCAGTGTAGCAATACGCGCAATGGTCCCCATAATGATCCCGGTTGAAATAATATAAATATCCTGGCTGTTTAACATCTTTAATGCTTCCAATATCTCCACCTCCGTGAAGATATTGTTTGACGCTTCCATAGCAATTAATCTTCTTACTAGATGGAATAATTTACATGCTGTTAGGTAAGATAAGACTATCGTAATTTGGAGGGATGAAGCATTGGGTTCGATTGGGGTTGGAAAAACAGTAATTCGGAAAGAAGCCTGGGAAAAGGTAACCGGCCAGGCAAAATATACGGACGATTTTATCTCAAATCATATTCTGACCGCTCAAATGGTTACCAGCACTTATGCGCACGCGAAAATACAAAACATTGATATTTCATCCGCATCATCCCTGCCCGGCGTAAAAGCCGTTTTGACCGGGGAAGATTATCCGGTTTTGTTTGGGCAGCTGATTGAAGATCATCCTCCCCTTGCAAGGGATAAGGTGCGGTATTATGGTGAACCGGTTGCTCTTGTGGTGGCTGACAGTGCCTTTACAGCCGCAAAAGCCGCTGCGATGATACATGTTCTGTATGAGCCTCTCCCGGTAATCAACTCCCCATTACAGGCTGTTGATACAAATGCTCCCCTTGTACATGAAAAAATGATTATGTATCAAATTGTAAAAGAAGATATCTACCCAAATTATGATACGAATATATGTGATCAAAAAAAAATCAGAAAAGGCGATGCCGAGAAGGCCTTTGAACAATGTGATGTAATTGTGGAAGCGGCATTTCACTTGCCGCAGTCCGACCACATCGCGATGGAAACACGTTCCGCCCAGGCAAGAATTGACGCAAGCGGTACCGTTTATATTAAATCCGCTTCGCAATCTCCTTTTAGCATAAAAAAGATCATCAGTAAAATTTTTCACCTTGATCAGAGTAAAGTGATCGTAGAAGTTCCGTTTGTAGGGGGAGGCTTTGGCGGAAAAGCCCCTGTACAGCTTGAAATTCTCGCATACATCGCCTCTGCAGCAGTAGGCGGAAGGGCTGTTCGCCTTACGAATTCACGGGAAAACGATATCGTTTCATCTCCGTGCCGAATGGGGCTGGAAGCAAAACTGAAACTCGGTGCTTCAAAAGACGGTATGCTGCAGTCGGTACAAATGAAGTATCTGGTAGACACCGGAGCTTACTCCGATATTGGTCCAACTTTGACGAAAGCCATTATTGTAGACTGCACAGGCCCTTACAAAATCGATAATGTGCACTGCGACGCATTCTGTGTGTACACCAACCACCCTTATGTGACTTCCTACCGGGGATTTTCGCACGCCTCCAGCGCATTCTGCATTGAGCGTATGATGGACAAGCTTGCACAGAAGCTGAATATGGACCCCGCGGAACTGAGGTACAAAAATGCACTTTGTCCAGGCTGCACTTCCCCGACGCAGGTAAAAATAACATCCAGCAATTTTGGCAATCTTAATTCATGCATACTAAAATTAAAAGAAATAATAAACTGGTCGGAAGGAACCCGAATGAAAGTGGAGGAAAACATCATCAGGGCGAAGGGCATGGCATGCCTGTGGAAAACGTCCAATTCTCCTACCGATGCGGTTTCCGGTGTATTTTTAACGTTTAATCCCGATGGAACCATAAATTTAAACTGCGGATGTGTGGAATACGGGCCAAGCATGAAAACGACCGCGGCACAGATTTTATCGGAAAAGCTCAAGATGGATATCAACCACATTTCTGTCAATATGGACGTGAATACAAAATACAGTCCAGAGCACTGGAAGACCGTTGCCAGCATGACAACCTACATGCTGGGCCGGGCGGTTCTGCGTGCGGCTGAAGATGTAATTCGCCAGTTAACAAGCATTGCCGCAGTAGCATTGCATTGCCCCCGGGAAGACCTTGAGGTGGCGGAGGAAAAGGTTTATGTCCGCCATGATCCTTCGCTGTTTTTGCCATTTAAAGAACTTGTGCATGGATATAAATTCCTCAACGGCAACGCTGTTTTTGGGCCGATTCTCGGTCAGGGCAGTTTCATCATGAATGATCTTAATATTCTTGATCAGGAAACCGGTAAAGGAAAATCCGGCCCCTTCTGGACTGTGGGAGCTCAGGCGGTAGAAATCGAATATAACAAAAAAGATTATACGTACCGATTTATTAAGGCTGCTACCGTAATTGACGCAGGCAGAGTATTAAACCCCAAAATGGCCGAAGGATTGATAAAAGGCGGAATGTGTATGGGGCTTGGGCTGGGCAGCCGGGAATCTTTTTCCTATGACGAAGAGGCAAGAGTTCTGGACACCAGCCTGAGAACCTATAAAGTAATGCATTTCGGTGAAACACCGGAGTATCTTGTCTCATTTATTGAAACCCCTCAGATTGACGCACCCTATCATGCGCGCGGTATTGCAGAACACGGAATTATCGGAATTCCTGCGGCTTTGGGCAACGCCCTTTCTCTTGCAGCGCAGGCAGAGTTTGATGAACTTCCGCTGGTTCCTGAAACAATCTGGCGGATGAAAACCGGAGGTATCCTATGATACCGTTTGAATTCGACTACTATAAACCGGCTACAATACAGGAAGCAACCGAAGCATACTGTCAGTTGGAAGCTGCCGGAAAAGAACCGGTTTATTATGGCGGCGGCAGTGAGCTAATCAGTATGGCCCGTTTAGGAAACCTGCATTTCGGTTCGGTAATCGACATAAAAGCGATTCCGGAGTGCAAGGTTTTGGAATATGACCGGGACAATCAGCTTGTGTTGGGTTCTGCACTGACATTGTCAGAAATATGTGAATCAAAACAATTCCCTCTTTTAGAGAAAACCGCAGGTCGGATTGCAGACCACACCATGCAGTGCAAAATTACCTTGGGTGGAAATCTGGCGTCTACCATTCTTTATCGCGAAACAGTACTTCCGCTGCTGGTAGCCGACAGCCGAATCACAATTGCCGGAAAAGATGGAATCCGTGACTTCCCAATCAGCCGGATTTTTGATAAAAGACTGAACCTTCCAAAGGGATCCTTTGTCGTTCGGGTGAGTACGGAAAAAGGAGTGGTCGGTTCTCCCTATTTTCATATAAAAAAGACAAGAAATGAAAAAATAGATTATCCGCTTATTACCGTTGCAGGAATCAAAACCAGCGGCAGGTTGCGTATTGCATTCAGCGGGCTGCTGCCTTATCCGTTTCGCAGCATAAAAGTAGAAAACATTCTGAACGAATTCGATGATGAAACGGTTTGTGCCATGGAAGTGGTAAACTTTCTGTCGGATAAAATCCTGAGTGACATTAACGGCTCTTCTGAATACCGAAAATTCGAATTAAAAAACACCATTATCAATGTATTGGAAACAATGAAGGATGTTTGAACGATGTTTTGTTTGAAAGGAAAAAGTTTAATTACAATCAATGTAAATGAGGAGGATTATGAACTGTTGATCCGTCCCTCCGATATTCTGTTAGATACGCTTCGGAATCAACTTGGTCTAACCGGCGCCAAACCCGGATGTAATAACGGCGACTGCGGAACATGCACCGTGCTGGTTAACGGTTGGCCGGTCAAATCCTGCCTGATGCTGACGGCCGAAGCGGTCGGGAAAAAAATTACCACGGTGGAAGGCCTGAAGGCGGCTCCTATTCAAAAAGCCTTTATCGAGCAGTTTGCATTTCAGTGCGGTTACTGCACCTCCGGCTTTCTGATGGTCTGCCATGCGCTGGCAGGTATTCATCCTGATCCGCCCGACATTGTAATTGATGAATGGCTGCAAAGCAATATTTGCAGGTGTACAAGCTATGAAGAAATCGGAACCGCCATTCGTACTGTATTGGACGGAAAAATAGAGTAATATTTATTTCTTTGGATTCATAGCTTATATAAATTCGCAATAAAGGCAAGTGAATGCATCATGAAAAAGCAAATTGAGACCGTTTTATTTTGGGGCTCCTTATGGGGTCTTGAGGAAGCAACTTTGGGACATGTTCTGCATCTCCTTCCGGTCAATATCGGATGGCTTTTTTGGTTTCCATTGGCGTATTTGTTTATGTTTCTCACATATCAGAAAACCGGGAAAGCTACTGCCGTTCTATGGACTGCGGCAATGGCGTCATCCATCAAATCAATTGATTTATTGCTCCCGATTCGAATTGATAAAGTCATTAATCCCGCGGTATCGATTTTGCTGGAAGGGGCTGCGGTTTTCCTGCTTATCAAAGTGATCCGTCCCCGCACTACCGATAAATCCCGCTTTCTCATTCCGTTTGCTTCCAGCCTTGTATACCAGTTGTTTTATATGATTTACATTTCCATTGTACCATTGTTTTTTACTGCCATACCCGCGGTTACCAACGTATTCACTTATCTGAACTATGGCCTGCACGGCCTGGTGAATGGGATTATGTTAGTTATTATTTCCGAATTTTGCATCTGGGTATTAAATAGAAAGGGAACCGCGCGACAAACAGTCAGACCATCCATGCAACTTTCCGTTTTGCTTTCAGTCATATCCTATCTGCTGCCGGTGGTTGCTTTATTGGTACAATGGACAATATAATTGGAATTATTTTAGCCGCCGGATATTCTTCCCGAATGGGCGAATTTAAAATGACGCGGGTTCTGTTAAACCTTCCGGTCATTGAACATTTAATTCAAAACATGTATGACACCTGCAATAAAATATTGATCGTAACCGGTTTTCAATATGAGAAGCTGTGGTATTTAGAGAAAAAATATCAAAAGGTGAAACTGGTTTTTAACCAAAATTATCCGAAAGGAATGTTTACTTCCGTTCTTGCCGGTTTAGAGTATGGAAATGCAAAGCGATACTTTATAACACCGGGCGATTACCCGGCCATCCGTGCAATAACGTTTCGGTATTTGGCTGCTTTTAATGACGATATCTGTCTTCCAGCTTATAAGGGGAAAACCGGTCATCCCGTTTTGTTGAGCAAACGCTCCCGAAATGAGCTGTTAAAGGGTCAATTTTATTCGTTAGAACAATTTATAAAAAGGCATCCTGTCAAAACCGTACCGGTGAATGACGCCGGAATTCTTATGGATATCGATAACCCGTCTGATTTTATGAAGCTGGAGGCATTTTTAAGGGTTAGAAAGAATGATCACAATGATAACAGGCGATATCAACTGCGGGAAAACAACAGCATTCATCGAAATATATAAAAAGAATCGGCGGGGAGACGGATTCGCCCTGCCGAAATTTTTTATTTCCGGGAAGCCGGCCGGTCAAAACATTATGCGCCTATCGACCGCTGAACAGAAAATATTCTCTTTTACAGACGGGTTCGAATACAAAAGGCAATCGGTTTCTTTTCGTTATAAAAACTATCATTTTACAGAGACCGGATTAACATTTGCATATGAAATCGCGGACGAGATAATGAAAAAAAATATAAATCCGGTTTATATTGATGAAATCGGCCCTGTTGAAATCATGAAGAAAGGATTTTATCCCGTTATCCTGTCTATGCTTGACTTAAAAAGGGATTTGTTTCTTGTTGTACGCTCATCCTGCTACAATGATGTGGTAAACCTATTTCAAATCACTCCCGATCATATAATAGCTCTTTAGAAAATTCAATGACCTTCGCATTATGTTTATAACACAACGGGAGGATAAGCTACTGAACAAAAGTCATGGTCGAAGCGCCTTGTTTGAGTCAGATAAGCAAAAAAGAGCACAATCCTTACGACTATGCTCTTAGCTATGCTTCAAGTATAATTAATCCATTATTTCTACTACATATCACTGGCAGTTGTCATTTGTCCGTTAGGGTGAATATGATTCTCTGTCATCAAACATAGGATCATTATTGCCTGCATTTGGTTCCTTTGTCGTAGAACCTTTGGCTTTCTTCGGTACTGATGAATTACTTTTTACTGTAGGCTTGCTAGAATAAACGGTTTTTTGTTTTGATCTGTCGTATTTGTTCCGCTAGCAACAGATGAAACTGGCGGTACTGATGATGCAGATCTTCTATTTTAGTCAGTTCCGCGGTTCGGCTCGCACCACCTGTAGGTACAAATGTGCTGGAGCAACAGAATAGCTACGGCCAGAAAAAAGTAAGCAGCATGAGAAACCTCCCATGCTGCTTATGTATTATCTTATGCTATTTTGCGATTTTCAGCTTGTTGATTTCCTTAACGTTCATTTGGGAAACCATCTCCAGAATATCAACTTTTGCATTGATATCATCGACGGTATTGCTCAGTTCCTTCATTTTATCCACTACACTGGAATGTCCTTCCATCACAACCTGAATATTTCGGTTGGTAACATTTTCAAGCGTCATGCGGATTGAATGGGTTTCTTCCTGTAAGCCGGAAACATCTCTCTGCAAAGCTGCCTGACCGTCTTTTAATCCGGCAACGTCTTTCTGCAAGGCTGCTTGACCATCCTTTAAGCCGACAACATCCTGTTTTAACCCAGAGACATCTCTCTGCAAGGCTGCTTGCCCGTCTTTCAGCCCTGCAACATCCTGTTTTAACCCAGAAACATCCTGCTTCAGCCCGGAGACATCCTGCTGCAAAGTCGCCTGGCCATCCTTTAAACCAGATACATCCTGTTTCAGCCCTGCTACGCTTTTCTCCAGCCCGGCCAGTCTCTGATCAATAGGTTCTAACCTTGAATCTAAAATATTACCAATAGCCTGTAATAATTCCTTGTTTTCCATATTAATTCCTCCCCGGTTATATTAATTATATACGCTGCCAAGATACAAATCAACTGAAATAATCAATAGAGTTTTTTGCTTGTGGCAAAACCCTATTTAATGCATGGCTCTGTATGCCTTTTGGAAGTAGTGTCTTACTATTTATTGATTTCATTGACATGGGATAATCTTGATTTAACAATTTCCATATCAAAATCAATAAAAGTGTTGAAAAAAAAGGCGTAAACCATTTTGCAATTTTCATCATCTATAAGACCTTCTCCGCTTTTTAAATCATGATTGCTGACCCCGATTATTATTCCAAACATTATCATTACTGAATCTATTATGATTGTCTCCCATTTATAGAATTCTCTCTTCGTGTTATCCTAAGAATGATTTTCCAATGAAAACATGAAAACTATGAAAGACATAATACAAAATAGTTTCATGGTATTAATAAAACCTTTAAATTTATATGTTTTAATATACATAACATATAAAAATATAAATGATTGGGGAGACTCAATATTGTCCTTTGTTTCGTTTAGCTTTCTTATTTTGCTTTTTGTAACAGTGGTTGTATATTATTTGATTTCTCCCCAATACCGATGGATTTGGCTTCTGGTAATCAGTTTCTTCTTTTATATGTGTTCCAGCCCGGTATATGTCGTTTTTTTATTAGCTTCTATTTTAGTAACCTATTTTAGCGGCGTGCTCATCGGAAAAGTCAACCATGGAAGCGGCAGCAAAACGCGCAAGAAAGCGATTGCTGCCCTGAGTTTGGTAATCAATATCGGAGTTTTAATTACCTTTAAATATTTGAAATTCTTTTCCGATCTATTGTCCTTTGCCGGAATCAATGCCATTGCGGGTGAATATCGTTTCATTTTGCCGATCGGAATTTCTTTCTATACCTTTCAATCTCTGAGCTATACGCTGGATGTTTACAGGGGAGATGTTGAGCCGGAGTACCATTTGGGGAAATACGCACTTTTTGTGTCCTTTTTTCCAACTTTAATATCCGGGCCCATTCAGAAGTCGAAGGATTTTCTTAAAAAAATTGATGAAGTGCATTCGTTTGATTATGACAGGGTAAGAAGAGGAATTCTTTTGATGCTGTGGGGTTATTTTGAAAAGATGGTTGTGGCGGACCGGTTGGGAGTTCTGGTAAACACGGTCTTTAACAATCCGGCACAATATCATGGTTTGGATTCCATTCTTGCTGTCCTTTTCTATACGTTTCAGATTTACTGCGATTTTGCCGGATATTCCAATATTTCTCTCGGTGTTGCGGAAACACTGGGCTTTCATCTGTCTGCAAACTTTCAACAGCCGTATTTTTCGAAATCCATCCAAGAATTCTGGCGCCGCTGGCATATTTCTCTGGGTACCTGGTTCCGTGATTATCTCTATTTTCCGCTTGGCGGCAGCAGATGTTCCAAATTGCGGCACTATCTAAATCTTTTAATTGTATTCACTGTCTGCGGTTTGTGGCATGGAGCATCTTTGACTTTTTTATTTTGGGGGATACTTCACGGATTTTATCAGATCGTTGGTCTTTTGCTGAAGCCTGTAAAAAGAGAAGTTCAGGATAGACTGGGATTTCAGAATAGCAGCCGCGGATACACAATGCTGCAAACTGCCGCCACATTTGTGCTTGTCAGCTTTGCCTGGGTGTTTTTCCGCGCGGACACTATGGAAAATGCGTTTCTGATGATCGGAAATATGTTTCAATTTGATCGATCTTCCCTATGGGATGGCTCCATCTTTAATCTGGGATTAACACAGCCGGAATTTATTGCAGCAATTCTGGGGATTTTCATTGTTATTCTAGTGGATATTCTGACAACGCATCTTGATTTGAGAAATGTTTTGATTGGCAGCAATACCATGGTTCGATGGACCGTCTATTTAGCCGCGGTATTAATCCTTATCATATTTGGTACATACGGCTCGGAATACAGTGCACAGAGTTTCATTTATTTTCAGTTTTAACGAGGTTGCGAATTGTGAAAAAATTAATTACAAAGGGCTTTATTTTTGTACTTCTGCTTTTTACTATTTTAGGTCTGATCAGTCCGATTTTTGTTTATAAAACGCAGCATATGGGGAAATTGAAGGAGGGGCTTTATCTGTCTGATGATCAATATGACGTCGTATTGATGGGCTCCAGCCATATGAACGGCGGTGTGGATCCCAATGTGATTTGGAATCAGTACGGAATTACCAGTTTTAATTATGCCACCGGGGGTCAGCCAATTGACGCAACGTATTATTTGCTGAAGGATGTTTTAAAAAAGCATAAAAATCCGGTTGTTGTTTTAGATGTTTTTTATCTTGGAATGACCAATCAATACGGTGAAAGAGGGCTTGTAAGCAACGCACTTGACAATATGAAATTCTCATCGAATAAGCTTAACGCTATTTGGAACTGCACTCCGCCGGAGGATCGGTTCCTGTATCTTTTTCCTGTTTTGAAATATCACTTTCGGTGGTCATCGCTTGAGGCAAAAGATTTTGGATTTGATTATTCTTCTGTTTATTATAACAAAGGATTTGTAGCCGGTACGGAAAAATACGGGAAATCCATTTCGAAATGGGAGGACACGGAAAATCGCACGGAAATACCCGCAAAATCTCTGGAATATCTGAATAAGATCATTGCGCTTTCCAAGGAAGAAAACTTTAAGTTGGTTCTTGTGAATATGCCCTGTGATTACAGCGAACCGAATCAGCAGGACGGCTGGGTTGACGATTGCGAAGCTTTGTTTAACACCGTGGCTGATTTTGCAGAGAGCAATAAAATACCGTTCCTTGACCTTTACGATAAAGCAGAGGAAATCGGAATTGACTTTGCCAATGATATGAACAACGCCGGTCACCTGAATCTTTGGGGTGCATATAAAATCAGTTCCTATCTTGGAAAATATCTGAAACAAAATTATAATTTGACAGATTATCGCGATAACAGCGCCTATGCCAATTGGGACGAAGACTATCAATATTCACAGGCAGCTTCCATTACAAAGGATGATTTCGGGAAAGATTTTTGCTGATTGATAGAATTTTAGTCGAAATATAAAACGGCCAAAATCCACCATACGATCGATCTGGCGGAACCACGAAAAACCGCATCAAACAGCCATTTATGAACTGTTTGATGCGGTTTTTGTTTTTCTTGCCCTAGCCTTAAAATTGCTTGTATGCCGTAAAAATTATGAATTTACTTGCTTGAAAGAGTTAAAATAGGATGATTCTTTGTCAGTATGGAAAAACTTCAGATTATTTTGACAGGCTGATCGTTTGCTGGCATTCGGCCTGCATATCTTTCAGCGCCTGTGAAGGCGTTACCGTACCGGCTACCGCGGCATCCAGATGTTTCCCTACAATATCCTGCAACTGCTGATATTGTGAAATAACCGGAGGAGTCACAAGGAAATCCAGGCTTTTGAAAACAGCCTTACGGTTTGCGGGCGGTGTTTTCGATGTATACTGTGAAATAATCGAGCTGTCAGTGACAGGCGGTAATTCCAGTCCGGCATCCAGACGAATCTGGGTCGCTTCCTTATTGGAAGAGATAAAATTGATGAATTTCACCGCTTCATTTGCAGCCTTACTGTCCTTGTTGACCACGTAGCCGTTGGAGAAGAAATGTGTTGCTTTCACGGAATGGCCGGGCTCTACGGCAACGTCCCAGTTAAAGCCGCAGTTCTTGGTGAAATCCGGGAAAGCCCAGCAGCCGGTAACGATCATGCCCAAGCGCCCGGATTTAAAAAGATCCCAGTCGGCGTTGGCCGTTCTTTCCACCTGTGCCGCAGTCGGCATAACGTTGGTTTTGTTCTGCATATCCACCATGTACTGCAATGCCTGTACATTTTCGGGTGTATCCATGGTGAACGATTTGCCGTCGGCGCTGATCAGGCTGCCGCCGTTTTGCTTTGCAACTTTATAGAATTCGTTGAAGGTACACGGATGGTAATAACCGTAAATATCTTTTCCGAGTGCACGAATCTTTTGCGCTGCGTTCATGGCGTCTTCCCATTTCCAGTCGTCGGTCGGGTAAGAAACCTTTGCCTTATCGAACAAATCTTTGTTGTAAAAGAGGAGAACCGTAGAAAAGCTGTCCGGAACACCGTATTGCTTTCCGTCGGCGTTGAATGCCTTCAGTGCTGTCGGGTTGTACGATGAGGTATCGATGTTTTCGGACTTGATGATATCGTCAAGCGGCATAAGGGCGCCCTTTTTTGCGTAGGAAACGAAATTTTCATAATTCAGTTCAAACACATCCGCCGCTTTTCCGCCGGCCACTTTGGTGGTCAGTTGGGTAAAGTAGTCCTGATACCCATAGGATTGCAGCTTGATTGTAACATTCGGATTTTTCACTTTGTAAGCGTCAATCATTTTTTTCAAGTACTGTTCATTATCACCGGAGTTGGAAAACTGATCGAATGTGATCGTTACCGGCTGCGATGCTGCGCCGGATGCGGCTGAAGCCGGATTCGCTTTGCTCGATGCGGGCGCCGTGGAACATGCACTGACGGTAAGCATCGTCGCCAATGCAAGGCTTATGGTAGATAAATACCTTTTCATTAAGAATTCCTCCCGTTCCAATTTGTATTGCTTTATTTGCCCGTATCATTTACAATAAGTAAATAAAGGGGCGGTTGAGTGCTGCCTGCTTTCAAAAGGGTTACACATGCTTTGCCGGCGGTGTAACCCTTTTTATTTCACCTGCCTTTTCATAAGGATTTAACCGAACCGCGTTCAACAATATTTACCGCCATGATTTCCTCCCTTTTGGTCAGATTTGGATCCTCAATACTCTGAAAGAGCAGTTCCATTGCACGTTCCCCTTTACGGGAAATGTCCTGGTGCACCGTAGTAAGACCCGGGGTAAGATATTTTGAAATCTGCAGATCATCAAAGCCGATGACAGAAAAGTCCTCGGGAACACGGAGGCCGCGTTCATAAAAGGCTTTGATGGCGGTGATTGCCAGAATATCTGCCGAAGCCACCACAGCCGTCGCCTTTGATTTGGAATCACACAAGGTGTTCGCCAGCTTGATTCCGTTTTCGTAGTCGATTTTTCCTTCAAACACATTCTTCATGCTGAAGCTGAGTCCCTGTTCCTCCATCGCTTCCCGGTACCCTTGCAGACGCTGCTTCATAACGCCGTTGTCTTTGATTTCCCCGCAGAAAAACGCGATTTCGCGGTGCCCGTGATCAATCATATATTTGGTGGCGAGGTAACTGCCGTATGCATCGTCAATTCGGATGCTGTGGTAGTAATGATCGTTACAGTAACTGTCCACCAGAACAATCGGTTTTTGCGATTTTTTCATTTCCTGATAAAAACTGTCCGGGTAGACACCAATGGCGATGATGCCGTCCAGATTGCGTTCTTTTACAAGGGTCAGGTATTTTTCGTTGGAATCCGCCGCCGAAATCAGGACATGGTAACCCCGCAGTCGGGCGCTGAGCTCAATGCTCCCCAGAATTTCGCTGTAAAAATTATTTTCAAACATCAGCCGGTTCCCCTCTTCCGTCTGGGGGACCAGAACGCCGATCAGCTTTGAATTCCCGGCAGTTAAGCTGCGCGCCGACAGGTCGGGCACATAATCAAGCGCTGAAATCGCATCCCACACGCGCTGTTTTGTTTCTGCCGAAATAGTTTTCTTATTATTGAGCACATAGGAAACTGTCGCGGGCGATACGCCGGCTTTTTGCGCTACCTGTTTAATTGTAATTCTGTTTTTCATAATATATCTCGCTTTTTTATTTAACCGTTTAAATTATTTATGTATTAACAATAACGATTATTTTCTATAATGTCAAGAGTTTTACACAAAAAATTTTATAATATTACGAATAACTATTGACATTAGATATTTTTATAGCTATATTTAACTTGTATTAAGTTAACCGTTTAACTAAAAAGGAGACTTATTTATGAATGCAGCATGGATACCCACCGGAAATCAGATGGTTTCACTGCCGCAAATCAAGGAACAGACAGCCGGAATCCATGATCTGACCTTCCTGCATATGGGATATAAAGGTTTAATCGATGTTCGTGGGGATGAAGATGTCCCGCTGATTCTCCCCTTTATAAAGATCGGCGACACGCAGGTATTGCGGGAAGCTCCCGTGTGGAACCGGTTGGGAAACTGGATTCCCCGCTTTTCTTTCAGCTCGCAGGGAATTTCACTGAACGGCGTCATTCTTGCGCCCGTCGAAGAGCGCGGCTTTTTGGTACGGCTTGAAGCAACCAACTCCACCCCGGAACCCGTGCAGATTTCATACGGTCTGCGCGGGCGCTGGGCAACAAGCTGGCATTGTGTGAACGAGGATAAAATGCTTGACGGCGAAAAACACTGTTACCGGAGCGCGTGGAATAACGGCATCGTGTTCGATCTGCGCTGCGGCGCGCCGTTGTTCGCTTTTGCGCCAATGACGGATAAAGACTGCGAAGTCACTTTCACGCAGCATGAAAAAGGCGTTGACTATTGCCTGACAAGGGAAGAAACACTCGCGCCGGGTCAAAGCTGCGAGCTGGTCGTGTATTGGGGGATTGGATTTGAGGAAGTTGCCGCCGCGACCAGTGCAAAGGAAATGCTGCGGCAGGGATATGATTTCGAATTCAATCGAACGTTAAATTGGCTTTCCGAACGGTCGCTGGAATTTAAGGATAAAAATCTTACCCGGCTGTATAACACCAATTTGTTTTTCTGTATCTTCTTTTCAACCGGCATTACGCTGGATACGGAAGAACTGGTGCTTGTCACCAGCCGCAGTCCCCGGTACTATGTAAGCGCGGCGTATTGGGACCGCGACAGCCTGTTATGGAGTTTCCCCGCGGTTCTGGACGCCGACCATGATCTGGCACGCGAAATGCTGACTTATGTTTTTGGCCGTCAGGGGAAAAATTTCGGAATTCATTCCCGTTTTATTGACGGCACCGTGCTGGAACCCGGGTTTGAGCTGGATGAGCTGATGGCTCCGGTTCTTGCACTCGAACGCTACACCGACGCAACGGGCGACGACAGCATTCTGGAAGAAGCAAGCGTGAAGACGGGAATCAAACGCATTCTGCATCAGCTGGAAAAACATCGGCATCCGACCGTTGCACTGTACGACACCTTTCTTCAGCCTACGGATGACGAACATGTATATCCATATATTACATACGACAATGTTCTTGTGTGGAAAGCCCTGCTTGCCCTTGCACACTTATACCCCGCTTATCACGAATTGGAACAGACCGCGCTGAATATCCGGTCTGCCATTGAGCGGCACTGTGTGAAGGAAAAAGACGGAAAGCCTTTTTATGCGTGGTCCGTTGACCTGAACGGCCAATATGATATTTACGACGAGCCGCCGGGCAGCCTCCAGATTCTTCCATACCTCGGCTTCTGCCGGCCGGATGAAGACGTATACCGCAATACGGTTCAAATGATCCGCTCGCCCGGATATCGGTATAGTTTCGCTTCCAGCAGATTTGCGGAAATCGGCTGTCCGCACGCGCCGCATCCATGGATTTTGAGCGTTGCAAACAGCCTCCTTTGCGGGAGAACGGCGAGCAGTGCAAAATTCTTACACGATGTTCAGATGGATCACCTTATCGCATGCGAAAGTGTGGACGAAAACACCGGTGAATGCACCACGGGCGCGGCTTTTGCAACGTGCGCAGGCTTTTTGTGCCATGCAATGAAAGAAACCAAGGAGGAGCTGGACCGAGCTTATGAGGAATGATGTAAAACTATCAAAATGGAAAATAGAAGCGGACAGCGAAAACGGGACGGACGATTTTCTCGAAAGCGTATTTTTTATTGGAAACGGGCGGATGGGTTCCCGCGGATTTCTTTCCCTCTCGCCCAATGTTCCGCCCTATAAGACCGGGCTGTTTGTCGCGGGGATATTTGGGGAGATTAAACCGGGGATTACGGATTTTATCAATCTGCCGACACCTTTATATAGAAAACTGAAGGCGGACGGACGGACCGCCGCCCCGGCCTGTGTGCATCGCACCCTTGATCTGCACACTGGCCTGTTCACCGGAGAATACCTGCTGAACCTGGGCGGAAAATCGCTGGAAGTTTGTGAGGAACGCTTTTTTTCGCTTTCAAACACAGGCCTGCTTGTCGACCGGATTGCCTTTAAGCCCAATACGGATATGAATCTGGAAATTTCCGCTGGTGTTCATACCGCCTGCTGCAATCTTCCGGTTGCGGATGACCAGACGAAGGAAAACACACAGACAGCGCAGCTCACTTCCATTGTGCGGAAAACGTTTTCAGAAAACGGCTTTTCTTTAAGGCTGCTGACGAAGGGAACCAACCTTGAGATTTCAGAAGAAGTTACCTATCACACACAGGGGCTGCGCTATCAAGGCACTTTCGATGACGACGAGGGTACGGGGCTTGTCTACAGCGCGGCTGTATCGGCGGGCGATACGGTTGTAATAGAACAGTGTGCGTTTCTGTCCACCAGCCGGGATAAAGACCCGCGCATTCAAAGCCCGGGTTCCGAATGGAACTTTTCCGCCCTTCTATCGCAGAGCGAAGCGGCGTGGGCAGAGCACTGGGAATCGGCCAATATCGAAATCGAAGGTGACGGGCAGGCGGACGCGGCCCTGCGCTACTTGATTTTCGAAATGATCGCCAACAATTCGGAAAAGGATCCTTCCGTAAATATCGGCGCAAGGGGTCTGACCCATACGCGGTACAAAGGATGTTATTTTTGGGATACCGATCTGTTTTTGATGCCGTTTTATCTTTATACCAATCCGGAAGCGGCGAAAAATCTGATGCAGTACCGGACGGATACGCTTCCGCAGGCAAAATTATACGCGCAGAAAATGAACAGCGCGGGCGCGCGATACCCCTGGATGGCCTCCTACGACGGCAGTGAGCAGTGCGAAAGCTGGGACATCGGCGCTTCCGAGCTTCATGTAACCGCTGATGTCGTGTACGCGCTCAACCAATACATTGACGCTACGGGGGACATGGATTTTTACCGGAATCACGCGGCGGAAGTCTATATCGAGACCGCGCGGTTCTGGCAGAGCCGCTACACACCGGACCCCGAAACCGGTAAGGTAAACCTGCTGTTCTGTAAAGGGCCGGACGAATACTGCGGCATTACCAGCAACAATCTTTACACCAATCGGCTGGTAAAAGAAAATTTGAAGCTTGCCGTGGAAGCGGCGGCGTACCTGCGCACGAACAATCCGTCCGTTTACCGGCAGCTCGGCATTACAGAAGGGGAAACCGCCCGGTGGGCTGAACTGGAATCTTCAATCAAACTGCCGAAGGACCCGGTTTCCGGGCACTGGAAGCAGGACGACACCTTTGACTTGCTGGAACCCGTAAACCCCTCAGAGCTGAAAACAGGCGACGCGGCCAGTTACCATAAGGTCTGTTTCGACCGGCTGCAGCGGTACCGGGTCATCAAGCAGGCGGATGTGATTCTGCTCATGACACGGCTGCCGGAAGCATTCACACCGGAGGAAAAAAAGGCGGCCTGGAATGATTTTGAACCGCTGTGCCTGCATGATTCCACTCTGAGTTTTGCCACGCACGCCCTGTTTGCGGCGCAAAACGGCATTACGGACGCCGCCTGGGACTATTTTCAAAAGGCACTTTTTCTGGATTTGCGCAACATTATGGAAAACACGGGCGAAGAAGGACTTCATGCCGCATGCCTTGGGGAATGCTGGCAGACGGCCGTTTTCGGATTTGCCGGGTTGTCCTTTGAAAACGGCGCGCCGAAGCTGTCGCCCCATCTGCCCCCAAGCTTTCAGAAAATACGGTTTCGCTTTTTCTTTCGGGGGAAACGCTACGAAGCCACTGTGTCGGGAAGCGGCTCATCGGTTCAGATTGGCTGACCATGAAAAGAACCGTATTTCTGTATTTTCAGCCATGGCTGCTCTCACAGCCGAAAGGCCGGTATTTTTGTGATGAAGATCACGCAGTCAATATCGGTAGAAGGAGGATTTGAAATGAAGCATTCGCGTACGTCCGGTTTCTTTGTGGCACTGCCGTTTTTACTGCCAAGTCTTATCGGCTTTCTGGTATTCAGTGCGATTCCGATCATTGCCACTCTGCTGATCAGCCTGACGAATTGGGACGGGCTGAGCCAGCTTACGCTTACAAGTGATTTTCAGGGCTTTATGAAAGATTATTTCATAGGCGTTGACAATTACAAAGAAATATTCACCAGCACGGAATTTTACCAGGTTCTTACAAACACCTTAAAGTTTGTTATTCTCTATATTCCCCTGATGATCGTCATATCGCTCTGCATCGCCGGCATTTTGAACAGCAAGGCGCGGGGGGTCGGCTTTTTTCGCGTGGTTTATTATATACCGGTTATCACATCATGGGTTGCAGGTTCTTTGATCTGGCGGTGGGCGCTGAACCCTCAGTACGGAATCGTTAACGCAATCCTGTCCGCAGTAGGCATTCAGGGCCCGCAATGGCTGCAAAGCCCGCAATGGGCAATGCCGGCCATTGTGCTTGCCTCCATTTGGAAGGATATGGGCTATTTCGGCCTGATGCTGCTTTCCGGGCTGCAGGGAATCAATCATGATTATTACGAAGCGGCGGAAATTGACGGGGCGGGAAAGGTGAAGCGCTTTTTCAAAATTACGCTTCCGCTTTTAACGCCGACGCTCTTCTTTGTTCTGATCATCGGCATGATTAACTCGTTCCAGATTTTCCCTCAGGTTATGATTATGACGCCGGACGGCGGACCGGGCGGTTCCACGATGGTCATGGTGGAACGAATTTATAAATACGGTTTCACTTACTACAAAATGGGAACCGCTTCCGCGCTAAGCTGGATACTGTTTCTGATTATTATGGTCCTGACCTTTGTTCAGATCAAGCTGCAGAAAAGGTGGGTGAATTATGATAACTGATTTCATGAAGGCAAAAAAAATATTTTCCAGGGTTCTTTATTATATTTTTGCGTTATTCCTTGCTTTTTTAATTTGCGTTCCCTTTTTCTGGATGGTTGTTACCTCGATAAAGACCAACGGGGCCGTCATGCTGCTCCCGGTAGAGTGGATTCCGAAACAGCCTTCTCTGGATGCATACCGAAAGCTTTTCTCGATTGAAAACTTCTGGTCCTCCGTTGCAAACAGCTTTTACATCTCCGTTTTCTGCACTGTACTGCGTATCCTGTGCGCGGCCATGGCGGCTTTTGCCCTTGCAAAAATCAAATTCCGCGGAAGTAAGGTTCTTTTTTCCGTTTTCATTACCGCGTTAATGATTCCTCCGCAAACCACTTTTATTCCGCTCTTTATCATCATGGGCAAGCTGAATCTTCTGAACAACCTGAATGCCTTTCTGTTTTTGCAGATGTTCAATGCGTTTGCCATTTTTATGCTGTACCAGAAAATGCAGACGATCAACGATGCGTTTATCGAAGCGGCTACCATTGACGGCGCGGGAATGTGGCGGATTTTCTTCCAGATCATTCTTCCGCTGTGTCCGGGTACGCTGGCAACGCTGGCAATTTTGTCGTTCATGGATTTGTGGAACGACTATCTGCTGCCGTTGGTTCTGCTTACCGACCGTGCAAATTACACGCTTCCGCTCATCCTCAACTCCATGCAGGGCCAGTACAGCAACCAGTACAACCTGATGATGGCAGGCAGCCTCTTGTCCATCATTCCGATTCTTATCGTTTATATCTGCGCGCAAAAATACTTTAAGGAAGGATTAACCGTCGGCGGCGTGAAAGGCTGACCCGGAGATACGAACATGAAACGAATCAAATTTACAGCACAGGANACTTTAAGGAAGGATTAACCGTCGGCGGCGTGAAAGGCTGACCCGGAGATACGAACATGAAACGAATCAAATTTACAGCACAGGAAAACACGCTGAATTTTTCATTTCCCGGCGGAATTGCGCGGCTGCGCTGGCACGAGGAAGAATCCGCTCTGACAATTGCTCTTCCTTACCGCGGCGCCTACGGGATGGGGGAAAAATTCGATTTTTTCAATCAGAAGGAACACAAGGTCGTAAATTGTGTGGAAGAAAAGTTTTGCCATCAGGGCAGCAAAACGTACTGTACCGCTCCGTTTTTTATGACGGACACAGGGTTTGGCCTCTATGTGGAGACGGACTATGAAACTATGTTTGAATTTGGTAAAGAAATCCGTATTTCAATGCCTTCAGGCTCCGCCGTCATTCTTTTTGAGGGGAATCCGGAAAGCATTATTTCCGAATATATGTCTGTCTTCGGCTCCGCCAAGCTCCCGCCCAAATGGGCGTTTGGCCCCTGGATTTCCGCCAATCACTGGGACACCCAGGAAAAAACAGAGCTGCAAGTGGAATTGCTCCGTAAATTCCGCTTCCCCGCCACCGTTTTGGTGCTGGAAGCGTGGAGCGACGAAGCCACCTTTTATATTTTTAACGGCGCCAAATACATGCCGTGCAAAGGCAATAAAGCGCTGCGCTATTCCGACTTTGACTTTTCCGAAAGCCAATGGCCGAATCCCGGGGCGATGATCGAAAAGCTTCACAGCAGCGGCCTGCACCTTGTGCTGTGGCAGGTACCCGTGTATAAAAAGCAGGAGGCAAACGAAGCTGTTAACGCGCAAAATGAGGCAGACAGGGCCTTTGCCGCAGAGGAAAAGCTCTGTGTACAGACAGACCGGGGTACGCCCTATCAAATCCCCGAAGGGCACTGGTTTTCCGGTTCCATGATACCGGATTTTACAAATCCGGAAACAAAACGTCTCTGGTTCGAAAAACGTCAATATCTGCTGGACATCGGCGTTGACGGTTTCAAAACGGACGGCGGCGAATTTATCTATAGCAATCAACTGCGGTTTCAGGATGGTTCCGACGGTGCAAAAATGAAGAACCGGTATTCGCAAAGCTACCTGGAAGCCTACACGGAATTCATCGGGGAAAACCGCGTACTGTTCAGCCGCGCAGGATATTCCGGCCAGCATGCCACACCGATTCACTGGGCCGGTGACCAGCAGAGCGAAAACAGTGAATTAAAAAGCGCCCTGCGCGCGGGGCTTTCTGCGGCAATGACGGGGATTCCGTTCTGGGGATTCGATATTGCGGGCTTCGCGGGGCCCCTGCCCACGCTGGACCTTTACCGCCGCGCAACACAGCTTGCATGCTTCTGTCCGGTTATGCAGTGGCATTCCGAACCGGACGGCGGGCAGTTCCGCGAACTGATGGCCTCTGCGGAAGGGAACAACGAGCGCAGCCCCTGGAATCTGGCGACTGTATATCAAAAGCCGGAATTTATCGACGAAATGCGGTTCTGGCACAACTTGCGCATGAACCTGCTGCCCTACTTATTCAGCACGGCCATCGACTGTGTGCAGAACAGCCGCCCCATGCTCCGTCCGTTGATTTACGACTTTTTCAGGGATGAAAGAGTCCGCAATATCGACAGTCAGTTTTTGCTGGGAGACGGTATTCTTGTCGCGCCCCTGCTTGAAGAAAACGCACGGGGCCGTTCCACCTATCTGCCGCAGGGCGACTGGTACGATTTATTTACCGGCGAAAAGCAGGAGGGCGGCCGGGAAATTGACACGGACTGCGGCTTACGCCTCCCGGTCTACCTGCGCTCCGGGTATGGAATCGCACTCAATCTGGATGCTTCCGAAGAGCTTGGAAGCGACGTTGGAAGCAGTGTGAAATCTTACCGGAATTTGCACTTTATCCTTGCAGGCCCAGCGGGTTCTTATCACTTCAGGGACGATTTGGGAAACGATTTCACGCTAAGATGGGAAGGGAAAGAGTGGAAAAAGTCCGGTTCCAGCATCCACCCTTTTTCTGTTCGGATCATTTCGTAGCAGCCTGAAAACCGGAGGATGACATGGAAAAATATCAAGGAATTATTTTTGATCTGGACGGCGTTATCTGCCATACCGACCGATACCATTATCTGGCATGGAAAGCCCTCGCGGACCGGTTGGGGATCTGTTTCAATGAAAAGATCAACAACCGCCTGCGCGGAGTAAGCCGGATGGAAAGCCTGGAAATTATCCTAAGCAACAGCGGGCAGATCTATACCGATACGGAAAAAGACAAGTTGGCAAATGAAAAAAACGAAAACTACCGCCGATCTTTAGCGCAAATGACGCCGGAAAACCTGTCTCCGGAGGTGAAGGGTACATTGGATTTCCTGCGAAAGAGCGGATGCAGGCTGGCAATCGGTTCGTCCAGCAAAAACGCCGGGTTTATTCTGGAACGTATCGGCCTTAACGGTTATTTTGACGCTGTTGTGGATGGGAATCAAATAAGTCATGCAAAACCGGACCCGGAAGTATTCCGGTGCGCCGCGCGGCGCCTGGGGCTTGCTCCGGAAAATTGTCTTGTTGTGGAGGATGCCCTTGTTGGGATTGAAGCGGCGGTGCGCGCGGGCTGTGACGCCGCCGGCATGGGAGATGCGCGAAAATCTTCACTTGCCAAATATCACCTTGCGGCGTTTTCGGAACTGAAAGAGGTGTGCGGATGATACGGAAAAAAGAAATTGCAATCGACAGAATGGCGGAATTGGTAAAATACTGGAAAGCGCAGGAAGGTGTGGAAGCAGTCGCGGCTTTCGGTTCTCTTGCTGAAACGGAGCGGTTCGACCAATGGTCCGACCTGGACTTTCTGGTGATTTGCGACGCGGCGCAAAAAGAAACACTTTTGTCCTCTCTTCCGAAGCTGGAAGTAATTTATCCGATTGACTATCTCCAAATTGAGTACGGCGGTTCCGTGAAGCTGCTGTTCCGCGACGGCGTTCTTTGCGACTTCGGAATCGTGACGGAACAACAGGCCTCCTCCTTTCCGCACGGAGAAGGGCGGATTTTATGGTGCGCCCCTTCTTTTTCACGCGACTGTATCCGAAAAACCTCAGAATGTGCTGCCTGTGCTCCGCGGGATTGGATGGGTGATGCCCTGCTTCACGTTTTTGTCGGTCTGCTCCGTCAGAAAAGAAATGAGACTGCTGCCGCTTTTGAAGAAATCCAGATTTCGGCGGTCAGAAGCCTGCTCAGCGGAATGATCGAAGAAGGGCATCTCCCCGGAAATGACCCCTTTTCTCCCCTGCGCCGTGCGGAAAAATATGCCGATGGAAAAATGCTGTCGGACTTCATGATGGGCTATTCTCACAATGTAGAGGCCGCAAGGGCAATTGTTACATGGGTCAAGGGCCAAAAATACCCGAAGGGTCTGATGGCTCAGATTGAAAATCTTTTCAGCGAATACTGATTTTTACATCATCTGTTATTCTGGTTACGTCCGATATGGAAAGGACTTTGCTTTTCTGAATAATGGGATTACAGTACAAGGTGATAACAAGAGAGACTGCAACAATAAAACAAAATTTTCCTTACCGCCGATCTCACAGGTCGGCGGTAAGCTCATTTTTGGTAAACAATGGGGTTGCCCTTTGGCTGGAATTTACGGTAAGATAGTATTGACAAATGCTCCGCTTACGGATGACGTAAAAAATGGAAGGCTGCGTGTTCGGATATGCGCTATTTTTGCAACACTTAAATTTATTTATGACAGGCTTGTCTCAGGATTAAGAATAGGAATTGGGGAAGATGTGTTGCTGAACACGTCTCCCTCTTTTTTTAAATAAATCAGTCTGTTTTGGTTCCCATACCAGTCCTAGATAAGCAAATCGCATCAAACTGATTTTATTCAGTGCTATATGCTGGAATGAAAATTTTATAAAATTTACCGAATTTTGAAAGGATTTGCCGTTCTCAATCGTGTCTATTATTGAGGGGAGGAAATGAAATGGAAAAAACATCGTCCGGTACCAACGATGTTGTAACAGAAGCTCTCGACAAATATTCCGATATGGTTCGAAGAATATGTTTTATGTATCTTAAAAGCGAAGCGGATGTGGAAGACATCTTTCAAAATGTCTTTTTAAAGCTGTTGCAGAACAAAAAACCATTTGAAAGCGATGCGCATGAAAAGGCATGGCTCTGCAGAGTTACGATAAATGAATGCAAAGACTTCCACAAAAGCTTTTTCCGTAAAAATACTTGTTCCATCGATAACTTAGAAATTCCAATAGAGGATAAATCTGAAGAGGGTGTATTGCGCGAGGTGTTATCACTTCCACAGAAATATAGAAATGTAATTTATCTCTTCTATTTTGAAGACTATTCGGTTCCTGAAATTGCAACGATTCTTGGAAGAAATCAAAATACAATCTACACACACCTACGAAGAGCCAAAGCAATTTTAAAGAACAAATTGAGAGGTTTTGATGATGGAAACTATTTTTAGGTCTGCTGTGAACCATATCCATGCCAAGGAAGATCTCAAAAGAAAAACAAAGGATTACCTCATTGCCAATTTAAGCATAACACCCACGGCGGCGCAGAGCAAACCCGGACGTTCCGTGAGGCAAAGAGCCGTTCTGGCCGCCTGCACCGTTATCTTTGTGGGTGCAATATCCGCCGCAGCCGTCTACAAAACCCCGGCTTCCTATTTAAGTCTTGACATTAACCCCGGCGTTGAGCTGGGCGTAAACAGATTTGGAAAAATTGTATCCGCGACCGCTTATGACAACGCAGGCGTAACGATTCTGGACGGGCAAAACATCATGGACACGGATGTCAAAACCGCTGTCCATACTTTGGTGAAATCGGCCGCGCAGAAAGGCTTTGTCGCGCAGGACGGTTCAACGGTCATTCTGGTGACCTCGGAAACCGACAACCCCTCGAACGCAATCGAACTGGAAAACACCGCGGCCCAGGGCGTGGAAACGGCGATAAAGTCAGAAGGCAAGACCGTGACCATCAGCAAGGATCACATTCCCCTGGAAAAGCGGGACGAGGCCAAAAAGCTGGACATTACGCCGGGTAAACTGAGCCTGATACAAAAGCTGCAGGCGCTCGACCCTTCCGTTACCGTAACCGAATACAAAGATGTCAAAACAAAGGATATTATAAAAAAGATCGACGAATTAAAAAAGTCGGAGAATGCAAACAGCGGCGATACAAAAGACAGCCCCGCTTTGCCGGATAACAGTGATTCCGATGAAGCGGCCGGCAAAGATACGCCGAATTCACCGGGAACCGCGATTGACAAAAATCCACAGGAAACAGACAACGGGAATTCTTCGGTTTCCTCCGGTGAATCCGGCAAGGATACGGTCTCCAGTTCATCCGCTGCCCCGGAAAAAGAAAATTCACAAACCGCTTCCAGCAAAGTCAGCAGCCGTTCCTCCTCCTCCCCTTCAAGTCATCCGAAGCGATAAGGGATTCCAAATCAAATAAACCATATTATGGATACGGCTGCGGCATCCCGCCGGAAAAATCATCACCGCATTTTCATCACTGAATTTGCAAAAACACCAATCAATCAGGAGGATTTGCAAAATGAAAAAGATTAAAACAAAAGTTCTTTCTCTCGTACTTGCGTCTATGCTGATTATCAGCAGTTTTTCATCCGTCGCCGCCGCGGCGGCGACAAAGTCCATGACCGGCGCAATCAACGACACCAATCGGGACGAAATTTATCTTGTTAACGGCGGTACGGCAAATACCGCCAACCTTACGGATTTTCTGCTTAACAGCGGCAATGATTTCCTTTTTGAAACGACCGGCCATAAGAGGGTCAGCGACGAGAAGATCAGCGCCATCGCCCATGTTTCCGGCGACAACCTTGTTTCGCTAAAGGTGGACAATTCCACCGATACGGCGACACTCCGGCTGAAAAGCAGCACGGCTTCCGGTAAGGAAGTGATCTCTGTTCTTTATGAAGGCAGCTACACCGACGACGACGGAAATGATTACACGGTGAAAGCAAGGAACAACCTTACCGTATATGTTTATGACAAAGATCAGATCGTTTTCGGCGAGTATGATCCCCATTATGCCACAAAGGATTCCGGCATAGGCTTCGACGATTTCGAAACTTTCGCTCAGAATGCCAACTATAAAAAGACTTTAGGGATTTACAAAGCCAAGCCAAGCGCGGATTCCGCACTGGCGACTTTTGAGGCCGCCGACTTAACTGCGGCGACCTCCGGTATTACGGATAAAACCGCCTACAGTTTCAGCATAACGGGCAGTGACGTACATACGTCGGTCGCAGACGATGCTTCGAAATTCACCCGATTCCCGACTGCTACCGTAGGCAGGGCCTTCTCTTCCGAAACGAACCTGTACACACAGGACGCCGGAACCATGAACGTGAGCATCACGGTGAAGAAGCTGGTTGCAGACGGTTCTACTTACAAAGCGTCGACCAGTTCCGGGGATTCTTACACCCTGAAAACAAAAATTGAGAAAAAAGTAGATGCGGCAACCCTGCTGCCCGACAGCAAAGTTTTTACCATTCAAAAAACGGACGGAAAAACCATGCTGAGCGGCGACGTGAATGCAAAAACAAGTAACGTAACCGACAGCGAAGTGGTATTCCCCAAGGGCACCACAAGCGTGCATGTCGACGAAAAAACCGCTGTAAAGAAAATTTCCGGCTATGTCGGCGATCTCCAAATCGGTGACGCGAGAGTCGGTTCGATCGACGTAAAAAGCGGCACGGTTGAAGTTACGGACGGCACCGTCGGCGACATCACGATGAGCGGGGCGCCGGTCACATCGGGCGGAGACGCGGTTCTGATAAGCGGCGGAAAAGTCGGAAATATCGATGTTACCGATGTAGCCCTTGATTCGGACAGCAACGTAACCGTAAACGCAGGAATAACCGGGACAATCTGCGCCAACGGCACGGTTACCATCATTTCGAATGATTCGGATACCCCGATTGTTACGGGCAAGATTACCGCGCAGGATATTCTGATGTCCTCCAGGGAATCCAAAATCACCTGTGCAGGCGTTAAATCGAGTGCGGACGGTTCCATTACCTTATCCGGCGATGACCTTAACGTGAATGCCATCGACCTCGATTCCCGCGAGACAACGGTGCATGTCGGGGATGACAGCGAAGAATTTATTGGAAAAATCCCCGCTCCCGCCAACGCGAAAAACGGAACGATTTCTTCCCAGTATGAAGACACAAGCGCAACCGTCAGCGGCCCCGTTACGGTCGGCACCATTTCCCTGGATTCCGATACTACTCTGACATTTAACGGTATGGTTACGGCAGATACGATTAACGGGGACGGCACAATGAAGATCGCGGCCGGAAACCTTTATGTAGCCGACAGCGCCTCCGGCGTTACACTGATGCTGACCGACAAAGCCTTTGCGGCCGGTACCACCGTCTTTAAGGCTGCTTCCGATGCAGTCGACGCGGACGATTTCAACACCTGCGGGTTCACACTTGCAAAAA
This sequence comes from Caproiciproducens galactitolivorans, assembly GCF_026672255.1. Lineage (GTDB taxonomy): Bacteria > Bacillota > Clostridia > Oscillospirales > Acutalibacteraceae > Caproiciproducens > Caproiciproducens galactitolivorans_A. The sequence continues at coordinate 31,872 of NZ_JAPOHA010000008.1, read as the reverse complement.
CCGCGGGCACATCCATTGATACTTTTAAAATTGCGTCCCTTTCCTTTGCAGGCCTTGTCATGAATAAAGACTCCTCCAATATTGCCAAGGGCTATTCGGAGACATTCACCGCAACCGCTTATCCGGCCGGTACCTCCATCCCCGCCGGGGCCAGCATTGCCTGGGAACTTGACGGCAGGAGCGACATTTTTGAGCTCACCTCCTCCGGCGCTTCCGCGACCGTAAAAGTAAACGGTTTCGACCCGGTTTTCGCGTCGGAGAACAAAACAACGCTGACCGCAACCCTGTATGACGCGGACGGTTATGAATTGGACGATTACGGTACAGCCAAATGCGCGATTACCGCCATTGCTACTCCGGATGCCGTTTCCGACACAAACGCCGCCCTCTCGGTTGAAGCGGGTTCCAGCTACATTATGAAAGTGACTGCATCGGCCGTACCTTCCGTTGTAGCCGGTACAAGCGGCGTATTCAAGGTAGAATTGGCTTCCAAGAACGGCAACGAATACTTCTACAGGCTTTCCGCAGTCGGCCCCGTCGATTCGGGAACAGGTATATACCTGAACGGGAATAAAATCTTTGTCGCTACGGTAAAGGGGCATTCTTTCACAAGCGATACAACCATGGATATAGCCGTAGATGGTTCTTACATGTTCAAGATTAATTCATCGGCGGCTCCGACTGTTACCGTTGGGTCCCCCTGTTTCCGGCTTTCCTATGTTTCCAAATCCGGCAATGATTATTTCTACAAAATTACCTCCGCCGGTGCGGCAGGTTCCGCGGCCGGAATCTATGTAAACGGTACAAGAATTTTTGTTGCCACCGTAAAAGGAACTTCCTTTACAAGCGATACGACGGTGGATTTAACCGTGCACGGCGCCTACACCTTCAAGATTACCTCAGCCACGGTTCCAGCCGTTACGGTCGGTTCTCCAAACTTTAAGCTTGCTCCGGTTTCCAAATCCGGCAACGATTATTTCTACAAAATTACCTCCACCGGTGCGGCAGGTTCCGCAGCCGGAATTTATGTGAACGGTGCAAGAATTTTTGTTGCCACGGTAGGATAAAGATTCATGCCATACGCATTCGTATAAATTTCTCTTATTTTCGAGGCATAGGCTCAAGGGAAACCTGAGCCTATGCCTCCTTTTACCGGAAAGAGGATTTTAAAATATGGCAACATTGCATAGGACGAAAAATAGAAGTATAATAGAAAAATATCGCAGATTCGGAAAATTTATTCTTGCGCTTTGTTGGATTCTCTTGTGCAACGAAAACAAAAAAATCCTGTCCTATAGGGGGATATCAATGCTGATGAAGAAAAAAATAATCATGATGGTCGTGGTGCTGCTTCTCCTGATCGTATTGCCTGCCCATGCTGCAATGGCAAGAGCCGGTGGCGGCGGAGGAGGAAGCGGCGGCGGCGGCGGCGGTGGAACAGGCGGAACACACAGTTTTTCAAGTAATAGACAACCGTCATCCCCACTTTCACGGTTCTTTAACTACATCATATTTGGAGCCGTTGCTTCAGGAGGAGCGATCGTATTCTTTATACGCATCCATGTAAAAGGTGCGAAAGCCCGCGGTATCATGAAACGACTTGAAAAAATGGATCATTCCTGGAATTATAAAGATTACAAAAAGACAATAGAAACTATTTTTTACAAAGTGCAAAATGCGTGGATGGAACGGAATCAAGATTTAGCGAGCAACTGCCTAAGTCGGTCTCTTTATGACCAGTATCAAATAAAGTCTGAATGGATGATCGTCCGCCACGAAAAAAACATCCTTAAAAACATTCGGCTCATGGAAGCAATACCCGTTGACGTTGAAGATTTTGACGGTGACAGGAATGATTTCATGTGGATTTATATAAAGGCAAAGGCAATCGACTATATTATTGATGATCAAACGATGAGCCTAAAATCCGGTTCAAAGAGAAGCAAACCCTTTGTGGAATATTGGAAGCTGATAAAAGAGAAGGGCGCATGGGTTTTTGATGAAATAAAGCAAAAGGATGAATTGGATTTGAATGCTCTTTAAAGTGAATATTTTCATAAAGGCGCACTTGAAGCATCGTAAAAAACACCCTCGTTTTTTAATTAGGCATCACCTAAGATAAAAAACGAGGGTGTTTGCATATCTCAGTTTCAAGAAGGGCTGCGGCAAAATTGGAAAGGAATGTATGGCCGGTAATTGCTATTCCGAAATATGAATGTTCACGCCGTTTACCTCAACCCCTTCGTCCGCACGGATCAAGATGTATTTAGCGCCGTTGATCATACGGGTTTCGATCAAGTCGCTGCGCTCCGGATTCACGCGGATTGTCACATCGGGAGTGCGGAGTTCAAACTGCTTGGCATCAATAAGATTCCGTGGACTGATCTGTGTATCGGCCCCGAACTCGGCGTCATACTTTTCTTCAAATGAAGTCACACGGGCTTCCGGAACGCCGCAGGATTCCAGAACGCTTTTTACCGTTTTCTTGGAAATGACCAGCGGCTCTTCCACTTTGTTTGTTTTGTGCTCTTCGATCATTTCGGATAATTGCCCGTGAACCGCCTGCATTACGTCGTAACTGCAATCGTCGGCAAGGGTGTCGCCCAAAATCGATTGGAATGTTTCTTTCTGTACGGCGGCAGGCATCGGAATTTCGCTTTTGAACACCGTATCCACAAATTCCTCGTGGTTCTCCGCAAGATTACGGGAGTAGTAGACGGCGTTATAAATGTTGGCGCTGCGGTCGTCAAAAGCCGGAAACAGGAATCCCAGTTCCGGCGCCGAAACAACCCAGTCCGCCGTGATATTGCGGAATATGTTTTCGCAGGCATAGTAGCCAAGCGCCGGTTTCGTCAATTTAACAGGACAGATACTGCACAGAAAATACGAAAATACTTCGGACGAATCCTCCTGCTTTTCTCCGTCTTTTGCGTAGTAAGGGACATCATATTTGTCGCAGGCCAAAAGAATCAGATAATTGCCTTCCATATTAAGCGTCTCTATGACGCGTCCGTAGAATTCATGCACCGCATTCTCATCATCCAGAGAGGAATCTCTGAGTGCCATCAGTAACTTATGTTCCTCCCCTTCCAGAACTTGCCGGGTTGCAAATTCGATGTCAATCAGGTTCTTTCCGACCGTTCCGGACAGTGTTTTCTTCAGAATTGCCAAAAGTTCTTCGGATTCTTCCTGGGGCATTAAAGCAAGCGATTGACTGAATTCGGAAACAATTTCTCTCTGCTCGTTCACGTAGCAGCCGCGAATCCGGGAAATATTGCTCTTCTCCGGACGGAAGCGGCGGCGAATCTCTGAAATTTCTTTTTCGTTCATAATATCCTCATCAATTCTCTATGTAATTTCGTTTTGATTCCGTATTTTATTATAGTATGAAATTACGCTTTTGTCATCCTAACGGAAGGCTTACAAGCAAAGAAGAATAGAAAAGATTTGTTTTAAAACAGCCAAAGAAAAAGCGGAACGATGAACCTGCACGGTAATCGTTCCGCTTTTTCTTTTATTCACATCTAAAAATTTTAACTCAGCACACGCATCGCGGATTCCTCCGCGAATTGGCGGCTGTACAGCGTGTGGTAGTAGCCTTTTTTCTGTAAAAGCTCCTCGTGGCGGCCCTGTTCCACGATCTTGCCATCCTTCACCACCAGAATCAGATCCGCGTGGCGGATGGTGGAAAGGCGGTGGGCGATCAGGAAGGAGGTGCGGTCTTTCAGCAGGTGGGAAATCGCCGCCTGAATGAGCTGTTCCGTCTGGGTATCAATCGAAGAAGTCGCTTCGTCCAGAACAAAAATACGCGGGTCCGCCAGCACGGCGCGCGCAAAGGAAATCAGCTGCTTTTCCCCGGTAGAAAGGCGGTCTCCGCCTTCCCCAACGCTGCTGTCGTAACCGTTTTCCAGCTTTTCCACGACCGTGTCGGCGCTTACGGCCTCCGCAGCGCGCTTTACCTCCTCATCGGAAGCCGTCAGTTTCCCGTAGCGGATATTTTCCATAACCGTACCGGAAAACAGGTGCGGATTTTGCAGTACATAACCGATGTTGCTATGGAGCCAAAGCTGACTGCGCTCGCGGTAATCACGGCCGTCGATTAAAATTTTGCCCGAAGTTGGCTCGAAGAAGCGGCAGGCAAGGTTTACAAGGGTGCTTTTGCCCGCGCCCGTTTCGCCCACAATCGCAACGGTGGTACCCGCGGGGATTTTCAGACTGAAATGGCTGAGAACGTCCTCGTTTCCGTCCGGGTAGCGGAAGCTTACATCACAGAACGCAATGTCGCCCTTGATGGGTTCCCAGTTTTCCATTTTCGGATGAAACGCGTCGCCGTATTTCTCAACAACTTCCGGCGAATCAACGATATCCGGTTCTTTGTCCAGCAGGCCGGTTACACGCTCAATATTGGTCTGCACCGCGATGAAGTCCGCGAAATTGCTGGCGATATGCTGAATCGGCTCAAAAATACCGACCGCATAAGCGGTAAACGCGGAGAGTGTACCCAGCAGCATCGTATTCTGAAAAACCATGTTCCCGCCGTGTTCCAGCACCAAAGCAGTAGCAATCGAGCTCATTAAAAGAACCAGCGAAATATAAACAGCACTAAGCCGCGCGGCACGGATGGAGGATATTTTCATAACCTGTGTAATGTCCGTAAAATCCTTATGATTCTTTTCCTCAATCACCAGTGTCTTGGACGTTTTGGCGCCCATAATGCCTTCATTGAACGCGCTGGTAATGCGGGAATTTGTTTTCCGGACCTTGCGGTTCCAGTACAGGATACGGTTCTGAAAATAAAAAGTCAGCAGTGAAATCGCCGGTACGACAAGGATGACGATCAGCGCCAGCTTTACATTCAGCATCAGCATCGCAATAAAGACCCCGAGCACGTAAACGGTCGCCCACAGGATGTCGAAAAGATTCCATGCCAGCAGGTCGGCAATCCGGTTTGTGTCGCTCATGACCCGCGACAGAATGTATCCGACCGGAGTAACGTTATAATACGAAAACGACAGGGATTGCAGATGCGTAAAGCACGCCCGCTTGAGGTCGCGGCCGAATTTCATGTCAATCCGCATGCACCCCCGGGTAAACACGATTACGCTGAGGGTCTGAAGTACAATGACAAGCACGTATACCAGCGTGAAGAAAGTCAGGCCCTCCGTCGTGTGCGCCTCAATGAAATGGTCGATGGCGTACCGCTGGAACAGCGGTAGTGAAATATCAAAAAAGGCGCAGAGAAGATTTAAGACACAGACCATCCACAAGGTGCGCCGGTAAGGCTTTAAATAGGGGATAATTTTCTTCCAGATTTTCAGGTCGAAGGCATTGCTGTATTCCTGTTCATCATAACCCATTCGCTTTCCTCCTTTTCCAGCAGAGACCGGTCGTCGCTGCTCATTTGAATATCGTAAATGCTTTTATAAATGCCGTCGTGGTGAATCAGCTCCTCGTGTGTACCGAACTCCGCAATGGCGCCGTCATCCAGCACCAGAATCCGGTCGGCCTGCATCAGGGTTGTGATGCGGTGGGAAATCAGAATCACCGTCGCTTTTCCCAGGTTCTCCTTCAGCGCCGCGCGTATCTGCGCGTCCGTCTCGGAATCCACGGCGGAAAGGGAATCGTCGAACACCATAATGGGCGCCTTCTGCATCAGCATGCGGGCAATCGCCACACGCTGCTTTTGTCCGCCCGAAAGCGTTACCCCGCGTTCCCCGACGATGGTATCGTAGCCGTTGGCAAAATCGTCCACCGCGTCGTCAACGCAGGCAATCCGGGCGGCGTGGCGCACTTCTTCCAAAGAAGCGCCGGGTCTTGTGGCGCGGATATTTTCTTCAATGGTGCGGGAGAACAGAAACGGCTCCTGCAAAACCATTCCGATATTTTCACGCAGCCAGGAAGCTTTGATCTTCGCAATGTCCACCCCGCCGATGGTAATGCTGCCGCACTCCGGAGGCAGTTCGTACAGCCGGTCAAGCAGATGCATCAGCGTGGACTTTCCGCTTCCCGTACCGCCCAGTATGGCGAAGGTGCTGCCGGAAGGAATGGTAAAATCGATATCCTTCAGAACCGGCTTCTGTCCTTCGTAGCTGTAATTGATATGGTGGAAGGCGATATCCCCGTTCATCGGCGGCTCAACGGCGTCCGGGTCGTCCTTCTCTTCTTCCGCGTCCAGAATATAGGACACGCGGTCGATGGAAACGCCGGCCTTGCTCATCTCCGATAAAATTCTTCCCAGACCTCGGACAGGCCAGATGAGCGTGGAATTATAGGATACAAACGCCAGAAATTCGCCAAGCGTAAGATTGCCGTTCACGGACTCAAGAACGCCGACGAAGATGACGGTGAGGATTTGCAGGCCGGTAATCAGGTCGCCGATTCCCCAGTAGGTGCTTAACAGGCGGCCCAGCCGAATCCACAGATTGGCAAAGCGGTTGTTGTGTTCGTCAAAGCGATCAATTTCATAGCGTTCCCTCCCGAATGCGCGCACGACCCGCACGCCGGTCAGGTTTTCCTGTACCGTGGAGGACAACACCCCTTCGGCTTCGTCCGCCAGACGGAACCGCTTGGCAATCTTTGAATAAAAAATTACGGAATAGGCCGCAACAAGCGGTATGAACGTAAGCGCAATCAGTGAAATCTTCACGTTCATGGAAAACATGATCGAAATGGACAGGATTACCAGAAACGTGGTACGAAACACTTCCAGCAGCTGATTGCTGACGAAATTGCGGATTACGTCCACGTCGGAAGTACAGCGCTGAATGATTTCCCCCGTCTGGTGCTGGTTATGCCAGGCATACGGCAGCCGCTGAATATGCCCGAAAAGCTGATCCCGCAGGGATTTTACAAAGGCTTCCGACCCTTTTGCCACACCCATACGGCTTATGTAGTTACAAATTCCCGACAGTACCGCAACCAGCAGGATGGCGGCGGCAAACAGCGGCAGGCTTTGCGCGGGGCTGCCTTTTGGAATCAAAAAAATCCGCCCCAGCCATTCCGGCAAATCCATGGGCCGGCTGCCGATTACGGAGTCCACCGCAATCCGGATAATCTGCGGCGTGACCGCGTTGAAAGCCGTATTCAGCATGGCAAACAGCAGCGCGGTAATAAAAAACCAGACACTTCCCTTTAGAAAGCGCCAGATCACTCCAAAACCTTTTTTCTTCATATTTCCTCCTTCAATGTTTTCCCTTGTTCAGAGCAAAATAAAAAAGCACCCCTGATCATCAGAGGTGCTTTTACCCTTCATGATTACGCCGTTTTTAGAGCAGGGCGCAAAAATCTATCCGTAAACTGCGGAATGCGGGCAAAAATACTTCTGAGCGAAATTGATTGAAATTATTTTGAATCTCAAACCCAGCTGCTAAATTCATGTTATTCCTCATCTCTGCCCGCCACCTTTCTTGTTTAAAATCACAATGCGCTTAGTATAAACTAGTATTTTCCAAATGTCAATAGTATTCTTTGGAAAAAAAGCAAGCATTTTTGAATCTGTTACTCAAAAATAAATTGTTTGAGCCATCTTTTCATGCTTGAAATTCCCAGTACCGTACGAACTTTTAGGCTTTTCATCGGCCCTAAATATTTTTCTTTCCGAAGAAATCTGTAATTATAAAGCGTGCGGCCGCAAGCAAGCGAAATTGGTATCAATTTCTACTTATAATCGGCGCGTGATTCAAAATAATAAAATCAGCAGCGACTGTGAAAGGAGAATCGAAAATGAAACCGAAACCGGACGACCGCAGCGACAATGTAGAGCGTATTCAGGAAAATATCAATCATACCATTGAAAATATACGCAAAGCAGACGATATGATTGAAAAAACTTCCGACGATACCATGCGGAAAAACCTGATAGAGAAAAATGATAATCGCGAAGATGCCCTGAAAGGCATGCGCAGTGAAATCCGCGACGAAGCCAACGCCCGCAAAAACGGATATCAATCGTAACGATCCTATTAAATAAAATATTTCTTGCGTCCAAGGAAAGAGGAGCGAAGCCATTTCGGCTGCGCTCCTCTTTTATTCTATACTGCGAAAACAGGTTCTTACGCAGATTCTTTTCCGGATTTGGATTCCGTTAATTTCTGGATTGCTTCTTCCGGCGATAGCTTTGATTCTTCCAGTAAGCTGGCAAGTTCCGCCAGCTTGGATTGCTTTTTCTCATTCAGCAGCATTTGTTTTTTTGCTTCTAAATTTTTTATTTTCGTTTCAATATTTTTCTGACGTTCGTTCATTTCTCCGATTTCTTGATCAATAACGGCGATTCTTTCTTCTACGGATTTTTGTACTCCACGCGGCATAAAAACAACTCCTTTATGTTTCATACTTTTACATACATTATAGTCGGTTCGTGAATTGATTATGCATTCGGGAATTAAAAAACAGATAGAAATAAAGAAAGAATACCGTTAAACGAAACGGAAAAGAAAGAATTACAAAAAGAAATTTATTCTTTATAAAATTTGCTCCGCAGAAAACGGAAAGGAATATTAAGTTTCCTTACTCTGCTTCGCTATTTGCTCGGACAGGTCGTTCAGATAAACCCAGCGCTCCGTCTTTTCGTCCAGCTCCGCTTCAAGCGCTTCCTTTTTGGCGATCAATTCCGATAAAAGAACGTAGTTGCTTGCTTCTTTTTTAATTTCCGTGTCGATGTTGGAAATCTGTTCTTCCAAGTCCGCAATCACGCCGTCAATACTTTCGAATTCGCGCTGTTCCTTAAAGGAGAACTTCAATTTCCCGGATTTTACACGGGTGTCGGTTTTCGGCTTCTCAGCCGTTGGTTTTTTCTCCTCCTGCTGGTTTTGCTTTTTCCGTTTCAAATATTCCGAATAGCCGCCGATCAGATCATAAATTTTGCCGTCCTGCTCAAAGGAAAAAATATGTTCCGCAACTTTATCAAGGAAATAGCGGTCATGCGATACGACGATGACCGCGCCCGAAAAGTTTTGCAGATAATCTTCCAAAATGGTGAGCGTCTGGATATCAAGGTCGTTTGTGGGTTCGTCAAACAGCAAAACATTGGGCGCCTGCATCAGGATGCCCAGCAGATACAGCCTGCGGCGTTCCCCGCCGGAAAGCCTGCCGATGGTGGTGTACTGCAAGTCCGGCGAAAACAGGAACTTTTCCAGCATCTGCGATGCGGTCAGCGTTCCTTCCGGCGTTTCCACCTCCGCGGAGATATCCTTGATGTAATCGATCGGGCGCAAACCGGTATCCATTTCTTCGCACTCCTGCGAAAAATAGCCGATCCGCACCGTTTCGCCTACCTCGACTTTTCCGCTGTCCGCGGGCACACTTCCGACGATGATTTTTAATAAGGTGGATTTCCCGCAGCCGTTTGCGCCGATGATGCCGACACGGTCCCCGCGCAGCAGATTGTAAGAAAAGCCGCAAATCAGCTGCCGGTCGCCATAACACTTGGAGATATTGTCAATCTCGATAATCTTTTTCCCAAGCCTTGAACTTAGGGAACTCATTTTCAATTTTTCCTGTTCAAGGTCAACCGTTTGCGCGCTCATTTCTTTAAAGCGCTCCACACGGAACTTTTGCTTAGTGCCCCGTGCACGGGCTCCGCGCTGAATCCACTCCAGCTCTTTTTTAAGAAGGGTCTGCCGTTTGCGCTCGCTTGCGGCGGTCATTTCTTCCCGTTCCGTTTTCAGCTCAAGGTATTTCGTATAGTTCGCCTGATAGGAATATAAATTTCCATCCTGCAATTCAACGATTTTATTGGTAACGCGGTCGAGAAAATAGCGGTCATGCGTAACCATCAGCAGCGCGCCGTTGTAACGGATCAGGAAATCCTCCAGCCAATCCACCATATCGTTGTCCATATGGTTGGTAGGCTCGTCGAGGACAAGCACCTCCACAGGGGTTACCAGCGTGCTCGCCAGGGAAACGCGTTTTTTCTGCCCGCCGGAAAGGCGGCTGACCGGCTCGTCAAAATCGCTGATTCCCAGTTTTGTAAGAATCGCCTTGCATTCATATATTTTCGATTCCCGCTGCTGCTCCGAAACGCCGCGCATCACCTGCTGCAGCACGGTGACTCCGTCTTCAAACAACGGATTCTGCGGAAGATAGCCCACGCGCACGCCTCCGGCTTTTGTAACGGTTCCGCTGTCGGGCGTTTCCAGCCCCGCGACAATTTTCAGCAGCGTGGATTTTCCCGTTCCGTTGATTCCGATTAAACCGATCTTATCCCCGCTGTTAATGCCAAGCACAACGTCTTTCAGCAGGGGTTTTTCGCTGTAGCTTTTGCTTATTTTCTCCGCAGTTAATAGCAGCACTTTCTCAACCTCTTTTGCATCATGATCTGTTTTCAACAGCGTCTGTATTTTTTGTTGAATTCTTCGCCCTCTTCCGATTCCGGCCTTGACCGAAGTTCGGAAAGTCCTTAAAATTCCATTCTATTTCGATCTTGTTCCCCGTCGCTTTGAGCGTCGCGCAGGCTGTCGATCTCCTTTAAAATCCCTTCCTGCCGGTCGCTGAACAGAAGGCCCTTGTTATAAACATAATAGGGGTCGCAGCCGTTTTCCAGAATGAATTTGGCGGTGTAAAAGTTCACCGTCAGTTCCGTAACAAAGACCACCATCTCCTGGCTTTCGCCGAATGCCGCCGTCATAAAGGCAAATGCGTGTTCCAGCGCCGCCGAAACGGACGCGATTTCTTCTTTGCGTTTCGCGGTTTCTTCCCCGAAACACCCTTTTACGAACGCAAACGCGGCGTCGGCTTCGCGCAGATCGGCCATCTTGAGCACTTCCGCGTAGTCTTCCAGCGTATGGATAAAACGGCGGGTAACCGTTTCCTCCTCGCCGCCTGCCTGCCCGTTTTCTTTGCGCAAGGCAAGCGTATCCTCTTCTTTTTGCGCCAATTGCCGCAGGGAACCATCCGGTGTGTCCTTTGCGTCGGACAGCAGTGCTTTCCATTCCTTCAACTTTTCAAACAAAGCCTCCGTATACCGGTCGGTCAGATAAGCCTGCCGGCAGGATTCGTTCAGCTTGCTTAAAAGCAGCCCGATCACGCTGAGCTTTTCGTCAAACGGGGCAAGCCGCAGCTTATTCACCGCCTCATCCGAAAAATGCCCGTTAAGGATTTCATCCACGCGGTAATCGTCGCGGTATTTATTATAAAGCTCATAGTAATTGGCGAAGTCCTTTGCGACGGCGGGGTTCTGGATATACTGGAGAACCAGCTCCTGCCCGACCGGAAGGGAAAGCGTTTCGCATACGCCGATCATCTCGGAGAGATCTTCCCAGCCGCGCGCGGTTGCAAACAGGATACCGTCGGGCGTGGTTTCAATCCGGTAAAAGTTTTCTTTCCGGATTTCCAGATAAGAGAGAACCGCGCCATGGATGGACTGCCGGTAGGCGTACTCCTTCCAGACGGCGAAATCCGGCTCGATATCCATCTTGCGCACCCTGTCCAGCGTAACGATATCGAATTCACGCACCGAGCGGTTATATTCGGGCGGGTTCCCTGCCGTAACAATAATCCAGCCCTCCGGAACCTTCTGGTTGCCGAAGGTTTTGCCCTGCAAAAACTGAAGCATGGTCGGAGCCAGCGTTTCGGAAACACAGTTGATCTCATCGATAAACAGGATGCCTTCTTTTAGCCCGGTGCTCTCCATTTTATCGTACACGGAAGCGATAATCTCACTCATGGTATACTCCGTCACCGAATGCTCCCGCCCGTCATAGGTTTTCTTGATGATGAACGGCAGACCCACGGCGCTTTGCCTTGTATGGTGCGTAATTGTATAAGCCACCAGAGCGACGCCGCATTCCCGGGCGGCCTGCTCGATAATCTGCGTTTTGCCCACGCCGGGAGGGCCCATCAGAAGCAGCGGGCGCTGACGGATGGCGGGGATACGGTAATTTCCGTTTTCGTCGCGCTGCAGGTAGGCCCGTACGGTATTTTCGATTTCCTCTTTTGCATTTTTAATATTCATAATGAGGCAGTTCCTCCCAATCATCGATTTGGCCGTTCGGCGGGGTCTCGGGCGGACTCTCGAAGTCGTCCGGCTCCAGAATCAGCTTCATGGCCCACGGCGGAACGTCGGCGTCGGTGTAATCTTCCCGCAGGAATACAAACGCGACGTCGTAGGGCGGGCGGTGCTGCGGAAAAACGCCCCGACCGTCCGTAAAATAAATCAGCCCTTTCAGGCGGCGAAACGCTTTTTCCTTGAGCAGTTGATCTACATAACGGAAAACGGGGCGAAAATCGGTGCCGCCGTTCCCGATCAATTCAAAATGGTCCATGTAATCCCGCAGTTCCTCTTCACTGGTGATTTTCCGGTCGGAACGTATGGTTTCGTCACACTGGATAATATGGATATTCACCTTTCGGAAAAAGCTTTCCGTATCTTTTAACACCGAGTAGGTCTGTTCCAGAAACGCCCGTACCAGATGCCCGGAGCAGGACATGGAGGTATCCACCGCGATGACAAAGTCCTCGATTTTTCGGGTTTCCCGCGTTTCCTGCGGTTCAATGAGCGGCAGGTTCCCGTAAAGCTGCATGCCGTAGGTGTAAAAAATCGGGTCGAAGGAATCCGGGTCCAGCCGGGGTTCCTCGCGCAGGACGGCAAACTTTTGTAAGAAACGGCGGTAATCGTACCGTTCCCGGTTTTCCACCCGCACCTGCTGCAACAAAGCCTCGGACTGTTGGGCCGGGTCGCGCGAAAGCGTTTCCATATCGGTCTGCATTTTCCGGCTTATGTCGTCCCATTTCTGCCGGGGCGTTGGCGCGCCGCCGGGCGGATTTCCGTCCGGATTCGGCCAGAAGGAATGGTCGTCGATACGGAATTCCCGTTCCAGCCGGTCGCGCTGCCACACCGGCAGACGCATTTCTTCCAGCATGATGTAAATTCCTTCCGCTGTGGGCACTTTAAGCTTTGCACGAAGGGTATCGTAAAAATTCTGCCGAAAGCTTGTGGAGGGAAGCCGAATACTGCGGTACGGCAGGCCGTCCAGCACAAATTCCATCGCAATATCGCAGGCAAGGTCCCAGAGTTCCCGGTCTTCCCGCCGGGGCTTCCAAAGGTGGCGGAAAATACAATGGAGCACCAAATGAAGGTAGCCGCGGTTCACAAGGATACGGTTTCTGCGGTAGCGGTCGATCAGCTTGTCCGGATCGTAAAAAAGGCTGGTTCCGTCCGTACCCATAAACGCCGTGGAAGGCCGCATTTCGTAAGAAAGGACGCTGAGCGCAAGGTCAAGGAACCGCATATGAAGGTATAATTCCGCGCGCGACGCCGTTAGAATTTCATTTCCGATTTTCTGAATCCGTTCTTCCGTTTCCTCCTGCATGGCTTTGCCTCCCTTCTTTTTCGATGGCATTACAGTTCAAACGTTTTTTCCTTCGGGGCAAACCGGACGTGCTGTTCGTTGAGCAAAACGCTCAGGCATTCCGCACGCCCCCGGCGCACCGCCTCTTCCACTGCTGCGCCGATACTTTCCCGTGTTAAAACACCGTGCGCGGCTAAAAATACAAGCCCTTCCGGGTCATCTGCTTCGATAAGCAGGCTCGCCGCGGCGGCGGCGTTCTCCTTTAAATGGGTAAGGTACTGTTTTTCGGCGGTGTCCGAAAGATCAAACGGATGCCGCAGGCGCTCCAGCGCGATACGCAGCGCCGTTTTCGGTTCGGCCTCCACCTTTGCCATCGGGAACTGCTGATCGTAATTCCCTGCATCCAGCCGGTATCCCTGAAAGCACTGCCGGTAGCGGTAGCCCGCCCCGTGAATAAAATGCTCGAAGATATGCGCGGGCGCATTTTCCACGGATTCCTCGAAATATTCGGGGAAAATCCACACGGCGGTTTCGTTTCCGGAGCGAAAGGCAACGCGCACCTCCTGCTGTATCTCCGTCAAAAGGCCGGGCAGGCATGTCGGTTCGTCCGGGGATGCGGAAAACGCAATTTCACGCAGAGCGCCGCAGTTCATGAACGCGCCGTTGCCGATCCGCGCGCTTCCGGCGCAAAGGCGGATACGGGACAGCGAAGCACAGTTATAAAACGCGTACTCGCCGATTGCCTGCACCCCTTGGGGCAGGGCCACTTTCCGTAGGGAAGCGCCGCCGAGGAATGTCTCCTCCCTGCCCGGCGCGGCAGGATTTCCCACCGCCGCAGACCGGATTCCAGCCCCGGCCGGCAGATGCTTGGCGGCGGCTCCCGGAGCAGAAAACGCGTATGCGCAGATTTCCCGAACCGGCAGCCCGTCAATTCTTTCCGGAAGACGGATAACGGAGCCGAAGCCTTCACAAGAAAGGACGGCCGCCCCGTCCCGAACCGGGATATATTGTATTTTCAGACCGATCGTTCCTGTTTCCCGCTGCAAACCGATGCATCCCTTCCCCTTCATGATTTCGACCTTCGCGGCTCATACAAAAAGGGGGCACAAACCCCGTGGGTTCGGCTCCCCGAAAATTTGTTGAAATTTGTATCGCCGCCTTCATTGCAGTTATTATACTACAAATTCACGGAAACTTTAAGCTTTTTCAACGAAACTTTGCCAGTTGATTCGATAGGCTGCATAATCTTCTGAAATATGAAAATTTTCCTTGCGTTTAAGCCATTAAAAATGATAAGATAAGAATTACTCTCTAAATTTACGTGAATAAAAAAGAAATCGGAACTGCGTTTCCCTTAAACAGACCGCAGCCGATTTGCTCTGAAACGGATAAGGATGATTGAATAGAATGAATTCAAAAAAGAGAAGTTTAATAACCGCGCTCATGATGGCCATGTTTTTAGGCGCCGTGGAAGGAACAGTCGTTACAACCGCAATCCCGACGATTGTAAAGGACTTGCAGGGATTTCAGATTATCAGTCTGGTTTTTTCCGTCTATTTACTGGCGTCCGCCATTTCCACCCCGATCTACGGAAAACTGTCCGACCTTTACGGAAGAAAAAATATTCTTTCCATCGGAATTTTCATCTTTATAACCGGAAGCTTTCTGTGCGGATTATCCCAAAACATGTATATGCTGATCGGATTCCGCGTCATTCAGGGGCTTGGCGCCGGTTCCATTTTTACGGTTACATACACCATCGTCGGGGATGTCTTTACGCTGGAAGAAAGGCCGAAGGTGCAGGGGGCTTTGGGCACGGTATGGGGAATCGCCAGCCTTGCCGGGCCGTTTCTGGGCGGCATCATCATCGAAACGCTGACATGGCACTGGATCTTTTTTATTAATATTCCCTTCGGCATTCTCTCCGTGATTCTGCTTCAGAAAAACATTCAGGAAAACTTTGAAAAGAAAAAGCAATGCTTTGACTTTGCCGGAATCATCACTTTGTCCGCGGCAATGATGATTTTCCTGAATATGTTTTTATCAATCGATAGCGCGAATGCAAACCAGAATCGATTTCTTGTGCTGTCCACCGCCGCGACGGTTCTCCTGCTGTTCCTGTTCTATCGGATTGAAAAGAAAGCCAAGGAGCCCATTTTCCCCTTTGCTATCTTTACAAAGGAAAGCAGCAGCATCAATTTAATTTGCTTTTTCGCCTCCACCATCATGATCGGAATGGATTGCTATATGCCGATCTACCTGCAAAATGTACTGGGTTTCAGCGCGAAAATCTCCGGATTAAGCATGGCGCCGATGTCGATTTCGTGGCTGATCGCGTCGGTTGTCCTTGGGAGATGCATGGTCCGGCGCGGGGGAAAAACAGCAAACCTGATTTCCATCGTGATTGTACTGATCAGTACTTTGTTATTGCCGACTTTAGGGATTCAGTCCCCCTTAATCTTCGTATTGATCTACGTATTCTTAATGGGATTCGGATTCGGCGGCGCTTTTACGACTTTGACCATCATGGTGCAGGAGTCCGTGGAATACAGCAAAAGGGGCGCCGCAACCGCCGCGAATTCTCTGGTAAAGACTTTGGGGGAAACAATCGGAATCAGCATCTTCGGAAGTATTTTCAATCTATCCATCACAAAATTCTTTGTTGCACGGGGCATTCCGGGAGTAGACCCCGGGAATTTATATAAGTCCTCCGCAAATCATCCTGCCGTGACCGCCGAGCTGACAAAATTATCGTTAAACAACTCCCTGCACGTCCTGTTTATCTTGTTTATCGTTGTATCCGGCCTGGCTTTGATTTTATCAATCTGCATGCCTGATAGAAAGAGAAATGCAGAGCCGTGAGGAAATTCCTCGCGGCTTTCTTATGCATAGAATAGGGACGGGCAAAGCGGTCTGCTTTTCCCGTCCTTCTTAATTGTATAACAATAGAATTAAATTTCATCAATTCGGAAGAAACAGCGGGACGAACTGGAAGGTAGTGCAGTCCACCAAGCCGCGGTCCGTTAAACGGAGTTCCGGCAGGCAGGCCAGCGGAATCAGCGCCATCGTCATAAACGGGGAGACAATGCTGCACCCGATCTGTTTCCACGCGCTGCTTAAATTTTCCACAATCTCGCTCATTTCTTCCAGCGGTTTGTCGTTCATCAGGCCGGCGATCGGGAGCGGAACCGTACCCAGCACCTTGCCGTTCTGCACGGCGGTCATGCCGCCGCCGCACGCGATCAGCGTATTTGCCGCCAGCGCCATATCCTCATCATTGGTTCCGATCACCAGCAGGTTGTGTGCGTCGTGCGCCACGGTGGAGGCCATCGCGCCGCACTGGATGCCGAATCCCTTTACGAATCCGAACCCGACTTTTCCAGTTTCGTGGTGGCGCTCAAAAACCGCGGTCTTTAAAACATCCTGTGCCGTATCGGACGAAACCTGTCCGTCCTGCACCTTTAATTTTGCGTGGCGTTCAAAGGAACCGACCCGCTCCGGAATAATTTCGATTACGCGCGCGGTTACCTCCTGCCCCTCGGCGGGAATTTTAAAGGAGTCCGGCGTGATAGCGTCGCGGACATGCATGGACTTCGTCGCCCATTCCGGATAATGGTATTCCCCGAGTGGACGCACCAATTCCCCGTTTTCGGCTTCCACTTTTCCGTTCACCAGCACCTTCGTAATATTCAGCTTCTTTAGATCATCAATGAATACGATATCCGCGCATTTCCCCGGCGCAATCGAGCCAAGGTCGTGATCCATCTGGAAGCACTGCGCGCAGTTGATGGTGACCATCTGAATCGCCGTAACGACGTCAATTCCTTCCTCGACCGCGCGGCGCACAATGTGGTCAAGGTGACCCTGTGTCAAGAGGGTGTACGGATGGGTATCATCCGATATGAGCACCGCAAAGCGGGTGTCGATTTTATGCTGCGTAATGCTCTTTGCCACTTCATGCAAATCGTGCCACGCGGAGCCTTCGCGGAACATGGCATACATGCCCCGGCGCATTTTTTCGAGCGCGTCTTCCTCACGGGTCGACTCATGGCAGCAGCGCACGCCGGACGCGATATAAGCGTTCAGCCCCCGGCCGGTTTCCGCCATGGAATAATGCCCGGTTACGATTTTATTCGCTTTCAGCGTTTCCGCCACTTCCCCGTGCGCATGCCCGTCGGAGGAAAGGATTCCGGGGAAATTCATCATTTCGCCCAAGCCGACCACACTGTCCCACTTCATCGTCTCCGCTACTTCTTTGGGGCCGACAAACGAGCCGGTGTCTTCGAAACCCGGTACGGCCGGAACGCAGGACGGCGTGGTAACCATGGTTTTCAGCGGCGTGCGTTTGGAGTCTTCAATCATGCATTGAACCCCGTCAAGCCCCAGCACATTGCAGATTTCATGAGGGTCCATATAGATTCCGGTTGTTCCGTGCGGCACAACCGCGCGCGCGTATTCGCCCACGCTCATCATGGAGGATTCCACATGAATATGCCCGTCTAAAAAGCCGGGGGCAATATACTGCCCTTTCGCGTCGATCACCGTTGTGTTTTCCCCAATACAATGTTTTACGTCGCCCACCAGCGCGATTCTTCCGGCGGCAATCGCAACATCCATATCCGGCAGAATTTCACCCGTACAGACATTAATCAGCTTCGCATTGCAAATGACCGTTTCGGCGGGCTCCCTTCCCTGCGCAACCGCGGCTAGGGTTTGACTGCATTCCCACAGTGGGGAAGTGCAAAATGTGTTTATCATCTGTAGACCTCCAAATTTCTTTGATATATTTTGATGTATCCTGTTTTTGTTGACGGAATTGGTTTTTCAGTCCTTGTTCATGAATTACCAAATTGTTCAAATTATGCCAAGCTTGAAAAAGGAAGAAAAATCCTTTCTGACCCTTCTACATAAATTATTAAGAATTTTTGAAACAAAGTAAATTTAACCAGAAATGCTATACTCCTTATTATAAAGCAGAAGGCCGGTCTTGTAAAATATTAAATGCAGTCTTTTCGGCGTACAGGCTTTCTGAAATGGAAAACACAGTTGTCATTGGAACCCGCCATGGAGGTTCCCTTGCTTTTCAGAATTCCGGCGATTTTAAAATTTGCGCCGTTCAGGAAAATACTCTGGCCGATCAACAAGTCGTACTCCGGCGCTTTCCTATCCGCATACCACTTTCGCGGCGCTTCTTCGTCAAACGTCCTTTCCGCAATATATTGCATCCAGCCCTTTTTCTGTCAGCCTGTAAACCTTGCCGCAAACCTCACGGATATACTTACGGTCATGGGACACGCTGATAATCGCGCCTCGGTATGACTTTAAAACGTCGCGGATAACGGGATTGGACAAAGGAGAAAAGTTTCGTGTCGGTTCGTCCAGAATCAGGACGTTGCAGCCGTTAAAAATCATTTTCAGAAACAGAAGCTTTGCTTTCTGCCCGCCCGACAGCTCCGCTATCGCATGCTCCATTTCATCCGGCGTATATTTCATGCTTCCCAGAAACGTCCGGATTTTCGTTATCTCCTCCTTGTCGCCTGTCTCCGATAAAAACTCCGGCGGCGTTTTGCTCAAATCAAGAAGGTCTTCGTAGTCCTGCGGCATATAGGCGGTTTTTAAATCGGTTCGCTCCAGCAGAATCTCCGCTATTTTTTTAAGCAGCGTGGTCTTTCCCGCTCCGTTTTTCCCGATGATGCAAACTTTCTCAGGGCCTGTTACGGTTAACGCAATATTCTCCGATAAAAGCTGATCGCCAACCGTCAGTTTAGCAAGCTGAAAATCCAGAACGGTTTTCCCGTTGGGAATGCAAACCGATTCTTCAAACCGAATTATCATCGCGTCTTCCACATCCGGAATCTGCGTTAAATTTTCATGTTCCTTTTCAAAACGCCGGCCCATCGATTTTACGGCTTTCATTTTTCTTTTCAGCATCTTCCCGCCATGCGGGTCTCCGCGCGAGATCGCGTTTTGCCGGTGCTCCACCTTGGCCTGAATTTGCAGGAATTTCTCCTGCTGCTTTTCGTATTCGCTCCGCTCCTTGCGCGCAAGCTGTTCCTGTTTTGTCAGACTCGATAGCCGCTCCTCCACATATTCCCGGTAGGGCATCCTTGCAACGGTATAGCGGGAAAGGGTCTTTCGCCTGACCTGCTCTATATGAATCACAACATTCGCGGTATTCTCGATCAATGTTTCATCATGGGATACAAAAAGAATCGGAAGAGCACACGAATTCATGAATTTTTCAAGCCATTCGAGCGTTTCAATATCCAGATCGTTGGACGGTTCGTCCAGCAGCAGCACATCCGGCTTCGTCATGAGAATCCCCGCCAACTGAAGTTTTACCTTTTCTCCGCCCGAAAGGGTACCTACCTTCTGATCGGAATAAAACATTCCCGGTTCTAATCCAAGCTGGGTCGCAATATTCGATAACTCTTTTGGGGTAAGGTCATAAAATTCCGATTTCTCCGAGCAGAATTCCCATATACTCCGGTCTTTCTGCTCCTTTGAAAGCTCCTGTGCCAGATAGCCCAACTTCATTCCTTTTTTCAGAATTTCACCGGTAAACTCAGCATAGTCCGTTACCAGCTCCGATTGATAAATCAGCTTTAAAAGCGTGGATTTTCCGTTTCCCTCTTCCCCGATAATCACCGCCTTATCGCCGCTGTTTAGGGTAAAGGAAAAATCCCGGAGAAGAACGCGGAGGTCTTTCAGGTGGGTGATTGTCAGATTCTTTATTTGCAGCATCAGATCGCCTCTTTATAAAAAAATCTGCTTTCAGATAACCGAAAGCAGATCATAACGAAAAGACATACCTGTACTGTAAAGTCAGGCATGATCGCGTATCATCTACATTTCGGCAACAGAACAAGGACTGCCGCAGCAGGCCTTTGAAAGCGGTTCTGTTTTACTCGAAAAATAGATTATTTACGCATCTTTTCACCCATTTCTTTAATTTCCTAAATTGTAGCATACGGCTTTCTTTTTGTCAATCAAGCATCTTCCGTGAGCCGCGAGGCCGCCGGTTTTTGGGCCAAAACAGAGAAAAAGCCGCCCGCAAAAAATACGGACGGCTTTCGTGTTCTACTCTTTTACCACTTGATGGTGACAACCGGTTTAATCAAATCCTTCGGCTTATCCTTCATCAGCATTAACGCCTCTTCCACTTTATCAAAGCCTTCAAAGCGATGGGTAACCAGCTTGCTGGTATCCAGTCTGCCGTTTACCATAAGAGAAGCCAGCTTTTCCATGCGAAGTCTGCCGCCCGGCATTAAGCCGCCGGCAATCATTTTATGGCCCATGCCGCAGCCCCACTCGACGCGCGGAATCTTGATATAATCGCCTTCGCCAAGATAATTGACGTTGCCGATTCTTCCGCCCGGCTTAAGCATCCGAATCGCCTGTGCAAACGTATCGACATTTCCGCCTGCGATTACAACGCGGTCAACACCCTTGCCGTTTGTCTTTTCCATAACCTGGTCTACGATGTCGCCTTCACGGTAATTGATAATATCCGTAGCGCCGTATTCCTTCGCCGCTTTCACGCAATTGGTGCGCGAGCCGACCGCAAAAAGACGGGAAGCGCCGCGAAGAGCCGCGCCCGCCACCGACATTAAGCCTACCGGCCCGATACCGACAACGACAACGCTGTCGCCGAACTGAATATCGGCAAGCTCTACGCCGTGAAATCCTGTAGGCACCATGTCGGAAAGCATACAGGCCGCCGCGGGGTCCATTCCTTCCGGCAGAAGCGCTAAATTGCCGTCGGCGTCGTTTACATGGAAGAATTCTCCGAATACGCCGTCTTTAAAGTTTGAAAATTTCCAGCCTGCGAGCATACCGCCGGAATGCATCTGGTAGCCAGCCTGTGCCTCAAGGGAATTCCAGTCCGGGGTAATCGCGGGAACGATTACTTTATCGCCCGGTTTAAAGTCTTTCACAAGGCTGCCTACTTCAACAACCTCGCCGACGGCTTCATGACCGAGAATCATGTCGTTACGGTCTCCGAGAGCGCCTTCCCAAACCGTATGAATATCGGATGTACAAGGGGCCAGAGCAATCGGGCGGCAAATTGCGTCCATCGGTCCGCAGGCGGGACGGTCTTTTTCAATCCAGCCGGTTTTTCCGATTCCTAACATTGCAAAACCTTTCATTTCATTACTCCTTTTACCTATTCGTTACTTGTTAATCTAAAGATTAACATACATCCATTATAGTATCCAATTTTTTGGCAGTCAATCATCCCTCCTGTTTTAAAAGGAAAATAAAGTCCGTGTGTTGTTCCCGGTTGTTTTCCATGCAATCCGGCGTACCGAAGTTAAGAAAATAAGCCCGCGATCCGCCGCAGGCTTATTTTCTTAATCGGGAACTTCAAAATCCGTTTCCGGATAACTGTAAAAGTTCTTATGAAAATTGGCGAAACCGCAGGCCGAAAGGAGGACGAAAACCGGAAGAACCGCAATAAGATAACGCGGCCGGGCTTCAAACAAAAGCTGATAAAGCAAAAATCCCAATGCGGCGATTCGCAGGATATTGACAAAGGCATTTTTGTAATCGCCGCTGTTATTCAGCAAGGGGCAGATCAGCAGAAAAAGCAGCGCAATCCAGACAGCCTGCATCAGATTGGCAAACTGCGGGTAATTCGCTCCGTAAAAACGCAGATAGCTTTGAACCCATTTGCTTGGCGGAGAAGTGGAGATGCTCGGCTGATCGACATCGTAGCCCTCCCCTTCCACCCAGAAGGTTCCGTCGCTGAATACCCAGTTCGCCTTGTTGTATAAAAACCGGGCGTATCCCCGGGGGGTATACGCTTCAATTCGCCTTTTCGCTTCCCGGAGCGTTCCGGCTTTCTTTTCCTCCGGCGTTTTCAGCGTGTAAGCAAATAAATTATCCTCGCCGCTGTATGCGCCGTAAAGCGCCTTGCCCGTTCCCTTCGACACCGTTGTATTTAATCCCATCATAAAGAAATACGACATCGGCAGGGTTTGGGAATAGTCCAGAATTTTGGAATAAGGCTCCTTAACGGTTGTATTATAAAGCGCACAGGAACTCGCCGCGCCCGCAAAAATCAGGACGGAGGACAAAAGGAAGAATCCGAACTGTTTCAGGCGGTTC
Source organism: Caproiciproducens galactitolivorans (assembly GCF_026672255.1). Classification (GTDB taxonomy): domain Bacteria; phylum Bacillota; class Clostridia; order Oscillospirales; family Acutalibacteraceae; genus Caproiciproducens; species Caproiciproducens galactitolivorans_A. The sequence goes on along the minus strand of NZ_JAPOHA010000008.1, from coordinate 9,475 downwards.
AAATTTTGAATGAACAAATAAATGACAATCGAAAGCAGTGCAATCAGCGTATAGGGTTTAATATAATACCCGACCATCGACAAAAAGCCGATCAAAAACAGAAGCACGCCCTTTCGGAAAATCTGTTTTTGTTCCTGCCACCTGAGGAACAGAAGGAAAATAAGCGGGAAGAAAATCATGGAAAACGTATCGGAATACGGCACCACGAGCCACGGGGACAGGCCGAAAATCAGAACAAACAGAAGCAGCGAGACAAATCCGCAGGTGTTTCCGAACCGTTTTCTGCAAATCAGAAACACCAGAAAAATGGTAAGGTCCACAATAAGAATATTCACGACCGATAAAAACAGCCAGTAATCGACGCCGCCGAAATAGAAAAAGGCCTTTAACAGGTATTTCAGCAGGCAGAACATCAGCAAATTGTTCGGGTATGTAGAAAAATAGAAGGTCTGCGAGGATAAATCCCCCTTTGCGGCACATTCCACAATCGTACTGCAATCCCACCCGATCGGGCGGTAGATTGCCTGCGCTATGAAGACCTGCACGGCAAAAAGCAGAAGAAGAACGCCGGCGGCGGCCGGAACAGGAAACCTGCGGCTCTTTTTCGCCCCCCGCGCTTTATAGAGCAGAAAAAGGAGGGCCAGCAAAAGAATACCCGCAATCGTAATCGAAAACGGCATATTGAATTGAAACATACTGCTTGCGTTAAAAAAGCATACATTCAAGAAAATGCAGGTAAAAATAAACAAAAATATATACCGCAATATGAAGAATACCCACTCCGGAAAGGAGCATGGTTTTTCATAAAACAGATGCACAAGCCGATTGATACTGGAAGACACAACATGTTTACTCAAAATCCGCACTCCTTTTTGAAAGAATCGATAGAATTTTAGCAACAGTTTTTACTTTCTTGATTACAAATTGAAAAAATTATGATAAAATAAAAAGAAAGGGATAATTGTCGTTTTGAGGGAAGTTATGTGGAATAAAGCATATAAATATACGTTTAAACTGCATATTTCGCACAATCCGAGTACTTTATCAAAGCAGTCGGCTCATTCCCACACGATAAAAATTATTCTATATATACAAAATCCAAGTGATAAATTTAGCAAATATGATATTATCGAAAAAATTATTGAGGATTATCTGGGGACCTACGAAGAAGCGTATCTGAATGAGACCGCTTCGTTTCAGAACCTTGACCCGACCATTGAAAATATCGGCAGAGTTTTCTACCGTGATTTGAAAACCATCGTCTTCGAAAATGGATTTGAATTATTAAAACTGGAAATTAGCGAAACGCCCACCCGAATTTTCAGTATATCAGAAAAAGAAATCTTTTAATTCTGCTTTATTAATTCTTAGAAAGGATAAGTGTACAAAATGAAACAGCTTCGTTTTTTTACACTGCTGATTGCTTCCCTTCTTGTTTTAAACTCCACACCGGTTTTCGCTTCGGCAAGCGGAATCCCGGCCAATTCCGATCATTCGGTTATCCGGATTGACGGAAATTTTGACGACTGGAAGGATGTCCCGTATTCTTATGAATACAACTGGGACAACCCCTATATAATCGAATATCAGTGGAATCCGAAAAAACAGAAAAATGAAACCATTACCTATACCGATGAAAACGGAAAACCCTACAATACAACGATACGCCACAAAATGTCGCTTTACCGGGACGACCGGTACGTTTACTTACATATTATTATGGCTACAAACTACTATAAAAGTATCATCGGAGACGATTACGAATTCTGGTGCGACGGACAAAGAGTGATGTTTGATGTTGTACTGCCCGGAGGCGGAACGATTACAAAGCCCTCGTTAAACCACGGGATTCATCCGGTAGAGGTAAGGCACGGCGACTCCGGCATCTCCTGGAGCATTGCAAAAGGTTCGCAGGCCATGCTGAAAAGGAATCCCGGCGGCTTTAACGACGAACTGGAGCTGAAAATACCCCTTTCGGAGTTCAAGCGGCAGAACCCCCGCATTGACCCCGACAATATCCGCGTTCTGGAATTCTTTACGCCAAACCTGATGTACCGGCACATCGCCTGCGCCGGCACGGATACCGCCCCCTATATCGGCATTTCCATCTGCGCGGTTTTAGCCGCAGCCGGATATGTTATTTATAAAAAGAAAGGGAAGCAAAAGGTATGACGGCAGTCTCCATCCTCTGTTTTGTGCTGTGGCTTTATATTCTCAGGGTCGGATACCGCTCGAAGCTGGACTTCTTTACCTTTGTCTGGGGCAGCGTGGGACTCTTTATCTTTCTAATGATCTGGGTCAGCCCGTCCCTGTCGGTTCCTTTTTCCAGACTGGTTTCCTACGTTTCGGGGCTGGTGGGACAGGCTACGCATCTGTATGAAGCCTCCACGCAGCTGGGGATTCTGTTTGTCCCCAACGCGAAGTCCTCCGTTATTTCCTTGTATATCGATCTCGAATGCTCCGGGATTATTGAAATCATGGCGTTTCTTTCCATGCTGTTCTTCTTCCCTGTTTTCAGCGGCAAGGAGAAACTGGCTATCGGAACCGGGGCGGTCGTGTGGATTTTTGCCGCGAACATCCTGCGCGTATTTTTAATCTGCCTGATGGTTTACTACTACGGGCTGGACGCATTCTATCTGGCGCATTCCATCGTGGGCCGCATGGTGTTTTACGTCCTTTCGATTGCCTTATACTTCCTCGTGTTTACAAAATCCCAGATAAAGAGGCAGAAGGTCGGAGGTTTCCATTATGCAGGAAATCATTAAGTTTTTATCCAGCCAGTTTGTCTTCTGGCTTGCCTGGATATTTATCCCCCTTGTGATGGAAGGCATCCCTTCCGTTGTCGGATTTTTTATTCTGCTGAAAAAAGGGCTGCATCAAAAAAAGGAGAAAGAACCGATTCTTTTCCCCGAAATCTCGCTGATTATCCCGGTTTACAATTCCGGCGACACCTTGGAAGCGTGTCTGGAATCGGTTTACCGTTCCCATTACCCCGTGGATTTGATTGATATTTTACTGGTGAACAACAAAAGCACCGACGACAGCTTCCGCGCCTACCAAAAGGCGCAGGCGAAATTTCCGAAACTGTCCATGCAGTGGCTCAACGCAAAGCAGGGGAAATCCAAAGCGCTCAATATGGCGCTGTATAACAGCGACGGAAAATACATCATCCATATCGACAGCGACGGGAAACTGCATCCCGACGCGCTGAAAAACATCGTCGTTCGGTTCGAAAACAACCTGAACGTACACTGCATGACGGGAAGCGTCCTTACCGACCCGGATTTAATCAACCAAACGAAAGGCCCCTTGAAGCGCCTGTTCCGCAAACTTGAATTTATGGAATACTGCCAGGCGTTTCTGGTCGGCAGGAACTTCGAATCGGAACTCAACAGTATTTTCACCTTGTCGGGCGCGTTTTCCGCGTTCCGCAAATCGACGATCTTAAAAACACAGTTATACAACACCGACACGGTCAGCGAGGATACCCACGTAACCTTTCAGGTTCGCAAGCTGCTGAATCAAAAGGTGTATATCTGCGAAAATGCGTTCTTTCTGGTGGACCCGATTGAAGATTTCAATAAGCTGTACGTGCAGCGCCAGCGCTGGCAGCGCGGCGAGCTGGAAGTGGCCCATATGTTTCATCTGGAAAAGTATTCCCTCGTTTCCGGGTTCTTTTCCAACTTTATGATCCGTGTCCTGCTGTTTGACCACACGTTTGTCTTCCCCCGGATGATCTGGTACTTCGCGCTGATTTTCCTTGCATTCTGGGGCTCTCAGGTGAATCATATCCTTATGTCCGTTGTGATTTTATACTGTATGTATATTTTCACTACATTTTTATACTATTTGAACGTCAACATCTACTTTGCCGATTTTCCGGAGTACAAAAATTTCTACCGTCCGAAGCTCTATCTGGCGTTTTTGCTGCCGCTCTACAATTTCGTTATTTTCTGGATCCGCGTCGCGGGAATTATAAACAGTATTAAAGGAAGCAACAGCTGGCGCACCAGTAATGTTACGGAAGAGTGTTCGAAGTTCCGAAAGATCGTCCGATCCGACCTCTTTATTTTTTCCTGCTTCTTTATACATAAAGAGAAACGTGTCCAGCTAAGGTTAAAGGAGAATTGAAATTTGGGATTTGAACAGTACAAATTTAAATTTTATCTGAATGCAAATCACGCGATTCAGATTAACGGCCATAGCGGCCAAGTGCATCCGCACACCTGGGAAATCAGCATTGTAACCGTGAATACGAACGATAATTTTGTACGCTTCAACGACATGGAAGCGATTGTCGACAAGCTGTTTGACAAGTATCAGGACCGGCTGATCAATGAGGCGGAACCTTTCGACCGGATCAACCCCACTTTGGAAAACATGTGCGAAGTCTTTAAGGACGAAATCGATGCGATACTGAAAAGCAAAGGCTGGGAGCTGCGAAGCATCGAAGTCAGCGAAACGCCTGCCCGATCTTACGTTATGAATTATTCGGACGGCAGCGGCTTCGAACGAAAAGAGCAGGCTCTGCCAAAGCCGGACAAGGCCTTGCAGGAGCAGCGCGTTACCGATATCATCAACGAATATCTTCACCCCGAAGACAGCATTCTGCTGGAAATCCGGCGTATGACGGAAAAAGGGAACGGCCATTAATCAGACCGTTCCCTTTTTGGTTTCTGTCCCTCTGTACGATTTCTAAAGGAATTCCGCATCGTGATGAAGCATAAAAAACAGGATATAATCCCATAATAAAAAATAAAATATTATGTTAGGATTATTGAATAATGATTATCCTCTTAAAAGGTCTTGAATGCTATACACCGAAATACATCGGAAAAAATGATATTTTAATATGCAACAATAAAATCGAGAAAATACAGCCGAAAATCCATTTAAGCGGCGATTACGCGGATGTCTGCGACTGTGGCGGCCTGATCGCCCTGCCGGGTATCATCGACCAGCACGTCCATATCCTTGGCGGCGGCGGAGAACAGGGCTTTGCGAGCCGCATCCCGGAAATCGATATCAATGAAATTCTGGAAACAGGCGTTACCACCCTTGTGGGGCTGCTCGGCGCGGACAGCTGTACCCGCAGCCTGGAATCGCTTTACGCGAAAGCGAAAGCGCTGGATGCGGCGGGAATCACAACCTATCTTTATTCCGGCGCTTATACCATGCCGCCCGTAACCTTTACCGGAAACATTATCCGCGATCTTGCCTTTATTGATAAAGTGATCGGGGTCGGCGAAATCGCGATTTCCGACCACCGTTCCTCCTACTGCGGGCTGGATGAAATGCTGAAAATGGCCGCCGACACCCATCTTGGGGGACTGCTGGGCGGAAAAGCCGGCGTCGTCCATCTGCATCTGGGCAGCGGAAAACAGGGCTTGACACCGGTTTTGCAAATGCTGCAAAAGAGCGAACTCCCTATGGAAGAATTTGTCCCCACCCACACAAACCGGAAGCGGGAATTATTTGAGCAGGCCGTGGAATACTGCAAGTCTGGGGGGAACATCGACCTTACGTCCGGCGAAACAGAGGGAATTGCCGTCCCGGACGCGGTGGAGCAGCTCATAAGCTCCGGTATCAGCCTGAGGAATGTCACGGTAAGCTCCGACGCGAACGGGAGTATGCCGGACGGTTCCGTAGGCCGCATTCATACCCTTTTGGATGACATCATCCACTGTATTACTTATAAAAAAGTAGACCCGGAAACCGCATTCAGCATGGTGACGCGGAATGTGGCGAAAGTATTGAAGTTATACCCCCAAAAAGGGGCGCTTCTGGAAGGAAGCGACGCCGATATTCTGATTACAGACCGGAATTTCGAACTGAAAAAACTGTTTTGCTCAGGCAAGTTGCTGAAAGAATATTAAAATACAGGTGAAAAGAATGCAAGAGAAAGGCTACCTTATCATTATCGGCGGCGCGGAAGACAAAAGCGGCGACAGCGTGATCTTAAAACAGGCGCCTCAAATGCTTTCCGGTAATGACGTTCTGACGGTTCTGACAACGGCGACGGAAAAGCCGGAGGAAGTCGGAAAAAATTATCATGAAGTTTTTAAAAGACTTGGCGTAATAAACATTGAGATTTTAAATATCAACACACGTGAAAACGCGGAAAACGACAGATACTGCGAGCTTATCCGAAAATCCAAATGCATCTTCATGACGGGCGGCGACCAGCTGCGCATTACCAGTATTCTGGGCGGAACAAAAGCGTACCGCGAATTAAAAAAGCTTTACGACGAGGGCGGAATCATTATGGGAACCAGCGCGGGCGCGTCTGTAATGACCTCCACTATGGTGGTTCAGGGCAAGGATAACGAGCCCGCCCGGAAATGTACCCTGAAAATGGCCCCGGGGCTGGGCCTCCTGAACGGCGTGATTATCGACCAGCATTTTGACCAGCGCGGCCGTTTCGGGCGGCTGCTTTGCGGGGTTGCGGAAAATCCCGATGTATTGGGGATCGGGATTGATGAAGATACCGCAATCAAAGTCTACCCCGACCTGCACTTCGAAATTATCGGTTCCAACGCGGTAACGGTCATCGATGGAAAATCAATTCAGTGTTCGAATGTTTCCGAACTAAACCCAGATGAAATCCTTGCCATTATGGGCGTAACGGTTCACGCGCTGCCCCAGGGGTACGGATTTGATCTGATTGAAAGAAAGGTTTTACGTTTAAAAGATGGGAACTGATAAAATACGAATTCTGGACTTCATTACCTATCCGGGCCGGAATATATACTGCCACAGGCCCATTATGAAATTGGTTGTGGATATCGGTGAATACAGCAATATTCCAACCAAGGATATTCAAGGGTTCCATGACCGCCTGCTGAAAGCCTTCCCCGGGCTCAAAAAAAACTGCTGCAGCCTGGGATACGAGGGGGGATTTCTGGAACGGTTAAAGGAAGGAACCTACCTTGCGCATGTTTTGGAGCATGTTATTCTGGAAATGCAGTTTATGCTCGGCTACGAAGTGAAATACGGGAAGACCCGTGTTCTGGAAGAGCCGTCCGTTTATTCCCTTGTTTATGAGTTTCAGAACGAGGTCTGCGGACTGGAATGCGGAAAAACCGCCGTTTTTATCTTAAATTGCTTTCTGAACGATAAGGATCCGGACACGCAGACTTTTATGCGCTACCTGAAAAAGATATCCATCGACGCGGAGCTTGGGCCAAGTACCACGGCGATCGTGCAGGAAGCGAAAAAAAGAGGGATTCCGGTAACCAGAATTGGCCATGAAAGCCTTGTCCAACTGGGTTACGGAAAGTACAGACGGATTGTGGAGTCCACCCTGACGGACGCAACCTCCTGCATTGCCGCCGATATTTCCTGCAACAAACAGCTTACGAAAACCATTCTTTCTGAAAACCATATTCCCGTTCCCTACGGCAAGGTTGTGTATTCTGAATTTTCCGCCGTGATCGCGGCAAAACAAATCGGCCTTCCCGTGGTGTTAAAGCCCTGTGACGGAAATCAGGGGAAGGGCGTCGTCCTAAATCTCGACCGCGAAGAGGATATTAAAAACGCTTTTCACGAGGGATGCAAATACGGCAACGGCGTGATCGTTGAAAAATTTGTAACGGGAAACGACTACCGCGTATTAGTCGTTGGAAATAAAGTCAGCGCGGCGGCAAAGCGGCTCCCCGCCATGGTTACCGGGGACGGGAAGCATACGGTCAAGGAGCTTGTCGACTTGGTAAACCTTGATGAAAACCGGGGCGATCAGCATGAGAAGCCGCTTACAAAAATCCGGATTGACGAAATTTCCGTCGGTATTCTGAAAAGCGAGAATCTGACCGTAGATTCCGTTCCGGAAGAAGGCCGCGTTGTAAAACTGCGCGCAAACGGGAATCTGAGTACCGGAGGCACGGCAATCGACTGCACCGACCGGATTCATCCGGAAAACGCGGAGCTTGCCGTGCGGGCCGCCAAATCCATCGGAATTGATATCGCGGGCATTGATATTGTTACGGAAGATCTTTCAAAATCCATTCTGGATACCGGCGGCGCGATTGTGGAAGTAAACACCGCGCCCGGCATCCGCATGCATATCTACCCGAGTGAGGGCACACCCCGGAATGTGGCGGGCGATATCGTCGATCTTCTGTTCCCCACGGAAGAATCCTATCATTTCCCGATTGTTTCCGTTACCGGCACGAACGGAAAAACAACGACCGCACGCCTGATTGCACATACCCTGTCTTTAGCCGGCAGAAAGGTTGGGTTAACCAGCACCAGCGGGACTTTCGTGAATGGAAAATGCATCTTTAAAGGCGATCATTCCGGGCCAAGGAGCGCGAAAACCCTTTTATCCAACAAGGAGATCGACTGTGCGGTTCTGGAAACAGCCCGCGGCGGCATTATCCGGGAAGGCCTGGGCTACGATCTCGCCGACGTCGGAATTGTAATGAATATCGCCGAAGACCATCTGGGAATGGACGGAACCGAAACGCTGGAAGACCTCGCTTTTGTAAAATCACTGGTTACGGAAGCCGTAAAGGAAAACGGTTACGCCGTTTTTAACGCGGAAGACAACATGACGCCGTTTTTAATGGAACGAACCAAAGCAAACGTGATTCTCTTTTCCAAAAGCAACCGGTTCGAAAAGGCGGCCGGGGGCGGGCAAATCCGGGTGTTCGCGCAGGACGGCTGGATTCGGATACAGGATAAAGAGACCCTCATTTCGCTCATTCCCATAACGGAAATACCGATTACCTGCTCCGGAAAAATCGAATGTAATATTGAAAATGCACTTGCCGCGGCCGCCGCTCTTTACGCGCTGAGGATATCCGTCGATAAAATTGCGCAGGGTCTGCGGTCGTACAGGCAAAATACCGGACGCTTCAACCGGTACGCCGTAAAGAATTTTCATGTCATGCTGGATTACGGGCATAACCTTCCGGGATATCGGCAGGTAATCGGGGCCTGCAAGCGGTTTGATTCGTCCCGGCTGGTCGGCGTAATCGGAATGCCCGGCGACCGCAGCGATGAAGCGATCCGCTCCGTAGGCGCTTTATGCGCCGGATCGTTCGACCGGATTTATATTAAAGAGGATTTGGACAAGCGCGGCAGAGAACCATTGGAAGTTGCAAACCTGTTTCAAAACGCAATCCTCGAAAAAAATTACGAGCAGAAGAACGTACAGATAATTGAAAACGAGCTGGAAGCCCTGAAAGCGGCAGTCGGCAGCGCAAATCCCGGCGATCTGATCGTCGTGCTGTACGAAAAACTGGAGCCCCTCGAGGAATATTTAAACTCGATCGGCGCAAAGCCCGCGGAATAACGAAAAGCGCCTGCTGATTCATTCGGCAGACCGGGACCATGGATTTTTCCATGGTCCCTTTTTGTTTTTAGAACAGATATCCGCTGTCTTTCAAAAATAAATTTACATTTTTTGAAAATAATGTGTTGCAAAATTGGTTTGAAGTTGTCTATACAGTATGAGATCGAAAAATGATTTCAA
>NZ_JAPOHA010000007.1 GCF_026672255.1 Caproiciproducens galactitolivorans | reverse complement strand
TGCTTGTAAGGCAGGTGCTCTAACCAGCTGAGCTATGCTCCCATTCTGTGTCGCAGTTATCAGCGACGTGTTATATCATACTATATCTTGTAAAGATTGTCAACACTTTCAATACAAATTTTTTCATTTTTTTCATTTATTTTGATTTTTTTGGTCAGCAAGACGGCTTAAATCCTGTTTCGTCAATTGATAGGCACGACCGCAATATTGGCACTTTATTTCCGCAAATCCTTCGTCTCCGGCGAGGGAAAGGATTTCTTCCGGCGAAAGGGTGAGAAGCGCCCGTTCAACCCGTTCGAGGCTGCAATTGCAGACATAGCGAACCGGGAATTCATCAAGGATTTCCATTTCAAAGCCGTTTAAAGCGGTTCTGCACATATCTTCAATGCTCATTCCCTTGGCAAGCATGGAGGTAACCGGTTCCAGCTTCTGAACGTTCTTTTCCAGCTTGTCGGTATCTTCCGGATTTGCTCCGGGCAATACCTGAATCAGCATGCCGCCGGCCAGAATCCGGCGTGTGTCGGTTTTATCCACCAGAACGCCCAGTGCGCACACGGTGGGAATCTGCTCGCTGACCGCATAATAATTGGTGATATCTTCTGCAATTTCACCGGATTGAATTTCAACCTGGCCAATATAGGGATTGCCTTCCCCAAAATCGCGAATCACACCCAAAATGCCGTCATTTCCCACTGCTCCCCCGACATCCAGCTTCCCGTTCGCTTTCAGCGGCAGCTCGACTTCGGGATGTTCAACATAGCCGCGGCAGTTCCCCTTACTGTCCGCAACAGCGACAACGGTGCCGAGAGGGCCTTTTCCGTTTATTTTCAGGGTTACGGTGGCGCCTTCCTTTTTCAGCATGGAGCCCATGATCGATGTCCCCGTAAGCAGTCTTCCCAGTGCGGCTGTAGCGACTGCGCTGGTTTTGTGAATCTGCTGTGCGGTTGCGACAAGATAAGTGGAATCAATTGCCGCCGCCATAATTCCTCCGTCCGAGGTGATGCATCTGATGATTCTATCCATAAAAACAATTCCTTTTAAACTTTTTTTGCCACAACGACAATCCGTTCCGCTTGATCGTCCGGCTTTTCAAAACTGAGGTCGCCAAATAAACCAACCGTCTCCAGTCCCACCTGTTCCAACAGGGAAAGAATCCGTTGGGTATCGTAAGCACGTTCATAAAATTGTTCGGAAGACCGCCGGTATGTACCGCCGCTCCGTTCGAAAAAATCCAGCGTTATCCCCACGCGGCCCGTTTTTTCTTCAAAACGGTTCTGCCAGACACAGTAAACCTCATCCGTATCGTAAACAAAAGTATGATTTCCCAGAACATATTTGTGTTTGTACAGGGTATTCATATCAAAAAGAAAATATCCGCCCGGATTTAAAAAAAGCGAAACGCGCGAAAAGGCCTTCTGCACGTCGCGTTCAAAGGTCAAATGGTTTATACTGTCCAGCATGCAGATCACCGTATCCACCGTACCGTACAGGTCAATATTCTGCATTTTCTGGCAAAGGAACAGAAGCTGCAAACCGTTTTCCGCCGCTTTCTGCTGTGCAACGGAAAGCATGGATGCAGAGCCGTCGATTCCATACACATCCAGTTTACGTTTGGCAAGCTCAATGGTAAGGCTTCCCGTACCGCAGGCCAGGTCGAGGGTCAATCCGGCGTCATGGTTCAGCTTTTTCAGCAGATCACAGATATAATCCGCCCTTTCCGGATAGCCGACGTTTTGCGTAAGGCTGTCATAATAGCGGGCAAAGGCTGAATAACTCATTTTGACTCCGTACCGTTTTCCATCCGATTGAATACAAGCTCGTAACCGTCGCATCCGTAATTGAGCGAACGGTTAACCCGGCTGATGGTCGCGGTAGAAGCGCCGGTCTGGGCGACAATATCGCTGTATACCTTTTTGGTGCTCAGCATGTGGGCGACCAGAAGGCGCTGCGACATCGCTTTGATTTCCGGAACCGTACATAAATCTTCAAAAAAATTATAGCATTCATCTACGGTATTTAAAGTAAGAATTGCTTTAAATAGAAAGTCGACACTGTCATCCTTAATTTTAGAATTCAAACAGTTTCACTCCTTAATCTTTTAATAGGATATGATTTTAGCACACGAAAGCGCAAAAGTAAAGTAAATCACTCCCTTATTTTAGATGAAAAATATTAATTTTTCATAAATTTTTTATGTTTATTATTTAAAAATCTGTTAAGTATGATTAGATTATAATCAAAAAGAAGCAAATTTTGTTTCCTTTATGTCATTTACTGCATACAGCGGTAATGCGGGCCCGAATTTCTTCTACCCCTTCCCCGTTGACCGCCGAGAAGGGAATGAACTCCAATTGCTGTTTGAAGATTTCATTCAGTAACTGAAGCTGTGTTTCCCGCTCCGTTTTCTTCAGTTTATCACTTTTTGTTGCGGCAACCACGAAAGGAAGCCCGGAATGCAGTAAAAAATCGATCATATGCAAATCGTCTTCTGTTGGTTGATGACGCATATCAATAATTTGAACCACCAGTCCGATTTTTCGCTGCGCATGAAAATATCCCTCAACCAGCTCGGCCCATCGAAGTTTTTCAGAGTGAGAAACCCGGGCATACCCGTATCCGGGTAAATCAACCAGCCTGCAGTCCGGTGTTTTGTAAAAATTAATGGTACCTGTTTTTCCCGGCTTTGCACTGGTTCTGGCGAGAGATTTTCGATTCAGCACTTTATTGATCAGGGAAGATTTTCCGACATTCGAACGGCCGGAAAAAACAATTTCCGGAACAGTGGAGTCCGGCAGCTGGTTTAGCAATCCGGCCGCCGACTCAAATTCCGCTTTTTCAAAATTCACATTGTCACCCCGTTACTGAGGAATACCGGACGACAGAACGCCCGATTGCTTTTTTACCGGATTTATCGTAATTTCGGTATCTGGGTTTTTATCCGGTTTTGGTTCGGGAAGTTTGCACAAAGCCGCTTCGAGGACCTGATCAATTTTTTCAACCGGCAGAAAATCAACCGAATTTTTTACCACCGAATCAATTTCCGCCAGGTCGGACACATTGTCGGCGGGAATAATTACGGTTTTAATCCCTGAGCGGTAGGCCGCCATGGTTTTTTCTTTCAGGCCGCCGATGGGAAGCACTCTGCCGAGCAAGGTAATTTCCCCTGTCATTGCAATATCATGCTTAATCGGGATATTCGTAAGCGCCGACGTAATTGCCGTTGCCATTGCCGTGCCGGCGGACGGGCCGTCTTTGGGAATGGCGCCTTCCGGAGCATGGATATGAATATCGTATTTACTGTAGAAATCATGGCTGATTCCGAGAGAAGCCGCACGGGTTCGAATACAGCTGATGGCCGTCCGCGCAGATTCCTTCATTACGTCGCCGAGCGAACCGGTAAGCTCGATTTTCCCCGTGCCGTCCATTACGGCAACCTCAATCGGCAATAATTCACCGCCGACGCTGGTCCACGCAAGGCCGTTGACAAGGCCAACCATATCGGACTTCGTCAATTCATCTTTCTTGAACTTTTTCGGCCCCAGCAGTTCTTCCAAATTGGAAGGAGATACGGTTATTTTGGTATTGCTGTCCTCTACAATTTTTTTGGCGCATTTCCTGCATATGGACGCAATCTGGCGTTCCAGATTCCGGACGCCCGCTTCTCTTGTATAGCCGTCGATCAGTTCGTGAATCGCGGCCGGGGTTATTTTTAACATTTTGGCGTTCATCCCGTGCTTTTTCAATTGCTTCGGGATTAAATGCTTTGACGCAATATGATACTTTTCTTCATGGGTATAACTGCCGAGCGTAATTACGTCCATACGGTCGAGCAAAGGTTCCGGTATGGCACTGTAATCATTGGCAGTCGTAATAAACATGACCTTGCTTAAATCAAAGGGCATATCGATATAGTGATCGAAGAACGAAGAATTCTGCTCCGAATCAAGGACTTCCAGCAAAGCGGACGCAGGGTCTCCGCGGAAATCATTTCCCAGTTTATCAATTTCATCAAGCAGAATCAGGGGATTGTTTGTACCGGCCTGCTTGAGCGCGGCAACAATTCTGCCCGGCATGGAACCGACGTAGGTTTTGCGGTGCCCCATAATATCGGATTCGTCCCGTACGCCGCCGAGAGACACACGTACATAATTCCGGCCGATTGCTTTCGCAATGGAGCGGGCAATGGACGTTTTGCCGACGCCCGGAGGGCCGACCAAACAGATAATCTGCCCCTTTATGTCAGGGGAAAGCTTTTTAACGGCCAAAATTTCGATAATACGCTCCTTGACCTTGGTCAGGCCATAGTGGTCATGGTCAAGAATTTTCTGCGCCCGGTTTAAGTCGATGTGTTCCCGGCTGCTGGTATTCCAGGGAAGCTCCAGGCAGGTTTCCACGTAACTCAAAATAACACTCGCTTCGTGGGAACCGTAAGGCATTTTTGCAAGCCGGTCGCATTCCTTCATCAGTTTATCATTTTGCAGCTTGGGAAGCTTCATTTTGGCGATGCGTTCCCGAAGCTCATCTGCTTCTCCCTGCGGATTGTCGTCATCGCCAAGTTCGCTGGAAATCGCGCGCATCTGCTCCCGAAGGAAGTATTCGCGCTGATTTTCATCGATCTGCTCTTTTGCCCTTTCGCTGATCTGGCTTTCAATGGAGAGAACCTGAATTTCATTCTTTAAAATCTCATTCAGTTTTTCCAGCCGTTTCACCGGATGAAGCTCTTCCAATATCTGCTGCTTCTTTTCGTAATCCAGGCTGATATTCGAGGTGATGTAATCCGCGAGTTCACCGCAGTCCTTCTTCTGAACGACGCCGATAATAATATCCGGCGGGATGCGGGTATAATTTTGAATATATTCCTCAAACAAGGTCTGCGTATAGCGGATCAAGGCCTCCGTCTTGTGCGTTTCCCTGTATGCTGCATTTTCAAGGGGAGAAACCTCCGCAAGGAGAAACGGGCTTTCGCTCACTACGGATTGGATTTTTGCCCGGTACATCCCTTCCGCGAAAAGCCGGATTCCCTCATCGGTATGGCGGATGACCTGCTTTATTTTTGCAACGATACCGATCTGATAAATTTCGTCTCCGTTTGGTTCGTTATCATTCAGATCCTTCTGAGCGACAAGAAAAATCTGCTGATTTTCCTCCATCGCCTTGGACAGCGCCAATATGGACTTTTTTCTGCCGACGTCAAATTGCAGCAGCATACCCGGGAAGATAACCAGTCCTCTCAGCGCGAGCACCGGAATCGAAGTTTTTTCAATTTTCTCGAGTTCAAGGTTGTTATTCATAGATTGCTCCTTAGCAGAAATGGCTGCTGCAAGTGGATAACAACAGTCTACCACGTGCAACAGCCAAGATACTTATATTATGACGCGGTATCTTTTCGGCCGCGCTTTCTTGGAGTTGTTATCTTAATCTTTACTGGCTTACGGTCGGGATTGTACACGATTTCCGGTTCCGCACCTTTCTCCACCGTGTCCGCGGTTATGGAAACTTTTTCAACAGTGTAATCCGACGGAACCTTGTACATAAGGTCTGTTAACAGGTTTTCCATAATCGACCGGAGACCTCTTGCGCCCGTGCGGCGTTCAATCGTCTTTTTCGCTATGGCCTTCAGTGCTTCCGGCTTAAATTCAAGTTCGACTTTATCGAGCTGGAACAGCTTTTTATATTGATTCAACAGACAGTTTTTCGGTTCCGTCAAGATACGGACAAGTGCATCTTCATCCAGTCCGTTAAGCGCTGCAATAACGGGCAGACGGCCGACCAGCTCCGGAATCAGGCCATATTTAACCAGGTCGTGCGGTACAACGCTCTGCATCCATGCGGTGGAATCCAGCTCGGTTTTGCTTCGAACCTGAGCGCCGAAACCCATGGCGGAGGATGCCGTGCGTTTTTCAACGATTTTATTTAAGCCGTCAAAAGCGCCGCCGCAGATAAACAGGATATTGGAAGTATCAATTTGCAAAAATTCCTGCTGCGGATGCTTTCTTCCGCCCTGCGGCGGAACGTTGGAAATCGTGCCTTCCAGAATTTTTAAAAGCGCCTGCTGGACGCCTTCGCCGCTTACATCACGTGTAATGGAAGGATTTTCGGACTTCCTGGCAATTTTATCGATTTCATCGATATAGATAATGCCGCGTTCGGCTTTCTCAATATCGAAATCGGCGGCCTGTATCAAACGGAGAAGGATATTTTCCACATCTTCGCCGACATAACCGGCTTCCGTCAATGTTGTGGCGTCCGCAATGGCGAACGGTACATCCAATATTTTCGCCAGCGTCTGCGCCAAAAGGGTTTTTCCAACACCGGTCGGGCCAAGCAGCAGAACATTGCTTTTCGTCAGTTCGACATCATCATTCCCATAATAAATACGCTTATAGTGGTTGTATACGGCAACGGAAAGCGCGATTTTTGCATTTTCCTGCCCGATTACATATTCGTCGAGCTGTTTCTTGATTTCGGAGGGTTTGGGCAGCTCGGCTGTGGATTCACCATAGGTCGATTTTCGGTTGGATAAGTTTTTTTCGTCGTCAAGAATAGACATGCAAAGCTCAATGCATTCGTCACAAATATAGACCCCGGGGCCCGCGATCAGGCGGCGCGCTTCATTCTGTGGTTTCCCGCAGAACGAACAGCTTACTCCCCTGTCCTTGTTATCTTCGTTACTGGACATTTAATTTATCACCAACCTCAACTATCGATTGTAAATAACCTTGTCAATCAGGCCGTATTGCATGGCGGCTTCCGCAGTCATAAAATTATCCCGCTCGGTATCCCTTTGTATTACCTCAAGCGGCTGACCCGTTTTCTCGGAAAGAATCTGGTTCAGCTTCTTTTTCGTGGCAATAATGTGATCCGCGTGAATCATGACATCGGTTGCCTGCCCCTGCGCGCCGCCGCTCGGCTGATGGATCATAATGTCGCTGTTCGGAAGGGCGAAACGCTTTCCTTTTGCGCCTGCGGCGAGAAGGAAAGCTCCCATGCTGGCGGCCATACCCATGCAAATCGTGGATACGTCGCATTTGATATACTGCATTGTGTCATAGATCGCCATACCGGCAGTAACGGAACCGCCGGGACTGTTAATGTATAAGCTAATATCTTTGGAAGGGTCCTGTCCTTCCAGATATAAAAGCTGCGCAACCACCAGACTGGAGGTGGTATCGTTTACCTCTTCGGTAAGCATCACGATTCTGTCATTCAGTAAGCGCGAAAAAATGTCGTAGGAACGTTCTCCGCGGTTCGTTTGTTCAATGACATACGGGACTAAACTCATTGTTGCGTACCTCCAATAAACTTACAATAAAATGAGCATTGGCAGGATTGGCTTTTCTTATTCAGCTTTTTCCGTGCCTTCTGTAATTACGGCGCTGTCGCGTACCATGTTGATGGCTTTCTCAACAGAGATATCTTTAATAAGCTCTTCCTTCGGAATGAAGGCTTTCACTTTTTCGGCGTCGATTTCATAGCTTTTCGCAAGTTTTGCGAATTCTTCTTCGATTTCTTCATCCGTCGGATGAATGTTTTCCAATTTTGCAATTTGCTCGAGTGCAAGGCGTACTTTTACCTGACGCTCCGCCTGGGGCTGGAATTGTTTGCGGAAAGCTTCCTTGTCCATACCCGTATATTTCAGGTAGGTGTCAAGATTCAGGCCCTGAGACTGCAAACGATAGCTGAATTCACGGATATCTTCGTTAATGCGGTTTTCGTACATCGCCTGCGGAATTTCCGCTTTTACGTTTTCGACCAGCTTGTCGATCAGCTGATTTTCAACATCATCTTTCGCGGCTCTTTCCTTGGCGTCCGTCAGTCTCTTCCGAATATCTTCCTTATATTTCTCAAGGGAGTCGAAATCGCTGACATCCTTTACAAAATCATCGTCTACCGCGGGGAGTTCTTTCATCTTGATCTCGTGCAGCTTGATCTTGAAAACCGCGTCCTTGCCCGCCAGATTTTCCGCATGGTAATCTTCCGGGAACTTTACAGTGACATCAAATTCATCGCCGGTTTTGTGGCCTACAACCTGCTCCTCAAAGCCCGGGATAAACTGGCCTGCGCCGAGGGTAAGGCTGTAATTGTCCGCCTTGCCGCCGTCGAAAGCGACGCCGTCAACAGAACCGTCAAAATCAATCACAACGATATCGTCGTTCTGGGCCTCGCGGTCTTCAACGGTAATCATTCTGGCGTTGCGCTCCTGGACCTTCTTAATCTCTGCGTCAACGTCTTCATCGGTTACGACAACCGGCTTCTTCGTTACGGCCATTCCTTTATAGTTATCAATTTCCACTTCCGGCTTTGTTGTGATGGTTGCTTTAAAAACAACGCCTTCCTTACCGGCGGAAACCAGGTCAAAATCGATTTTATCTTCAATCATCTCAAGTTTCGCTTCGTTAACCGCTTGATCAAGTGCATCGGGGTAAACGGTATTGATCGCATCTTCGTAGAAAACCTGCTCGCCATAATATTTTTCAACGAATGCGCGGGGCGCTTTGCCCTTGCGGAATCCGGGGATTACGATCTTTTTATTCTCTTTGCGATATGCCTGTTCAAGTGCTTTCTCAAATATAGCAGCGTCTACCTCTACCTCAAGCTGGTAACGATTTGTCTCAACCTTATCAGACGACTTTAAACTCATTTTTTTACTTCCTCCTGCAAATTGCAAATTATCTAAATTATTATAGCACATGGATGGTAAATATTCTATATATAAGATAAAATATTCAAAATTTGTTCATTATACTAAAGCGGGCATAAAGTTCAGGTAATCGCAGGAAATCAGCACCATTTTTATCCCTTCATATTCCCCTGTAATTGCCCGGCGCGCCGCTTCGCTTCCGTGAATATGCCCGAAGTAGCATTTTTGGATTCCGCGCTCTTTTAAAACATCAAGAATCCCTTTGCACTCCGCTCCGTCGTACACGGGCGGGTAATGCAAAAACACCACGGGTTTGGCACCTTGTTTCTCCGCGTCGTCGATGGACGCGTTCAGCCGGCCTACCTCACGGTTGACGATCTTCACATCTTCATCCGTTTCCGCGTTATAAAGCCATCCGCGCGTGCCGCAGACGGCGACCTCTCCGACTATAACCGCGTTATTATGGATGATCCGGATGGTGTCCAGTCCGTTCTGCTTTAAAAAATCTTCTATTTTTTTTCTTGTGGACCACCAGTAGTCATGATTGCCCTTTAAAATCAGTTTTTTGCCGGGCAAAGAATTGATAAAGGAAAAATCATTGATCGCTTCTTCCAGCTTCATTGCCCACGAGATATCCCCTGCGATCACGACGGTGTCGTCCCTGCCGACCACGGCGCGCCAGTTTTTTTCAAGGCGGTCCGTGTAATTCTGCCAGCCCGGGAAAACGTCCATCGGTTTGTCACAGCCCAAGGACAGGTGCAGATCTGCGATAGCAAATAGTGACATAGCTCCCTCTCTCAGGCCTGAGGCTCAATTTTAGCCGTTTTCAGTACGATTTCCTTCATGTTTTCCCTTGAGCAGATGGTGCCGAAGCGAACCGTTTTGGCCTGCAATTCGGCAATCTGCGGCGGAACCGCCGTACCGGTCAGCTCGGAAAGCTTCTGAATTTTGTCAAATTCAGGCTCGTCCTTTTGATATTGATCGGATACAGCGCTTAAAACACTGTCTGCAAACTTATAGGGACTGGCGGTTGAAACGATTACGGATACCGTTTCCGTATCCTTGCTGTTTTTTACATATTGCTGATAGACATTTGCCGCAACAGCCGTATGCGTATCACAAAGGTAATGCTCGGAGTCATAAAGCTCCTTTATGGCTTCTTTAGTTTCCTCATCGTCACAATAGCCCGCGTAAAACAGCTCATGAAGCGGACAGAGGACATCGTCCCCCACCTGATATCTGCCGTTCGCCGCAAGTTCCTTCATCCAGCCCACGACCCGTTCGCTGTCGTTTTCGGTGAGGTCGTAAAGCAGGCGTTCCAGATTGCTTGACACCAGAATATCCATGGAAGGAGAAATGGTGGTATGGAACTCCCGTTTACGGTTGTAAACGCCCGTGTTGATAAATTCGGTCAGTACATTGTTGGAGTTGGACGCGCAGATCAGCTTATGAACCGGCAATCCCATTTTTTTCGCGTAGTATGCGGCAAGAATATTCCCGAAATTGCCGGTTGGAACCACGACATTGATCTTTTCCCCTGCGCATTTGATTGTATCGTTTGCAAGCAAATCGCAGTATGCGGAAAAATAATACACAATCTGAGGCAAAAGCCTGCCCCAGTTGATGGAGTTCGCGCTGGAGAACAGAATTTTGTTTTGTTCCAGAAGCTGCTTGATTTCCGGGTCGGTAAAGATTCTTTTTACGCCGGTCTGTGCATCGTCGAAATTTCCTTCGATCGCGCAGACCGCCACGTTGCTTCCTTCCTGTGTACACATTTGGCGCTTCTGCATGGGGCTTACGCCGTTCTGCGGATAGAACACCTGAATCAGCGTGCCGTCCACGTCTTTAAAGCCTTCGAGCGCTGCTTTTCCTGTATCCCCGGAAGTAGCGACGAGAATCAGAGCCGTTTTCGAAGAATGGATTTTTTTCAGAGATTTTGTCAAAAGATGGGGCAGCAGCTGCAAAGCCATATCTTTAAAGGCGCAGGTAGGGCCGTGCCACAGCTCAAGCATTTGCATGCCGTTTTTTAACGAAGTAATCGGAGCAGGAATATCCTTTTCGAATTTTCCATTGGTATAGGCGGCTGTAACGCATTCCTGAATTTCCTCTGCCGTAAAGTCCGAAAGAAACGCGGATAAAATGCAGGCCGCACGTTCCGTATAGCCGCATCTTGCAAGTTCCAGCAAATCCGTATGCGAATAATGCGGAAAATTTTCCGGAACAAAAAGGCCGCCTTCCGCACTGATCCCCTGCGCGATTGCCTGGGAAGCGGAGACGCGGATGCCGCTGTTTCGGGTGGATTTATAATTCAAAGGTTTTTCCCCCTTCTGTTTTTCGATTGATGACTTTATCATATCATAAATGCTTGTAAAGAGAAACATAAAAAACATACGCATTTTTCATCGGAAATTCCAAGATTTTGAGAGAAATTAACCTTTTAATAAAATCCACTTACCGGAAATGCGTTTTCAATATGCTCTATGGAAAGAATTTTGCAATCCGTATCCGTCGTTATGCCGATAACGTCAAAGCGGGGCTGTAAATCCGTGGGATTCGACTGCAAATACAAAAGGGCGGTTTTCCCTATCTTTTTCTGCTTTCCCGGGGAAACCGCCTCCAGAGGGCTGACTTCGTAATTCTTATCACGGGTTTTCACTTCGGCAAATACGATGAATTCCTTGTTTTCCGCTATGATATCGATTTCCCCATAACGGGAATGGTAATTCCTCGCGGCAATTCGGTATCCCTTATCCTTTAAATGGTTTGCGGCATAGTCTTCGCCGATTTTCCCGGAAGCGTTATTCATGAACGCCAACCCCTAAAATTTTCTTTAAAAAGGTTTTCCGATGAATCGGACACGGCCCGTATTCTTTTAGAAGTTCTGTATGTAACGCGGTTCCGTACCCTTTATGTTTTGCAAACTGATATTGCGGATAAATTTGGTCGATTTCAACCATCAGGCGGTCACGGCTGACTTTCGCCAGAATGGAGGCGGCGGCAATGCTGGCGGAAAGCGCGTCTCCCTTTATGATCGTATGGGCCGCCACGCCAAGCCGGGGCATTCGGTTGCCGTCCACCAGCGCCAAATCCGGGCGAACGGCCAATCCGTCGCAGGCACGTTTCATGGCAAGAAAAGTCGCCTGCAAAATATTGATTTCGTCGATTTCCGTTTCCGTTGCAAATCCAACCGAATAACTTACCGCCGTTTCTTTAATGATTTCAAACAGCGCTTCCCGTTTTTTCTCGCTAAGTTTTTTGGAGTCATTCAGCCCTTCGATCATTTTTCCATAAGGCAGAATAACGGCGGCGGCGAACACCGGGCCGGCTAAAGGGCCGCGTCCCGCCTCATCGATGCCGCAAACAGCGGAATATCCTTTTTCCTGCGCCATTGTTTCATAGGCAAACCAATCCATCTTATTTCCCAACCTGTTCCAATGTAATCCGGCCCAGCTTGGCGCTCCGGAATTCATCCAGAATCATGATGGACGCCCGCTCCGTATCCACCTCGCCGCCGGAAATCAGCATTCCGCGCTTTTTGCCGATCAATTCCAGCAATTCGTACCCTTTGAGTTCGGAAAGATCGATTTCCTCCAATTTATACCGCCGTTTTACGGCATCGGAGTAGCTGTCACGCAAAACTTCAAGCAGACGGCACGCGAGATGCTCGGTATCGACCACCTCGTCTTTTACGGCCCCCGTAAAAGCGAGATGTTCCCCAACGATTTTATCGTTAAATTTCGGCCAAAGCACGCCGGGGGTGTCCAGCAGATCAAAGCCTTTGGCGATGGAGAACCATTGATTGGCTCTCGTAACACCCGGCCTGTCCTCAACATTTGCCTTGCTGTTTTTTGAAAGGCGGTTAATCAGCGAGGATTTGCCGACGTTTGGAATGCCGACAACCATCACCCGAATCTGCCGGCCCACCATGCCTTTCGCTTCCCACGCGGCGATGCGGTCGCTCAATACCTCTTTCACAAGCGGTATAAAACCGTTCAATCCCCTGCCGCTGCGGCAGTCGATGGCAATTGCGTGTACGCCGTTTTGTTTATAATAATCAATCCACCGCGCGGTTTGAACCGGATCGGCCATATCGCTTTTATTTAACAGGATAACCCGCGGTTTATTCTGAATCAGCTGGTTCAAATCCGGATTGCGGCTGCTGACCGGTATTCTTGCGTCCACAATTTCCGCAGCCGCGTCAACCAGCTTTAAACTTTTTTCAATTTGCCTTTTTGTTCGGGTCATATGACCGGGAAACCATTGTATTGTTTGTGCTTCGCTCATTTTTTCATCCCTAAACTGAAACTTTTTATTTTACTTTATCTTTCCAAGCCGGTTAAATGGAAATACCACCATTTCCGCTTTTCCAAGAATATATCTTTCGTCGATCATGCCCACTTCGCTGAAGCGGCTGTCGTTTGATACGCCGCGGTTGTCCCCAAGAACAAAAACATGCCCCGCGGGAACGGTCAGCGGAAATTGATAATCCGTGGGCTGATTTGTAATACCGTTTTGAATGTAGGCGGATTCATCGAGCGGAACACCGTCCACCGATACGACGCCGGTTTCAAAATTAATATCTACTTTTTGGTTTTCAAGGGCAATTACTCGTTTGATGATCGGCTCCTTCAGCTTCTGCGTGTGAGTAATAACGACGATATCGCCCCGGTGGGGCTTGTAAAAACAGCTTGAAAGGACTACCCTGTCGTTGGATTTCAAAGTGGGAAGCATCGAAGGCCCGCTTACATTTACCACCCTGAAAAAGAAAGTAAACAGAATGACCACGGCAATCAGGGAAGTGATAAACGCTTCTATCCATTCATAGCAGTTCGCCGTAAAGCTGCCTGTCAGCTTTTGAGACGCCGGTTTTGTGTAGTATATTTGGATGTGTTGATGGTTCAACGGAGAAACAGCTCCTTTATATGTAAAGGATTCAGCCTTATAGTTTGCCTGCCTTTTCAGTTTTCATTAATATAAACTGCACTTTGCCGATAACATACCGCTGGTCAATCATACCGACGTCGCTGGAACGGCTGTCGTCGGAAACCCTGCGGTTATCGCCCAGCACAAAAACATGTCCCGGAGGAACAGTCTGCGGGAAAGAAAGATCATATTGATTTTTGGTAATTCCATTTTCAATGTAAGCGGATTCGTCCAGCGGAACGCCGTTTACCGATACGACTCCCGTATTAAAATCAATATTGACGGTTTGCCCTTCGGTGGCAATGACCCTTTTAATGATGATTTCATGGAGAGAAGTACCCCGTCCATCCATCACCACAATATCCCCGCGGGTAAGCTTTCTGTCCGTGCAGGAAACCAGAACCTTGTAACCGTTTTTCAGATTCGGCATCATGGAAGGGCCGTTAACGGTGATAACACGGAAAAGAAAAGTAAATAAAACCATGATGATCACCAGCGCGGGTATTAATGCTTCCACCCATTCATAGCAGCTTAAAATAAAATCGCTTTTTGACGGTTTAGCGGGTACTTCCGGAGTTTCCGAGGTTGTATTGGAATTCAAAAAACGCCACCTCTTTTCATTAAGATCAAAGGATAATAGCAAAAAAGGGACACATACATGTCCCTTAAAATCATTGATCAAACGAATTATCTGATCTGCTCTTTTACTTTTGCCGCCTTGCCGACTCTGTCGCGCAGGTAGTAAAGCTTTGCTCTGCGTACACGGCCCTTGCGGACGATGTCGACGCTCTTGACATTTGGAGAATGAATCGGGAATACTCTTTCAACACCAACGCCGTAAGAAACGCGTCTTACCGTGAAGGTTTCGGAAATGCCGCTGCCCTTACGAGCGGTAACGGTACCCTCAAAAACCTGAATTCTTTCTCTGTCGCCTTCTCTGATGTTTACGTTTACCTTTACGGTATCGCCTACTTCAAATTCAGGCATTTCCTGTTTTACGGAATCCTGTGCAATCATCTTCAATGCATCCATGGAATAAATCCTCCTTATAATTCAGACATTCATGCTGCAGAGCAGCAGAGGACTGCCCGCTTCAATGTCGCGGTAAAAACCGGGCATTGAACCCCACCAATGAAACATCGGCGGTATCCAAATGCCTATATATCATACCACAATACACCAAAAAGCGCAATAACTATTTTACAGTTATTCAAATATCCGAAAATCAGCGTTATAGATATTGATTCTCGTTATATCCGCATAAAAATCCAGATTCAAATATTTTTTCACTGCGTCGCAGATAAGAGAAGGATTCACATTCATGGTGCTGCCGGCCGGGAGTACGGTTTGCATTTCAACCAACCCGTTTTTCGGCGCAGCCTCCGTCTTTCCCAGATACGGCTTTATGTCCAGATCAATGATTCCGTTTTTTGTATGTTTCGGCACGATGATATTTTCCTGCCCAAGCATCCCCTTGATTTGGGAAACCGCATCTTCTGCGCTGAGATTCTCCGGCTCCAGCTCCATGATAAAGGAAGCGTAGGCGATTTCTCCCGGTTTCATCACCGGTTCGGTTGCATCAAATACGGGGATATCGTCCGGAAGCGCCGCATTCAGCCGGTTAATCAATTCCTCCCGGGTCAGTTCATTATCCTCCAGCCGGATATCCATGCATTCCCGTTCCCCGGCAATGCCAAGGGAAAGCGGCAGGGCAAACGTAATAAACGCGTGAGGATTATATCCCTGTGTGTACCACAGCGGAATTTTTGCTTTATGAATGGCCCGCAGCATACAGCGGTTCAGGTCCAGATGCGAAATGAAGCGGGCTGTTCCAATCTTTTTAAACCAGATTCGGACGTTTTTCAAAACAGATTCCTCCTTTAAAGCAGGCTGCGCCGCAGGAGGAACACTGTTCGCGGCAGTTGGGCGTGGTCTGATCGGCATACGCCCTTTTGCATTCATCAATCAGAAACGATTTTTTAACCCCGCAGTCAATGTGGTCCCAGGGAAGAACTTCATCAAAGCTTCTTCTCCGGTTCGCATAGAACGCCGGATCAATTCCGCATTTCTGAAATGCCTCGAGCCATTTTGCGAGCGAAAAACAATCCTGCCAGCCGTCCATTTTACAGCCGGCTTTATGTGCTTCAAGCAGCACATCGCAAAGACGGCGGTCTCCGCGCGCGAAAACCGCTTCCAGAAAGCTGACATCCGCGTCGTGCCAGCTCGGCTCCACTTTGCGCGTTTTTACGGAAGAAATCAAATGCCGCTGTTTCTGATGCAAGGTTTCGATCGTGTCCTGCGGCTCCCATTGAAAAGGCGTAAAAGGCTTCGGAACAAAGGAGGAAGCGCTGACGGTCACTTTTACGCTTTTCCCCTTCGGCTTGTCCGGATTTTCATAAAAAGCGTCCACAACCTTCTGCCCCAGTTCCGCAATCCCCGCGACGTCATCCAATGTTTCCGTCGGCAATCCGATAATGAAATACAGTTTAATCGTGGTCCATCCGCCCTTGAAAGCGGTATTCACCGTCTTAAAAAGGTCTTCTTCCGTTACGTTTTTATTGATGACATCCCTTAAACGCTGGGTGCCGGCTTCCGGCGCAAAGGTCAGGCCGCTTCGGCGAACCGACTTAATCTTCGACATCAGCTCCGTTGAAAAATTGTCAACTCGTAAGGAAGGAAGGGATACGCCGGTTTTCTCTGCTTTCGTCCACGTTAAAAGCTGATCCAGCAATTCGTTGATTTGGGAGTAATCGCTTGTACTGAGCGATGACAGTGAAATTTCATCATAACCAGTATTGTCGCAAAGATCGTGGCACTGTTTGTCAATTACACCGACTGATTTTTCCCGGAAAGGCCTGTAAAGGAATCCGGCTTGACAGAACCGGCATCCGCGGATACAGCCGCGCAAAACCTCCGCCACCGTCCGGTCGTGAACAATTTCGATATAGGGAACGACGAACTTGTCCGGAAAATAAGACTTGTCCATATCCATCATGACCCGTTTTTTTATCGTTTCCGGAGCGCCGCATTTGGGGGTAATTGCCTTTACGGTACCGTCATCGTGATAGGTGATGGTATATAAGGAAGGAACATATACGCCCGGAATCTTTGCCGCGGCAATCAGGAATTCTTCTTTGGGACGGTTTTGCTTTTTGTATTCTCTGTAAAGCTCGATAACTTCACCGTCAACTTCTTCCCCTTCTCCGATAAAAAACAAATCAAAGAAATCGGCGAGCGGTTCGGAATTGCAGGTGCAGGGCCCCCCGGCTACTACGAGCGGGGAAAGGCCGTGCCGGTCACTTGCCTTGAGCGGGATTCCGGCCAGATCGAGCATATTTAATATATTTGTATAGCTTAACTCATATTGAAGCGTAAAAGCGATGAAATCAAAACCTGCAATGCCGTCCCCGCTTTCCAAAGCGTAAAGCGGAACATGGTTCTTTCGCATCTGCTCTTCCATATCCGTCCATGGAGCAAAAACCCGCTCGCACCAGACGTACGGCAGGGTGTTTAATTGACTGTATAATATTTTCATGCCCAGATGCGACATGCCGACCTCGTAAATATCGGGAAAACAGAACGCAAACCGGACGTCAACTTCGTCCCGCTGCTTTATCACGCTGTTCAGTTCCCCGCCGACGTAACGGCCGGGCTTTTGAACATTGGCAAGCAGCTTTTCTATCTTTTTTGTAATCATTGCAACCTCCGCGCAGCATATGTTTTATTATTATACAGCCCGGAAGCAAATATTGCAAATCATTCATATCTTCCCTTTTTAAAAAGAAGGAGGAAGATCAAATAAACACATACGGCAAACAAGGAATAGTTGCCGCGGGACCGAAAGAGAACCAAAAAGCCGACGATTGCAAGAGGCGTTACAACGATAAAGGAAGTGACGGAAACAATTTTCAGCGACTGATCCGACCGGTATTTCGCGCAGAGAATGGAATAGAGCGCCTGACCGCCGTCCAGCGGTTCAATCGGCAGCAGGTTAAATACCGCCAAAACAAGGTTGGCGAAAAGAAAACTCGAATAAATTTTATTATTGAATAAATAACACAGCAAAACGCAGACGAAATTCGCCCCCGGGCCGGCGAGGGAAATCAGCGCGTCACGTCCGTATCCCCTGCAAAGCTGCGGCGGTTTGATGATGTCGATTCCAAACGGCGTAAATTTCATTTGTACAGGCGCGGCGCCGTATGCATGCATAACGAGAATATGTCCGGCTTCGTGAACCGCTGCCGCCAGGATCCAGAACACAGCCGTATTACTGGTATCGTACAGTAAAAATACAGTGAAAACGGCCAGAAACAGAAAGCCGACGGTAATACGGCAGTTATGAATTGTGAAGGAAATCATCCGGCTTTTTGGGAAGCAGAATCTGCCGGAGAGCCGGACGGCTGCTGGGAGGCCGCTTGAGAAGCTATGCTACGG
Source organism: Caproiciproducens galactitolivorans (assembly GCF_026672255.1). Lineage (GTDB taxonomy): Bacteria > Bacillota > Clostridia > Oscillospirales > Acutalibacteraceae > Caproiciproducens > Caproiciproducens galactitolivorans_A. The sequence continues at coordinate 188,012 of NZ_JAPOHA010000007.1, read as the reverse complement.
CTGCTCTTAGGCTGTTCACTTGCTGCGGACGATGTGCCGGAATTCGGCAGTAAACTGGAAACCGGAGGGAAAAACTCCACGACCGAATGCTTGATATTTTCGATATCCTCTTCGGCCACGATCGAATTATTAAGATTCTGCCGATACCAATTTTTTACAGCCATGTACGCATTCCCGCCGAACAGTCGTATGAAAACGACGGTCAACAGGACAACGGAACACACGGTGATCTGAATGATCGTTAAAAGCCGCGTGCTGACGATTTTTGCCTTTTTGCTTTGCCTTTTCTCTCTATTTTCATAGCCGTTTTCATTATACTCACCCAATGTTATTCCTCCTTTATGATTTCTGTCCCCAATAATCATATGAACGAGAAATACAGAAGATGACGGGACAAACAAAAAACCGCCGCATGAAGCGGCGGTTAGGGATTATTTGGATTCTTTCGACTTGATATATTCGTCAATGGAACGCGCGGCTTCTTTTCCGCCGCCCATCGCCAGAATAACCGTTGCGGCGCCGCTGACGGCGTCTCCCGCGGCGTAAACGCCTTCGCGGGTGGTTGCCATCGTGGCATCGTCTACGACAATACATCCGTGGCTGTTCGCTTCCAAGCCCTCCGTTGTGGAACGGATCAGCGGGTTCGGCGAATTTCCGATTGCCATAACCACACAGTCAACCGGGATTTCAAAATTCGAGCCTTCCTTGGCAACCGGCTTGCGTCTGCCGGAAGCATCCGGTTCACCCAGTTCCATTTCGATGCATTCAATTGCCTTTACCCTGCCGTTTTCGTCGCCGTGGATCGCAACGGGATTGCGCAGGAGGTTGAAGATGATTCCTTCTTCCTTGGCGTGGTGAATTTCTTCCTTACGCGCAGGCATCTGCTCTTCGGCGCGGCGGTAAACAATATATACATTTTCCGCGCCCAGCCGCTTTGCCGTTCTTGCGGCGTCCATTGCAACGTTGCCGCCGCCCACGACAGCGACGTTCTTCGGGCGGATAATCGGCGTGTCATATCCGTCAAGGTACGCTTTCATCAGGTTTACTCTGGTTAAAAATTCATTGGCAGAGTAAGTGCCGACCAGGCCTTCGCCGGGGATATTCATAAAGCTTGGCAGGCCCGCGCCCGTCCCGATGAAAATGGCCTCAAAGCCCATTTCAAACAGCTCGTCCACGGAAAGCACCTTGCCCATTACCATATCGGTCTGAATTTCAACACCCTTTTCCTTCAGCGCGTCGATTTCCTTCTGAACAATTTCCTTCGGAAGACGGAACTGCGGAATACCGTACATCAACACGCCGCCGGCGGTATGCAGAGCCTCATAAACCGTTACGGAATAGCCCATGGAAGCGAGGTCCCCGGCGCAGGTCAGTCCGGCGGGGCCGGCGCCGATTACGGCGACCTTGTGGCCGTTGGATTTTACTTCAAACTTTTCCGGAGCGCCGTGCTTCATGTGCCAGTCGGCTACATAACGCTCCAGGCGGCCGATTCCAACCGGTTCGCCCTTAATACCGCGCACGCATTTCTGCTCGCACTGGGATTCCTGCGGGCAGACACGTCCGCAAACGGCCGGAAGGGAGTTTGTGGACTTAATTAATTTATAAGCGCCTTCCATATCGCCTTCGGAAACGCATTTAATAAATTCAGGAATACGAACGCTTACGGGGCATCCGTTTACACAGGGTTTGTTTTTGCAGTTTAAGCATCTCTGGGCTTCCTGAACAGCCATTTCGTCCGTATAGCCGAGGGAAACCTCTTCAAAGTTCTTATTGCGGATGTTCGGCTCCTGTTCCGGCATCGGCGTTTTTACTGGTGACATATTAGGCATTGTTCGCACCCTCCATCAAACGACAGTTATATTCGCGTGTCGCTTCTTTTTCCAAATCGGCATAGGTTCTTGACCGTTTAATCGCCTCATCAAAATCAACCTCGTGACCGTCGAAGTCCGGTCCGTCCACACAGGCGAATTTGGTTTTGCCGCCGACGGTGAGTCTGCAGCCGCCGCACATGCCGGTGCCGTCAATCATGATGGGGTTCATGCTGATTAACGTTTTAATATTGTATTCCTTTGTAAGATTGCAGATTGCACGCATCATGACGAGCGGCCCGATTGCAATCACCAGATCATACTTTGTGCCTTCTTCAATATTTTTGCGAAGAGCGTCGGTTACAAAGCCCTTGTTGCCGTTGGAGCCGTCATCCGTGGTAATCATCAGACGATCGCTTGCCGCCTTCATCTCGTCTTCCAGGATAATAATATCCTTACTGCGGAAACCGGCGATCATATCAACCTTCGTACCCATGCTATGCAGTGCTTTTGCCTGCGGATAAGCGATTGCGCAGCCCGCGCCGCCGCCGATTACCGCTACGTTTTTATAGCCTTCCAGCTCGGTAGCTTTTCCCAGAGGCCCGATAAAATCAAGAATCTCATCGCCCACATTTAACTGATCAAGCATCAGGGTGGTTTTCCCGACCTTTTGATAAATGATGGTGATGGTTCCCTTTTCCCGGTCGTAATCCGCGACGGTTAAAGGAATCCTTTCCCCAAATTCATTTACGCGCAATATAATGAATTGGCCAGCTTTCGCCTTTTTTGCAATATATGGCGCTTCAACTGCCATCAAAGTCATAGAGTCATTCAATATGCGCTTTTCGACAATCTTAAACATGAATACACTTCCTTACTTTCAGAGTTTCAATATACTTATATTATAAGGGGTTGTGACAGATTTATCAACAAAAAAATGATTCGGTTCGTTTTAACCGAATCATTTTTCCGTACTACAAAATAATGCATATCAGGCCGTTGCAGCCTTCATTAATAATGCGCTCAATCGTTTCGCGTACTTTATCACGTGCATCCGTAGGCATACGGTATAATTTATTGTGAAGCCCCTCATTCACCAGCTCGTGCAGACTCTTGCCGAAAATATTGGATTCCCATATTTTGGACGGACTTTCTTCAAATTCTTTGAGAAGATAGGTAATCAGCTCCTGTGACTGCTGCTCGGACCCGACAATCGGCGTCAGTTCCGCGGTAATCCTTGTTTTCATCATATGGATGGACGGCGCGGCCGCTTTCAGGCGGATGCCGTACTTGCCGCCTTGTTTGATGATTTCCGGCTCCTCAAGCGAAAGCTCTTCCATATTCGGCATAACAATGCCGTATCCGTTTTCCTGAACATCCTGATAGGCGTCTTTAATCCGGTCGAACTGCTCTTTGATTTTCGCAAGCTTCAGGATGTTGTCCAGCAGACTGCCTTCATCCTCGATTTCAATTCCTGTTTTTTCACCCAGAATTTTATAGAAAAGATTCTGATTCAGGGATACGGATAATCGGGCGCACCCGGTTCCCAAATCAATGGATATCGTATTGGCCCCGCTGACAAATTCGCAATTTTTAATATCATCGATGATCGAACCGACCTCGCGGATTCTGGAAATCTTCGAAGCTGAATTCTGGATCGTACCGTAAACGGCGGAACGCAGCCAATGGTTTTTTTCAAGGCTCGAAATCCAGCGCGGCATTTCAATCTTGATGGATTTTACCGGGAACTCAAACAAAACTTTGGAAAGGATATTGCGGATTTCCGCTTCTTCGAGTTCCAGACAGTTGGTTGGAAGGACGGGAACCCCGTATTTCTCCTGAAGCTGCGCCGACAGGTTTGCCGCGGAATTGGATCTCGGCTCCGTACAGTTCAACAGGACGATAAACGGCTTATTGATTTCCTTCAGCTCATTGACGACCCTTTCCTCCGCTTCTTCGTACTCTTCGCGGGGAATGTCGCTGATACTGCCGTCGGTTGTAATCACCAGGCCGATTGTCGAATGCTCGGTGATCACCTTTTTCGTGCCGAGCTCCGCGGCCATATTAAAGGGAATCGGCTCCTGATACCACGGCGTCATGACCATCCGGGGCATATCATCCTCGATGTAGCCGAGCGCGCTTGGAACGATGTAGCCGACGCAGTCGATCATGCGCACCGAGAAGGTGGCGCTGTCGTCGACTTTCACTGTTACGGCCTGCTCCGGAATAAATTTCGGCTCCGTTGTCATAATTGTGCGGCCTGCGGCAGACTGCGGCATTTCGTCAATTGCCCGGTCGCGCCTGTAATTGGACTCCATATTGGGAATTACAACGGCGTCCATGAATTTTTTTATAAAAGTGGATTTTCCGGTTCGAACCGGTCCTACCACCCCTATGTAAATGTCGCCGTTTGTACGCTGGGAAATATCACTGTAAATATTGCGTTCTTCCATTTTACCTCCCCCTCAGGCAGAGAATTTTTTTATGAGCGGTTTACCTTGTAAAACTCACATTGGGATCAGCAGCATCCCCCTGTTCTCAACGAAATCACCGGCAAGATCATTTTCCAGCTTAATCGCATCAACGGAGGTGCCGTATTCCCGTGCAATGTTCCAAAGGTTCTCGCCTGCATCCGCGTAGTATATACTGAGCGCTGCGGATTTGTCCTGCGCCCTGGGTTTGGTTTCATCGGCTGTAACGTCCGTTATGACTTTGAGGTTCAGTTGGTTGTATACTCCCGTATTCAACTTTAATTCGGCCTTCACATCGATTCCGCTGCCTGTAATACGGTAGCTTATACCGGCTACCGTCATGGTTGCGGTACATTTGGTGTTGTCCGCTCCGGGGTAGGGGCGGGAATAATCAAAATCCAGCATACGCTCAAAATAGACGGGCTTGTTTTCCGTGTTCCGAGCCAGAACGCAGACATTCATTTTGCCTTTGTACTGGATTTCTCCGTTTACATAGTCGGCGGAAACCGTGTTCATTTCATTCCAGATATCAATGACTTTCGAAACAGGCGTGTCATCGAGCGGAACCGTTGCTTTATGAATATAGGTGTCGTTCACAAATTCAAGCAGGTTATCGATCGCTTTCTGCTTGTAATTGATATTCATTTCACACAGCTTCGAATAAGCGTCCGATACAAGGTTTACTTCCGTATTTTCAAAAGCCGTGGCGCTGGCAAGTACTTTTGCGTTCACTTCGAAATACGTCTGATCGCCGGAATAATCGTTTTTAATCTGTGCGTCCAATCCGGCTACGCTGAGTTGGACATTATAGGCACAGTTTTCGCTTATCCCGTCGCAGTCCAGCAATTCACTGAACGGGATTGCGTATTCCATGACTTCAAGGGCCATTTCGTCGTCGGCGGACGAATATACGAATTTAATACAGACTTCGCCTTTCACCATCAGCTTATTGGCGACGGCGCTGTAATCCTGCACGGTAGCAAAGGCGTCCGTCCGCACGATGTTATCGGCGGCGGGTTTTCCCTGCCCAAGCTCCAAAACTTCGTCAACGTTAAATTGCTGCTGCTTGAATCCGGCTACTTTGTTCAGCGCGACCTTGTTTTTTTGCTGTTCGACCCCTTCGCCGTCAATATTCGAAACCACTTCATTTTCCATTTGGGCGGTCACTTTGGCGCATACGGAAAACGATCCGTGAATATCGAGCCGGCGGGGACTGGTTGCGCGGCAGTTGATATATTCTACACGGGTAAACGCATGAATCTGCGCGTTATCAGCATTTTGCTTCAAATTAATGACAGTGGAAAAAGACTGGTTGCTTTCATAGCAGCGAACGGCCATGCCACCGGAATCAAGGTAAAGTATGTTGAGCGTATAATTTCCGTCGAGCTCCAGCCGGTCTCCCGTAATACTGCGGGAAGCAATGCGGGGATAAACCTGACATTTTAATATGCGTTGTATATCGGGGCAGTAATCCGGCAGGTTAATGTCAAGATCTACCGGCTGCTCCTGGCAGCCGTCATAAATCATTTCATTCGCTGCCAATGCCTCACGGCTAAGCATATAATCCATAGGGCTCTCTCCTTTTCCTGTTTCTACCTAATTGTTATTCTAATCTTGTACGATTTATGCTCAACAGCGCAAAAAATTACCGGCTGCTACAGCAGCCGGCATTCATTGTTTATTCTTCTTTTTTAATATGGAATACCTTTCTAAGTACAAATCCCCAGAATTTGGAGCTCCTGACAACGACTACTTTCATAATAAAGACCTCCCATTATGTTCCACACCTTAAAAGTGTGACCCCTAATACGATCAGTATGATCGCTACTATGAACAGGATTAATCCCGTTGGGCAAAAACAAGAGACAGCCAGACCGAGCCCGAAAGCAACCGCTAATTGTCCTGTTGGGCACCTATTTCTTCCGCAATTGCAGCTCACCGCCGTCACCAACCATCATTTTAGAATAGTACTTTATCGTTTCCTATATCCCAGTATATTCATCCATGAAGAATTTGGTTCACTTATGAAAGTAAAAAAATTAGGGCGTATCCGCTGTGAACAATCACCTGCGCCCGGTTCGTAAGGATTATATTGCTGATTCCGATCGGGTTTACCGAGGAAATGCAGGCGTCTCGGAGCGGGTACTTCATTCCCACATAACTGACGGTGCAAAAAGCGGAACCGAACGGGAATACCGATACCGTACTGCCCTTTAAATCGCGCAGGGTTAACCTGCCTCCGTTTAAAAGAAATACACGGCATTTATCCTCCGCAATTTCCGCCCGGCATCCCTGCGAAACAAGATACTGCAAAGCGCAGAGGTTTGCGTAGGAGTGGTCCATGCGTCCGCCGACGGAGCAAAGAAGGGTAAATTCGTTATATCCCCTTTGCAGGGCTTCCCGTATGGCCGCCATCATGTCCGTATCATCTTTTTCCCTTTGAAGCCGGATGGTTTCAACGTCCCGTGGCAAGTCCCCTTTTACAGAATCGAAATCGCCGATTAACAAGTCCGGAACAATATGGTTCTGGTTTGCAATATCCAGTCCGCCGTCGGCGCAGATTACATAAGAGTTATCGAAGTCGATGCCGTCCGGAATACGGCTTCCGGGCGCAGAGCCGATAATAATACATTTTTTTATTTGAGGTTCCATTCCTTTAAATCCTTCACTTCCTGATACATTGCTACGTAGCTTTCGTGGCGGGATTTACTGATGATGCCGTCTTCCACAGCCTGTAATACGGCGCAGCCTTTTTCACAGGTATGCGAACAGGTTGTAAATTTACATTGATTTAAAAAAGGAATAAATTCGCGAAAGCAATAGGGAAGCCTTTCTTTTTTAATAAGGTCGCACCGTTCCAGACTGATGGCGGAAAACCCGGGCGTGTCCGCAACATAGGTCTCCTTGCTCAGTTTCAGCAAATCCACCTGCCTTGTTGTATGCCGGCCGCGTCCGAGTTTCTGGCTGATTTCGCCGGTTTGAAGATGGAGCCTGCTGTCGATCTGATTGAGGAGGGAAGTTTTTCCCACGCCGGAGTTGCCGGTAAACGCGGAGATTTTCCCCCGGAGCCGTTTCTGAACCGCGTCAACGCCCTCGCCGGTAACGGAGGAGATCGTAAGCAGCGGAATACCCGTAGTCCGGTAGATATCCATCAGCCATTCGCAGTCCTGTAAATCGGTTTTGGATATGACAAGAACCGGTTCGATCCCCTTTTCTTCCGCCGCCGCAATGGTCTTATCCATAATCAGCGTACTCGGAGAAGGTTCGCAGACCGATACAACCAGAATAAGCTGGTCAATATTGGCGATCGGCGGGCGGATGAGGAAATTTTTACGCGGCAGGATTTCCTCGATCGTGCTTGTCCCGTCGTCTTCCAGACGAATAACAACATGATCGCCTACATAAGGCGTCACTTTCTTCTTACGGAACAACCCCCGGGCTTTGCATTCATAGAGAGTATCGGCGGCTTCCACATAATAAAAGCCGCCAATCCCTTTTACAATAATACCGTTTAAATGATTCATATGCATATCAGTCGGCAGGAGTGATCGGCCCGCTTACCGATTCACTCGCACTGCTGTTTTCCGTATAAGGATAGCTTTCGTCCTGTTTAAACGTGCCCGCGTCGAAATCAAGAGTGTACACCTGATACTTATTTCCGTCCAGCTGAATGGTCAGCTGCTTCTTTCCGCTCGTTCCGGTAAAGGTGAGCTGGCATACGTCATTGTAGGACGGATTCACGGTTTTCTCCGTTTGCAGTTCATTTCCGAGATAGGCTTTCAGATTGATGTCATGCGTAACGTTTTTCGGAAGATGGACAAAGATATCGATTGATTTTTCCGATTTGTTTCCGGAGCTGACAACAATCGAAACGGAACTGCCTTTTGCAACCTGTACTCCCGGCAGCGGCGTGGTTTCAATAACGGTATCTTTCGGCTTGCCGGTATCGTCTTTTGTGGTGATTTTGCCAACCGTCAGTCCGGCCGCGGCAATATCTTTCTTCGCGGCGTCCAGTGTTTCGTCGATAATGGCAGGTACCGCTACCTTCTCCCCCCCGCTTCCGGTGCTTACATACACGCTGACCTTGGAGCCTTCCGCAACCTGCGTTCCGGCGGGAGGATCGGTATTCTGTACATAACCTTTGGTTACATTTGCATCCTCAACCGGCAGAACATCGTACGTAAGATTCAATTGCTGCAGATTACTTACCGCTTCATCCTGTGTTTTGTTTGTAAGGTCGGGTATCGTAACCATTTTACCGCCGGCATTGATGGTCAGGGTGACGTCCGAATTGGATTTCACGACTGTTCCGGCTTTCGGATTCTGGCCGAGAATGGTGCCCGCCTTTTGCGACGAGTCGTTTTTGGTCTCGGTTATGAACTTGAAGTTCTTGTACGCCGGATTATTTTTCACATCGTCATAGTTATGTCCGACAAAGTTCGGCAGCGGCACGTCCTGCGGCCCGCTGCTGCAACTGTGAAGAAGGGCTGCCAATCCAAAACCGACCGCTACAATCAGAAACGCAGCGGCGATTCCGGTTATTACAAGAGAAGCCGTCGACTTCTTTTTCTTTTTCGGATTCCGGACCGGCTCCTCTTCGTATTCATAATTATCGTTATAAACCGGCTGTTCGGTTCCTTTTACCGTGTTGATGGCGTCAATGTATTTTGTCGGCTTTTCATCAATAAAATATTTATATTGAAAACGGATGCTCGGATTTCTCCGGAATTCTTCAATATCACGAAGCATTTCGGCCGCCGACTGATACCTTTGCACCGGGTTTTTCTGCATCGCTTTCAGGGTGATTTCCTCAAGGCCGTCCGGAATATTGGGGTTAATTTCTTTCGGCGGTTTCGGGTCCGCCTGGAGCTGCATAATCGCAACGGAAACGGCGCTGTCCGCCTCAAAGGGAAGTTGTCCGGTGATCATTTCGTAAAGCATGACGCCGACGGAATAGATATCGGCCTTTTCGTCCGTTAAATCCCCTCTCGCCTGTTCGGGCGCGATATAATGCACGGAACCGATCGCTTTATCGGTCATGGTGCGCGTTTCACTTCTTGAAAAGCGCGCAATGCCAAAGTCCGTCACCTTAATGGTTCCGTCCTGTAAAAGCATGATATTCTGCGGTTTGATATCGCGGTGAACAATGCCCTTTTCATGGGCGTGCTGAAGCGCGCGCAGAATCTGGATGGTAAAATGGATGGCTTCCTTCCATTTAACCTCCTTTTGCTGGTCAAGATATTCCTTTAATGTGATTCCGTCGATATATTCTTCGACAATATACTGAATGCGGTCGCCAAAACTGACGTCGTAAACTTTCACGATATTCGGATGGGACAAGACCGCAATGGCCTTGGATTCATTTTTAAAACGCCGTATAAACTCCTCATTGCCTAAAAATTCATCTTTTAATATTTTAATGGCGACCGTACGGTCGTCAATCTCGTCGTATGCACGGTAAACCAGCGCCATTCCGCCGGAACCGATCAGTTCATGTATTTCATAGCGCCCGTCAAGCCTTTTTCCGGTGTACTTATCCATAAAAATCACTCCTGTCAGCAGTTAGTTCTCAATGATGACAACGGTTATATTGTCACCGCCGCCGCAGTCCTTTGCAAGCATAACGAGTTTCTCGGTCAGACTTTCCGCGTTCATTGTACCGGAAAGCCGGTAAATCTGCTCGGCATCAACATAATTTGTCAATCCGTCCGTGCAGATCAGAAGCAAATCGTCTGGAAGAAATTCCTTTTCACAATAATCGATTAAAATGGAGGGTTCCACACCCAGAGCCCGCGTAATAATATTTTTTTGAGGGTGTATTTTTGCCTGCTGTTCCGTAAGATCACCTTTATTTACCATTTCCTGTACCATCGAATGGTCTACGGTCAGCTGTTTGATTCCATCCTTTGAAAGAAGATACGCCCTGCTGTCCCCGGCATGCGCAATATGAGCAAGGCCGTTCGAAAGAATCGCGGCTACTACCGTGGTTCCCATTCCGTTTAATTCCGTATCGTCTTTTGCTTTGTCATGTATTATAATATTTGCGTTATAAATTGCTGTTGTAATTAAATTTTTAATAGAGTTGTCGGACATGCCCGACGTATACGACGACTGCATTTGATCGGAAATACAGTCCACGGCAAGATTGCTTGCGATATTGCCGCCGTTTACACCGCCCATTCCGTCGCATACGACCGCCCACGCGGCGCCGTCGGGAAAGGTTCCGCTTTTGCAGGCATCCTGATTCGTTTGTCTGATTAGGCCAATATCACTTTTACTGTATATTTTCAACATTGGCCACCTCCTCTTTATACCTGCGCCTTAGCTGTCCGCAGGAAGCATTGATATCCGAGCCGAGTGTCCTTCTCACGGTAACCGTTATCCCCTTATTGGATAGGATTCGGCTGAATTTCTGCAATCGGTCGGAAGTGCTCTTTTTAAAACCGGCTCCGCTTACGTCGTTAACAGGAATTAAATTGACATGGCTGAGCGATCCGCTCAGCTTCTCGGCAAGCTCCGCCGCGCACGCGTCGCTGTCGTTTACCCCGCTGATCATGGCGTATTCATAAGAGATGCGGCGCCCTGTCATGCTGACATAGTAACGGCATGCTTTTAAAAGCTCGTCGACACCCCATTTACGGTTGACCGGCATGGTTCGGGAGCGGATTGCGTCGTTCGGCGCGTGCAGGGAAACGGACAGGGTAAGCTGTAGTTTTCTTTCCGCCAAATCATAGATTTTATCTACAATGCCGCAGGTGGAAAGCGAGATATGCCTCATCCCGATATTCATTCCGTCATCGGAGGTAACCAGTTCCAGAAAGCGAAGAACATTCTTGTAATTATCCAGCGGTTCCCCCATACCCATCATTACGACGTTCGAAATACGGATACCGACATCCTCCTGGGCCGCCTGAATCTGCGCCAGCATTTCGGAAGCGGTCAGGTCCCGGGAAAAGCCGCTTTTTCCGGTAGCGCAAAACGCACAATTCATTTTACAGCCAACCTGGGTGGAAATGCAGATCGTATGTCCATGATGATAATCCATCAATACGCTCTCGACATGCTCGCCGTCGTTCAGGCGAAATAAATATTTTACGGTATCGTCCAGTTTGGATTCCAGCTTTTTTTCAATCACAGCATTCGCTATGTAATATCTTTCCGAGAGCCTTTGCCGAAATGCTTTGGATTGATCGGACATTTCATCAAAATTCGATACGCCGCGGTGCAGCCATTTATAAACCTGCAACGCGCGAAAAGCCGGTTGGCCGTCGGCGGCAAAATCGGCTTTTAGTTCATCCAGAGTCATTGATTTGATATCCTGCTGACTCAAAACATTCACTCCTATTTTTTTCGAAAGGCCGCAATAAAGAATCCGTCCGTTCCGTGAACATGGGGCATCAGCGTAAGCTGATAGGCCGGTTCGTCCGCAGCATGATGAATCGCGTCGGGCAAATGAAGCGGCAGCGGTTCGAAATCGTCGTGGTTTTTTAAAAATTTATCCGCTACTTCAAAATTCTCTTTTGGGTTTAAAGTACAGGTAGAATAAAATAACGTTCCGTTGTCCTTTACGAATTTCGAAGATTTACACAGAATACGGTACTGCAAATCAGGCAAACTGTCAATAGCTGACTCCGATTTATATTTAATTTCCGGCTTTCTGCGAATAATTCCCAAGCCGGAACACGGAACGTCGCAAAGGACTCTGTCGGCGGGGGCAAGCTCCGTTTTGGGGTCGGACGCATCCCGGACCGCCGCGTCGATGATCGTCAGTTTCAAACGCTGAGCTCCCTGCCGGATTAACCGCACTTTCCCTTTGTATTGATCAAAAGCAAGAAGTTCGCCCTGATTCTCCATATTTTCCGCAATCGTGAATGCCTTGCCGCCGGGAGCGGAGCATACGTCCATCACTCGTTCCCCGGGTTCCGGATGAAACAAAAAACAGCAAAGCTGCGAAGAAAGGTCCTGTATATGAAAAAGCCCCTCCTGAAAACTTTTGCAGTGGCTGATCGAACCCGTTTGTTCCAGTTCCATTGCGTTTTCAAGCCAGGGAACAGATTTTGCTTTGATGCCTTCCAGTTCCAGTCTTTTCATTAAGTTTTCCTCGGAAATGGAAAGATTATTCACTCTGGCGAATATAGGCGGCTTCTGAAACGCGCTCTGCAGCAGGCCGATCATGCAATCGTTCCCGTAGGATTCCCGCCAGAGCCGAATTAACCATTCCGGACAAGAGTATTGAACGCTCAGGGATTTCAGCGGCTCTGTTTCCGGATCGGGCATTTTGATATGGTCGATATTCCGGATTAAAGAACGCAGCACCGCGTTAATAAAACCGGAAGCCTTCGCGGCTTTATTTTCCTTTGCCAGATTTACCGACTCGTTTACCGCCGCCGATTTTGGGATTTTTTCAAGATACAGAATCTGATACGCGCCCATCCGAAGGATTTCGAGCACCTGCGGCGACATCTTTTCCACCGGGGTTTTGGAAAATTGACCGATAATATAATTGAGCGTCAGCCTGCGCTCCAATACGCCGTAAAAAATAGCGGACGCCAGCGCTTTGTCCCGTTGATCGAGGGAACAGGCTTCCAGCGTTTTATCAAGGACAATGTTGGAGTAGCCTTCTTCAACGTCGACATGCAGCAGTGCCGCAAGCGCTGCGGACCTTGCATTTTCCATTAATCCTTACCCCGCCTGTTTCCCGCAAGCACAATCAGTCTTAAGAGGGACATTATCGCTGCAAAACTGGCCGCCAGATAGGTCATCGCCGCGGCTTTCAATACTTTTTTTGCACCTTCGAGCTCATCCGGATACATGATTCCCGATTCATCCAGCGCCCGAATCGCGCGCATGCTCGCGTTGAATTCAACCGGCAGGGTTACCAGCTGAAAAAGCACCGCCAGACTGAAAAGTGCGATTCCCAGATACACGACAAAATTATACTTTACCGGCAAAATCAGCCCAATAATAACAAGCGGCATTCCCAGACTGGAACCGAAATTTGTTACAGGAACCAGAGCCGCGCGGATTTTATTCGGAAAATAATCATGCGCGTGCTGTATCGCGTGGCCGGCTTCATGAGCCGCCACCCCTACCGCAGAAATACTGGTTGACGAATACACATCGTCGGAAAGCCGGATTGTGTTATCCCGTGGGTCAAAATTATCCGTAAGATTGCCCTGAATGCGCTGTATCTGCACACCCACGGCGCCGCCGAAGCGCGCGACGCTGTCCGCCGCCTGCGCGCCGGTCATATTGCGGATTGTCGAGATGCGGGAATACTTACTAAACGTAGATTTCACCTTGAACTGCGCGTACATGGTGACAATCAGCGCCGGCACAATAAACAGAAAATATGTATAGTCGAAGTAATAAAATCCCATTCCCATTTTGAAACACCTCTATTATTTTAAAATCATTCCTTCTTCAACGGGATGCCCGCGAAGAAAATCTTTGCCGCTCATTCTTTTTCCGCCTTCATACTGGACTTCCAACAGTTCCAGGGCGGTATTGCCGCCGCAGCAGACAACAAACACACCATTCTCATTCACCGGATGCCCGGCTTCTCCCGAACAGCCATCCGCAATTTTCGTTTTGTGTATTTTTAAAAGCTTGCCGTGAAAAGTGGTATTTGCAACCGGCCACGGAGACAGGCCCCGCACTAAATTGTGAATTTTCTGTGCCGGTTTGTTCCAATCAATATGCGAAAGCTCCTTCGTCAGCATGGAAGCGTAACCGGTTTCCGAATCCCCCTGCGGAATCCGCTGTAAGGTACCCTCTTCAACGCCTTGGAGCGTTTTCAAAATCAGATTCGCACCGAGCTGTGAAAGCCGGTCGTGCAGTTCGCCCGCAGTTTCCTCCGGCCCGATTTCTGTTTTTTCCGCCAGCAGCATATCGCCGGTGTCCAGTCCTTCGGCCATATACATGGTCGTAACGCCGGTTTCCTTTTCCCCGTTGATCACCGACCATTGAATCGGCGCCGCGCCGCGGTATTTCGGCAGAAGGGAGGCGTGAACGTTCATACAGCCATAAGGCGGAATATCCAGAATTTCTTTGGGCAGGATTTTCCCGTATGCGACGACGACGATTGCATCCGAATGAAGGTCTTTGATTAATTGAGCCGCTTCCTCCGTGCGCAGGGTTTTTGGCTGAAAAACCGGAATATTATTTTCCTGCGCAAGCACTTTAACCGGCGGCGGGGTTAAGGTATACCCTCTGCCTTTCGGCTTATCCGGCTGTGTGAAGACGGCGCAGACGTCATGCTTTTCGATGATGGATTTCAGACACGGCACGGCAAAATCCGGCGTGCCCATAAAAATGATACGCATTGAATCACCCAATTCGTTATTTTAAGTTCGCCAATTCTTCCTCGTCCAGCATATGGATTACGTGGGATTTAAACAGGATACCATCCAGATGGTCGATTTCATGGCAGGAAACCGTAGCCAGTAATTGTTCGCCTTCCATTTCAAAAAATTCGCCTTTCCGGTTCTGCGCCCGTACCTTCACATGCATCGGGCGTTTGGTAATTCCGTATTGCCCAGGTGAAGAAAGGCATCCTTCCAGGCATTCCTGTTCCCCGCTTTGTTCAAGAAAAACCGGATTAATCAACTCCAGCGGGCCTTCGCCGATATCGATCACGACAGCGCGGCGTAAAATTCCCACCTGCGGTGCGGCCAGTCCGACACCGTCCGCTTCATGCATGGTTTCCTGCATATCGTCGAGCAGATCCGCCAGCTTCTTGTCAAATTTCTCGACCGGATGAGAAATTTTATTCAGAAAAGGATCTCCTTCTTTTATAATGTTTCGAATCGCCATAATTATACCTCCAATTTATAGAATACTGTCCGGGTTAATGTCTGCAAAAACCGTAACAGATTTATAATCACGATTTCCGGAAAACTGGATCAGCAATCGGGAAATCATTTCTCTGAATTTTGCAGTATTGCGGCATTTTATAATTAATTTATATCTATATTTATTATTTACCTTTCCGATTAATGCCGGGGTAGGATTTAAAACCCTCATCGGCTGTTCGGGATATTCGCTTTTCGCCAGCACTGTAAGATTATTTAAAAAGGTTTTGCTGGCTTTATGTACCTTATCCTGCACGCTTCCTACAAAACCGATTACGCAGATATCCGAATAAGGCGGGTAAAGCATCGCCTTGCGGATTGCGATTTCCCCTTTGTAAAACGCCTGATAATCCTGCCTTGCGGCCAGTCCGATCACCGAATTCTCCGGGGTAAACGTCTGAATCATTGCTCTTCCGGCAAATTTACCCCGGCCGGAACGGCCTACCACCTGCGTAAGCAGGTCAAACGCACGCTCATAGCTGCGGAAATCGTCGCTGTATAATATCTGGTCGGCGGAAAGCACTCCGACAAGCGTAACATTTTCAAAATCAAGGCCCTTCGCCACCATCTGCGTACCGACGATCATGTCGTACTCTCCTTCGGCGAAAAGCCGCAGTTTCTTTTCGTAAGCGAAGCGCGTCATGGTGGAATCGGTATCCAGCCTTAAAATGCGTGCATCCGGCAAAAGCTCCTGCAACTGCTGCTCGGCACGCTGCGTCCCCCAGCCTGTATAGCAGACCTGATTTTCGTGGCACTGCGGGCATTCCTTTGTAAACGGAACGGAGTAGCCGCAGTAATGGCACATCAGACGTTTGTTGGCGGAATGGTAAGTAAGGGAAATACTGCAATGCGGGCACATGACAACCTGTCCGCAGTTCTTGCAGGAAACAAAGGTATGGAATCCTCTTCGGTTCAGCAAAAGGATCGACTGTTTTCCGTTTTTCAGATTCTCCGTTAAAGCGGCAAACAGTTCCGTGCTTAAAATCGTATCGTTTCCCTTTTCCAATTCCGTATTCATATCGATTACCGTCACTTCCGGCAGCTCCGCGCTGCCGAACCGGGTGGATAATGTATTCAGGCTGTAGCGCCCGTTCTGCGCAAGGTAATAGCTTTCTATGGAAGGGGTTGCGGACGACAGGACAAGAAGCGCCTTGTGATATGCACAGCGGAACTTTGCAACGTCGCGCGCATGGTAACGCGGGGATGATTCCGATTTATAGGTATATTCCTGTTCCTCATCCATGATGATAATGCCGAGATTTTGAAAAGGAGCAAACACAGCGGAACGCGTGCCAACCGCGATCTGCGCTTCCCCGTTTTTTACCCTTTTCCACTCGTCCAGACGTTCTCCCAGCGAAAGCCCACTGTGAAAAACGGCCACGCTGCGGCCGTACCTTTGGTGGAACAGAGCAATGGTCTGGGGCGTAAGCGAAATTTCCGGCACCATCACGATAATCCCGCGGCCGTCCGTCTTTACCTCGTCAATCAGCCGCATAAACACGGACGTCTTTCCGCTTCCGGTTACACCGTACAGGAGGGATACGCCGCCTTTTCCGGACCGGTACTGCTGATATAAATGGTCGAAGGCCTCTTGCTGTTCCGAAGAAAGCACAATATCCCGGGAATCTCCGGCACCGGAAATATGGTCATACGGATTCCGGTAGATTTCAACATCAAAGTATTGCACAATGCCCTTTGATTCCAGCGTGTTTACAACCGCAGGGGTTACTCCGGCAAAATAGCATAGCTCCTTCAGGGAAGCGCTGCCTGCTTCACAAAGGAGATCGTACACGTTTTTCTGCTTCTTCGTAAGCTTGGGTACGTCCGAAATATCCGTCAGACGAACCATCTTCTGCGCCGCGTCTCCAACCCTGCGTACAGCCTCACTGCTTTTAAGAAGGACATTCTCGCCGCAGAGCTTTTGGGGGATTTCCGAATCGGCGGCAAGGCCCAGGGCAAGAAGCAGCTTATCCCGGTCAACAGGGGCTTTGGCATGCGCCAGATAGTGAATGATCTGCCGCTCCGGTTCGCTGAAATCTTCCATGGGAAGGGAATCCGGCTTTACCGCCAGAGAATATTCCGTTCGGATTTTCAAATTCATTCCGGTAGGCAAAAGAAGCTTTACCGCGTCAAAAAGGGTACAGAAATAATGTTCTTTCAGCCATGGCACCAACCGAAGGCCTTCATTTGAAAGAAGCGGCGCCTTGTCAAGCACAGCCAGGATTGGTTTTAAGCAATCTGTTTCTTTTTGTACCGCAAGCGCGAGGATGATTCCCTGCCGTTTGCTGTTGGCTCCGCCGAACGGAACCATTACGCGGCATCCCGGTTTCGCATTCGCTGAAAGTTCTTTCGGAATACAATAGTCGAAAGCCTTGTCAAA
Organism: Caproiciproducens galactitolivorans; assembly: GCF_026672255.1. Taxonomy (GTDB): domain Bacteria; phylum Bacillota; class Clostridia; order Oscillospirales; family Acutalibacteraceae; genus Caproiciproducens; species Caproiciproducens galactitolivorans_A. The sequence goes on along the minus strand of NZ_JAPOHA010000007.1, from coordinate 170,500 downwards.
ATGATAGACGGTTTTTTCAACCGCAACTTTTGCAATGGTAAATTCGGACATATTTTACCTCAGAAATTTTATTCCGATTTTCCTTTTTTTGGTTCGATAACTACATATTTATGCTCCATAAGCTCATGGACGGCCATGTCGACCGGTTTTTCCGTTAATATTTCACCCTTATCCTCCGCGTTGGCTGCGATTTCTCTTGCTCTTTTGGAAACGGCAACCACAAGGGAATACCGGCTTTGATCGGGTCCTATAATAAGATCTGCAGATGGTTTAAGCATTGTTTAAGATCCTTTCAATTAAATTATTGTCACGCTGTACTTTATGCTTTTCGGCACAAAGGATATGAATGATTTCATCCGCCGCCTGATCCACCGTATTATTGATAACAGCATAATCATAATGAACAGCTTGTAAGATTTCGCTCTGCGCGACAGCAAGTCTTTTTTCAATGACCTCGTCACTTTCCGTGTGGCGGTTTCTTAACCGGTTTTCAAGCACCTTCAGCGATGGAGGCAATACAAAAACGCCGACGCTGTCCGGGCATTTCTCTTTAACCTGCGCTCCGCCCTGGACTTCAATTTCCAATATAACATCGAAGCCCTCCGAAAGCCATTGTTCGATTGGTCTTTTGGGAGTTCCGTAAAAATTGCCGCAGTACCCGGCGCTTTCAAGCATTTCCCCGTTTTCCGCCATTTGATGGAACTTTTCTTTCGTTATAAAATAATAATCCTTCCCGTCGGTTTCCCCCGCTCTCGGGGAACGCGTTGTTGCGGATACGGAAAGACGGATATTCGGATTTTTTTCAAGCAGCCGTTTCAGAATCGTATCCTTCCCGGCACCGGACGGGCCGGAAAAAACAATCAGGAGACCTTTATTCTTCATCTTCTTCGAGTTCCTCCTCGGTCAGATCCTCTTCGCGGTCGTTCAGGCGGTTTGCAACGGTTTCCGGCTGTACGGCCGAAAGGATAACGTGGTCGCTGTCTGTAATGATCACCGCCCTGGTACGGCGTCCGTAAGTCGCGTCGATCAGGGTGCCTCTTTCCTTGGCATCCTGAATCACACGTTTAATCGGGGCGGATTCCGGGCTTACGATGGCAACGAGACGATTGGCGGAAACCATATTGCCAAAACCGATATTAATAAGCTTCATAATTACTCCTTACGATTGCCGCGGCAATCATTCGATATTTTGTATCTGCTCGCGAATTTTTTCAATTTCCGCCTTGATATCCACAACCATATAGGCGATCTGCGAATCCACACATTTGGAGCCGATTGTATTCGCTTCACGATTCATTTCCTGAACAATAAAATCCAGTTTGCGTCCAATCGCTTCATTGGAATTCAGCATATTGGCAAACTGGTCAAAATGACTGCGCAGGCGTACGGTTTCTTCTGAAACCGCCACTTTATCTGCAAAGATTGCCGCTTCGGTCAAAATCCTCTGCTCGTCTATATTGGAGTCGCCGAGCATTTCCTGCATCTTTTGGGAAAGCTTTTGCTGGTATTCGCTTACCGTTTGGGGCGAGCGCTCCTCGATTTTGCCGACAATTTCCAAAATCGTTTGCGCACGCTGCAGCACGTCGTCCTTCAGGCGGGCGCCTTCGGCTTCCCTCATGGCAAGAAAGGCCTGCAAAGCCTCATCCGTCACCGCTTGAACAGAATTCCAAATAACCGCCTCGTCTTCCGGCGCTTTATGAACCGTAAAAATATCGGTATATCTTGAAACGGTTCCTACGGAAATGTCTTCCCTTAAATTATAGCGCTGCGAAAGCTCCCGCAGGGCGTTAACATATCCGGCGGCCAAAGAATGGTTCACCAGTACCTGTGCATCCACGTCCTCCATGGTTTCAACAGACACGAAAACATCGATTTTCCCTCTGGAAATTTTACTTTGCAGATAGGATTTCAATTTATCGTCTAAAAAACCGTATCCGCGGGTGATGCGGGAAGAAAATTCAAAATATCGGTGATTCACGGATTTTATCTCAACAATGATATTCCGCCCGTTCATCATTTTCTCGCATCTTCCAAAACCGGTCATGCTTCGAATCATGCATTATCATCTCAATTCACTTTAAAATCATACGGAATTGTTTGGCATTTGAAGTAGGACATTATTATTATTTTATCAGTTTTTTGCTGTCATTGTCAACCAGAGAGCAAAACAATTCAGCCCCATTGTTGAGGCTGAATTGACAATCATCATATTTAGACCGGATGGATCATTTCTTTTGCATCGGCATGTTTCCCGTCGATCCCGTATTTCTTTTCCGCGCGTTTTTTAAAGAAGTCCGTCGCAACCTTCGGGAACTGCGCGTAGGACAGGACGTCTTCCTCCTGCTCTATCCACTGTGCACACTCTTTCCGCAGAGATTCCAGTTCCGGCTGCAGCAAATCCGCCGGACGGCAGGTTATTCTTTCCGTATCGCCGATGATCTTCTTTGCAAATTCATCGTCAATCGGAAGGGGCGTTGTTCCGTATTTTCCGGCGACTAAGTCCTTAAACTCGTTAGTGCACATTTTATAGCGCTCGCCGGTTATCACATTGTAAACGGCCTGCGTACCGACAATCTGCGAAGTCGGAGTTACCAGCGGGGGATATCCGGCGTCTTTGCGGACGCGGGGTACTTCCTGCAGAACCTCTTCCAGTTTGTCCGCTTTGCCCGCCTGTTTCAGCTGAGAAAGCAGGTTGGAAAGCATTCCGCCCGGAACCTGATAAATCAAAGCCTTCGTATTCGTCGCGAGCATCTTGGGGTCGAGCAGTCCGCTCTTAATGTATTTCTCTCTTATCGTCATAAAATATTCCCGAATCTCATTTAAAAGGACGAGATCCAGGCCGGTGTCGTACTCCGTGCCCTTCAGCGCCGCCACCATGGACTCCGTCGGGGTATGGGACGTGCCGAGCGCTAAGGGGGACATGGCCGTATCCAGCATATCGATTCCCGCCTCGACTGCTTTCAGCTCGCACATGGAAGCCAGTCCGGAGGTGTAATGCGTATGCAGCTGTACAGGAATTTTAACGGCTGCTTTAATAGCCTTTGTAAGGTCGTAAGTCTCATAAGGCGTTAACAGCGCAGCCATATCTTTAATACAGATGGAATCTGCCCCTGTTTCCTCAATTTGCTTTGCGTAATTCACATAATAGTCGTGGGTAAAAACAGGGCCGGTCGTATAGGAGATTGCTACCTGTGCGTGCGCGCCCTCTTTTTTTGCCGCCTTAATGGCTACTTTCAGGTTTTTAATATCATTCAGCGCGTCAAAAATTCGGATAATATCAATTCCGTTTGCAACGGAGCGCTGAACAAAGTATTCCAGAACATCATCCGCATAATGGCGGTAACCCAGCATATTCTGTCCTCTGAAAAGCATTTGCAGCTTCGTGTTCGGGCAGTTTTTGCGGATCGTCCGGAGTCTTTCCCAGGGATCCTCGTCTAAGAAGCGAAGGCAGGCGTCGAAAGTTGCTCCGCCCCAGCATTCAAGCGAATGATACCCGACCTGATCAAGCTTGCCAAGGATCGGCAGCATATCCTCAATCGGCATTCTGGTGGCAATCAGGGACTGGTGCGCGTCACGCAGAACGGTTTCGGTAATTCCAATTTTTTTCATTTTTCATTACCTCCTTAATGGAGGGAAACAAGAGGAGTGCCGGAATCGACGGCGTCCCCTTTGTTTACATGTACGGCTGCCACGGTTGCGTCGTGCGGAGCCATAATTTCGTTCTCCATCTTCATTGCTTCCAGAATAAGCAGAACATCGTTTTTCTTTACGCTTTGCCCCGGAGCAACATTGACGGATACGATGGTTCCCGGCATCGGGCAGGATATCAGCTCCGCGTCGGCCGGAACCTCGGCTTTTGCGGCCGGAGCAGGTGCCGGGGCGGGCGCAGCAGCAGGTTTCGGGGCTGCCGCCGGTGCTGCGGATACCGCAGGGGCAGAAGGTACGGAAACAGGAGCCGCACTCCCGGCTTCCTCTACCTGAACATCATAAACGGTGCCGTTAACGGTTATTTTTAGGTTCTTCATTTCGTTGACCTCCTAAATATTCAGAATTCGTATGAACGGTAAGAATTATATTTGAATATTACTATGTTTTTTGGAAAGTCCGGAAACTCTCTTTTCCGAAAGCATCTGAAGGTTTGTGATAACGCGGATCCGTGTATCTTCCGGCTTAATAATATCCTCAATGTATCCGTCTGCGGCAACGGCAAACGGAGAAGCTTCGGTTTGTTTATATTCCTCAATTAACTTTTTACGGTCCTCAACCGGGTTCTCGGAACCAGCCAGACGGTCATTCCAAAGGAAGACGGCCGCCGTCTCCGGCGCAAGCGGCGAAACCACCGCATTCGGCCAGGCCATCGTGTAGTCCGAATTCGCCCCGCGGCCGGCTACTGCGATATAAACCGGGCCGTAAGCGGAACCGGTTATCACCGTAATCTTTCCCGTGGTCGCTTCCGAATAGGAACTGGAAAGCTTGGACGCTTCCCGAAGGGATGCGAATTTCTCCGCATTGACGAAAGTAACAATCGGAAGAGAAAACGCGTCGCAGAACCGGATAAAACGGGCTGCCTTTGTGCACGAATCCGCGTCGAGCACGCCGCTCAACGCAACAATTCCGGTTGTTGAACCGTCAATTTCAGCAAGACCGGTTATGGAAGAACTGCCGAACCGATCCCCCAGCTCTATAAAACCGTCGTCGTCACATACGGCGGTAAGGATTGTCTTTATCTCGGAATTCTCGTTCAATTCCGTCTCATCGCTGATAACCTGCATCTCCAAAACCGGAATACCGGACAGGTTATTGGAAGGAAGGAGCGTAATCAGCTTGCGCACGGAAACAATAGCTTCCTGTTCATCTTTCGCAAGAATATGGCAGATACCCATTTTTGCCGCCTCATCCGCCGAGCCTTTTTCTCCGTTTGTATCGATGGTCAGTTCCCCTTTGTCAGACATTACAATAAAGTCGGCGCTTGCGGCAATCATTGCAGAGGTACCGATGCAAGGCCCGAGAACCAGGGAAATCTGCGGCACAACGCCGGAAAGTTCATTCGCATTTGCGAGGACGTCACCGTACGCGGCAAAAATGTCGCTTCCCTCTTTCAAGCGCCCGCCGATTGAATCATAAATGCCAATAACCGGAGTTCCCGTTTTTAAGGCAAGATTATATAATTTTCTTATCTTTGAAGCTTGTGCTTTCGACATCGCTCCGCCTTCAATATCCCTGTTTTGGGAAAATACAAAAGCAGGACACCCCTCAATCGTGCCATACCCCGTAATTACTTCCGCCAAGTTTTCACCGGATCTGGCATAGCAGTCTAATTCATTAAAACTGCCGGCGTCAAATAAAGCGTTGATGCGTTGATAACCTGTTGTACTCTCTATCGAGTCACGCAGACGATGCAACAGTCCAGCATTGTCAACCTTATTCATTTTTATTCCTCCAATATTGGTAAAATACTTGTGAAAAAATTTACATATTTCATATAAATTATAATATATTCCAAACTGAAAGGCAAGGGGATAATATCATTTATTCGTTATGATGGCAAATCTTTACAAAGTTGGACAGAGGACATACCATTTTTCCGTTTTTGGGCGTGAACCCGGCCGACTGAAAAAACGGTTCCCAGTCGGCAATTTTTGATTCCATCTGATAAGCGCCGACTGCCGCGCCGAAGGAAGCTGCCGCTCGCATCAGGCTGTCCGCGCACATGCGGCTGTTCCCGTCCGATTCCGAAAAATCCTTGCAGCCGAATACTTCCATTTTCAGCATGCGGATGGTAGAAGATTTTAAATCGACCGCGATATAGCCAAGCTCATCCGCGCCTTCACGCATGAGAAGAATCCGGGCATTATCTTCCGCGCCGGGGGTGGACTTTAAAATTTGCCCGGCCCGGGTCGGGTCCTTGAGCGGCAGTATGGAAATCATCCGGTTCACCCCCTAAATTTTGTAACTGCTTGTCTTCTTTTGCTCCGGCCATCAGCTTTTTAACTTCTTCCTTCGTAAGCGGACGCCATTTTCCGGGCTGAAGCATGCCAAGTTTCACCGGGCCGACCGCGATGCGTTTCAGCCTTGCGACTTCCAAACCAAGCTGTTCGCACATTTTTCGAATCTGCCGGTTTCTTCCTTCATACAAAACAATTTCAAGAACGACGCGCCCGGATTCCTGCGAAAGGACATTGACCCTTGCGGGCGCTGTTTTTCTGCCGTCGATTACAATGCCGACGGCAATCTGCGTCAACTGGTCTTCCGTTATGGTGGGCCGGATCGTTACGCGGTAGGTCTTCGGAATATGAAGGGAAGGATGCGTCATTGCGTTTGCGAACTCCCCGTCATTGGTCATGAGGAGCAGCCCTTCGGATTCCCTGTCCAGACGTCCGACCGGATAAATGCGCTCCGGGATATCCTTCACCAGTTCGGCTACGCATTTCCGGTCCATTTCATCGCTCATCGTCGTAATAAAGCCGCGCGGCTTATGCAGCATGATATAAATTTCTTTCACATGGGTATCCAGAAGTTTGCCCCGGATGCTGACTTTGTCTTTTTTCGGATCAACCTTATCTCCGATTTTGGCGGTAACACCATTTACTTTTACATCCCCGGCGGAAATCATTTCTTCCGCTTTTCTGCGGGAAGCGATTCCACAGTCCGCAAGCATTTTTTGCAGTCGAACGTCTTTTGCCATTTTGTTCATCCTTTATGTTTATTTAAAATAAATTATTGACCCATTCCATGAATTTCTGAAATAGGTTCTTATTTGTTTTTCCCTGTGTTACCGGCCCGGCCGCAACAAGCTCCGTAGTCGCCAGCGTCTGGGAATCCAGCGTATAGCGTACGCAGCCCACCGTTTGCCCTTCTTCTACCGGAGCATACAGAAACGACGGCAGTTCCACCGTTCTTTTTATATTGGACAGCTCACTGCTTTCCACTGCAATCGCACTGCCGCTGCACCCGTGCACAACCACACTGTCAGCCGTTCCCCCTACGACCGGTATTTTCACGGCATAAGCGGAATCGTCGATCGGATACCCGGTCAGCCTTGAAAAACCGTAGTCGAGAAGATTCTGATGATCTCTCCAGTCGTCCGGGTCGTTCAGGGTAACCGCAATCAGGCGTATGCCGTTTCTTTGCGCGCACGACACCAGGCATCTGCCGGACTTTTTTGTAAAACCGGTCTTCACGCCCACACAACCGTCATACATGCTGAGCAGTTTATTGTGATTCTTAAATTCGCGTGTTTGGTCGGGATGCTCATATTGAACGGTCATTACCTTCTGGCTGGCGATTTGGGCAAATTCAGAATTGCGCATTGCCGCCGCGGCAAGGATCGCCAAATCCCTGGCGGTCGTATAATGATTGTCATCATCAAGCCCGGAAGGCGTAACGAAATGCGTATTGGTCATGTTTAATTCTTTGGCCCTCTTATTCATTAAAACAGAGAAGGCTTGATCTGAACCGCCGATTGCAATGGCGGCGGAATTTGCAGCATCATTTCCCGAAACAAGAAGCATTCCCTCCGCCAAAGCTCTTAAACTGAGCTTATCACCGGGCCGCAGCCCCATGGAGGAACCCTCCACCCGAACCATTTTATCGGTGATCGTCACAATCTTGTCGTTTACGGCGGCAGTTTCCAGCGTGATTAATGCCGTCATAATTTTTGTTGTGCTGGCCATGGGGAGCCGTTCATCTTCCTCTTTTGCAAAAAGAATCCGCCCGTCGTCCGCATTCATTAAAACGGCCGACTTTGCCGAAACCTGAAGGGGAACAACATCCGCTGAGGCCACAACCGGAAAGAAGAGCGGAAGGGATAAGACGAATAAAAAAATGAATGCTTTTTTTAGCAAAACAACCACCTGCCTATAAATCTATATGCAGGCGGTTGCTTTAATTTGAATAATTATATTTGAGGATCGTCTAATTTAACATCCTTTTCCGAATCGGAGTGGGAACAGCACTCGCCTTCGGAATCCCGGTATCTTTTTCCGTCGCCCTTTTTCGAGCCGAACATCCCGCCGATTTTATCCATAACCTCGGGGAACATTCCGATAATCCGGTCCGCCGTGTTGTTGTACGGGTCAATTTGCAGCATTTTTACTTCGCCGTTGCAAATGGTAATAAAAGCAACCGGGCTGATGGAAACGCCGGCTCCGGTGCCGCCTCCGAAAAAGTTCTTCTCACTCTGTGTTTTTGTGGGAAAATCAGAACCGCCGGAAGCAAATCCGTAGCTGATTTTTGAAATGGGAATAATAATGGAACCGTCCGGGGAAGTAATCGGGTCGCCGACAATGGAATTGATATCGACCATTTGCTTAATTTTTTCCAGAGTCGTATTCATCATGCCTTCAATGGGATGATCACTCATGTTCATGCACCGCCTTATTTGTAGAATTATTTGGAGTTGTCGGGTTTGTTTTCATCGCTTTATAGATCTTCAAAGATTGAATAAGCGCCGGCAGTAAAGATGTCAGAATCGAAAACAGTTTTATTCGGATTTTGCACTGAAATAAAACTTTGCTCTCTTTTTTGTTAAAGTCAGGAACAACATTTATGTGATATCGCCTGCAATTCTTATTTGCAACCAGAATCCCCATTGCCGTATAGACGACCGAACAGGTATAGCCGTAATAAATGGCGGCCTGAGCGGCGTCCTCGTCCGCAACCGCAATGTCCACGGAAATATTTTGAATGGTCAAACGGGAAAAAAGCTTTTTAGCGGCTCCGGTTGCAACGGAAGCGAATTCCTTGATAATATTGAGAAAGCCGGATAAACCCTTTTGCCTTATTATTTCCTTTATCTTTGACTTTGTATCCTCTTTTTTTTCTGTTTTCTCTTTACCAACTTTTTCCTCTTTCTGCTTCGGGGCTTCCGGCTCCGGGCGAATTTTATAACGGAAAAACAGGTAGCGAATCGTTGCCGTAAATTCATTTTCAAAGCGCATCCTTACGGTTACCGGGCACACAAGAAGAATACCGAAGAAAAGGAGGATGAAAAGAATAATTTGCAGCGTGTTCATAAAGCCTCCAGCAGCGGTTTTGCCTATCCGGCCGAAACATTCTTCAGGTCGCTCTCCTCATCCTCCGGCTGCTGCGTTTTCTCAAGAGGAGGAAGCTCGCTGAGCGACGAAATGTTCAGGCAGCGTAAGAAATTGGGAGTCGTGCCGTAAAGCAGAGGCCTTCCCGGCAGCTCCAACCGGCCCCGTTCTTCCACGAGCCCTTTTGTCGTAAGACTTCCCAATACCCCGGAACAATCCACCCCGCGAATCTGTTCGATAAACGCCTTGGTAACCGGCTGGTTATACGCTACAATCGCAAGTACTTCCATGCCGGCCTGAGAAAGCGGCGTGTTCCTGCGCATATCGAGTACACGGCGGACAAACTGCGTATATTGCGGGTTGGAACACATCTGGAACTGATCGTCAAGCTGTATGATCCGGACTCCGGCGTCTTCCCCGTTAAATTTGTCCATTAAATTCTTGATCATTTTCAGAGCGGTAGGCTTGTCCAATTCCAAAGCATCTGCAATCCTGTCAATGGAAACAGGGTCACCGCTTGAAAAAAGAATGGCTTCTATTGCACCCTGTATTTTTTTGATTTCCACTTTCTAACACCGCCATAAATCAATTTCACCGTTGCGCTGCATTTTCCGCCGTCGATACGCACGCGCTTGCCCTTCACCAACTCTAAAACCGCTAAAAAGGTTGCGATCAAGTCCGATTTATTCTTTTTATCTTCAAACAATTCCTCGTACTTTACCTCATTGGTGCGGTAAAGACGGCGCAGGACATGAATGATACGGGAAGATACGGAAACGACTTTGTGCGTAACAATGCTTGAGAACACCTCCGGCGAAGGCGGAATAAACCGTTTTCCGTTGCCGACTGCCAGATAGTAGGCATTATAAATTTCAGCCGGCGCATGGCGGCGGCGGTATGTTTGGTCGAATTCAATTTCGGCCGGTTCACGGATAAAGGTATCATAGTCCAATCTTTCAGCCATTAACCGTGCGATACGTTTGCATTCCTGATATTCCAAAAGCTGCCCGCTCAGCTCTTTCTGGAGCTTTTCCGCCTCTTCATGCTTAGGGAGCAAAGAAACCGTTTTCATATAAACAAGACGGGCGGCCATTTCCAGAAATTCGCTTGCCACGTCCATGTCTTCTTCTTTCATGGCGTTTATCTGCTCCATATACTGGTCCAAAAGCTCCGAAATCTGAATATCACAGATATTGAGCTTATTTTTTCCGATCAGATAGAGCAATAAGTCAAGCGGCCCCTCAAATACCGGCAATTTATAGGATAGTTTTTCCATATTACCCCACTTTTATAACAAACCGAAAAGTTTAAATGGCAGCTGGGCCAGCCAGAAAACACCATTCAGGCATGCCTTCTGAAAAAACGCCAAGGGAGCTTGGAGTATTCCGCTGAACAGGATGACAAACGCAACCATGATAATAATGTTCTGGTAACGATAGTAATTATACAATGCTTTGTTTGATAAGAACGCACCTAAAATTTTGGAACCGTCAAGCGGCGGCAGCGGAATTAAATTGAATACCGCCAGCGAAACATTAATCACGATATAGGCCATAAAGAAATCATGAATAAATCCGGGCATCGAAAGGCCCTTCCACACAAGGAGCTCCAAATAAATTACCGCACCGACAAAAGACGCCAGCAGATTCGCAATCGGCCCGGCAAGAGCGGTAATCGCCATATCACGGCGGGGATTTTTAAAATACCTTGTATCCACCGGTACCGGCTTCGCCCAACCGAAGCCAAACATCAAAAGAAAAAACGCGCCGACCGGGTCAAGGCTGACAATCGGATTCAGCGTAATTCTGCCGTTGTATTTTGCGGTATTATCCCCCAGCTTGTAGGCAACCCAGCCATGGGCGCATTCATGCAGCGGCAGAATACAGAAAATAACAAATAACGTTGCTAATATTTCCGATATTGCGGAAGCCATATCCAGCGGCCGTCCGCTCAGTATGTCACTCATCATATTAAACAGCATATCCAAATTCTCCTTTATAAGGTAATATTATAATACGAGTCCCCCAAAAAAGCAAAGCAATAATCAAAAGAAAAAACAAATAATTTGAAGGATATGGAATATTATAACGAAAAGGGGCTTGCAATTATTTTGATTTTCTGATAGAATACCAATGTTGCGATTAAACAACAGTCCTTTTAAAGGAGGTGCAGACACATGGCAAAATGTGATGTTTGTGGCAAGGATATGGCTTTCGGTATAAGGGTTTCCCATTCGCACAGACGTGCTAACAGAACTTGGAAGCCCAATATTCGGCGTGTTAAAGCAGTTGTGAACGGTACTCCTAAGCGTATTTACGCCTGCACCCGCTGCTTGCGTTCCGGCAAGGTTACCCGTGCCGTCTGATGAAAACAAAACATTAAGTTTAGAGGAGCCGTAAGCGGCTCCTTTTTTCTTGCCCTAAAGAGATCAACGGGAGCATTCCTTACTATAGATACCACCGGTAAGCCTGTTCCCTGTGATCTTTCAAAAGGCAATTTGCTCCTTGCATCCGCAGAAACAAGGGAAAGCGTTTCCGGCCCCCCGGCTTTCGCCGGTGATTTCGCCGTATAATAACACCCCATTTGTTGCAGTATAGTACGCTGCGAACAAATGGGGTGCTGTTTGTTTTTATGATTTATGGTTGATCGTCAGCTTTTTCTCCGTGCCATTCTTAATTCTCTCAATATTCGCACGGTGTTCGTAAATGATGGTGAACGCCATAATCAGCGCTATGGCTGATGTAACCCAAACATACGTAAGGGTAACCGGCCCCGCGCTTGCATCGGCGTTCCGATAGTCTATAAAATAAGTAATGAGAAAAGTAGCAACCGGGAAGGATGCCGCGGCACTCATAGAAGACAGCGAAACAATTCTTGTAGTTAAAAACAGAATAATAAATACGGAAATAACGATAAGGAAAACACGCCAGTCAATCAGCGCAATCATTGCCGCGCTGGTTAAAACCCCTTTACCACCTTTAAAGTCAAAATAAACAGGATAAATATGACCGATTACACAGGCTACACCGGCAATATAAGCGCCGTATTGGGCAATGATCGGCGAAGCGCCGGTCATTGTGCAGATGAACCCAAAAATCTCCTTGCCGATGATTACGGAAACCGCACCTTTTGCAAAATCAAAGATAAAAGTAAAAATAGCTGCTTTTGTTCCTACTGAACGAAGTACATTTGTCGCTCCTGCGTTACCGCTCCCCATTGAGCGAATATCAACCTTATTAAACTTTTTAGTGAAAATTATAGAAAAACTAATGCTCCCCAGAAGATAGGAAATAATCGCCACGATGACGGTTGGGAGTGCAAAGTCTTTGGCATAACCTAACACTATTAATCCCCCTTACTTATCTCCGCGTTCACGAATGATAAATCGTATCGGAGTACCCTCTAATCCAAAAGTTTCACGAATTCGGTTTTCAAGATATCTTTGGTAGGAAAAATGAAATAGTTGTGCGGAATTTACAAAACATACAAAAGTAGGCGGTTTCACGGTTGCCTGGGTCATGTAGTAAATTTTCAGCCTCCTTCCCTTATCAGTCGGTGGTTGTACCCTTGCCACTGCCTGAGCTAATACATCATTGAGCATTCCTGTGGCAATACGCATGGAATTTGCGTTTGCCACATGCTTAATCAGATCGAAAAGGCGGTCGAGCCTTTGACCTGTTTTCGCCGAAATAAAGATCATAGGCGCATAGGACATGAAGGAAAAATCCTCTTCCAGTCTTTTTCGGTATTCGATCATGGTGCGGTCGTCTTTTTCAATGATATCCCATTTGTTAACGACAATTACGCAGCCCTTCCCCGCTTCGTGCGCCAGTCCCGCTACCTTCGAGTCCTGGTCTGTAAAACCGACGGAAGCGTCGATCATGATCACACAGACGTCTGCGCGCTCAATTGCCATCTGCGCGCGGATAACGCTGTATTTTTCGATCGAATCCTCTACTTTGCTCTTTCTCCGCAGACCCGCGGTATCAATAAAAGTAAAGCGGCCGTATTGGTTTTCAATCGTGGTATCAATGGCGTCCCGCGTGGTTCCGGCAATATCCGAAACAATACATCTTTCTTCACCGGAAATTTTATTCACCAGAGAGGATTTTCCGACGTTTGGCTTTCCGATAATGGCTACTTTTATCAGTTCGCCTTCCTTTTTATCCTCTTCTTCCGGCGGAAGATCTTTCACAATCAAATCCAGCAAATCGCCCGTGCCGTGGCCGTGAACAGACGAAACCGGAATCGGGTCGCCCAGCCCCAGGTTATAAAACTCATAAAATTCCGGAGGCGGGCTGCCGACCGTATCGCATTTATTCACGCAAAGGATGACCTGCCGTCCGCTTTTCAAAAGCATGGCCGCAATATCCGAATCCGTCGCAACCACGCCGGTGCGGATATCGGTAACAAGCACGATTACATCCGCCGCGTCGATCGCAAGCTGCGCCTGGCTGCGCATCTGCGATAAAATCACATCGCTGGACGCGGGTTCAATTCCGCCCGTATCAACAATTGAAAATTTTCTGCCGTCCCATTCACATTCCCCGTATATTCTGTCCCTCGTAACACCGGGCGTATCGTCAACGATGGAAAGGCGTTCGCCGATTAATTTATTAAAAAGTGTTGATTTTCCTACATTTGGTCTGCCAACAATGGCAACAACCGGTTTAGACAATAACATCACACCCTACAATTGTATTTAAAAGTTCATAGCCGTCATTCGGCGATACCGCAATTTTTACATGGAGCGCCCGGCTCAAATCTTCCAGAGAAATATTGTCCAGAAAGAGATCTCCCTCCCTGCGAAGCATAACAGCAGGTACAATCAGCAAATCTCCTAAATCTTTTCCTTGCAATTGCTTTATAATATCCCCGCCGGTCACCAAGCCCGTTACGTTTATGGTATCCCCAAAAAAATCATTAATTATTGGAATTACATTGCAAATTAAATTATGGCATTTTATTCTTAATTCGTCAAGTAAAGAGTTTAAAAATTTGTACACACTTGTGCCTGTTATTAAAGTAACATGCCGCCTTTCGACAGGGATCGGGAAATCCTTCAGCGCTTCCTCAAATTCCTGCTTTAAATTCGCCATCAGTCCCACACCGTTTTCAAGCTGGTCAAAATCTCCGTAAAATTCGGCGGGAGGAATCGGGCGCCCCGCTTTCAGGTAAAATTCATCCGCCGCGTAACAGATTCGCTCCCCGTATTCCCGGATAAACCGGTCTCCGAAATCATCAATGATTTGGATTGTCTGCTCTGCGGATTCCCTGTCATAGGATTCCAGCGAAAAAAGCCCTTCCCGGAATTTCGTAAGGCCGACCGGAACCGCCGCTATGCTCTGCACAGCGGGATACAGGCTCTCCAGATCGGTTAAGCTGCGTTCCAGCTCCTTCCCGTCGTTAATGCCCTTACAAAGGACGAGCTGGGTATTTATTTTTATCCCCGCCGCGGCCAACTTGTCCATAAGCCGCAAAGATTCCCCGGCAAACCGGTTGTTCATCATTTTCACGCGAAGTTCCGGGTTGGTGGTGTGTACGGAAATATTAATCGGGCTGATATGCATTTTGATAATCCGGTCAACATCATGCTCGTTCATATTCGTAAGGGTAATATAATTCCCGAACAGGAAAGAAAGCCGGGAATCGTCGTCCTTAAAATAAAGGGTACTGCGCATTCCTTTTGGAAGCTGGTCTATAAAGCAGAAGATGCATTGATTTCTGCAGGAATGCTGCTCGTCCATTAAATAGGTTTCAAATTCCAGCCCAATGGATTCATATTCGCCTTTGCGAATATGGACGGTATGAGAATTTTGGAGATGATCGGTCAATACAACGGATAAATCCCTGCTGGTTTCATAAAAGCGGTAATCCAGAACGTCATCAATTTTATTTCCGTTAATGGATAAGATCGTTTCCCCGGGAAGGATTCCCACTCTTTGTGCAGGGCTGTCCTTATCAACCGATAAAATCTTAACTGGCATGTTAACTCCTCGATATAAATTTTATAAAAAAATAAGAGAAGGATTTCTCCTTCTCTACATTTCCGGAAAATCAAATTAAAGCTTATGCTTCCTTTTTGATAACTTCCCTGCCGTTGTAGTAACCACAACTGCCGCATACTCTGTGTGGGGTTTTGTACTCACCACATTTCGGGCATTTTACCAGAGCAGGAGCACTAATCTTCCAAACATTGGAACGTCTTTTATTTTGTCTGGCACTCGACACTTTTCTCTTTGGTACCGCCATCGTCAGCACCTCCTTATAAAACTCAGACTAGTCTATCAGTTTTTTAAGAGCCTCCAAGCGAGGATCAATCTGATGTAAATTACAGTTACAGGTTCCCTCATTTAAATCCTGTCCGCAAATGGGGCATAAGCCCTTGCAGTCTTCGCGGCACAAAAATTTAGTAGGAAGTTCAAGCAAGATATCCGCGCGCATAAGTTCGTCCAAATCCAGAGTATAATCCGAAACCTGAATATAGTTGATATCGTCTTCGTTTTCCAGAGACAACACCAAAATATGCGAAAAAGTGTATTGAAAGCGTTTGTTCACCTGCTTTGTACACCGGTCGCAAGGGATGGAAAAATCAAACGAAACTTTGGCGTCAAGCTGAGCGAAACCGTCCCGACCCTTAACAGTGCCTTGAACAGATACGGGTGAAACAAACGGATGGTAGCCGTTTAAATCAACGGACGACAAATCCAGCCCGTAATCAAATGAACAGCTTTCGCTGTTTTCGGAAAACACTTTTTTTAGATTGAGAAGCATAATACACCTCAGCGCTACAATAGCTAATTATATAGATTTATACATGATTTGTCAATAGAAAATTGCGAGAAATCCGAATCATAAAGATGCTGCCGAAGACAAAATGCCTGCGGCAGCATCTTTTCAGAAACCGAAGTTTCAGATTTGTTCTGTAAAGGAATCCATTTCTTTCGGCAGCTCACTTGGCTCTGCTGAAATCAATAATGTTATTTTTGTATCTGCCAGAGAAGAAAGCGTATTCAATTTTTCGGTAAGCTGAACAAGAGCCTTCATATCCTGACCAATAATCTTTAATGTGGAGTCTACAAAAATATCCGTTACATCATAATTGCCGGCACAAATGCCGCTGATAAAGCCACAAAGCGCGTCCGAACCCAAAATACCGTAGGAATCGCTGTCGACCAGCCTTGCCTGATGCGAAATGTCATACGTCAATTTTAAACCTTTCTCAATCACCACGACATTTCCGTTTGATTTTTCAATCGCTTCATTTGCACGCTCAATCAGTTTTTTTGTTTTGCCAGAACCTTTTTTGCCAACAATAAGAGTAATCATATAAAGCTCCCCCTATATTAATATTTCCGCAGCAGCGGAGAAAACTCCTGTGTTTTTTAATTCTTTAATCTTGCTTCCAGTGCATTTTTCTCGGATTCATATCCGGGCTTGCCTAAAAGTGCGAACATGTTCTTTTTATAGCTTTCAACTCCGGGCTGGTTAAAGGGATTTACTCCCAGCATGCTTCCCGAAATTGCACAGGCCTTTTCAAAGAAGTAAATCAGAGAGCCAAGCGATTCCTCCGAAAAATCCGGAACGCGAAGGACCATATTCGGCACGCCGCCGTCCGTATGGGCCAGTACCGTACCTTCAAACGCTTTTTCATTGATGTATGCCATGCTCTTGCCCTGCAGGAAGTTCAGACCGTCCGCATTTTCCGCGTCACTCTCGAGAAACAGATCCTTTTTCGCCTTGTCAAACAGCACGACCGTTTCAAACAGGGAACGTCTGCCGTCCTGAATATACTGTCCCATCGAATGCAGATCGGTGGAGAATACAGCAGATGCCGGGAAAAGTCCCTTATTATCCTTGCCTTCGCTTTCGCCGTAAAGCTGTTTCCACCATTCGCACATCATGGTAAAGCAGGGTTCGTAACTGACGAGGATTTCAATTTCCTTTCCCTTGCGGTACAGAATATTGCGGATTGCGGCGTATTGGTAGCAGGCGTTTGACGCCAAATCCGGATTGTTATATTCTTTCTGTGCTTTCGCCGCACCGGCCATCAGCGCGTCAATGTCCGCACCGCTGACAGCGATGGGAAGCAGGCCGACCGCCGTTAAGACCGAATACCTTCCGCCGACGTCATCCGGAACGACAAAGGTTTCGTATCCCTCTTTGTCGGCAAGCTGCTTTAAGGTGCCGCGCGCCTTGTCGGTTGTACAATAAATCCTCTTGCATGCTTCCTCTTTGCCATACTTATCCTCAAGATATTTACGGAATACACGGAAAGCAATCGCGGGCTCCATTGTGGTGCCGGATTTTGAAATCATGTTAACGGAAACGTTTCTTCCCTCGCAGATTTCCAAAAGCTCACTTAACGCGGTGGAACTGATGCTGTTGCCGGTAAAATAGATATCCGGCGTGTTCTTTTTCATGGAATTATAGTTTTGCGACTTTAAAAATTCAATCGCCGCGCGGGCGCCGAGATAAGAACCGCCGATTCCGATTACGATGAAAACATCGGTGTCCGACTGAATTTTCTTCGCAGCCGCCTTAATGCGGGAAAATTCCTCTTTATCGTAATTGGTGGGCAGGTCGACCCACCCGATAAAATCGCTGCCGTCGCAGTTTCCGGAATGAAGCGCTTCGTGTGCAAGCCGTATTTGCGGCGCAATAGCAGTGAATTCATTTTGTCCTATAAAACTGGAAAGATGCCTTGTATCAAGCTGAATAGACATTTTAAATCCTCCTAAGTTATAACTGCCACTAAAATAATATTACAATATATTGACAGCATTTGCAAGGAGGGACACTATATTTTAAAAATATTTCATATTTTTAACTACCGCATTTTCAGGAGATATTTTGCAAGGACGCGGAACACGGAACCGAAGGTAATTTGTTCTACGGAATTTTTCGTACAGATCGGACATTCTTTAAGCACTTCATTTCCCATTTTATAGACAATTTTTCCCACGATTTGTCCTTTTTTCACAGGAGCGGTTACATTTTCGTTCAGCGTTACGCTATATTGAATTTCATTTGTTTTCCCTTTCGGAACCAGGATATTTCCGCCCGTTTCGGCCGTTGTTTCCACCTTGGAATTCATCCCGTTTACTACATTTACAGGCTTTAAAGCCTCTTTGGGCAAAGCCGGAGTGGTAACCGCCCAGTTTGCAAACCCATAGTCAAGCAGGGTACCGGCGCTTGAAAACCGCTCTTTCGTATTGGAAGCGCCCAGAATGACGGAAATCAGTTGGACATTGTCGCGCTCTGCGGTTGCGGAAATACAGCTTCCGGCCTTCCCGGTTGTACCCGTTTTCAAACCGGTGATTCCCCGGTAGCTTTTGAGGAGCTTATTCGTATTTACCAGCTGTGTTTTCCCGCCGCGGATGTTTTCAATCCAGATTTTCGAATAATCGTATATTTTTTTATGCTTGATGAGTTCACGGGACATAACCGCAACATCATAGGCGGAAGTCACATGCCCGTCTTCGTCAAGGCCGTTGCAGTTTTTGAAACAGGTATCGTTCATTCCAAGCTGTTTTGCCTTTTTGTTCATCTGCTGTAAAAATTCATCTTCGCTGCCGGACACATACTCGGCCAAAGCCACTGCGGCGTCATTCGCGCTGGCTACCACCGTGGCTTTCAGCATATCGTCCACCGTCATGGTTTCCCCCGGCTTCAGCCATATATCAGAACCGCCCATAGAAGCAGCATGCTCGCTGGCGGATACCGTATCAGTCAGTTTTATTTTCCCGGAATCAAGCGCTTCCATAACGAGCAGCAGCGTCATTACTTTCGTAATGGAAGCGCACGGGCGCTTTTCATGCGCATTCTTTTCATATAAAACTTTTCCGGTCTGTGACTCCATTAATAAGGCAGACGGGGCTTTTACCTCCGTGTCGGCCAGCGCGGCCGCCCGAACCGGCAGAACTGAAACCAGCATCGTCACAACGAGGAAGCATGCCGACAATTTTTTGAACTTCATATTCAGCACCTCCAATTTCTTAGTAATTCTTATGCCACATTGGAGGGTTCTATCCATAAAAAAATGAGACTGAAGTAAATTCAGTCTCATTTTTTACTGTCTTACGGGAATTCCTTTTTGAGCAAGATAAGCCTTTAAATCCGGAATCTTGATTTCGCCGAAATGAAAAAGGGATGCCGCCAGCACCGCATCCGCCTTTCCCTTTGTAAAAGCGTCGTAAAAATGCTCCATTTTTCCGGCGCCGCC
This sequence comes from Caproiciproducens galactitolivorans, assembly GCF_026672255.1. Classification (GTDB taxonomy): domain Bacteria; phylum Bacillota; class Clostridia; order Oscillospirales; family Acutalibacteraceae; genus Caproiciproducens; species Caproiciproducens galactitolivorans_A. The sequence continues at coordinate 151,243 of NZ_JAPOHA010000007.1, read as the reverse complement.
GGAAGCGATTACCGGAATGTTCACACTTTGCGACACGGCGGCAGTCAGTTCAAGATCATAGCCGTTTTTTACGCCATCACAGTCCATACTGGTCAGCAGAATCTCCCCCGCGCCCAACCGGGCCGCCTCTTTCGCCCAGGAAACCGCGTCTTTTCCCGTATCGATCCGCCCGCCGTTGCTGTAAACCGTCCAGCCGCCCGACGGCCTGCGCTTCGCATCAATGGCGCAGACCACACACTGGCTGCCGAATTTTTCCGCCGCCTCACGGAGAATTTCCGGGCGATTTACAGCGGCGGAATTTACGGAAACCTTGTCCGCTCCGGCTCTTAAAAGAGCGGTGAAGTCTTCGACCGTACGGATACCGCCGCCAACGGTAAAGGGAATAAAAATCTTGTCGGCCACCTCGCTTATGATATCCAGTATAATACCGCGGGCCTGGGAGGAAGCCGTAATATCCAGCAGCACCAGCTCGTCCGCGCCCTGCCTGTCATACGCAATTGCGGCTTCAACCGGGTCGCCGGCGTCACGCAGGTGGATAAAGGAAGTTCCCTTTACAACCCGGCCTTCCTTCACATCAAGACAGGGAATGATTCGTTTCGCATACATTGCCGCGCCCTCCCTCTTCTCCACAGGTAATAAAATTTTGAAGCATTTTCAATCCGGTTTTACCGCTCTTTTCCGGGTGGAACTGCGTGGCAAATAAATTTCCTCGCTGCACCGAAGCGTCAATCCGCACGCCGTAGGTTGTTGTGGAAGAAACAATCTCCGCGTTCTCCGCTTGTAAATAATAAGAATGAACAAAATACACATACGGATTCGGTTCCAGGCCGCGAAACAAACCGTCCGATTGTTTAATATCCAGTGAATTCCAGCCGATGTGCGGAATTTTCAGCCCGGATTCAGCCGGTATTCTGCGGATGGTACCTTTTAAAACACCCAGCCCGCTTACGCCCGGATTTTCCTCGCTTCCCTCAAAAAGGAGCTGCAGCCCAAGGCAGATTCCTAAAAACGGCTTCCCGCTTTCGATGAAATCCAGTACCGGTTTCACAAAATCCGAACGTTTCAGACAGCCCATGGCATCCCCAAAAGCCCCTACGCCGGGCAATACCGCAGCAGAAGCATTCTTCAGCACTTCTTTATCCGCGGTAACCTGTATATCGCTGCCTATAAAGTTAAATGCCTTTACAACGCTTTGCAGGTTTCCGGCGCCATAATCAATTACAGCAATCATCATAAAAAATCCTTTATTAATCTATTTTATTTATTTTATCATTTTTAATATAGCAGGACAATACTTTACCACACTATTTCATTAAATTAGTTGAAATCAAAATCAATTCTATAAAAAAGCATTGCAAAATGCAGGGAATTTAAAAAATTGACATTTCCTGTATACGCATGTATTATTGTAAAACAATGCTTTGATTTTGGAGGATGCAATGGATTATATTTCGCTGTTCGGCATCGCCCTGGGGCTTTCCATGGACGCTTTTGCCGTAAGCATTACAAACGGAGCGACAAACCGCCGGGTAAACCCCCGGTTTGCTATAAAACTCGCCCTCAGCTTTGGCTTTTTTCAGGCTTTTATGCCCATGCTTGGCTGGATGGTCGGCAAAGCGGGAGCAAGCATCATCGAAGCGGTGGACCACTGGATTGCCCTGCTCCTTCTCTCCTACCTTGGAATTAAAATGATTATTGAGTCCAATAAAGAACCGGCCGACAAGGAAGTCCCGCCCGAACAAACGGACATTCGTTTTCGAACACTGCTGATTTTATCGATCGCAACCAGCATCGACGCACTGGTTACCGGGATTCTTTTACCTTCGGCCGTAGGCGCATCAACGGTAGTGCTCATGCTGGTTTCGGTTGGAATTATTGGAATGGTTACTTTCCTTCTCAGCTTTATCGGCGTGTATATCGGAAAGAATTTCGGCAGGCTGCTGTCTACAAAAGCGGAGCTTTTCGGCGGTGTTGTTTTAACGGGAATCGGCGTTAAAATTTTTATTGAACACATGTTTAAGTAATCTGATATGCCGACCGCATTGCATTTACCTGCGTTATCATTTTATCCTTTAAGCTTTTCGGAGACAACACAACAATCCGGTCGCCGTATTGCATCAGCCATTCTACAAGGCCGTCGCTCACAAATACGGAAGCGCGTACGGTAAATGCATTCTTGTCATGGCAGGAAAGCTCGATATTGCTGCCGAACTTGTCTACGATTGCCTCCAGCAGGTCATTGGAACAGCGAAGCACAATCCGCTCCTGCCTGCCATGGAACATATGAAACGATTTCCTGCTATAGTCCAACGTGTCGAAACATTCCCGATAACTGCTTACCTCGCTGAACGGACGGGCGTTGAGATCGGTTAGTTCGACATGTTTCATACGGTCAATACGGTAGTTGCTTACGCTGTCATATTTTTCATTATTTCCGGCAAGATAATATTGATCATCATGCCATAAAAGCGCATAAGGACTGATTAGAATTTTTCTGCCTTCATCAAACTGCGCTTTCTGATCGACGATCACGCTGTGATGGTAACAGAATGCTATTTTTTTTAAGTTCGGAAATGGCATGATGGATGGTATTGATCGTATAATAGATTTCTTCATTGCCCAATTTCTCACATTGGTCAACGCAGATTTGTCCCGATACTTCCGCAGCCTGATAAGAGTTTAAAAGCCCGCAAAGCTTCTTTGTCAGTTCGGCTGTTTTTTTATTTGTAATAAAAGGGGCGGCAAGTACTGCATCCAACAAAATACGGACCTCCGGCAATTCAAAACGACGCTTTGCAATGAAAAAGCCCTGTTTGGGAAGTCTTGTATACAAAATATCAACGCCGTACTCCGTCAGCACCTGAATATCGCGGTAAACCGTTCTTCGGCTTGCCGTAATCCCTTTTTCTTCCAGCATCCTGCACAGATCAATCGCTGCCAGGGGATGTTCGTCGTCCGAATAGGTTTTCAGCAGTCGATATAATTCCAACAATTTTATTTTTGTTCCGTAATTCCGCATAAAATCGCCTTCTTTTCTATATTTGTTTCATTCTATCATATTCTATAAATTTTGACATTATTTTCATTACCTAGCCTATTTTTCGCTCCCAGTAACTTGAAATTTTATACGAATATGATATAATATTAACAAAGTAATGATTCGGAGGATTGAAGGATGGCTGTAAAAATCTTAACCGCTCGTGAAGCTGCGGATTTAGTACCAAATAATATTAACTTTGCTATTAACGGGTTTATGGGAGCATCGGTTCCTGAAGAAATTGCTGTGGAAATCGAAAATCGTTTTTTGGAAACGGGAGAGCCGAATAACCTTACCCTGTTATTCTGTGCAGCGCAGGGAGACGGTAAAACGAAGGGTTTAAACCATCTTGCACACGAAGGGTTAATCCGCAGAGCGATCGGCGGTCACTGGGGAATGGCTCCCAAGCTCGGAAAACTGGTAGTCGAAAACAAAATTCTGGCTTATGATTTTCCGCAGGGTGTTACGAATCATATGTTCCGGGACACTGCCGCCCATAAACCGGGAACCATCTCGCATGTTGGCCTCGGCACCTTTGTCGACCCGCGCAATCTGGGCGGAAAGTTAAATCCCTTAACACAAAAAGAAGAAGATCTTGTAAAATTAATGGAAATCGACGGGAAAGAATACCTTTTCTACAAAACGCATCCGGTTAATTTTGCAATTTTAGGCGGAACATACGCGGATGAAAACGGCAATATTTCTATTGAGCGCGAAGGCGTGCGCGCCGAAACGCTTGCCGTTGCGCAGGCATGCAAAAATTCCGGAGGAACGGTCATCGTTCAGGTGGAGCGTGTTGTAAAAGCCGGTACTCTGGATCCGCAAAAAGTGGAAATTCCCGGCGTACTGGTGGATGCTGTCGTAGTGATAAGCGATCCAAGATACCATATGCAGAATTTCGGAACACAGTACAACCCCGGTTTCTCGGGCGAACACCGGATGGGACTTGCTGAATTTAAACCCGCACCGCTGAACAATAAAAAGGTGATTGCGCGCCGTGCCGCCATGGAATTAATCGAAGGCAGCGTTGTAAACCTCGGCATTGGTATTCCGGAATTTATTTCTTCTGTTGCCATGGAAGAAGGCATCAGCAAGTTCTCTTTAACCGTTGAATCCGGTTTATTTGGAGGGAATCCTCAAAGCGGTCTTGACTTTGGCGTCAGCCTGAACCCCGATGCAATCATTTCCATGCCCTCTATGTTCGATTTTTATCAGGGCGGCGGGCTGGATCAGGCATTTTTGGGTTTTGCGGAATCCGATAAAGAGGGAAATGTAAATGTATCGAAATTCGGTGCGAAACTCCCCGGCTGCGGCGGATTTATCGATATCTCTCAAAACTCCAAACAGGTGTTTTTCTGCGGTACCTTTACCGCCAACGGCCTGAAAACGGAAATTAAAGATGGGAAACTGCATATTCTTCGGGAGGGCAGCATAAATAAATTCCGTGAAAGCGTCGAACATATTACCTTCAGTGTAAAAACCGCCATTAAGAACAACCTCCCGGTTATGTATATTACCGAACGCGCCGTCTTTAAGTTAACAAAAGACGGCATTATGCTGACAGAGGTTGCTCCCGGTATTGATCTGGAAAAAGATATCCTCGCGCATATGCCTATGAAGCCGTTGATCTCACCGGATTTAAAACCAATGGATGTCCGTATCTTCAGAAACGAAAAGATGGGCTTAAAAAAATAAAATCATTCGGAAAGACAAATCCAGCAATTCAATCGAATTGCTGGGTTTGTCATAGTTTGCTTGTTCTTTCATACGGTTGACCCGTTTAACCCTTACAGGAAGAACCACAGCTTTGCGGGTTCATGAAAGCAAGGCTCCTCTTCCCCGCTTAGTCATTTAGGCTCTATAATAAATGTTAGGGAACAGCGAACAGAGCCATCGTATTCTGCGTATATTTAATCTTTCTCAAAAAGGTGCAGCTTAAAGCTACTTCTTCCATTTTTGGTTTACCCTAACTATTGTCGAAGAGCCGTCATTTATTTGAAAGCTAAAATCAGCATAGAATATTTGCTTATAGAAAAGCTCCGCATACCCTAAAGCATGCGGAGCCATTTTTAATTTACGATTAAGCGTTGCGGGCAGCCATTGCCTTTTTCACTTCTTCTGTGAACAGAGGAAGAATCTTTGTAACGTCACCGACAATACCGTAGTCTGCGACTTCAAAGATCGGAGCTGTCTCATCCTTGTTGATCGCAATGATAACATCGGACTCTTCCATACCTGCAAGGTGCTGAATGGCACCGGATATGCCGCAGGCTATGTAGAGGTTCGGACGTACCGTCTTTCCTGTCTGACCAACCTGAATGTCTTTTTCAACCCAGCCGGCATCAACACAAGCTCTGGAAGAACTTACCGTACCGCCGAGAGCGTCGGCCAGATCCTTAAGAAGAGCAAAGTTCTCGGGGCAGCCCATGCCGCGTCCGCCGGAAACCAGAATTTTTGCATCCTGAATATCCATCTTATTGGATACTTTCTTAATAACATCAAGAATCTGTACATTCTGGTGGTCTGCACCGATTTCAAGATCAAATTTTTCAACAGGAGCAGTTGCGCCTTCAATCGGCTTAATCTTCTGCATAACACCCGGACGAACGGTTGCCATCTGCGGACGATGCTCCGGGCAGAGAATGGTAGCCATGATGTTGCCGCCGAAAGCAGGACGGGTCATCCGGAGGTTCTTTGTGCCGTCATCCGCAATTTCCAGCTTCGTGCAGTCTGCGGTTAAGCCGGTCTTCACTCTGGCGGATACACGCGGAGCAAGGTCACGGCCGATTGCAGTTGCGCCGTAAAGAACGACTGCCGGTTTATATTTTTCAATCACATTGTACATGCTGTGTGCATAAGGTTCCGTTGCATAAACTTCAAGAGCCTTATTATCGACCATAATGATCTTGTCGGCGCCATGGCGCGCTAAATCATTGCAAAGGCCGGAAACATTATAGCCAAGCAAAACAGCGGTAACTTCCGTTTCCATATCTTTCGCAAGCTCTTTGGCTTTACCAAGAAGTTCAAAGGAAACACCGGCTATTTTGTTGTCTACCTGCTGTACGAAAATAAATATGCCCTTATATTCTTGAATATCCATTTTGCTCACCACTTTCAACTATATAATGAATTTTTCTCTGAGCTTTTCAAGCATGAAATCAGCGGATTCCTGCGGGTCAAGGTTGACAAGCTGACCGGCTGCCTTCAAACTCTTTGTAAATGTCTGTGCAACTCTGGTAGGTGAGCCTTTTAAGCCAAGCACAGAATCATCAACATCAATATCCTGGCGGGTAATGATCTTCACTTCCGTGTTTCTGTATGCGTCAAAAATTCCGCCCGGAGTCATATAGCGCGGCTGATTCAATTCGCTTAACGCAGTAATCAGGCAGGGCATCTTAACCTTCAGTATATGATATCTGTCTTCATACTGACGTTTTACGGTAACATAATCGCCGTCAACCTTGATTTCTTCCGCATAGCTGACATTCGGAATGCCGAGATGCTCCGCAATCTGGGGACCAACCTGCGCCGTATCGCCGTCGATAGCCTGGCGGCCTGTAATAATCAGGTCATAAGGAAGCGTCTTAATGGCAGCAGCGATCGTTGTGGACGTCGCCAAAGTATCGGCGCCGCCGAATGCCCGGTCGGTTACCAGAATGGCTTCATCCGCGCCCATGGCAAGTGCTTCGCGCAGTGCGGCGTCTGCCTGCAGCGGGCCCATGGAAAGGACCGTAACATGAGCGCCGATTTGATCTTTCAGACGAAGTGCGGCTTCAAGGCCTGCTTTATCATCCGGATTGATAATGCTTGGAACGCCTTCTCTGATCAGGGTTCCGGTTACCGGATCAAGTTTAACTTCATTTGTATTAGGAACTTGTTTAATGCAAACTACAATATTCAAAAATTGTCACTCCTTTTGGGCTTTATTGGATTATCTGAGTTCATGTGAGGAAATAACCATGCGCTGAACCTCACTGGTGCCTTCGTAGATCTCCGTAATCTTTGCGTCACGCATCATGCGCTCAACCGGATATTCTCTGGTGTAGCCATAACCGCCGTGAAGCTGAACTGCCTTTGTTGTAACTTCCATTGCCACTTCGGCCGCGAACAATTTTGCCATTGCAGCTTCCTCTGAGTAAACCTTCTGCGTGTCTTTCGCCATTGCAGCACGGTAAACCAGAAGCTGGGCAGCTTTGATTTTCGTCGCCATGTCGGCAAGCTGGAACTGTGTATTCTGGAATTTCGCAATCGGTTTGCCGAATTGCTTTCTTTCCTTTACATACTTGACGGTTTCTTCAAAAGCACCCTCAGCCAAGCCCAAGGCCTGTGCAGCAATACCGATACGGCCGCCGTCCAAAGTATTCATGGCAAGGTTGAAGCCTTTGCCTTCTTTACCCAAAAGGTTTTCTTTCGGAACAATGCAGTTTTCAAAGATCAGTTCGCAGGTGGAAGAACCGCGGATACCCATCTTCTTCTCTTTTTTACCAACGCTGAAGCCGGGGAAATCCTTCTCAACAATAAAAGCGGAAATGCCCTTTGTTCCCTTGCTCTTGTCGGTCATTGCAATGATAACATATGTATCAGCATAGCCGGCGTTGGTAATAAAGATTTTGCTGCCGTTCAGGACATAATGATCCCCTTCCAGTACGGCTTTTGTCTGCTGCATGGAAGCATCCGTACCGGCATTCGGCTCCGTTAATGCAAAGGCGCCCAATTTTTCACCTTTTGCAAGCGGAACAAAATATTTCTGAATTTGTTCAGGAGTACCATATTTTAAAATCGGAGCAGCGCCCAAAGAAGTATGCCCGGAAATAACAACACTGGTTGTTCCGCACACCTTCGCCACTTCTTCAATGCACATTGCATAAGAAAGCGTGTCGCAGCCTTGTCCGCCGTATTCCTTCGGGAAAGGAATTCCCAGGAAACCGTATTTACGAAGTTTTTCAACGGTTTCAGTTGGGAAACGCTCTTGTTCGTCCAGTTCCTGGGCTAACGGCTTTATCTCGTTTTCCGCAAACTCCCTGTAGAGAGTGCGGGCCATTTCGTGTTCTTTGCTAAGTACGAAGTCCATACTCGTTCCTCCAAAATCTATTTTTGCAACAACTGCTTATTTTGAATAATCGTAGAAACCCTTACCGGTTTTTCTTCCCAGCAATCCGCCGCGAACCATTTTCTTAAGTAAGGGATGAGGACGATATTTGCTGTCGCCTGTTTCAGACTGGAGTACTTCCATTACCGCAAGGACAACATCCAAACCGATCAAATCGCCCAAAGCAAGGGGGCCCATCGGATGGTTTGCGCCGAGCTTCATCGCCGTGTCGATATCTTCAGCGGAAGCAGTTCCGTCAGCGTAGATTCCTACGGCTTCGTTAATCATCGGAACAAGGATTCTGTTTACAACAAAGCCCGCAGCTTCCTTAACCTGAACCGGTGTTTTGCCGATTTCAACGGAAATCTTCTTGATTTTCTCTACCGTCTCGTCCGGAGTGGTAATACCGGCAATTACTTCAACCAGCTTCATTACCGGGGCAGGATTGAAGAAATGCATCCCGACAACCGCTCTGTCAAGGCCGCTTGAAATTTCCGTGATGGAAAGAGAAGAAGTATTCGTGGCAAAAATTGCATCCGGCTTGCAGATACCCTGCAATGCCTTAAACAGTTCCTTCTTCAGATCCATTCTTTCAAGAGCGGCTTCCACGATCAGGTCACAATCGGAAACGATTTCCCGTGTGCCGGTTGTAATTTTCGCAAGAATTTCGTCCGCTTTTGCCTGCTCCATTTTGCCCTTTGAAACAAGTCTTTCAAAGTTCTTGGCAATTTTCTTTTTTCCGCCGGCGGCAAATTCTTCGTTAATATCGCAAAGCTTAACCGTAAATCCGTCGGTCTGTGCAAATGCCTGAGCAATACCGGAACCCATGGTACCCGCGCCAATAACACCAACTATCATTTTTATTCCTCCCGATTAAATATTTGTTATAGTATTTGTTTTTTATCTGTTAATAAACGGTTCTGGTTTCCGTTTTTCCAAAAAAGCCGTCATAGCATTTTTCTGATCTTCTGTTCCAAAACAGGAGGCATGCATCTCGGCTTCAATCTGAACACCGGTCTCGATATCCGTCTGCAGGCCAAGGTTGATCGCTTTCTTTGTTGCGCGAACAGCGATCGGCGCATTCGCGGCGATTTTGCCTGCCAGCTTCTCGCATTCCGCCATAAGCTGGTCGGAAGGATAAACCGCATTGACAAGGCCGATTCTTAAAGCCTCGTCCGCTTTTACTTTGCTGCAAGTGTAGAGCATTTCCTTTGCCTTGCCGACGCCGATTGTACGTGCAAGTCTCTGGGTGCCGCCGAAACCGGCGACAATCGCCAGACCGGCTTCCGGCTGGCCGAACAAAGCGTTTTCCGACGCGATACGAATATCGCAGCTAAGAGAAAGCTCGCATCCGCCGCCGAGAGCAAAACCGTTTACAGCCGCAATGACCGGTACGGGCAGTTTTTCAATTTTTCTGAAAACCGCGTTCCCTCTTGCGCTGAAAGCCTGTGCTTCCGCTCTTGTTTTATTGCACATTTCGCCAATATCCGCACCGGCGACGAAGGACTTTTGCCCCGCGCCGGTGATGATAACGCATCTTGTGGTTTCGATGGAAATGCTGTCGATGACAGCTTCCAAATCGTTCAGCACTTCACTGTTTAACGCGTTAAGTGCTTTTTCCCGGTCAATGGTAATGGTCCCGATAAATCCATTTTGCTCGTATTTAACGTAACTCATAATCCAATTACCCTTCTTTCTTCCGCGTCAATTATGCATCTTCGCCCATTTTAACAATAGCGGAAACACCCATGCCGCCGCCTACGCAAAGTGTGGCGAGACCGTACTTGGAATTTCTGCGCTGCATTTCATAAAGCAGAGTAACAAGGATTCTGCATCCGGAGCATCCAACCGGATGGCCCAATGCAATTGCGCCGCCGTTGACATTTACTTTGTTCATATCCAATTTAAGATCACGAACAACGGCCAAAGACTGCGCTGCGAAAGCTTCGTTTGCTTCGACAAGATCCATGTCTTCAACGGTCAGGCCGGTTTTTTCCATAACCTTGCGGGTGCTGTAAATCGGGCCAAGACCCATAACGGAAGGATCGACACCTGCGGAAGCGCCGGCAATCCAGGTAGCCATCGGCTTTACACCGAGCTCTTTTGCTTTTTCTTCGCTCATAACAATAATCGCAGCGGCAGCATCGTTAATGCCGGAGGCATTCGCTGCGGTTACGGTACCGTCCGCTTTGAAAGCGGGTTTCAGTTTGGAAATACCCTCAGCGGTAACACCGTCACGGGGAGCTTCGTCTTTTGCAAACATAACCGTTTCTTTCTTCACTTTGATCGGAACAGGAACGATTTCTTCGTCAAATTTTCCTTCTGCACGCGCCTTTTCACATTTCTGCTGGCTGAGTGCTGCAAATTCGTCCTGCATCTGGCGGGTAATGCCATACTGCTCGGCAACATTTTCTGCCGTGATACCCATGTGATAATGATTGAACGTATCTTCCAGACCATCATGGATCATGGAATCAAGCAGCTCACCGTTATTCATGCGATAGCCGAAACGGGCATTCTTAAGAAGATAAGGAGCACCGGACATATTTTCCATACCACCGGCAACAACGATATCCGCTTCCCCGGATTCAATCAGAGCCGCCGCGACGTTCACGCTCTTTAATGCAGAACCGCAAAGATTATTCAAGGTGAAAGCAGGAACGCTTACCGGAATCCCGGCAAAAACCGCTGACTGGCGGGCAACGTTTTGACCAAGTCCAGCCTGATAAACACAGCCCATGATTACTTCATCGACTTGTTCCGGCTTAATATTTGCGCGCTTGAGTGCTTCTTTAATAACAATTGTACCGAGAGTAGGTGTAGGAACATTGGATAACGCTCCACCCATTTTACCAATTGCTGTTCGGCAGGCACCTGCCAATACGACTTTTCTTGACATAAAAATTTTCCTCCATTCATCTTTTACACTACATAACATACCAAATAAAAATACCATTACATGCTAACCGTAAGCGATATGTTAAATATATCACAATATGCTCAATATTGCAATAACAAGAAAGCGAAAACCACGATAAATTTGCTAGTCACTTTTCACATAATGTCTAATAAAATCGATAAAATTATAGACCAATTGTTTTAAGCAACAAAATTTATTATTATTTCAGGCTTAAATTTGTTGAAATTTTTATCGGATTGAAAACCGAATCATTCAAAAAAGTCATAAAAACAATGAATAAAGCGGTCAACTTCGTCCTGCGGTGTAGCCCAGGATGTAACAAGACGGATTGCAGTATGGGAAGCGTCTGTCTTTTCCCAAACTTCAAAATCAAAATCCTGACTAAGCTTTTTTATGAAATCATTCGGTAAGATCGGGAAAATCTGGTTGGTAGGAGAATTCGAAAGAAACGCAAAACCGGAATTTCGAACGGCAATTTTTATTCGTTCCGCCATATGATTGGCATGTTCCGCCAATTCAAAATACAGGTTCTTCTCAAACAGCGTCTCAAATTGCACACCCAAAACCATGCCCTTCGCGAGCATTGCACCCCTTTGCTTGAGCATATAACGAAAGTTTTCTTTCAGTTCCGGGTTGCAAGTGACCAGAGCTTCGCCAAAAAGCGCCCCGTTTTTTGTTCCTCCGATGTAAAAAGCATCGCAGAACTGAGCTAAATCGCGCAGTGTAAGATCATTCCCCTGCGCCGTAAGTGCCGAGCCAAGGCGCGCGCCGTCCAAATAAAGGAACAGACCGTTTTTCCTGCAAAAATCGCACAAATCAGAAAGGATGGCTTTCGTATAGATTGTACCGATTTCCGTGGAATCGGAAATGTACACCAGTTTCGGTTTTACGGTATGTTCATTTTGAAATTGATCCAGAACCTTTTGTATAAGCTGAGGGGTAAGAATGCCGTCATCGGCTTTTACTGTAACAATTTTGTGACCGGTGGCTTCGACCGCGCCGGTTTCATGACCGTTAATATGCCCCGTTTCCGCAGATACGGCTGCCTCATATGGACGTAAAAAAGCAGAAATTGCCGTCAGATTTGTTTGCGTACCGCCCTCCAGAAAATGAACATCGGCGTCACTGCGTCCGATTTTTTCCCGGATAAGATTTGCAGCGCGCAGGCTGTGGCTGTCCATGCCGTATGCTGTGTTCTGTTCCTTGCTGGCTTTGGAAAGAGCCTCCAGAATTTTCGGGTGCGCTCCTTCGCTGTAATCGTTTTTGAAGCTGTACATACTAGTCCCCTCCGGCTTTACATATTTTCAAAGAATTGACAAATTTGCTTTTGACTGCCCTTTACCGTACCCTGAACAAGTTCTTTGGAACCGCCTCCGCGCCCGTTAAAAGCTTTATTGAATTCTTTGCCGCAGGCTCGGACGTCCTCGTTAGCGCTGCCCACAGCATATTTGTAGCCCTGTGTATCGTCCCCGGAGAATACGGCGGCTATGCCGGTGCAGCGCGCACAAAGCAGCAGGCAGAAGGCGCGGAGATCGTTCGGAGCTAAATCCTTTTCAAATAAACAGACATTTTTGGTGCCTTCCTGCACACTTTCCGCACGTTTTTCAAACATCTGATTTCGGATTTCCGTGAGCTGCTGCTTCAGCGCGGCGTTCTCTTCCAGAACCCGTTCCACCGCCTGCCCTATTTCTTCCGGCTTGGCAGACAGCAGCACGGAAACCGCCCCCACGCTCTTTTCCTTTTCCGCGTAGTCGGCGACCGCTCTGCCGCCGCATAACATGCTGACACGCGTGCCGCCTTTATACCGCTGCGCGGACAGAATCTTAATCACGCCGATTTCCCCGGTTCTTGCCACGTGCGTGCCGCAGCATGCGCAGACGTCATAGCCGGGAATGGTTACAATGCGCACCTTTCCGGAAAGTTCTTTTTTACTGCGGTAATTCAGAATTTCCAGTTCTTCCGCCGACGGGTACTCTGTTTTTATCTCAATATTGCGGTAAACCGCTCCGTTTGCAAGCCGTTCAACCAGAGAAAGATCGCTCTCGCCGAGTTCCCCGTTAAAGTCAATGGTGATCGCTTTTGCGCCCATATGAAAACCGACATTGTCAAGCTTATAAAAGCGGTGGACAATCCCGGATACGATGTGCTCGCCGGAGTGCTGCTGCATCAGGGAAAAACGGCGCGGCCAGTTGATTCCGCACGTTACCGCCGCACCGACTGCAAGAGGCTTGTCCGTCTTGTGGACAATGACGCCACCTTTTTCATGGACATCGAGTACGTTAACGGTATTGATTACACCCGTGTCCGCCGGCTGTCCCCCGCCTTCCGGATAAAAGGCCGTTCGGTCCAAGACGATATGATAATTCTTATCCTGTTTTTCACAGCCGACGACCTTTGCCGTAAATGTCCTTAAATACGTATTCTGATAAAAGAGCTTCTCGGTTTCCCGTTCCATTTTATTCCCCGCTTTCTTTTTAAACGAATCCTATTCTGAATTTGCATTTACCGATCATGCGCTTGCCTGCCTATGCCGCCCGGTTCACGGACACGTAGCGGTCACGCCAGACACACCACCCCGTAACGGCGGCGATTACAATCATGCCCCCAAAAACAGCAAATGGTCCGGGTTTTTCTCCGTTAAACAGGAATACCCAAACCGGATTCAGCAGCGGCTCGATTGCGCCGATAAGCGAACAGGCAAGCGGCGGACAGTTCCGGACGGCTAAACCATAAAGAATATAAGGAATGCCCAACTGTACCACCCCAAGGGCTAAAATACTCAAAACGGAAGCCGATGTAACCGGTGTGGGTACAAAAAAAGCGATGGGTATTCCGATTACAGCGGTGAACAAATGTCCAAAAAGAATTCCGCTCATACGCGCATCGTCATCCATTCGTCCGGTAAGGACATACATTCCCGCCATAAACAAACCGGCTAAAATCGCAATGCAGTTTCCAAGCAATTTCCCCGCGCCAAGCTTATCGAAGAAAAACAGGGAAATACCGGCTAATGTGAAAGCCACCGCAAGCAAATCCGCCTTACAAAAATGCTGATGAAAGAAAAACGCGGACAAAATCAGAATGAATACGGGAGACGTAAACTGCAGAACAATCGCGTTCGCCGCCGTTGTCATCTTGTTCGCCGTTACAAACGCGAAAAACGTCCCCATAATGCAAAGTCCGCTTAGAATGGAGGGTTTGGTAACCTTAATCCGCCTTCCGGTCGCCCGTAAAAACAAAACGACGACGACAGCCGCAATCCCACTGCGGAATCCGGCAATTACAAACGGATTCCACGGTATCAGTTTTATAAAGATCCCGGCGATACTCCATAAGCCCGCACAGGTAGCCATCAGCAGAATTGCATGTTTTTGAGGGTTGGAAGCTGCCATATTCTTAATTCCTCTTATCTGTTTCATTTTTCGGCTATCTTTTATATAATAAACGTTTCTTTTAAAAATTGCAATTCTTATGCTGTTTGGATTATAATCTGTTTTTTCTTAAATATTTCAGCAATATGTATAAATATATCATTTTAAAATCGTATGATTTAATCTATTTTTACAACAATCATCCTGCTATAATAAATATTAAGAAATTATTAACAGGGAGTGATAGGAATGAAGTTCACGATTACATTCTTTTTAGCTGCTTCCATTGCTGTTTCCGTGCTTTCCTTCTTGTTTGCGGCATGGCTTTACCGATGGGTTAAAAAGCAGCCGTCATCGAATCGGCGAATTGCTGAGGTCGGCCAATTGATTCGAAACGGCGCGAATACCTTTTTAACAAAGGAATATACGGTTTTGGCGAAATTCGCCGGTGTAGCAGCACTTCTCATTTTCACTTTTCTTCCTTCCCCCGTATGGCAGGGAAATCTCGTTGACAACCTTGTTATGGCTCTGTCCTATATTTGCGGAACGATCTTCTCGGCGGTCGCCGGAGTCGTTGGCATTCAAATTGCAACCATTGCCAATGTAAAAACAGCGGAAGCCGCGCAAAGCGGGATTAAGCCGTCCTTTATGTCCGGATTCCGCGGCGGAGCGGTAATGGGCATGGCGGTTGTGGGAGGCACTCTCCTTGGCGTTTCCCTTGTTATGCTGATCACAAATAATACCACGGCACTGCTGGGATTCAGCTTCGGTGCCAGCTCGCTCGCTTTGTTTGCGAAAGCGGGCGGCGGGATTTTCACAAAAACCGCGGATATCAGTGCGGATTTGGTCGGAAAGGTCGAACTCGGCATTCCCGAGGACGACCCGAGAAACCCGGCGGTTATTGCGGATAATGTCGGCGATAACGTCGGCGACGTAGCCGGAATGGGCGCCGATCTGTTTGACTCGAACGTCGCTTCCATGGCCGCGGCGCTTGTCATAGCGGCGTCACTGGATAAGGTGGACGGAGGTTCTGCGAATATCAGTTTGGTTTTCTGTTACGCGGCCGCCGGTTTGTTCGCCTCCATCATCGGCGTGGCAACCGCCCGAATGGGGAAACATGGAAACCCGACAAAAGCGTTAAACAGCAGTACCTATGTAACGACCGCTATTTTTGGTTTATTAACGGCCGCCGCCACCTGGGCTTTTCAATTTGAGTGGCGCATCTGGGGCGCAAGCATCGTGGGTCTTCTGGTAGGCGTTGTGATCGGTATTGCCAGCGATTATTTTACGGACGATACCAAAAAGCCGGTGCATCAGGTGGCCAAGGCCTCCGAATCCGGCCCGGCGTTTACGATTTTGTCCGGTATTTCCTATGGGTTTATCAGCACCCTGCCCGCCATGATCGGAATCGCCATTTCCGCGTTAGCCGCTTATAAGCTTTGCGATCCGATAGGACCCGGATATGCCATGTTCGGAATCTCCATGGCCGCGGTCGGAATGCTTTCCATTGTTGGCATGATTATTTCCAACGACGCTTACGGGCCAATCGTTGACAACGCACGCGGACTTGCCGAAATGGGAAATTTAGGCGATGAAGTACTTGACATTACGGACGCGCTCGACAGCGCCGGAAATACGGTAAAAGCCGTAACAAAGGGTTTTGCAATCGGGGCTGCGGGGCTGACGGTAATTGCCCTTCTTGGCGCCTTCATCAGTCAGGTAAACGACGCTGCCGCGGAACTCGGGCTAAAAGGACTGACCGGGTTTGATGTTATGAATCCGATTGTGTTCTTTGGGCTTCTGATCGGAGCCGCTGTTCCGGCTGTCTTTTCCGCCATGCTCATGCTTGGCGTAGACCGGAACGCGCAGAGGATGGTTTCCGAAATTCACCGCCAGTTCCGGGAAATTGCCGGTTTAAAAGAAGGCAAAGAAGGCGTTGTTCCCGAATATGACAAATGCATTGAAATCGCCACTTACGGCGCATTAAAGGAACTGATTCCGGCAGGATTGGTTACGATTATCCTGACGATCATCGTCGGATTTATCGGAGGCGTACAAGCCATCGGCGGCTTCCTGTGCGGCAATATTGTCAGCGGCTTGCTCCTTGCCCTGTTTATGAGCAATGCGGGCGGTCTTTGGGATAATTCCAAAAAATACATAGAGTCCGGAAACAACGGCGGCAAAGGTTCCGACGCGCATAAGGCAGCGGTCGTGGGCGATACCGTGGGAGACCCATTTAAAGATACCGCCGGGCCGTCGATCAACACACAGATCACGGTGGTTTCCCTGATAGCTTCCCTGATGTCCACCCTGTTCCTTACCCTATCCCTTATTCGATAACATGATTTACATCTATCATAAAGCAAAGGGGCTTCCGAAACAACGGGAGCCTCTTTGCTTTCTATATTTATCCCCAAAATCCATGATGCTGTGGCTTATCCCACTCAATTCTTAAGTATGTATCACTTTTTACTCTTAGCATAATTCCTTATACTTCCGAAACGATTGCGTTCAGGAGTTGAATTTATAAGCCCGGTTGGGAAAGCAGAAGGATTCAGCCTTTTCCGGAAGGTGATTTTCAATGATTCGGTAGAGTTCCTGAATCTCTGCGTCTGTGCATTCGCCGTAATCACTGAGCGGAAACGGAAGGCCCATCGCCTGATATTTGCTTACGCACAGCTTCCGGAACGGCAGCAATTCCAGCCGCTGCAAATTCGAAAACCGGGCGGCCAATTCCGCAATTTTCAGGATAGGTTCCGTGCCGTCTGTCAGCCCCGGCACAACGACATGCCGAATCCACAACGGCACTTTCAGATTTTCTGTTTGCTTTAAAAACCGCAGCACCGTATCCATATTTCCCCGGCAGTAACGCAGGTAGTCCTCTTCATTGGAAAACTTCAGGTCGCAGAGAACCAGATCGGTATGGAGCAGCACCGAACGGGCGCCCTCCGGGTCGCCGATACCGGCGGTGTCCAGCGCCGTATGGATTCCCTCACAGTGAAGCCGGCGGAACAGCTCGGAAACGAACGCCCACTGCATCAGCGGCTCTCCGCCCGAAACGGTAACGCCGCCGTTTTCCGCAAAATAGGGTTTACAGCGCAGAATCTTTTCCACCACTTCGTCCACCGTGTATTCTGCTCCGGCGGGACTCCATGTGTCCGGGTTGTGGCAGTAGGCGCAGCGCAGCGTGCATCCCTGCAAAAACACGATAAAGCGCAGCCCGGGGCCGTCCACGGCTCCCAGACTTTGAAAAGAATGAACCCTGCCTTTCATCACATCGCCTCGTGGAAAGTGCGGGAAATCACTTCCCTCTGCTGTTCCTTGGAAAGCTTATGAAAATTCACGGCATAGCCCGACACGCGGATCGTCAGGTTCGGATAACGGTCCGGGTGCTCGTAAGCCTCGATCAACGTTTCGCGGTTCAGCACGTTCACGTTGATGTGATGCGCGTTTTGCAGGAAATAGCCGTTCAGAATGGAAACCAGGTTTTTATGGCGCTCTTCGTCCGTATGACCCAGTGCCTGCGGCACAATGGAGAACGTGTTGGAAATACCGTCTTTGCAGATATCATAGGAGAGCTTGGCAACCGAATTCAGCGAGGCGAGCGCGCCGTTCTTCTCGCGGTTGTGCATAGGGTTCGCGCCGGGAGCAAAGGGCTCTCCGGCTTTTCTGCCGTCCGGAGTTGCTCCGGTCTTTTTGCCGTAGACGACATTGGATGTAATCGTCAGAATGGAAAGTGTATGCTCCGCATTGCGGTAAGTCGGGTGCTTTTTCAGCGCTTCAAAGAACAGCTTCACCTGTTCCTGCGCAATGGAATCCACGCGGTCGTCGTCGTTGCCGTAAGCGGGATATTCGCCGATGGTTTCAAAGTCCTTGATCAGCCCGGACTCGTCGCGGATGCATTTCACTTTCGCATGTTTAATCGCGGAAAGAGAATCGGCCAAAACCGACAATCCTGCGACACCAAACGCCATGAAGCGGTGTACATCGGTGTCGTGCAGTGCCATCTGTGTCTTTTCGTAGGCGTATTTATCGTGCATATAATGGATGATATTCATTGCGCTTACATAGGTTTTCGCCAGCCAGTCGCGGTAAAAGGCCATGCCCTCCACGACCTTGTCATACTCAAGGATGTCGCCCTGATAAGGGGTGCGCGCCGGGGCAACCTGCCGCGCGCTTTTTTCGTCTCGGCCGCCGTTCAGGCTCATGAGCAGAAGCTTCGCAAGGTTTGCCCTCGCCCCGAAGAACTGCATATCCTTCCCCAGCCGCATTGCCGAAACACAGCAAGCGATTCCGTAGTCGTCGCCGAATTTCGGACGCATCACGTCGTCGTTTTCAAACTGAATGGCGTCCGTGTCGCAGGATACTTTCGCGGCAAAGCGCTTAAAGCTTTCCGGCAGTTTGTTGGACCACAGAACGGTGAGGTTCGGTTCGGCCGCAGAACCCAAATTGTACAGCGTGTGGAGCATGCGGAAGGAGCTCTTTGTTACCAACGTTCTGCCGTCCCCTCCCATGCCTCCGACCGACTCGGTAATCCACATCGGGTCGCCCGCAAACAGCTCGTTGTATTCCGGCGTGCGAAGGTGCCGCGCCATGCGCAGCTTCATAACGAAGTCGTCGAAAATTTCCTGCACCTGCTGTTCCGTAAGAATGCCGTTTTTCAGATCGCGTTCAAAATAAATATCGAGGAAGGTGCTGACGCGCCCAAGGCTCATGGCGGCGCCGTTCTGCTCCTTGATTGCACCCAGGTAGCCGAAGTACAGCCACTGCACCGCCTCTCTGCCGTTTGTTGCAGGCTTCGAGATATCGAAACCGTATAGGGCGGCCATTTCTTTGAGATACCCTAAAAAGGTGATCTGCTGGTACAATTCCTCCAACTGCCGGATATGGTCGGCATCCATGATCTGTGTGCCGATTTGTGCTTTGTCTTTCTTCTTCTCCTCAATCAGCCGGTCAATTCCGTAGAGTGCGACCCGGCGGTAATCGCCGATAATCCGCCCTCTTCCGTAGGCGTCCGGCAGGCCGGTAATAATTCCGCAGTGGCGTGCCGCGCGGATTTCATCGGTATAAGCGCGGAAAACACCGTCGTTATGGGTGGTGCGGTACTTAAATTCCTTCTCGACTTCCTCAGAAAGCTTGTATCCGTATGCTTCGCACGCTTCGCGCGTCATTCTCAGCCCGCCGAAAGGATTCACCCCCCGCCTTAACGGCCGGTCGGTCTGGAGTCCTACGATAATCTCCCGTTCCTTATCGAGATAGCCGGGGCGATAGCTCTTTACCGAACTGACAGTGCGGGTGTCAACGTCAAGAACACCGCCAAATTCCCGTTCCAGTTCCAGCAAATGATTCAGTTTTTTCATCAGCGAGTTTGTCCGCTCCGTCGCTGAAGCAAGAAATTCGCCGCCGCCCTCGTACGGCGTGTAATTTGTCTGGATAAAATCCCGGACATTCATTTCAGTTTCCCAGCATCCGCCGTTAAAATCTTTCCATGCCTGTTCGCTCATAAACTCTCCTTCTGTTTTCAAGGCATCCGGTTTCCCCTGCCACTCTCTTAAAATGAAATAAAAAAAGAGCGGCATTTGGCTAAAACCAAGATGCTGCCCAGACGGTCGGCTCAAGTACAAGGCTTTTTTCCCCTGTGGTTTTGCATCCACATAATCCGTCAGTAATAAAAGCCCGTTTTATTGTGTTTTTATTATAAGGTATCCGGTCGGTATTTGTCAACCGTCGGAAGTACTTTTTACACGAAGTTTCCTTGTACGAAACCGAAAGTATGAATTGAACACAACAAGAAATAATAACGTTATCATTGAATCATGGAGGATAATGAATTTCATATGAAAGTGAAAACAGCATGTGCAAAAATGTTATCCATATTTCTTGTATTTTCCCTGCTCACGGCATGCGGCTCAAAGCAGTCTTCCCAATCAGGGTCTTCGCAGACGGAGTCATCAAAATCAGATTCGGAGCCGGAAAAAGTTCCTTCCGATTTAACAGACCTTGAAAACAACATTGAAATGATCATAAAAACACTGAACGGGCCGGCGGTTCAGGTAAAGCAGGAAGCGCAGCAGGGCGGCAAAGGGATGGAGTCCGGGCAGAGTAATACAAGCTCACAGGAAAGTAAGGATACGCAAGGAAATCAAAATTCGAATGGTATCCAAAGTTCTCAGGGAAACCAAAATTCGCAGGGAAGCCAAAGTTCGCAGCAGGGACAGCAGCAGAGCCAGCCGTCTAGTTCCAGCCAGCAGAATCCGATGGAAATGATTCCCAAACTTGTAGATAAGATGCACTATCAATGGAATAATTTAATGCCTGAGGCTATTAAAAAAGGCGCTAAAAAAGATCTGGTTAATAATTTCGGCACAGCACTAAATAACCTGTCCGGCACAATTACCAGCAAAAACAAAATGGATATCATGGTGGCTACAAACAACCTTTATGCCTATATTCCGGATTTATATTCTCTTTTCAAGACAAAACCTTCCCCGGAGATAAAGAGAGTCCGGTACTATTCGAGAAGTGCCATTCTGAACGGATTAACAGCCAACTGGACGCAGGCGGATTCGGATATCACCAACCTGAAATCCGTCTGGAGTCTGTATAAAAACAGCCTGAACAAAGAACAGCAGGAAATTGCAAACAAGCTGGATCTATCGATCATGGAACTTGAAAAAGTGGTTAAAGGGAAAGATGCACAATTAGTCAATATAAAAGGAAAAGTCGAGTTATCAAACACCGAAGATTTGGAAAAAGCGGTTGAAGGCCAATCGGGCGGACAGTCCAGCAGTCAGCAATCCGGCGAACAGTCCGGCAGCCAGGAATCCGGTGGAGGGCAATCCAGCAGCCAGGAATCCAGCGGAGAACAGACCAGCAGCGAATAAGCAGGCAAAGTGAATGAGTTGATCCATCCGTGTGCCTGCATCAGCAAAAACTGAGCACCCAGCAATGATATGCCGGGTGCTCAGTTGCTTTTGTGCTAAAGCTCCAAGTGAAAGCTAGCGTCTTTAGGCGCTGGCCGGTAACTTGGGCTTATAGCCCATGTGCAAACTACCCGTCAAACGGGTAGTTATGATTGTTAATGCACTCAAAGTGTACTCGAAGAGCAAAGAAAACATCGAAAACCCAGCAATTATGCGGGTTTCCGATGTTATTTTATTTATTCCCACTCGATCGTGGCCGGCGGCTTACTTGTAATATCATACACGATACGGTTTACCTGCTTTACTTCATTAATGATGCGGCTGGAGACTTTTTCCAGAAGATCGTACGGAATCCGCGCCCAGTCTGCCGTCATAAAGTCGGAGGTTGTTACGCCGCGCAGGGCGATGGTGTTGCTGTAGGTTCTGCCGTCCCCCATTACACCCACGCTCTTTATGCCGGTCAGAACAGCAAAATACTGGTTGATCTTTTTATCCAGCCCGGCAAGTGCGATTTCTTCGCGGAAAATCGCGTCGGCATCCTGCAGGATAGCAAGCTTTTCAGCGGTAATTTCGCCCATGATACGAATGCCGAGCCCCGGACCCGGGAAAGGCTGGCGCCAGACAAGCGGCGCCGGGATACCCAGTTCCAAACCGACCCTGCGGACTTCATCCTTAAATAAATTGCGCAGCGGCTCTACAAGGCCGGTAAAGCCGACGTCGTCCGGCAGTCCGCCGACATTGTGATGGCTTTTAATCACCGCGGCGTCACCGGTTCCGCTCTCAACCACATCCGGATAAATGGTGCCCTGACAAAGATAATCGACATGGCCGATCTTCTTTGCCTCCTCTTCGAACACCCGGATGAATTCCTCACCGATAATCTTGCGCTTTCTCTCCGGTTCGGTAACGCCCTTCAGCTTGGATAAAAAACGTTCCTGCGCGTTTACCCGAATCAGATTCATGTCAAACTGTTTGCGAAATACGGTTTCGACATCGTCGCCTTCGTTTTTGCGGAGCATACCGTGGTCCACAAAAATACAGGTCAAGTTTTTCCCTATGGCCTTATGAACCAGAAGGGCCGCTACCGAAGAATCCACTCCGCCGGAAAGCGCGCAAATAACTTTTTTGTCGCCTACGGTGTCTTTGATGTGCTGTATGGTCTCCACGGCAAAGGATGCCATTTGCCAGTCGCCCCTGCAGCCGCAGATATTGTATAAAAAGTTCTTTAATATGTCGTTTCCGTGGACAGTATGCTCCACTTCCGGATGGAACTGTAAAGCATATAATTTCCTTGCGCCGTTCTCCATTGCGGCGACCGGACATGCATCGCTTACTGCAGAAATCCGGAATCCTTCCGGCACTGCCGAAATATAATCCGTGTGGCTCATCCAGCAGACTGAATTCTTCTCTATATTCTGAAACAGCGCGCCCGACTCCTGAAATTCAACCGGAGTCTTTCCGTATTCGCGAACCTCGCTGCTGCTTACCTTACCGCCGAGTAAATAGGACATCAACTGCGCGCCGTAACAGATACCTAAAACAGGGATACCCAGTTCAAAGACCTTTTTGTCACAGACAGGAGCATTTTCCGCATAAACGCTGTTCGGGCCGCCGGAAAAAATAATCCCCTTATAACCGGCCGAACGAATTTGCTCCGCATTCGTTTTATAGGATTTTATTTCACAATATACATTTAAATCACGAACCCGGCGCGCAATCAGCTGACTGTATTGCCCTCCAAAATCGAGAATCAATATTGCTTCGTTTTTCATCATATTCGTCGCACTTCCATTCTTTGAACTGTTTTCAGGTTCCTTATTCCACTGTTACCGATTTTGCGAGGTTACGCGGCTTGTCGATATCGCAGCCCTTCATGGACGCGACATAATAGGCGAAAAGTTGTAACGGAATGACCGCCAGCGAAGGCTGCATCATTTCACAAAATTCGGGAACATAAAGCGCATAATCGGCTACCTGCTCAATTTTTTTATTGTGTTCGGTCGTTAGGCCAAGCACCACAGCGCCGCGGGCCTTTACTTCCTTCACATTGCTGATCATCTTATCGAAAAGCGCATCCTGCGTTGCCAAGGCGATCACAAGCGTTCCGTCTTCAACAAGCGATATTGTACCGTGTTTTAATTCTCCCGCCGCATAGGCGTCGGAATGAATATAAGAGATTTCCTTCAGTTTTAAGGAGCCTTCAAGAGACATCGCATAATCCAGATTTCTTCCGATAAAAAATACATCTTTCACGTTGAAAAACTGGGATGCAAGATATTGAATCTGTTCTTTATTCTCTAATGCCTCAGAGATTTTATCCGGCAGGGCCTGCAGTTTGGCAACATAATCGGCATATTCCTCCGCCGATAAGACTCCGAGCTTATCCGCAAAATAAATAGCAAGCAGATAGACGACCGCCAGCTGTGTACTGTAGGCTTTCGTCGTCGCAACCGCAATTTCGGGGCCGGCCCAGGTGTAGATAACATCGTCGGAATCGTTCGCAATCGAGCTTCCTACAACATTTACGATGGAAAGCGTCCTTGCGCCGAGATGCTTTGCTTCCCGAAGCGCCGCCAGCGTATCGGCCGTCTCGCCGGACTGGCTGATGACAAGCACCAGAACCTTATCATCCAAAATCGGCTGACGGTACCGGAACTCGGAGGCAACGTCCACCTCTACCGGAATTCTTGTGAACTTCTCCAAAACATATTTGGCAACTACACCTACATGGTAAGCGGAACCGCACGCAACAATATAAATTTTTGAAAAGCTCTTAATCTGCTCTGCCGTTAAAGTAATATTGTCCAATACGATTTTCCCGTTTTGAATTCTGGGAGAAATCGTGTCCCGAACGGCCTTCGGCTGTTCCATAATTTCCTTGGCCATAAAATGCTGATAGCCGCCTTTTTCGGCAGCGGAAACATCCCAGTCGATATGGCTCGGCTCTTTTGCAACAATTTCTCTGTCCGTGTTGTAAACCGTAACGGAATCCCGTTTCAGAACCACAATTTCATTGTCGTTCAAACGATAAATATCCCTGGTTTTGTTCAGGATGGCGGTAATATCCGAAGCGATAAAGTTTTCGCCCTTGCCTAGCCCAACAATCAGCGGGCTGTCTTTGCGCACGGCAATAATCTGGCTTGGATCGTCCGCGCAGATGATACCGAGGGCATAGGAACCCTCCACCTTGTTAATCACTTTGATGACCGCTTCGAGAATATCGCCTTTATAATAATACTCCAAAAGCTGCGCGATTACTTCCGTATCGGTTTCCGAAACAAACATCTTGCCTTTTTTCATCAGCAGATCCTTTAAAGCAAGATAATTTTCGATAATTCCGTTATGAACCACGGCAAACTTTCCGGAATCGCTTACCTGAGGATGGGAATTGATGTCCGACGGTTTCCCGTGTGTAGCCCATCTGGTATGGCCGATCCCTACTGTGCCGGGAACGTCCTTCCCCCCGTTGATCATGTCACTTAAAACCTTAAGTCTGCCCTTCGCTTTGACAACCTGCAGGGAGGTCCCGTCGTAAACAGCAACTCCGGCCGAATCATAGCCGCGGTACTCCAGCTTTTCCAAGCCTTTCAGCAAAATAGGCGCCGCCTGATCGTCTCCGATGTATCCAACAATTCCACACATATTATACACCTTCTTCGGTTAATTTAAAATCAAGGAAACGCCAGCAAGGGAATGCTGGCGCTCTATTATATGAAGCTTATCTGTAAATAATATCTTCGCGTGACGGACCGTTGGAAACAATCCTGATCGGAACGCCGATTGCTTTCTCCGCAAATTCAATGTATCTGCGTGTATTTTCCGGCAAATCCGCATAATTCTTGATTCCGCGGATATCGCATTTCCAGCCAGGCAGCTTTTCGATAACCGGCTTGCAATGCTTTAACTGAACGGTCGACGGGAAAGAATCAATCCTCTTTCCGTTCAGTTCATAAGCGACGCAGACCGGAATTTCATCCAGATATCCAAGCACATCCAGCACCGTTAAGGCAACGCTGGTTGCACCCTGCGCCTGGCAGCCATAACGGGAAGCGACTAAATCCAGCCATCCCATTCTGCGCGGACGGCCGGTCGTGGCTCCGAATTCGCCGCCGTCTCCGCCTCTGCGGCGCAGTTCGTCTGCTTCGTCGCCGAAGATTTCGCTGACGAATTCACCCGCGCCCACCGCACTGGAATACGCTTTCACAACCGCTATGATCTCTTTGATTTCATAGGGCGGAAGACCTGCGCCGATCGCGCCGTAACCGGCCAAGGTGGAAGACGAGGTTACCATCGGATAAATCCCGAAATCAGGGTCCTTTAACGCGCCCAACTGGCCTTCCAGAAGGATGTTCTTTCCTTCCTTAACCGCATTATGAAGAAGCGTAAAGGTATTCGCTACATACGGCTCAAGCAGTTTTTTGTATTCCATCAGCTTATTGTAGACTTCGTCCACCGTAAGCTTCGGCTGATGGTATAAATTTTCATACAGAACATTTTTTAACGTAATGACATGATCGATTTTCTCTTTTAGCGCTGCCTCGTCATCGTACAATTCGCTGATCTGAAAACCGATCTTAGCGAACTTATCCGAATAAAAAGGAGCGATACCGGACTTTGTAGAGCCGAAGGAATGCGCGGAAAGACGTGCTTCTTCAAACGTATCGAGCTGAATATGGTAGGGCATAACGAGCTGCGTGCGGTCCGAAATAACGATATTCGGTTTCGGAACCCCACGTTCCTCAAGAGATTTCATCTCTTTGACAAAATTCTCTACACTCAGCGCCACGCCGTTGCCGATAATATTTGTTATATGGCTGTAAAAAACGCCTGACGGCAATTGATGCAGCGCAAATTTTCCATAATTGTTGATAATGGTGTGACCGGCATTGCTGCCTCCCTGAAACCGGATGACGATATCGGATTGGGCGGCTTCCACATCGGTGATTTTACCCTTTCCTTCGTCTCCCCAGTTCGCACCAACAATTGCTTTAATCATAAAACTTTCACTCCGCCGTGCCGCAACGGATTTTGCGAATTAACTGCCCCTGCGGCCATATTTAGGCAGTAATTGTTAACAACAACTTTATAATCATATCACAATTGCAAGAAAAATCAAAGCGGAATCAAAATAAAAATTCCTTCCGAATTTCTTTGCATTTTATAAATTTATTTCCGGCTTATCCTCCGGTATAAAGCTGTATTTTTGAATAAACGGATTGACAACTTCGGCAATAAACTCTTCCGTTTGCTGCGGAGCCCTGCCGACATACTTCTCCGGGCTTACGATTTTTTGCAGTTCCTCGAAAGTCACGCCAAAAGCCGGGTCGGCGGCAATGCGGCTTAGCAGGTCGTTTTCCCCGCCCTCTTCCTTTATCACACGGGAAGCCGCCATGGAGTGAACACGAATCCGTTCGTGAAGCTGCTGGCGGTCGGCACCGCGCTTTACGGCATCCATCATAATGTTTTCCGTTGCCATAAACGGCAGTTCACGGAGAAGATGCTGGTTGATTACCTTCGGATAGACCACCAGACCGTCCGCCACATTGGCATACAGGTTTAAGATTCCGTCGACGGCCAGGAAGGCCTCCGGCACACTGATGCGCTTATTGGCGGAATCATCCAGGGTGCGTTCAAACCACTGGGTCGCTTCGGTAATGCAGGGATTCAGGCTGTCGATAATAACATAGCGGGAAAGCGACGCGATCCGTTCGCTGCGCATCGGGTTGCGTTTATAGGCCATGGCCGAGGAACCGATCTGATTCTTTTCGAACGGTTCTTCCACTTCCTTCAAATGCTGAAGCAGGCGGATATCATTTGAGAATTTGGCGGCGCTCTGCGCAATACCGCTTAAAACGGCAAGCATCTGGCTGTCGAGTTTCCGGGAATAGGTCTGGCCGGAAACCGCAAAACAGGAAGAGTACCCCATCTTCTCCGCAATCATCTTGTCAAGCTTTTTTACTTTACTATGGTCACCGTCGAATAATTCCAAAAAGCTTGCCTGCGTACCGGTTGTCCCTTTCGAACCCAAAAGCTTTGCCTTGGAAAGCTGGTATCCGACATCCTCCAAATCCATCATTAAATCCTGAATCCAAAGGGTTGCGCGTTTCCCCACCGTGGTCGGCTGGGCCGGCTGGAAATGCGTAAACGCCAGCGTCGGCAAATCTTTATATTGTAAAGCAAATTTGGATAATACGCGAATCACACCGACCAGTTTATTCCGGACAAGCTTCAGCGCGTCCGTCATAACAATAATGTCCGTGTTGTCGCCCACATAGCAGGAGGTCGCACCCAGGTGGATAATCGGCTCCGCTTTCGGGCATTGCTGGCCAAACGCGTAGACATGAGACATTACGTCGTGGCGTACAACCTTTTCGCGGGCTTCGGCAACGTCGTAATTGATATCGTCGGCATATTGGAGCATTTCGTCAATCTGTTCCTGGGTAATGTTCAGCCCAAGCTCTTTTTCAGCCTGTGCCAAAGCAATCCACAGCCTGCGCCACGTTCTGAATTTCTTATCGGGTGAAAACAGATATTTCATTTCCGCGTCCGCGTAGCGGGACGATAACGGCGATTCGTAGCTATTTTTCAATTCTTATTCCTCCAAATGGAAAATTACAAACGTTTTATCGGTATGTTATAATCATAATTTTTGTTCGCTATTAAATAGTCCGGAACCGGTGCGGGATATTTCCCGGAAAAACAGGCGTCGCAGTATCCCATTCTGCCGCCCATAAGCTTCGCCAGATTTTCAACGCTTAAAAAAGCAATGGAATCCGCATAACTCATTTCCCCGATCTCCTTAATGCTGTGCTGGCATGCAATAAGATCGTCCTTTGAGGGGATGTCCGTGCCGTAATAGCAGGGCCACAGGAACGGCGGCGAACTGATACGAAGATGGACTTCTTTCGCCCCCGCGTCTTTCAGCATGGAAACAATGCGGCCGCTGGTCGTTCCCCGGACAATGGAATCGTCCAGCATGACGATGCGTTTCCCTTTTACGCAGTTGGAAAGCGCGTTCAGTTTAATTCGTACGCTGCGTTCCCTTTCCGACTGGTTCGGCTTAATGAAGGTCCTGCCGATATACGTATTTTTTACGATTCCTTTTTCGTACGGAATACCGGATTCCTCACTGTACCCGAGCGCGGCGTCGATACCGGATTCGGGTACGCCGATGACGATATCCGCTTCAACCGGAAGCTGTTTCGCAAGAAGACGTCCGGCCTGTTTGCGCGCTTCATAAACGCTGATTCCGTCGATAATACTGTCGGTTCTGGCAAAGTAAATATACTCAAAAATACAAAGGGATTTTTCCACATCAACGGGGTCCCTGAAGGAGCGCATTCCGTCCTGGTCAACGACAACGACTTCGCCGGGCTCCACGTCGCGTACAAATTCGGCTCCGCAGGCGTCCAGCGCACAGGTTTCGGAAGCAAAAACCGTGGAATTTCCGATTTTACCGATGCAAAGCGGGCGGAAACCGTGCGGATCGCGCGCGGCAATCAGTTTTTGCGGGCTCATGACGACCAGAGAGAAAGAACCCTGAATTTTCGGAATGGTACGGCGCACCGCTTCTTCAATGGAAGGGGCGTCCACGCGTTCCCGCGCGATCATATAGGCGATGACTTCCGTATCGATCGTCGTCTGAAAAATACAGCCCCTGCGTTCCAGAACCTGATGAAGCTCGTAAGCGTTGGTTAAATTCCCGTTATGGGCGATCGCCAGTGTGCCTTTAATATAACGCATGACGAGCGGCTGTGCGTTTTCACGCACACTGCCGCCCGATGTGGAATAGCGGACATGACCGACCGCCATCTGCCCCTCAAGACTGTCCAATATCTTATCATTAAATGCTTCCGTAACAAGGCCCATATCCTTAGAGTAAGAAATGACGCCGCGGTCACAGACCGCAATGCCGCAGCTTTCCTGCCCTCTGTGCTGCAATGCCAGAAGCCCGTTGTACGTTGCATAGGCAGGAACAACCTCGCCTTCGGAATAAATGCCGAATACCCCGCACTCCTCGTGCGGTTTAAAAACATCATAATCCATTACAGAGCTGTTCAAAAACTCACCATCCTATAAATTATAAGCCGATGCGCTTCATTACCTCGGCATAAGCCTCTTCAACTCCGCCTAAATTTCGGCGGAAACGGTCCTTGTCCAGTTTTTGATGCGTATGGACATCCCAGAAACGGCAGGTATCCGGGGAAATTTCATCCGCAAGGATGATTCCTTCCGCACAGCGGCCGAATTCCAGTTTGAAATCAATCAGTTCAATGTTTACGGACAGGAAGAATTCCTTCAGGATTTCATTGATCTTCAGGGACATTTCACTGATCTGATCAATTTCCTCTTTCGTTGCAAAATCAGCCGCAAGAATATGGTACTCGTTTACCATCGGGTCGCCCAGATCATCGTTCTTATAGCAGAATTCCAGAACGGTGGACTTCATGGGCGTGCCTTCTTCCATGCCCAGTCTTGTTGCAAGGCTGCCGGCCGCTTTATTGCGGACGATCACCTCAAGAGGAACAATCTCTACTTTCTTAACCAGGGTTTCCCGGTCGCTCAGTTCTTCCACATAATGGGTTTTAATGCCTTTTTCCTCCAGCATTTTAAACAGGAAGTTCGACATCTTATTATTCACAACGCCTTTGCCGTGAATCGTACCCTTTTTCTGGCCGTTGAAGGCGGTGGCATCATCCTTGTAATCGACAATGCAGTAATTTTTGTCGTCCGTGGCATAAACCTTTTTTGCCTTGCCCTCGTAAAGAAGCTCACATTTTTTCATTGTAAATTCCTCCTGTATTTTTTCTATATTTAGATAAAGTTTAAAAACGTAGAAACCTTTGTTATGTCGATGACGGAAAGCTGGGTTGTATCCACATGCCGGGCGCAGGTTAAAAATGCATTGGCGGTATCCAGGGAAGTCAGGCACGGAATGCCGCATTCCACCGCGTTTCTGCGGATTTTATAACCGTCGCGGTTGTGTGCCACACCCTTGGAAGGGGTATTGATTACCAGATCGATTTTTCCGGATGTGATGTGATCAAGGATATCCGGGGTTCCTGTTCCGATTTTATTGGTCCGTATGGTGGGAATGTCATTATCGTTAAAGAAATCAGAGGTTCCCGGCGTAGCGTAGATCGTCCAGCCAAGGTCATACAACCCTTTCGCAATTGGCAGGGCTTCGTCCTTGTCAACATCCTTGACCGTGAAAATGACCCTGCCTTTTCTAATCATGTGAACACCCGCGCCGTAAAACGACTTAATGAGCGCCTCGTCAAAGGTTCTGGCAACGCCAAGCACTTCGCCGGTCGATTTCATTTCCGGCCCAAGGTTTACATCCGCGCCGTACAGCTTTTCAAAAGAGAAAACCGGCATTTTAATGGCGATTAAATCCCGTTCTTTCTGCAAACCGTAATTGTATCCCATCTCCGGAAGCGTCTTCCCGAAAAAGGTTCCGACAGCCAGCGGGACAATCGGGATGCTGGTTACCTTGCTGATATACGGTACCGTTCTGGAAGAACGCGGGTTCGCTTCAATTACGTAGACTTCATTATCTTTTACAATAAACTGGATATTTAAAAGTCCCTTTACTTTTAATGCCTTTGCAAGACGGCGGGTATACTCCACAATCAGTTCCTGCATTTCCTTTGCCACACCGATGGCCGGGTAGACGGAAATACTGTCTCCGGAGTGGATACCGGCGCGTTCAATATGCTGCATGATACCCGGAATAACGGAATCAATGCCGTCGCAGACGGCGTCAACCTCCACTTCCGTACCCATGATATATTTATCCACCAGAATCGGATGCTCCTGTGCGATCCGGTTGATAATGCCGATCTGCTCAACGATGTCCTCGTCCGAATAGGCAATATGCATTCCCTGACCGCCCAGGACGTAGGACGGCCGAACGAGCACCGGGTAACCCAGCTCATTCGCCGCTTTGATGGCTTCCTCGCAGGTAAAGACCATCCGTCCTTCCGCGCGGGGGATTTTGCATTCATTTAAAATCGCGTCGAAACGCTCGCGGTCTTCCGCTTCGTCGATGCTGTCGAAGGAAGTACCGAGAATCGGGATGCCCATTTTCTCGATTGCCCCGGCAAGCTTAATGGCCGTCTGGCCGCCGAACTGCACTACAGCACCGTCCGGTTTTTCCAGCTGCGCAATATGGAGCACGTCCTCTTCCGTTAAAGGTTCAAAGTACAGTTTGTCTGCAATATCGAAGTCCGTACTAACCGTTTCCGGATTGTTGTTTACAATGATGGTTTCGCAGCCCATGTTTTTCAAAGCCCAGACGCTGTGCACCGAGCAGAAATCGAACTCGATTCCCTGCCCGATGCGGATCGGCCCGGAACCGATAACCAGAATTTTCTTCCGGTCGCTTTTGGCACAGGATTCATTCTGAATTCCGTAAGTCGAATAGTAGTATGGGGTTTCCGCGTCAAATTCCGCCGCGCAGGTATCGACCATTTTGTAGACGGGATGGATATTCCACTCTTCTTCCAGCGCCCGAATCTCTTCCTCGGTTTTTCCGCTCAGCTTCGAAATCGTCTTATCCAGGAACCCGAAATCCTTTGCTTTCAAAAGCAGGTTCCGGTCGATCGGCTGAACCGCAAAAGCTTTCTCCACCTCAATAATGGACAGCAGTTTGTCGAGGAACCACAGATCAATTTTCGTAATCTCATGGATTTTATCCGCGGAAATCCCGCGCCTTAACGCTTCCGAAACGACCCAAAGCCGGCGGTCGTCCACTACGTGAAGACGATCCTCCAGTTCCGCGTTCGGCAAGGACTGTAAATGTTCATCCATCAGGCTGAAGACATTCTGCTCCAGCGAACGGATGGATTTCATTAACGCGGCTTCAAACGACGGCGCGATTCCCATCACTTCGCCGGTCGCTTTCATTTGCGTACCCAAGCTGCGTTTTGCGTATACAAATTTATCGAAAGGCCAGCGCGGAATTTTCACAACGCAGTAATCGAGCGTCGGTTCAAAACAGGCAAACGTCTTTTTCGTAATCGCATTGCGGATTTCATCCAGCGTATAACCGAGCGCAATTTTGGAAGCCACCTTCGCAATCGGGTACCCCGTCGCTTTGGATGCGAGCGCAGAGGAACGGCTGACACGCGGGTTAACCTCAATCACGCAGTATTCAAAGCTCTTCGGATTTAAAGCAAACTGTACGTTGCATCCACCTTCAACTTTTAATTCGGAAATAATGGAAAGAGACGCGGAACGAAGCATCTGCGTTTCCTTGTCCGCGAGTGTCTGGCACGGCGCGACGACGATGGAGTCGCCGGTATGGACGCCGACCGGGTCGAAGTTTTCCATGTTGCAGACGGTAATGCAGTTTCCGTTATGGTCGCGCATGACCTCGTATTCAATTTCTTTCCAGCCGGAAATGCAGCGTTCGATCAGCACCTGATTCACGCGGCTGCGGTGCAGGCCGAGGGAAGCAATCGTAATCAGTTCCTCCTCGTCGGCGGCAATGCCGCCGCCGCTTCCTCCAAGGGTATAGGCCGGGCGCACAACAACCGGATACCCGATTTTTCGGGCTATTTTCACACAGTCTTCAATATTTTCTGCAATTTCGCTTTCCGCACAGGGCTGATTGATTCGCTCCATTGCCTCTTTAAAAAGCTCACGGTCTTCCGCCATGCGGATGGTGTCGGCGTTCGTACCGATCATTTCCACGTTATTTTCCTTTAGGAAACCGGATTCCTCCAGTTCCACCGCAAGGTTCAAAGCGTTCTGGCCGCCGAGGGTCGGCAGGATACTGTCCGGATTTTCTTTCAGAATGACCTTTTTAATTGTCTCCACGGTTAGCGGCTCAATGTAAACCTTATCGGCAATCTGTTTGTCGGTCATAATCGTCGCAGGATTGGAGTTGATCAGGATAACCTCCACGCCCTCCTCGCGGATTGCGCGGCACGCCTGCGTTCCGGCATAGTCGAATTCGGCCGCTTGGCCGATAATAATCGGGCCGGAACCGATGATAATGACTTTTTTAATTTCTTTTCTCTTCATAGACGGCTTCCTCCTATTAACTTAATAAACTCATCGAAAAGAAAGCCTGTGTCAAGCGGGCCGGGGGAAGCCTCCGGGTGGAACTGAACCGAAAAAACTTTCCCGTTTTTATAAGTTAATCCCTCAATGCTGCCGTCGTTCATACTGATACAACGGATGTCGGCTACTGAAGGATTAATTGTTTCGCCATTAACCACAAAGCCGTGGTTCTGAGAAGTAATGTACACTCTGTTCGTTGTTAAATCCTTAACCGGGTGGTTAATACCTCTATGGCCATATTTCAATTTATAGGTGTCAAAGCCCTGCGAAAGAGCCATCAGCTGATGGCCTAAGCAAATTGCAAAGGTTGGAATACCGTATAAGTAGACTTTTTTAAGCTCAGAAATTGCCTTCACGCATTCCTTGGGGTCTCCCGGTCCATTGGAAAGCATGACGCCGTCCGGTGAAAAGGACATCATCTCCTCAAAAGAGGCATCGTATGGAAAACATTTCACCGTGCATCCCCGTTTCACCAGCGAACGGATGATATTGCTTTTCACCCCGTAGTCCGCCAGCGCAATCTTAATTGGGCCGTCGCCGTAAATCTTGGATTCCCTGCTGCTCACAACGGGAACATAGGATTCCATCTCGAACGCGTCAAGCTGCTTTTTCATGGACGCAATATCAAAATGATCCCTAAAAGCGATCATGCCGCGCATGGTGCCGCTTTCACGGAGAATTTTTGTAATCGCCCTTGTGTCCAAACCTTGAATTCCGGGAATGCGGTTCTGTTTCAAAAACGTATTCAAATCCACATCACAGCGGAAATTGCTCGCCGCACCGGAAATAGAATGGACGATAAACGCACGAAGCCACGGCCTCGTGGATTCCGCGTCGTCATAGCAAATACCGTAATTTCCAATAAGAGGATAGGTCATAACAACGCCCTGTCCCGCATAGGAAGGGTCCGTCAGCAGCTCCGTGTATCCGCACATTGCGCTGTTAAATACCACCTCACACAGTACGTCATGTTCGTCGCCAAAGCCTGTCCCCTCAAAGGTCATCCCATTTTCAAGCATCAGCAATGCTCTCATTCAATCACCAACCATTCTTATTAATCAACCGCTTATCTATAATAATCATAAATAAACAACAAAATATTACGCCTGAAAAGACTGCGTTATTCGTTCAATCGCTTTTTCGGTGTTTTCCCTGGTATTAAAGGCGGTCAGGCGGAAAAATCCTTCCCCGCTGATTCCGAAACCGGAGCCGGGTGTACCGACAACGCCGGTCTTTTCCAGCAGCAAGTCAAAAAATTCCCAAGAAGATAACCCGTTCGGCGCTTTCATCCAGACATAGGGGGAATTTACGCCGCCGTACGCTTCAAATCCGGCCTTTTGCAAGCCTTCTTTAATGATCTTTGCATTGTTAAGGTAGTATTCAATATTTTCTCTTACCTCGCGTTTTCCTTCTTCGGAATACACCGCTTCGGCTCCGCGCTGAACCACGTAGGAAACGCCGTTCATTTTTGTGGACTGGCGTCTGCCCCAGAGCTTGTTCAGGGACACCCCGTTAAAAATCAATTCCTTCGGGATAACCGTAAACGCGCAGCGCGTACCGGTAAAGCCCGCCGTTTTGGAAAAACTCCGGAATTCAATCGCGCACTTCTCTGCGCCTTCGATTTCAAAAATACTGTGCGGCATATCCTCATCCGTAATAAACGCTTCGTAGGCCGCGTCATAGAGAAGAATCGATTGATTTCGCAGGGCATAGTCGACCCATTTTTGCAGTTCTTTGCGTCCGATCCCAACCCCGGACGGGTTGTTCGGAAAACAAAGGTAGATGATATCGGCGCGTTCGTTCGGAATCCGCGGCAGAAAACCGTTTTCCCTGGAACAGGGCATATAAACAATTTTGCTCCAGCCGGCGCCTTCACGGTATTCGCCTGCCCGTCCCGCCATAACATTGGTATCGACATAGACAGGATAAACCGGGTCGCAGACCGCGACGACATTGTCAACATCGAAAATATCGCCGATACTGCCGGTGTCGCTCTTCGCGCCGTCGCTGACAAAAATCTCATCCTTGTCGATTGCCACGCCGCGCTTCTGATAATCATTTTCCGCTATTGCAGAACGCAGGAATTCATATCCTGCCTCCGGCCCATAACCGCGGAAGGTTTCCATGTTTCCCATTTCCTCGGCTGCTTTCTGCATAGCGGTAACGACCGCTTTGGGCAGAGGGCGGGTAACATCCCCGATCCCCATGCGGATGATTTCCACTTCCGGATGCTGCTTCGAAAATTGATCGACTTTATTAGCAATATCCACAAACAAATAACTGGGGGGCAGTTTCATAAAATTCTCGTTTACTTTCAGCAAGCTATCCATTCCCTTCGTCCGTTTTATTTCGATAAATTGACTGTTCCTTCAAACACAAATTCGGCGGGGCCCTGCATAAAGACGGTATCTGTCTGATCGTCCCATTCTATGCTTAGGTCGCCGCCTTTAAGGTGCATTTTTACTTTTCTGCCTGTTTTATGATTTACCGCACAGCTTACGGCGGAAGCGCAGGCACCGGTCCCGCAGGCCCATGTTTCGCCTGAGCCGCGTTCCCAAACGCGCATTTTCGCTTCGCCGGAATTCAATACCTGTACAAATTCGATATTTGCCCTGTCCGGAAAAATCGGATTATGCTCCATTTTGGGGCCGATTTTTTCAATCGCAATCCTCTCAACGTCGTCTGCAAACAAGATACAATGCGGGTTGCCCATAGATACACAGGTTATTCGGTATTCGACTCCGTCAACGGTAATCGGCTCATCAATCACCGTTTCTTTCGGAAACTGAACCGGAATCGCAGCGGAACGGAAAACCGGTTTCCCCATATCGACTTTTACGGAACGCACGATTCCGTTTTTTACGTCCAGATACAGCGTTTTCACGCCGCTCATGGTATCGACTTTCAGCACGTCCTTTTTTATAAGGCCGCGTTCGTAAACATACTTTCCTACACAGCGTATGCCGTTGCCGCACATCATTGCACGGGAGCCGTCGGCATTGTAGATATCCATTCGGCAGTCGGCCCTGTCGGACGGTTCAATTAAAATAATCCCATCGGAGCCAACGCCAAAATGACGGTCGCTTAGTTTTATCGAAAGTTCGGATGGATTTTCAATTTTCTCCTCAAAGCAGTTAAAATAGAGATAATCGTTTCCTATTCCCTGCATTTTGGTGAATTTCATTCGTATCCTCCTTACATATCCAGAATAATCATTGCCGTTTCAATCATTTTTTTCCCGGAATCCATGCTTTTTTTCTGTATAAACCGATGCGCCTGCGCTTCCGTAAAATGATTGCGCGCCATAATCCGGTTTTTCGCCTGCCCGATCACCTGTTTTTCATCAAAATTTCCTTCCGCCAGCTTCTTTTTGATGGTGAGGCTGCTGGAATCGGAGAGATTCAAAAGCATATTCACGGAGGAAATCAAATCCATACGGTTAACCGGCAGGATCAGGCTGGCGCAGGAAAGCGTTTCGGAAACATTCGCCTGCTGTGATTTCAGCAGGAATAGAAAATCATAATTCGGCCCTATAATCTCCGGAAGGTTCAGCGCGGACATATCCGTTAATTTCGCGCTGCAAACAATCACCCCTCCATGATAATGCCGGTTGGCAAAATCGATTGTCTGTGAACCGGTTGTACAAACGCAGCCGACATTCAAACCGGAAGTCCGGAGTACGGCGGCAATTTTTTTAGCGCTATCCGCGATGGCATTCGCTACAAGAACACTGCTCATATGCCGTCAAAATTTATTCAGATATTGGTCAAGCTCCCATTGCGTAACCGTGGTTGAATATTCATACCATTCCTTTTCCTTCGCTTCAACATATTTGTTGAAGACATGGTCTCCCAGCACTTCACGGATAAACGGGTCCGCCTTCATTTCATCAATTGCATTTTTCAAATCAGAAGGCAGCGCGTCAATTCCCGCGGCCTTTCTTTCCTGCTCATCAATATCGTAAATGTTGGTTGTCACCGCATCCGGGGGCGTCAGATTGTTTTTGATTCCGTCAAGCCCCGCCGCCAGAAGGACGGCAAGCTCCAGATAAGGGTTGCAGGCTGAATCCGGATTGCGCAGTTCCACGCGGGTGCCGAGGCCTCTTGTGGCGGGCACGCGGATTAATGCGCTGCGGTTGCTTAACGTCCACGCAATATTGCACGGCGCTTCATAGCCGGGAACCAGCCGTTTATAGGAATTAACCAGCGGATTCGTAAGCGCACACATGCCCTTAATATGCTTCATAATGCCCGCGATAAAATGATAAGCAATCTGGCTCAGTCCGGACTCGCTTTTCGGATCGTAGAAAACATTTTCTCCGTTTTTAAACAGAGACATATTCGTATGCATTCCGGAACCGTCGCGGCCATAAACCGGCTTCGGCATAAAGGTAGCGCAAAGCCCGTGCGAATCCGCACAGGATTTTACAACCATCTTAAAGGTAAGGATATTATCCGCGGCGGAAAGCGCCTCGCTGTATTTAAAATCGATCTCATGCTGCGCAATCGCCACTTCATGGTGGGAAGCTTCAATCTCAAAGCCCATTTCCTCAAGGTTCAGGCAGATATCCCTGCGCGCGCTTTCCCCCAAATCGGAGGGGCCAAGGTCAAAATATCCGGCGGTGTCGTGGGTAATGGTCGTAGGATGTCCGAATTCATCCGTGTTAAACAGGAAGAACTCACACTCCGGCCCGACATTGAAGGTATAGCCCATGTCCGCCGCTTCTTTAAGCGCTCTTTTCAGAACATAACGGGGGTCGCCCTCAAACGGGTTCCCGTCGGGGGTGTAAATATCGCATATCAGGCGGGCGACTCTGCCGTGCTGGGTATGCCACGGAAAAATAACAAACGAGTCAAAATCCGGCCTCAGGTACATGTCCGACTCTTCAATCCGCACAAAGCCTTCAATAGAGGATCCGTCGAACATACATTTATTATCCAGAGCCTTTTCAATCTGGCTGGTTGTAATCGCAACATTTTTCAAGGTACCGAATATATCCGTAAACTGAAGACGAATGAATCGTACGTTATTCTCTTCGATCATACTGATAATATCATTTTTTGTATATTTACTCAAACCGACACCTCCCCAAAAATAAAATAACAAGGCTGGTCTTTTGCGAAAACCTCCTTGTCATCGTAATTTGATATTAGTTATATTCTATTCTATTTGGCATTACGTGTCAATCATTTTTGAATTGAAAGGTTCATTTCATTTTTATGCACAAATTTTTTATTGATACCGATGATTTTCCGTCTTTTTGCAGTATTCAAGTTTGAATCTTGCAAATCAGAAGCTATTTTTAGGAAAAATCAGCAAAAAAATATTGAAATATACAATTTAATGTGCTAAACTATTCAATTGAAAAAGGTATTATGCTTTGAATAATATCGTTTCCTAAATTTTATATAGGAGGATATTCCCATGTCTTACGTTGACGAACAGCTCGCAAATGTAATCCGGTTAAATGCAAACGAACCTGAATTTATTCAGGCGGTAACGGAAGTTTTAAAGTCTTTGGCCCCGGTTATTGAACAAAACCCACAGTATGAAAAGGCCGGCATACTTGAAAGGCTGACGGAGCCGGACCGGCAGTTAAAGTTCCGTGTTTCCTGGCTGGATGACAACGGCAATGTCCGCGTGAACCGCGGTTACCGCGTTCAGTTCAACAATGCCATTGGGCCTTACAAGGGCGGCCTTCGCCTGCATCCGTCTGTAAACATCGGCATTCTGAAATTTTTAGGATTTGAGCAGGTCTTCAAGAACTCTCTGACAGGTTTGCCGATCGGCGGCGGCAAGGGCGGTTCCGACTTCGACCCGAAAGGCAAGTCCGACCGCGAAATCATGACGTTCTGCCAAAGCTTTATGACGGAGCTTTACAGACATATCGGCCCCGATACCGACGTTCCCGCAGGGGATATCGGCGTAGGCGGACGTGAAATCGGATACCTGTTCGGGCAGTATAAGCGCCTTCGCAATGAGTATACCGGCATCCTGACCGGCAAGGGGCTTCCTTACGGCGGCTCGCTTGCGCGTACGGAGGCAACCGGCTTTGGTCTGCTTTATTTCACCGACGCCATGCTCCGTAAAAACGGCAAATCCATTGAAGGCAAGACAATCGTAATTTCCGGCTCCGGCAATGTTGCGATTTACGCATGCCAGAAGGCACAGGAACTGGGCGGCAAGGTTGTTACTATGAGCGACTCCACCGGCTGGATTTACGACGCCGAAGGAATTGATCTGAAAGCCATTAAGGAAATCAAGGAAGTCAAGCGCGGCCGTCTCTCCGAATACAAATCCTACCGTCCGAACGCCGTATACCACGAGGGCAAGGGTGTTTGGAGTACTCCCTGCGATATCGCTCTTCCGTGCGCAACGCAGAATGAACTGCTCATTGATGACGCGAAAATGCTCGTAAAGAACGGCGTGTTCGCCGTTGCGGAAGGCGCCAATATGCCGACCAGCATTGAAGCGACCGAATACTTTCAGGCAAACGGCGTCCTGTTTGCACCGGGCAAAGCGTCCAACGCGGGCGGCGTAGCGACATCCGCTCTTGAAATGAGCCAGAACAGCATGCGCCTTTCCTGGACATTTGAAGAAGTTGACGCGAAACTGAAGGACATCATGGAAAATATCTTCCATAATGCATCCGACGCTGCGGAACAATACGGTTGCCCGAAGAACTATGTTGTCGGTGCCAACATCGCAGGCTTCGTAAAAGTTGCCGATGCCATGCTCGCACAGGGTGCTGTTTAACTCAAATTTACTTGCATATAAAAACCGGCTGGAAATTCAGAAATTCTGAAAATCCAGCCGGTTTTTTATTTATGATATTTTCCATGACTGTTAATCTGAAACGCACGGTATACCTGTTCACAAAGCATTACACGCGCGAGCTGATGCGGAAAAGTCATCGGCGACATGGATAATTTAAAATCGGCTTTTTTCTTTAATTCTTCGGAAAGCCCGAAGGAACTTCCGATAATGAAAGAAATCGTACTGGTTCCGTTCACTGCAAGACCGTTTATTTTTTCGGCAAGCTGTTCCGAGGAAAGCAAGCGGCCTTCAATACAAAGCGCGAACAGAGATGAATTTCCAGCCACAGAAAGAATCTTCTCTCCTTCTGTCTGCAATGCGGCGGTAATCTGCGCCTGGGACGGACTGTCCGGCAGGCGGCATTCCGGAATTTCATGAATGGAAAAAGTGCAGAATGCATGAAGCCTTTTTTCATATTCCGCGCAGGCCTGCCGCCAATAGGCTTCCTTTAATTTTCCAACACAAATAATTTTTACGTTCAGCATAGCTTCCCCTAAAAAATCATAACTTTTCCCGCGGTATTCTCCTTTGGAGCAACGAAAAGCTGATAATCCACTCCTTCTTTCAGTCCCGCCAGAGAAAGAGAACAGAGCGAAGTCTGGTACGCAAGTTCCGGTGTATTATTTTCGGAACTGAGATGCGCAAGTACAAAACGGGTTGTCCCGGCCTGCGCAAGTCCATAAAGCTCGTTGGCGCACGCCTGATTGGAAAGATGACCCGTATCCGACAGAATTCTTCGTTTCAGCGGGTACGGATAAGGCCCGTTTTGCAGCATACCGACATCATGATTGGACTCCAATACCACCAGATCCGCTCCCGTCAGTTCCCTTCGCACCGAATCGGAGAATATCCCCAGATCGGTGGAAAACCCCACAATGCGGCCGTCGCGGGTCTGAATACGGTATCCCACGCTTTCCGCGCTGTCGTGTGAAGTGCGGAACGGTTTAATAAACATATCGGCACATTCCAGTCCTTTTTCATCAATCACATCGGCCGGAAATTTGTCGTTGATACATCCCATTTCTTCAAGCGCGCACAGCGTGCCGGAGGAAGCATAAACGGGAATATGGCGGCGCGACGCGAATACCCGCAATCCCTTTACGTGATCGGAGTGTTCGTGTGTAACAAAAATCGCCTTTACGGCGTCAAATTCAATACCGCAAAATTCCAGCATCGCATTGAGCTGCTTTGCGGTTCTGCCGGCGTCAATCAAAATTCCTGCAAACGCCGAACCTATGTAATAACTGTTCCCGCTGCTTCCGCTGAACAGCGGACATATTCTTGCCATATAAGGCCCCCTATGTATAAAAAAAGGGAAAGACCGCCGTCAATTCCCTTTCGAACGTCCTACTTATTTAGATTGCCTGAGCAACCGCCGGTTCCGGAATATGAACCCGCCGGATATCCGCACCCATGGAAAGGAGTTTCTCTTCCACATTTTCATAACCGCGTTCAATATGATTGATTTCTTCGATCTGTGTCGTACCCACCGCGGCAAGCGCCGCGATCAGCATGGCCGCTCCCGCGCGAAGATCCGTTGCTTTTACCGGAGCCGCATTTAAATGGTCTACGCCTTCGATTACCGCCAGTTTACCGTCAACCGAGATCTGCGCTCCCATCCGCTTTAATTCTTCCACATAGCGGAAACGGTTATCCCAAACGCTTTCGTTTATAATACTGGTACCGTTTGCAATGGAAAGCAGCACCGCAATCTGAGGCTGCATGTCGGTTGGAAAACCCGGATGCGGCATTGTTTTAATGTTGCATTTATTGAGGGCACCCGTGCGGCTTACACGAACCGCATCGTCGAATTCCTCAATCTGCACACCCATTTCCTCCAGCTTGGCGGAAATGGACTCCAAGTGCTTCGGTATTACGTTTTTTACAAGGACATCCCCACCGGTTGCAGCAGCAGCGACCATATAGGTACCCGCTTCAATCTGATCCGGAATAATCGAATACGTGGTGCCGATCAAGCGGTCCACACCGTAAATTTTAATGACATCGGTACCGGCGCCGCGGACATCCGCGCCCATTGAGTTCAAAAAGTTGGCAAGGTCTACAATATGTGGCTCTTTCGCCGCATTTTCAATAACGGTCATGCCTTTTGCCTTTACAGCGGCAAGCATGATATTGACCGTTGCGCCGACGGAAACGACGTCCAGATAAATGTTTGCGCCCTTCAGGGAATCCGCACGGACGTCAACCATTCCGCCTTCCAGTTTATACGTCGCGCCCAAAGCGGCAAAGCCCTTTAAATGCTGGTCGATGGGACGGACGCCGAAATCGCATCCGCCGGGCATGGTAACGACAGCATGGTTAAATCTGCCCAATAAGGCGCCTAACAAATAATATGACCCGCGTATATGACGCGCAAGTTCGTAAGAAGCAATGTGGGTATGAATCGGTCTGGGGTCGATTTCCAAAGTAGATTTGTTTACATTTCGTATCTTTGCACCCATATCGTAAAGGATTCTTGTAATGGAAGCAACATCGGTTATATTTGGAACATTTTCAATAATACACACATCATCTGCCAGGATTGCTGCCGGTATAATCGCGATCGCGGCATTTTTAGCCCCGCTGATGTTGACTTCTCCGGTAAGACGATTGCCACCTTTAATAACGAACTTGTCCAATGCGGCACGCTCCAATCTAAAGTTAAACAATAATATTATTACATTTTTACGCGGATTATATGGCGTTTCTATTGAATAAATTATTGTAAATATTTTTTAATTAATTCTACTAATAATAGAAAAATATTTCTGTAAAAAAAGCATTAAGAAATTATCATTGCATACTTTATGATAATAATACACAAACTTTCAAAAGTCAAGAACTCGCGCTGGAAATAGCGGGTATTTCCAGTAATTCACCTTAATTTTCTAAGGAATAAAAGCTTTTTTCTTCACTTTAAAAAGAACGTTTACGAAAATCACCTGCCGACATACCCTAACGGATTCACTTTGGTACCGTTTTTAATCACTTCAAAATGGCAATGCGGACCCGTGGAATTTCCTGTACTGCCGATGAGAGCGATTGCTTGCCCCTTTGTTACCCGCTGCCCGGGCGATACCAAAACTCTGCTTGCATGGCCGTATAAAGTCACCAGACCGTTTCGGTGGTTGATTCTTACGCAGTTGCCGTAACCGCCGCTGTCCCAGCCGGCCGAAATAACAACGCCGCCGTCCGAAGCAACAATCGTCCTTCCGTAAGCACCGCCGCCGGAAATGTCGATTCCGGTATGGAAGCTTCCCCAGCGCCATGTGAAGTAGGTCGTAATGGTGTGCAGGGACGGCACCGGCCACATCAGGCTGCCGCTGCTGACCCCAAGGTCACTGATCGCGGGCCGCTTTTTGGTACCGGTAACCACAACCTTATCGACAGAAGGCGTTACGACTGTCCTGCTGATGATTTCCCGCTTCGATTCCATACCATTAATATAGTAAATTTTATCCACGCATTTCTGTACCCCGTTTACCCCCTCGGTTTTCAGTTTGGAGTAATCCGTGTACTGCGAATCATCGGAAATCGTAACGGTTTTATACGAGAGCGGAACCTGATAATCAACGGTTTTCACAAGCTGAACGTTCAGCATCGGAACCGCAACCTCAAGATTAATTAAATCACCCGGCATCAGGCTGTCCCCCAGCTGATTATTATTAATCTTGTTGAGCGCTGAAATCGTCGTATGGTTTGCTTTCGCAATGGAGGTAACCGTATCTCCTTCCTTTACCGTATAGGTCACCGGGGACTTAGACGTCCCGGTGATGATTTTATTCAAAGCTTCCGTCTTCATAATGGACGTGGTCGGAAACAATCCGTTTATGGTTTCCACATCCTGCGTAAACGCAGCCGTTGCGTTGTTATCGGTTCCTTTTGCCTTATTCAGAATATTCTGAAGCATATAGCGCAGGTCCGCGCTGCTCTTGACCGC
Organism: Caproiciproducens galactitolivorans; assembly: GCF_026672255.1. Classification (GTDB taxonomy): domain Bacteria; phylum Bacillota; class Clostridia; order Oscillospirales; family Acutalibacteraceae; genus Caproiciproducens; species Caproiciproducens galactitolivorans_A. The sequence goes on along the minus strand of NZ_JAPOHA010000007.1, from coordinate 107,078 downwards.
GCCGACCAGTTCGCCGTTAACATAGAGGCCGCTCGCTTCTTCTATAATACCGTTCGACTGCTGTATGATCTTGTCGCAAACGGTATTGACCGGCGAAACGCTCCCGGCATCCACAACGGTAAGATGAAAAGTCGGCGTAATATTGATTTTGACATCGCTGTCCGCCGTATCATGAACCATGCGCTGGCTCACCATTTCACTCGCCTGCTCGAAAACCTTTTCATTTTGAATTGCGGCAACTTCTTTCCCGTCGTAAGCAAGCATCAAACCATAGTTCAGGCCCGTCCAGTACTGGACGGTAAATCCAAGCAGGAAAACCGCGCCGACCGGGGCCGCTATATTAAGGATAGAGCACACAAAGCCTTTATGGCGAATAAAGCTTTTCGCCGTAACGATGATATACTCGTGAAAAACATGGGATAGCCCAACTTTTTTTGCCTCTTCAATCCTCTTACGGGCAATGGAAAAACCTTCCCGTATGGATGAAAATTCTTCCTTTAACTCTGCAATACGCTTGCCGATAAAGGCAGCGTACAAGGATTTAACAAGGTTGGTAAAAGGCCGAAAAAAGCGGGATAGCCTGCGGCGTACACGTTTTAAAATCCGAACAGACTGTATGCCGGTTATATATAGGAAATCAATTGCATTTTCAGTTGCCCCACGGCAGGTAAATCTGCATGATTTGTTTGACAAATCGATTAGCTGAGGGAGCTGCATGAAACAAAATCCTTTCGGGTAGTTAAATTGTTACAGGTTTGTAATACGTTCAACTTATGATATAACAAAAGTAACAATTTTGCAACCCATTGGTAATTAATTAACAAATAAGGCCTATTTCCATATCTTGGAACTAGCTTAAATACCTAAGCTTTTCCTCATTCCATCCCTCAATTTTTGGAAGAAATTCCCTCGCTTCCTTTCTTGCGCCTTCCAGGTCATGTTCCAGATAATTTCCGCATTCTTTGGCTGTGGCTCCGGGAATCGCCCCTTCAAAATCCGCAATAAACGCGAAAGCGTCTTTTATAAGCCGGATAGCTTCTTTATAATCCATGTTTCTTACTAAAAAATAAAATCCGGTGCGGCAGCCCATCGGCCCGAAATAAATCACCTGCTCCCTGTATTCCCCGTTCCGGGCAAAGGTTGCAAACAAATGCTCAATGGTGTGCATGGCGGCATTTGGGAGAAAAGGCGGAACATTCGGTTTTCTCATACGAATATCATAGGTTACAATATCACCGTCAATACGGGAAATATAAATTCCGGGTAAAAGTTTATTATGATCAATGCAAAAACTCGCTATTTTTTCCATAATGTGTCTCCTTAATAATAAAAGGGGATTTCCCCTGTCATCCTTCCATAATCGTTCGTTTTAAAAAAATCATCGATGAATTTTACGCTTTCCGCAACGGATTGCTCGTAAAGCTCCAGAAAACTCTCATTCCGCTTGATTCCGCCGTCTCTGGGCCAGCACCATTGGGAATGCTGAATATTCGCGTAATCGAACCCATCCCCTTCGCTGATGCTTCGGATATGAGCGGAATAGGTTCGTTTGCCGCTTCGCTTTTCCAAATGCTCCAGCAGCGCTTTTTTCATCGTTGTCCGGTCATTTAAGAGGCCAAAGGCTTTTCGGCAATCCGAGGTGGCCTGCAGCAGCGGAACATTCGAATCCGCAAGGCCGTATAAACGTTTCAGCACAAAGGCATATAGATCCGCGATTTGCGCCTGCACCTCATCGTTTTTCGGCACGGTCTTTTTTAAACGAAACTCGACCGGCAATAAACCCAATTCATAGCGAAGGATAATCACGTCGAGGATGGATTCGATTTCGGTATGCAGAATGCTTTCATTCTGATCCGGCTCCTTTTCCAGAAGGATGGAAGATTCAAACCGGATAAACGGATGGCCGGTCCGGTCCAATGAATAATGACACAGGAAACCGTATAAATAAGACCGGACGATCTCCTTTTGACCGGACGCCTCAAAATATTCCCGCATTGCGGCAAACAGTTTGGAAGGCTTGCCGCGGTGGAGTTTCGAACCGTATCCTTTCAGGCTGCCGCTTTTCTGCCAGGGCAGAAAGCGATGGCAGTAAAGGAAATCCGGCCCCTGCGCTCCCCAGAGGAAAGCATCCCGTACAACCGTAAATTTCGGATTGTCCTTTTCAATTTCTTTCAAAACCCTTTGCGCATGTAAAAAATGCGTGATTGCAGCCGGCATGACGCAATACCTGCCTTAACAAAAATAGAGCACGGTAAACCCGTGCTCTTTATTTTATCATATTCGAATTGATTTTTAAAGAACTTTCGATAAAAAGTCCTGAAGTCTTGGATTTTTCGGATGTTCAAAAAATTCCTGCGGTTCCGCTTCCTCTAAAACCTGCCCGTCATCCATAAACAGAACGCGGGTAGCGACTTCACGCGCAAACCCCATTTCATGCGTAACCACCACCATGGTCATTCCGTCTGCGGCAAGCTCTTTCATAACCTGCAATACTTCGCCGACCATTTCGGGGTCGAGCGCACTGGTCGGTTCATCGAACAGCAGCACGTCCGGATTCATTGCAAGCGCACGCACAATTGCGATACGCTGCTTTTGTCCGCCGGAAAGCTGTACCGGGTAAGCTTCCGCCTTATCGGCAAGGCCCACGCGCTCCAAAAGCTGTACGGCGGCCTGTTCGGCTTCCTGCGGTGTCTTTAGCTTTAAAGTAACCGGCGCAAGCGTAATATTCTGAAGCACCGTTAAATGCGGGAACAGATTGAAATGCTGGAACACCATGCCCATTTTCTGGCGCAGCAGATTGGTATTGCAGTCCGGTGCATTGGTTTGTTCTCCCTCAAACCAAATTTCGCCTTCCGTGGGCTGCTCAAGAAGGTTCAGGCAGCGCAGAAAGGTACTTTTGCCGGAGCCGGACGGACCGACAATGACCACCTTTTCGCCTTTTTCAATATTCTGATCAATCCCTTTTAAAACATCCAGATCTCCGCCCAGCGTATGAAAGGTTTTATGCAGATTTTTAACGGTAATCACTTCTGTGCAGCCTCCTTTCCAGCTTTCCGAGCAGCGTTGTCAAACCCATAACAATCAGCAGATAAATCGCCGCGACGGCTATCAGCGGAGTAAACGGATCATATGTAATGCTGCGAATGGTATCGCCGCCCTTTGTCAAATCCGGAATCGCGATATAACCGGCCACGGACGTTTCCTTCACCAGCGCGATAAACTCATTGCCGATTGCGGGCAGTACATTTTTTAAAGCCTGCGGAAAAACGATTTTCACCATGGTATCGTGCTGGCTCAGCCCCAGAGAACGGCCGGCTTCCGTCTGCCCTTTGTCCACAGACTGAATTCCGCTGCGGATGATTTCGGCAACATACGCGCCGGAGTTAATACCGAACGCCAAGATTGCGGCAAGGATACGATCCAGATTGGGTGACTGAAAGACAATGTACCACATAATCATTAACTGAACAACGATTGGCGTTCCGCGGATGACGGTCAGGTAGACCGTACAGATTGCATTCGAAATCCGCAGTTTATTCGGGTTGTTTGCGTGCCCCGTCTTAACCAAAGCGATGATCGTTCCTAAAACAATGCCGATGATAATTGCAAAGAAAGTAATCATCAGCGTGTTTCCCAGTCCGTTTACAATGTATTTGTACCGGTTCTTTTCAATAAAAGATTCATAGAATTTCTGAGGAAACTCTGAAAAATAAGAGAGCGGAAGTGCCGCAGCCAGAGAATTCATATTTAACCCCCGTTTTGTAAAATGAGAAAAGCAGGGCAGCATACCGTCCGCTGACCCTGCGTTTCTTCAGTTGAATACATTAAGCGCCAAGAGCCGCCTTATATTTATCGATGATTTTGTTCAGTTCACCGCTTGATTTTAATTCGCTAAGGACGTCGTTTACCGCTTTCAGCATCTCTGTATCGCCCTTCGGAACGGCAATTGCGTATTTCTCAACCGTTAAAGCGTCGTCCAGCTTCACCAGTTTGTCGGGGTTTTTCTCAACAAACTTCTTGGCGGGGAAATCATCAATGACGACCGCATCAATTTTGCCGTTGATTAAATCGGCTATTGCATCAACGCCCTTGTTATACCGCTCGGTAGAGGCAACCTTTACATCGCTTGTTCCTTTTTCGTCGGTGCAGTAGGTGTCGCCGGTTGTACCCTGCTGTACGCCGACCTTTTTGCCGGTCAGATCCGCGCGGGTTTTAATCGGGCTTCCCTTTAAGGTAATGATGGACTGCGAAGCGTCAAAATACGTATCGGAGAAATCCACATTTTTCTTTCTGTCTTCGTCCGCCGTCATGCCTGCCGCGACAAAATTGGTTTTTCCCGTCTTGAGTTCTGTTGTCAGCGAATCGAAAGCAACGTCGTTTATTTTCAGCTTAACGCCCAGTTTCTCAGCAATTTTATTGGAGATATCAATGTCAATGCCAACAATTTCTTCGCCGTCTTTGTATTCAAACGGTTCGAATTCCGCGTTCGTGGACATGGTTACAAAACCGTTCGCCTTAATTTTATCAACACTTGTGGAAGCGGCGCCCTTGCTGTTTGCCCCGCTCGCCGTCGTTCCGGACTGGGCGCATCCCGCCATAGAAACCGTCATCGCCATTGCAAGAAAAAGTGCCGTAAGCTTTGAAGATTTTTTCATCATATTTATCCTCCATATCAATTGATTTTTATCCGCTTTTTAATATGGTTGTATTATATCGCATAAATATACATAAATCAAGCATATTATAAATAAAAATTCATTTTTATAAATTGATATGGTGTGGATGCGATTTTGCGTTCGTTTTTTGTCTACTTTACCATACCGCTCAATTCCAGCAGGTGTTCCATGTCTTTGGGCAACGCGCAGGAAAAGCGCATTGCCTGCCCGGAAACCGGATGGACAAACTGTATATTTGTGCAGTGCAGCGCCTGCCTTGCAAGGATATCCAGATGGCCTCCGTACATGTCGTCCCCCGCGAGCGGGTGCCCAAAATGCGACATATGCACACGAATCTGGTGCGTGCGCCCGGTTTCAATTTGCAAGGAAACCAAAGTATATCCTTTTCCGGCGCAAAGCACACGCCAGTTTGTCACGGCATATTCCCCGGATTCCGTAACAGTGCGCTGGATTCTGTGTCCCTCTTTTAAGCCGATCGGCTCATTAATCGTACTGCATCCGGTAAATTCGCCTTCGCATACTGCCGTATACTCCTTCTCAATACCGCCCGCAAGACGCGCCGCGCAAAAGGAGTTCTTGGCCAAAACGACAAGGCCGGTTGTATCTTTATCCAACCGATATACCGGCCGAAACGTCCGCTTTTCCTTCCTGCGAAGATCGTAAGCGGCGACAGCGTTTGCCAGACTGTCCCGGTCATGGCCGGGCGCAGGATACATCGGCATGTTCGCAGGCTTATCGATAATAAGAAGATCATCATCCTCATAAACAACCGAAAGCGGCCGTTCCACCGGTTCGATCTGTTTTTTGTCGTCCGGCATCCGTATCCTTACTTCATCACCGGCTCGCAATGTCTCCGTAACGATGGCGTGCAGATGATTCTTTGTAATCCCCATCGGTTCCCGCTTCAGCCTGACCATCAGTCTTGCGGAGATTCCGCAGTATTTGCGAAGAAAGCTTTTCAGGGTTATCCCGTCATATTTATTTGGAACGGTAAATTTCAGTTCACGCATAACATCTAAAAATAAGAAGCGGCGACAAAAAGCCGCCGCCACCTTCCTTTTCCCTTGCTAAATTATTTCACTTCTACAGTCCAGCCAAAGGTATCTTTGATTTTACCCCATTGAATACCGGTGAGCGTATCATACAGGCGGCGGGAAATCGGCCCGATTTCGCCCTTATTGATATTCATGATATCATCGCCCCATTTTAAATGGCCGATCGGAGAGATAACCGCAGCCGTTCCGGTTCCGAATGCTTCCTTGAGCCGGCCGTTTTGGGCAGCCTCGGCAAGTTCATCAATGGAAATCCTGCGTTCTACCACATTCATTCCCCAGGATTTCAGCAGTTCAATGGAAGACATACGGGTTATGCCGGGAAGGATGGAGCCTTGGAGCTCCGGCGTAACAATTTCGTCGTCAATGACAAAAAACACATTCATTGTCCCGACTTCTTCAATGTACTTCCGTTCCACACCGTCGAGCCAGAGGACCTGCGTGTAATTTTGTTTCTCCGCTTCATCCTGTGCTTTCAGGGAAGCCGCATAGTTGCCAGCCGTTTTTGTGTAGCCCATGCCGCCCTTTACAGCGCGGACGTAATTTTTCTCAACATAAATCTTAACCGGATTCAGGCCTTCCGGATAATATGCGCCAACCGGGCAGCAAAGGATGATAAATACCAGATGCTGTGCCGGGTGCACGCCGATGTGGGGATCTACGCCGATAATAAACGGACGGATATAAAGGGAGGTTCCTTCCGCAGATGGAATCCAGTCCTTTTCAACGGAAACCAGTTTTTCAATTGCTTTCTCGCAGAATTTCTCATCAACCAGCGGAATACAGAGACGGTCGTTGGAAGAATTCAGGCGCGCCATGTTTTTGTCCGGGCGAAAAAGCAGAATTCTGCCGTCTACCGCGCGGTAAGCCTTCATTCCTTCAAAAACAGACTGGCCGTAATGCAGGCACATGGCCGCCGGTGATAGCTCGATCGGTCCAAACGGGACAATTCTGGCGTCATGCCAGCCCTCTCCCTCGTCATAGTTCATTAGAAACATATGATCGGTGAATATCGTACCGAATCCAAGCTTGCTCGTATCCGTCGGCTTTGGCTTCGGATGGTCTGTCAATTCAACTCTGATTTCCTGCATGATAATGCCCTCTTTCAAATTAATTACCGATTATTATAGCATTGTTTTCCCGCAATTTCAAGCTTTAGCGTCTTAAAGCGACGGAAAGGACAAGGGTACTCACTTATTCCGTAATCCTTTCGGGTAATGATTTTTCAGCCGGCCGTTCGAGCATTTTCCAAAACCGGTCAGCACACCGTCCGCCGCAACGCCGGTATAGCCTTTGCAGCCCGCATCCACCGTAATTTCCTCCCCGCGAAGAAACGCATCAATTTCCGGTGAATCATGCGGCAGGTTGATTACGGAGCGCAGCTCTTCCGGCTTTGCCGCCATAAACGCCGCATGCGCGGGTTCAATGCGGTTGGTTTTGGCCTCTCCCAGAAGAAGTCCCGCCCGGATTACCCCCAGGCCTTTTAAATCCGGCAAAGCCTCCGGTAACAACAGAATGTTTTTCCCGATCTGTTCCATAGAATTTTGCAGTTTCGTTTTATAAATCTGAGAATAAAAATCCTGTACTTCGTTTTTCACGGACGGACTTCGGCAAGGATAGGGTTTTGGATACGCATCATTTTTTGACGTCCTTTGCAGGACGGCAACAAAATGCCCCTCCCCTTTATCCATCGGGAAAATACGGCGCGCTTCCGGTAAAAACGCCGGACGTCCGAATTTCAGATTCCGGTCAATCAGCGTAAAATCGTCCCGCTGCTTTAAGAAAGCCGATACAACGCCTTCGTTTTCTTCCCTTGAAAAAGTGCAGGTGGAATAAACAAGAATGCCGTTTTCCTTCAACGCCTGCGCGGCGCTCATAAGGATGGCCAGCTGCCGGACGGCACAGGCTTCGACATGCTCGGGACTCCAGTCCTGAACCGCCTGCTCATCCCGGCGGAACATGCCCTCACCCGAACAGGGCGCGTCGACCAGAACCTTGTCGAAATAGCCGGCCAGCCCTTCGCAAAGCGTTTCCGGATGGCAGGAAGAGATCACCGCATTTTTTACGCCCATGCGTTCGATATTCGAAAGCAATATATTTGCCCTGTTCTTTACGATTTCGTTGGACCATAGCAATCCCTGACCATTTAAAAGGGAGGCAATCTGTGTCGATTTTCCCCCGGGAGCGGCGCATAAATCCAAAACGAACTCCCCCGGCTGCGGATTTAAAGCCGTTACCGCGCTGGCGGCCGAAGGTTCCTGTGAATAAAAGGCGCCGGCATGATGCATGGGCAGCTGCCCGATTTTCGGCGCATCCGCCGGTATATAGTAAGACATCGGCGAAAACGGAGCAGGCTGAATCGGAAAAGGAAGCGCCGCTTTTAACGTTTCCAGACTGCACTTCAGCGAATTTAATCGAATTCCACGATAATGCGGTTCGTTATAACACGATAAAAATGCATCATATTCCTCTCCGAGAAGCTCTTTCATTTTCTCTTTGAATTTCTGAGGAAGCTCCATCAAATTCCATCAGCTCCTAAATTAAATGGTATATTTTGCGTATAAATACAAATAATAGGTTCCAAAGGGGGTGAATACCTTGGATAAACAATCTTCAAAGCAGAGCAACAACAATCGCACTTCCAGTACTGACAGCAACCGTACTTCCAGCACCGATATGAACCGCACTTCCAGCACAGATAAAGAAAATTACGGCGGTGGTTCCAGTCGCACCAACAATAATGCTACACAATCAACGAAAACAACTTCCAGCAACTGCAGAGACAACTAAACGCGTCAGAGCAGCATACTATGGAAACAGGCGGTTTTGTATGATGTACAAGCCCGCCTGTTTCTTATTTCTTTTTAATATGCTGGATTAATTCTTTTAAAGTCTTATCTTCCGCTTTCACTTCGCGGAATCCTTCTCCGGAAATCTCACCGGCTTCGCCGACAATCATGAACGCATCCTTATCATGAGAACGCACAATATCTTTTACCTTCACGACTTCATACCGGCGAACCGCACAAAGCAAAACTTCGCCTTCCCTGCCGCTGTAGGCACCGCGTGACTTTAAAATGGTGACTCCGCGGTCCATTTCCAAAATATCATGCGTAATTTCATCGTTCGCGGTAGAAATAATGAATAAAAGCTTTCCGGTTCCCGTATCCGTACCATAGAGAATCGAGTCAATCAATCTGGTGGAAACAAATATGGCAATGACCGCATAAAGTGCGCTTTCAATGCTGTGATAAACGACAGCGGAAGAAAGAACCACCACTAAGTCGATTCCCAGCATCAGCTTCCCCATGGAAAAACTCCGCAGTCTTCTGCCAAGCAGTCTGGCAATCATATCCGTACCGCCGGTTGTTCCTCCGCGCATGAAGACCAAGGAAAGGCCGATTCCTTCTATAAGCCCGCCGAAAAGCGCGGCCAGCATCTTTTCGCCGGTATAGTGCGGCAGCATTTTTGCGATTACATCAATCGATACGGATACAAACACAGTTGCAACGATCGTTTTTCCAACGAGCTTGTACCCGATTTCCACAATCGCCCAAATAAAGATCGGAATATTGAACAGCAGGCTGGTCATACCGATCGGCCAATGCCATACATAGTTAATCATCGTGCAGATACCGGTAATCCCACCCGGTGCAATACGGTTTGGCGCGGCAAAAACGTCGACTGAAATGGCATAAATAAGACTGCCGGCCAGAAAAAACAAGTTGTCCTTTAAAATTTTTATGATTTTCCCCTTTGGCACATCAGGAAACATGGCATCCCCTCCCCGTACTATTCACTACACATAATTTTAAAGATTTCACGAAGCCGTTCCATGTTTCCGGTTAAATAAATATAGCCGAAAAGCGCTTCAAAAGCGGTTGCCGCGTGGTAATCGGCTACAGATGAATTTTTAGGTACATGGTTCGTGTGGGCATTGCGGCCCCGCCGAAAGATTTCCGCTTCTTCTTCCGTTAACAGCGGAAGAAGCTTTTGGGAAGCTTCCGCCTGCGCGCTGCAGCAAACCTGCGTAACCGCGCTTTTATGCAGGGAATTCACCGGGCAGTTTCCCCGGCAGACAAGCCGTTCCCTTACAAACAGGTCAAAAACCCCGTCCCCGATAAAAGCAAGCGTCAAAGGACTTAACTGCTTTGGGTCGCATTCCGCATTATATAATCGTTCCAAATAAACACCTCAAACCCATAATTCTGCCTGTTTTTTATATGGTAGACAGATTACTCCATAAAGTCAAATTCAATATCATAAATGCTGACGGTGTCTCCCTCCTGAATACCGGCCTCGCGCAGCGCGTCGATCACTCCTGTATTTATCAGAACGCGCTGGAAGTACTGAAGGGACTCGTAATCGTCAAAATTCACGGAATTAATAACCTGAACAAGCCATTCGCCTTCCACAACAAATACCCCGTCGTGGTTGGTCACCTTTACCTCATGCCGGCCGATTTCCTCCGCCGGCGTCAAAGGCATGGGTTCCGGCTCGAAATGCTTAACCGGAGGAAGCTTACTGAGCATTTCCGTCACCCGTTTCAGCAAAGGGTCCACCTGGTAGCGGATCGCTGCCATAATCGGGAAAAATTCATATCCCTGTTTCTCTGCGAAGTTCTTGAAATCCTCGATTTGCTCGTCGGTCGCCAGATCACATTTGTTTCCGGCAACAAGCATCGGCCTTTCCGCAAGCTCCGGGTTAAATTTCTTTAATTCCGCGTTGATTGTCTGAAAATCCTTTTTCGGATCGCGGCCTTCGCTGCCGGAGACATCCACAATATGCACAAGCATTCTGCACCGCTCCACATGGCGAAGGAACTGGTGGCCCAGACCGGCACCTTCCCCGGCGCCTTCAATCAGCCCGGGTATGTCCGCGATGACAAACGATTGGCCCTCCCCCATACGGACCACGCCGAGGACAGGGGTAATCGTTGTAAAATGATAATTCGCGATCGTCGGCTTCGCTTCGCTGACAACGGAAACCAGCGTGGATTTCCCCACATTGGGATAACCCACCAGTCCGACATCCGCCAAAAGCTTTAATTCCAGCTGAAGCTCCATTGCTTCCCCCGGCATACCGGGCTTTGCAAAGCGCGGGGTTTGGCGCGTAGCGGTTGCAAAATGGATATTTCCCCAGCCCCCGCGGCCGCCTTTGGCAATAACCTGCGGTTCGTCACCGGACATGTCGGCTACCAGTCTGCCCGTTTCGGCATCCTTCAGAAGCGTTCCTCTGGGGACTTTGATAATAAGGTCGTCCGCTTTTTTCCCGTAACAACGGCTTCCCCTGCCGTCTTCCCCGTTTTTGGCAACATACTTTCGCTTATAACGGAAATCCGCAAGGGTGGAGAGGTTGTCGTCTACCTGAAAAACAATATTTCCGCCCCTGCCGCCGTCGCCGCCGTCCGGCCCGCCGGACGCGACATATTTTTCGCGGTGAAAGGCAACTTTTCCGGCGCCGCCGTTACCGGCTTTAATCGTAATTTTCGCACTGTCTATAAACATCCTCAGCTTACCGCCATTCTTTGAAACTCATAAAATTAGTATATCATAATTTTTGCCAATAAGTCAAAAAATCCCGGGCAAATCAGCCCGGGATTTTCATTCACCTTATTGGCTTACTGCTCAACTGCGTAAACGCTGACCCTCTTGCGGTCACGGCCAAGGCGCTCGAACTTCACACGGCCGTCAACCAGTGCGAAGAGGGAATCATCGGAACCTTTGCCGACGTTCTCGCCCGGGTGAATATGGGTGCCGCGCTGCTTCACAAGGATGTTGCCGGCAAGTACAAACTGGCCGTCGGCGCGCTTTACACCAAGGCGCTTAGACTCGGAGTCACGGCCGTTCTTGGTGGAACCCATTCCTTTTTTATGAGCAAATAACTGAATATTTATCTTTAGCATTCTTTACACCTCCGTATAACTTACGTGAATATTCTGAGGATATTGTTCCTCAAGTTCCTGCAAGTGAAGTTTGAAACCCGCAAGAATACTGCGGCAGTTCTTAACTTCCTTTGATGAAATTCGGACAAGCATATACCCGTCTTCAACAGCGACCTGAGCATCCGCTTTCAAAATTTCGGTTATGGTGTTGGCGGTCATATACGCAGCGGAAGAAACCGATGCGCAGACAATATCCTGACCCGCCTCCCCATTATGGCCGGTAATGGAAAAACCCATCAATTCACCGTCCGGCCGGGTAAAAAACTCTGCACTAATCATGATATTCACGCATTAATTGCGGTAATCTGCACTTTCGTGTAAGGTTGTCTGTGACCTATCTTGCGCTTTTCGCATTTCTTGGATTTGTAAGTTAAGACCGTAATCTTCTTCGCCTTACCGTTTTTAAGTACTTTACCGGTAACTTTCGCCCCATCAATATACGGAGCGCCGATTTTGAGTCCGTCATCGCCGTCAAGTGCAATCACTTTAAAGTCGACTGAGGAGTTTTCTTCCGCTGCAAGCTTTTCGATATAGATGACGTCGTCATTCTGTACCTTATACTGCTTGCCGCCTGTTTCAATCACTGCAAACATGAATAAAAGGTCCTGCCTTTTCTATAATCTCGCTACTGCCGGGCGGGTTTCCCACTTTTAAGAGCCCGTAATATGCGGCCTAACAATCATAGCATACGCCGTCAAATTTGTCAATATTTACGGGAAATTTCTATTTATCACGCGACACAAGTGCCCGCGCCAGCTGGGACAGGGTCTCCGTACCGCTTTCAAAGCCTTCCAGCGCTTTTACAGCGGCGTCCGTCAGCTCAAGGGCCTTTATTTTTGCGTTATCCAGACCCATGAGGGTTACGTAGGTGCACTTGCTGTTTTCATGATCACTTCCGACCGGTTTTCCCAAAGTCTCCGAATTGCCGGTAACGTCCAGAATATCGTCAACCACCTGAAAAGCCAGCCCGATCGCTTTGGCATACTTTTCAGCCGCTTCTATCTGGCTTTCGTTCGCCCCTGCAATAACGCATCCCATTTTCGCCGCCGCTAAAATCAGCGCCCCGGTCTTGCACTCGTCCATTTCTTTCAGGGTATTGAGGTCGATTACCCGTCCTTCGCTCATAAGGTCGATCACCTGTCCGCCGACCATACCGTATGCCCCTGCCGCGCGGGCAAGGATTCCGGCCGCAGCCGCCGCCCGTTCGGCTCCGGCCATACGAACCGATTCTTCCGAAAGCATGGTTTCAAAGGCCATCGTAAGCAGCGCGTCCCCCGCGAGAAGGGCCGTATCTTCCCCAAACACCTTATGGTTCGAAGGATGTCCCCTGCGCATGTCGTCGTCGTCCATGCAGGGCAGGTCATCGTGAATCAGCGAGTAGGTGTGTATCATTTCGACCGCACAGGCAAACGGAAGCGCCGCGTTGACATCGCCGCCGCAGATTCTGCAAAATTCCAGCACCAGAAGCGGACGGATTCTTTTTCCGCCGCCCAAAAGGCTGTAGCGCATGGCATTGATTAAATCCGCCTGCATAACATCTTCCTGCGGAAGGTATTCTTCCAGCTTCCGATCCACCATTTCGATTGTTTCGTTCATTTGCTGATTAAGCATCTTTTTCACCGCCGGCTTCTTTCATTTCCGTTATCTGCTTGATTTTCTGCTCCGCGTTCTGTAATTTGCCATAGCAAAAAGCCGCGAGCGCAGAACCTTCTTCAAACAGGCTCAAAGAGGTTTCCAGCGATTCATTTCCGCTTTCCATGCGGCCGACAATTTCATTTAGTTTCGTCATGGCTTCTTCAAAAGTCATCTTCTTATTCATGTTTTACCTCCATGCCTTCCACCAGACAATGCAGCTTCCCGTCTTTTAAAAGCACTGAAATTTGTTCACCTGTTTGCATACCGGAAATTTCCGAAACGATATGCCCCTGATGATCGTAGGTAATGGTATACCCTCTGGAAAGGGTCGCCAGCGGACTGAGGGCATTCAGTTTCCCGCTCGCCGTGCGCAGCTCCAGTTTTGCCTCCGCGGCCTTTTGGCTAATGCAGACCCGTAACCGCTCGTAAAGCTGATCGGTTCGGATTCGCTCCAGCTCCACCAGATTCTGCGGCCTGCGAAAGGTATAGGAGGATGTCAGCGCATCAAGCCGCCGCTTCGAATCGGCTAGCTGATATTCCATGCATTCTTTTAAACGAACGGCACTGCCGCTGATGAAAGCCTTCAGTTCGGCGGCGTCGGGAACGGCCAGTTCCGCGGCGGCTGACGGCGTGGGAGCCCGCAAATCCGCAACGAAATCACAGATGGTAAAGTCTGTTTCGTGTCCGACCGCCGAAATAACCGGTATGTCGGAAGCGGCAACCGCCCGCGCAACACATTCTTCGTTAAAGGGCCACAAATCTTCCAGTGAACCGCCGCCGCGTCCCAAAATGATCATGTCGGCGCACGAAAGACGGTTAAAGCGTTCCAGCGCGGCTGCGAGCTGGGGAGCAGCCCCTTCCCCCTGTACCAATACCGGGCAGAAAACAATTTCCGCAAGCGGATACCGCCGGGCCAGAATCGTGGTAATATCGTGTACCGCCGCTCCCGTCGGCGAGGTGATCACGCCGATCCGTTTCGGGAATTTGGGAAGCGGTTTTTTCCGCTGTGCGGAAAACAAACCTTCCGCGTCCAGCTTTGCCTTAAGCTGTTCAAACGCCATATTCAGCGCGCCAAGCCCGTCGGGCTGCATATCGTCGATATAAAGCTGATACTGCCCCGTCGCTTCGTATACGCTTACCCTGCCGCGGACAATCACCTTCATCCCGTCCTTCGGCAGGAAGCGGAGCCGGCGCGCGCTTTGCGCGAACATAACGGCACGAATCACGCATTTATCATCTTTAAGCGATAAATAAAAATGGCCGGATTTATAGTGATTGGTGAAATTGGAGATTTCACCGCTGACAAATACATGGTTCAGACGGGTATCCCCGTCAAACAAAGACTTGATATACGTATTCAATTGTGTAATGCTGAGCACAACCGGGGAACCCATCATTATTATGCCCCCTTTATAGAGGTTAAAATCGCAATTCCCGCCGCATTGTCCGCTGAAAAAGCCGGTTCGGCGAAATAGGCGCCGTACTTTCCGGTAAGCGCCTTGCGAATCATCCCGTTCGACATCACGCCCCCCGCGAATAACAGCGGAAGTTCGCCGTATTGTTTCAGCAGTTCCTCCGCCATTCCGTCCAGTGCGGAAAGAATCGCCTGCAAACAGTAGGACGCGATTTCTTCCTTGGGCTTTCCCTTGCGAAGCAACTCCCCGCATTTATTTTCAATACCGGATAACGAACAGTCCGCTCCTTTGAGCGACGGCTTTATTTTAAAATGAATCTCCGTTTCCTGCGCCAGCCGTTCCAGTTCCCTTCCCGCGGGAAAGGAAAGACCCAGCATGGCGCCCACCCGGTCGACAGCCTGTCCGCCCTTTAAATCGAGCGACCGGGCAAGCAGTTCCGTATGGAACACCGACTGTTCGTCCGGCGTAACCAGAACCGCCTCCGTCGTGCCGCCGGAAACATGGAACGCGATAAACTTTTGATGGATCAGGGAAAGCTTTCCGGCAGAATACAAAGCGGCGGCAATGTGCCCCGCCTGATGGGAAAAAGTACGCATGGGAACGCCGAGGGCTTTGGAAACCGCCTTCGCCGTACCAAGGCCGACCGTAAAACAGGGCATATAGGAGCCTTCCAGATCACGCGGGCGGCTCGAAGCGCCAACGGCTTCGATCGGCTGCTTTTCGGAAAGCAGGGTTTCCAGAATAACCGGAAGCTGCTGTACATGGTGAAATACGGCGTCGCTCTGCCGAAGGCCAAGCTCGCCTTCTTTTACGGGCAGCAGCATTTTCTCCTGCTTTATCGCCCCGTCCCGGAACAGCGCCGCGGAAGTGGTGTAATTGCTGGTGTCGATGCCGAGCGTATTATTCACGGCCAACTTTATCACCAAGATCTTTTGCAACGGAGCCCAGAACGCCGTTTACATAGGAAGCGTCGTCGGAACCTCCGTATTTCTTCGCAAGGTTGATCGCTTCATTGATGGACACACTGACCGGAATATCTTTTTCAAACAGCATTTCATAAATTGCCATTTTTAAAAGAGCAAGGGAAACCTTTGAAAGGCGGTTCATTTTCCATCCGCGGATATTTTTTTCAATGAGAGCATCGATTGCTTCTTCGTTTTCTTCCACGCCCACGGCGATTTTCTCGGCGAAATCATCAATAATGATATCGCTGCATAAACCAGCCGCGTCAATAATCTGCTCGGTCGTATCGTGGCTGAAGCTTCTTTCAAAGATCAGAACGAATGCCTGTTCCCTTGCCTCACGTCTTTTCATTTATTTTCCTCCGTACCTTACCTCAATTTAAAATAAAAACCCTCCACGAATTATGTGGAGGGTTTATTCGCTGATTATATTTTCAAACATCCACGCTAACATTATACCACAATCTTTACCAGAATCAAGATTTTATCCGGACAGAAAGGGATTGAACATTCTATGTACGGTACTACAAAGCAAAGCAAGGGAATTACTTTACTTCCACAATTTTGATCTTGTCATACGCGATTCCGCTTTGACCGGAAACAATATCCTTAATAACGATTGCGTTATTCTGCGTTGAATCGTTCATTTTTACCGCAACGCTGCATTCCGAATTTTGAATGAACACCATGCAGTCCTGAAAACCTTTCGCCTTAATGAGGTTTTCGGCATTGTTTTCCCGCAGCGTGTTTTGCGCGATCAGGGCAGCCTGATTCACCGCTTCCTTTTTGGCGGCTTCATTCGATTTTGAATCCGCAATAACCTTTTCCAGAAGTTCAACCGCCTGATCCCTTGTCTTCTGCCGGGATAAACGCGCTTCCGTGAAATATGTTTCCGCGTTTGCACTTGTCTTCTGGGAAGGCGAAACAGACGACGCCGATTTCCCTTTTCCCGATACCGGTGCCTCCGCAAGCTGTGCTTCGCCCAGTTCATGGCCGGCCGTTGATGCCACCGCATTGGTTGCAATCAAAGGACTGTTGCCGGAAAACTGCCAATTCAGATAAACCGCCGCGCCAAGTGCTACAATTAAAGCCGCAAGAACAAGCTGTCGCTTTCCCATAGTCATAGAAAGTATTCCCCCTGTTTAAAATTATTTTGCTTTTACTACACATACTCGCACAGAAGTAATGTCCAGTGCTGTTGTAACAGCCGATATTACATTTTGCTGAACGACCGGATCGTCACCTCCGTCACAGACTACAACCACACCCTTTATGATGGGCTGAACCTCGGTAACCGCAAGCGCCTTCTGTGCGCCGTCGGCGCCTTTCACCAGTATATAGGTGGTTTCCGTATTGTCGTTTGCCTCGTTTTTGGTTGTGGTGCCGTCGGATTTATCCTGCGTTGTCTGATTGCTTTTCTTTTCCTCTGTCGCGTATACATACTGCGTGCTCCGCTCAAGAGTAACCAAAACCTTTGCGGAACCCGTACCCTTAATCCGCATAACAATATCCGTTAGTTTGCTTTCAAGCTGCGCCGCATACTGATCGGCGGATACTTCCGTTGGAGAGGAAACGGTTTTCGCTTCTGTATGGTCACTTTTAAAAAGCCCGGAAAGGAAAATGAAAGCAATCCCGATTAATCCGACTACAATAATGATTTTGCGATAGATTTCATTTTCCGCAAGCTTCGTAAAAAGAGATTCTTTTTCTTCTTTTGAACCGCTGTTATCGATTTTCATCAGCGATTACCTCCATTTTAAGTCCCAAAACCTTTTTCAAATGAGCCGAAGCCTTTTCGCAATCCGAGCTGTACCCTTTTGCCAAAGTTACAACAACCTTGTTAATTGATATGCTGCCATCTTCGTTTGTATCCATAAACACACGAACATTTTTACATTTCACACCGATATTGTTTAATTCCGTAATCACCAGATTTTTAATGCTGGCCTGTGCCGCTTCGGAAATCTGCTTGTCAACCGTCCCCTCAAGCTGACTGTTTGCCCGGCTCGGCGCATCCGTTTGAAATTTCGTCCCGATCTGGGGCGCTATTTTTGCGAGCGGCACGATAATCGCGCAGATCATAAACGCGCCGACTACAAACCGCACCATCCGTTCCATGGACCCGCCCGGAACTAGGCTTTGCAGAAGCGTCGCCACGAGCGCGGCAAGGCAGATCGCCGCAGACCATTCCCTTACCGCATTCATGACACACCTCCGATAATCAGCATGGCGACGGTGGAAACCGTCAGGATTGCCATACAGCATAAAAGAATACCGAGCAGGGTTTCGATTACATTCACTACCGCCTTTAAAAGGGTCGTGATTTCCTTTAGTTCAAAAATCGTCCCGATTCCCGCGCAGACATGCATGGTGATCAGCCAGATAATACACTCGATGAGGATGGGCAGAAAAATGCATAATCCGGCAAGCAGGCCAAAGGCACTGACGCCTGATTTCAGCATTTTAACGCAGCCGTTAATGGTATGCAGCGCTTCGCCCAGAGCGTTTCCCACCACCGGAACAAAGCTGCTCACAATAAACTTTGCGGCGCGGGTTCCCGTTGTGTCCAGCGCGGTGGCGACAATGCCGTGCAGGGTGAGCAATCCCGTAAAGACCGTCATACAGAAGCCCATAATCCATTTCGCCGACTTGCTGAACGCTTCGCACAGCCCGCTGAGGTTCATATTCGGCGAAACAGCCGACACGATGGAAAGGGCCAGAAAAATATTCATTAAGGGCATCAGGATATTTGCGGATAAAAGAGATATCACGTTCCCCGCCGCAACCATCAAAAGATTGTAGGAGCTCGCCGAAGCGGGCTGACCCGCCGCTACCATAATTCCGGCAAGAACGGGTACACAGGCTAAAAGGAACTCCGCTGCCGTACGGATTACGGCAGCCACATTGGCAATACAGGTTACAATCGGATTGATTACAATAATGCTGATGCAAAGAGTGGCAACCATTCCGATTACGCCGCCCAGTGCTTTTTCTCCGAAAGACAGCTTCATTCCGTTCAGCAGGGCGCACAGCAGCATAACGGCAATGACGGAAACCGCCGCTTTGAACGGCGCGTCGGTTTTCCCTCCTGCTACGGAAAAAATCTGCTCAAAAAAGTTCTGTGGAGTAATCGACGTGATACTTTTCCAATCAGCACCCTCAATGCCAAGGTTTTCCAACGCTTTTCGGGTTTCTTCCGGAAGCTTGGAGGGCAAGTCCTCCGCTCCGCTCTGTTCCATCTGCTGTTTATAATATTTCTTCTGATTTTCCGCCGCGTAGGCCTGCGGAAGAAAGGCGGAAACCAAAAACACCGCCAGAAGAAGGCATACAATCTTTTTCATTTTCATCCTCCAATCAAACCGACCGCCGTACTGGCGATCTTCTCAAAAAGAGGAAGCGATAAAATAACAATGGAAACTTTCCCGGCAAGCTCCACTTTCGAGGCGAGTGCGCTTTCGCCCGCGTCGCGGCAGGAATCCGCCGCAAACTGCGCCAAAAAGCAAATGCCGAGTGACTTCAGCAGGATCGCGGCATATTCGGAGGAAATCCCCGCATTGGCAAGCAGGGTATGAATCTGATTTACAGCGGGTGAAATATTAGCCAGTATTTCAAACAGGATGATGATTCCGGCGCAAATACTGATGATAACGGAATATTCGTGATGGTAGCGTTTCATCATCACGGACAGAATCGCCGCGATGATGGAAATTCCTGCTATTGCTACGATATTCATAATTTATAAACCGAATATGGATTTAATAGACTTAAAGAGCAGGTCTATTTGCTTTACAATCATCATCAGTACGACAATGAGTCCGGCAATGGTCGTCATCATTGCCTGATCTTCCCGGCCGGAGCGAATCAGCAGTTGATTTAATACGGCAACAATGATCCCGATCGCCGCAATTCTAAAAATTAAATCCACATCCATTTTTCATTCCTCCAATTTCAGCATAGCAGCAGCGCCGCCGCCATCCCGGAAAATATGCCAAACATTTGGTATAGTTTTGATTTCCTGTCCTTTTCTTCCTTTGCCTCTTTCAGGCTGAGAGAAGTCAGTTCATAATACAGGGAACAATGGGAAATCTGCCCTTCCGTATCGCTTGTTCCAAACCCCCGGCCAAATCCGTTCAAAAGGTCTTTGTCCTTGTCGCTCATGCCGCTGCGGTCTACCCCGTCCTGCCAGACGGTAAAAAAATCCATACCGTTCTCAAAGCAGGCCCCGCACGCTTTTAAAAAGGGAAGGCCGTTTCCGTGTCTTTTTACGATCTGGTCGACCGGAAGGGCGGAAAACCGGATTTCCGTCTGTGCCGCGGAAAGGAATTTCAAAAATTTTTCCAGCTGTTCCACCCTCAGCGTCAATCTATGCGACTCCATATATCCCGCCATCGTTCCTGCCGCAATCAGGAACATAGCCCCCACGAATTTTAGCAAGTAACTCACCCGCCTTATAAATTCCCGCGATTTTTCCCGGCTGCATTTGTCCATTTAATATGGCGACACTGCCGAATGCGCCTGTTTCCAAAAGGCTGACCGCCTGTCTTTTTTTTAAAAATTCCTCCAGGCTGCCGGCGTGAATCGACGAAATCATGATAACTCCCGCGTTCAGGCTCTGCTCCACCGCGCTGACCTCGTCGTATCCGCCCAGCTCATCGCAGACAATGTACTCCGGGGAAAGGCAGCGGATTGCCTGCATAATTCCCTGTGCTTTCGGATAGCCGTCCAATATGTCGCTGCATACACCCAAATCATTCTGCGGTACGCCCATGCAGGTACCCGCCAGTTCCCCCCGTTCGTCGATTACGGCGACCTTCCGGATATTTCCAAGCACGCCGCTTGCAAGCTGACGGGCAATGTCCCGCAGCAGCGTTGTTTTTCCGCTTACCGGCGGCCCTGCGATCAGCAGGCCGGTGGAAACATTGTTTTTTAAGCTATCCAAAAGCTCATTCGCAGAACCGGCAATTTCCCGCGCAATCCGGATGTTAATGGAAGAGATATCGCGTATGCCGCTGATTTCCCCGTTATCCATAACAGCGGTTCCGCTGATTCCAACCCTGTGCCCTCCAACCAGCGTGACATATCCGTTCCGTATTTCGTTCTGGTGGCTGTAAATCGAATAACTGCATATATTTCGGAAGCATTCTTCAATATCTTCTTTTGTAGCAATCAGAGTATTGCTGCCGGGCCGGCAGGCCAGCGAACCGTTTCGGTCAAAAAAGTAGATTCCTTTGACGCAGCAGATCGAAACCGGCTTATTGACACGAATCCGCAGCTCCTGCACCTGATTTTTAATTTCCAGCGGCAGCTGTAAAAAATATTTGCCGATTTTTCCGTATACGGCCTTCGCCGCGGAATCGAATCTTGGGTTGCCATTGTTCTCCATTACCTTGTCCTCCCTTTCACTACCATAGATATGGACAACTTGGGCGTGTTAGAACAAAAAAAATGCCCCGCGGGGGGAAAGTCCCGCGGAGCATCTGTATCTCTGTATCTTTATATTGTAAATCCTTATTGGATCATTTCCTGAAAATCTTCTTCGGTAATCACCGTAATACCGAGCTGCTGCGCCTTTGTCAGCTTGCTTCCGGCATCCTCACCGGCTAAAACATAATCGGTCTTCTTGGAAACACTTCCGGAAACCTTGCCGCCCAGCTTCTCGATCACCGCGCCTGCCTGCATTCTTGTTAATGTGGGCAGGGTTCCGGTAAGAACGAAGGTCTTTCCGGCAAAGCGGTTATCTTCAACGACTGCTCTGCTCAGCATATTGACGCCCGCGTCCCGCAGCCTTCCGATTAAATGCGCGGTATTCGGCAACTCGAAAAAGCGCCGGACGCTTTGCGCCATGATCTGGCCGAAGCCGTCGATTGCGGATATTTCCTCCTCTGTCGCTTGGAAAACCGCATCCATACTCTTAAAATAAGCGGAAAGGAGCTTTGCGGCTTTCAACCCGATATTGGGGATTCCCAGCGCATAGATCAGCCGGTAAAGGTCATTATCCTTCGACCGTTTGATGGCGTCGATTAAATTCTGGGACGACTTTTCCCCCATCCGGTCAAGGGATTTCAATTGTTCTATCTCCAGATTATATAAATCTGCCGGTGACGAAAGAAGGTTGTTTTTAACCAACTGCTCGATGACAGCTGGACCAAGCCCGTCAATATCCATTGCGTCCCGGCTGGAAAAATGGATCATATGCCGCAGAAGCTGCGCCGGGCACTCCGGGTTCGTACAGCGCGTTGCGGCTTCCCCTTCCGCGCGCGTTACCTCCGCACCGCAGGAAGGACAGACATCGGGCATAACAAACGCCTTTGAGTCTTCGGCATGGGATACAACGGAAACGACCTCGGGAATAATTTCTCCGGCTTTTCGTAAAACGACGGTATCCCCTATCCGGATCTCTTTCTCCGCGATAAAATCCTGATTATGGAGCGTTGCGCGGCTTACGGTCGTTCCTGCAAGCGTAATGGGTTCAAATACGCCGGTGGGCGTAAGTACGCCGGTGCGGCCGACGTTGATTTCAATATCCACCAGCTTGGTCTGCTTTTCCTCCGGCGGATATTTAAACGCCTCCGCCCATTTCGGAAATTTCGCGGTGCTGCCCAGAAGTTCTCTCTGGGAAAAGGAGTTTACTTTCACCACCGCGCCGTCAATGGAATAATCCAGCGTTCCGCGCATCTCGCCGATTCTCTCCACCTCATGGATGACTTCCTCCATAGTGGTGCAGGCGGTAAAGAAAGGCGGAACGGTAAAGCCGAGTTCTTTTAAAAAGCGGAGCGCTTCGTCGTGGGCGTGAAGTTCCGCCCCGACAACCTGCTGAACGTTAAAAACAAAAATATCCAATTTGCGCGAAGCGGTAACGCCGGCATTTTTTTGCCGCAGGGAACCCGCCGCCGCGTTGCGCGGGTTCTTAAATGGCTTTTCATCATTCAGTTCCTGCCGCTCGGAAAGCTCAAAAAAGCTTTTGTGAGACATGTAAACCTCGCCGCGCACTTCAATGAAGGGCAAAGGTTTGGTAAGCTTCAGCGGAATTGTGCGGATGGTACGAAGGTTTTCCGTGACATCCTCGCCGACAAGGCCGTCTCCCCGGGTGGAACCACGGAAGAAAAGGCCGTCCCGGTACTCAAGAGAAACGGAAAGGCCGTCAAACTTCGGTTCAACGATATAAACCGGGTTCTCTGCCGCCGCGCGTACTTTGCGGTCGAAATCCATTAATTCCTCCTGCGAAAAGGAGTCGTGAAGGCTCTCCATCGGCATTTCATGCGTAACCGGCTGGAACTTGTTCAGCGACGCGCCGCCGATCTTCTGCGTAGGGGATTCCGGCGTAATCAGGCTGGGGAATTCCGCCTCCAGCTGCTGGAGTTTCCGGTAAAGCATATCGTATTCGTAATCGTCAATCTCCGGCGCATCTTCCGTATAGTATTTTTTATTATGATAATGAATCTGTTCAGCCAGTTCTTTGTGCTGAATTTCCGCTTCTTTCACGTCCATAGAAATTGATCCTCTCGTTCTGTTAAATCTGCTTTTATAAACAAGGTTATGCTGAGAAACACTGGAAATAAATCTCGATATATACTATAGCAAGATCAGTTAATATTTGCAACAACCTGAGGGACTTCGCCGATTATGATTGTTTCAGCGACAGGAATCGAGGTCTGCACTTCCGTAGTCGTATCAAATCCCGGTATATAGGAATAAATGCTGGTATGTATGTATAAAAGAATCTGGTGCTTCGTCTGGTTTATCCCCGCGGATTCAAAGGTACTTTTGAACTCCGCGCTCACAGAACCGGAAAGCGTTAACCGAAGCGGTATATTCGGCCCCCGCCCATGCACCAAATCGTTTCCGAGGAGGGTTCCCAGAGGAACACCCATATCTATATGGGAATCGTCGCCGAGTTCTTTCTGAACATCCGCAATCACAGCGGATTTCAACTGGTTCATTCGAACCATCTGCGTCGTAATGGCAAGCACCTTTCCGCTGCTGTCGCGGTCTATCGTTACCAGATCGTTGTAGGAAACGGCATTTTTGTTTAACTCTTCGGAAATGGCGCGATTGATTACCTCAACCGACTTCATGCGCGCCTGATTCGTCGTAATAGATTTAATGACCGGACGAAATGCACTGTCCAGCATTAGTATAAACGCTGAGATCAGAACTATGAAAGTTAAAAATTTTAAACCAAAATGCGAACGGGTTCCGTATCTGTGCCACCTTCGCATAATCTCACCTCCAAATCACATACCTTATAATACACAGGAGGAATAAAAATGTGCAAAGGCGGAAAAAAGCGCAGAGAAGCAAACGTCCTCTGCGCTTATATCTTTCAGGTATAAAAATTATTCAGCGGGTGTTTCTTCCGTCTGCTCTGCGGGTTCGAGAAGAGCGCGAATTGAAAGGCTGACGCGTTTTTTGTCAAAATCAATATCGGTGATCTTGGCTTTGACGACGTCGTTTATCTTCAGAACATCCTGCGGTTTTTCAATTCTGTGGTCGGCGATTTGAGAAATATGTATCAAACCGTCGATACCAGGGATAACTCTGGCAAATGCGCCGAATGCGGTCATGCCGACGATCGTTACGTCCGCAACCGTTCCGACGGGATAATCACGCTTTAAGATTTCCCACGGGTTGTCCTCCGCGCGTTTATAGCCGAGTGAAATTTTCCCTTTTTCTCTGTCAAGGCCTTTAATATATACATGAACCGTATCGCCGACATTGACAACCTCGGAAGGATGCTTGATTCTGCCCCAGGAGAGTTCGGAAATATGGATCATGCCGTCGATGCCGCCCAAATCAACAAAGGCGCCGTATGCGGTCAAGGATTTTACAACACCGTCGTATTCCTTGCCCTCTTCAGCCGTCTCCCAGAATTTATCGGCTAATATCTTACGCTCGTCTTTCAGGACGGAACGGATGGAACCGACCGCACGTCTGCGGCTGCGGTTCACTTCGATAATGCGGAACTTTACTTCCTTCTTCAGCAGCTCGTCCAAAGAGTCGCCGCGGGAAGCGGTTGCCTGTGAAGCGGGAATAAAAACACGGACGCCGTTGGAAACAGCGATTAAGCCGCCTTTAATAACCTCGGTAACAACGCCGGTAAGAACCTCCTGGCTTTCTTCCGCGGCGGAAACGGTTTCCCAGCCCTTTGCCGCGTCCAGGCGCTTCTTGGAAAGCATAATCGTGCCTTCCTGATCGTTTGTACGCATAATGAGAAGATCCATCTCGTCGCCTACTTTAACGAGATCCTCCGGACGAGCATTCGGATCCGCGGAAAGCTCCGCAGCCGGAATAAAACCAGCCTGCTTTCTTCCTACATCGACATACACTTCACTGGGAGTAATGCCGACAACTACACCGTGTACCTTCTCATCTGTATTTAAATTCTTTAGGGACTCCTCGAGCATTTCCTCGAAGTTTCCCTCGGCATTATTCTCCGTTAAGTTTTGACCAGCACCCTCGTTGATTTCTGACATGGTATCAAGTACCTCCTTTATAATGCTTGCCGGCGTGGAAGCGCCGGCAGTAATGCCAATACACTCGGCCCCTTTCAGGGCCGCCAGCGGCAGCTCGTCCGCTGTTTCTATAAGATATGTGTTGCAGTTTTTTCCGCACACATCACGTAATTTCGCAGTATTCGAACTTTGTCTTCCGCCAATTACAATCATTGCATCACAACACCGGGACAGGGAAGCCGCCTCGGATTGACGCATAGCAGTAGCATTACATATTGTATCAAAAATTGTTGCATTTGTATATACCCTTTTGATGATTTTCAAACAATTTTCCCATTCCGATACGCTGAAAGTCGTTTGAGCCACCACACAGGGAGCATTTTTATTATCATGCGGAATATTTTGGAGGATATTCCGCAATTCTTCGGCGTTTTTAAATACGTAGCAGTTTCCGGAACAATGCCCTTTTATCCCCTGTACTTCCGGGTGGCTGCAATCCCCTGCAATCAAGACTGTTCTTCCCTCGGAAGCCGCATTCGATACAATCTTGTGTATTTTGGCAACAAATGGACAGGTCGCATCGACACAGTCGATCTTTCTTGCAAGAATCGCATCCTGTACGGTATTCGGCACGCCGTGAGAGCGAATGACGATGGTCGCATCCGGAGGTACTTCGTCGGGCGACTCCACTATTTTCACCCCGCGTGCTTCCAGTTGGGCAAGCGTCTGGGGATTGTGAATAATCGGCCCGAGCGTACAAACCTTTTTCCCTTTGCCGAGAAGCCCGTTCACCATTTCGATCGCCCGGTTTACGCCGAAGCAAAAGCCTGCCGAACGGGCTACGATAATCTTCAATTCTTTTCCTCCAGCATCTGATTTATTTTTTCCGCAATCACTCCCGCCGCCGCGCGGACGGAGGCGGTGGATTTCGGATTGATTTGCAGTTCCTCCGGCGAAATCGGCTTTCCAATGCGGACCGTTACCCTTTTAAACGGTTTAATAACCCCGTCGCAGTAAATGGAAACCGGCAATACCGGCGCCTTTGACAGTCCGGCAATCATGGCGGCGCCGGCCTTGGGTTTAAACGGCGTATTGTCAAAAACACACTTACCCTGCGGGAAAATTCCCAGCAGACCGCCCTCATCCAAAATCTGCACAGCGGTTCGTATGGACTGCGCATCGCCCGAATTCCGTTTGACCGGGAAAGCGCCCAAATGGTATAAAATCCAGCGAAAAACAGCGCCGTGATCTTCAAACAGCTCGGATTTTGCCATATACCGGATTTGCCTTTTGAAAGGCGCCGCCAGAAAAAGCGGATCCATTACCGATTTGTGGTTACAGCAGACAATCAGCTTTCCCTCGCCCGGTATATTTTCAATTCCCTTGTATTCAATTTGAAAGAACCGCCGTGCAAGAAAGGAAAAAAAGCGAAGGCAGGAAAAATAAAACATAAAATCAGGCCTTATCGTTTTTCGAATGCTTTCAAATCACGCTCGCGAAGTTCAATAATCTTACTCATTACGATACGGGAGGCATTTCGAAACTCGCTGCCGGTCCCCTTTTCGATCCCCAGCTCCTCCGGCTGGATCAGATTTCCAAACGACACCATGCATTTTTCAAAGGTTTTCGGAACACCGCCGCCTTTTGCGGTAATACAGCACGGAAGGATGGGCGCTTTGTTTTTGTAAGCCAGCATGACCGCTCCGGCCTTCGGCTGTAAAGGTTCTCCCGTTTTTGAACGCGTCCCTTCAATAAAAACGCCAAGCGCCTGCCCATTCCGCAAAAGCTCGTACGCCCGGTTGATTGCGGTCATGTCCCCTCTTCCTCTTTGGACGGGGAAAGCGCCGAGCCCGGAAAGGATCGCGCCAAGAGCTTTGTTTTCAAACAATTCCGCTTTTGACATATAAAAAATCTGGCGGTGCAGTGAAAAAGCAAGCCGAACCGGGTCGGAGTTGCTGATATGATTGCAGCAGACAACCACCTTCCCGGTAGGAGGCATGCGGTCACCGTCGTTAATCTTATAAGGCATAAAGAATTTTGCGATAGGCTGAACAAGTATTTTTCCAACATTATATAGGGGTGTTCGCTCCATTTGTTTCACCAATTCCATTCATTTTCGTTCAAATTACTCTTAATAATGGATAGAAGCTTTTCAACCGACTGCTCCAATGTATTGCCCGTAGTATCCACCACAATCGCCGTTTCCGCCGGAACAAGCGGCGCAACGGTACGGTGGGAATCGTTATAATCCCGTTTCTTTAAATCGGCCAGAACCTCTTCAAATACAACCGGTTCTCCTTTTTCCTTCATCTCCGCAAATCTTCTTTTCGCGCGCTCCTCCGGAGATGCCGTCAGAAAAATTTTTACCTGTGCGTTCGGCAGAACAACCGTTCCTATATCACGGCCGTCCATAACAACATTGTTCGTTTTGGCAATGTTCTGCTGTAAGGAAAACAAAAACGTCCGTACCTCCGGAATGGCGGAAACGTCGGAAGCCGCCATGGAAACCTCCGGCGTACGGATTTCTCCCGTAACATCCCCGTTCCCCAAAAGGACTTTTTGCTCCCCGTTCTGAAAAGCAAGCCGGATTTGCACCTGCTCCAGAAGCGGACAAACCGCCGCCGAATCGGACGGGCTTATCCCTTTTTTGATCATAAACAGGCCGACCGCGCGGTACAAAGCGCCGGTATCAACATAAATATAGCCAAGCTCCGCCGCCGCCCGGCGGGCGATTGTGCTTTTACCGGCTCCCGCCGGCCCGTCAATTGCAATTGCTATCATTCGTACGATTCTCCCCTGTCTAAAGAGTTAGCCGCAAGACGGCCGGTGCTGAACGCAATCTGTAAATTAAATCCGCCGGTGTAGGCGTCCACATCAATTACTTCACCGGCAAAATAGAGGCCGTTCACCAGTTTGGACTGCATGGTTTTCGGATTGATCTCGCTGACCTTAACGCCGCCGGAAGTCACGATCGCTTCTTCGATCGGACGAAAGGCCGTTACCTGCAACTCATAGGATTTTAAAAGGCCGGCGAAAGAACGGCGCATTTCCTTTGTAATCTGATTGCATTTCGTTTCGGGCGGTATCCCGGATTTCGAAACCATCACAGGAATCATCTTCCGCGGCAGAAGCGCGGATAAGGAATTGGCAAAATCCCGGTTGTGATTCTGTTCAAAATCGCGTTGCAGCCGCGCGTCAAGCTGCTCGATACTGAGCGCCGGTTTCAGATCGATCAGAATATGATAACGGCCGGGCTCCATATCCCGCATATGCGCGCTGGCGCTTAATATCATCGGGCCGGATACGCCGAAATGGGTAAAAAGCATTTCACCAAAATCCGTATAAATCGTTTTTTCCTTTTTTGTATCCATTACGGTAATGGATACATTTTTCAGCGACAGACCCATCATCTCGCGGCACTCATCGCCGGAAACGACGAGGGGAACCAGCGAAGGCCGCAGCGGCGTTACCGTATGCCCCGTCTGCTTTGCAAGGCGGTAGCCGTCGCCGGTGGAACCGGTCGCGGGGTAAGACGCGCCGCCGCAGCAGACGACCACATTTTTCGCTGAAATCTGCGTTCCGTCCGCAAGCTGCGCTCCATGCACCGTATTCCCTTTCAATATAAGCCGCTTTGCCTCCCCCGTAACAAGGTCGGCGCCGTTCCGTTTTACAAAATTCGTAAGAGCGTCCACAACATCAACCGATTTGTCGGATTGCGGAAAAACACGGTTTCCCCGTTCCACCTTGGTCGGTACGCCGAGATCCTCAAAAAAGCGGATGGTATCCTGCGGCGTAAACTGTGTGACGGCGCTGTAAAGAAAGCGTCCGTTCGACGGAACCGAAGCGATTAAGGTCTGAACATCGCAGGCGTTGGTAAGGTTGCATCTGCCCTTTCCGGTGATGAGGAGTTTTCGTCCGGGCCGGTCCTTTTTTTCGAGCAGGCAAACGCGCAGGCCGTTCTGCGCAGCTGTTCCCGCCGCGAGCATACCCGCCGCGCCGCCGCCGATTATCAGTGCATCATAAGGCCGATCCACTTGATTTTTCATCTACCTTTTCATATACTTCATATTCATCCCAAATATCTTCAAGGCGTTTAAACACCTGCGTAAGCTCTCCGGATTTTTTTAGGGAGGTGGTCACAATCAACGCGTTGATCAAACTGAGCGGCGCCACGAGCGAATCTACGATCGACGCAATATCGCTGCGGGCAAGCAGCGTGTAGTCCGCCTCGTTTGCAAGGGGCGAAAGCAAGCTGTCGGTAATGGCAATAACCGTCGCTCCGCGCTTGTGAGCAAAATTCATGGCATTGACGGCTTTGCGGGAATAACGGGGAAAGCTGATCCCGATCACAACATCCCGCTCGTCAACCCGGATCATCTGTTCAAAAATTTCTCCTTCGCTGGTTGACTTTACTAAAAGGACATTTTCAAAAATTAAATTAAAATAATTGTAAAGGAACGTCGCCAAGGCAAGCGAACTTCTCGCACCGAGAATATAAATTTTGCGTGCGGCGACGATTGCGTCTACCGAACGGTAAAAATCCTCGTGCGGGGTTTCTTCCATCGTTCTGCGGATGGTTTCGATATCCTGATTGAATACGGAATCAAGAATATCCGCATCTCCGATTCGGCTTGCGGTAACTTCCATTCTTTGTACGGAAGTCAGTTTGTTGCGAATCATTTCCTGCATGGCCTGCTGTAGCTCCGGATAACCCGTATAGCCGATTTCCGTTGCAAAACGTACAACCGTCGACTCACTTACTCCAACCGTCGCCCCCAGTTTCGAAGCCGTCATAAACGCAACTTTATCGTAATGCTCCTCGATGTATTTTGCGATTAATTTTTGTCCTTTGGAAAATTCTTTCATCTTGTTTCTGATTCTGATGATTAATAAATTATTCATTCAACCAACTCCTAATATTCATATTAATTCGAAACCGCATAAAAATCAAGTATATTTCCGTTTATTTGCAGGAAGGAGCCATTTTTAATTCATTTATTTCGATTATTCATAAAAAAAAGCCCCCATAGGGGGCAAAGCTTTATTTTGACCATTTGCTGAAATATGGATGAAAGCGCTGGAAATAGGAAACGACCAGCAAGGAAAGGGCGTAATCATAAACAGCGAAAACAAAATTTCCCAAAAGCAGGAACGCCCACGGAAGATAGATTCCCCTGACGGTAAAACTGTCCTTCGGCACGGAAAGCAGCTGAATGCCGATAAAAAAGCCCAGAATCATCGATACGTTGAAAACTGCGAATTTTAGCAGGTATACGGTTGCCCGATTATGAATTTTTTCAATTTGTGACTTCAAAATCGGGTAATATCCAAAGAAAAGAATAAACAGCATCGCGGCTTCCTTATCCCCCGCAAGAAGCAGGGACAGCACCGAAACGGCAATATAAACCGGCCATGCCCAGCTCTTCCCGAACTCAATCACTACCGCAATGAGCAATACGCCCGACAGGGCGGGCAAAGCGTAGGTTCCAATGGATATCAATCCGGTTAAAAACATCAGCACCGTGCATAACGCTGTAATGATTCCGCAGAAAGCCAAGCGGAAACTTTTCTTCAAATCGATCCCCCCCGAATGCCGTTAACAGCATGGGATTAAATCGCCGCCCATGCATTCACAGCAGCAGTCCGTGCAGATCAGCGACGAACAGATATCACAGCCGCTGCAGCCGTTTGAATACCGGACGTTGGGATTATATCCGCCGTAGGCGCCGTTGCGCTGGTTGACCACCTGATTCATGGCCGCGCGGTATTCCCCGTTTCCCGGGTCCATCTGGCACGCTCTTGCAAAGCTGTTGTAGGCCTCTTCCAGCCAGCCGCGTTTATAAAGGACGGTGCCCTTCAAAAAATACCATTCCGCATTTCTGTTTTCCGACGGCACCCCGTCCAAAATTTGTTCCGCGTCCGCAATCCGGCCAACCATGATTAAATTGCGAATGTCGCTGAATCCTGAATTCGAATAAGTATATGCATAACCCGGATTCGTATATCCGCCGCCCGATGAATTATAAGCGGAATATTCTCCGTTTTTTTGCTGTTTACGCTGAGCGACGATGGTATCGTAAGCCTCGTTAATCTCTTTCATCTTTTCACCGGCTAAATCGGCGATCGGACTTCCGGAATAATTATCGGGGTGATACTTTTTTGCAAGCTCACGATAAGCGTTTTTAATTTCAGCATCCGTAGCGCTTGGTGAAACTCCTAATATCTTATAAGGATCCGACATGCATTTTCTCCTTCTTAAACAGTATTTCTTTTTGAATCTCCGGCAGGCCTTTTTTTACAACATTATCAATTATAGGCCTGAAATGATTTAAATCCAAGATATTTAATGCGGCAATGAGTTGAGAAAGTGTATGATTTAAAACCTGATTGGCATAATTTTGTACTTTGTCCAATTCTTCCTGCGTACTCGATTGACTTAATTGAAATTTCAATATAAAAGGATTAAAGGAAGCAGATCGAAGATCCTTTCCAATATCATCCGCGGCATCGATTAAATAGACCCACCGTCCAAGATAATAGCCAAACTGACGCAGAATGCGGGCCTCCGCGCTTTCCGGATCTTCCGGTTTTCCGGCAATGGACGCAAAGACCTGTCTGAGCATTTCCGAAGTAGGTTCCGCGCAGGCGTCAATACAGGGGTTGTCTCCCTGCTCGGTTTTATTCTGCTTTTCAATGGACCGGGAAACAACCGCGTCCATCCAGGGGAAATCACGGGCCGCTCTTTTTCGCGCATGTGCCGCAAAAGGCAGCAGGAAAAACGAACGAAGCTTCCCGAAGAAATGGGAATCTGCAATGTCATCCTTTATTTTATAATACGTCATAATAACCGATAATGCGGAAGCGGCAATCAATTCTTTTTCGCCTACGTTACAGTATGCGCATTTTTTCAGCGGATTCACAACACACCGCCCGGCATGGAAGCCGGGACATTCCGTACCGACTGCAAACTGCATCAATGCATAAAAGGTACAGTCGTAACTTAAGGTAAGCCGCGCCATCATCCCGTAGCTTTTCCCCAACTGGCGGCAAAGCGAACAATATACCGCCTTGTACTGATCATATTCCCGGACAAGCAATTCCGACTTTTGCGGCCTTATATAACCAAACACCAAAACCATCCTTATAACAGCTTTTCTATACGTTATCTACTATTTTACTATAACTGACAGCATGATTTAATTAACAATATGTGAATTTTAAGAAATCGGAAGCAAAACATGAAAAGTAAACCGTTTAATTCCATATTTGACTTAATTTTTTCAATATTCGGCAATTATCGGGTACTGTATTTGTAAATAATGCACACGAATATGAAACTGTAAATGCAAAATACCGAATGGATTTAGAATTATACCAAATAAAGGAAAGATGGATTGTATTTCTTGAATTTCCATGGTATAATCTGCTCACAAGCAGATCGAAAAACAGGAGGTTAGAAATATGAAACTTTACGACATTGACGTAGTGAAACTGATCGAACTTTTGGACAAGGCCAAAGGAAACGTATATCTTATTACAGAAGACGGCAACACACTGAATCTGAAAAGCAAACTCTGCCAGCTTTACGGTGTCCGCGCACTTCTGGAAGGCGCGAAAAACTCCACGGTTTCCGCGGAGCTGAACGTAGAAAATCCGGAAGATGAATTAATGTTTATCAACTATATGATGAGTAAATAAATTTCACGAGAATATGCAAAAGCCGCTGCAATACAGCGGCTTTTGTTTTTATGCTTTGTGCGTTTTAAAGCATTTTCCGGTCTGTTTTCAGTTCAAATTTGGCCAACCGTTCCTGAAGAAGATTTGCCTGAGCGGAAAGCTCTTCGGAGGACGCCGCGCTCTCCTCCGCCGTCGCGGAGTTTGTCTGGACAACGGAGGAAATCTGTGAAACGCCGACATCGATCTGCGCAATCGAACTCGCCTGTTCATTGGAAGCGTCCGCGATCTCCGTTACCAGGTTGTTGACATCCGTGAATTTTTGAATAATCAAATTCAAAAGTTCCGCCGTTTTCGCTGCTATTTTTGTCCCGTTTTCTACCGCGCTGACGGAATTATCGATCAAGGCTGTCGTATGTTTGGCGGCTTCCGCGCTCTTGCTCGCGAGATTCCTGACCTCATCGGCCACAACGGCGAATCCCTTTCCGGCGGTACCCGCTCTTGCCGCTTCCACGGCGGCGTTCAGCGCCAAGATATTGGTTTGGAAAGCGATGTCGTCAATCGTCTTAATAATCTTTGTAATCTCCATGGAAGTATCGCGGATCTGATCGATCGCTAAGATCATTTCACCGGTTGTATCCTTGCCGATTTGCAGCTCTCTTTCGGCATCTTCCGCAAGCGTTTTCGCATGATTCGCATCGCCGGCATTTTGTTTTACCTTCCGGGATATCTCATCGATCGAGGCGGAAAGTTCTTCCAAAGAACCGGCCTGCTCGGTTGCGCCGTTGGAAAGGGACTCGGCGCCATTGGCGATTTCATTCGCACCGGTCGAAACCTGCATGGCGGCGGTGCCGATTTCGGAAAACGCCATATTCAGCGACTCGATAATTTTCAGCAGGGCCTTTTTGATCGGAGCAAAATCCCCTACGTAATCGCGTGTAACATCCACTTTCAGATTTCCATTGGCTATTTCCGTTAAAACCTGCGATATTTCCCCCACATACTCACTCAGCCTCTGCGAGGTCTCTTTGGAAATGGCCGCCAGTTCCCCAAGCTCGTCCTTGGTTTGGACATTAATTTCCGAATTCAGGTTGCCGTTGCCCATTTCTTTTGAAAGCGCAACAATCTTGCCAACCGGAGCAAGGGACCTCCGGATAATCAGGATAATGAGGAATCCGATCATGAGTATCCCGACGATTCCAACCATTGAAATCAAAAAGGTAAGCAGGGTAACATCCTTTAACGCCTCGGATTTTTGAACAGTAAAATTGCTGCTCCATTTATTGTCTATTCCATCAATTTTTAACGGCTGGCTCACTTTAAAAAGGGAACTGTCCTCTTTTGCCGAAAAAGCGGTACCGGACTTTTTCTTATCCGCCGTATCGGAAACATAGAGCGAACCGGTTGAAAGAATATAGTTGTCCGACGTAGTATAACCGCCTAAGTTATATTGAAGGTTATTAATCGTGTCGGTTAGAATATCCGCGGTTGCAACACCTAAAAACTTTCCGCTGCTGTCCAGAATCGGGCTGCTGATGGTGATAAGCCACACGGTGTTGCCGTTGGAAAGCTTATAGGAATACGGTTCCGTAATATGCGCTTTTCCGGTCTGTTTTGAAACGGCGTAATATTCCCCGTCTTTGTATGTATCAAAATCACTGTTGACGTCTAATTTTTTATTGCTTCCATCGCGGTATTCATAGTACGACCGGCCCTGCGGCGTATTGTCGAACAGCGAATTCGGTTCCAAGGCAACATAAGCGGAAAAGATGCGCTCGTCATCCAGATAGGAATCCAGGCTCTTGCGTATAAACTGATCCCTAAGACCGGCATCTAGCGATTTGTACTGATAGACCTGTTTTGAAAAGGATCCCGAAACGGTCTTTAAGTTATTCAGGTAATCGGACACAAGGTAAGCGTTGTTTTCCGCCACCGCGTTGATATTGTTCATTACCGATTTTTGCTGTAAATTTGATAAATAAATATTTAGAAAAATACAGATAAATACAATCATCATCACGACCGCAGAAATAATTTTCAGAGGAATTTTGAATGCCAGTTTCCCAGTGATATTCTTCTTCGATTCCATCATTTTCGATACCCTCTTTCTTCCGCTTGATTTGATAAAATAATTATATATTGTCGAACAAGAAAGTTAATTCTGTATAAAAATCATTGGTAATATTACGTAAATTTAACAAAAATTACTAAATTGTAACCGAATAAAATGTGAACTCATAGAATTGATAAAATCTTTCTTCAACAGATACTCACACCCTGATTTTTTGAAACAGGCGGAAGTATCTTCCCTGTATTAACCTGTTGATGCAAATAAAAAAGCGCTGCCGTAAAAATACAGCAGCACTCTCTTGTTTGTTTTTCTTTAGTATGCGGCACTAAGCGGATTTAAAATGCCATAGCCTTTATTCTGTATATCATCAATAAACTGAATTGCTTTACCAGCACCCAGTGCAACGCATATTTGTGAATCCTCCGCAATATGGACGGCCATTTTCGCTTTTTTCGAGATCAGTGTATCAAATCCGGCAAGCTGCGCCGATCCGCCCGTTAAAATAATGCCGTCGGAATAAACGTCCCCCATCAGTTCCGGAGGCGTTTTTTCGAGCATTTCCTGAATGGTGCGAACAATCTGCATCGCCGGTTCAATCAAAGCTTCCAGCATTTCGTCACAGCTGATATCGGCCCACTGCGGCAAACCGGTCATCGCGTTGCGCCCTTTTACCCTGTGGGAAACCAGTTCCTTTCTCGGGTATACGCAGCCGATTGCAATCTTTGCGTCTTCTGCCGTACGCTGGCCGATAATCAGGTTGTATTTCTTGCGGATATATTTGATAACAGCCTCGTCAAACGCATTTCCCGCAACCTTAATGGACCGGGAAATCGCAATCCCGCTCAGGGACAGCACGGCCATATCCGTCGTACCGCCGCCGATATCCACAATCAAAGTTCCGTGCGGCGTTGCGATGTTTACCCCGGCGCCCATTGCGGCCGCAACCGGTTCTTCAATTAAACAGATCTTCCGTACGCCTGCCGCGCTGATGGCATCTACAACCGCGCGCTTTTCCACTTCGGTAATCTGGCAGGGCACGCTTACAACCACGCGGGGCATAAAAACCTTACTGCCGCTGATTTTCTTTAAATATGTGCTGATTAAATGCTGCGCTAAATCAAAGTTTGAAATTACCCCGTTGCAAAGCGGATGAACAACATCTATTTTATCCGAAGTCCTGCCAATCATTTTATACGCTTCTGATCCGGTCGCTACGATTTCGTCTGTTTCTACATTTACGGCAACAATTGCCGGTTCGTTAAGTATAATGCCCTTCCCGTCAAGATAAATTTTGACGGCCGATGTACCCAAATCGATCGCAATATCTGTTCCCAACACACAACCACATCCAATCTTTATGTCCCAAATATTATATTACATAATACGAGATATTTCAACTTTTTAAACTATACTTCCGCAACTGTTGCGCAGGCCACAAATTTGGCTCCATTCTGATAAAGCATTGCGGCGCATGCGCTGAGCGTTGCTCCCGTAGTAACAATATCGTCAATTAAAAGGACGCTTTTCCCAGATATTTTCTCCGTGTTTTTAGCCTGATAAACGCCTAAGACATTTTTTAAACGTTCTTTTTCACTCAATTTATGCTGTTCCCTGTTGTTTTTTATTTTCACTAAACAGTCGTCATAGGGAACGGATAAGCATTGGGAAACCGATCTTGCCAGAAGTTCGGATTGGTTGTAACCCCTTATCTTTCGTCTTTCCGAAGAAATCGGAACGGACGTTATGAAATCAAAAGAAATTTCCGGAAACTGATTCTGAACCAGCTCCGCCATTTTTTCCGCATAAATGCCCGCAAAATCCCTGTGTCCGTGAAACTTAAACTGAAGAATGGACTGCCGGATTTTATTTTCATATGCGAACGGAGATACGCAAGAAATAGTTTTTCCCGAAGCCGGCAGAACAATGCATTTCACACGATTGATCTGTGTTATTTCTTTCGCGCATTTCTTGCAAACCTTTGCCCCGGGCAAAAGAATTTCATTGCAGAAAACGCATCGCGGCGGGAAAATCATATCCAAAAGCGCAGCGAAAATCCCTTTATTCTTCATTTTCCGCTCCTTCCGTCAAAAAGTAAGAGAGCCCGGTATACCGACGCGTTTTTTTATTATTGTCGATCATTGTCTGGATGGTCCTTCGTGTACCCACAAGGATTAATAAAGACCGCGCGCGGGTAATCGCCGTATACAGCAGATTCCGGTAAGAAAGCTGGGGCGCCCCCAGGTACATGGGCATGACGACCGCCGGAAATTCATTGCCCTGGCTCTTGTGGACGGTCATTGCATAAGCGAGTTCCAGTTCGGCCGCGGTTTCCAGTTCATACAGTACGACGCGGTCATCCATCAGCACCGTTAAAGTGGAAGCTCTCCGGTCAACGGCGCAAAGGATGCCCAGATCACCGTTAAAAACCCCTTCGCCGCAGGAGCCGTCTGATTTGGACCAGGAAAGATTATAGTTATTCTTCACCTGCATCACTTTATCGCCTTCGCGGAAAAGAATGCCGTTAATGCTAACCTCCTTCTTGGACTTATCCGGCGGATTCACCGCCGCCTGAATTCTCTTATTCAGCTCCATGGTGCCAAGCTCCCCTTTTCTGCCGGGGGAAAGCACCTGAATATCGGTCAGCGGGGAATACCCGTAACTGGCGGGCAGACGGGTTACGCACAGTTCAACAATCGTTCTGCGGATTTCCGAAGGGTCGTTGCTGGGCAAAAAGAAAAAGTCGCTGCTGTGGTCGGCAAGCTCCGGCATCTGCCCCTTTACGATCCGATGCGCGTTCGTAATAATCAGGCTCTGCATGGACTGTCTGAAAATCCGATCAAGCTGTACGACCGGAAAACGGTTGGTCACTATTAAATCCCTCAAAACATTGCCCGGGCCGACGGAAGGAAGTTGATCGCAGTCGCCGACCATGATCAAGCGGCTTCCAAGCGGCAAGGCGCGCAGGACCGCTTCAAACAGATTTGTGTCCACCATGGAAAGCTCGTCTATTACCAGCGCATCGCATTCTAGTAAGTTTTTCTCATTTTTGGCAAAAACCGGCAGATCGTTTTCATCCCATTCCACCTGAAGCATGCGGTGGATGGTTTTTGCCTCCTGCCCCGTCAGTTCCGACATCCGCTTTGCGGCTCTTCCGGTCGGAGCGGCCAGCAGGACTTTCTCTCCTTTTTCCTCCAATATCTTAATAATCGCATTTAAGGTCGTTGTTTTTCCGGTGCCGGGGCCGCCGGTTAAAATCAGAATTCCCTTTAACAGTGCCTCTTTGATCGCCTGTTTCTGCCCGTCCGCATATTGAATTTGAAAAGCCTCTTCAATGGCGGAAATGGAATCATCAACTCCGATAATGGACTGCGCGGGATAGTGCAGCATCATCTGGAGCCGACCGGCGGAATAGACCTCGGAGCGATACAGTTTTGGAGTAAAGATATATTCCCTGCCGTTGAAAACGGCGGAAATAATTGAGGCGTCCGCCTTCAATTCCTCGAGCATTTCAGTTGCCAGTTCCATCGCAATGCCAAGCATTCTTGTAGATGTCTTCAGCAGCTTGTCCGCCGGCAGGCAGGTGTGGCCGTTTGCGATATTATGCTTTAAAACATGCAGTATCCCGGCGCGTATCCTGCACCGGTCGTCCTGCGGACGTTCCAGCGAGGCGGCGATGCCGTCCGCCCGGTCGAATTCGATCTCAATCCCGTCCCCGCACAGGCAGTAAGGGTCTTCCTGTACGCGTTCCGCCGATTCCGGTCCGAAATACTTCCAGACCCGCACGGATTCTTCCGGCGATATGCCGTAGCTTCCAAGAGAAAGCATTATTTCCTTAATGCCGTGCGTTTTTTGAAATTCCTCGCTTATTTTTTTTACTTTTGCCTTTGTAATCCCCTTGATTTCACACAGGCGTTCCGGTTCCTTTTCAATAATATCCAGCGTGTTCATTCCAAAAGCGTCCACAATCTTTCCGGCGGTACTCGGCCCGATTCCTTTAATCGCGCCCGAAGCCAGATATTTGAGCAGGGCAACCGTTGTGGACGGTTTTGAACGTTCAAAAGCCTCCGCTTTAAACTGCGTACCGTAGTTGGGATTGTTAATCCAGTTGCCGACTACCCGTAATTCTTCCCCCGCGCTTACCAGCGGCATTATCCCTACTACGGTTACCAGCTCTTCCCCATTGTTTATTTCAATAATTGCGTATCCGTTTTTCTCATTTTTAAAAATGACCTGCTCAACTGAGCCGGTCATTTCTAGCAAGTTTTCGTTCTTCATTAAACTCCCTCAGTTTATCATCTTATAAACTCAGTATAATACATGGGGTATGTATTTGCAAATTATTCTGCAAGAATATTCGCCAATTCCTCCGGCTTACAGATTACTACCCCGGGATTCCGGTTCGCTATAATTCCGCAGACCTTTCCGGTTTCCTCGTCCATTCCTTTGTCCAGACAAACCAGCGTCTTTTCTTCTCCGCGAATCCATTTCAGTTTTTCAATGCCGCTTTCCAGAAGCATTTCCGCTTCCTCATCATGCCCTTCGATCGGAATCACCAGATAAAGCTTTCCCGCATGATGCGTTGGACGGAGAAGCCAGGCAATAAAACTCCGGACAATTTCGACTGCTCCGAGGATCGCCAGAAACACGAAAAACAGTTTTCCTATTATTTCGAGCATAAAAATCACCTCATCACAGTTTATGTGACGAGGTGATTTTGTGCCATTTATTTTACCAAAGCCGCTTTTAAGGCATCCGCTTTATCCCGTTTTTCCCAGGAAACATGCTGGTCTTCACGCCCCATATGCCCATAATTGGAGACTGAGCGGTAAATCGGACGGCGAAGATTCAGGTCGCGGATAATTGCAGTCGGGCGAAGGTCAAACACCTTGGAAACGGCGGCGGCAAGCTCGTCGTTGCTGTATTTTGACGTTCCGAATGTCTCGACCATAACGGAAACCGGTCTGGCTACACCGATCGCATAGGCAAGCTGGATTTCACATTTTTTGGCTAAACCCGCCGCAACCACGTTTTTCGCAGCGTAGCGCGCCGCGTAAGCCGCGGAACGGTCAACCTTGGTCGGATCCTTACCGGAGAAAGAGCCGCCTCCGTGCCTGCCGTAACCGCCGTAAGTGTCAACGATGATTTTTCTGCCGGTCAGTCCGCTGTCGCCGACCGGTCCGCCGATTACAAAGCGGCCGGTCGGATTGACATAGAACTTTGTTTTATCATCGATCCACTTATCCGGAATAATCGGTTTGATAACCTTGGCAATAATATCTTTCCGGATTTGCTCCAGTGTAACGTCGGGGTCATGCTGGGTGGATACGACGACGGTGTCCACACGAACAGGCTCGTCCCCTTCGTATTCAACCGTTACCTGCGTTTTTCCGTCCGGCCTTAAATAGGAGAGTGTTTTGTCCTTGCGGACTTCACTCAGGCGCTTGGAAAGCTTGTGCGCAAGCGATATGGCGAGCGGCATCAGCTCCGGCGTTTCATTGCAGGCATACCCGAACATCATTCCCTGATCTCCCGCACCGATTAAATCATTCTCGTCGGTTGCGCCCTGCTTTGCCTCAAAGGACTGATTTACGCCCATGGCAATATCGGGTGACTGAACGTCGATGGAAGTGATCACGCCGCAGGTGTTTCCGTCAAAGCCGTAGGCCGGGTTATCATAACCGATGTCCCGCACCACCTGCCGGGCAATCGCGGGGATATCGACATAGCATTCCGTGGAGATTTCCCCCATCACATGGATAACACCGGTTGTAGCGGTAACTTCACAGGCGACATGGGCCTGCGGGTCCTGTGCGATAATTTCATCCAGCACGGCATCGGCGATCTGGTCGCACATTTTGTCCGGATGCCCTTCCGTAACAGACTCGGAAGTAAAAAAGTGTCTTGACATAATCTTTCCTCCTAGAATAGCAAGTATGAAATAAAAATAAAAACGCCGTTCGTAAAGTCCGAACGGCGTATATTATTACCTCATCTTTCGGCTTTACCGCAGGATTTGGCACCTTACACACTGTAGGTTGCCGGACATCATAGGGCCTGTTCCCTCCGTCACTCTTGATAAGGGCATATTTAATTTTACTACATCATTATAGCATATATCCTATGCGATGTAAATATACAAGTGAAAAATAAAAAGAAATGGATTAGGCCGCCGTAAACATATTTTTATTTTTACTGATAAACGGCGTTAATGCTTTGAAAACGACCCCGGCGATCACACTGTTTAAGCCTGCTTTAATCAAATTGAATGGAATAATTCCGGGGAGCAGGATGGCGTCGACAACCGCTTTCGGTGTTCCAAAGAAGTGCACTGTGAAAATATAGTTCATCGGAACCATGATGGCCGTCATCGCGAGGGTACCGAGCACCATGCCAACGACTGCATGGGAAAATTTATGGCTGTGATGATAGAACTGCCCGACCAGAACGACCAAAACACCGGATGCGACAAAATGCATTAAAAGACCGACCCAGCCATTTCCGCCGAATAAGAAAGCCTGTATAACCGATACGACAAAGAGAACGACGATGGAAGGAAGCGTACCGAACAGCATCGCCGCGATCAGGATCGGCGCATCCGCCATGTCGTATTCCAGAAAAGGTGCGGCGGGAATCAACGGGATGCGGACAAAAGCTACTAAAACAATGGAAACCGCCGCAAGCATACCCAATTGAGCCATGAAAATAACACTGTTTTTCTTGCTTGTTTTCATAATTTTCTCTCCTTTTGCGCTGCCAACGAAAAAAAGCCCCGCAGCAAAGCTACGGGACTACCTACGCAAATACGCGCGCTCTTCTTTCATCCGGACTATACCGTCGGCTTTGGAATCGAACCAAATCGGCTTTCGCTCGCGGGCTTGTCGGCTTTCGCCGCTTTACCGCCGGTGGGGAATTCCACCCCGCCCCGAAGACAGCTATTAAATTATTATCATTATAGCATTCTGTTCGTTTTTTGTCAATCAGCCTGTAAATATTCTTTCGGAATATTTTTATTGATAATGGACTGAATATAGTTCAGGCTGAAAGCAGGCGTGTATTTCCGCACACCATGGACGGAAGCAAGGGCGTCCGTATACTGGCTGAGCGGGTAAATGGTAATATTGGTGCATCTCTTACCGTATTGTGTGACGATCGGCTTAAACTTCATACCGGTAAATGTCGTTTTGTTTGTATTAAAGTCTTTCGTCATGGTAACCGTCAGAAGGCCGCTGATCATATTATCGCCCTTCTGCTGAGCGGAAACAAGGTTTCCCAAAGCAAAAATAACCGGGCATTTCGTCCCGTCTTTTCGCGTTAAAACAGTCAGCTTCTGAATCACATGGGGATGGTTTCCAAAGATGATATCCGCGCCCCAGTCAACCATATTCTGCGCTAGCGTTTTCTGCTTGTCCGTCAGGGTATACGTATTTTCCGTACCCCAATGAACGGAAATCACCACAACATCCGCCATTGTTTTCGCTTTTTTAATCAGCCGCTCAATCTGCGCGGTATTATCTGCGTAAAGAAGCCGATATTTCGAATTCTTAGGCAGATAAAGGCCGTTCGTCATTTCCGTTATCCCGATATGCGCGGTTTTAATACCCTTCGCTTCAACGATACGGATATTCTCAAGATCTTCGTCATTGCGATAAGCCCCAACGACTTTAACGGACGGTTTGGTTGCCCAAAAATCAAGGGTCGCCGCCAGTCCTTTTTCTCCCTGATCTAATACATGATTGTTCGCATGGTTAATAACATCAAATCCCAGATTGACGAGTTCATCCCCCAGCTGGGTTGGCGAATTAAACAGCGGATAGCCCGACGGCGGTGCTATCTTCCCCGCAATCGGTGTTTCCTGATTAATCACAGCGATATCCGCATTCTTTATATCCCCGGCTATGCGGGCGTAAACCGGCTGAAAATTATAACCCTTGCCCCCCGCGCGGGCATTTGCCTGTTTGTAGATCACATCATGA
Organism: Caproiciproducens galactitolivorans; assembly: GCF_026672255.1. Lineage (GTDB taxonomy): Bacteria > Bacillota > Clostridia > Oscillospirales > Acutalibacteraceae > Caproiciproducens > Caproiciproducens galactitolivorans_A. The sequence goes on along the minus strand of NZ_JAPOHA010000007.1, from coordinate 64,224 downwards.
ATCAAATCGTCCCCGGCGCCCAATATGGTAATGGAAACCGGCTTTTTTTCCGGCTGCGAAGGAGGGTCGTCCGATGAAACAGACGCCGCTTCCGACGACGGCAGAGAAGTAGCTTTTGTTTGATTCTGTTTTGCAGTCTGAAGAGAAAATACCAGTCCCGCCATACATGCGGCGACAATGAGAATCCCCACTGTTATTTTAACCAATCGGTTTGGCTGATTGCCGTTCTGCTCCATGTTAAAACTCCTGTTAAAAAAATGATAGGTACAGTATAGCATGAAATAAAAATAAAAGATAGAACCTGAATAAATCTCTGTTTCTTCCCCAACGGCAAAAAAGCCCTGTCCTTTTAGGGACAAGGCTTTTTATTCAAGCAAATCGCTTAGGAGTTAATTTTAATAACAACGCCGGAGCCAACGGTATGGCCGCCTTCACGGATAGCGAAACGAAGGCCCTCTTCAATAGCGATTGGGGTAATCAGTTCAACATCCATTTCAACGTTATCGCCAGGCATGCACATTTCTGTGCCTTCCGGAAGGGAAATAACACCGGTAACGTCTGTCGTTCTGAAATAGAACTGAGGACGGTAGTTGTTGAAGAACGGAGTATGACGTCCGCCTTCTTCCTTTGTCAGAACATAAACCTGACCGCGGAATTTGGTATGAGGATGAATGGTGCCCGGCTTTGCAAGAACCTGGCCGCGCTCAATTTCCGTTCTCTGAATACCACGGAGAAGAACACCGACGTTATCGCCAGCCTCAGCAAAATCAAGGGTCTTTCTGAACATTTCAAGGCCTGTAATAACAGACTTTTTACGCTCTTCGGTAAGACCGATAATTTCAATTTCTTCGCCAACCTTGGCTGTACCACGCTCAACTCTACCGGTTGCAACTGTGCCGCGGCCGGTAATGGTGAAGACGTCTTCAACAGGCATAAGGAAAGGCAGATCTGCTTTACGTTCCGGAGTCGGAATGAAAGAATCGACAGCATCCATCAGTTCTTTAATGCACTTGTACTCGGGTGCATCGACATCCGTAGACTTTGATTCAAGAGCAACCAAAGCGGAACCGCGGATAATCGGTGTATCGTCGCCCGGGAATTCGTATTCATTAAGGAGGTCACGAATTTCCATCTCAACCAGATCAAGAAGTTCCGGATCATCAACCTGATCCACTTTGTTCATAAATACAACAATATATGGAACGCCAACCTGACGAGCGAGCAGGATGTGCTCTCTGGTCTGAGGCATCGGGCCGTCAGCAGCAGAAACAACAAGGATTGCGCCGTCCATCTGAGCAGCACCGGTGATCATGTTCTTAACGTAGTCAGCATGGCCTGGGCAGTCAACGTGAGCATAATGACGTGTTGCAGTCTGATACTCAACGTGAGATGTGTTGATGGTGATACCGCGCTCTCTCTCTTCAGGAGCCTTATCAATATTTGCGTAGTCAACGAAATCAGCTTCACCGCTGAAGTTCAAAACTTTTGTGATAGCAGCGGTCAATGTGGTCTTGCCATGGTCAACGTGGCCGATGGTACCAATGTTTACGTGGGGTTTGGATCTGTCGAATTTTGCTTTTGCCATTGGAATTCCTCCTTTTTATTTACACTGATAATAATTTTTTAACATAAAGCTATGCATATCATTTTATCATAACAATGGGAAAAATCAAGCATATTTTGCAAGTTATTCGGACTTTTTGTTTCTGGCGGAAATGATCCCTTCGGATATCGATTTCGGTACTTCCATCGAAGTAGCCGGTTCCATAACGAACTGGCCTCTGCCCTGTGTTTTGGAACGTAAATCGGTCGCATAGCCAAACATTTCGGAAAGCGGCACGCTTGAACGAATCTGCTCTGCGCCGGAAACGGCGTCCATTCCTTCGATCATACCGCGGCGGGAATTCAGGTCGCCGATAACGTCGCCCATGTATTCCTCCGGAACGGTAACATTGACCTTCATAATCGGCTCCAAAATAACCGGATCCGCTTTCCGCATTGCCTCTTTAAAGGCCATGGAACCCGCGATCTTAAACGCCATTTCAGAGGAGTCGACTTCATGGTAAGAACCATCGTAAAGAGTAACCTTTACGTCAACTACAGGATATCCTGCAAGTACGCCGGTAAGCATAGCGCCCTGAATACCCATGTCAACCGCCGGAATGTATTCCTTCGGAATCGCACCGCCGACAACTGCGTTGACAAATTCATAGCCCTTGCCCGGATTCGGCTCAATACGGATTTTAACGTGACCGTACTGGCCGCGGCCGCCGGACTGACGTGCATATTTCGTATCGACATCCGCATTACCGCGAATGGTCTCTTTATAGGATACCTGCGGCTTGCCGACATTCGCTTCCACGTGGAATTCACGCATCAGTCTGTCGACAATGATTTCCAGATGCAGTTCGCCCATGCCGGCGATAATGGTCTGGCCGGTTTCTTCCTGCGTGTAAGCCTTGAAGGTCGGGTCTTCTTCCGCCAGCTTTGCAAGCGCAATACCCATTTTTTCCTGGCCGGCCTTTGTTTTCGGTTCAATCGCAACCTCGATAACCGGATCCGGGAAGTCCATGGATTCCAGAATAATCGGATGCCTGTCATCGCAGAGGGTGTCGCCGGTCGTGGTATTTTTCAGACCTACGGCAGCCGCGATATCGCCCGCGTAAACGGTTTCAATATCCTGACGATGGTTGGCGTGCATTTGAAGAATTCGGCCAATGCGCTCCGTTTTGTCCTTTGTTGAGTTATAAACGCTTGAACCCGCGTCCATCTTTCCGGAATATACGCGGAAGAAGCAGAGTTTTCCAACAAAAGGATCGGTTGCAATCTTAAATGCCAGAGCCGCAAAAGGCTCATCGTCGGAAGAATGGCAGTCCAATTCTTCGCCGGTTTCAGGGTTTGTGCCCCGAATTGCCGCGACATCCGTCGGTGCAGGCATATAGTCGACAATTGCATCCAGAAGCTTCTGAACGCCCTTGTTTCTGTAGGAAGTTCCGCAGCAAACGGGAACCATGTTGTTTGCAATCGTTGACTTACGGATTGTCTTCACAATTTCTTCGGTCGTAAGAGTTTCGCCGTTCAGGTACTTCTCCATCAGAGCGTCGTCCTGCTCAGCAACATGTTCAATTAATTCCGTATGATATTTATTGGCAAGTTCGAGCATATCCTCCGGGATATCCTCTGTTTTCATGTCCTTGCCCATGTCGTCATAGTACACATCGGCCTTCATTTCGACCAGATCGATGATTCCTTTAAAGGTATCCTCGGAACCGATCGGGAGCTGAATCGGCACAGCGTTGCACTTCAGACGATCTTTCATCATATCGACAACACGATAGAAATCGGCGCCCATGATGTCCATTTTATTCACATAAGCCATGCGCGGAACATGATATTCCTCAGCCTGACGCCATACAGTTTCAGACTGCGGCTCAACACCGCCTTTGGCGCAGAAAACTGTTACCGAGCCGTCAAGTACGCGAAGCGAACGCTCAACCTCTACTGTAAAGTCAACGTGGCCTGGGGTGTCAATGATGTTGATTCTATGGCCCTTCCAAAAGCAGGTCGTTGCGGCAGAAGTAATGGTAATACCTCTTTCCTGCTCCTGCACCATCCAGTCCATAGTTGCAGTACCTTCATGTGTTTCGCCAATCTTATGGTTAATTCCTGTATAATACAGGATACGTTCAGTGGTAGTTGTTTTACCGGCATCAATATGAGCCATGATACCGATATTACGAGTTAATTCAAGCGATACCTGCCTTGGCATAGTTTCCTCCTTAAAGTCTGAAAAAGGTTAGGATTTGTACATTACATTCGGCAAAATGACAAACAGGGTCGGATTACCATCTGTAATGAGCAAATGCCTTATTGGCTTCCGCCATCTTATGCGTGTCGTCACGCTTCTTAGCGGCGCCGCCAGCACCATTTACAGCATCAAGAATTTCACCGGCAAGTCTTTCTCTCATGGTCTTCTCAGATCTAAGTCTTGAATAATTTGTCATCCAACGTAAACCTAATGTTTGTCTTCTTTCAGGGCGAACCTCCATCGGAACCTGGTAGGTTGCACCGCCGACACGGCGGGCCTTCACTTCGAGAGACGGCATAATGTTTTCCATTGCTGCCTCGAAAACCTCCAAAGGATCTTTCCCTGTTTTCTCGCTGATAATATCAAATGCACCGTATACGATTTTTTGGGCTACACCCTTCTTACCGTCGATCATGACATTATTCACAAGACGTGTTACAAGCTTTGAGTTATAAAGCGGATCCGGCAAAACATCACGTTTTGCAATATTACCTCTTCTTGGCACTTTACTTCCCTCCTTCACATGAATGATATCATAGGTACTCGAAAGCGACAAACTCCCGTGGCCAATTCAGAGACGTCTTTATATATAAAGAACGCCGCCTTGCAGCCGTTCGGTTTCTGTCAATTTAAACTACCTTATTTTTTTGCTGCGCCGGCCTTCGGACGCTTCGCGCCATACTTGGAACGGGCCTGCATACGCTGTGCTACGCCTTGCGCATCAAGGGTACCGCGGATAATGTGGTAACGCACACCAGGCAGATCCTTAACACGGCCGCCGCGGATCATAACAACGCTGTGTTCCTGAAGATTGTGGCCGACTCCGGGAATGTAAGCACTGACTTCGATTCCGTTGGAGAGCCTGACTCTGGCGATTTTTCTTAAAGCAGAGTTCGGCTTTTTCGGTGTAGCAGTCTTTACAGTTGTGCAAACACCGCGTTTTTGCGGAGAATCCTGATCAATGGATACACGCTTCTTGGAGTTCCAGCCCTTTAAAAGCGCAGGAGCCTTTGCTTTGGAAACGGCGACTTCTCTGCCCGTATGGACTAACTGATTAAATGTTGGCATAAGACACCTCCTCACATCAAATTTATATATGTTAAGCGGATATATAGTATATCCGGCGTAACAACAAATTAATCTTTAAACAACTTAATCCTATCCGAAAGCAAAACTTCCGAATAGGAATTAAGCATTCAATTAACAAACCATCACAAGTTAGTATTATAATCCTATACGGCGTCGCTTGTCAAGTCTTCATTTGCAGGCTTGATTTCCACATCGCTGTAGCATTTCATACCCGTTCCTGCCGGGATCAGCTTACCGATAATAACGTTCTCTTTCAGTCCGAGCAGCGGGTCAACTTTACCCTTAATGGCGGCGTCCGTCAGCACGCGGGTCGTCTCCTGGAAGGAGGCGGCGGACAGGAAGGAATCGGTAGCCAGCGAAGCCTTGGTAATACCAAGCAGAACCGGGGTTGCGGTCGCCTCGCGCAGATCGGTTTCCCCTGCTTTGATACGGTCGCGGATAATCTGATTTTCCGCTTCCATTTCGCTCTTTTCAACCAGTGAGCTCGGCAGCAGGGTTGTATCGCCGGAATCTTCAATCTTAACCTTTTTCATCATCTGGCGGACAATAACCTCGATATGCTTATCATTGATATCAACACCCTGCATACGGTAAACGCGCTGCACTTCCTCGATCAGGTAGTCCTGAACGGCGTGCGTACCGCTGATGGCAAGAACATCATGCGGGTTGACGGAACCTTCGGTAACTCTGGTTCCGGCTTTGATCTGCTGGCCCTCCGCAACAATAATACGGGAGCCGAAAGGAACAAGGTAGGATTTCGATTCGCCTGTTTCATTGTTTGTAACAACAACATGACGGTTCTTCTTGATTTCCTCGAAGGATACCGTACCGGCAATCTCGCTGATGATGGCAAGATGCTTCGGTTTACGGCCTTCAAACAGTTCCTCAACACGCGGCAGACCCTGTGTAATATCCTCGGAGCTTGCAACGCCGCCCGTATGGAAGGTTCTCATGGTCAGCTGTGTGCCGGGTTCGCCGATGGACTGCGCCGCAATGATACCGACCGCTTCACCGACCGCGACGGTCTGGCCGTTTGCAAGGTTGGCGCCGTAGCATTTTTTGCAGACACCGTGCTTTGCGCAGCAATTCAAAACGGAGCGGATTTTAATATGCTCTACCCCGTGATCGACAATGATATCCGCATCATGGTCATTCATGAGCTTATCCTTGGATACAAGAACCTCGCCCGTTTTCTCATCGACAAAGTCTTCCACAAGATATCTGCCGAGAAGACGCTCGTGCAATGCTTCGATTGCTTCCTTGCCCTCGCGGATATCATAAACTTCCAGTCCGTCGTCCGTACCGCAGTCGTCTTCACGAATAATAACATCCTGTGAAACATCAACCAGACGGCGGGTAAGGTAACCGGAGTCGGCGGTACGAAGAGCGGTATCGGCAAGGCCCTTTCTGGCGCCGCGGGAAGAAATAAAGTATTCCAAAATGTTCAGGCCTTCACGGTAGTTCGCCCTGATCGGAATTTCAATGGTTTTACCGGACGTATTGGCAATCAGTCCGCGCATACCGGCCAACTGACGAATCTGGCTCATAGAACCACGGGCGCCGGAATCCGCCATCATGAAGATCGGGTTGTAACGGTCAAGGTTCTTCTGCAGCGCTACGGAAACGTCCTCGGTCGCTTTCGCCCAAGTGTTCAGTACCGCGTTGTAGCGCTCGCCGTCGGAAAGCAAGCCGTTCTTAAACTGATCGTAAACAACGTCGATCTGTTTTTCGGCAGCATCAATAATATCCTTTTTCTCCGGCGGAATGGTTGCATCGCAAACCGCAACCGTAATGGCGCTCAAAGTGGAATATTTATAGCCCTGTGACTTGATGCTGTCCAGAACGTCCGCCGTCTGCGCCGTTCCGTGCGTTTTAATGCATTTGTCGATAATCTGGCCGAGCTGCTTTTTGCCAACCAGGAAATCGATCTCAAATTTAAACAGGTTATCCGGATTCGAGCGGTCGATGTAACCCAGATCCTGCGGAATCGGCCGGTTGAAGATCATGCGGCCAACGGTAGTATCAACCAGGCGGGAAACCTGCTCCCCGTTAATTTCAAGCGTTCTACGAACCTTGATTTTCGCGTGAAGCCCAACGACTTTGGCGTCATACGCCATAATAGCTTCGTCGTAATTCCTGAAAATTTTTCCTTCGCCGGGTTCACCATCCTTATCCAGGGTAAGGTAGTAAGAACCCAAAACCATGTCCTGGGTCGGTACGGTAACCGGGCGTCCGTCGGAAGGCTTCAGCAGGTTGCCGGCGGCCAGCATCAGGAAGCGGGCCTCGGCCTGCGCTTCTGCGGAAAGCGGCACGTGAACAGCCATCTGGTCGCCGTCAAAGTCCGCGTTGTAAGCCGTACAGGCCAGCGGATGAAGCTTTAATGCGCGGCCTTCCACCAGCACGGGCTCAAATGCCTGAATACCCAGTCTGTGCAGTGTAGGCGCACGGTTTAACAGAACAGGATGGTTCTTAATTACAATTTCAAGCGCGTCCCAAACCTCCGGCTTTGCGCGCTCAACTGCTTTTCTTGCCGCTTTAATGTTTCCTGCCGCGCCGGTTTCGACCAGACGCTTCATAACAAACGGTTTAAACAGTTCCAGCGCCATTTCCTTCGGAAGGCCGCACTGGTACATTTTCAGTTCAGGGCCGACAACGATAACGGAACGGCCGGAATAGTCAACACGTTTCCCCAAAAGGTTCTGGCGGAAACGCCCCTGCTTGCCTTTCAGCATATCGGAAAGGGATTTCAAAGGACGGTTGTTCGGGCCGGTTACCGGTCTGCCGCGGCGGCCGTTGTCGATTAACGCGTCGACGGCTTCCTGGAGCATACGCTTTTCATTCCGGACAATGATATCCGGAGCGCCTAATTCCAAAAGTCTTTTCAGACGGTTGTTACGGTTGATGACACGGCGATAAAGGTCGTTTAAGTCGGAAGTCGCAAAGCGGCCGCCGTCGAGCTGTACCATCGGGCGGATATCCGGCGGAATAACCGGAACAACATCGAGGATCATCCATTCCGGACGGTTTCCGGAAAGACGGAACGCCTCAATCACTTCCAGACGCTTCAAAATGCGCACGCGTTTTTGGCCGGAAGCATTCAGAAGTTCACCCTTCAATTCCTCGGAAACCTGATCGAGGTCAATCTCCGTCAGAAGCTTTTTAATTGCTTCCGCGCCCATGCCGGCTTCAAAATCGTCCTCGTATTTTTCGCGCATGTCGCGGTATTCTTTTTCATTAAGAAGCTGTTTTTTCTGCAATTCACGCACATTGCCGGGATCGGTTACGATATACAGCGCAAAATACAGTACTTTTTCCAGCATACGGGGGGAAATATCCAATATTAAACCCATTCTGGAGGGGATGCCTTTAAAATACCAGATGTGGGAAACCGGAGCGGCAAGCTCAATATGGCCCATACGCTCGCGGCGAACCTTCGCCCTGGTAACTTCAACGCCGCAGCGTTCACAAATCTTGCCCTTATAGCGAATTCTCTTATACTTTCCGCAATGGCATTCCCAGTCCTTCTGAGGCCCAAAAATACGTTCGCAGAAAAGTCCGTCGCGTTCCGGCTTCAGGGTACGATAATTTATTGTTTCCGGTTTTTTTACCTCGCCATGAGACCATTCTCTGATTTTTTCCGGTGAAGCAAGTCCGATCTTGATCGATTCAAATACATTAAATTCCATATTGCAACCCCATTCTATTTATATTTCATCGCTGCTGTCAGAATTAAGGTCAAAGGGTTCATCCTTTTCAAATTCATCATTATCACTGTCTTCTTCTTCGGCAAATTCATCTTCCGTGTCCTCAAACAGGCTTTCTTCCTCATCCGATTCTTCAACGGAGTAGCCCTCGAGGTCATCCGCGACATTGGGTTCATCGAAGTTTTCCTCCGTAGGATTAAAGCCGATATCGTCTTCGTCGTCAAAGTTCTGTTTCAGGTCGATTTCCTCATTGTTCTTATTGAGCACCTTCACGTCAAGGCCAAGGGACTGGAGTTCCTTAATCAGGACCTTAAAGGATTCCGGAACACCCGGTTTCGGAATATTCTGGCCCTTTACAATGGACTCATACGTCTTGACACGGCCCACGACATCGTCGGACTTCACCGTAAGAATTTCCTGCAAAGTATAGGCGGCACCGTAAGCTTCCAGCGCCCAAACTTCCATTTCTCCGAAACGCTGGCCGCCGAACTGCGCTTTGCCGCCCAGAGGCTGCTGCGTAACCAGGGAGTACGGACCGGTTGAACGGGCATGGATTTTATCGTCAACAAGATGATGCAGTTTCAGGTAATACATAATACCGACGGTAACCGGATGGTCGAAGAATTCTCCGGTGCGGCCATCCCGCAGAATGGTTTTGCCGTCTTCGCTGAGACCGGCTTTCTTAAAGCATTCAACGATATCGTCTTCATGGGCGCCGTCGAATACCGGAGTCATAATCTTCCAGCCCAGCGCCTTTGCGGCATAGCCCAGATGAACTTCCAGCACCTGGCCGATGTTCATACGGGAAGGAACGCCCAGCGGATTCAAAACGATATCAAGCGGGGTGCCGTCCGGCAGATACGGCATATCCTCCACAGGAAGAATACGGGAAACAACGCCCTTGTTGCCGTGGCGGCCGGCCATTTTATCGCCGACGGAAATCTTACGCTTCTGGGCAATATAGCAGCGAACAACCTTATTTACGCCCGGGCTTAACTCGTCGTGGCTGTTCTCGCGGGTAAATACCTTTACGTCAACGACAATACCGTATTCGCCGTGCGGTACACGAAGGGAAGTATCTCTTACTTCTCTGGCTTTTTCACCAAAGATGGCGCGCAGCAGGCGCTCCTCCGCGGTCAGCTCCGTTTCGCCCTTCGGCGTTACCTTACCGACAAGGATATCACCGGCACGCACTTCCGCGCCGATGCGGATAATGCCGCTTTCATCCAGATCGTGAAGCAAATCTTCATTGACGTTCGGAATATCGCGTGTGATTTCCTCCGGCCCGAGCTTTGTATCTCTGGATTCAATCTCATATTCCTCAATATGAATGGAGGTATAAACATCGTCGCGTACAATTTTTTCGCTGATCAGGACGGCGTCTTCGTAGTTGTAGCCTTCCCAGGTCATAAATCCGATCAAAGCGTTCTTGCCAAGGCTGATTTCGCCGTCCTTGGTGGCCGGGCCGTCCGCAATAACGGAACCGGCTTCCACTCTTTGGTTTACGTCTACGATCGGAACCTGATTAATACATGTTCCTTGATTGGAACGCATAAATTTAATAACATGGTAAACGTCGACGCTGCCGTCGTCGCAGGTAATCCGGATTTCATCCGCACTTACGCCGGAGACAACGCCGGAACGCTTTGCGATAACGCATACGCCCGAGTCCACACCGGCCTTATATTCCATTCCGGTACCGACAATCGGCGACTCCGTCTTAAGAAGCGGAACCGCCTGCCGCTGCATGTTGGAACCCATCAGAGCACGGTTTGCGTCATCGTTTTCAAGGAACGGAATCATTGCCGTAGCAACCGAAACAACCATTCGGGGCGATACGTCCATGTAGTCCGCTTTTTCGCGCTCAATTTCAAGGAATTCATCGCGGTAACGGGCGTTAACCTTGGAATTCTTAAAGCGGCCTTCCTCATCAAGGGGTTCGTTCGCCTGTGCAACAATGAAATCATCCTCAATATCCGCCGTCATATAAACAACTTCGGAGGTTACGCGGCCGGTCTTTCTATCGACACGGCGGAACGGCGCTTCAATAAAGCCGTATTCATTAATTCTTGCAAAGGTAGCAAGATAGGAAATCAATCCGATATTCGGACCTTCCGGCGTTTCAATCGGGCACATACGGCCGTAGTGGCTGTAGTGAACGTCACGGACTTCGAATCCGGCGCGGTCTCTGGACAAACCGCCGGGGCCCAGAGCGGAAAGACGGCGCTTGTGCGTAAGCTCTGCAAGCGGATTCGTCTGATCCATGAACTGCGACAGCGGTGAAGAACCGAAGAATTCTTTAATTGCCGCAACGACAGGGCGGATATTGATTAAGGAATGAGGAGTCAAAACCTCAAGATCCTGCGCCTGCAGGGTCATTCTTTCCCGAATAACACGCTCCAAACGGGAGAAACCAATACGGAACTGGTTCTGGAGCAGTTCGCCGACGGAACGGATACGGCGGTTGCCCAAATGGTCGATATCGTCGATATTGCCGAGGCCCATCGCCAGGCAGTTCATATAGTTAATCGATGAAAAGATATCATCAATAATGATATGCTTCGGAATGAGTTCGTCGATTCTGGTTTTAATTGCTTCCTTCCGCTCCTCGTCCGTGGAGCTTGAATTCAGAATTTCGGCAAGAACGCTGAAGCGGACTCTTTCCTTAATATTGCATTCTGTTTTTGCATCAAATCCAACAAAATCGTTGATGTCAACCATTCCGTTGGAGATAACCTTAACCTCGCGTTCATTCACATTGACGTAAGCAATGGAAACACCCGCGTTGTCTATTTCCTGCGCCTTTTCGTGGGTAATGATTTCATCCGCTTCGGCCATAAGCTCGCCTGTAAGCGGATTGACGATCGGGCGGGAAAGTTTCTGGCCGGTAATACGGCCTGCCAAATTCAGTTTCTTATTGTATTTATAACGTCCGACGCGGGAAAGGTCATAGCGCCGGGCATCAAAAAACAGACCGTTGATATGCGACTGGGCGCTTTCAATGGTCGGCGGTTCGCTCGGCCTTAATTTCCGGTAGACTTCAAAAAGAGCTTCCTCCGTATTTTTACAGGGGTCCTTTTCAATGGTCGCATTAATGCGGTCGTCGTCCCCGAAGTATTCACGAATCTCTTCATCGGTTCCAAGGCCAAGTGCGCGGATAAATACCGTTACCGGTATTTTCCTGTTTTTATCGATACGGACATAAAAAACATCGTTTGCATCGTTTTCGTATTCGAGCCATGCTCCGCGGTTCGGAATAACGGTTGAACTGAAAAGTTCCTTTCCGGTTTTATCGTATTCCATTTTATAATAAACGCCCGGTGAACGAACCAGCTGGGAAACAATGACGCGTTCCGCGCCGTTAATAACAAATGTGCCGCTGTCCGTCATAAGCGGAAAATCGCCCATAAAAACTTCGGATTCTTTTATTTCGCCGCTTTCCTTATTGAGCAGGCGGGCGGTGACCCTCAGAGCCGCAGCATAAGTGGCATCACGCTCTTTACACTCTTCCACGCTGTAATTCGGTTTATCGTCGTCCAGTTTGTAATTCACAAAGTCCAACACGAGATTGCCGGTATAGTCTGTAATTCCGGAAACATCCTTAAAAACCTCTTTGAGGCCTTCATCAAGAAACCATTTATAGGAATTCTTCTGTACCTCGATTAGATTTGGCATGTCCAAAACTTCATCAATACGTGCGAAGCTCATGCGAACATTTTTGCCTACTTGCACCGGTTTGACATTCACCATTGGCTCAATCACTCCATTCATATATTTACCATCCGCGGCATAAATTAAGCACAAAAAAAATTGCATACATCACTGCTTTTTGAAGCTTTTATGATATACCCTTGCGTTTTTCCATCGTTTGTGATATTATAGTCCAAGATAGATATGAGTATATGTTTCCATGATGATGCAGTATATTATTTTATTACAATATATTGTGTTTGTCAAGCTATATTTGCTAAAATTTCTATAAATTTCTATAAATTTAAAAAGCCGACGGGTTCGTCGGCTTTTTTTATGTTCATTTCTCTTTTTCAGCTTCGCCGCTAAGGGAATCAAATGTATAGGATTCGAGCTTTGTCCTTACAACATTGGAAATTTCGTCATAAATCTGATGAAAACGACAGCTCGTTGTATGCGTACACGCATATTCATCCTGCTGGCAGCGGCTGATCATGTAAGGCCCCTCAACGGATTCAATCACCTCGCGAAGGGTGATTTTCCCGGGCTCGCGGGCCAGCATGTAACCGCCGTGCGCCCCCTTGTAGGAAACGATCAGATTATCCGCCACCATCTTGCGCAGGATTTTCAGCGCAAACCGAAGCGGTACATGGGCCTGATCGGAAATTGTCTTTGCGTCTATTTTTTGGCTGGAAGCCGCCAGCAGTTCCACAATCCGCACCGCGTAGTCGGCTTCAAGTGTCATGACCATTTACGTCATCCCCTAATCCAAGAAATCTTTAAGCTTTTTGCTGCGGCTCGGATGACGAAGCTTGCGCAAAGCTTTCGCTTCGATCTGGCGGATTCGCTCACGGGTAACATTGAATTCTTTGCCAACCTCTTCCAATGTGCGGGAACGGCCGTCCTCAAGACCAAAGCGGAGACGAAGAACTTTCTCCTCACGCGGGGTAAGCGTATCGAGTACATCCGCAAGCTGTTCCTTTAAAAGCGTATGGGAAGCGGCGTCCGCCGGTGCCGGAGCGTCGTCGTCCGGAATAAAGTCGCCAAGGTGGCTGTCTTCTTCCTCGCCGATCGGTGTTTCGAGGGAAACCGGTTCCTGCGCCACACGCATAATTTCCCGTACTTTATCGACAGGCATGTCCAACTCGGCGGAAATCTCGTCCGCAGTCGGCTCATGGCCGTTGGTGTGTAAAAGCTGGCTCGAAACCTTTTTCACCTTATTAATGGTTTCAACCATATGCACCGGAATACGGATTGTCCTTGCCTGGTCCGCGATGGCGCGGGTGATGGCCTGGCGAATCCACCACGTGGCATAGGTGGAAAATTTGAAGCCTTTGGAGTAATCAAATTTTTCGACCGCCTTAATCAAACCGAGGTTTCCTTCCTGAATCAAATCAAGAAACTGCATGCCGCGGCCGAGATAACGCTTGGCGATGCTGACCACCAGACGGAGGTTCGCCTCGGATAAACGTTTTTTCGCGGATTCGTCCCCGTCGGAAATCCGGATTGCCAGATCGATTTCCTCTTCCGGCGAAAGAAGCGGAACGCGTCCGATTTCCTTTAAATAAACCTTAACCGGGTCGTCAATCGCGATTCCCTCTGTGCTGAGTGCAGATTCGAGATCTTCATTGTCATCAATCTGGGAATTAAAGTCAATGTCGTCAAGAGACGTATCTGCAAAATCCTCGATAATCTCTACGCCCTGCGCTTCAAGGGTATCGTAAAATTTTTCAATCTGTTCCGGTTCAAAGTCCAGTTCGCCGATTGTGTCCAATATTTCCTTGGTGGAAAGCTGGCCCTTGCTTTTCCCCTGCTCGATCAATTCCCTGATTGCTGTTTTCTTGTCCGGTGCTCCCATATTGAATCCCCCTATTTTTTCTGTGACCTCAGCTTCTGCAGATATTCCTGTATGTCCTGCGGTTGTGCTGTTTTTGCTTTTTCTATCCTTATTTTTTCATATTCTTGTTCAATCACGCCAATATATTCCTGTGCATCCGCTTTTGTGACGGAAACGTCGTGAAATTTGGCGAGAATCTTCGAAACGGAGGCGATTTCCTCGACAGAAAAGCCTTCCGATATATCTGTAAGGCTAATTGCCTTTTCCTGTTCCACTCTTTCCATTATTGTCCGATATACACGACGGTTAAACGCTGTAATGAATTTTTCGGCAGGTAATCTTTCCATAATATTCTTAGCGTTCTCCGGGTATTGAACAATATACGCGATTAATGCCTCTTCCGCGCTTGCAGCCCGTAAGTTCTGTGCTTTTTCGGGATTGATGCTGTCATGGATACCCGCGGACTCCTGCTGAAAAGCCCGGAACTCCTTTTGTTTGCGGTTCTTTTTGAGCTTTTCGCTGTCCTTTTCCACCAGCTGCATGATCGCGGACCGCTCAACCCCGGTTTCCTCCGCCAGCTTTCCCGCATAGATTTCCTGCTCGACCTTGCTTTCCAAAGTCGCGAGAACCGCGGAGGCTCCCGTCAGATAGGCAACACGCCCCTGCGCGCTCTGCGGATTGCTGCTTTGCTTTATTTTTTGCAGCCGGTACTCCACATCGTTGCCGCTGGTCTCTATCAGCTGTTTGAATTTCACGCGCCCGTTTTCACCGTTTGCGCGAAGGTATTCGTCCGGGTCCTTGCCGCCCGCAATGGTAAGAACCTTCACAAGAAGGCCCGCGTCCCGCAGGATGGGAATCGCGCGGTTGGTTGCCTTCTGCCCGGCTTCATCCGCGTCATAAGAAATAACCACTTCCGTGGCATAACGCGCCATCAGTCTTGCCTGCGAGGGCGTCAAAGCGGTTCCAAGCGTTGCAATGGCATTTTCGAACCCCGCCTGATGCATCGAAATGACATCCATATAACCTTCGCACAGGATCAACTGCCCGTTTGCGTGATTTTTTGCAAAATTCAGAGCGAATAAAAAATTCCCCTTATTAAACACCGGCGTATCCGATGTATTCAGGTATTTCGGTTTTTCGTCCGTTAAAATACGGCCGCCGAAGGCGATCACATTTCCCCGTAAATCAATGATCGGAAACATTACCCGGGAAGCAAAGCGGTCGATGGTTTTTCCGCTTCTCCCTTTAAAGGCAACATTCGCCAGCACCATTTCATTTTGTGTAAAACCCTTTTTTTCAAGAAACCCGGTAAGCGAATAGCGGGAAGCGGGAGCCCATCCAAGCCCAAAATGCCGGATTGTGTGCGGCGTTAAAGCGCGCCGCCGCAGATAGTCCATTCCTTCCGCACCCTCTTTTGAATTCAGGGCTGCGTAATAAAACCGGGCGGTTTCGCGGTTAATTTCCAGAATTCGCGCTTTCAGCCTGCTCATCCCGTCATCCGCGTTATTTTCCGGTACCGGAATTCCGGCGCGCTGCGCAAGGAAACGAATCGACTCCATGTAATCCAAATTTTCAATGCGGCGGATAAACGTAATAACGTCGCCGCCCGCGCCGCAGCCGAAACAGTAAAAGGAACCGTTATCAGGATAAACGTAAAAAGAAGGCGTCTTTTCATTATGAAAAGGACAAAGTCCGACGAGTGTTCTTCCGCTGTGCCTCAGATTTACATAGGAAGCGACTGCCTCCGCAATTTCATTGCGCGCTTTTAGTTCCTGCATAAAAGCTTCCGGCAATGGCATGTCGTCACCCCATTTTTATAAATATTAAATGTTCCACGATTTCGGCACATAAATGTCCTGGAACAACTGAAGTGCAAAATGATCGGTCATGCCTGCAATATAATCACAGGCGGCCCGTTCCAGTCCGTCCCTTTCGGCGATCCGAATCATATCATCGGGAAGATTTTCGGGCTGCCGCAGATAATCAAACAGCGCGCCGATCAGGTTGGGAACCTTTTTCTCCTCCGCTTTCGCGTAGGGATTTAAGTATACATATTCAAACATAAAATCATAGAGCCCGTCAAAGGCTTTTTGTATTTCCGGGTCCATTTGTATTTTGCCGTCGCGGCTGTTTTCCGCAACGGAATGAACCAGTGTATCAATCCTTTCCGACCTGCGCCCGCCCAATACGGACGTGATTTCCCTTGGGATATCATTTTCCAGCAGCACTCCGGCCCGCTCCGCATCGTCAATATCATGATTGATGTAGGCGATTCGGTCGGCCAGACGAACGACCCTTCCTTCCAGCGTCATTGCCTCGGTACCCTTTGTGTGGCAGAGAATCCCGTCGCGCACCTCCTTTGTCAGGTTCAGCCCGGCTCCGTATTTTTCCAGTTTTTCAACGATCCGCACGCTTTGTTCATAATGGCGGAAACCGCCGTCCATTAAATCGTTCAGCGCGCGCTCGCCGGCATGTCCAAAAGGAGTATGCCCCAAATCGTGCCCGAGGGAAATCGCTTCGGTTAAATCTTCATTCAGCAGAAGCGCCCTTGAAATGGTGCGCGCGATCTGGGAAACCTCAAGCGTATGCGTCAAACGCGTACGGTAATGGTCGCCCTCCGGCGAAAGGAAAACCTGCGTTTTATGTTTTAAGCGCCGAAAGGATTTGCAATGAAGGATTCTGTCCCTGTCACGCTGATAAGGAGTTCTTAACGCGCATTCTTCCTCCGGAACATCCCTGCCCTGTGTATTCTTCGAAAGAGCCGCATGGGGCGACAAAATCTGTTCCTCTATCTTTTGCGTCCGCTCACGAACTGTCATAAATATCACCACCTGTTTCCATGTTTCAATTAGATATACGCGGAATAATACAAATTCCCTGCATTTTTCATGAAATTTCAAAAAACTTTTCTCCGGTGATGATGATTTTACTTTGTCCGCAGGTTGCGTCGGCAAGCTTTTGTTCAAAAGCGGGCAGAATATTATCGCTCATATGGAAATAAATTTTCACTTCATCAGTAAAATCCGTATCGTCAATTGTACCGCCGCACTCCGGAATCAGCGCGCTTAGCCGACCGTACCGGCTGTAATCACAGTTCACTTCCGCAGTCAGGCAGGTGCGCATGGTAACGATTTTTGCCTGCTCCAGCGCAATGGATGCGCCGTGCGAATACGCGCGGACCAAACCGCCCGCGCCAAGCAGTATTCCTCCGAAATAACGGGTAACAACAACCGCCGTATCCGTTACTCCGGATTTCTGAATCACATCGAGCACCGGGATGCCCGCCGTGCCCTGCGGTTCCCCGTCGTCCGAATATCTTCGGATCTGACCGGTCCGCACGGAATAGGCGTATACATTGTGCGCTGCGTCCCAATGCTTCGATTTTACGGAGCGAAGAAAAGAAACGGCTTCCTCTTCACTTTGTACGGGTTTGGCGTAACCGATAAAGCGGGAACGCCGCTCCGTAAATTCCGCGCAGGCTTCGCCCGCAACGGTTTGATATTCTATCATGGCCCCACCCTCTGCAATAAAAATAAGCGGCGCAGAAAACTGCACCGCCTAAAATCCAACGAGAGCAAAAGATCAATTACTTGTCCATACCGTAACGTTTCTTAAACATATCAACACGTCCACTTGTATCAACAAGCTTTTGCTTACCTGTAAAGAACGGGTGGCACTTGGAGCATATTTCAACGCGGATATTCTCCTTCGTGGATTTTGTGTTAATAACATTTCCGCAGGCACAAGTGATTGTTGTCTCTTTATACTTTGGATGTATATTTTCCTTCATTCCTGTCACCTCTTTCAGTAATACTGCAACTTAACATTAGAATTTTACCATAGCAATCGGTAAATTGCAAGTAAAATCTCCGAATTCAGGAATAATTCATCAATTATCTGGGAGACTGCTTAATCATGTATGTCGCATATTCTTCCAGACACATCGAATATTCCCGCATCTTCACCGCGTTTGCACTGCCCACGTAACGAAAATGACGGGGATTAAAGAACATGCCGGTCATGGCGGCCTTGTTGTCCGGATAGCGAAGGATAAATCCATACTGCACGCTGTTTTTCAACAGCCATTTGTATTCCTTCGTCGCCGTAAAATCGCCGTTTGCGGGCAGGCTCTCCGAAGTAAATTCAACCGCCATACCCGTCTGGTTTTCATTAAATCCGCCGCGCCCTACGGTGCTCTGCACCTCATTTTGTGCCCGCACCTGCGAATAGCCCTGTTTTTTGATAAGATTCTGCACTGCGGCATTATACAGGCTGTCCTGTTCTTTCGCGTCAACATAGCCCTTTGTAAGCTTTAAAGCATAGCCGTCCTCTTTGGCGTCCTCGACCATCTTCCGCAGGGCGGGAAGAATCCGGGCGTCCACTTCCACACCGTTATACCCTGCAAGCTGGACGCTGAAATCGGATTTCAGGCCGTTGGACGAATTTACAATCAATAAATTGTAGGAATTATCGTAAACAGGCAATGCCCCGTTGGAAGACGCACTTTTCGAACTTGCCGCGGCACTGGCGGCAGCGGGCTTGCTGAACGGCTGTTTCACCTCGACCCAAAACAGAACCGCCCCCGCCGCAACCGAAACGCACAGCGTTACGGCAATAATCGTCATCATAACCCGAATTCTTCGGACTTCATTTGCTTTATGCCAGCCGGCACGGCCCTTAACGATTTTTTCTCCGCGTTTACGCACGTCTGGTTTTCCTCCTGATTATTCTATATTTACAGCAAACGGCGGCCTATTCATCCCCGTTCGACTTATAATTCTTAATTCATTGTATATCTTTCATTAAATAAATTCAACTGGTTTCTTCTTTTCAGTTTTTTATACAATATCTCTCAATTCATTTGATTTATATAACCAAGTGTAATATCATATAAACTGGGTTAAATTTCAGATTTCAATAGATTGGGGTGTGCCCTTTGAGAAAAACAAAAATTATATGTACGCTTGGTCCTGCAACAGACAGCGGCGATGTTCTCCGACAGCTGATGCTTGCCGGAATGGACGTTGCGCGCTTGAATTTTTCACATCAGACTGCCGCCGAGCAAAAAGTGCGGGCAGATGCCGTTAAAAAGCTGCGCAGTGAACTCGGGCTTCCTGTCGCAATTTTACTTGATACGAAAGGCCCGGAAATTCGGGTCAAAGATTTTAACAAGCCGAAAATCACCTTGAAAGCCGGCGATAAATTCACGCTTACAAACAGGGACATCGTAGGCGACGAAACCATTGCCTCCGTTACCTTTGAACGGCTTCCGCAGGAGGTTTCCGCCGGTGCGAAAATCCTGATTGACGACGGGCTGATCGAGCTGAAAGTGGAATCCTGCACCGATACCGATATTCACTGCGCCGTAATCAACGGCGGCGATATTTCCGCCCACAAGGGTATCAATGTACCGGGAATCAAATTATCCCTGCCGTTTATCAGCGAAAAAGACAAGGAAGATATCGCCTTCGCCGTAAAAGAAGATTTTGACTTTATCGCCGCTTCCTTTACGCGCAGCGCGCAGGATATCCTCGACTTGCGCACGGAACTGGAAAAACATAACTGCCATAA
The DNA here is from genome assembly GCF_026672255.1 of Caproiciproducens galactitolivorans. Taxonomy (GTDB): domain Bacteria; phylum Bacillota; class Clostridia; order Oscillospirales; family Acutalibacteraceae; genus Caproiciproducens; species Caproiciproducens galactitolivorans_A. The sequence continues at coordinate 44,525 of NZ_JAPOHA010000007.1, read as the reverse complement.
AATCCGCGTCATTGCAAAAATAGAGAATTCCGACGGCGTGGAAAATATCGACGAAATTATCCGCGTATCCGACGGGATCATGGTGGCCCGCGGTGACCTCGGCGTTGAGATTCCGCTGGAGGAAGTACCGGTTATTCAAAAGAAATTGATTAAAAAGGGTTATAACGCCGGAAAACAGGTCATTACCGCAACGCAGATGCTGGATTCCATGATAAAAAACCCGCGTCCTACCCGTGCGGAAACTTCCGATGTTGCAAATGCTATTTATGATGGAACAAGCGCCATTATGCTTTCCGGAGAAACCGCCGCGGGCTCCTATCCGATCGCCGCGCTGAAAATGATGGCTACGATTGCGGAGCGCACGGAGCGGGATATCGATTACAAATCCCGTTTTCAGAAGCGTGATTTTACCGAACAGCCGAACGTTACCTCCGCTATTTCCCACGCAACCTGCACCACCGCGCAGGATTTGGGAGCCGTAGCAATCATTACGGTATCCAAATCGGGAAGAACCGCCCGAATGATTTCCAAATACCGCCCGGAATGCCCGATCATCAGCGGGACAACCGACGAAACCGTTCGGCGCCAGATGAACCTTTCCTGGGGCGTTGTTCCGATTATGGTGGATGAAAAAGATAATACCGACGAGCTGTTCGACCATGTGGTAAACGTTGCGCGCAGCCGGGGACTTGTGAAAAACGGCGATCTGGTTGTCATTACCGCCGGCGTTCCGCTGGGCATTTCGGGAACCACCAATCTGCTGAAGGTACAGTTGGTGGGCGACGTGCTCGTTTCCGGAACGGGTGTAACCAAGGGCGCCGTCTGCGGAAACCTCTGTGTCTGCAAAGATGAAGACGCAGCCTTAAAAACCTTTAAGGACGGCGATATCCTTGTCATCCCGCAGACAAGCAATAAAATCCTCCAGATCATTAAGAAAGCTTCGGGAATCATTGCGGAAAACGGCGGCATGAACTCCCACGCCGCAATCGTCGGCCTGGCTTTGGATAAGCCGGTGATCGTCGCTTCCGAACATGCTACCCAGATTTTAAAGAGCGGCACAACCGTTACGCTTGACGCCTCCCGCGGAATTGTATTCAGCGGCAAAGAAAGATGCGAAGGCTGACAAAGAATTTAGAATTGACAGGGCCGGATACCGATAAGTGGTATCCGGCCCTTATTTTATTTACGGAGATAATCCGCAAAAGTCATCTTCTCGACGGTATTGCTGTAATATTTCGGACTGATATTGACGTCCTTCAAATATGTCTGCAAATTCTTCTTCAAAAGCTCTTGATATTTTTCTTTTGAATAACGTGAAATCATTTTTTCGGCAATATCTTTATGCGTTCCGCAAAATTCACGGATAGAAGGAGCAAAATAGCTGCCATCCTTCGCCTGTGTAATATCCGTGCATTTCATTGTGCCGCCGCTTTCTGTAGCAGTGATTGCGACCGGAAGAACCGCTCCGCCCGTTTCAAAAATCGTGTCGCCAAGCACCTGAAAGTCCTGCATGAATACCGTTGCAAACAGCTTTGTTGTCTCTCCTTTTCTGTCACTGCCGTAAAGAACAGGAGCGAAGATGGTAACAGTATCCTTCTCATTTTGAGAAGCAAACCATTCAATGGAAGAAGCATACACGAAATCAAGATCCGGGTCGTCCGTTTCCCAGTAGACGGCTTTCGGCAGCGGAAGCGGATTCAGCGGCTCCAGTTTTGCGTACCACTCCTGTGCCGTGTGATAACTGCCCTCGGGAACATTGTTTTTGGTACCCAGCATTTCTATACAGATTGCTTTCATCACTTCGCCGCGCAGGCCTTCTGCTCTTCCAGTCTTAAATTCATTAAGCATATAGTACAGCGCGGAGTCGCCCACCTTGATGATATTCTCATATTCCTTCCTGTGCGCGTTAATATAATCATTCGGATTTGAACTTTCCTTAGGGGACGATAAAATGATCTTTAAATCGGCCTCTACATTCTCATCTTCCGAAGACTGAAAATAGATTGGATTACTCGAACGACCCACCGCCGAAATGCCGGAAGAGGCCGATTCGGATTGCTCCTTCGGATGATTGGGAGCGGAATTACAGGCGGATAAGAAGAGCATACACAGGAATAAAAAAAGTGCCGTACACTTTTTGCCCAACCCTTTTATGCTGAATAACCTTGGAAAACACATCGTTGTTCCTCCTCAATTCAACGGGCCGGGCATTGCGCCGGCACGATCTTATTTTTTATTCCGCCTCATAGAACGCCCGGATGCCAAGGTAGGTCATGTAGACATCCAGCTTCGATACAATTTCAAAGGGAGCATGCATCGACAGAACCGGAACACCGACATCCAGAACATCCACGTTCAGGTTTGCGATATACAAAGCAACGGTTCCGCCGCCGCCGCCGTCGACCTTGCCCAGCTCGCCGATCTGCCAGAGAACGTCGTTCGCTTCAAACAGTCTGCGGATTTCCGATACGAATTCCGCTCTTGCTTCGCTGGAACCGCTCTTGCCTCTTGAACCAGTGTATTTGGCCATGCCGACGCCGTTATTGATGTAGCAGGAGTTGTTCGGTTCATACGCGCTGGGATACGTTGGGTCGTACGCCGCCGTCACATCGGCGGAAAGGCATTTTGACTTGCTTAAAACATGCTGCGGCTCCAGACCTTCCGCTCTTGCCAGGTCAGCAATAAAATAATGCATGAACTGGGAATTGAGGCCGGTATTTCCTTCGCTTCCGATTTCCTCTTTATCGGCCAGTACCGTAAGAACCGTACTTTCGGGAACTTTTGAATCCAGCACAGCCATGATCGCCGGATAAGCGCAGACCCTGTCGTCATGACCGTAGGAACCGATCATGCTGCGGTCAATGCCGATATCCCTTGCTTTAAACGCCGGTACGAATTCAATATCGGCGGAAACAAAGTCTTCCTCCGTCATGCCGTACTTTTCATGAATCAGCTTCATGACGTTCAGCTTGAATAAATTGTCGCCTTCGTCGGCTCTGACCGGACGGCTGCCCACAACGATATTCAGGTTTTCACCCTCAAACGCTTTGGAAAGCGTCTTTTCATATTGTTCGGAGCTTAAATGCGGAAGAAGATCGGTGACGCAGAACTGAGGATCGTCGTCCTCTTCGCCAATGCAGATTTCAACCGGCGTACCGTCCTTACGTACCGCGATTCCGTGCATGGAAAGCGGAATCGCCGTCCACTGATATTTCTTTATACCGCCGTAATAATGGGTTTTGAAAAGAGCAATTTCGTCTTTTTCATACAGCGGATGCGGTTTCAAATCCAGACGGGGAGAATCGATGTGCGCCGCGGCAATGCGAACGCCGTTTTTGCACCCGTTTTTACCGATAACCGCAAGAATCAGGGCTTTTCCGCGATTATTATAATAGACCTTGTCCCCTGCTCTGTATTTTTTCTCTGCGTCAAACGGAACAAAACCGGCGGCTTCAGCCGTTTTAACAGCAGAGCAGACTGCTTCCCGTTCCGTTTTGGACGCATCCAAAAACTTCTTGTAGCCTTTGCAAAATTCATCCGCTTTCTGAACTTTTTCATCCTCAACCTTAAAATAGCCGTTTTTGCGGTCAAGCAAAAGCTCATCCGACATTTTTTTGACTTCTTCCTTGCCAAGTTTCGTCATCATTCATGTTTTCTCCTTTACTGTTGAACTGATAGGTTTTTTTATAATTCTCGTAATTCTTCAGGACTACATCGACATAACTCCTTGTCTCTTCAAAAGGAATATTGTCCAGCACGACGCCGTCCTTAGAAATATCGGGATTTTTCAGCCATGAGTTTACCGTACCGATTCCTGCGTTGTAAGCGCTCAGCGCGGTTGCCTGTTTACTGTATTTATCGAATAAAATAGAAAGAAGTTTACAGCCGTAGCGGATATTGATTTCCGGCGTATATAAATCCTCTTCGGTGTATTTTTCGCTGCTCTTCAATTTCGTCTGCACCCAGTCGAACGTATCCGGGGTAAGCTGCATCAGGCCGATGGCTCCCGCACGGGATTTCGCGTCCGGATTAAAATTGCTTTCCGCTTTCATAACGGAATACACCATGGCCGGGTCAAGATGGTTTGCCGTAGCCTCCTTTGCAACAATATCCGTATATTTCAGCGGATATGCGCTTCGCATAAAATACTTGTATTCGCGATTTAAAAAATACCAGCCAAGCAGAAGTAAAACTGCCGCTATGGCGCAGACTAGTAAGACTTTTTTGTATTTTTTCATGAATAATCTCCGATGATCTGCTCTAAAAGCTGATTTACCGCAGCCTGTATGTTGTCCCGGTTCATTGTGCCGTCCAGCCGATACCGCGCGCGTTCGTTATAGTACGAATTCTCCTTCTGCGCGCCGATTCGGGCTTCGGCAAGTTCTTTTGAAATGCCGTCCCGGCTCATAATGCGGTTCAGCCGGATTTCCACCGGCGCGGTAACCGCAACGGTCGTATTGCACAGCGAATCCGCACCGCTTTCAAACAGCAGGGCCGCGTCAAGAAGGATCGCCTTTGCGCCGCTCGCTTGGAATTGCGCAATCCTCTTTTTTACCTCATTCATAATGACCGGATGCGTAATGGCATTTAATTTTGCAGCGCCCTTTTCACTCGAAAAAGCCCGCTGCGCCAGCAGCCGACGGTTTAAAGTCCCGTTTTTTTCAATATCATTCCCGAATGCGGCTTTCAAATCCGCAAGGCATTTTTCATCCGTCACCGCCGTGCGTGCAACCAGATCTGCGTCAATGATTTTGCAGCCCGCTTTTTCGAACGCCCCCGCAACGGTTGATTTTCCGGCGCCGGTCGGCCCGGTAAGGCCGATCACCAGTTTATTCAAGATGGAGCACCTCAAATCCTGCCGCGCGGATGAGCCGGTTGTAGACCGCCAATCCCACGCCTTTTGGTTCGGGACACCGCGCGTATACGGTTTTGGCGTTGATTTCATCCAGCTTGCGGAGCGCGTCGAAAAGCTCGCGCGCCTGCTCACCGTAATTCTCTTCTCCGCCGTAGCAAACCGTCGGAACGTTCAGCTCCGAAGCTTCTTCGCTGTAGCAAAGCGCGGCCGTACCGGCTTCCTTATGATCGTTTACATATTGTTTATATGCTTGAAAACTGCCGTCAATGATGATTACGTTCGCTTTCGGCGAATAATGCTTGTACTTCATTCCGGGGGAAGCCGCCTTTACGCCTTTGGCAAGCGGTTTTAAAACCGCATTGTCCATATCCACCTCGCCGAGAACGGCACGAAGCTGTTCCAGCGTGATTCCGCCCGGCCTTAAAAGCCTCGGCGGCTTTGTGGCAAGCGTAACCACGGTTGATTCAACGCCGACCCCGCAGGCTCCGCCGTCCAAAACGGCCTCGATTTTCCCGTCCATGTCGTGCAGAACATGTTCCGCGGTGGTGGGGCTGGGTCTGCCGGAAAGATTCGCCGACGGTGCGGCAATCGGCAGACCGGATTCGCTGATCAGCGCCTGCGCGGCCGGATGCGACGGGAACCGGACGGCGACCGTTTGAAGCCCCGCGCTCACCTCGTCCGGGATGCAGTCGGCCTTCGGCAGCACCATGGTCATGGGGCCTGGCCAGTACGCTTTTGCAAGTTTTTCCGCTTCGGGCGGAACTTCCTTTACCAGCTTTCGAATCTGATCAAATTCGGAAATATGTACGATCAGCGGATTATCCATCGGTCTTCCCTTTGCGGCAAAAATCTTTGCAACGGCTTTTCCGTCCAGCGCGTTCGCCGCCAAACCGTATACCGTTTCCGTAGGCATACCGACTAAGCCGCCCTCTCGGATGATCTGGGCGGCTTTTCGAATGTCTTCCGGGTTATTTGCATTTAAACGTAGGGTCTGCATTTTATGAATCTCTCTCTTCTGATTGGTTATCAATTGTATTTTGCAGTTTTGCGGCCCTGTCCGCGGTAATCAGGGCGTCAATAATTTCATCAAGGCTGCCGTTTAAAATATCGTCCAGACGGTAAATCGTCAAGCCGATGCGATGGTCGGTCATGCGCCCCTGCGGATAGTTATACGTCCGGATACGCTCCGAACGGTCGCCGGTACCAACCTGGCTTCTGCGCTCGGAAGCGATCGCTTCATCATGTTCCCGCAGTTTTGCCTCATACAGCCGTGAACGCAGAACGCGCATCGCCTTGTCCTTATTTTTATACTGGCTCCGCTCATCCTGGCATTCGACCACCGTTCCGGTGGGCAAGTGCGTAATACGGATTGCGGAGGAGGTTTTGTTAATGTGCTGTCCTCCCGCGCCGCTGGAGCGGTAGGTGTCGATCTGTAAATCCTTCGGATTGATTTCAAGCTCCACTTCTTCCGCTTCCGGCAAAACAGCGACCGTAGAAGTCGAAGTATGGACGCGACCCTGCGTTTCCGTTTCCGGCACACGCTGAACACGGTGGACGCCGCTCTCATATTTTAACCGGGAATATGCGCCGTCGCCGGTAATCATAAAGCTGATTTCCTTAAATCCGCCAAGCTCCGTTTCGTTGGCGTTCAGGATTTCCGTCTTCCAGCCTCTCGCTTCGGCATACATGCTGTACATACGGAACAAAACGGTGGAAAACAAAGCGGCTTCTTCCCCGCCCGCTCCTCCGCGGATTTCAACAATGACATTTCGCTCGTCGTTCGGGTCCCGGGGCAGGAGCAGGATTTTCAGTTCCTCAGAAAACCGCTCAATATCGGCCTTTGCTGTTTGAAGGTCCTCTTCGGCCATATCCTTTAGTTCCCTGTCCAGTCCGCCCTCGTTCAGAAGTTCCCTGGAATCTTCTACGGTTTGGACGGCTTTCAGATATTCGCGGTATTTCTCTACAATCGGAGTAATATTTTTAAACTCCTTCATTAAATCCGTATACATCGCCTGATCCGCTAAAACGGACGGGTCATATAATTTTTGGCTTAATTCTTCATACCGCTTCTCAAACACTTCCAAATTTTCAAACATTGTTATTCTCCTTAATTTTTATTGATTTATGATTAAGGAGCTACAATTCGTGCTGGGTGTCCTCGCGGATGATTTTTTTAATATTCTTTTCGCATTTCAGCCTTGGCACCATGACTTCATGGCCGCAGCCGGTACAGCGGATTTTAAAATCCATGCCGGAACGGAGCACCAGGAAAGTCTTGCTCCCGCACGGATGCGCTTTTTTCATCTGTAAAATGTCGCCGGGTCGGACATCCATGGCATGCACCCCGCTTTCTAAATCAAAGATTCTCTTTTGAACATATATGCTATAGTATATCACGAAATCAGCAGCTCGGACAATATATTTTTTAATTTCCTTGCCCTTTCGCCGAATGGAAAGGTATAATAAAAGAACAACTAGAATAAAGGGCTGTGGATCTATGAATACAAAAGAAGAAATTCTCAATATCTTAATTCGGAACAACGGCTATGTTTCCGGCGAGGAAATCAGCGAGAGCCTGCACATTTCCCGTACCGCCGTATGGAAAGTAATCAACACTTTAAGAAACGGCGGATATGCCATTGAGTCGGTAACGAACCGCGGTTATAAACTGGTTTCCTGCCCCGACAGAATCACGCCGGAAGAAATCGCTCTCGGTCTCAAAACGAAGCTTCTGGCGAACGAAATATACTGCTATGACCTTATCGACTCCACAAACGAAGAGGCAAAGCGAAAGGCGCTTGCAGGCGCTCCGGACGGGAGCCTGTTTGTCACGGAACAGCAGTCAGGTGGAAAGGGTCGGCTCGGCCGCTCATGGACTTCACCCGCAGGGCAGGGACTTTGGTTTACTATTTTATTGCGGTCAAGCTTATTGCCTTCCCAGGTGGCAAGCATTACCCTGCTGGCCGGTCTCGCGGTGTGCCGGGCAGTGCGAAAGGCAACCGGATGCGCCGCCATGATCAAATGGCCGAACGATATTGTCATCGGGAGTAAAAAAATCTGCGGAATCCTCACGGAAATGGCCGCCGAAATGGATCGGATTGAATATGTGGCGGTCGGCATCGGCGTAAACGTAAACAATGAGAATTTTCCGGAGGAATTATCCGCAAAGGCAACGTCCCTGCGGCTGGAAAGCGGAAGCTTCGTCCGGCGCGTGCCGCTCTTACAAGAAATTCTGCTTGAATTTGAAACCGTGCTAAACGATTATCCGCTCCATCCGGAAAGCTTGCTGAACGAATATAAAACCCAATGCGTTTCCTTAAACCGAAGGGTCGGATTTACAAGGGCGAATCAGAAAATGACCGGCGTTGCGGAGGATATTTCACCAAGCGGAGAACTCATCGTCCGCAGCGACGACGGGGTATTGTATCCGGTTTATTCCGGAGAAGTGACCGTACAGGGGATTTACGGGGAATAAAAAGCAGCCCGCTGTTTTTAACCGGCAGCGGGCTTTGTGTATTTATCCTTATTTCTTTTTAAAGCTGTCCTTTAAGGATACGGAACGGTTAAACACCGGATGCTCCGGCGTGCTGTCATTATCGATGCAGAAATAGCCCTGACGCATAAACTGGAACGATTTCGGCGCTTTCTCCTGAGCCAGCGAAGGTTCCACCTTACAGTTCTGTAAAACCTTGAGCGAATCCGGATTTAAAAGCTCCAGAAAATCGCCGGCTTCCGGGTCCGGAACGGTGAACAGACTGTCGTACAGGCGTACTTCCGCGTCGGCGGCGGTTTTGGCGTCCACCCAGTGGATGGTTCCCTTTACCTTTCTGCCGTCCGGCGTGTTTCCGCCGCGCGTCTGCGGGTCGTATTCCGCATACACTTCCACAACATTTCCGTTTTCGTCCTTTTTGCAGCCTGTACAGCGGACAACATACGCCGTTTTCAGGCGAACCTCATTGCCCGGGAAAAGGCGGAAATAGCCTTTTACAGGCTCTTCCATGAAGTCTTCCTTCTCAATCCAAAGCGTGCGGGAGAACGAAACCTTCCGTGTCCCGTCCTGCGGCTTTTCCGGGTTGTTCTCCACCTCAAATTCCTCGGTCTGATTTTCCGGGTAATTTGTCAGAATCAGTTTCACCGGCTGCAAAACCGCCATGGTGCGCTGCGCGTTCAAATTCAAATCTTCCCGCAGGCAATGCTCCAAAAAGCTGTATTCCACGGTGCTGTTGACTTTCGCCACGCCGATTCGGTCACAGAAATTGCGGATGGACGCCGGGGTGTATCCCCTGCGGCGCAGTCCGCAAAGCGTCGGCATGCGCGGGTCGTCCCACCCGCTGACATAATGGTTTTCCACCAGTTGGCGGAGCTTGCGCTTGCTCATGACCGTATTGTTGATGCCAAGGCGGGCAAATTCGATCTGCCTCGGTTTGTCCGGCAGGCCGATATGATGAATCACCCAGTCGTAAAGCGGCCTGTGATCTTCAAATTCCAAAGAGCAGAGCGAATGGGTGATTCCCTCAAGTGCGTCCTCGATCGGATGGGCAAAATCATACATGGGATAAATGCACCATTCGGTTCCCGTGCGGTGATGCGCCATATGGTTAATGCGGTAAATAACCGGGTCGCGCATATTGAAATTGCCGGAAGCCAGATCAATTTTCGCGCGCAGGGTCATTTCCCCGTCCTGAAACTCGCCTTTTTTCATCCGTTCAAACAGGTCAAGGCTCTCTTCCGCCGGGCGGTCACGATAGGGGCTTACGGCAGGATGGGTCAGATCGCCCCTGTTTTCCCGCATTTGCTCCGGCGTAAGCTGGCAGACATAGGCAAGCCCTTCCCGAATCAATTTGACAGCCATTTCATACATTTTCGGGAAATAATCGGAAGCATAATGAAAACGGTCGTCCCAGGTGAAACCAAGCCAGCGGATATCGTTTTGAATGGCGTCAACGTATTCGGTATCCTCTTTTGTGGGGTTCGTGTCGTCCATGCGCAGATTGCAGATACCGCTGAATTTTTCAGCCGTACCAAAGTCAATGCAAATTGCTTTTGCATGACCGATATGAAGATAGCCGTTTGGTTCCGGCGGAAAACGGGTATGTACCTTTTTCCCCGCAAACCTTCCTTCCGGAGCAATATCCTCCTCTACGAAGGTATGGATAAAATTGCCCGAAATTTCGGCTTCTTCCGTATTGCTTTTCTTTTCACTCATCGTTTTCGCTCCTTATGCTCCCAATTTTTCGAGTCCGAAACGGAGACGGCGGATGGATTCTTCTTTGCCGAGGATTGCAAGAATCTCCATTGCCCCGCCCGGTGTTACCAGCATACCGGCCGCCGCAATGCGAACCGGCCAGAGCAGGGTTCCGTTTTTTACTTCCAGCTTTTGCGCAAGTTCGATCAGCGCATCGTGGAGAACCTCCACCGTCCAATCGCCGACGCCTTCCAGTACGGGCAAGGCTTCTTTCAGCATCTGCGCCGAATTTTCCAAATTTGTCTTGCTCTTTTTATTGACAAAAAAGTCAGTCGTATAATCCGGCAGTTCCTTTAAAAACGCAATCATTTCCGGAATCTGCGTAAACTTCGTTACACGCGGCTGTAAAATGGAAGCAAGAACCTGCCAATTGCATTCTTTATCGGGAAATACTTCCTTAAAATACGGCATAGCGTTGCTGATAAATTCTTCTTCGGACATGGCGCGGATATATTCTCCGTTAAACCAGGTCAGTTTATCGTAATCAAAAACGGCCGGGGATTTGCTGATTCCGTCGATTGAGAAATTCTCCACCAGTTCCGGCAGCGTGAAAAGCTCCCGGTTTTCCTTCGGACACCAGCCTAAAAGCGCTATGTAGTTTACAATGGTCTGCGGAAGATAGCCTTCCTTGATTAAGTCCTCAAAGCCGGTCGAACCATGTCGTTTGGAAAGCTTCGAAACGCTGCCGTCTTCGTTTTTACCCATGATTAACGGCAGGTGAACATACGTCGGGACATCCCAGCCGAAAGCCTGATACAGCAAATTGTACTTCGGCGTGGAGGTAAGATATTCGCAGCCCCGCACGACATGGGTAATCTGCATCAGATGGTCGTCAATTACGTTCGCAAAATTGTAGGTCGGATAACCGTCGGACTTGATCAAAATCTGGTCCTCGAGTTCCTTGTTTTCGATGGTAATGGAACCGTACACGACATCGTCGAAGGTGGTTGACCCTTCAATCGGCATACGCTGACGGATAACATACGGCGCGCCGGACGCTAAAAGCCGGCCGACTTCCTCTTTCGGCAGATCGCGGCAGTGACGGTCGTAACCGCCGGCGAATTCCCCTTCCCTGCTCTCATGCAGCGCGTCAAGGCGCTCCTTGGTGCAGAAGCAGTAATACGCTTTTCCCTCCCGCACAAGCTGCTCCGCGTACGGTTTGTAAAGATCCTTGCGTTCGCTTTGAATGTAGGGGCCGAATTTGCCTCCGTTATCCGGTCCTTCGTCATGTTTCAGCCCCACCTTTTCAAGGGTGTTGTAAATAACATCGACCGCGCCCGGAACGAGCCTTTCCTGATCGGTATCCTCTATGCGCAGCACAAAGGTGCCGCCAAGCGATTTCGCGATCAAATATTCATACAAGGCCGTACGCAGATTCCCGACGTGCATAAAACCCGTCGGGCTTGGCGCAAACCTTGTTCGAACTGTTTTTTGCTGCATGAATAGACCCCTCTCATCTGATTAAAAAATTCTCGGCCTTGTTTGCAAATAAGAACTTTTTCAACTGTGCGGTATGATTCTAACCGAAATAAAAAAGTTCTTTTCTCTGTGAAACAAGACCTGATAAACTAATTTTATAATTATAGCAAATTACAGGCTGTTGTTCAATGCGACGCAGCCTGATTTTTATTTAAATAGTCAATATATTCCTCTAAACACAGGTTCATCGCTTTCATCTTTTGAGCGTTTTCAACGCCGACGTACCGATAATGCCATGGTTCGTACTTGATTTTCGTTATATTCTGCTTATCCTTCGGATACCGCAAGACAAAGCCGTAATCCTGCGCATGCTTCTGAAGCCAGTCGGATTCTTTGGTTTGATCAAAATTTTCCAGAACGCCGTTCAAATCAACGGCAAGCCCGGTTATGTGCTCGCTGCAACCGGGGCGGGCAACCGACCGGGATGCTTTGCTGACTGCTTCCTCGCGGCTGACCCCGTTTTTATAAAATGTCTGAATTTCCTCCGCAAAAAGCTGCTGCTGCTTTTCATAGCTTCTGTAGCCTGAGGATATCCAGATCTTGCTATTATCCTTTAAGGCGGCGTCGTGCATTTTCTGATAGGAATCGGTGATTCTTGAATCGATATCCACGTTAAACTGATGCACAATGCTTTGTTTATACGTTGCCGGCAATTCATGATCCAAATTCACCAAAACGAGTTTCCAATCGTCCGGTTGTTTGAATTCCTGCATCGGTTCATTTTCGGAGCCCGCAGAAGACGCGCCCTCGTTCAGGCTCTCCTGCGCAACGGTGGCGGAACTGCTGTTTTTCGCAGCCGCGGCAGCGGCTTCTGTCCGCATGGTGTCCACACGTTCAAAAACCAATACAAATACGGCTGTCGTTGCCGCCATAAGCGCAAGCTCCACGAAAATAACGGCAAATGCCGAAAGCGTTTTTTTAAATCTGTGCTTCTCTTGATACATCCTGTCACCACCTGGGTAAATCGGTTGAATTTATTATAATACAAATATCCCCAAAAATGCATCTTCTTTTTTTCCAACAAGAATACAGCCGCATCAAAATCGCTGATGCGGCCCCTTTTTCTGTACAGGAAAGCCCTGTTTGACAATTCTTCCTTATAGAACGAAATCATGTGGTATTATTCCCCGGTATCCTGAACCGGCTTGTCCTGCTTCTTCTTGCTTTTCAATCGCTTCCCGACATCTTCCTTCAGCAGAACATAGAGAATCGAGCAGATCGGAATATTGATGACCATTCCCAGAACGCCGAATACATTGCCGCCAATGGTAATCGCCGCAAGTACCCAAAGGACGGGAAGCCCGACTTTTGAGCCGACTACGCGCGGATAAATCAGGTTGCCCTCCAATTGCTGCAGGACAACAAAAAACACGACATACCAAACTGCCTTAATCGGGCTGACAATCAGAATCAGCAGAGCGCCGATGACCGTGCTTAAAAAAGAACCGATAATCGGAATCAGCGCCATAAATACGACGAACACCGAGATCAGCAGGGCGTACGGGAACTGGAAAATATTCATTCCGATAAAGCAGAGCGTTCCAAGGATGCATGCTTCGGTACACTGTCCGGCAATAAAATTGGAAAAAGTTTTATTTGAAAGCCTGCAAAGCCAAACGATTTTTTGGGCTTTTGGATTCGGCAGGTAGGCATACAGCACACGCTTCGCCTGACCTTGCAGCTTTTCTTTCTGCGCAAGGATATTCAAAGCAATCACAAAGCTTAAAACAAGCGTGATTGCCCCGTGGAAAATATTTGTTGTAACCGTTACTGTAGAACCTACCAGGGAACTGGCAAGTTTTTGACCGTTTACCGCAAGCATCTGGCTGATACTGTTCCAGTCAATGTTTATTTTCCGGAAGGATTCTCCGATATCCGGGTATTGATTGCTGATTCGGGTCAGATAATTTTGTATTTCATTAAAGAAGTTCGGAATATTGTTGGTAAGATTCACAATGGTTTTAATCAATTCCGGCACAACAATCAGCAAAATCAGGGCAATAATGCCGAGCACAATCAGCAGGGACAGAAAGATACTCAGCGGACGGCGTATCTTTGGCCACTTTTGGGTATAACGCCTGTTCAGCGGAGCAAAAAAACGCGTTTCAATATGACGCATCAATATATTTAAAATAAAAGCGAAAGCCATGCCAAGAAGGAACGGTTCGAAAATACTGCCGATAAATCCGGCAAGGTCGGAAAAACGGTAAAGGTTTTTCAGCCCCAGGTAAAAGGCAATACCAAAGGCAATGAGCAGCATTATCTTTTTCATGTTGCTTTTATTGAGTTCCATTTTGAATTCCTTTCTCTTCGTTTTCCAATCAAATTAATTGTATTATACCATGATATGGATTTATATTAAACAGTGAATCCCGTGAAATTGAAAGGATTTATAGTATCAAAATGAATGATCCTCTCGGAAATGAAAAAGCGGATCCTATGAAAGATTGCTTTTTATGCCTTGGAAAAATAAATTGAAAATGCAGTTTTGGAACCTTGACAAACCGTCTTTCCTGTGTTAGGATTTTAAATTAATAAAACAAACCTTTGAGGTGAAGATAAAACCGTAACGGGCGCCTGCAGAGAGCGGACGGTGCTGGGAGTTCCGCGGAATGCCGTATGGTAAATGGATCACTGAGGGTGAGGGGAAAAGCTTTTGCCGAGTATCTGAAACGTAATCCGGCGTTAACGGAAGAAAATGTGTTGGCATTTTCGTTTGAGAGGATTTGCTGAAAGCAAATCAATTAAGGTGGTACCGCAGATTTCAAATCTGTCCTTTTTGCGAAGGGCAGATTTTTTTTATTTTCCAGCAGATTTTCATGAGATTGTGAGGTATGACATGAAAAAGTTTTTAATGGGCAACGAAGCAATCGCGATGGGCGCAATTCACGCCGGAGTTAATCTGGTATGCGGTTATCCCGGCACACCGTCCACCGAAATTCTGGAAACCGTCGCGAAAAACAATGACGGCAGTATTTATGTGGAATGGTCCGTGAACGAAAAAGCGGCGATGGAGGTTGCGGCGGGCGCATCCTATTCGGGCGCAAGAACGCTGGTCACCATGAAACAGGTCGGCTTGAACGTGGCATCCGACCCTTTGATGAGCCTTGCCTATGTCGGCGTAAAAGGCGGCATGGTGATTGTATCTGCCGACGACCCCGGCCCGATCTCCTCGCAGACGGAGCAGGATACCCGCCATTTTGCGCAGTTTTCAAAACTCCCTGTTTTTGACCCGTCCTCACCGGAGGAAGCCTATGCCATGATCGGGGATGCTTTCGCCCTTTCGGAAGAATACGGCACCCCGGTTTTGTTCCGGCCGACCACCCGCGTATGCCACGGCTGCGCCTCCATGGAAATAGCCGATACAAAAACGGTCAACAAGCCGGAAGGATTCATAAAGGATGCAAAATGGACGATCTTCCCCCGTCTTTCCTATCAGAATCATCTCAAAATTGAAGAAAGAAACCCCGCAATGGGCGAAAAGCTTTCTTCCTATCGGTTCAACACGATTACCGGCGGCGGTACGAAAGGAATTGCAACCGGCGGAATCAGCTATGAATACACAAAGGAAGCTCTGGGGGACTGCAACGCAAAGCTTCTGAAAGTTTCCACGCCGCATCCTTTCCCGGAAAAACTCGCTTTGGCGTTTTTGAACGGATTAACCGAAGTAATGGTGATTGAGGAGCTTGACCCGGTGATTGAACGGGAATTGATTTTCCTCTGCGGCAAACACCATTTGAATGTTGCCATCCGCGGCAAGCTGAGCGGCGATGTACAGCAGGCCGGGGAAAATACGGTCGAATCGGTAAAAGCCGTACTGCACAACTACCTGGGACTGCCCGCGCCGGAAAAAGACGAGCCCCTCCCCCCGCTGCCGGTACGTCCGCCCGTATTGTGCGCGGGCTGTCCGCACCGCGCTTCCTTCTATGCGGTAAAGCAGGCTATGAAAGGACAAAAGGCCGTTTTTGCCGGGGATATCGGCTGCTACACCCTTGGAAACGCCATGCCGCTGGATATGGTCGACACCTGCCTGTGCATGGGCGCGGACATCACAATTGCGCAGGGCATGCAGCATATCGAACCGGATGTCAAGCATTTTTCCTTTATCGGGGATTCCACCTTTTTTGCTTCCGGAATTACGGGAGTTGTAAACGCAGTCTATAATGAAAGCGATATCACGCTGATTGTGCTGGACAATTCAACGACCGCTATGACCGGGCACCAGCCGCACCCGGGAACCGGAAGGACCATGATGGGGAACATCACCGAAAAAGTCAGCATTCCCGCCATCTTGACCGCTGTGGGCGTGAAAGAAGTCTCCGTGGTAAATCCGTTTCATCTCGCCGAAGCCGTTGAGGCAGTGAAAAAGGCCGCCACTCACAAGGGCGTTTCCGCTGTCATTTTCCAGTCTCCGTGCATTGCGGTGTCCAAGCCTTCTTCCGCTTATTGGGTGGACAGCGAACAATGCGCCGGCTGTAAAAAATGCATAAATGAAATTGGATGTCCCGCAGTTTCCATGGACGGCGGAAAAGCGTTTATCGAACCTTCCCTTTGCTTCGGCTGTTCTCTCTGCGCGCAGGTTTGCCCCTGCGGCGCCATGAAAGGGGTGCAGTGATATGACCGTAAATTGTATTTTGTCCGGCGTGGGCGGGCAGGGAACCGTCCTCGCTTCCAAACTGATTGCCCAGGCCGCCATGGATAAAGGGCAGAACGCCCGTACTGCCGAAACCATCGGAATGGCACAGCGCGGCGGATGCGTCGTCAGCCATGTGCGTATCGGGGACGAAATTCATTCCCCCATGATTCCGAAGCACTCCGCCGACGTCATCATCGGTTTTGAACCCGCGGAGGCCGTACGCTGTCTGCCCTACCTGAAGAAAGGCGGCGTCGC
This sequence comes from Caproiciproducens galactitolivorans, assembly GCF_026672255.1. Lineage (GTDB taxonomy): Bacteria > Bacillota > Clostridia > Oscillospirales > Acutalibacteraceae > Caproiciproducens > Caproiciproducens galactitolivorans_A. The sequence goes on along the minus strand of NZ_JAPOHA010000007.1, from coordinate 28,055 downwards.
GGTCGTAAGCCGCAAAGCAATCCGTCCGGTTACCGCTTCGCTCGGCAATTCCGCCTATAACGGTTCCGAGATGATGCCGTACCTTCAAAAAGAAGCGGCGAAGCTGATTGTCGTTGACGGGGACAAAATCTGTAAAGCGTGCGGTTCGGCAAAAGTATTGAACGTGGCCCTGCTGGGCGCGGCCTGTGCATCCGGAATGCTCGGCCTTTCCATGGAGGAATTGAAAACCGCGATTTCCAAACGGGTAAAACCTCAGTTTATTGAATTAAATACAAAAGCGCTTGAAGAAGGCGCAAAAGCGGCAGAAATCATGCAGCAATGCGAGGAATAAAAGGAGGCTGTCAAAATGCAAATGAAACAATCGCAGTTCGATTTGATGAAAGCGCAGTTAAAGCATTTAACGTCCGTCGACGGGTTTTACAAAAGAAAGCTGGATGGTGTCGACGTCGGCGCCATTCAAACCCAGTCCGATTTTGAAAAGCTTCCTTTTACGTGGAAAGGCGACCTGCGCGAAGCGTATCCCCTTGGACTGCAGGCCGTTCCGGATGAGGAAATCGTGCGGATTCATTCCTCCTCCGGTACCACCGGAACACCCGTGATTATCCCTTACACCAAACAGGATGTGGACGACTGGGCGCTTCTTTTCGCCCGCTGCTACGAAACCGCGGGTTTAACGAATCTCGACCGCGTACAGATTACCCCGGGCTACGGCCTGTGGACGGCCGGAATCGGCTTTCAGGCCGGCGCGGAACGTCTGGGGGCGATGGTCATTCCGATGGGCCCCGGTAACACGGATAAACAGCTTCGCATGATGCAGGATATGAAGAGCACCGTCCTGTGCGCAACCTCCTCCTATGCCCTGCTGCTGGCGGAAGAAATCGCCAAACGGGGAATCGGTGAAAACATTCACCTGAAAAAGGGCATCATTGGTTCGGAACGCTGGGGCGAGAAAATGCGCCGCCGTATTGCCGCGGAACTCGGCGTGAAGCTTTACGATATCTACGGCTTAACCGAAGTTTACGGCCCGGGAATCGGAATAAGCTGTGACTATGAATGCGGAATGCACTACTGGGACGATTATGTTTATTTTGAGATTGTCAATCCCAAAACCGGGGAGCCTGTCCCCGACGGCCAAATCGGCGAGCTGGTCATCACTACCCTGAAAAAGCAGGGCGCTCCGCTGATTCGTTACCGTACACACGACCTGACCCGCTTTATCCCCGGCGACTGCCCATGCGGTTCCCCCTATCCCCGCATTGATACGATTCAGGGCCGCACCGACGACATGATTAAGGTAAAGGGTGTCAACATCTTCCCCAGCCAGATTGAAGAACTGCTGAAAGGGGTTAAGGGCGCCTCCAGCGAGTATCAGGTAATGATCGACCATCTGAACGGAAAGGATATCCTTACCCTGTTTGTGGAAAAGGAAGCGGAAGCCGACAAAGCCCAGCTGATAAATGAAATCGGTTTCCTCTTTAAAACCAAAATCGGGATTACCGCCGCAATCAAGCCGGTGGAACTGGGCGACCTTCCCCGCAGTGAAAAGAAATCGACCCGCATATTCGACAACCGCTATTAACATAGGAAAAAGGAAGTACTTCCGTTCGGAAATACTTCCTTTTTTATTACCGTATCCGTCATGCCGTCTTTGTAAGGTTTGTATAATCATCCCTTAGCTTAGTCCTTAATTCCTTACAGCGTAAGCGCACGCCCAAATTGGAGATGTGCTTTTCTATTTTAATTATTGTACTTTCCTCGTTACCGGAATCCATACATAGCTTTTATAATCCGGTTTGGACATGTCGCCTTTTTCATATACTTCAATTTCCGGGCCGACCGCGTGTTCATATTGATTCGACGGGAACCATTCCGAGAAAATCCGTTTCCAAACATCCTGAATCGCTTCCGGAATCGGACCAACCGATTCAAACACCGCCCAGGTTGATTTCGGTATTTCCAGTGTTTCCATTCCCTCCGGAATTTTCCCGCCTTGATACGTTACCGCCATGTAGTAGTCAAACGCATCATTTTTCATGGTGCCGCAGATACCCATCACACCCATTTCGTCCGTACATAATCCTTCCAATAAATCGCATATTCCGTCTTCATCGCATTGCCTGCAAAAATCAGCGACAATTTTGAAATTTTCCCCGTTTACGCAGGTAACCGGCGTCTTTTTGCCTACTACCGTAAAAGCTTCTTTTTCAATCAGTTTATAATTCAACGTTTTATCCCCTTTCAAAGTCACTTGAATTGAGAGTTTGCCGATGGATTTCAGATTTGCCTCCGGCTTGCGCGCAGCCGACGGTGAAATACCGTGGAATTGACGAAACGCCTTTGTAAAAGATTCATGGGTCTCGTAGCCGTATTTGAATGCGATATCCACCACTTTTGCATCGGAGAGAGACAATTCCTGGCCGGCCAGTGTCAGCCTCCGGTTGCGGATATACTCACCGACCGTAAAGCCTGTAAGCATATTAAACATCCGCATAAAATGAAAAGTGGAAGAACCCGCCGCTTTTGCAATTTCATCGAAATTGAACGGCTCCAAAAGATGAAGCTCCATATAATTGATAGCATTCTGCATTCCCTGTATCCAATCCAATCTGTTCCCTCCCAACAATAAAATGATAACACGCCGAATTGATATTTTCTTGTTTTCTTTTGCTAACATAGGACAAGGATACTACAAAACCATTACGAAAATCAATCGGATTCTTAATAAGATGAATGATTCGGCTAAAACACTTGGCTAAGTAAGAAAAAATCCTTGCTATAACCTGAAAAATGGCTAGCAGGGATTTTTTCAATTTTGAATAATTATTCCTCTATTTTATGGGTATTAAGGCTTTCAAGAAAGTTTCTTATAAATTAGAAATATTTTAAAAAGCAAGTCTAATATTGGCATAATTTGTATATAGTATTATTATAATCAAGGATTTAAAACCATTTATTAGTTAATCAGAGTACTATTTGGAAATTATCATTAGATTTTAATGTTAATTTCATGCAATGGTAATATATGAGGATTACCATTTAACAAAATCACTTTAAATGAAAGGATGTTTACGAATGAAATCAGCTGGAATGGTACGGAGAATCGATAATTTGGGCCGCGTTGTCATCCCTAAGGAAATTCGATACACACTGCACATCCATAATGGAGATCCTCTTGAAATATATACGGATTCACAGGGCGGTGTCATTTTCAAAAAATATTCGCCGGTGGGCGAGCTCTCCACTTTCGCGCAGCAATACGGGGAGGTGCTTTCCAAATATGTTAATTTACCCATGCTTGTCTGTGACCGCGACCGTATTATATCGGCGGCCGGCATATCGCGTAAAGAATATCTTGAGCGCAGGATTACCCCGAAATTAGATGAACTTATGCAGTTTCATAAAAGCTTTGTCAGCACCGGAAGATCACAGTTTATACCGGTGGAGGGAATCGACCGGTCTGCCGCAATCGTCTATCCGATCGTTGCTTCCGGAGATGTAGTCGGCGCGGTTATTCTGCTGCAAAATGAAAACGGAACGGCACCCGACCAGACGGAAATCACCATGGTACAGGTTGCCGCAACGTTCCTCGGCAAGCAAATGGAGGAATAATAAATCTGTTATTCGAATACTGATTAAGGAAGGAGAAGCAATGCCCGATTCATGCGAAGTTGATCCATTTGTTTCCCCATTATGTTGCACATCGGACAGACCGCTTATATATTTGGACAAACGCGCATAGAAATTTATGTTGACATTTGGAATAAAGCAGGATTATACTATAATTAGAAAAAACAAAGGGCGTCCTGATTTTACTCAGGAAGCCCTCGGATTACGGATAACCGCCTTTCCTTAGCTCGGGGGCGGTTATTTCTTTGCTTGCTGCGCTACAACGAGTATGTACCCGGTGGCAACAACCAAAAAAATGGCTGCACAGAGTATTTCCGTACAAATCACCTCCTACTCGGGGATTGCCCCGTGCGCTGGCAGAGCATCACCTTTCGGAAGGAACCTAAAACCCACACGCCCTTTGTTTATTTCATTATAGCCTCTATTGAAATTTTTTCAAGAGAAATTTAAAGGTCGCACCGGTTTATCGGATGCGGCCAGATTTTTTACCCGAAAGTTCCGGACGGAACACCAAAACTTCTTACAGGTACCACCATTTTAACGCAGACAATTTTACATTTTGTCTCTGTTTTAAATCTTTGCGGCCGTCAATATAATGTTACGAGGTGATTTCTATGCAGGCATCAGATGTAATAAACGCGATGGAGCTTTCGGCCGCCGCATACCGCGAAATTCAACCAATCTTTCCCGGCGGCTCTTTTTTCGTGATCGACGATCCAAAAACCGACGTGCAATGCTATTTACGCAAGAAAAACGGATGCCTAACGATCACATTCAGGGGATCAAACTCTTGTCAGGACTGGAAAACGAACCTGACTTTCCGAAGAAAAGTGATTCCTTACGGAAATAACGAATCAAAAATAAGAGTACATACCGGATTTCTTGAGGCATATAAATCCCCGGCCGTAAGAAACAACATACACAGCGTGATTTCCAATGACATTTATCAGGTAAAGATATCCGGACATTCGCAGGGTGCGGCGCTGGCTATTTTGTGCGCTGTGGATTTGGAATATAACTACCCTGAAATAGACTATGAGGTGATCCTGTTCGGTGCGCCGCGTGTGGGAAACCGCGCTTTTCAGAAATCCTATGACAAAAGAGTGTTCAAAACCCTTCGTATCGAAAACGGAAATGATATCGTAACCAAGATTCCATTTGTTTTTATGGGATATCGTCATGTCGGCATTGAAATACATATTGGCACCCCAAAAATTCCGGGCCTTTTTTCGTTTAAGAGTCACTATCCCCAAGCGTATTACAAGAACCTTTTTAAGCTTCTTCGAGGGTGAAGAAAGCGGAATAATACCATTTTTCGGGTACGGCCACCTTTGCGTAAATGCGATATGCTGCCCCTTAAACCGCTTTATAATTTAAATTTATTGCCAATTATTACCATTCACCGAAATTTCTATTTTCCCAACATATTAAGTCGTTCGCTATTTATAATAAATCCATTCCATTTGCACCTAGTCCGTAGTGTCAGCACATAGGCGCTGCGGGCAGGCTCTTGCTTACAAGGCTTTTGAGATATACTTTTCCTACGAAGAAGCCGCCCAACCGGGCGGCTTCTTCATTTTCAAAATCGACACATTGCGGCTCTCGCTTTACGGCGGGAGCCGCTGTTTTCGTTTTTTTCTTCCACCTGTAATGAAAATATTTGCGTTTATTTTGATTATGTATTATGCTTAATTAGTTAAGTTCACGAGCAAGCTGCTCCATGCTAAAGTGTGAGCGAAAAAATATTGTAATAGAAACGAAAAAAATTCTTGGGCATAAGAGAGTGAAAAGGATTAATAACATGCTGCTAAATACCGAAACATATGAATTTCTCTTAATTAAAAACGACTATGACTGCGCGTATTCCGACTTTGCCGCTACTGCGGAAAGCGATAATGATAAACCACTGTTATCCGAGGGTGATATCATACTGGTAAAAAAGCAAGACTCCGTCAACCACGATGAAATCGGCGTATTTCTGGTTGACGGAATACGTATGGTAAAAAGAATGTATTTCAAAAACGGCGATATCGGATTAAGATCGTTAGACAGCAATTGCGATGATGTTAATATTGAAAAAGTTCATGATCTTACATGCGAAGGGAAAGTTGTAAAAGTGCTGCATCCCGGCGAATGCAAATTTGAGAAAATAGAAAACCCCACACCCTACGGTTCATAACAATGCCGGAAAGCGGGTAAAGTATTCAATCGAAATGACCTGAAATTTGTGAAGCAGAGAGGATTTACGAGGTCTATAGGACACGTAAGCCTTCATAATAGTAAGCAAAAAGAACAGTGAAATGCTAATAGAAGAACCACCCAATATTGCGCCGCCAAAAAATGGACTTCTGTATGATTAATACTTGCATTTTCCCCTAAGTTGTGATAAAATATTTTTTGTTGTCAAATCCGGGTGTGGCGCAGTTGGTAGCGCGCTTGACTGGGGGACGAACAAAGAAAAATCAACATTCAAATCCTTGATAAATGGCTTTAGATTGCCATTTTTGAGGATTTATTTTTTTGTAAAAAGGTATTTAGTTAAGCATACAATTTTAAGGATTCATTTTGTACACTTGACCAAAGGAGTGTATATCATGAATAAACTTACAAGAGCGGAACTTCAAAAAGATGTCAATTCATGTTTTGAGGAATTTCAACGATTCAATCAACTCAAGAATCTATCCGAAGCCAGTATCAGGTCTTATAAATACAATATGGTAAGATTCTTTGAATTCCTAAAAAGTGTTGATATTACTTTTATTAATCAGGTTACTAAAAATGTAGTTCAAGAATTTACTTTGTACTTAAGAAGCAAGCACATAAAAAGTGTTACTATCAATACCCATTTGAAAGCAGTTAGAGCATTTCTTTATTTTTGCATGGAAAAAGAGTATTTACAGCCATTTAAGATTAATCTTATCAAGCAGGAAGAAGAAATTATTGAAACCTATACTGATGATGATATTCAAAAACTCATAGCAAAACCGAACTTGAAAAAATGCAGTTTTGTAGAATATAGAGATTGGGTAATGATAAATTACTTCATTGAAACTGGAAACCGTTTGCGTAGCGTAGTTAATATTAAGGTATCAGATGTTAGTTTTACAGAGCGTAGGATTATTGTGCGTGTAACAAAAAATAGAGAACAACTTATTACTCCGCTTACAAAAACTCTAATGAACATTTTACCACCCTATATTGAATTGTGGGGATTATCAGATGATTCATATCTCTTTCCCGCCTTTACAGGTGAGAAGATAAATGAGAACTCGGTTAAGCAATCCATAGCAAGATACAATAGAAAACGTGGTGTATCCATTACTTCTATTCATGCTTTCCGGCATACGTTTGCTAGGAACTATATTATTACAGGCGGTTCAGCATTTAAGTTACAATCATTGTTAGGGCATAAGGACTTAGAAATGACAAGGCATTATGTACACTTATTCGGTGAAGATTTAGCCAGTGACATTGATGAACATTCTATTATTGAACGAATTAAGCCAACATCAAGTAGATTAACCAAAAGCAAAAGATGCTTGTAATGCGCTAGAATCGTTTGTGAGCGGATATTGACGATATTGGATAAACTATCAACAATATACCCTATTGTGCCTTACAAGGGCATACAAGGCAGATATAAAAATGAAATGAATAATACTCATTGTGCAGGTAATAAAAGTATTCTTGTATGGTGAGTATTATTATTTTTTTCAACAATGCATACCATTTTAGTATAGATTAATCGCGATAAGTTATACCAATATAGTATGCTTTAATACATATATAAATTATATGTAAACTATGTTATGAATATATTGTGATATTTGACTTGTAAAATAAGGTATGTTCGCGATTATCAACATAACAGCAAGTCAGTGACAATATATCGCCGACATAAAAAATAGGCATACCCTGAAACAGGGTACACCTACAATGATTTTGAGTATTCAATTATACAACAATATACATATTTTATACAATATGCTATATCTTCTCTACTTTGTGCTGATATAGGCTTATAATCAGTGGTTAGCAATAGGTAATTATACAAAATAAGAGTTTTGACTAATTAGTTATGTGGATAATAACTAATAATTAGTGTTATGAATAGCATTATACTTGTCAATATTGACTAATAATAATGACATATACCATATATAGTGATTAGAACAGGAGATAGACCGATAAAACAAGCCAATTCCATAGGAAATTAGGCATTTTAACCAGTGGAAGTTAGAACCAAATAAAAGTTTTATTACAATATCAGAATGAGGATTATACATTTAATATACATAAATTATGTATAGAATAGCATGAAAAAATGTAGTGGAGAACCCCCTTTTCCGAAAATGCCGCCATAGCTAACCTATTTTTTTTCTGCCAACAAAATTTCACCCCTATCAATTAAGGTAGGGGTATTCTTATGTCAAATTTATGTAAATAAATAATAAAATCTACCTTAAACTCTTTCCCTATGAAATTATACCCCTAACCACTCATATGTCAAAATCTATAATACTAAATAAAGAAATACAACCCTAGAATCGTTTTTATAGTAAGGGTATGAAATTATACTGCCGGAACATGAAATCGTCTATTTACTTCAAAAACTATATAACTACATTATGTTTTAAGACAACGTGGAGATATTTCAAGTAGTAGTTTAAAGATGGGACGTATCATTTGCGAACTTGAAAGAATTTATGGGATTAAAAATGGTGGAGACAGATTGCACAATGTTCAATCTGCTACACAAAGTGATTTAGCAAACAAACTCGGTGTTGATGAACGTTCATATGCCAATTATAAAAAACTTACCACTCTTATTCCAGAACTTCAAGAAATGGTTGATAATTTTCAACTAGTAAACTCTTTACCACGTTGAAGATGGGATTTCCCAATTTTCAATGGAACTTCATTTGAGTGTGTGTCAAATTTAACCTCTCTCAAATTACAAGCAGGGTGTTCCATTTCGTACACCCCTATATACATTACATAGAAAGGACTGATACAATGGCAATAACAACACTTAATCGTTTAAAGATGGAATTGAACAATAAAGATTATTATCCTGATGATACTCTATCAATCTATCTGACTGAAAATTCCCTTGATGGTACTGAAACCTATGACAAGGCAACCATGCAGAAAAATTTATATCAAACCGTATATGATGTATTGGATTCCCTTGCAAATAACCTTGATTTATTCAGATCAGTAGAAACAGAATTTGCGACTACAGGGCAAGCCTATACATATCTGCAAAAACGGCTTGATACACTTCAAAGCAAAATACTTTCAATACCTGATGCAGCAGGTACAACCGATTCACAATTCAATTTTATGTATCATGATTGAGAGGTGATAGAATGTATGATACAGTTAATTCTACCTTTTCTGATGCCCTAAAGCGTGAAGGTAAAGTAATTACTGCCTATTCAGATAACACTCCCTACAATGTCATATTTAGGCGCAATAGTGATACGAATAAATTACAGAATACAGTAACAATATTTTATAGTGCCGATTCTACTGTCCATGCCGGACAACTCTTGAAATACAAAGATAAAATATATCTTTCCATCAATCAAGAATCCGCTGAAAATGATACATACCTAAAATCGGACTTGCGACAAACAAATGCAGTTATGAATTATATCAGTGGGAGCACGGAATTTAATGTTCCTGCCTATGCCTATGATGTGAATGATGCTTTAGCAGTTAGCAGCAATACTATTTCAATTGTCGGAGGTAATATTAAACTCATAGCGGAAAATTCGGCTATCACAAGAGCATTAAAAATTAATGATTGCTTTTATGCTTTGGGCGGTTATTGGAAGATTGATAATCTGATTTATAAGGACAACGTAATTTATATTTACGTTGAACGAGAATCAACCAGTATAGTTTATACAGTAACCATTACTTCAAATGATTCTTATGATAGAGGAACAACTGCACAATTTACGGCTACTGCAAAAGCAGATAATACAGTAGTTACCAATGCCAATGTTATATGGAGTTCTTCTGATACAAGCAAAGCAACAGTAGATTCAAGCGGTAATGTCACATTCCTTGCAAATGGTAGTGTTGATATATCCGCTGCATGGCAAGAACATAGCGTAAGTTCTACAAAATCAATCACAATAACAGAACCGCCAGTATATGGACTTACTATTGCAGGTAATGATTCTTATACAACTTCTGATACACCGACATTAACCGCAACGGCTACAATAAATGGTACGGCAGATACAACGGCAACTATCACATGGGATTCTTCAGATACTTCTATTGCTACAATTGACAGCACAGGCAAAATTACATTCCTTAAAGCAGGAAGTGTTATATTTACCGCAACATGGGTAGAACACAATAAAACGGCTACAAAAGCAATTACTGTTACAGTTCCAGTTCCAACTACACAATACACTTGTAAGATTACAAATACAGCGGCTACATGGACAGAATATAATGATACTACTAATATAGCTACAGTTAAAGTAGGCGGCACTTTAAAACCGTTTATGTGTCATTTCTATGATTCTACGGGAACAGAGGTTACGACTTTAACTCCTGCATGGTCAATAGATGTAAGTGGATTAACAACGGCGCAACAGGCAAAAATACATCTAACATATCAAACTGCTTATCCTTTGAGATGTTATTTGAATGTGGATGCAGATAATGCACTGATTGGTTTACAATTTACTTTGTCTTTGACAAATAGCACAGGTACTTGTGAAGTAAAAACAGTACCAATTCAAATTACAAGTCTTACGTAAATATTTTAATTGTATATGGATAAGAAAATGTATTGTGTTTTATTATACCGTTTTATTATACCATAATTTTTATTGTGGAGAACGATTTATTAGATGTATAGATTGTGGTAAAATGTTTTTTGCTAATTCTAAAGACAATCAAACCACACGTTGTAAAGAATGTTATGATAAACATTATAAGGAAATGAAACAGCAAATTAATAAACGATATTATAATAAGATTAAGACAAGCACAAATTAAATAAAAATGCTTAAAAAATTCAGTATTCATGCGGGCTACGGGGATTTTTATTTTTTATACTCAAATTTGTAAAGTGTATAGATAAAGGATAAGTTTTTTAATATTGCAAAAAATTTGGAATACGCAACAAATTGAATAAAAATGCTTAAAAAATTCAGTATTCATGCGGTTTTTTGGACTTTTTATTTTTTTCTAACTTATGGATAGTAATTAAATAATAATATCCCATTTAATACTATAACACATCGCAAATGATATTGCAGAAAAGGAATGATTAATAGAAATATAGAAAAATAGGAGTTTTTCATTAGGTTTTTCCGATAGGCAATCTGAAAATTCCTACTGGAATATGAATACTAATGATATGTATAATTTTGTTGTATATTTTTATTGTATATGAATACTATAAATATGCATAATTTTATTGCATAAAAGCATTGCATACTTTGAATAAAATATGTAAGTTATCAAAAACTCTTGTAAACCGCATGAACACTATGTTTGTGCGGCTTTTTGTTTTTTATATAATATGATAGGAGAGTGAAAAAATGGATATGCAAGCAATAACCAACTTAATCACAACTGTAGGATTCCCTATTGTGTGTTGTTTGGGTTTAGGTTGGTTTATGGTCAAATACATAAATCAGCAAAGAGAAGATAATGTCAACAGAGAAAATAAATTACTAGAACAGATTGACAAGCAGAATGAAGTTCTTGTCAACATTAATTCTAATATGGATAAAATGTCAACTACCCTAGAGAATATGAATCAGCGGCTTGATGTGCTGGAGCAAAAGGTTGAAAGCAAGTAGAAATAAACTATAAAAGTTAAAATGTTACGGTTAACAAATTGAATAAAAATGCTTAAAAAATTCAGTATTCATGCGGAAAAATAGAATTTTGAAAAATCTCTAACTTATGGATAGAGAATTTTATACAGCACAAATTGAATAAAAATGCTTAAAAAATTCAGTATTCATGCGGGTTTTGCGGATTTTTTATGTACAGTTATATATACAGTATAGGATAACGATATATAAATTACAATAACCATAAACCTAACGCTCACAAATTAAATAAAAATGCTTAAAAAGTCCAGTAATCATGCGGAAAATTGGCATTTTCATTTTTTTCTAACTTAGGGTAGAAGAACAAAATTAATATTCAGATTGATTGAACCTTGCTCTTTTTTGAGCAGGGTTTTTTCTATATACAAATTTTTAAACAAATGGGACAAGTCACAGTAACCAGTTTGGGGATTGTGGCAACGTAACAGGAAAGAGGTTTAATTTATGGAAGAAAATACAAATGTAGAACAACAGGATCAGGACACTATTACCATTAGCAAGAGTGATTATGCAAAGGCAATTCAATCAGCAGAGGATAAGTTAAGGACAAAGTATTCAGCAGATATTAAAGCATTGAAGGACAAGATTGCTGAACTTACTCCAAAACAAAAATCTGATGCAGAGATTGATTTTGAAAATCGCTTGAAAGCACTTGAAGCAAAGGAAAAGAAAATTGCTTTGCTTGAAAAATTGAACACAAAAAATATTGATGGTTCAATTGCCGATTTTTTGAAAGATGATGTGGACGTTGATAGTTTTAATACTGTAATTGAAAATCTTGTTAATTCAAGAATTGAAAAAGCAGGATATAAACCAACTGGACACATGAATAGTGAATCTATTTCAAAAGAAAAATGGGCAAGTATGAACATCTCACAAAGAACGGAATTTTATAATTCCAACCCTGAACTTGCTAAAAAGTTGATGGGTATGTAAATCAGAGGTGCAGAGTCACTGAAACGGTGACACAGAAATCAAAATTTTAATGAAAGAAAGAGGTAATTTATTATGGCTATATTTATTCCTGAAATTTTCGCAAATGCAGTTAATGAGAAACTCGGTACTACTCTCCGCTTTGGTTCTGTAGCGTTTGATGCTACTTCCCTTGTATCCGATATTAAGTCCGCAGGTGACACAATGCACTTCCCCAAACTGAAAAGAACCGCAACAGTAGAAACAGTTGTTAAGGGTACTCCCCTCACTCCTGCTACTATTGATATGACAGATAGCACAGCAGTTATCAAATACATTGGTTCTGCTTTCCGTGTGTACGATTCAGAATTGTCACAGATTAAAGGTACTGTACTCGATAAGATTGTTGAGCAGGTAAGTACCGCTATGGCAAAACAAATTGATACAGACCTTGCAGCAGCCGCAGATACAGCAGTATTTAAGAGTGCAACCGCAGCAGCCGATAAAATCACTTCTGCTGAATTACAGAGTGGTATTGATAATTTCGGTGACAATGTGGATACTGATTCCTTTGCTGCTATCGTTATCAATCCTAAACTCCGTTCCTCTTTTGTTGGTATGGACGAATTTGTAAATACCGCAAAAACCTATCAGACCGCAGGTAACGCAATTGTTCAGAATGGTATTATCGGTCATTATTTCGGTATTCCTGTAATTGTAACTTCCAACGGTACATGGGATACTACTAAATTAGAAGCCAAAACTTACATTATCAAGAAAGATGCTCTCGGTTATGTATTCCAAAAGAATATTACTCTTGAAGAAGATCGTCAGGCACTTCTGCTTGCAACTGATGTTGTTGCATCTAGCCTTTACAGCACGAAATTGTTAGACGATTCTGGCATTGTAGTTTGCAGAAAAACAGTAGCATAATCAATTAATCAAAACTGAATAAGACTTATAAAGGTCAGAGTAGCAATAGTTACTCTGGCTTTTTCTATATCTACTGTAAATCAATAGGTATAGAAAAGGTAACAAATTTGTTACCTTTATATTTCTATGAAAGAGGTGAAATCAAACGTGATAACAGGAAAAGAATTCAAAGAAATCAGAGAGTACAAAGGTTTGTCCTTGCGTGATGTAGCAAAATTTTGTGATGTATCACCGCAACTGATCGGACAAATTGAGCAAGGCAAAAAGTATTTTACAGAAAATAACTATCAGCAAATTATTGATGCTATGAACCTTGCAACAGTAGCAAAGGCAAATGGAAAACTTGAAAAACACAAAGGAATCAAATTAACAACAAATAAATGAAAATCAAAGGAGGAATTAAACAATGATGTGTTTTATGGCATTACAGGTAGGAAGGAGATGTGATGATAAGCATTAAATCCTATGGGAGATAGACTAAATATCGTTTGAACCAACTGTAAAACTCTTGTGAAAACAAGAAAATGAAACAACAATTATTAAATAAATTTCCAACATGGTATGAGGACTTAACACCTGAAAAGAATTATCTTGTCTTATCAAATGACTATGACAGTTACTATTCATGTTGTTTACTAAGAAATAAATTCGGAATAGAAATAGGCGGCTTTTACTCTCTCAAAGATGGTTTATATCTTAATGCAGAACATACAAAGGGTAAAGAACCTATATTTGTAGATTTGAGTGTTACCAGACGCAAGACATTTGATAACCACTTTACATTTATTAATAATCCTGAATCTATCAATCCAAATATCATTACAGATGTTTATTATAGGAAATATAACGGTGGTACATTACCTTTGTTATGTTCCTTATACAATAGAGATTTATCAAAATACAGTGAAAAAGCATTAACAATATTACTTTGCATTGATGGTTGGTATATTGGTTATTACAATAAAGGCGGCAGATATAAGGATGTCAATATCTATTGGATGGAAATGCTCGATATGGACAAATATCTATTGCCAATATTAGAATCGCATGACGAACAATATTTTACCGACTTCATAAAGGAACATCATTTAAAAACAACTATCACAATGGAGAATAATCACTTGTATTGTGAAAGAAATATTAATATTCCAGATTATGAATTTGAATTAGTGCAACCAGTAACAAGAGAAAATATGAGTGATTCTGAATTGAGATTACTCTATAAAATGAATCCTGATGAAATCATAACAGCAGCGGCTTGTTATAAGGATTCCTATTCAATATGCAGAAAGGCAGGATAAAAATGACACAGGAAGAAATTCAGAAATCAATTAGTGATCGGTTTATTATCGTATATAGTTGCCGGAAGATGTTATATCTGAAAGACAACGGATTTAGATACTTATTCAAATGCTTCAATGAGGGAAGTAGATGTAACTTTTGGGTATTTGATGCCACACCTGAAATTAGACAGGCATTGAGCGAATATAAAAGACCAGACCAAGAATAAAAAATAAAGAATTAGGGGTACGGTGAATAGCCGTATCCCTTTTATATTGTAAAGGAGAAAATCAAATGAACGTAAAATGTATGTATTACAGTAAACAATTTCAGAATAAGCCAAAAGGTTATGAAGTAGCAGAGGTACAAAAGAATTTATCTCAAACTGAAATCACGATTGAGCAATTAGCAGATGGGTTATCTCATGGAGCAACATTCAAACCTGCTTTACTCAATGGTACTCATTCAAGCGATTGGATAAGTCAACAATTATTCGCTTTGGATTTTGACCATGATACAACAATACAGGAACAACTTGAAAAATGCTCTCAATTAAATATATACCCTTGCTTTGGCTATACGAGTTTTAGCCATACAGAGCAGGAACATCATTTCAGATTAGTGTTTTGTACAGATAAGGTTATTACTGATGTTGAAACTAGAAACAAATTGCAAAATACTCTTATTTCTATTTTTGATAAATCAGATAATGTTACTAAGGATTGTACTAGAATCTTCTTCGGTGGGAAGTCACTAATTTGTGATTCTTATAATAAAAGGATTAATGCACAGCAAATTATAAAAAAATATTATAAGGCATTGCCCTTGTTAAAATGTGATAAGTCGATTGAACCTAAATCATGTAAAAAAAAACTAGATTTATATTCTAATATAGAATCAAACGAGAATATGGCACTTAAACTTGAAGCAATTAGAGCGTTAAATGTAGATGTAATGAAAGAGTTACTAAAAAGGGTACCTAATAAAGAAGATATATTACCTTCTTCTATTAGGTACCCCTTTAAGCAAACATCATTTGAGAATGAGAAAGATTTGTATAAATATATTAATTCTATTGATTTATCGGAATATTTAGGCATTGATGGATATGTAAATTGTATTTTGCCTGAACATGAAGATGATTCACCTTCTGCACATATTTATACTACTGATGATGGAACACAAGTATATAAGTGTTTTGGCTGCAATAAGTGCTATACCATTATAGGAATTACAGAGAAGTTAGCACAATGCAAGAAAAGTCAAGCAATCGAATTTATAAAATCCGTTTATAATCTGAAACTTGAAAAGTCCGATTGGGTGAAACAACAACAGCAGATGTTAATTGACAATGCTAATTATCTTGATTCAGAAGAATTTGATTTACAGTTTCCAACATTATCAAAATTAATTAGAACCCGTAAAGTACATATTCAAAAAATGTTATTGCACTTCACACAGTATGTAAATGATAATATGCAAAATATGGAAAGACCAATTTTCTTTGATAGTTATAAGAATTTAATGAATGTATGTGGAATTAATCCAAACAAAAGAATAAATTTGTCACAGTCATTGACATTATTTGCTTTACTTAATATGATTGAAAAACTTCCAGTAGAATCTATTCCAGAAAAAGAATTAACGAAAGCAAAGCATATTGCCGCTAAATATGGATTCAAGAAAATTACTAATTTTTATAGTTTTCCTGAATATGGAGTTTTACAGTTTGAAAACAGTGAAGAAATTGCAAAGACATTGAAAGCAAATAACTACTCACTTAAAGGGTTAAGCAGAGAATATATATTAAGAACCTTCGGTGTGGATTTAGCAAATAAATGTTTCCCACAATACAAGTATGAAAATGCAAAAGGTACAACGAAAGAATCTGATAAGCGCACTTCACAAATAGTGGAGTGCCTTTTTTATTGTATAGAGCAAAAAGGATATGCAACAGAAAAAGATGTGGTTTATTTGTTAGGTGACAAATACAAGTATCAAACTACAGAAATTCAGATTAAGAAAAGCCTACAAGAAATACTTGTATCCTATGGGTTGGTTAGAGTTAAAGCCAGTAAGGACAATAAATTGAAATATAGCATTAGTGATGATGTAAGTTATCAAACATATGTCATATGCAAAAATTGTGTTGACGAGTGAAGAATTGAAACTGCGTTAAAGGGTGTCACAGAAATGTAATGCCCTTTTATGTTGTACAGAATGAAGATCAAATTTTGAAAGGAAGTATTTACTATGAAAAATACAGAAAAAGAAATTAAGACATTAGAGGATGTAATTTCCACTATGCAAGAAATTAAAGATAATATGCTATGGGATAAAGTTTGTGAAAACAATAGAAAAATTAATCTACTGAATGAAAAGTTAGATATGATTATTGAAAAGTTAGGTGGTAAGTAATGGCAGGAGGAAGAAAAAAGTCAGATCATTTAGACGGATATGCACAAGGCAAAAGTGTATCACAGGAGGTTAGTATTCAACAAAAATTATTTTCACTTGTAAAGACTTATCCCAAAGTATATTTTATCATGTGGAAATATGCTCCACAACTTTTACCCAATTCAGATATTAAAACATTTGATGATTTAAAAAATACTTATAAATCTTTTACAGCAGGTATGACAGAAGTTAGTTGTAATAATTGGCTGATGGAAGAGAATGTACAGACGGCGGTTAAATGGCTGCTGAAAAGAGAACATCAAGCCAAATTAATTGAATTGTACAATACATATTATGATAAGGCAAAAGATGATACAAATGCTTTCAAGGCATTTACTGATTTTTCAGATAAGTTCTTCGCAGAGGAAAAGGACAGTGAATTGTTAGGAATATTGAACGGCATTAAAGATGATGAATTAGAATAGTGTATAAGCGTTTCTAGGGGTTATAGGGCGGCTTTTATAGGTAGGTAGTGTAATTTGCTTACTGAAATAAAAGTGCCTTATATCCCCTTATTTATTAACGTAGAAAGGGGGGTAACATGACAGTACAAGATAAGCTAAAAAAGATAGTAAATAATCCGGTTCTATATATGGAAAAGTTCATGAATGTGGTTGATAAAAACGGTAAATTAGTACCGTTCAAATTGAATCCACAGCAGAAAGAACTTTTACAGGGCATGGATAAATATAATATTGTACTTAAAAGCCGTCAGTTAGGAATTACAACGCTTTCATGCGCTTATTCCATATATCTTGCTATGACAAACAGTAATATTACTTGCTTATTGGTGTCCTATTCTATTGATTCCGCTACTGCAATATTTGAGAAATTAAAGCAGTTATATAATGATTTACCAAATGCATTAAGAGTTGAATTGATAGCCAATAACAAAAAGGAATTGAAATTTGTAAATGGTTCAAGAATTATTTGTGCCACTTGTGGGAGCAAGGATTGTGCCAGAGGTTTAACACTTAGGTTTTGTCATGTTAGTGAAGTAGCGTTTTGTAAAGATAACATAGACAAACAATTACTTGCTATTGAACAGGCATTAACACCGAATGGGAAAATCATTCTTGAATCAACTGCTAATGGTTTAAATTATTTTTCAGAATTATGGAATAAGGCAGAACGCAAAGAAAATATGTACAAGCCGTTTTTCTTCAGTTGGATAAATGACAAGGTAATGTTTGCTGATGAATACAAAGAATTTTGTGATAAATATATTGCCATACATGGTTCATTACCAAAAGATGAAGAATTAACAGATATTGAAAAAGCGTTAAGGTCGCAAAATGCTACTTTAGAACAATTAGTATGGAGAAGATTAAAGGTCGCTAACAGTAGTGAAGAATCATTTGCACAAGAATTTCCTGCTAACCCCCTTGAAGCATTTATCAGTACAGGCAGCAATATCTTCTCCCCTAAATTAATTCATGATAGATTGCAGTATATTGATGAAGTCAAACCAATAAAAAACAAGCCTATTGGATTGCCAGTTAGCTTAGTTCCGTGGTTAGGGCATGAATTGACATTATGGGTTCTCCCCAAAAAAGGGGAAAAGTATTATATTGGTGTCGATACTGGTGAGGGTATGGGACAAGATTATTCTGCTTTTCATGTATTATCACAGGATGGAATACAGGTGGCAGAGTTTAAGAGTAATAAAATAAAACCGTTCCAGTATGCGGAAATAGTAAATGATATAGGTATCTATTACAATAAGGCATTACTTTGTGTTGAAAAAGCGAGTGCCGGACATACAGTTGTGGATAAACTCAAAAATGACTACAGATATTCCAACATGTACAAATACAAGGATTATGATGCAAGGGGTATCCCTATGAAAAAAGTAGGTTTCGTAACGAATCCAAAAACTAAACCTCTTATGATTAATGACTTTGTAGAACTGTTTGAAACAAATCAGATTGTTATTAACAGTAAGGATTTATTATCAGAAATGAAAATGTTCCAGTTCAAAGATGGAAAAATGGAAGCCACAATAGGCTTTCATGACGATTTAGTAATGTCGTTCGCAATGGCTATCGTTGCGCTAAAATCAGGTGTCAATTACATATAAAGAAAGGGTGATATAATGGATATAAAAAGTGAATTTTGGTTTCAAGATGAAATAAATAAAACTGAGCATATGAAACGCATTTCCAATGTTGTTGATATAAAACAGTATCTATTACGCTTACATAAGGTATTGCAACGTAAAGATTTTAAGTTTAAGGAAGAAACATATACAACCGCTAAAATCGTTCTGAATACATTGAAATCTATTATAAATTTCCATACTTCCTATGTTGTTGGTAATCCTATAAGCATTACAGGAGAGCAGGAAATTGTAAAGAAATACAATAGCATTTACAAGAAAGGTATGTACACAAAGACCGATTATGAAATTGCAGAGGATTTATATACCTATGGCAATGCCTTTGAATATGTATATTCCGATAATGGGGTGATAAAAAGCAAGGTCATAGCAAATGAAGATTCATACCCTGTATATGATGAACATGAAAATTATGTAGCGTTTATTGAGCATTGGGAAGATATGGAGAATGGACATAAAAACTATGTCGTATATACTCCGGCTATGGTTCAGGTGTATCAGGACAATACACTTGTTGATGAATATGCAAATTTGAGCGGCTTACCAATTTGCTATGCTAGTTTGGACAAGTCCGAATACAATTTCTTTGGTGATAGTCCTTTAAATGACCTTATGCCAATTATGAATCAGATTGAAACTTTGTTAAGTAAATTAGATGATGCAATTAATACCTTGTCTATGAATCCTTTAGGGGTATCTATGGGACAGAGAATCACAGACAGTATTCCTAAAGATATTTGCGGTGCCACATTGAATCTTGAAGATGGCGGTGATTTTAAGTATGTAACTGCTCAAATGGATTATCAGAATATTAAATTGCTATTGGATAGCCTTACACAACAGTTATATGCCGTTGCCAGTGTACCAGCCAGTGTGATCGGACAAGGTAATATTGCAAATGTGTCTGAAATCAGTTTGAAGTTGCTTTTCAGCCAGACAGATAACAAGGCAAAACAAATGATTCAGGTGCTTAAAGAGGGTATATACAAAAGGTTTGAATATATCCGTAAATTGCTTAAAATTCAGGGTGTAACATTCTCTGATGATATGTATGATAGTTTGGATATTACTTTCAGTGTCAATCGTCCAGTGGATACACAAAGCATGATGAATGAATTGAAAACCCAATATGATATGGGTGCTATCAGTAAACAGACAGTGATTGATAAATCGCCTTATACTACTGATACTGCCCTTGAATTACAGAGGATTGCAGATGAACAAGGGGAACGAAATACCGTTCAGCCGACAACAGATGCAGAGTGATATTGTTGACTTGACTAGGTTATTGTGATATACTCAAAATAAAATATGGGTCAAGCATACAAAATGGCAAGTTTGATTTTGTAGACTTGACTAGATACCGTAAAATATCAAAGAATTTGAATATTGAGGATTTTATTTTATCGCATGGATACTGGATTTCTAAAAAAATATCTTGCATTTTCAGTTCGCATATGATAGAATAACTTCTGTTGTTGTTGTCCGGGTGTGGCGCAGTTGGTAGCGCGCTTGACTGGGGGTCAAGAGGCCGTGAGTTCAAGTCTCGCCACTCGGACCATATAAGAACGCTAATATTGATACTTACCGTATCAATATTAGCGTTCTTATTTTATGCCCGAAAAGCCTGTGCTTACGGGCTTTTTTGTGTTTTGTGGGGTTCTAAACGCAGACAGTCTACCTTTGAAAAACTGCGTTTTCGACCGAATCAAAGCCATCACCCGCACCGATGCTTTCGATTGCTCGAAATAGTTTCACTTTTTTCGTGGGGTTTCATTTCCGCTCAAAAATAGTTTCATGCCCGCGCTTACGCTTAGTTATCCCGATAAAAAGAGGCTGAGCCTTACAACCCAACCTCAATCTCTGTTCCGTTTTTGAACTCGAATACCATCCTGCCGTCGTGGAAAACCGTAGCCTTATTGAGCAGTGCAATCCACAGCCTTTCGTCCCATTCATCGAGGACGAGTGGCTGTTTCTTTAGTGCCTCGATGAACAACCGGAGCTCTCGGTCTTGGTCATACTTTCGATTTTTCTCGGCGGTCACCTCAGCAAAACGTGCTGTCGCTTTCTCGTAGCGGCTAAGGAGCCCGTTGTACTTCTTAGCGTATTCTTTCTGCGATTGTACCGTAGAGGCGTTTTCCCTGACACAGGCTTTGACCAGCTCCGCCACAACCGTAATTTCCTCGTTTAGGCTTTCCAGTTCTACGTCCAGCGCTGTAGTGTCGGAAAGCACCCGCCGCATGGAAGCACAGTCCGAAATAACGTTTTCTCGGTCTCCCATCAGGCGATTGTAGGCAATCAGGAACTTCCGCTGGATGGTTTCCGTGTCCAGATGCGGCGTTGCGCATTTCATCTCGCCCTTGAACTTGCTATTGCACCGCCATACCATCTTGCGGTATGGGTCGTTGGAGTGCCACACTTTTTGACCGAAGAATCCTCCGCAATCACCGCATACCAGCTTCGATGAGAACACGCTGTTGCCGCTGTACGCTCTACCGAGTGACCTGCGCCGCGCAATCTCTGTCTGCACCATGTCCCATTCAAATGGCTCAATAATAGCGTCATGGCTGTGTTCCACATAATACTGTGGAACCTCGCCCTCGTTGACCTTCATCTTTTTGGTGAGGAAGTCAGTCGTGAATTTCTTCTGCAGGAGTGCATCGCCTTTGTACTTTTCGTTTGAGAGAATGCTATTTACTGTGGTTTGGCTCCATTTCTGCTTGCCGGACGGTGTCGGAATGCCCTGTTGCTCTAAGTATCGGCAGATGCCAGCGGGCGTTTTGCCCTCAAGAAATAGCCTATAGATGAGCCGAACAATTGCGGCTTCTTCTTCGTTTATCACAGGTATACCGTTCTCTCCTTTTTCGTAGCCGAGAAACTGTTTATACGGCATACTGACCTTGCCGTCTGCAAAGCGCTTTCGCTGCCCCCAAGTTACATTTTCCGAAATGCTCCGACTTTCCTCCTGAGCTAACGAACTCATTATCGTGATGAGTAGCTCGCCCTTGCTGTCGAAGGTGAAAATGTTCTCCTTTTCAAAATAGATTTCCGTGCCATGCTCCTTCAGCTTCCGGACGGTAGTGAGGCTGTCCACGGTATTGCGGGCGAATCGGCTGACCGATTTCGTGACGATAAGGTCAATCTTACCGGCGAGAGCGTCCTTGACCATCTGCTTGAAGCCATCACGGTGCTTGGTGTTTGTCGCCGAGATACCTTCATCCGTATAGACCCCGACGAACTCCCAATCCTCACGGGATTGAATGTAATGCGTGTAGTAATCCACCTGTGCCTCGTAGCTGGTTTGCTGTTCCTCGCTGTCTGTGGACACGCGGGCATAGCCAGCCACCTTGCGCTTCGCCACCAAAGTCGTCGGCAGAGCCGTGAAGCGATTTTTGGTGGCAGGTATTGTTGTTACTGATTTTGGCATGGTTTTTTACTCCTTTTCCTCATTTTCTCTGCTGCTGCCTGCCGCATTTCTGCTGTCCAACTCTCGGAACGTGAGCGGTCTTGCCATGTAGCTTTTTCCGTATGCCCATCCGTAAATATAAACTCCAGATTGTTGTTCGGCAGTGCGGTTATAAAGGCAATGCGCTCAGCAAATATGTTCTCGTTAAAGGAGTTGCAGCCGAGCACATCGGCGGTAACGGCTTTGAGCGTGTTCTCTGGTATCTGCTTAGAAGCACAGTGTTTTTTGCCTTTAGTGTTATAAGTGGAACAGACCCAAGTAATACAGGTGGGCGTGGTCTTGCGGCGGTAGTTTTTTCCGCAGAGACCGCAACGTATCTTGCCAGTGAAGGCTGTGGTCGTGCCGGGTTTAATCTTAACGCTGTCCGCCCGTCTGATAAGCTCCTGCTGTACTGCATTAAAGGTCACACGGTCGATGATAGGCTCGTGGGCATCCTGAACGTGGTACATGGGAAGCTCTCCGCGGTTAATCCGTGTTTGCTTTGTTAGATGGTCGGTGCGGAAGGTCTTCTGTAAAAGCAGGTCTCCAGCGTATTTTTCATTTCGCAGCATCTTGCTGATGGTATCTTGGTGCCATGTTCTTTCAAAACGCGTGGGAACGCCCAACTCATTGAGCCTGTTGGCGATTGCCTGTCTGCCGAGCCCTTGGAGATACCATTTGAATACCAACCGTACCGTTTCGGCTTCTTCGGGCACTATCTCAAAAACGCCGTCCTTTGCCCGGTATCCGAGTATCGTGCAATCCCACGGCTTTCCAGCTTCGAAGTTACGCTTGATACGCCATTTTTGATTTTCGCTTGCTGATAGACTTTCTTCTTGCGCATAGGATGCCAGAATGGTCATCATCAGTTCCCCCTCGGCACCCATCGTGTGTATGTTCTGTTCTTCGAAAAAAACGTCCACTTCCAGCATTTTCAGCTCTCGCACGGTTTCCAGTAGAGTAATCGTGTTTCGAGCAAAGCGGGAAATGGACTTGGTAAGTATCAGATCAATGCACCTTGCGCGGCAGTCGGTAAGCAGCCTTTGAAACTCGTCACGGCATTCCTTGGTGCCGGTAATCGCCTCGTCAGCATATACACCGGCATATTCCCAATCGCCGTGCTCCTGTATCAGCGAACTGTAATACGTGACCTGCGATGAGAGCGAGTGCAGCATTGCGTCTTTGCCGCTGGATACGCGGGCATAGGCAGCGACGCGCTTTTTTCGCTCCAGCTTCGGTGGATAGTATACCTTTTTTATTGTTTTAGGCATATTTTCACCCCCTCGTAGTGTGACATATTACCTCTGATACTACTATATAGCAAGTCGTTATCCCGGAATAAACTACACGAAGATAAGCCATATTTCTCAGCCATCATTGTATCAATTATGACGTACTCAGCCTCGGTGATAATACCCTCCGACAGCATCCGACGCGCCTGTGCCATAGCGGATTTGTAGCCAAGAATACGATCATTCACGGCTGACACCTCCGAACCGTGCGGCGATATAGCACTGGTGGGAGCAATATTTTCGCGCCTTGTTCCCTATGCTCACAAAGGACTGACCGCAGTTCGCACATGTCAGGTGGTATTTTGTTCGGGACTTACTGCCACGGTTGGCATACCACCACGCCGCGCGGCACTTGTCAGAACAGAATTGCCGTGCTCTGTGCTTGTCCTTTACCTTGATGGGCTTGCCGCACTGCCTACAGACCGGCGCGGTGGATACGGTTTCTTCACTGAGCCGGGTCCGGCGGCAGTAAGTCTTTATCGTGTTTTCCGAAATTGACAGCATCTCCGCAATGCTCGCGTAGGTACAGCCGCGCTGCCGCATTTCATGAATCTGGTTTTTCTGGTCGGTCGTCATAACCTTGTCCTCCGTTCTGAGGAGCCTTCCTCAAAACTCGCTGGACATGAAAAGGCCGCTTTGACGAAAAAAAAGAAGCCCGCTGAAGAAAAATTCCTCGGCGGGCTGTAACTGTAGATCAACGTCTTAACCTTTGGTTTATGAATTTGTGGCGGGAAACGGACTATTCTTTATTCGCTGTACTTAACAAAGGCGTCAGAGAAACCAGCTGCCTTGATCTTTTTGAGCATAGCATCGGCATTCGACNTTCCCACCGCTATTTTGAACCAATTTTCTTGATACCATTCTTTTTTAGCCCAGCCTAAATGCTCCTCACATTAATAGGCTAATGATAGCTTTTCCCATTCACCTGCATCCATATTTAATTTAAAACTCCAATCATTTCTTCCATATTTATCTCTTGTATTTTCGTTTCCTTGACAGATAACATTCACTTCATTTCCAACCTGTCCAAAACGATAAAACGTATACCCACTAGGTGGTAGATATTCATTTATTTTTTCACCTTGACAGGTATAAGCTAATAATCTACCATTAAAATTTTCTCCCGCCAGAACGAAAAAACGTTTATTACACCCCAGAGCCACATCATGTAAAAAAGGTATATGAATTATTTTTTTATTGTTATTTTCATTCATAATTGTAATATTTTCAGTATTTTCACAATAAGAGAGAATTAATTTCCCCTGTAAACTTACATAATGATATTCATATACATTTTCATAATTTACTTCTATATAGATTGCATTCATGTTATAAGTTGCAAACTCTATTCCATTTGTATAATATTCAATATTAGATCCATTATAACACCATCTAACTTTTGAATTATCATATTCTATTTCCATGAATTAATCTCCTCACTTTAATTTTTTAACACTACCAGGTACTTGTGTTCGTCAAGTAAAAATGTTAGCAAAAGGTCCCCAAAAAGGTTAGCACCTTGGAGCACCTAATTTGTTGTTCGTGCATGTAGCNTGTGTTCGTCAAGTAAAAATGTTAGCAAAAGGTCCCCAAAAAGGTTAGCACCTTGGAGCACCTAATTTGTTGTTCGTGCATGTAGCATCGAGGCCTTTTTCGGGGCAAAACAGGGCGAGACCCAACGCTCACATTTTGGAGACCCACGGGGCCAAACAGGTCGGGGCCCAATGCTCACTTTTTGGAGCGCTTTTTCAGTGGGTACGCTGGCGTTGCATGGACTGGGTCAGCCGGTAGCTCTCGCCGGAGAAGATTACAATGTGGGAATGGTGGATCAGCCGGTCAACCAGCGCTGCCGTCAGGCGGTTGTCGCCAAAGACAGTGTTCCACTGCGAGAACTCCAGATTGGATGTAATAATGAGGCTCTTTCGCTCGTAGCAGTCGGAGATTACCTGAAACAGTAGCTCGGCGGCATCCTTGTGCAGCGGCACGAAACCAATTTCGTCAATCACAATGAGCTCCACTTTTTTCAGTGTGCTGAGATAGTTGTTCAGCGTACCTTTGTTGTTTTTCTCCAGCAGGATATTGGCAAGGGACGCCGCCGTATAAAAGCGGACACGCCGCCCTTCCTGGCAAGCTTTCAAGGCAATGGCTGTGGCAAGATGTGTTTTGCCGGTACCAACAGTGCCCATAAAAATGAGATTCTCCTTGGGCGTAAGAAATTGCAGTTCCTCCATGTACTCGGCAGTCAAGCCGCTGGGCAGCTCAATGGCGGGAGTCCACACAAAGTCATCCAGCGTTTTCAGAACACGGAAACCGGCGGTTTTCACCATGCGGTTAATCCTGTTGGCTTCACGCTCTTTCATCTCCAGCTTCAGCAGGTCGGTCACATATTGCTCTGTACTTTCAAACTGGACGGAGCGCCATTCCTTGGCCATGCCGCCCAACTTCACCTGTCGCATCATCAGCTCAATTTCCTCATACATTTGCGTCACCTCCCATCAGCCCGTCGTAGGCGGAAAGATTGGGATTGTAATGCAGTGCCGGGGAACCGAGCAGCTTGAGTGGATCAGGACGGTATTCCTTCTTTGCAATCATGTAATAGCACTGCCGGAGGCTGTCCGCATCCGTGCGGCCATTTTCCCCGGCAAGCTCCAGCGCATCGTTGCACAGAGTAGCATTGCCGTCGGAGACAATTTCGCTGAGCAGTTGGAGAGCGTTCTTGCGTTCCCTGCCGCTGGTCTGTTCCAGGAAAGCCTGCCACTGCTGGGGCATCTGCCGGAAGAAGCGAGTGTGTTCAATCGCACCAGGCTTTTTGCAGAGCACAGACACATACTGCGTCCAGTCAAACACCTCATCATTGGCTTTGTAGCTCCTGCGGTAGTGTCCAACCGGGTGGTGGTCATGGAAAAACTCCACATGGTCAAAGAAAATCTTTGCCTGTACCGTTTCACCGGAAAGCATGGGAGAAAGGCCGTACTTGTTTGTCTCAATGGTTACAAAGCCGTTTTTGTTTACCGTCAGCGAAGCATAGCGAAACACCGAGAACGGGTATTCCGGAAGCCGCAGCAGGCTTGCCTCATCCTCTTTCCAAAGCTCTTCAATCAGAAGCTTCTTCTTGTAGTGCGGGCGCTGTGCATCTTTCTCGCACCAATCCCACAGGGACTCATTAAAATCGTCAAAGGACGTAATGGTCGGAACCGGCACAAAGGCATTTCTGCGGCTGTAACCCACCTTGTTTTCCACGTTGCCTTTTTCGTTGCCGGATGCTGGATTGCAGAATTCTGCACGGAAACGGTAATGCATCATGAAGCGGGTAAAGCCGTCTGTGAGAATTCGGTCTGTACCCTTGAGTACCTGCACAACGGCGGTGGACATATTGTCAAAGCGCAGCACCGGCGGAACGCCGCCAATATGCTCAAAGATACGTTTCATACCGGTAAGCAGGCATTCCTGGTTCTGAGAGGGGAAAGTTTGGGTGTACCCTTTGTTGGAATTCGGGAAGGAAATGGTTAGTGCATAGCCGTCCTGCTCCTGCCCTGCACCATCGTAGTAGAGATGCTTTCCGAAATCTACTTGCCCACTGCCCAGCGTATGCTCCAGAGGCAAATAACCACTGTTCTTGGAATTCATCACAAACCGCTTTTTGCGGACGTACTTTTTTACGCTGGAATAGCTGCCACCGAAACCGTGCTCATCCCGCAAACGGCAGAAAATCCTCCAAACGGTGTGCCTCTGCTTGCGCGGGATCTTATGGTCGGCTTCCAGCCATTCATCAATTACGGGAATGAAATCTCCCAACACCGGATAGCTCGTTGGCTCGGTATCCGGCAGATTGTCCTCGCTCCAGTCGAGCTGGTAGGCGTACTTTTGGACGGTCTTGAAGCTGTGACCTGTTTGACGGGAAATTTCTCGCAAACTCAGGTCTTCATTTTCGTACAGATCCTTGATATTATTTACTTGAGCCATTCTTAACACCTTTCTGCTACCTCCTTAGTCTCTTGACAATTCTAAGGGTAGCTGTTATTTCAGGTGCTGACAATGGCTCACTTTTTATGCCATTTGGGGTGCTAACTTTTTCGAGACCTTTTGCGATACTTTCATTTTACCGAAAACAC
>NZ_JAPOHA010000006.1 GCF_026672255.1 Caproiciproducens galactitolivorans | reverse complement strand
ATACTTGGCTGGCAACGGCCCGGAACAATAGGTAGGCGCCAACATCAACTGGTAAGGGACATCTGTTTAGATGTCCCTCTATTTTTGGCTTTTTGTTTCCATGCACATATAAATGTTCTTCAGCGCCCGATTATGGGTTGACATAAACTTACTTTTTCGGTATGATAAAGCAAGTGCCGCAAAATAGAATATTCTCACGTATAACCCCGCGAACAGGTAAGGGCGGGGGTTTCTACAGGGAGCCTTAACTTCCTAACTACGCAGATAAACGTTTTACTTTATCGGTAGTTAGGATTTTTTTGCGTATTCAGAGTTTTTTGTATTTATCAGGAGGGGAATCAATGAAGTATTTCATCTCAGTTTTTCTGGGGGCAATGAGCTATGGAATTTTATCAACGATCGTTGTACTGGCCTATGGAGAAGGATATCAGCTTGGGGAAGTCGTTGGCTCGCAGCTCTTAATGGGATTTGCCTTATCATGGATTTTGGCTTTTCTCATTAAAATGAACGAAAGGCATAACCACAGGAAAGGAAAGTCCTCAGCATCGGATGGTACAAGGACTCCCTTAACATGGAAGAAACGGCTTATCCTGATGCTGGCCGGAACGTCCACCGTTGCTACCAGTCTGGTCTACTATCAATCGCTTCGTTATAATTCGGCTTCGCTGGCAGTTGTGTTACTGTTTCAGTTTACCTGGATGACTACGCTGATTCAGGCGGTTTCCAACCGTCAGCGGCCCAACCGTATCATGGTATTGACGCTGTTGATCCTGCTGGGAGGAACCGTATTCGCCGCGGGACTGCTGGAACAGGGTTCAACGCACCTTAGCATGCCGGGAATCGTATTGGGGCTTCTTTCGGCTGTCACTTACACCCTGTTCGTGTTCTTTAACGGGAAGGCCGTGCCGGACGCCCATCCGGCTTACCGAAGCGCGTGGATGATCACAGGAGGATTTATCCTTTTGTGCGTAATTTTCCCGCCGCATTTCCTGTTTCAGGATTTCTTTGGCGGAAAACTAATCCTGTTCGGTTTTCTGTTAGGAACATTCGGCGCTTTCATCCCGCCTTTATTGTATGCCGTAGGGGTACCGCATATCGGAGAGAGTATGGCAGGCATTTTAGGGGCTGTGGAACTGCCGGTTGCCGTATTGATGTCTTCCGTCGTTTTACACGAGCAAATCAGTTTTATGCGTTGGGCCGGGGTCGTTCTGATTTTATTTGGCGTAATGTTCCCCAAACTGCATGAATTAAAACAAAAGCGGAAAATTGGTCAGTCAAAATCAGAACCCCAGTCTGTTCTGTGAGTACGCTAAAACAATAAGCAAGGGACCTGGTTTGTAAGAAATGCTTTCAAACGGGGTCCCTGTTTTCTATACAAGTTCATAATATTTCATCCCGCATCCGGTGATTTCTATCTTAAAAATGTGGATATATTTCGCAGATCATGATATATTAATCAGAATAGAAGGAGAGGATTACATGAAATTTTGCTGGAGTACATTGACGGTTAAAAATTTAGAGGAGTCCATAAAATTTTATCAGGATCTTGTCGGGCTGGAAGTGAACCGGAGGTTTCAGGCCGGCCCGGGAACGGAGATCGCCTTTTTAGGCAGCGGAGAAACAAAGATAGAGCTGATTTGTAATCAAGCAAAGCCGCAGATTGCGATTGGAAAAGATATTTCATGGGGATTCGAAGTCGATTCTGTTGACCGAATGATGCAAACGGTTCAGCAGAAAGGAATACAAATCGAGGGTGGCCCGTTCCAGCCCAACCCGCAGACAAAGTTCTTTTATGTGCTTGATCCAAACGGTATGAAAATTCAATTTGTGGAAAATCATTGATGAAGCGCCTTTGAAACGGGTTAGTGCCGGCTCAGTTCTTGGGGTGCAGAACTTCTAAACGATGGACGAAGTAAGCTGTTTTAGACAATCTGCGGAGCTGCGGCTATCCTGTTACGGTATCCTGAAAACAAGCCGGTGAAAATAAAAGGCCGATGCAGGGCCGTGAAGCGGGGAAATTTAATTCCTGCATCGACTGTATCGGCTACATGTACATAAAAGAGAAGATCGGCGAGTTTCTGTGCCGGGAGAGCGTTTTTATTGAACCTTTGAAAAGAAGGAAAAAAACGAATGCCCTTTTGGCATTGAAATGAATTTACTAAAGATGGTTCGAAGAATATCGGGGAAAGTCAATCAGGCGGTACCGGATTCCGCCCTTTCTATGAAAAACCTTGGCTTCCAATTGGAATGCGTATTTTAACAGTTAGGAGTAGCAAACATGGTGAAAATCGGGATTGTGGGCGCCGGTGGTATGGGCACGGTGCATCACAGCAATTATGCTCATATCGATGACTGTCGGGTTGTTGCGGTGGTGGGAAAATCTTCTCAGGATAAAGAGCGTGCCGAGGAATGGGGCCTGCCGATGTACGACACCATTTCCGAGATGGTTCAGAATGAACCGGTCGACTTGGTGGATGTCTGCACTCCGACTTTTCTGCACAAACAGCAGGTTATGGAGGGACTGGAGCTTGGCAAGCATGTTATAACCGAAAAGCCGATTGCCCTTCACAAAAAAGATGCGGAAGAAATGTATGCCCTCGCTTCCCCAAAGGGCGTGCAGCTTTATGTGGCACAGGTGATGCAGTTTACCAACGAAATCAAGGTGCTGCGCAGCCTGGTTCAAAGCGGGGAATATGGGCCGGTTTTAGACGCGGAATTCGAGCGGCTGACCGCCTGCCCGCGCTGGTCGCAGGGCGGATGGCTGTTTGACAGGGAAAAAAGCGGCCTTTTGCCGTTTGATCTGCATATTCATGATCTTGACGTGATTGTCAGCCTGTTTGGGGAGCCGGAGGACTTTTCTTTTACCAGCTGTGCGGGAAAGGAAAGAACCTATCAGGAACATTACCGCTTTCAGTATTCTTATAAGGACTTGAATGTTTGCGCGGAGGCGGCGTGGTTCCACGCGGACATCCCCTTCACGGCCCGCTGGAGGGTCTATTTCGAAAACGCAGTGGTCATTCATGACGG
This sequence comes from Caproiciproducens galactitolivorans, assembly GCF_026672255.1. Taxonomy (GTDB): domain Bacteria; phylum Bacillota; class Clostridia; order Oscillospirales; family Acutalibacteraceae; genus Caproiciproducens; species Caproiciproducens galactitolivorans_A. The sequence continues at coordinate 203,390 of NZ_JAPOHA010000006.1, read as the reverse complement.
GACGCATGTTACCGCGTATCCGTTTGATCACGAACCGGTCGTATTTGATACGGAAGATAAAATAAAAATACCGACCGGAATTAATGTTCCGTCTACCGGCTGGTATCTTACGGAGCTAAGCCATTTTATCGAATGCGTGAAGAAGGGAATCCCTTCGCCCTATGTCAGCCGCGAACAGGTACTGACGGTTTTAGGCCTGCTTGAAAGGATTTCTGAGAATATCAATTAACCGGAAGCAGAAAGCATCCGGAAAAATATAAAACAAAACGCCCGGTCACACCGGGCGTTTTGGCGTTTGACAGTTCTGTTTCTACCTGTAAAACGGCTTTTTCAGTCTTTTACAGGCTTCATTTTTTCCATAATTCTTTTCATGGTATTGGTGGACTGGATCAGGGCGGCTTTCTCTTCATCGGAAAATTGATCGAAGCGGGGCCGAAGCGTGTCTACCACTTGCTGCGTCGATTTTTTTATCTGGCTGCGGCCGTACATGGTTAACCGGATTAAAACAAGGCGCCGGTTGGTTTTATCTTGCACCCGTTCTACATATCCCTTTTCTACCAAGGTATTCACAACTTTTGTAAGCTGTTGTTTGGAAATATCCATTTCATTGGAAAGATGCGTCATGCTGAGTAAATCGTGCGATTCTAAAATGCGGACGGCTTGCGCCTGCGTAGGAGAAAGGTTGCTGAGGGCTTTTTGCTCAAGCGGGCGTAAAAAGGTTTTGTTGATTCGTGGGACGATGCATAATAAGTTCGCAATCAATTCGTCGAAATCGATGGAATCCATCTATCTTCACCTGCCGATTATTTCATTTATTGTCTTTGTATTATAGTATTAAAGTAAACAAATGTCAATAATTAACTTTCTGTTAACTTTCAATAACTGTTTACTTTTCTATTTACTTTAAAATTTAAATGCGCTATACTACAATACATTAGTAAATAAAGGAATATTTTTTCGTAAATGGAGGAGATAAATGGGGTACTGTTTTATATTATAAGGGGATTGAATTTGAATTTTCATGCTCATAAAGGAGAAAGGATATAAACTATGAAGAGAACAGTGAGTCTGCTCATAACAGTATTGCTTGTGCTTTCTGTAATGACACCGGCGTATGCCAAGACGAAATCGGAAACGGTAACCATATCGCTTGACAAAATAGAAGATCTTCTTCCCAGTTCAACAACCGGTGAGAAGTATTCTCTACAGCTTTTAAACGCGAAACTGAAGTACCTTGCCTGCTGCAATGACGCCCTGAAAACCGTTTCCAATGCCAATACCTATGACAGCAAAGCACAGGCACAGGCTGTTGCGGAGAAGAAGCTGGAACTGGGGTACATTTCCCAGAAGGAATATGACGACACCGTTAAAAATTTGAAGGATACGGTTACCGGCCAGACGACCGACACCAGCACCCGCGCCCAAAACCTGTTAAGCCTTCGCCATCTGTTCGGTCTGGACGACGATGACAAAATGACGGTTCAGGCGGCGGATTACAGTAAAATTAACCTTGATAAAATCAATAACGTCAGCTATAAAAGAGACTTAAAGGATAATGATTTAAACGATCTTTCCGGCAATGACGCGACGGATACAGAGCTGACCGGCAAAGTGGAAGCCTTTAAAAGCCTGTATGATGCTTTGTATCACGCCAGTTTAACTTACCAGACCGCTCTGACGGACTATCAGACAAAAGAATCCGACGCAAAACTGGTACAGTCGAAATTCCAACAGGGCTATGCAACAAAGCAGGAGCTTGACGATATCAACCGGGATTTGTCTACCCTAAAAACCACACTGGATATTGACAGGAACAATCTGTATGCCGCGTATCTCAAATATGATTTCGTACGGAATAATCCTGACGATTATCCATCTGTATTTGCGAATTAATCAATGGTGTTCGTTGGAATAGGAGTATTTGTAGAATGAAATTGAATATTTTCAGTAAACTGAAATTTAAAAAAATAAAAAAGAAGAAACTTTTTATTTTTCTGGGCGTTGTAGTCGTTGTTGCAGTAGGATTTTTTATGTTTCAGAAACCGGATGCGAGTAAACAAGCAGGATTTGCAAAAACGGGTATGACGGAGCTGACGAAAGGAAGCCTGCGGGATACCGTTAATGTGTCCGGAACGGTAAAGAGCAAAACGTCAAAGAATGTTTATACGACGCTGGCGTTTCCTGTAAAGGAAGTAAAAGTTGAAGTAGGGGATAAGGTGAAGGCCGGCGACGTTCTGGCGGTTCTGGATGCCTCCACACTGGATAAAGATGTGGAAAGCGCCAAGTACAGTACGGATTCCCTGAATACCAGCAACAAACTGACCCTTGATAAAGCAAAGTCGGATTATGACAATGCCCTCCATCAGTACAATAACAATATGAACAGCGAATTAATCAATGCAAAGTCGGCGGTTGATACCGCCCAGCAGGATCTGAAATCGGAGCAGAGCACCTATAATTACGATAAATATATGTACAGCCAGGGGCAGCTTTCCAAAATGGCTCTGGATCAGGAACAGATCAAGCTACAAAATGCGCAGAATACATATGATAAGGCCGTTGTTACCCTGAAGGCCACGCAGAATAAAGTACAGCAGGATTTACAGGCGGCGAAGAATACCTACGAAGCCGCGCTGGCCAAATCAAAAGACAAGAGTCAGGAGGTTCTTCTGGAAAAACAGCAGAAGAATTTGCAGGATTCCATTATTAAGGCGCCGGTAGACGGTACCGTTACCGCTTCCAATGCAACCGTCGGTTCAACGCCTACGGGCGCTATGTTTACCATTGATGACACCAACAGCTTAAAGGTGAACGCGGAAGTGAAGGAATTCGATATCAGCAGGGTTACCGTTGGCAAGAAAGTGGATGTTAAGCTGGATGCAACCGGAGAAAAGGTCTTTCCCGGAGTCGTGTCGAAAATTGCTCCTGCCGCAACGGCCAGCACACAGGGCACCAGCAACGTCACTTTTTCCACCGAGATTACCATAAACGATAAAAGTCAGGCAATTAAAATCGGTATGAAGGCGCGCATGAACATTATCATCAATGAAAGAAACGATATTTACACCGTTCCTTACGATGCCGTGCAGTACAAGGAAGACGGCAGTGCGTTCGTATACACAGCGGTAAAAGAAAAAGATGTTTATAAAGCAAAGGAACTGCCGGTTAAAACCGGGCTTGCCAATGATATTTCCATTGAAATCTCCGGTTCCGGCATTAAAGATGGGGTAAAGATTGTCAGCAATCCGGAAAACATACAAGCCGGCTCCATCCTGAACCTGTAAAGGGGGATGCGGTATGAGCGGTAAAGTAATTATCGATATGCAGCATATCAATAAGAATTTCTACATTGGGACCCCAAACGAGCTGCATATTATAAAAGATATGAGCCTGACGGTAACCGAAGGGGCTTTCGTATCCATCGTCGGCGCTTCCGGTTCCGGTAAAAGTACCTTGATGAATATGGTCGGCGTGCTGGACCGTCCGACGTCGGGGGACTATATTCTGGACGGCATCCCGATTGCAAAAATGTCGGATAACGATATGTCGGATGTTCGCAACCGGAAAATCGGCTTTGTTTTCCAGACCTATAACCTGATTCCGCGCAGCAGCGCCCTGAAAAATGTGGAGCTGCCGATGCTTTATGCGGGCATGGACAGAAAGACGCGGACAAAACGGGCGAAGGAACTGCTTGACATGGTCGGAATGAAGGACAGAATGCATCATCAGCCGAACGAGCTTTCCGGCGGGCAGAAGCAGAGGGTAGCCATTGCGCGGGCGCTCGCAAACGACCCGGCAATGATTTTGGCCGACGAACCCACCGGCGCGCTGGATTCTGCAACCGGCCGCATGGTGATGGATCTTTTGCATAAGGTTCATAAAGAAGGCGGCAAGACGATTGTCCTGATTACGCACAATCGTGATTTGGCCGCGGAAACAGAGCGCATTGTAACGATCAAGGACGGCATGATTGTGTCCGACGTTTCGAATAAGCCCCAGTCGGAAGAAAAGGTGGAAGCTTCATGTTCCTGAAAGAAAACATACTTCTTGCTATTGCAGGATTAAAATCAAATAAAATCCGGGCGCTGCTTACCATGCTTGGCATTATCATCGGTATCGGTTCTGTCATTGCCATCGTCACCATCGGAAACGCGCTTACCTCCAGCGTGTCGGATACGTTTTCGTCCATGGGCGCCAACAATATCCTGGTAAACGTAACGGAAAGGGAGGCGGACCCATACAGAGGCTCAAGCGGAAAAATGGACGATGAGGATTTAATTTCCATGGAACAGCTGGAAAGATTCCAGGCAAGATATGCCGATGAGATCGGCGCGATAGCGATTTCAATCGGTTCCGGCAGCGGGAAAGTGAAGGATGGCAGACGATATGCAAATATCAACATCGAGGGCGTAAACGAAGGCAGTAAGGATATTAACAATATAAAGATGCAGAAGGGACGCTTTCTGAACGCGAAAGACGTTAGTGCCTCGCGCAAGGCGGCGGTTGTATCGGATAAGCTGGTACATAATATCTTCAAGGATAAAACCGACCCTCTGGGAAAGGAAATTAATATTTACAAGGACGACGGCGTCGATTCCTATACGATCGTCGGCGTGTACAAGTACGAGCAGAACGCCTTCCAGGGAGGGGGACAGACCACCTCCGATCAGGACCTCAGCACCACGATGTACATTCCCGTTACCGTGGCGCAGCAGACGGCAGAAAATCAGAATTTTCAATACTTTATGGTGAAATCGAAGCCATCCGTCGACACGGCTGTGTTCGCGGGTACCGTGCAGAAGTACTTTGACGGGCTTTATGCGAACAATGAGAAATATACCTGCCAAATTCAGAATATGGAGAGTTACCTGGCGGAAGCCACCTCCACGCTGAACACCATTTCCGTCGCGGTTGCGGCGATTGCGGCGATCGCCCTTTTGGTCGGCGGAATCGGCGTGATGAATATCATGCTGGTTTCGGTAACCGAAAGAACCCGGGAAATCGGTACCCGCAAGGCGCTCGGCGCGCGAAGTATTTATATTAAGATGCAGTTTATTGTGGAATCCATTATCATCTGCGTAATCGGAGGAATCATCGGGGTCCTGTTTGGAATCGGGCTGGCGGCGGTCGGTGTGAACCTGCTCCATGCCACTTTGAAGATTTCCATCCCCATCATCATTATCAGCGTGGGATTTTCAATGTGCATCGGCGTGTTTTTCGGCTATTACCCCGCAAGCAAGGCGGCGAAGCTCGATCCGATCGAAGCACTGCGTTATGAATAATCCGTAAAACAGGCGAATGTATCTGTGGACCGCGAACAATAGTCATGAAAAAAAGCCTCCAATCGTAAGATAAAGCTGCGATTGGAGGTTTTGTTATGCCGGGAAAATCTGCACCCTATTGAGTGTACAGGGTAAAAGGACTTTCATATTTTGTTTTACATTTGGACCGCGTCGGTGGGAACATTGGCGTACAGCGCAACGCAGTAGGCCAGATTCTTTGCGATTTTATCCGTATTGTTTTGAATCCACTGCACATCCTGTACATTGTCATGATAGGCCGTTTCGATCAGGCAGTGCGGCATTTTCGGCATGTACATCTCCCAAAGCTCGTCCTTTGTGTTAAAATCGACGGCGTTGTTATCGGGATACAGGAAATTGCTCTGCAAAATCTGGGCGAAGCGAAGGCTCTGGGAACCGTTGGAGGGATATAAGATCAGGGTTCCGTTGGTTTTCGGGCCGCCGTCGCGCGCATTTGAATGAATCGAGAGATAAAGGTCGCAGTTTGTATCGGAAGCCTGTTTCGCGCGGGCGGTGATCGTCGCTTTCTGCGTGCGGTAAGTGCCGGTCTGCGGAGCGGCAAGAACGGACTCGATGCCGTACTGCTTTAAATATGGCTGCATGGCCGCGGCGATTTGCCGCATATGGTATTCTTCATTTCCGGAGCCGTCGCAGTAAGGGTTCCAGGTCTGGCAGGAAGGGCTTAAATAGACTTTAAAAGCCTTGCCGGCTTTCGCGCGGGGAGCAATGCTGGAATGGTATGTACCGGAAGCTTTCGCAGCCCCGCCGCTTCCGGAGGCGGACAAACAGAGCGGTGTAAAATTGACCGCGCCGGAAAACAGACATCCGATGAGAAGCATCAGTACAGAGAATCCAATTCTTTTTTCCTTTTTCATTTGATCACTCCTATTTCTAAACTTTCAAAATATACGATTGATTAAAGGAAGAAGCCGGACTATAATTGGAACAAGTATCTTAGCATGGAAAAGCGCGCGGGGACGCGCGCGAATAAAGGAGGAAATCGAAAATGTCACAAAATCGCGTTATGGAAACACTGCTTGAACGGCGCTCTGTCCGCGCTTACCGGTCGGAACAGATTTCGGAGGAGGAGTTAACCGATATTCTGCACGCTGCAAAATATGCACCGACGGCAAGGGGCCTTCAGGCAAGGCATTTTACGGTTATTCAGAATAAACAGTTTATTGCAGAAATCGTTTTCGCGGCGAAGGGAAACAGCGTAAACGACGGGGAGGCTCCCTTCTATAACGCCCCCACGATGATTGTTCTTTCCGCCCCGCAGGACGCAAAGTACGGGCGCGAGGACTGTGCCTGTGCAATTATGAATATTATGCTTGCCGCGCAGGCGCTGGGTCTTGGAACCTGTTATATATGCTCCGTTCTGAACGGTCTTCGCGACGCCGGAATCCTCAGCCGTTTGAAGCTTCCGGAAGGCTATATCCCGTTCGGCAGCGTAGCGGTCGGTTACCCGAAAGAGCACGCACCGGCTCCGAAGGAACGCCGCACCGACGATATCAGTTACATTCGGTAATACACCACATAAAAACGAGGGCGCCGGTACCGGCGCCCTCTTGCTGTAAACCTTTTAGGTGTCGGTAATAAAAAAATCAATTCACTTGCTGACGGAAGCTATCCGTACAGCCGGTATTTATTTTTTGATTAACTGAACCAAAAGTTTTTCGACTTCCATTGCGTCCGCCCTTCCGCGTGTAGCTTTCATTACAGCGCCCAGAATTGCCTTCAAAGCCTTTTCTTTCCCGCCAAGGTAATCGGACACCGCGTTCGGATTTGCGGCGATCGCCTGTTCGCAGGCCGCTTTCAGTGCGCCCGGGTCGACGCCGCCCATGTCGTTTTCGCTGATCAGTTCACTGGGGGCTTTTCCGGTGTCGAGCATTTTTTCAAGCGTTGTCTTTAACAGGTTCATCCGGATTTTTCCGTCGTCCAGAAGACGTACCAGCGCATTCAGGTTTTCCGGCGTGACCTTCACCGCAAAGTTCTCTTTCGCGCCGTCGCCTTCCAGGCGGCTGAATATCTGGCCGATCATGCAGTTTGCCACCGTTTTCGGGTTTTTCACGCCTTTTGAAGCCGCTTCAAAATATTCCGAAATCTTGCGGTACTGCGTTAAAAGAAGGGCGTCGGCTTCGGGCAGCCCGAAATCTTCCATGTAGCGTTTGGCCTTTTTCTGCGGAAGCTCGGGAAGCTTGTCCTTCAGCTCATTAACAATTTCGTCGGATACCTGAATGGTAACCAGATCCGGTTCGCGGAAATAGCGGTAATCGTGCGCATCCTCTTTGCCGCGCATGCTTTCGGTGCAGTCGTCCTCTTCGTTGTAGCGGCGTGTTTCCTGCACAACTGCTTCGCCGCTTTGCAAGAGATCGATCTGCCGGTTCATTTCATAATCCATCGCCTTTGCCATATGGGCGAAGGAGTTCATATTTTTGATTTCGGTCCGGGTACCGAATTTTTCCGTACCCATCGGGCGCATGGAAATATTCACGTCGCAGCGCATGGAGCCTTCCTGCATTTTGCAGTCGGAAATACCGATGAACCGCATGATGAGCTGTAATTTTTCAAGGTATTCCTTGGCTTCGTCGATGCTGCGGATGTCCGGCTCCGAAACGATTTCAATCAGCGGTACGCCGCCGCGGTTGTAATCCACATAGGTGCCGCCGCGCTGGTGAACCAGCTTTCCGGCGTCCTCTTCAATATGAATTCTTGTGAGGCGGATTTTCCGGCCGTTGCTCAGTTCCACCCAGCCGTTTTTGCACAGCGGCATATCGTACTGGGAGATTTGATACGCCTTTGGCAAATCCGGATACACATAATTTTTACGGTCCATTTTGGAAACGCGGCTGATTTCACAGTTTGTTGCGAGTCCCGCCATGATTGCATACTCTACTACGCGCTTATTCAGCTTCGGCAGGGTGCCGGGAAGGCCGATGCAGACGGGGCAGCAGTGTGTGTTCGGGTCGCCGCCGAATTCGGTGGTGCAGGAGCAGAAAATTTTCGTGTTTGTAGAAAGTTCGATATGCGTTTCCAGTCCGCAGACCAGTTCGTAGTTTGTCATAGCCTAACCCCCATTTCCGCAGACCGGAAAACATGGTCGCCCACCGCGGTTTCGTACTGATGCGCGGCGTTCAGAATGGTCGCTTCACAGAAGCGGTTGCCGATCAGCTGCATGCCGATCGGCAGCCCGGCGGCGTCGAACCCGCAGGGAAGGGAAACGGCGGGAAGCCCGGCAATGTTTACCGGAACGGTGCAGATGTCCGTCAGGTAGGTTTCTACCGCATCCTTTGCGGTGAAGTTCAGCGGGAACGCAGTCATAGGCACGGTCGGCGCCAGCATGACGTCGCATTTTTGGAACGCGTCTTCAAATGCTTTGACCAGTTCGCCGCGCAGATTCTGCGCTTTTTTATAATAAGCGTCGTAATACCCGGCGCTCAGAACATAAGTGCCGAGCAGAATCCGGCGCTTCACTTCTTTTCCAAAGCCTTCGCTGCGTGTTTTGCACACCATTTCGTTGCGGTCGGCGTAATGGCCGGTTTTATAGCCGTAACGGATGCCGTCGTAGCGCCCCAGATTGGAGGAAGCCTCCGCACAGGCCAGAATGTAGTAAACCGGCAGGCTGTATTTTAAGGAGGGCATATCAAAATAGACGATCTGTGCGCCGAGCGATTCGTAAACCTGAATGGCGTTTTGAATCGCTTTGTTCACATCGTCGCGGATACCGTCGAAATATTCCTTTGCGATGCCGATTTTCCTGCCCTTGATGCTGTTTTTCAGGGTTTCGCACACCGGCGCGCCGACTTTGCCGCGCGAGGTGGAATCCTTTTCGTCATAAACGGAAATAGCGTCGTAAACGATGGCCGCATCTTCCACGCTTTGGGTGATCGGCCCGATCTGGTCGAAGCTCGATGCGTAGGCAATCAGGCCGTAGCGCGAAACCGCGCCGTAGGTCGGCTTTAAGCCGGTCAGGCCGCAGAAGCTTGCAGGCTGGCGGATGGAGCCGCCCGTGTCGGAACCAAGCCCGTAAACGGCAAGGTTGCCGCCGACGGCCGAAGCGACGCCGCCGGAGCTGCCGCCCGCGACACGCGACGTGTCGTGCGGGTTCAGAGCGCCGCCGAAACAGGAGGTTTCACAGGAGGAGCCCATGGCGAACTCGTCCATGTTTGTTTTGCCGAGCAGAACGGCGTTCTGCTTTTGAAGCAAATCCCAAACCGTCGCGTTATAAATCGGCGTATAGCCCTTTAATATTTTGGAACAGCAGGTCGTTTCGATACCCTTTGTGGAAATATTGTCCTTGAGGGTCATCGGGATTCCTTCCAGAGGAAGAAGGGGTTCGCCCGACGCGATTTTTTGATCCACGCGTTTCGCCGTTTCGATTGCCACTTCGGGAGTGGAACGGACGTAAGCGTTGATTTTTTGATTCTCCTTATCCATTGCCTCAAGATAGGTTTTGGTAAGCTCCAGGCAGCTGATCTGCCCGGAAGCCATTTGTTCCCTTAATTTTTTAATCCGACTTTCCATCCGTACCTCCTACATGCGTTTTTTAACCAGAAAGTATCCGTCGTCCCGGCTTTCGGCATTTTTCAGAATTTCCTCCCGGTCATAGGAAGGGACGACGATATCCTCCCGGAAGGCGTTGGACAGGCCGTTGATATTATCAAAATCGGACGCCTGCGGGCAGGCGGCGTTAATGGTATCGGCAAAGCCGATAATCTCGTTCATATCCTTTGTAAGCTCGTCCAGCTCTTCGGGGCTGACGGAGAGCTTTGCCAGATTCGCGATATTCAATATCTCTTCATGGGTGACCATGCGGATGCCTCCTTCGGCTTTATTTTCTCAGGCGGATATGCACTTCGCGCAGCTGCTGTTCGGTAACCTCGTTCGGCGCGCCCATCAGCACGTCCTGCGCGTTGGAGTTCATCGGGAACGCGATGACCTCGCGGATGTTTTCCTCGCCGGTCAGAAGCATGATCATGCGGTCTACGCCCGGCGCCATACCGGCGTGCGGCGGTGCGCCGTACTGGAAGGCGTTATAAAGCGAGGTGAACTTATTTTTGATGTCTTCTTCGGTGTAGCCGGCGATTTCGAACGCCTTGACCATCACTTCAAGATCGTGGTTCCGGACTGCGCCGGAAGAAAGCTCCACGCCGTTGCAGACAATATCATACTGATACGCCAGAATGTCCTCCGGCTTTTTATGGAGCAGCGCGTCCATACCGCCCTGCGGCATGGAAAACGGGTTGTGGGTGAAGATATAATTGCCGGTTTCTTCGTCGATTTCGTACATCGGGAAATCAACAATGAAGCACATCTGATAGGAGTCTTTGTCAATCCGGTTCAGCCTTTCGCCAAGCTCTGTGCGAATCTGCCCGGCGAGCTTCGGCGCGTTTTCGCGGTCGTCCGCAATAAAGAAGATGACGCAGCCGGGTTTCAGTCCGGAGCGGCGGATAAGTTCCGCGCGGTCTTCCTCGGACAGGTATTTGTTGATCGGGCCTTTGTATTCATTCTCATCGGTTACGCTGATATAACCGAGACCCTTCATGCCGATCTCCGTTGCAAATTTCAGCATGTTTTCAAAGAAGCTCTTCGGCTGGGAAGCGCAGTCCGGAACGTTGATCGCCCGAACGGTTTTGCCTTTGAACGGGGCAAAGCCGGTATTTTCAAATAAATCGGAAATATCGATGATTTCCAGCGGGTTGCGAAGGTCCGGTTTATCCGTGCCGTATTTCAGCATGGCTTCCTTAAACGGAATGCGCACAAACGGCGCTTTGGAAACCCTTTTATTGGAGAACATAGAAAACGTTTCGCTCAGGACTTCCTCCGCAACGGAGAAGACATCCTCCTGCGTGGCGAATGCCATTTCGAAATCGAGCTGGTAAAATTCGCCCGGGGAACGGTCCGCGCGGGCGTCTTCATCGCGGAAGCAGGGCGCAATCTGAAAATAGCGGTCGAAACCGGATACCATCAGAAGCTGCTTAAAGATCTGCGGAGCCTGCGGAAGCGCGTAAAATTTGCCCGGGTGTTTCCGGCTTGGAATCAGATAATCCCGCGCGCCCTCCGGGGAGGAAGCGGAAAGAATCGGCGTCTGAATTTCCAGAAAGCCCAGTTCCGTCATCTTGCTGCGCAGGAAGGAAAGAATCTGAGAACGAAGGACGATGTTCTGATGCACCTTCGGATTGCGCAAATCGAGGAAACGGTACTTTAAGCGCACGTCCTCTTTGGTTTCTTTCGAAAGCTCCACCTCGAACGGCAGATTGGAAAGCGATTTGCCCAGCACGGTGAGCGAAGTCACCTTCACTTCCACCGTGCCGGTATTTATTTTGGGATTAATGGTATCCTCGTCACGCAGCACGACCTTGCCGGCAGCGGAAACGGTGGATTCTTTTGTGACATTATTCAGCAGATTATTGTCGTAAATAACGATCTGAACGACCCCGTAATGGTCGCGCAGATCAACGAATTTCACGCCGCCGTGGTCGCGGATATTTTCGATCCAGCCTGCGACGCGCACTTCCCGGCCAATCTCTTTTTCGCTGATTTCACCGCACAGATGCGTGCGATATTGGTTGACACAAATCATAATCCCTTAATCCCCTTTAGCATTTCTATATTATAAAATAAAATTATACCATAAAGCCCCTTGCGCTTCAATGAAATTCCTAGAATATTCCGGAAAAAAGCGGAGGCGCTTTATCACTTTACTATATCATATTTTTGCATGAAAAGCGATATGAAAATTCAGAATGCTTTTACAATGTTGATTAATACTTCGACCATGCTGTCCATCGATTGCACCGGAATGTATTCGAAACGGCCGTGGAAATTGTGGCCGCCGGTGGAAAGGTTGGGGCAGGGCAGACCCATGAACGACAGGCGCGCGCCGTCCGTTCCGCCGCGGATGGCCACGATTTCCGGTTCCACGCCCGCGTCGCGCATGGCTTTCTGTGCCCGGTCGATGATGTGCATATGCGGAACGATTTTTTCTTTCATATTATAATAGGAATCACACATATCCAGTTCAATCGTATCTTCACCGTATTTTTCATTCAGATATCCGGCGATTTTTTCGAAGCGCGCCTTCTTCTCCCGGAACTTGTCCATATCGTGGTCGCGGATAATATAGCGGAGAACGGCTTTTTCCTCGTCGCCCTCCATATGGCACAGATGATGGAAGCCTTCGTAGCCTTCCGTGCAGGCGGGAATCTCGTTCGGGGGCAGCATGGAATTGAATTCGATCGCCATCAGCTGCGCATTTTTCATCCGGTTTTTTGCGTCACCCGGATGGATGTTCACGCCGTTTACGGTAACAACGGCGGCCGCCGCGTTAAAATTCTCGTACTCGATCTCGCCCAGCTTGCCGCCGTCGACTGTATAGGCAAAATCCGCGCCCAGACGATTCACATCGAACTTGTCCGCGCCGCGCCCGATTTCCTCGTCCGGCGTAAAGGCAACCGCAATTTTCCCGTGCTTCACGCCGCCGTTCTTCAGCCGCTCGGCCGCAGTCAGAATTTCCGCCACACCGGCCTTATCGTCGGCGCCAAGAAGCGTGGTGCCGTCGGTTACGATCAGGTCCTTGCCTTTATAATCCGCAAGGCTTTCAAATTTTTCCGGGCTCATAACAATCTTGTGTTCCGCGTTGAGCAGGATGTCGCCGCCGTCGTAATTTTTAACAATCCGGGCTTTGATATCCGCGCCCTTTGCGGAAGGGCTGGTATCCATGTGGGCGATCAGTCCGATCACCGGCACTTTTTCGTTGCAGTTGGCGGGCAGCGTGCCGTAAACATAACCGTCGGCGTCCATCTGGGCGTCGTCCATTCCCAGCGCTTTCATTTCTTCAACCAGCGCATTGGCAAGCATCTTTTGCTTTTTTGTGCTGGGGCAGCGGTCTTCCGGCGCATTCTCGTCCGAAGTCGTGTCGAATGTGACATATTTTAATAATCTTTCATATGCTTTCATCGGTCTTACTCCTTATATTGGTATTCTTTTCTATTCTACTACGCTATGAAGGAAATAACAATCAGCGATCAAATTTCCAGGCGGATTTCAGGCAGCCGACCGCGCTTTCGATATCGCTGAGGGGAATCCCCGCAAACCCGAGCATGACCTTCGGCGGGTTGGAATCCTTTACCGGCCGGATGGCCACGCCCTGCTTTGCCGCAAGATCGCACAGTTCCTCCGCGGTATTCTCGGATTTTACCGTCAGAATCACGCTGAGCAGGGTTTCTTCCAGCAGAATTTCCATACGGCTGCCAAAAGCGTTTTTCAGGGCCTTGATCAGCCGGGTGCTTTTCGCGGCGTAAAGCTTGCGCAGCCGCCTAAGCTGGCGTTCCATCTGCCCGCTTTTTACATAGCTGCTCAGGGCAAGCTGCTCGATTTTTGAGGCGGTCTGGTTGTAGCGGTTTGCCCGCGCGCGGTAGCGTTCCAGCAGTTTCGGGGGCAGCGCCATGTAGCCGATTCGGACGGAGGGCAAAAGCAGTTTGGAAAACGAGCCGATGTAAACGATTTGTTCGCCGCCCATGCCCTGCATGGCGGGGATGGGTCTGGCGTTATAGCGCAGTTCACCGTTATAATCGTCCTCAATCAGAATCGCGCCGGTTTCCTGCGCCCAGCTTAACAATTCATAGCGCCGGCTCATCGGCAGGCTCATGCCGGTTTGAATCCGGTTGGACGGGCTGACGAACAAAAGCCGGACGCCGCTTTCTTTCAGCGCGTCCATGCGGATTCCGTTTTCGTCGCAGGGAAGGTGCAGAACGGTCAGGCCGCAGTCGGAAAATATCTGTTCCGCCTGTAAGAAGCCGGGTTCTTCCATGGCGACGCGCCGGTCGGTATCGCTTAACAGGCCGCATAAAATGGAAAGCAGCGGCTGTGTGCCCGCGCCGATGACGATTTGCTCCGGCGCGGCGACGACCCCGCGCACGCCGTAGCTGTAAGCCGAAAGCGCCTCGCGCAGCGCACGTTCGCCCTGATGCTCGCCGTATGCCGCAATGACCTCCTGCCGGTTCAGCACTTCGCGGATATGGCGGCGCCAGACTTTGATATCGATATTCTCGCTGTCCACGCTGTCGCTCCCGAAATTGTAGCGGATTTCTATGCGGCTGGAAGGATGGGGACTGATTTGCACGGGTTTCCGCCCTGCGGCTTCGTCGCGGGCGGAGGTCAGCACAAAATAGCCGCGCTGCGGGCGGGACTGAATATATCCTTCCACGCTGAGCTGCTGGTAGGCGGTCTCCACCGTGGTACAGCTCAGCTTTAAATCTTCCGCCAGCTTGCGTATGGAGGGAAGACGGTCTCCCTTTTTCAGATGCCCGGCCTTAATCGCCGACTGAATCGTGAGGTAAAGCTGCTGGTACAGCGGCGTATCGGAATGATTATCCAAAAGCAGAAAGTCGTATGTCATGGTTTTCTCCTATAACTGTACTGATCAAATTTTTATAAACTGTATATTTCAATATGAACAGTTATCCGCTATTATTATAGCACAGCTTTAAAGCAGATCAAGGAAATGGGAGTAAATTTTATGAATACGAAACAATACAACACAAAAACCTATGTTTTAACGGCATTATTTGCCGCGCTGATTTTTTTGGTTACGGCGTATGTATTGCACATTCCGACCCCGGCAACGGGCGGATATATCCATCTGGGCGACGCGGTGCTTTACCTTGCGGCCAGCATCCTGCCAACGCCGCTTGCCGTTGCGGCGGGCGGAATCGGGGAAGCGATGTCCGACGCGATGACCGGAAGCGTCGTTTATGCGATCCCGACCTTTCTGATTAAATCCGCAATGGTTCTTTGCTTTGCTTCGGCGGGCAAAAAGATCATAACGAAGCGGAATATTGCCGCCGCAATTTTTGCCGGCGTTATCTGCGTCGGCGGATATTATCTTACGGAATCGATTCTCTACCACAGCTTTGTTTCCCCGCTGGTGGAAATCCCCGCAAACCTGATTCAGGCGGGCTCGAGCGCGGTCATTTATATTCTTGCCGGCAACGCGCTTGACAGGGCGAATCTTAAAAACCGCATCAGCCTGACGGAAATGCGCGGCTAAGGAGGAACTTTTTATGAATGCAGCAAAAAATCGGAAAACAACCGCAAATATTGCCTTAACCGGGCTCATGGGTGCCCTGGTGCTGGTAGGCACCTATCTGAACATCCCGATTCCCGTTCTGGGCGACAGAACGATGCTCAGCCTGGGAAATGTGTTCTGCATCCTGTCCGGTTTTGTACTGGGACCGGTTTACGGAGGCTTTGCCGCGGGGGTCGGTTCGTTTATTTTCGATATTACCGGCGGGTGGGCTTCCAGCGCGCCGTTTACCCTTGTATTTAAATTCCTCATGGCGTTTGTATGCGGAATCATCGCGAGGGGCGGAGATCAGACGAAGAAAAAACTTTCCCGCCTGATTCTTGCCGCCGTTGCGGGTTCCCTTACCTACAGTGCGCTGTATTTAAGCAAGTCCTATATCGAAGCAATGCTCTTGGGCAACTCCGCGGGTGCGGTCAAAATGCTGATGATCACCAAAGCCAGTGTAAGCCTGACGAATGCCATTATTGCCGACTGCGTCTCCATTCCTTTGTTCCTTGCCATCCGCAAGGCGCTGGCCGACAATAAAATTACCGGCCGGATTCATCAATAATTCCCGAAATATTGTTATCTTTTATCTGCCATGTTATAATATACCTTATGCATGTCTATGCAGATTAAGGTATTGGAGTATTGCTGATGAAAGATAAAAAAGAACCCAAAATCAGAAGTTCAATTGTGCGTGATGCGCTGAGTACCTTCGGTACCACCTTGTTCGGAGCGGGAATGGGATTTATCTCCGCGCTGGTGATCACCGGCGTTCTGGACCCGGCTTCCAAAGGATATATTACGCAATTGCAGTATGTCGGTACGCTTCTGGTTACGTTTCTGTCCATGAGCGTCAGCTCGGCGGTGATTTATTACACCTCGCGCTACGGCCTGAAAAACGTAAAAAAAGCGCTCACTACCATCTGCATCTGGATTATCGTGCTGATTGCCGTTGTGGGATTTGCGAGTGTGTTTATTCTTCGGAACAGTTATTTTGCGGATACCCCGTTCCTGTACAGTGTGCTTGCCGTCGTTTACGGCATCTTTTCCTTTTTGTCCACGGTGTACACCTGTATCCTGCGCGGAGAAAACAAATTCAGCGCGTACAATATCATTACGCTGATCCAGCGGATTCTGACGACCCTTTTCGCGTTCAGCGTATTCTTCTGGAAAACACCGATGGTGATTATTCTTTCCAGTATCCTGATTATGGTCGTAATGATTTTCATGTGTATTTCGGTACTGCGCCGCAGTCCGGAACAGGAGATTGCGGAGGAAGACGATATTGTTGTAAGCGCCGGTTCCATTGTTAAATACAGCTTAAAGTCTCATGTTTCCAATATTCTGACCTATTTAAATACCTATGCCGCGAATTTTATCGTAAAAGGCTATTTCAAAGTCGCCGCGCTCGGCGTTTATTCCTTCGCGTCCACCTTGATGGAGCAGGTCTGGCTTCTGCCGAATGCCGTCAGCATGGTCATTATGTCCCGAATCGCCGGAATGAAGGTGCAGGAGGATAAGGTTAAACTGACGCTGATGTCCTGTAAAATCGTAACGTATATTACTTTCGTCTGTGCGTTTTTATTGACTTGGGTTGCGCAGGTTTTTGTACCGATCGTATTTCCGAAATATGTTGCGGCTGTTCCCGCGCTGCGCATCCTGATTGTAGGTTCCATTTTCATTACCTATGCGAAGGTTCTGGCAAATTCCATCGCGGCCTACGGCAAACCGGAGCTGAATATCATCTCGACCGCCATCGGCGTGGTGTTCAACATCATCCTCAGCTTTCTGCTGATTCCCAGCATGGGCATTGACGGTGCGGCATTATCGACTTCTATTTCACTGACCGCGCAGGGAATCACCTCCATTGTGATTTTCTGCAAATTTACGAAGACAGCGTTTTATAAGCTGGTTATTCCAAGCAGTGAAGAAATTGCAATCGTCAAGCGGGTTATCAAAAAGTAATACAAATTCTATATACCTTATTACTATATTGCGGATTGCTGACGAAGAACGGTGTATTTTCATTACATATATATAGAAAAGAGTTTTATTATACAAAAGCGCTCGGCTTATGCCGGGCGTTTTTTACGTTAGGCCGTCCCGTATGTTGCGTATGGGACGGCCAGTTCTTTGTCCAAAGCGCGCATGAAATCTTTTATAAACCAATTCCGCGAATAAAAGTGAAAAATTTATATAAGAAATTTTAGTTTGCTAAAGTTTGTGACTGGGGTGTGACTAAGACAGAATATAATCTTTATTGGAAATGATTTTACAGTTATAGACAATTTATATGGGATAATATTCCTTATCTTATTAGAGAAAAAGGAGCGGTGGCTATATGAACGCATTAAAAAAAGTACAGCTTCGCACAACCTCATTGATTCTGGCATTTGCAGTCGTTGTAAGCTGTCTTTACACTACGGGGGGATTAAATGCGTATTGCGCCACAGTAGATTCCGGATACGATTCCGGCCATCCGGCGCCGATTGTTTATGACACCGGTAAACCGGAACAGGTTACGATGCATAAAACAGTGGACAGCGGAACAGACCGCGTCTTTGATATTCACTTAGGGGTCGAAGCGAAAAAACAGATTATCTCGGAAAAGATTCCCTGCGATATTGTTTTAGTGCTTGACCGTTCCGGCAGCATGGCGGATCCAATGGATGCCGGTAAGCTGACATTGATTGGCACTTCCAGCAGTGCTTTGGACAAAAATAAAACATATTACGTAAAAGAAAGCCGTGGACGTGATTATTATCTTACGAAATACGATTTCAGCGCAAAAGAATGGGTTTATTTTGCTTATGGCCCATGGTATAGCGTAAGTTCTCTTAACAGGCCACAATTTTATGACGCCACTTCGAAAATAGGTTCTTTAAAATCGGCGGCAAAGATTTTCGCGGAACAGGTTGCCGAATCTTCACCGGACAGCCGCATCGGGATAATTGATTTCGGAAGCGACACTGCGTTTACCGCGGAGCGGCAGGGCATGCATTTGCTTCGGGCCGGAAATGAAAAATCTTTGCAGGCAATGCAAAAAGGAATCGATACCATGCGGCTCGGCGGCGCAACCATGGCAAATGACGCTCTTGTGAGGGCACAGGATTTGCTGAGGGAGCAATCAAGCTGGGAAAAAGTTTCGCAGGAGGAAAACCGCAGAAAAATTGTGGTGTTTTTCACCGACGGCCAACCGAACTACGGCAACGGATTTGATCCGGCAGCGGCGAGAGAGGCAGAACAACAGGCGGATAACCTCAGAAGCGAATTTGACGCAGTTGTGTATTCCATCGGCGTATTCGGGGACCTTACCGGCACCGCATTGGAGCAGGTAACGGAGTTTATGAACAACGTTGCCTCCTACGATGAAAATACAGATGAGAAACTGTATTATCCGGTTGGCAGCGCGGGAACGATCGGAGACGCGTTTGACAAAGTGCAGGAAACAGTCGGCGGGCTTGCCGGCGTACAGGTTCGGGATTATATCGACAGCCGTTTTTCGTTGGTTTTAAGCACACTCCCCAAAGGCGCGACCGCTCATAAGGATGAGCACGGGGAGTACGTTTCCTGGTCCGGTTTGACCATTGACAACGACCATCTTTTCTCGAAAACCTTCCAGGTGCGCGCAAAGAATTCAACCGGCGGAAAGGACTATATCCCGACCAATCAGGCGGAATTTTCCGGCGTGTACTCCGATGGGGAACTGAAGTATCAATTCCCGGAGCCTCGGGTTAAAATTGATAAGGTTCCGGCAACGGCGGGACTGACGGCGACGAAAACTTCCAAGCTAAAGGATTGGGATACGCGGAAATATCAGATTGATCTGACCGCCACGGCACAGTCTGAAACAGAGGAAACAGAGTGCGAACCCTGTGATATCGTTATGGTTTTGGACTGCTCCGGCAGTATGCGGTACCATATGTATTCTCCGGAAAACAATCCCGATCCGTCTGAGTCCTATTTTATTTACCGGAGCACGGCAACGGCTGACGACGGCCCGTATCAGCTCGTGAAATATTACAAAAAAGGTTGGTATCTTTATAATGGCTACAACCGGTACCATGACCGGGACGGCTGGTATTATGATGACACGAACAACAATGTAATGGTAACGCCGACCGTCGACGGAGACGGAAAGAACAATAACTACCAGTTTTATAATCAGGAATCGCAGACAAGAATGGAAGCTTTGAAATCAGCGGCAAATACCTTTGTCGGCAATGTGAAAAAGAAGTCGGCGGACAGCCGTATTGCGGTGGTTTCCTACGCGAACCAGAACGATACAAAAAACCTTACCCAGGGTTTGGTTTCCGTTTCCGATACCGATTCGGATAAAATCGGAGCCGCGATCGACAGTCTCAATGCCGTTGGCTCCACCTATTCCAATGAGGGTTTGGAGGAAGCGAGAAATATTTTTGATACCGACGAGGATGCGGCGGACAACAAGCGGATGGTTATCCTGTTTACCGACGGTGAGCCGGGACCCAACGGATTTGACAACTATAAGGGATATATAACGGCGGCGGCTACGATTGACCAGGCCGAAATCCTAAAAGGAGAAAAGGGCCGGGAAGTAACCAGCCAGGTGTTTTTCAATGCTTGCCATAGTAATTTTGTGGCCAGCGGCTCCGGCTGCGGAGCAACGGTTTACACCGTTGGCGTGTTTTCCGGGGTAACCGGGGGCAGGAAGGAGCTGGATGATGAATGTATGAGCCGGATCGCTTCCTATAAAGAAGGCTCCGAAACGGAAAAACTCTACTATGCGGCGAGTAATACCGCTGCTCTGAATGATATTTTCACCATTATATCGCAGGAAGTGGGAAGCATTTCCAATGCAGTGATTACCGATGTGCTCGATCCGCGGTTTGATTTGTGCGACGCGAACGGGAACGTGCTTTCCAGAACGGGAACACATGCGGTGAACGGCGCACAGGCTTCGTATGATGACGATCAGGATTGCTGGCGGATTACATGGAGCGGTGCTTCCATCGGCGTCGGCACGTGGGCAGATAACAAAATGACGGCTCCCGGCTGGCAGAAATCGATTCAAATTCAGGCAAAAGATGAGTTTATAGGCGGAAACGATATTCCGACCAATATCGCTTCCGAATCAAAGATAAAAATTGAGGATGATTTCAAGCTTTTCGGAAAGGAATCGCCGACGGTCAATGTGAAACCGATCTTTTATGCGGGAAATGACGACAAGATTCTTTTCCGCGGTGAAACGGTACCGGACGCCCAAATCGATTCTTACAAAATAGCGGGGAAAGATCCCTTCTGCGGCCAGGAGGAAACAGGCACTTTCCGTTACCAGTGGTATAAGGCGGCATGGGAAAACAATGCATGGGTTCAGAAGGAATCCCTCGGCGCTGCCTCCGATTCCCCGGCTTTCCCTTCGGCCATCACGCCCGATGACAGCGCTGCCTATATGCTGGCCGTAACCTTTAGCCCGTCAAGCAGCGGCGCGGCTTCCAAACCAAACTGTACGGATCCGGCCCATCCAAACGGCCGTGCTGCCGGCAGCACGCTGAATACGATGAATCCGATTAATAAAACAGCGCCCAACGGAATCTATACCGTCAATGTGGTGAAAGGGCAGCTGCAAATTACCAAAACGGTCAATGACAAATATCCCGCACCGGCCGGCGTGAAAGCGAAGCAGAGCTTTGTGTTCCGCGTAGAGCGCCGAAATCAGCCGGACGATCCGAAAGCGGCGGAGACCTTCTACGAAGTGGTTACCCTTTCCGACAATACCCTTACCGCAAACAAAACCATGACCGGTTTGAAAAAAGGTTTCTATAAGGTGACGGAAGAAACCGGAGACGCGTGGCGGTATACACTGGATTCCGTTCAAAACAACGATACGGACAGCCAAAAGAATAAGGGGATGCTGTATATCGGCCGGGAAGAAACGCCGGGGCCTTCAGCACAAAAAGCGTATTTCGGCGCCGCTCCCAATTCGTACGGCGTTCCGGAAAAACAGGCGACGATCGCTTTCCTCAATCATCTGACAAATGGCAAATGGCTCGGCGATACGACCGTAAAGGTGAATACGGTTCATCCCGCCGGATAAGTTCCGGAAGGGAAAACCAAGAAAACGATTGCGGAGGATAAAGTGAAAAAAGCAACAAAAATAGTGGATAAAGTTTTTTCTACCATTGCCCTGATTATCGTATTGGCCGCGGCCGTCATTATTGCAGGCCCCAGAATTATCGGCTGGCAGCCGTTTGAGGTACTCAGCGGCAGTATGGAACCCACGTATCATGTCGGCAGTGTCATTTATGTAAGCAAAGCCGATCCGAAAACGGTGAAAGTCAACGATCCGATTACCTTTTATCTGAGCGACGGTACGACGATTGTTACGCATCGGGTCGTAAAAATTGACCAGGAAAAGCAATTGTTTTACACAAAAGGCGACGCCAATAAAGATGTGGACGGAGGGCCGACGCCCTACTCCCGGTTCATCGGAAAACCACAGTTTTCCATCCCGGGAATGGGATATTTCACCTCGTTTGTAAATACAAAAAGAGGCCTGATCATTGTAGGAACCGTTCTGGTCTGTTTGATGATTATAGCATTCCTGCCCGGACTGTTGATGCAGGTTGGCCGTAAAAAAAGCGATCCCGAAGCTGACAGTCAGTCCAAGGAGGGTTAAATATGAAAATCGGCATCAAGAAGCTGACCGCAAAAGCGCATTTCCTTTCCACTTTGCTGATTGTCCTTGCTGTTGTCGCTGTAAGCGGAACAACAGCATACATGATGGCAAAAACGAATTCAAAAACCAATGTACTTACGAAGGGCAGCGCGAACATTGAAATCAGCGAACCCGGGGACGGAAATTATACTCTGGACCAAAACAACAGAATCGCCAAAGAAGTTTACGTTACAAACGATAAGCAAACCACCCCGAATGCCATTCCGGTTTACGTCCGCGTAAGGCTGGTGCCGATTGTAAGGGATGCAAACGGGAATGGAACAGGCGAACCGGTAACAGTGGAGTATCCGGATTTAAATTTCACAAACTGGGAGCAGCACGGCGATTATTATTACTATAAAGGCGCCCTGCAGCCGGGGGATACGACAAAGGCTTTAATCAAATCCGCTGAAATTAAAGGCGGAATCCCTTCCGGAAAAAAGGTGGAAATTCAGGTAATCGCCGATTCGATTCAAACGGTGGGCGGCGCTTCAAAGGAAGCGTGGGGCTTGCTTTACAGCAACGGTACTTGGCGCCCGTAATTACGTTTATCCGCTGAGGATTCAGCTCAAATAAAATTATAATTCTTAGGAGGATTATGAAATGCAGAAGAAACTTGTAATCGGTTTAACATCCCTTGCACTCACAGCGGCGGTGGCCGTAGGCGGAACCATGGCTTTAATGACAGCGAAAACCAATGAGGCAAACAACGTTTTCACCGTAGGCGGCGGCTCGAACGGCCTTACAGGCGAATTAAAGGAACCTCTTTTCGATCACGCGAATTTCACAATCGATCCGAAGGCAATTCCCGACGGCCATGTCATGGGCTCCACAATGGCGAATAATTTTACGGCAGGCACGGTAATTGACAAGGATCCGGCGGTTTTAAACACAACAGCACCGGACACAACACCGAATAAGCCGGACGACCAGAAATCTTCCACAGCATGGGTGGCTATTAAGCTGGAATACACCGGCGACGCGAATTCCTATGCCGCAATTGACAAATTTGCATCACTTGCCTTTAATACAACGGACTGGGAAGCAAATGCCGACAACACCATTTTCTATTACAAGGTTCCTCTTGCAGCATCCCAGAAAACAACTCCGTTATTCAGCAACGTTACCATTGACCAGGATGCAATCGGCCAGAGCAATCAGGCTGCCGATACTACGAAACTCATGAAGAACTTCAACATTAAAGCGACAGGCTACATGGTTCAGCGCGCAAATGTTGCCGACCTGAAAACTGCAAAAACAGCATTCCATGATGCATACGGCATTTAAGTACGGCGGATTTTTTGAGCGGCGCGGGTATCTGCTCCGCACTCCCCGGGAGGGACGAAAATGAACAAAAAAATAGCCCTGACAGCGACTTCGATCATTGTCGCAGGAGCACTGGCCGTCGGATCGACACTTGCTTATTTTACCGATAAAGGCACCGCAACCAACATTGTAACCATGGGCGATGTGCGTATTCAATTGACGGAAACGAAGAATGGAAGTCCTGTGGAATCCGGATTAACATTCGATAACGTGATGCCGAAAGATGTTATTGCAAAAGATCCCACGGTTACGAATATCGGTGATCATGACGCCTATATCCGCTGCAAAATCAACATAGGCAAGGGGTCGGAAAACAACGTCGCTTTAACGGATGAGCAAACCAGGCAGCTGCTGAGCGGACTCAATATTGATAAGCAGTACCTTGAGAACGATCCGGCAAAGCCTGCATGGATTCTGAATCCGGACGACGGCTACTACTATTATCAAAGGCTGCTGCCGAAAAAGACGGAAAAAGGGACTACTTCCGTAAACCTGTTCACACAGTTCGCAGTTCCGGAAAGATGGGGCAACGAAATGGCCGGTAAGACATTTACCATCGGCATTACCGCCGAAGCCATTCAGGCGGATAACTTTGCCCCGCATACAACAGGATCGGTTATAGACGGCTGGAAGTACACGGACAGCTCCGATATCCCGGTAACGTCCGCTCCTGCCAAAGATTCTGTGTAATCCATAAAATATGCAACGTGGAAAAGCGGAGAAACCGGCTGCCATGTTAAAGAGGGAATGATGCAATGAAAAGCAATCACATAGTAAAACGAAATCGGATTGCACTCATCTCAATAGCAGTTGCGGCTCTTGTGGTCTGCAGCTCGTTCAATGCTTTTGCCGCGGCTGCGAATCCGCCTTTTAAGGTGGTTTACAGCGGAAACAATACGAGTGTTTCCGTAACCCCTACTGTTTTAGATACGTTTACCGGCCTAATGCCGGGCCAAACAACCGACAGACAGGATATTCTCATTCAAAACAACAGCGGCCAAAAGCTTCAGGTTTACTTCCGCGCACAACCGACTGCGGAAAATTCCAATCCGGTTCTATCGCAAAAGCTCCTTGACACTTTGATCTTAAAGATTACCTTTAAGATGGACGATAATGCGGCGGAACAAACCTTGTATGAAGGTCCTGCATCCGGAAAAACGGGTACGAAGGACATCGTTACTAATCCGATTGCACTTGGATATGTTTACGAAAATTCAACTTCCGGCGTTCTTTCCGCAGTATTAACCGTTCCCCCGACCATGGAGAATCAATTCCAGAATGTCTTTGCGAAAATCGCATGGAACATTCAGTTTGATGTTCCGTCCGTCAGCAGCAAAGCTCCAGGCGGCGGAGGAGGCGGCGGCGGTCACGATTACGGAGGCGGCGGGACGGAACCCACCGTTGTATCGGAAAACGAAAGCATCAACCCGGATTCCACCCCCCGGACGGGTCCGGATTCTTCTTCCCCTTCATCGGCGCAGACGGAGACGGTTGGCGATGACGAAATTCCGCTTTCTCATCCGCCAAAAACCGGTGAAAACGCGTCTTATCTTTGGATCATTGTAGCTGCTGCGGTTACGGCCGCGCTTGTCTTCCTGATTACAAGGCGAAAGATCAAGTCGCAAACCAAGTAAACGGTAAAGCAGAAAGCCTCTGTTTCCGGAGTAAATCCGCAAACAGAGGTTTTTATTCGATAATTTTAGCACTCTCAAGTATAGAGTGCTAAAATTAATAAATTAGTCATAAATTATATAATAAATTTTCAAAATCATAAGATATAGTAAGAATTGTTAAAGGGAAGCAAAGCTTCCGGATAACAAATATGATTTTTGGAGGTTTTGATTATGTTTGATTTAATGCCGTTTGGACGCAGGGAAAACAACTTGTTCAATTACTTTGACAACATGGAGAAAAACTTCTTTGGCGATATGGCGCAGAGTTTTTCAACATTCCGGACCGATGTGATTGACGAGGGAGACAAATATGTGCTCAAAGCAGAGCTGCCGGGGTTCCAGAAAGAAGATATTAAGATTGATATCGAGGGAAGCTATTTGACCATCAGCGCGCAGCACAGCGACGATACCGAAGAGAAAAAGGATAATTTCGTACGCAGAGAGCGCAGATACGGTTCGTTTGCCCGCAGCTTTGATATTTCCGATATCAAGAGCAACGAAATTACGGCGGATTACACCAGTGGAATCCTGTCACTGAATTTACCAAAGGTGGAAGGAACCGTACCGGAAAGCCGCAGAATTGAAATCCGATAATCCATAAAAAAGGCCGCTTGAATAAAAATTCAGGCGGTTCTTTTTTATTTGTCCGGAACCGTTATAATTTTCAGCGCGCGGTTTTGATTGGTTATGTTTACCTCACGCGGTGCCCCGCCGAATTCACCGTCGAGCGTCCATGGGATATCGCTTTCGGATACAATGTGCAGTTCGGATGTTTTAAAGGTATAAATAAAATTGCTGTCCGCCTCCTGAAGAAGGAGGGAATTGATAATCATCCGGCGTTCGGTCAGGTTTTTCGCACCTTTGACCAGGGTTACTTCAAACAGGCCGTCATCCATAAAAATATCCGTTTTATTGTTCACCTGAAACCCGCCGACCGAGGAAGAATTCGTAATCATACCGAATATAAAGTCATCCTCTATTTTACCTCCGGAATACTCGAAGGAAACATGATAGGATTTTATATTCGGGAGCTGCTTAATCCCTTCCAAAATATACGCGGTTCGCCCGAAGATATTTTTTGCCTGCTGCGGTGTTTGATACGAAACTTCTGTGAAAGCACCGAAGGCCGCGATATAGGTAAAGTACTTCTCATTAAATAAACCGACGTCACAGGCAAAGGCGGAGCCCTTGGCAATCGCTTCAGCGGCTTCCAGCGGATTTCGGGAAAGGCCGAGGCTCGTGGCAAAATCATTTACCGTACCGGTTGGAATATACCCGAAAAGCGGGCGGGATTTTAATTCCATTAAACCGTTTACGGATTCATTCAGAGTACCGTCCCCGCCGCAGCATACGATCAAATCATACCGGTCATCGCCTTCTTTAACATTTTTCCCGGAAGGCTGCGTTGTTCGGGTGGTGACAGAAAAATCATGTTTTGTAAATAAATCAATAATGTCCAGCAGGCAGTTTCGGATTTCCGATTTGCCGGCATGTGGGTTAATAAGAAACAGCATCTTTTTTTTCATTTTTAATCCCCTATTTCCCTGATTCTTTTATTTTAACATGGTTTAATTCGAAATTCAATTCGTCGGGGAAGAACCCAATGTTCTTTCAATTGATTTACTTTGCATGTGTTGATATAATAGAAATAATAGTTGGACGGGAATGGTGAATATATGAATCAAATAAAAATACTTCATTGCGCCGATTTGCATTTGGGAGCGGAACTTTCGTCGCTGGGAAATGCCGCAAGGCAGCGCCGTGAAGAGATGCTGATGACCTTTGACCGCATCGTTTCTCTTTGCAGAGAAGAGAAAGTGGAGCTGCTTTTAATAGCCGGGGACTTATTCGAAAGCTCCGGTGTGGATATTGGGTTGGTTCATTCCGTTCAAAAGTCCCTTTCGGAAATTCCCGATACGGCCGTTGCCATTGCTCCGGGAAATCATGACTATATTTCGGCCGATTCCCCTTATTCCGAGGAAGGCTGGCCGGTGAACGTACATATTTTTCAGTCGGGCTTAACCTCCTTTGAACTGCCGGAAAAGGGCGTTTGCGTATGGGGAGCGGCGTTTACAGGCACTTATGTAACGGAAACGCTGTTGCAGGAACCAAGTATTTCCCAGGACAACACCATTCAAATTTGTGTGATGCACGGCGATTTGACTGCGGAAAACCAGACGAGCAACTATAATCCGATTTCACCCGTGCAAATCCGTTTCAGCGGCTTTGACTACCTCGCTCTCGGCCATATCCATAAGCGCACCGAAATTCTGAAAAGCGGCGCGACCGCTTACGCCTACTGCGGATGTCCGGAGGGAAGGGGTTTCGATGAACTGGACGAAAAGGGCGTTTATATCGGCACCGTCTATAAGGGCGGGACGGATCTTGCCTTCCGTCCTGTTTGTAAGCGAATGAACCTGGAAGTGCCTGTGGACATCAGCGGAGCGGCAACCAATCAGGAAGCGGCCGCCATCGTGCTGCACACTCTGAAGCAGAGATACGGCGACTGCTGTGCCGAAAATCTGTATAAAGTGCGATTGGAAGGGGCGCTGGACGCTTCCTATACGCCGGACTGCGCGGCAATTGCCGTCCGGCTCGCGGATGAATTCTATTATATTAAAATAAAAGACGAAACGCATGTGCAGGCCGATTTAAGCGAATTCGCAAAGGAAAATTCGCTCAAAGGGATTTTTGTGCGGAAAATGCTGGATAAAATTGACGGATGCAAGGCGGAAGAACAGGAGTCCCAGTACCGGCGGGCTCTTTATATCGGCTTAAAAGCATTTGACAGCGAGGTGACGCTGAATGAAAATTAAACGGATTCACATCGACCATTTCGGGAAGCTGAACGATTTTGATCTGGAATTTACGGACGGTTTTCAGGTCCTTTATGGGAATAACGAGGATGGAAAAAGCACCATCATGGCGTTTATCAAAATGATGTTTTACGGTTCCGCGGGAAAAAGTTCCGATTTGACCAAAAATATCCGGAAAAAATACATGCCGTGGGACGGTTCAAAGATGTCCGGTTCCATTGAATTTGAATGCGGCGGAACGGTCTACCGCGCGGAAAGACTTTTCGGCGCGTCCAATGCCACGGATAAAATCAGTCTCTGGAATCAGGCGACCGGGGAAAAGGAAAAAATCGCAAGCGGTGCCGACCTTGGACAAAGGTTTTTAGGCATGGGGGACACGGCGTTTGAAAAGAGTGTTTTTATCGGACAGGCCGGAAGCATGGCCGGCGCGGATAAAGACGACGAGATCACACAGAAGCTGTTAAATCTTGTTTCCACCGGGGATGAAAGCGTTTCCCAGAAAAAGGTGGACACCCGCCTGCAAACCGCGAAGGAGCAGTTGAAATCCAAAAGCGGGAAAATCGGTATTTTGGACAAACAGTACCAGCTTCTGGATTCCCTTGCGGAGCAGCGCGCACAGGCTTTGCGGGAGGAAGAAGAGAAAAAGCAGATGGAATCCCGCCGCGCACAGTTGGCGGAAAAAAAGGAAGCGCTGGAACAGGAATATCAGCAGTATAAATCACAGGTTGACCTTCAGGAGAAGCTGCAGCAGCTTCAAAACTTTGAAAAACTGCTGTTGAAAAAGCAGGAGATAGACAAGGAACTGCTGGATTGCGATCAGCGGGAAAAGCAGCTGGCAAAAGGAGATTCCCCGTTTGCTCCGGATGCTTTTCTCAGCGGCGGGGAAGAGCAGATTGCCCGCATCAAATCCCTGAATGAAGTTTTTACGGAAAGAAGCAGGAATGTTCAGGCACTCGAAAGCGAGGAAGCTTCCATACAGGAGCCGGATGCAGAAATTCCGCCGGAATTGTTCGACCAAATTATCGAACAGGGGAAGGAACAGGCTTCGCTGCAAAAGACGATCGCTGCGCTGAAGGAAACTGTGCAGAATCGTTCGCAGTCGGAAAAGCTGCGCTCCGAATATGAACAGGAAATCAAGCGGTTTACGACTCAGAAAGAGGAAAATCAAAGGCTGGAATCTTCTCTGAAAAGCGCCGCCGCAGAATACGAAAGAATGCGGGACACTGCGGACCGGCTGAAAGAGAAATCGGAAAAGAGTAAGCAAAACTGGAATTCCTTTAAACAGGAACAGGAAAACGCGAATACCCAATATCAGGTTGCTCTGCATAACCTAAAATCCGTGCAGCAGCTTTGCGGCCAAAGAGTGGAAACGGCGGAAGACCGGCTGAAACAGGCCGGTACGCCGAAACAGGTGCTTGTGAAGCAGAATGCCGGACGGAAAGGGAATATGCCCTTGGTTGCCGCTGCGGCTGTCCTCTTTCTTTTCTCCGTTTTACTGGGTGTATTTGTTCATCCCGCTTGTTATGCGGGCGCGGGAATTGCGGCCGTTTTGCTGATTCCGGCTTTTAGCGGAAAACAGGAAAAAGAAGTTGCCACCACGGTGATTGATGAGGCGGAAACGGCGCGCGCGAAAGTCGGCCTTGAAGAAGCGCGCCGCGCGGCGTCTCTGGAGACGGACGCCGCCACGCGGGCGGTGAACGACGCGGAAAACAAACTGCGGGAATTACAGGAGCAAACCCGGCAGATGCAGAAGAATGCGGAAGAAGCGGAACGCGCGCTCCAGACGGCTCTGGATGCGTTATCACTGGCGGAGCAGAAAAGAAATGAGCTTGAAATCAAACTGCGGCTATGCGTTGAAAGCCTTTCGGAGCTTACGAACCGTGTAAAGGAAAAGCAGGCCGGACTTCCGAAAGAGGAGGAAGTTCCGCTCGATCTGCAAAGCCTTCGGGAGCAGCTTGCAACCAAATCCGCCTATGAGAGGGCACTTGCCGGGCAGATACAGTCCCAGCTCGAAAGAATGGGCTGCAAAACCTTGGAGGAGCTGCAAAACAGGCAGATTGAGCAAAAAAGCCGGTTGGCAAAAAGAACGGCGAAAATAGAAAGCCTGACGAATGCCAAAGCGGATGCGGCGCAGGCAAAGGAAAATCTTCAGAAAGGCATCCGAAACCTGATTGCCTATGTCGGAAACTATATTCCTGTTTCCACTTTTGAAGAAGCGGTGAATACCCTGCGCCGATTCAAAGAGGAACGGCAGGCGATTCATACCGCCCGGATGAAAGCCGGCAGCCGGTTGGATTATTTGAACGAGGAAATGCAGGGCAGGACGCCGGAGCAGCTTCAGCGGGAATCGGAAGAAATCCGCGGCGGGATTCTCAGCCGGAATAACGGGAACCTGCCGGAAAAGCTTGACGATTATGAGGCCGAAAATCTGAAACAAAGAAGCCGCGGAACGCTGGAACTGTTCCAAAAAGCATCCGAAGAGGTTGTCCGCTTAAGCTCGGAGATTAAAAACCGGTTTGCAGGAAAGAAAAGCGTAAGCGAACTGGAAAATGAAGTGGAACGGTTAAAAGAGGAAATTTCTGAAAACGAAGATGCATTTACTTGCTTCGATATCGCTCAGAAAACGATGACGGAGGCGTTTAATGAAATCCGGCAAAGCTTCGGTCCCCTTCTGAATGAGAAAACCGCCGCGATTTTTCATAAACTTACCTGCGGAAAATATAGTAACGTCATCATTTCCAGAAATTTTGATATTCATGTGCAGGATGAACAGAGCGCGGTTTCCCATGAATGGCAATACCTGAGCAGCGGCACAGTCGATCAGGCGTATTTGGCACTTCGGCTGGCCGTAGCGGAGCTGCTGTCGCAGAATGGGGAGAAACTGCCCCTGTTTCTCGATGATGTTTTTTTGCAGTATGATGACAGCCGGGCCAAAGACGGGCTGCGTTTTCTTGCAGAATATTCAAAGCAGAATGCCGTTTCCCAGGTGGTTTTATTTACCTGTCACCAAAGCATCCTTTCTTTTGCAAAAAGCACGGAGCTGGGGGCGGAGTTACATAGTTTTTAAAGTTTTGAAAACGTTTTTTTGGTCATAAAATTTATTTCCATAGAATAAATTATTTCTTTTTCTGGTAAAATATGGTACTATATATTTATATTTCATTTGGAATTTAATGAAACCCGCATGAAGGCTTCCGCTATGTCTTGGGGGGATAATAAAGTTGAAGAGAAGAATTAATACACCCGTAACTGCGATCCTCGTTATTGCCGCCGCCACTTTGGTTATTATTCTGTCTTTCAGCCACTATACCTTTCTTGTCCGAAATACATTTACGGAAGATATTCAGAAAAATTTAATGGCGGAAGCAGCGCAGAATGCCCAAATCGTAAGCAGTGGGCTGAAATGTGCCGCCGCTTCCGCTGAAGAATTTTCCAGGGCTCTTGAAACGCAATCTGCCCCGATGGATAAAGAGAGAATTCAAGGCTTTTTGAAAAAAATGGAACCGTCCGACCCCAATACCGTTATTGCCTATGTGCAGCCGGACGGCACATGCTGTTTAAGGGACGGCCGCGTTCTTCAAATTGCCGACCGTGCGTATTTTAAAAAAGCGATCAGCGGCTGTACCGTAACGTCTTCTGTTGAAAATTCGAGGTTGGACGGAAGCAGGGTAATCGTGGTTGCCGCGCCGGTTAAAATTGAAGGCAAAGTGGCGGGAGTCGTTGAAATAATGATTCCGACGAATAAAATTGACGCGTCTCTCAGTGGAAAAGACAGCGAAGATTCCAGTGAAACCAGTATCGTGCTTGGAAACGGGACTATTCTGTCCACAACCGACCCCAAAAAACGGGATATGAATATTTTTTCTAGCACAAATCTGTCTTTTGAAGACCGGAATGATTTAAATAGAATCCAATCCAACATGAAAACGGGGAAGTCCGGAAATTCCCACTATTATACGGATCAGGATGAATATTTTGTATATTATATGCCGTTGGGAATTGAGGACTGGTACCTCTTTAAAACGGTTTCCATTAATGAAATCACGTTTAAAACCAATAAAATCATGAATTATACCATCCCGCTTATGGCTCAGCTTGTCATCGCGATGCTCTTGTTTATTTTATACATCGTATTTTCGGAGAGAAAGAACCGGCAGATGATCCGCAAAAAGAATGATGAGCTGCGCTCCACAAAAGTGGAGCTCGAAACCTTTATTTCCAACCTGCCTGGCGGCGCGTTCCGCTGTAACGACAGTGAGAATATGGAATTTCAATTCGTGAGCGACGGGCTGCTGAAAATGTCCGGCTACACAAGAGAAAAGTTTTTGGAGAAGTACAAGAATTCCTTCTGTAACATGATCTATGAAGAAGATCGTGTACATACGTTAAACAGTATTCGGCAGCAGTTTACGCAGGGAAAGTTTGCGGAAGTAAAGTACCGGGTGATTACTGCAAAAGACAAAATACGCTGGCTTTTAAACCGCGTTCAGATTGTTACAAATGAGGACGGGCAAAGGCAGTTTTATTCGGTTGTGGTTGATATTACGGAATCGAAACAGGCGCATAAAAAGGCCAATGACGCCATGAAGCAGCTTCTTACTTTGGCCAACAGCATTCCGGGGGGCGTGGCCCAGTACCTCTATGAGGAAGGAAAGCTCAAGCTCGTTTATGCAAGCGAGGGATTTTACCGGCTGTGCGGATGTACGGAAGACGAATATGAAGCGCAAAAGCATGAGGGAATTGAAAACGTTCATCCGGATGATTCGCATTTCTTAACCAGCATGATTTCCAGGCAGATTGAGGAAAAAAGGCCGATTATGGCGGAATTCCGGATGATTCAAAGCGATGGGAGAACCATTTGGGTTTCTTTAAGCGGAACCCGAACGGTAAACCAGAACCAGCAGGTTATTTATCAATGTGTTTTTTCCGATATTACATCGCTGAAAAAGGCGCAGGAAGAACTGGAAGTTGAGCAGGAACGGTACCAAATAGCGGAGAATCTTTCGGACGACATCATGTTCGAGTATGATATTCCCGCCGACTGCATGGGTTTTTCCCCGCTCTTTACGGCGTTAACGGGCAGATATCCGAACATATCCGAATTTTTGAAGAACATCTTACAGAACGAAAGTATTTGTGAAAAAGATTTGCCCGGATTTAAAGCCTATTTAAATGAACTGCGTATGGGGAATGCAAATTCGGAGACGGAAATCCGGTTCATCACAAAGTCCGGTGATCCTGTTTGGCACCGTATAAAATCAAAGATCATCTATGACTCGTACGGAAAACCAAGCAAGGCCATCGGAAAAGCGTATAATATTGATAAGCAGAAAAAAGAAATGCAGCGGCTTCTGGATAAATCACAGCGCGACCCGCTTACGAACCTTTTTAACAAAACCGCGACGCAGTCCCAGATTGAAGACCATCTGGCGGATTCGGCGCCTGTCGAAAAGCACGCGCTGATGATGATTGATATTGACAACTTTAAAGCGATTAACGACCAGTTCGGCCATATGACCGGCGATGAAGTGATTATGGAAATATCCCACCGGCTTCAAAAGCTCTTTCGAACGTCGGATGTTGTCGGGCGTATCGGCGGGGATGAATTTATTGTCTTTCTGCGGGACATTTCAACCGATGATCTGATTGAAGAAAAGGCAAAATCGATGTGCGGGATTTTCCGCAGTACGCGCGCCAGCAAGGATTTATCGTATCAGATATCGGGGAGCATCGGAATCGCGTTATTCCCGGCGGACGGGAAAACCTATCAGGAGCTGTACCCCAAGGCGGATGCCGCCCTTTACAAGGCGAAACGGCGGGGGAAGGACTGCTACACGTTCTATTCCGAAGAGGATAAATTTTAATTGTCAGGCGGCATGGTTTAACCATGCCGCTCTTTTCTGCTCTGTAGGTTTCCAATGCGACAGGTGCCGCCGATAAAGGGCAGGAAACGGTATATACTACTTTTATATTTGGCTCTTTTGAAAGGCGGGTATAAAAATGGCGGTAAACCGATTGATGCGGACTGCGCTGCGGGCTCTTTCCTATACCGAAGTTGATTTGGGAGATCAGTATCAGTTCCAGAAGAAAATAATCAGCATCGCAAATCATCGCCATAAACTGCCGTATAAAGTGTGGGACCATGTCGTTGCTTATGAAAATCATGCCATACCCGTGCGCATTTTTACCCCTTCTGAAAACGAGAGCAAATCCATTCTTCTCTTTTTCCATGGGGGCGGATGGGTAACCGGCTTCATTGACAGCTATAACCGGGTCTGCGCAAGTTTGGCCGAAATGACCGGCTGTACTGTTGTATCGGTTGATTACCGGTCTGCACCGGAATATCGCTTTCCGGCGGCTCCGGAGGACTGCTATCGCGTTGCGCGTGAAATTTTCCTCGATTCCTCCCTGTTTCAAACGGAAGCGGATCAGATTACGCTTATGGGCGACAGCGCCGGCGGAAATTTAGCCGCCGCTGTGTCCCTGATGGCGCGCGACAGGGGCGAATTTCTTCCGGCGCGGCAGATTCTTCTCTACCCTGCCGCGTACCATGATCACACCGATCGGTCTCCCTACGCGTCGGCGCGGAGCAGCGAAAAGAAATATTTGCTGACTGCAAAACGGATTAACGATTACATGGCGCTGTATATGGCGGACGAAAAGGACTTGCAGAACCCGTATTTTGCCCCGCTGGCATCCAAGGATTTCAGCAACCAGCCGAGCACGCTGATTATTACGGCCGAACACGACCCCCTGCGGGATGAGGCGGAGGATTACGGAAGAAGGCTGGAACAGGCCGGAAATACGGTGGAGGTACACCAAATTCCGAACGCGCTTCACGGATTTTTTACAATGCCCCCGGTTTTTTCACAGGTCAGAGACTGTTATAAAATCATCAATGATTTCTTAAATGCCAAAAAATAGGATAAAGTCAACAAAGCAATAAAAAGAAATCAGTCATAATAATGAAATTATTGTAAGATTGTGTAAAAAATAGTATAATAACAGGAGAATTAGCTTGTGAAATCGCCAAGGGGGATTTATAAGATGTGTAAGGTAATTTCGATATCGAATCAAAAAGGCGGAGTAGGGAAAACAACCACTACCTGCAATTTGGCGGCGGGGCTCAAAAAAAGAGGTTTCCGCGTCCTGATGATCGATCTGGACCCGCAGGGAAACCTCGGTTTTAGTGTAGGAGTTGACACCGATACCTGCGCAACGATTTACGATGTTCTGAAAGGCGACGTAAAAACCCTGTTTGCCATACAGAAATCGGATACGGCTGATCTTATCGTTTCCAGTATCCTGCTGAGCGGTATTGAATTGGAATTTACGAATACCGGAAGGGAATATTTACTGAAAGAAGCCCTTAAGCCGGTTTTGGACCATTACGACTATATTCTGCTGGATACGCCTCCCGCGCTCGGCATCCTGACGATCAATGCTTTTACCGCGTCCAATGCGATTATCGTACCCGTGCTGTCCGATATTTTCAGCCTGCAGGGGATCGGCAAGCTTTATGAAACCGTTGAACGCGTAAAAAAATACTGCAATCCCGACCTGAATATTGCGGGGATTCTGCTTACAAAATTCAACCCGCGAACCCATTTGTGCAAGGAAATCCGCGGTACCGCCGCGATGATCGCGGAGGATTTGAATATCCGGCTTTTTGATACCTACATAAGGAGCAGTGTTGTCGTAAGCGAAGCGCAGTCCATACAGCAGAATATTCTGGATTATTCCCCCCGGAACAATATTGCGAAAGATTATCAGAACTTTACAGACGAACTGTTGACAAAGGAGGCTTAATCGGTATGGCAAAAACCAAAAAAGATATTGATAAGGATTTAATGTATAAAATGCTGATGCCTTCCGGCTCCAAAACCATTAAGGCCGCATCGCCGGAAGAACAGGATAGGGAGGAGCCTTCCTCCGAAAAAGCGGAGGCGGAAGCACTCCCGGAGCAGGAAGCGCCGAGCCCCCACAGGACGATGATGCGCCGGGAGCTTGGGGTTCCGCTTATGGATACCCAGCAAACGGTTCTGGTGAATATTATGGAAAATATCGTGCTCGAAAAACTGGAAGACGCATTAAAGCGATTTCAATGCTGCCGGTGTGACCGCTGTAAAAAAGACATTGTCGCGCTGGCGCTGAACCGGCTTACGCCTCATTACATGGTTTTAATGGAAGGCCAGCCCACGCCCCAGGTAGATACGCAGACCAACGCGGAGGTCGTAACCGCCGTCATTAAGGCGATTTTGGCGGTACGTTCCCACCCGAGACATTAAATACGGCAAGGCATCCCGAAAATGGGGTGCCTTGTTTTTTGGAATTTTCACGAATCCTGCCTGAGGGGAACATATTCTTCATCAATTTATCCATAATAATCCTATTATGAATACGGCGTGAGAGAAAGGTTTTGCAGGCAAGATGGAGAATGAAATCTATTACTGGGGAAAACGGCGGAGACGCGCCAAGCTGATTTTTAATCCTGCCTCCGGTTCGGCAAATGCCTCTCCTGTTCAATTGATGGATGTCATCAGTATGATGCAGGAATGGAAGTTTATTCCCGAGGTATATCTTACGGAAC
Source organism: Caproiciproducens galactitolivorans (assembly GCF_026672255.1). Lineage (GTDB taxonomy): Bacteria > Bacillota > Clostridia > Oscillospirales > Acutalibacteraceae > Caproiciproducens > Caproiciproducens galactitolivorans_A. The sequence goes on along the minus strand of NZ_JAPOHA010000006.1, from coordinate 166,916 downwards.
CGGACAGCGATTACGCAAAGATGGTTCAGGACACCCTTGCGCAGGGCGTGAGCCTTTTCGTTGTCTGCGGCGGGGACGGAACGATTTCCGCGGTTGCCAGGGAAATTACGGGTTTGCCTGCTACGCTCGGCATTATTCCGACGGGGACGCAGAACAATATCGCGCTGAGCCTGCATATACCGCAGGATATTCCGTCCGCTATTTCCATTCTCCGGCTTGGGGAACGAATGAAAATCGATATGGGCGTGGCTTCTTATGAAGGCGCTGAAACGCCGTTTCTGGAAGTCTGCTCGGTTGGGCTGATGTCCTCCCTGTTTTCGGCGGGGGATGATATTCAGCACGGGCATTTGGAGCGGGTAGGCGATTTTCTTGCGACGCTTGTTACTTCTTCCCCTTCGAAAATCAAGCTGTCAATGGATGATCGGCGTGAAATTGTCCGGATGGGGCATGTCGTGCTTGTAACAAACATGCCCAACGTTGGGCGCAACTACCGTGTGGGAAATACGGCGGCTTTTAAAGACGGGCTGCTGGATGTTCTTCTTTTTTCCAATCTGAACAAGATGAACCTGCTCGGCTGCGCTTTAAAAGGTTCGGATATCAGCGAAGCGGAGGACCCAAGGGTGGAACATTACCATGTTCATAAGGTGGATATTGAAACGACGCCGCCCATGCAGGTTATGGCGGACAGCAGCGCGCTGGGAACCGGTGCGGTTCATATCGAAATGAAGCGCCGCGCGCTTGCTGTGATGCTTCCGCGCCCTAAAAAAGGAAACAAGCAAACGGGGGAACAAAAGAAAAATGACTGATCATCCTGCACATCCGAAGATTCAGAAATGCGAGCGGCTGATCTGCCGGATCCGGCATCTCCGCCCGTCCGTCTGGCTGCTTGTCATCCTTACCGCGCTTGCCCTCTACGTAACGTTCGTGCCCCATACCTTTTGGAGGCATATCTGGCTTACCATGCGACAGCACTCGGTGCTGCTCGCCATGCTTCTGATTTTTTGCCTTCTGGCGGTTTCGCTGGTGTGGACGGCAGGCCAAAATATAGACGCCTATGTGTTTTCCTTTTTTAACAAACCCGGAAATCGGCCGCGCTGGCTGGACCGCACGATGATGGCATTGACCGAGCTTGGCAACGGCATCGCAACCGTTGTGATCGCTTTGGTCCTGTATTTTGCGGTGAATCCCCATCTGGCCTATGAATTTATATTCGGCACGCTGACGCTCTGGCTTGTTGTGGAAACGATTAAATTTTTAATAAAACGGCCGCGCCCGTTCTCGAAGCTAAAGGATGTCCGGGTAGTCGGTACGCGCGCAAGGGGAAAATCTTTTCCCAGCGGGCATACCGCACAGGCGTTTTATATGGCTACTATGCTGCTTCAGTATTTTAAAGCGAATGTGTTCATTGCGGTCGTTCTTTATGTACTGGCCGCTCTGGTCGGGACGACACGGATGTACATGGGGATGCATTATCCCCGGGACGTACTTGCAGGAGCGATTCTGGGAACCTTCTGGGGATTTATCGGAGTAGTCGTAAATGCCGTGATTTTTAAGGTGATCGGCCTCTATTAAAACCCGTTTTCTTCTTGCAAAAAACCCGCTGTAAATCAAATTTTGCAGCGGGTTTTTGCTTTTTGCGCCAAAATCCGCCGAAAAATTCGCGGCGGATTTCTCCTTTTATTTGGCCTTTTTTCCTTTATAAAGTTGGTTATGATTTTACGGAAATTTCCACATGCATTTATTTATGAGCAATCCTATGGAATAGTTTAAACAATATTGATGAAATGTTTATTTACTTCATCGTAATTCTTTTCTATAATTCTGTTTAGGATATTTTCAAAAAATACATAAGATTCGGCACGAATGTTCTCAGTTTCAAAAAGAAAAAAATGTAAAAATGTAATACCGGTTCCTTTCCAAAAAGAAAGCCTTTGAAACAAAAAGAAAAGATTTTCTATTCCTGAACTTCTGAGAATGTCCAAAAAAAAGAAAAGAGGATTGTGAAATGGTGAAAAGGTCAAAATGCAAAAAACTCGGCGCGCTCCTGTTAACGGCGGCGTTAACACTGTCCGTGTTCCTGCCGTCGACCGTATCTGCGGCGGCGAAAGAAAGTGAATCGCGTCAAAACGATTATCCAATCGTTCTCTGCCACGGCTGCAACGGCTGGGGAAGGGACGAAGCCTTTGGAAGGCTGGCGTTCAACACCAAGTATTACTGGGGCGGAAATGTTGATTTTCAGGAAGAACTGAACGACAGGGGCTTTACAACTTACACCGCTGCCGTAGGCCCGCTCTCCAGCAACTGGGACAGAGCCTGTGAGCTTTATGCGGAAATCAAAGGCGGCACGGTGGACTACGGTGAAGCGCATGCAAAACGCTACGGCCACGCCCGGTTCGGAAGAACCTACAAAGGGTTCGTTAAGGACTGGGGAGCGGAAGATGAAGACGGAAATATCAATAAGATTCATCTGATCGGCCACAGCCAGGGCGGCCAGACGGTAAGGCTCCTGTCCGCGCTTCTCGGAGAAGGCAGTGAGGAAGAAAGAGCGGCGTCCGGCGAAAAGGTAAGCCCGCTGTTCGAAGGCGGACACAGCTGGATAGACAGCGTTACCACGCTGGCAAGCCCGCACGACGGAACAACGCTTGCCGACGTTAAGGGAACAAACAAATTCGCGGCGATTCTCCTTTCGGCGGCCGGCTCAACTCTTGGAAATTTCCAAAATTCAGCTGAAATCTATGATATTAAGCTCGATCAGTTCGGGCTTAAGAGAAAATCCGGTGAAAGCCTGAAGAGCTTCCTGGACAGAGTATTCAAGAGCAGTATGTGGACAAACAGCAAAGACAACTGCGCTTATGATTTAGGCACGGACGGCGCCGTCGTACAGAATCAATGGGTTACGGCCCAGCCCGATACCTATTATTTCTCCTGGGGATGCCTGGGCACGAAGAAAGCGCTTCTTTCACTCGATGGGCATCAGGTTGCCGATCCGCTGATTATGGGCGATAAGAAGCTCTACAATGCACAGTGGGCGGCGCAGGCGGCGTTTATGGGTTCCTACCATCGCAAGGATTATTCCCGTGAAATTCCGGTTATCGATGAGAAATGGTGGCCGAACGACGGCTATGTCAATACGATTTCCGAAAGCGGCCCGCACTACGGTTCCACGGATGTCATCGAAGATTACAATGGCACACCGGAGATCGGCCAGTGGAACTTTATGGGAACAAAACATATTGACCACGAAGATATCATCGGCAGAAACTGGGACGGCGCTTTGGACTTCTTTGTAGAAACAGCCACCATGCTCAGCCAGCTTCCGAAATAATTCATTTTGTAGAATAAAGCAGCCGCCCGGGAACGAACTTCGTCCCCGGGCGGCTTTTTAACAGGTTTATTTGATTTCCAGAATGGCTCCTTTATTGGCGGACGAAACCAGTGAAGCATATCGGGCCAGGGCGCCTTCCGTAATTTTCGGCTTCCTCGGTTTCCAGTTTTCCCTGCGCTTTTTCAGTTCCTCGTCGCTGATAACAAAATTGATGGTGTTTGCCATAATATCAATTTGAATGAGATCGCCTTCCTGTACCAGTGCGATATTTCCTCCGACTGCCGCTTCGGGGGAGACGTGGCCGATTGCCGCGCCGCGGGTTGCGCCGCTGAAACGTCCGTCCGTAATCAGCGCAACGCTGCCGCCGAGCCCGATGCCCATAATCGCAGAAGTGGGATTCAGCATTTCCCGCATGCCGGGGCCGCCCTTCGGCCCTTCATAGCGGATGACAACGACATCGCCGGGTACAATCTTTCCGGAAGTGATGGCTTCGATGGCTTCTTCCTCGCTGTCGAACACCCTTGCCGGGCCTTCGTGCTTCAGCATTTCCGGCGCAACCGCGGAACGTTTGACGACGCAGGAGTCGGGGGCCAGATTTCCTCTTAATACCGCAATGCCGCCTGTTTTGCTGTAAGGATTTTCAACCGGACGGATTACCTCCGGATCGAGATTCACGCTGTCTGCAATATTTTCACCGACGGTTTTGCCCGTGCAGGTAATCAGATCCGTTTGGAGCAGGCCGAGTTTGCTGATTTCCTTCATCACCGCGTAAACACCGCCGGCTTCATTCAAGTCTTCCATATAGGTATGACCTGCCGGTGCGAGGTGGCAGAGGTTCGGTGTTTTATCGCTGATTTCATTGGCGATATCCAAATTTAAAGAGATGCCGCATTCATGCGCAATCGCGGGAAGGTGAAGCATGCTGTTCGTGCTGCACCCGAGAGCCATGTCGATCGTCAGTGCGTTGCGGAACGCGCCTTCGGTCATAATGTCGCGCGGGCGGATATTTTTTTTCAGCAGTTCCATAATCTGCATTCCCGCGTGTTTTGCAAGCTGAAGACGCTGCGAATAAACCGCCGGAATGGTTCCGTTTCCCTTTAAGCCCATACCGAGGACTTCCGTCAGGCAGTTCATGCTGTTGGCGGTATACATGCCGGAGCAGGAACCGCAGGTGGGACAGACCCGGTTTTCGAATTCCAGCAGCTTTTCTTTCGTGATTTTTCCCGCGTGATATGCGCCGGAGGCTTCCGAAACACTGGAAAAGCTGGTCTTTTGTCCGTCCACCCGGCCCGCGAGCATCGGTCCGCCGCTGACAAAAATGGCGGGAATATTCAGGCGCGCGGCGGCCATTAACAGACCCGGGACGTTTTTATCGCAGTTCGGAACCATTACGAGAGCGTCAAACGCATGGGCCAGAGCCATCGCTTCGGTGGAATCGGCAATCAGTTCCCTTGTGATCAGGGAATATTTCATTCCACGATGGCCCATTGCCAATCCGTCGCACACCGCGATGGCCGGAAACACAATCGGGGTTCCGCCGGCCATGGAAACGCCGGTTTTTACCGCCTCAACGATTTTATCCAGATTCATATGCCCCGGAACAATCTCGTTCTGTGAACTGACGATGCCGATCAGCGGCCGTTCCAGTTCCTCGTCGGTTAACCCAAGCGCATGGAACAGGGCGCGCTGCGGTACACTTTTTGTTACTGCATCACTGTTCATTTCGAGCACCTCTTTCTATGTGGTTGTTTAAATTATTATATATTGTATGATGTCTTATGTCAATGAAAAATAAATACTGCACTATCGCAATTCGATGAAATCGAAAGCGCACCGAAGACCGGAGAAGCGGATAAACAAAGCGTCCTATCACCAAACAGGCGGTATGGCGCTTTTGCACGCGGAAAGATTTGTTATTCGTCATCGATGCCGAAGCCGCGCATGGCGTGGATGATATGCAGCTCCATGGCGGTCTTTGCGCCGAGGGCGTCCCGTTTTGCGAGGAATTCCATAATCATCCGGTGGTCATTCAGCGTGTTTTGAACGATGTCCTCTTTTGCATACGATAAAATAACGCCCTTTCCGATCGCCTGATAAAGGATCGGCATCAGCCGGTTCATAAATTCATTGTGGGTCGCCTTGGCAATGGATTTGTGAAACGCCTGTTCCACTTCGGTTCGGTCCAGCTTTTTCAGGATTTGTTCTTCTTCCAGCTTTCCGTAATATAAAATCCGCTCCAGTTCCTTGTCGGTGGCGCGCTTTGCGGCCAAAAAAGCGGACTGGGGCTCGAAAATCAGACGCATTTCGTATAAATCCTTCACATCCATAGGGATTTCGGAAAGTTCCTTCAAAGCAACGGAATCATTGAGAGACGGATTCTTTTTCACGAAGGTTCCTTTGCCGCGCTCAATTTCCAAAACGTTGTGGGCGACTAAAATGCGGATTGCCTCCCGAAGGGTTGTGCGGCTCACCTTTAATTGCGAAGAGAGGTCGTTCTCGTTCGGCAGCTTATCCCCTAAAGAGAATTTTTTATCGATCGTTATCATTGCAAGAATATCGTCCGCAGTGTTTTCAGCAAGACTTTTTCCTTTTTTCTTCATCGGTGAATCTCCTTATTTTCGTTTCTTTCTTATTATAATCTATCAGACATCATTTCTCAATACAGATGTCTGATGTCTGTTTCAATTTTTATTTCTTTATGCAATGATTATAATAGAATTATATAAATTCTATTAAAAATTTCCAATAAATGACGATATTAAAGAGGGGAAAACCTTAAAAAGCGTACTAATACGGAAATTTCCAAAAATCTGCGCGGACTCAAAAAGATTTTATGCAGATTCAATATAGGGTAAAAAGGGGGAGCATGGTTCCGGATTGGCTGCGTGCTCATTTGCTTATTTTATTTACGAAGGAAGCTGAAATATGAAGAACTTTAAAATTTTTAAAAAATTGATGGTGGCCTTTCTTTCCATTTCTTTGATTACGGGAATTGTAGGCGGAATGGGCATCAAAAGTTTGCTGGATATGAAGGCTGCCAGCGATAAGCTTTATAATACACAGACAGGCCCACTGGCGGTAGTATCGGATATTAACCTGAATCTGGAGCGTTTGGACGGCCAGGCCAGGGATTATATATTATATTACGATAAGAGCGATGAGTTAAGCAAAGTAGATGAACTTACCAAGAACTATCAGGCACTTTTTCAGGAAGCCTGCGCAAAGTATGAACCGACCATTGCTTCAAAAGAAAGCAAGGCCCTGTTTACCGAGGCAAAAACGACGTATGAGCAGAAGATGGTCCCGCTGCTCGAAAGTATCGAAAAAAGTGCGAAAAGTGGGAATGCCGGCCAGGCACTCCAGAAATTTGAGGAATATAAAAATATCAACGAACAGGTTACGGAAAATTTCCAAAAGTGCATGGAAAACCGTATCAATGATGCAAAAAAGAACAACGAAGAAAACGCCCGGCTGGCGGACGCAATGATCTTTATGCTTCTGGCAGTTTTGGCTATTGGCTTGGTTGTTTCTGTAATATGGGGCATCCGGCTTGCCCGTTCCCTGAGCAAACCGCTTGGCGATCTGGCCGCGGCCGCCGAAAAAATTGCGGACGGCCATCTGGATGTGGACATCCCCTATGAATCAAGGGACGAAATCGGCGCGGTTTCGAAATCGCTTCTGAAGGCAGCCGACCATTTGAAAACCTATATCCACGATATTTCCAATCATCTGGATTTAATGGCGCAGGGGGACATGACTTCCGATATAACGCAGGAGTATATCGGCGACTTTATCCCGATCAAAAATGCAATGCTCAAGATATCCAATGATCTGAATGAAACGCTTACCGCGATCAGCACTTCCTCCGATCAGGTAAAAAGCGGCGCGGAGCAGGTTTCCGACGGCGCGCAGGAACTGGCGCAGGGCGCAACCGAGCAGGCAAGTTCCGTGGAAGAGCTTGCGGCTTCCACCAATGAGGTTTCGGGTAAGGTTGCACAGAACTCGGAAAATGTACGCCTTGTTACAAACAATGTAAAAGATACCGTCGCGCAGGTAAAGCTCGGAAATGAGCAGATGCAAAACATGCTGGCATCCATGCAGGATATCAGCACCGCCAGCAGTGAGATCGGGAAAATCATTAAGGTGATTGACGATATCGCGTTCCAGACGAATATCCTTGCCCTGAACGCGGCTGTGGAAGCAGCGCGGGCGGGAGCCGCCGGCAAGGGCTTTGCCGTTGTTGCCGATGAGGTGCGCAACCTTGCCAGCAAGTCGGCGGACGCCGCGAAACAGACGACCTCGCTGATCGAAGGCTCCATCCAGAGCGTTCAGAAAGGTTCGGAAATAGCAAACCTGACGGCAAAGGGCTTGCAGGAGATTGCCGATAAGGTGGAGGACGTAGGCCGGACGATTCTGGAGATTGATACGGCGTCCTCCGAACAGGCCGCCGCGATTCAGCAGATTTCACAGGGCGTCGATTTGATGTCCTCCATTGTGCAGACGAATTCCGCTACCGCGGAGGAAAGTGCGGCGGCAAGCGAAGAACTTTCCGCTCAGGCGGACCTGCTCCGTAAACTGGTAGGAAAATTTCAACTGAAGGGCAGCAGCAATACATATGTGCCGGATACCCCGGAAAACACGGAGAATTACGAAGAAACTCCGGCGGCTGAGCCGGAGGAAAACAGCGGGTTTTACGGCCAAAAATATTAATTTCACAGGATAGCAAAGCGCCCATACACCAACCGGTGTATGGGCGCTTCTGTACGTAATATAGGAGAATCGATTGTTTCTGTAATTCCGGTTACGGGAGCAGTCCGTTTCTAATCGTTATGTAATGTTGATTTCCCCAACGTAATTCGTTGTGAAAATCCGCTTGATATCCTCCGGCCTGTCCGTTTTCCCAAGCGCCCACATCAGCTTTGTGACGGCGGCCTCGGTGGTCATGTCAAACCCCTGCACAACGCCGCTCTTTAATGCTTTCCGACCGGTTTGGTAAATCGTAAAGTCGCTGCGCTCATACAGGCATTGGCTGCAAACCACAACAGAGATTCCGCGCTCTACGGCTTTCTGTAATTTGGCGATTAAATCGCGGCGGACAAAGTTCAGGCCGCCCGCGCCGAAGGCTTCAATGACAATCCCTTTGTAGTTCATTTTCAAAAGCATATCGAAAATTTCCGGATTCAGTCCGGGCGTAAGCTTAATCAGAAATACGCGGTCGCACAGGCTGTCTTCCAGCGAAAAATCTCCGTCTGTCTGCGGCAGGACGGATTCGTTCAATTCCAGCCCGTTCGCGTCGATGGTTGCCGCGTAAGGGCAGTTAACGCTTTCAAACGCGTCGAACCCGGTAGTCCGCACCTTTACCGCCCGAGCGCCTAAAATCACCTTGCGGTTAAAGGCAACGTACACGCCCGGTATCCCTGTGCTGGCCATTGCAAAGGCGCAGCGAAGGTTTTCCACGCCGTCCGTCAGCGGATGACGGATGGGAAGCTGGGAACCGGTAATCACCACGGGGATGGGCAGATTCCGCAGCATAAACGACAGTACCGAGGCGGTGTAAGCCATGGTGTCCGTACCGTGCGTTAAAACGATGCCGTCATAATTTTGGTATTCGCGGGCAACCGTTCGGGCAATGCACTGCCATTCCTCCGGCTGGATATTCGAACTGTCCAGCTGGAACAGGTCCTCTGTTTTTATATCGTATTCAGCTGTAAGTCCGCCGAGAAACGCCGCCAGCTTTCCGCTGGTGAGCGATGGGGCAAGACCCTCATCTGTCGGTTCGGAAGCGATTGTTCCCCCGGTGGTAATCAACAGTATTTTTTTCATTCCGGCCTCCTGATTTCGCAGCGGTTACGTAAAATTCCGTCTATTATCCTATCATGATTGCGGTTCAAAGTAAAGAAGCTGCGGGGAGAAAGAAAACCGGTGGGTGATTGCTTGATTCGCCGGGATAAACTATAATAATATAAATCTATAATTGAGATAATTTCAAAGAAATAAGAAAGAGGCTGATTTGCTTGCCTACTGTTTTTATTGTTGAAGACGATGTAAAAATCCGCAATGAATTAAAGCGGCTGCTCGAAAAGTACGGGTATGCCTGCGCCGCGTCGGATGATTTTGCACATATGCCGGAAATCATCCTCCGGGAAAATCCGCAGCTTATTCTGCTGGATATCAATCTGCCGGTTTACGACGGTTACCATATTTGCAGGGAAATCCGCCGCCAAAGTGAAATTCCGATTATCATTGTTACCAGCCGGGACAGCGAAATGGACGAGCTGATGAGCATGAACCTTGGGGCGGATGATTTTATTACCAAGCCGTATAATACCCAGATCCTTCTGGCGCGGATATCCTCCGTCCTGAAACGGGTTTATCATTCCGAACCGGCAAGCGTGCTTTCGCACCGGGGGTTGGAGTTGGACTTATCCAGAAGTATCGCCCGCTGTCGGAATAACGAAGCGGAGCTGTCTAAAAATGAACTCCGTATTTTACATCTGCTGATGCGCAATAAGGAACATATTATCTCCCGCGAAGAACTGATGAATGACCTTTGGCAGTCGGAGGAATTCGTGGACGACAACACGCTCACGGTAAATATCAACCGCCTGCGCCGGAAGCTCGAGGAAATCGGAGTGCACAATTACCTGATTACCAAACGGGGACAGGGGTACATGGTATGAAATTCTATGAATTCTTAAAGGATAAAATCTTTGCCGTCCTTTTCGTCATCCTTTCGTCCCTGTTCGCGCTGACTTTAATGAATATGCTTGCTGTCGGTGCTTACGCGGCGGGATTTATCACCGGCCTTTTCCTGCTGGGGGAAGCCGCCGCGCTGGGCATGGAATATTTCCAGAAAAGGACGTTCTATAATAAACTGCTGAAAAGCCTTGAGAAGCTGGATAAAAAGTATCTGCTTTCCGAAATACTGGACGAGCCGTCTTTTTTGGAAGGAAAGATTCTTTGCGAAACCGTAAAAACGACCAATAAGGCAATGAATGATGAAATCGCCCGCTACCGCCTTGCTTCGCAGGAATACCGGGAATATATTGAAACCTGGGTCCATGAGGTAAAAACGCCGATTTCCTCGAGCAAACTGATTATTGAAAACAACCGCAACGAAACAACGCTCAACTTGAATGAGGAACTGTCCAAAATCGAAAACTACGTGGAACAGGCGCTTTTTTATTCCCGCAGCAACACGGTTGAAAAAGATTATGTCATTAAACAGACGACACTGAAAGAACTGGTAAATTCCGCCCTGAAAAAGTATTCCACCTTGCTGATTGAGAGCAAGGTTCATGTGGAGACGTCCGCGCTCGATAAAATCGTGTTTACCGACGTAAAGTGGACGGACTTTATGATCGGGCAGATTCTGATGAATTCCATTAAATATCGCAAAGGGAATCCTTATCTGAAAATTTGCGGACTGCAGAACGCGAACAGCGTAACGCTGATTCTCGAGGATAACGGAATCGGCATCCCCAAAAAGGATTTGGGGCGCGTCTTTGAAAAGGGATTTACCGGTGAAAACGGGCGAAGAACGGCAAAGTCAACCGGAATCGGGCTGTATCTTTGCAAAAAGCTGTGCGATAAATTAAACCTCGGCATTTCCATCGCCTCCACTGAAAATTCCGGCACGATGGTGTCCCTGGTCTTTCCGAAAAGCAATATGTATCTGTAACCGGAACCTTACAAAAGTGTAAGGAAACCGTAAGATGAATCGATGGTTCGAACCGTACCATTGTATTATACTGTTAATACAATCAAAAAAGGAGAGAAACAGAATGGAGAATATTTTAACGGTTGAACATATTGAAAAATATTACGGCAACAAAGGAAACGTTACAAAGGCGGTTGACGATATCAGCTTTGAAGTGGGAAAAGGGGAGTTCATTGGAATCATGGGCGCTTCCGGAAGCGGAAAGACCACCCTTCTAAACTGCATTTCCACCATTGATACCGCAACGTCCGGGCATATCATCATTAACGGGATGGATATTACCAAGCTGAATCAAAAAAAGCTGTCGCAGTTCCGCCGCGAGCAGCTGGGCTTTATTTTTCAGGATTTTAACCTGCTCGATACGCTGACCGCTTATGAAAATATCGCGCTTGCCCTTTCCATCATCAAAACCGCATCCGGCGAAATTGATGTCCGTGTTCATGAGGTTGCAAAGCAGCTGGAAATCGAGAACGTTTTACAGAAATATCCGTACCAGATGTCCGGTGGCCAAAAACAGCGCGTTGCGTCCGCCCGGGCAATCGTAACAAACCCCTCCTTGATTTTGGCGGATGAGCCGACCGGCGCGTTGGATTCGAAATCCTCGCGCATGCTACTGGAAAGCTTTGAAACGCTGAACCGGAATCTGGACGCCACGATTCTCATGGTTACTCACGACGCGTTTACCGCAAGCTACTGCCACCGCATCCTGTTTATTAAGGACGGGAAAATTTTCGATGAGATTATCCGCGGCGAAAGCACCCGCAAACAGTTCTTTAACCAAATCATTGAAGTTGTAACCCTGCTCGGAGGTGACAATTCCAATGTTCTGTAAGCTTGCTTTAAAAAATGTAACGAAAAGCATTCGGGATTACACCGTTTATTTCTTAACCATGACCTTTGGGGTATGTCTGTTTTATATGTTTAACGCGATTGACTCGCAGACAGCCATGCTCCAGCTCAGTTCGTCGCAGTACGACAGCATTCAGGCGCTGACAAAGATGATTGCCTACGTATCGGTTTTTATCTCCGTTATCCTCGGCTTCCTGATCGTTTATGCAAACCAATTCTTAATAAAGCGGCGCAAAAAAGAGCTTGGCATTTATATGACGCTCGGAATGGAAAAGGGAAAAATTTCGCAGATGATCGTTTTCGAAACCCTTTTAATCGGACTTTTCGCCCTTGCAACCGGTCTGGTCGTCGGCATTTTTGCCTCTCAGGGGCTGAGTGTTGTTACCGCAAAATTGTTCGAAGTAAATCTGAAAGCCTTTACATTTACTTTTTCGATAAACGCATTCTATAAAACACTGCTTTACTTCGGAATTATTTTTCTGATTGTTATGGTCTTTAATACCGTTTCGATTTCCAAGCTGAAATTGATCGACATGCTTATGGCCGGGAAAAAGAATGAAACCTTGAAAATCAAAAAGTTATCGGTTTCCGTCTTCCTGTTTTTTATTTCGGTTATCTGTCTGGGTATCGCCTATCATTTGATTATTAAAAACGGTATGATGCAGTTTAATGACATGTTTGCCGCTTCGATCATCCTGGGCTGCATCGGTACGCTTCTTTTCTTCTTTTCCCTTTCCGGCTTTTTACTTCGTGTGGTGCAGATGAATAAAGGTCTGTATTTTAAAAACTTAAATATGTTCATCCTGCGGCAGATCAATTCGAAGATCAATACCACCTTTGTTTCGATGTCGGTCATCTGCATTATGCTTCTGATCACGATCGGGACGCTTTCGACCGGTATGGGGCTTGCCAATGTTCTGACCAAGAGCCTGAACGAAACGACCCCTTACGATATTTCTTTAAAATGCGTTGCGAACAAGGATAGGCCGAATATCGGAAATATCGCCGAAAATTTGAGGAATGACAAAGTCGATTTGAACCGTTATCTAAAGGGATATACGCAAATAACCGGCTACAGCTCCAATATCAAATACGGCGAGATCTATGACGCGGATAAGATTCCAAAGTATTACGGAAACTTTAAGGACCTGCAAAAGATGCCAGCCGGCATTCTGTCGGTTTCCGATTACAACAATGCGGCGGTTTTGCAGGGGAAACCCGTTATCACCCTGAAACCCGATGAATTTGCGATAAACTGTACGGTAAGCCAGTTCACGCCGGCGATTAAATCCTTTCTCAATCAAAACGGGAAAGTGAAGCTGAACGGCACAGACCTGACCTACGCGAAAAATGGGATGCAAACATTATGCCTTTTCACTACGTATTCACAGCAGGATATCGGTACGCTGATCGTGCCGGACGATCTGGTAAAAGGATTGAAAGTGGAAACAGCGGTGCTGAATGTGCAATATAAGGCTGGAATCAACGAACAGGAATTTACGAAGCTTCTGGACGCAAAACGCGGTTCGCATCCGAATTGGCCCTTTGACCAGATGATTTCGAAAGCCGGGGTGTATGAAAATGCCGCCGGACTGAGGACGATCATATCCTATCTGGCAATCTATATCGGGCTGGTATTCCTGATTACCAGCGCGGCCGTTCTTGCCCTTCAGCAGCTTTCCGAAGCGTCGGACAATACGGAGCGCTACGGATTGCTCCGGAAATTAGGCGCGGAGGAGAAGATGATCAACCGCGCACTGCTGGGACAAATCGGAATTTATTTCTTTATCCCGCTGTCCCTTGCCCTTGTTCATTCCGCAGTGGGAATCCATGTGGCCAATAATCTGGTTGCCGTTCTCGGCCACCTGGACATTTTGGGGAATACTTTATTTACCGCTGCTCTTTTCCTTCTGATCTACGGAGGCTATTTCCTTGCAACCTATTTTGGCAGCAAAAATATGATTCAGCAAAAGTAAACAGTGATCGAACAGCCGCCGCCAAGGCGGCTGTTGTTTTTTACAGGGAAAAAATATATAATGGGATTGCCAGAACTTACTTGAGGTGAAATGATGGGAGAGAATTTTCAATATACCGATTCCGCCACATTGGCAGAGCATTTAAAAACATTGTCCGACGAACCATATCAGAAACTTCAGTATAAATTGATACCCGGAGCGGAAAACGTCCTTGGTGTGCGTGTGCCGAAGCTGCGCGCGCTCGCAAAGCAGATTGCGAAAGGCGACTGGCGAGCCTTTTTGGATGGCGCGCAGGATGCAAGCTTAGAGGAAATTATCTTGCAGGGACTTGTCATCGGATACGCCAAAATGCCGCCGGACGAGACGCTTGCCCGGATTGCGGATTTTGTGCCGAAAATCAACAACTGGGAAATCTGCGACGTTTGCTGCTCCACGTTTAAAACGGCGGCAAAGGAGAAGGAAAAACTGTTTGCTTTTTTGCAGCCGTATCTGAAAAGCCAACGGGAATTTGACCTTCGTTTTGCGGTAATCATGCTGATGGATTATTTTATAACGGAGGAATACATAGACCGCATTCTGAAAATCTATGACGAAATCCGGCACGACGGATATTATGTAAAGATGGCTGTAGCATGGGCGCTGTCCGTCTGCTTTGTGAAATATCAGGACAAGACCATGCGCTTTCTGGAGAATAACAGTCTGGACGACTGGACTTTTAACAAGACGCTGCAAAAAATAACCGAATCCTACCGGGTGGACGACAATATGAAAACCGTGATTCGGAACTTGAAACGCAAGGGGAAATGATGGAATATCAGCTGATTCGTTCCCGCCGGAAAACGATCGCGATCTGTATCGACCGGGAAGGCGCGGTTATTGTGCGTGCTCCCCTGCGCGCGGCGCAAAGTGTGATCGACCGGTTTGTCTGCGAAAAACAGGACTGGATTCGGGAAAAGTCCTTACAGGGCAGGCAGCGTGCGGAAGCGCGCCGGAATTTGCAGATTTGTCCGGGTACGATGCTGCCCCTGATGGGCCGGGAATATCCGGTCAGGCTAAGCGACCGCTCCGGTTTTGACGGGACAAGCATCTTGGTGCACTCTGATGAACCGGAACAGCTCTTGCTACAGATTAAGCGTGTCTATCAGTCGGTTGCCGCAGCCTATATTCAGGACAGGATTGTTTACTATACGAAAATAACAGAGCTGACCCCGTCGGGTGTCCGCATCGGTTCGGCAAACACAAGCTGGGGCTCCTGTTCCGGGAAAAACCGCCTGAATTTCACCTGGAAGCTGATGATGGCCGCCCCGGAAGAAATTGATTATGTTATTGTTCATGAGCTGGCGCATATACGGGAGCATAACCATTCCCCGCAGTTTTGGAAGCTCGTGGAAAACGTTCTTCCCGATTACCGTGAGCGGCGAAAACGGTTAAATGAGACCGGAAAAAAATTACAGAATCAAGGATGGGGTTAGCGGCTGTACTCCGTCGTATAAACAAGTCAAATTTAGGAAGATTAAAAATAAAATTGGAGGTTCATTTTTATGGTTTCACAGGATATATTACGGAAATACGCAAGGCTTGCCGTCTGCGTTGGCGCGAACGTGCAAAAGGGACAGATGCTGGTGATTTCTTCCTCCGTGGACTGCGCCTATTTTACGCGTATGTGCGTGGAAGAGGCCTATCAGGCGGGCGCAGGCGAAGTGCTCGTCGTTTGGGAAGACGAGAAGATTACAAAAATGGCTTTTCAGCATGAAAGTACGGAAACGCTGGCCAATATTGCCCCGTGGCGTATTGAGCAAAGAAAGAACTGCATTGATAAAAAATGCTGTTTCTTATACATTGAATCCGCCACGCCGGGGCTGATGGCCGATGTGGACGGCCAGAAAATGCAGACCGTCCGTATTGCGAAGGAAACCGCGTTTGAGCCCTTCGAATATTACACGATGGCGAATGTCGGGCAGTGGTCTATCGTAGCGATTCCAACGGTTGAATGGGCGAAAAAGGTGTTTCCGGAGATGGGCGGGGAAAAGGCGCTGGAATCCTTATGGGATGCGGTGCTGAGCAGTGTGCGCGTTTCCGCGGACAACGACCCTGTGGAAGAATGGAAGAAGCATAATCAGGATCTGATGCGCCACTGCCGGATGCTGAACGACTTCCGTTTTCAATCCCTGCATTTCACGAATGCGGCCGGAACCGATCTGACGGTGGAGCTGATTCCGAATCATATCTGGGCGGGCGGCTGCAGTCCGGCGCAGAACGGCGCGGTGTTTAACCCGAATATGCCGACCGAGGAAGCATTCACCATGCCTTACAAATTCGGCACGCAGGGACGCGTTTACGCAACAAAACCGCTCAGTTATCAGGGAAAAATGATCGAAGACTTTTATCTTGATTTCAAAGACGGGAAAGTAACAGATTTCAGCGCGAAAAAAGAGCAGGAAACTTTGAAAAACCTGATCGAATTTGATGAGGGCAGCCGTTATCTCGGTGAAGTCGCGCTCATTCCTTACGATTCTCCGATTTCCCAGTCCGGAATTTTATTCCGGAATACCCTGTTTGACGAGAACGCCTCCTGCCACCTCGCGCTTGGCGCTTCCTACCCCGACAACCTGAAAAACGGTACGGAAATGAAGCGGGAGGAACTGGAAAAGCTCGGCTCCAATTACTCCAAAATCCACTGCGATTTCATGTTCGGCAGCGACGATATGAATATCACCGGCACCACTTTCGACGGACGTAAAATTCAGGTGTTCAAAGACGGTAATTTTGCAATCGATTAATTACTCTACTATTTAAAAAAGGAAGGGAATGTAAAATGGTAAATGTCCGAAAATGCGCAATGATCGGCTGCGGGCTTGTCGGAGCAAGCGCCGCGTTCAGCCTTGTGGAAAGCGGGCTCTTTTCCGAACTGGTTTTACTTGATGCGAACCGCGACAAGGCGGAGGGAGAGGCAATGGATTTAAGCCATGGCATGCCCTTTGCCCGTCCGATGGAAATTTACGCGGGCAGTTACGATGATATACAGGACTGCGGGCTTATCATCATTACCGCGGGGGCGAACCAGAAGCCGGACGAGACGCGCCTCGACCTGGTGCAGAAAAACGTAGGCATTCTTAAAAATATTATCCCTGAAATCAAAAAGCGCCAATGCGAGGGGATTCTGCTGATTGTATCGAATCCGGTGGACATCCTGACCTATGCCGCGCTGAAGCTTTCCGGTTTTCCGCCGAACCGCGTTATTGGTTCCGGTACGGTACTGGATACGGCAAGGCTGAAATACCTTTTAGGTCAGCATCTCAATGTGGACAGCCGCAGCGTTCACGCCTTTATTATCGGGGAACACGGCGACAGCGAGCTGGCTGTCTGGAGCAGCGCGAATGTTTCCGGCGTTGCGCTGAGCCAGTTCTGTGAGATGTGCGGGCACTACAGGCATATGGAAACCATGCAGAAGCTTTATGAAGGGGTCCGGGACAGCGCGTATGAAATCATTCGCAAAAAAGGCGCTACGTATTACGGAATTGCCATGGCAGTCCGCCGTATCGCCGAATGCATTTTGCGCGATGAGCACTCTATTTTGCCGGTATCCAGCCTGATTGAGGGGCATTACGGCATCAGCGGGGTCTGTATGGGCGTCCCCACGATTGTCGGCAGCACCGGGGTTGAAAGGGTGCTGGATATTCCGTTAAGCGAGGAAGAACAGCAGAAACTGACGGCTTCCGCGCAGGCAATTCAGGAGGTACTGAAAACAATTGAATTCTGATTTAAAGGCGGTTCGTTACGGACCGCCTTTTTCTTTGCCCGTTCTGTCCACTTTTCGAAGTGATTTTTCGAACCGGCGTATCATATGCTGTATTGGAAGATACAGTATGGGTTGTTATAGTGATCTTTCATAGAAAAAAGGGCGGAAAAAACGTAGGATTCGGAATTTCGGTTAATCTTTTTCCAGTGCCTTGACAAACCCGGGAGGTGGGCATACAATATGAGTTAGCAGAAGCTAACAACTGAGTCGAAGACGGAGGCTTTTTATGACGTTAAATGAATTAAAAATCGGCCAAACATCGAAGATTATTGCTGTAAACGGCGCAGGGGCGCTTCGCCGAAGGCTTCTCGATATGGGGCTTACCCCCCACACGGAGGTTATGGTTCGTAAGGTTGCGCCAATGGGCGACCCGATTGAAATTCATCTTCGCGGTTACGAACTTACTATTCGGATTGACGACGCAAAAAATATAGAAGTCGAGGGGGAGATCAGCCGATGATTTTTGCGCTTGCAGGGAACCAAAACTGTGGCAAAACGACACTCTTCAACCAGCTGACCGGTTCCAACCAGCATGTAGGAAATTTTCCGGGTGTTACGGTTGAACGCAAGGACGGGATTATCCGAGACCATCGGGAAGCTACGGTCGTCGATCTTCCGGGAATTTATTCCCTGTCACCCTATACCAATGAGGAAATCGTAACCCGCGATTTTTTACTGAAAGACCATCCAGACGGGATTATCAATATCGTTGACGCGACAAACATCGAACGGAATCTCTACCTCACCATGCAGTTAATTGAATTAAATCTGCCGATGGTCGTTGCTTTAAATATGATGGACGAGGTTCGCGCAAACGGCGGAACCATTAAGATAGAAAAATTGCAGGAGGAACTTGGCGTTCCGGTGGTCCCGATCTCTGCCAGCAAAAACGACGGAATCGACGAGCTGATTGAAACGGCGGTTGCGACGGCCGGCGCAAAGCAGCTTCCGAAACGGCAGGATTTTTGCTCCGGCGCGGTACATAGGGCGATTCACTCCGTCGCCCATCTCGTGGAGGATCATGCGGAACGGATCGGCGTGCCTTCCCGTTTCGCCGCAACCAAGCTGGTGGAAGGCGACGACCCCATGCTCAACGCGCTGGGCCTTTCCGAAAACGAAAAGGACATGGTCGGGCACAGCGTGAAAGAAATGGAGCACGAGCTTGGAACCGACCGTGAAGCCGCGCTGGCGGACATGCGCTATACCTTTATCGGGAAGCTCTGCGCGGATTCGGTTGTAAAAACAGGCGAGTCAAAGGAACACCGGCGCAGCGTTGCAATCGACATGGTTTTAACCCATAAATATTTTGCCATTCCGATTTTCATTTTGATTATGATGCTCGTTTTTTACCTTACCTTCGGCGTAATCGGAAGCGTGCTGAGCGCGGTTTTATCCGCCGGAATCGATTTTGTAACCGGACTGGCCGACGCGGGGCTGACCGCCTACGGCATTAATCCCGTCGTGCACTCGCTGATTATCGACGGGGTATTCGCCGGAGTCGGCAGCGTCCTTTCCTTTCTGCCGATCATTGTCGTGCTGTTCTTCTTCCTTTCGATTCTCGAGGACAGCGGCTATATGGCAAGGGTCGCGTTCGTCATGGACAAGCTGCTTCGTAAAATCGGGCTTTCCGGACGCAGTTTCGTGCCGATGCTGATCGGGTTTGGCTGTTCCGTACCGGCCATTATGGCGACGAGAACCTTATCCAGCGAGCGGGACCGCAAAATGACGATTTTCCTGACTCCTTTTATGAGCTGCAGTGCGAAGCTGCCGATTTACGCGGTCTTTACGGCCGCTTTTTTCCCGAAGCATCCGGCGCTCGTGATGACGTCTCTCTATGTCATCGGGATGCTGATCGGCATTGTCAGCGGCTTTATCCTGAAGAATACGGTTTTTCACGGAAATCCGGTTCCTTTTGTCATGGAGCTTCCCAATTACCGGCTTCCGAGCGCGAAAAGCGTCGGACTGCTGATGTGGGATAAGGCGAAGGACTTTTTAGTGCGCGCATTTACCGTCATTTTTGTGGCAACCATCATCATATGGTTCCTGCAGACCTTCGATACAAGAATCAATGTCGTGTCGAACAGCGCAGACAGTATGCTTGCCGGTATCGGACGGCTGATCGCTCCGTTGTTCGAACCGCTTGGATTTAACGACTGGCGTGCATCCACGGCTCTAATTACCGGCTTTACCGCAAAAGAAGCGGTTGTCAGTACTTTGACGGTTTTAACGGGAACCAGTGTTTCCAATTTGTCGACGGCGCTGTCCTCCCTCTTTACCCCGTTAACCGCGTGGTCGTTCCTGATTTTCACGCTGCTTTATACGCCGTGCGTCGCCGCAATCAGTGCGGTTCGTCATGAAATGAACAGCAGAAGGAGCGCGGTTGCCGTTGTGCTCTACCAAACAGGCATTGCCTGGATTGCCGCCTACCTTGTTTACCATATCGGACTTTTCTTTTGCCGTTAACCGGCGGATTTGGAGGAATTATGCAGATCGCGGATTATGTTATTCTGGCCATTATTGCCGTACTGCTTGTACTGGCGATACGTTATTCCGTAAAACACAGGCACAGGTGCTGCGGAGACTGCTCGAAATGCTCCTCCTGCCAGGCCTGTGAACGCAACGGGAAAAAACAGTAAATTTGTTTCATTCTGCTTTTCAAAATGGTTCGTATGTGCTAAAATAGGCGTGCTGCTATTTGAAAAGGAAGAAGAATGAAACTTGGAAAAAACAAAGCGCAATTACGGGCTTTTCACAACCATTGCGATGATTATCGGAATCTGTATCGGTTCCGGTATCTTCTTTAAAAGCGACAATATTCTTTCCGCTACCGGCGGGAATGTCCTGCTGGGCGTCGTTGTTTTTTTGCTGGGTGCGACCAGCATTATTTTCGGCGGGCTCTGCATCAGCGAGCTTGCCTCCCGTACCGACCGGCCCGGGGGGATTATCACCTACGTTGAAGAATTTGTAAGCGAAAAATTTGCCTGCGGGATGGGCTGGTTTCAAATATTTGTTTATTTCCCCACCATTACGGCGGTTGTATCATGGGTAGTGGGAATCTATATCTGCCTTTTATTCGGCTGGAAGGGCACGCTGGAAAACCAGATGCTGATCGGGTTTCTCTTTTACACGTTCTGTTTTCTGATGAATTCCCTTTCCGCGAAGCTTGGCGGCGGATTCCAGAATCTTTCCACTGTGGTGAAAATGATTCCGCTCCTTGTAATTGCCATGTGCGGTCTCCTTTTCGGCAACCCTTCCGCGGGGTTTCAAAGTATCCCGGTGCAAAAGCTGGAAGGCGCCGCATGGCTTTCGGCAATCGGGCCGGTGGCGTTCTCTTTTGACGGATGGACAATCTCGACTACCATCTCTTCCGAAATCCGTGATTCCAAAAAGAACCTTCCCAAAGCTCTGGTCATAGCGCCGCTTGTTATTCTGGCGACTTACGTCGCTTATTTTATCGGCGTTTCCAGCTTGCTCCCGCCTCAGAAAATTATCGAGATGCAGGATGCGCACGTTTACGCCGTTGCAGATAAATTGTTCGGCGGCCTTGGCGCACAGCTGATCCTGATCTTTGTGATTATCGCGGTGATGGGAACGGTGAACGGCATTATACTCGGTTACATCCGCATGCCGTATTCCATGGCTTTGCGCGGGGAGAAAATGTTCCCGCTTTCGGGGTTTCTGGAAAAGCAGTCCGGCAAACAGGAGATGCCGGTTCATTCAGCCGTTTTCTGCTACTTCATTACCCTGTTCTGGTCGGCGGTGCATTTTCTTACCGTAAAATTTTCGCTGCTTCCCAATTCCGATATTTCGGAAATTTCCATTGTAATGAGCTATCTGTTTTACATTGTGCTTTATTACAAGGTGTTCACATTATACCGAAAGGGAGAAATTCAAGGCGCTTTTCGCGGTGTGGCCGTGCCAGTTCTTGCAACGCTTGGATCTGTTTTTGTCCTTTCCGGCGGACTGCAAAGCAAATTGTTTTTCCTTTATGCGGCAATCTGTATTTTAACGGTGCTGATTTCCTTTGCCTATTACAATAGCCATCAGCAAGCATAAAAATGTTAAAGGGCCTGAACAATTTGTTTCAGGTCCTTTTTGCGGTTATCCGGTAACAAAAAGCAGGTTTTACCGAATCTTTTGGAAGTTTTTCCTGTTTTTTGCAATTCATCAAGAATTTATGAAGATTCGTGTTATATTTAAATAACAAACAGTCGGAAGATTGGGGATGAAATTTTCAAACAGGAGGAAACAAGCCCAACTATACCGGACGGAATTGCGGCGGCTGAGATAATATCCGGGGATTATCCCATCCCCGCGGAATATATGCGTTTCATGCGGGGAGACTTGGAGCCTTAAACTTCGGAATGTTTTACAGCCTGAGGTTTTTATCTACTTTGCAGCCTGCCCCGAAAAAATGCCGCAGGTTTCGAATAACGATATAGGGGTTTGTTGGAGGATACGGGATGAATTATTGTGTGCTGCTGCAATTAAAGATACAGGAAAATGAATGGCGAAAAGCGGGCGAATGCCATGTGATTTCATGGGATATCCGCGACTTGATTGCCGCGTCCAGCGGTTGGACCATCTTGAACGAGGAAAATTTTGGCCCAGCGAATTCTTTTCTTCCGGTTCTCCAAAAAGGAATTCTGGAATTGTCCCAGCATGCGCAGGCGTATATCCGTTTTGAAGTGAAACACGGAGTCGGAACGATTCGGGATACCCTTCTGTTCTATAAAGGTCTTCTGAACGACTGCAAAAATTATCCCTTGTTTGATCTTTACGGATATATCGACAACGGCCAATAGCCGGAGAATGCAATTTACGTATTGCTTTTTTCTTATATAAGCGCTATGGTTATGTATAGAGCAGAATATACATACATTGGAGCGACCGAAATGATGCAGAAGAAAAAAGTACTGTCCAATATTATACTCATTGGGCTGGTAAGCCTGTTTGTTGATATGAGCACGGAGATGGTGTATCCCATTATCCCGCTGTTTCTCACCGCTTCGCTCGGCGCGACGCCTGCAATCGTAGGAATGATCGAAGGAATCGCGGAAAGCATTGCCTCCCTGCTCAAGGTGTTCAGCGGCTACATCGGGGACGTTTATCATAATAAGAAAAAACTGACGTTTGCGGGGTATTCCGCTTCCGTTATCTACAAATTGATTTTGCTTTGTGCCTCTTCATGGACGGGCGTGCTGGCGGCAAGGGTGGTTGACCGCACCGGAAAAGGAATCCGTACCGCGCCCCGGGACGCGCTGGTTGCGCAGTCGAGCGAACAAGGAAAGCTGGGCGGCTCTTTCGGGCTTCATAAAATGCTCGATATGGCAGGCTCTTCCATCGGTGCTTTTCTTGCTTTTTTATTTGTAGCAAAGAATATGCAATACAGAACGGCATTTCTTTGGTCGATTATACCGGGAGTAATCGGTATTCTCCTTATTCCGCTGGTTCGGGAAGAACGGGATACTGCGCAGAAAAATGAAAAACTCTCTTTTCGCGGGTTGAAGCTGGATAATAAGCTAAAGCTTTATCTGGGTGTTATCTTCCTGTTCTGTCTTGGCAACTCTTCCAATACTTTTCTTCTTTTAAAAGCAAAGTCGCGTGGATTTACCTCTTCCCAGGTGATGCTCCTCTATTTGATTTTTAACCTGTCCGCGGCCATTTTGGCCATCCCGTCGGGGAAGCTTTCCGACCGGTTCGGAAGGAGCGCCATCTTGGTTCCCGGCTATTTGATTTATGGTCTGGTTTATCTGGGGTTTGCCCTGTTGACTTCCAAAACAGGCATCCTTCTTTTGTTTGTCGCATACGGAGCCTACACCGCCTTTATCAGCGGTGCGGAACGCGCGTTTATTGCAGAAGCCTCTCCAAAGGAGTTTAAGGGTACGGTGCTGGGACTGTACGGCATGCTGCAGGGAATCGGCCTTTTGCTTTCCTCCGCCGTTGCCGGCGTAATGTGGGATAAGATCAATTCCGACGCGCCGTTCTGGTTTGGCGGCATACTGGGACTGCTTTCGGCGGTTGCGGTTGCGGTTATTCTGGGCTATGGCAGAAAGGCGCCGAAAGAAGCGGAGATTTAAATAGGAAAACTTCCTCTGGTTTTTTCGCCAGAGGGAGTTTTTTAACGGTTAGATTTTGTAGTCGGCGCATTCCCTGCCGCAGGTAAGCGAATGCACGATTTCCTTGATCGCCACGTGTGCGGGATGCGTCTGGTACTTTTCCTGTGCTTCTCTAGAATCAAATTCGCAAAGCAGCACCAAGTCATATTTTCCGCCGTTGTAATTGTGCCCGATTTCAATCGCTTTCAGGCCGTCCACAACACCCAGCAGCGATTTGAAACGCTTTTGCAGATCGGCCGTGATTTTTTCGCAGTCTCTTTTTGCTTCGTCATTCAATGTCCACATTACGATATGTTTTACCATGAATCTCACCCTTATAATTTTTTATAACTATTATACCATATCCCATAAGAAATGGAGGATAAAACATTATATGGATTAGGTGTAAATATATTGTATTGACAAAAAAGAATTAATAGCGTAATATTCTATTAGGGAAATAGTAATATATACGCATATTACTAAATATTTTCTGAAAAAAGGTTGGCCTGATGACTTTTTTATTTTTATAATGGTAAGAGGTTGTCATGAAGATCAAAAAAAAAGTTTTGTTATTTTGCACAATTCTTATATTTTCTGTTGTGCTTTCACTGGCAATAGGTTCACATTATAAATCAAAAGATACTTTTAGTGATTCGATAAATATTCAGGCTACAAAAATTAGCGATGTACTAACCATTGATCAGTTAGTAGACCAAATCGCAAAGGATACGAAATCGCGGTCAAATGTTGTCAGGAAACAATTAAATGAAACCTTTTCGAATGTTTTCATGGATGGAAAAACGTACCGAGTGATAACGACGACTGTGCCA
Source organism: Caproiciproducens galactitolivorans (assembly GCF_026672255.1). GTDB lineage: Bacteria > Bacillota > Clostridia > Oscillospirales > Acutalibacteraceae > Caproiciproducens > Caproiciproducens galactitolivorans_A. The sequence continues at coordinate 142,316 of NZ_JAPOHA010000006.1, read as the reverse complement.
CTGTGGCCTCAATATCAACCAACCGTTCGCTTTTATTGTCAAACAATTGAAAACACTGGTTCCCATGGAATATCTAAGGTTATCAGCGTTCATTTGAATCAGGAATACTGTGAAATCAGCAAACAGTTTTGTGGAACATTATTTTTAAATTTGGAGAATTCTCATACAATTTATTTTGAATTAAACGGTGATTTTTATAATACAGGAACTACGCTTCCTAATATTGGATGGGGTAATGAGGATAACATCACATTAAACTATAAAATTTCAGATTTTTCAAATTATTATGGTACCGCTGATTATATAGATAGAGTAATATGGTAAGGATTCCCTATCCAATCCCCATATTTTACTTAACGTGAAAGCTTTTCGAACCTCCCGGTTGTATGTAGGGAAATCCGAATGCATAAGAGGTGATATTGTTTATTGCAGAAGTCGGAATGTAAGAAAAATATATTTGCGATTGCTACATGTTTCATAATGGCTATTTTATTACTCATGGGTACTTCTTATCTCGTGCAGAAGCAGGGTATCATCCGAGTGTTTCAAAATCAACAAATCCAAAAGGGCTCTATTATTCGTAGAAATTATGCGGAAATAAAGCAAAATGAAAAAAGATTGAAGGATTTTCTTGGACATCTGAAATATGACCAGTATGTCGATGATAATGATAATATAGTCGGCAAAAAGAATCCGGAATATGATTTAAGAGGGGAACACAGCGGTTCCTCTGATTTGGATTTTGGCTATTAACTTTATGACCAAAAAGATCGATACATCATATTCGATACTTTAAAAGGGCAGTATGCGGTCGTGTCCGGGAACGATTATAAGCATTTGAAATCTACTTTAGAAAGTTTAGAATATAAACGCTGGTAAGTATTTTAAAATTAGCGGCCCCGGAGTGATGTACACCGCTCCGAAGCCGCTTGTTTCTAAGATTCAATTACAGAGCAAACACATTCAGTCCGGTTTCTTCGTCCGGCTTGCGACCGACATTTCCTGGCAGGGTATGGATAAACATTTCGCAGGTGCCGCTGATGACCGCTTCATTTAAATGCCCGCCGACAACCTTTCCGTCGGCGCCGGCAAAATTCGCGTGAAGATGCAGATATACCTGACCTTCCTTTTCGGTGACATTTCCGGAAAGGGAGGTCATTTCCATCTCACCGTCGAACGTGTTTTTATAATATTTTTTCTCATCGACCCGGTATAGCCCGACAACCGCATGGTCAACCGCGCCGATGGCGGAAACGCTGGCAAGCCGGACATTTTCCTTCTCGCAAATGGTTTTCAGGCTTTGCAGGATTTCTTCCCCGCGGTCGATGCGGGCGATAAGGGTGTCTCCGATTCTTTTATATTCCATAATCTGCTCCTCTGTTCTTTATTACCGCAGCGTCAGCTTGCCGTCCGCGTAGTCGACGGTCAGCTCGGTTCTCGGTTTTAAATCTCTGGAGATAATCGCTTTTGCGATCAGCGTTTCGACTTTACTCTGGATGAATCGCTTTAAAGGGCGTGCGCCGTAAACGGGATCATAGCCCTGATCAACGATATAATTTTTTGCTGCCTGCGTCAGGGTTACCGTTAACTGCTTTTCTTCCAGCCGCCGCTGTAAATCTTCAATCAGCAGGACGACAATCTTGTCGATTTCGGTACGGGTAAGCGGTTTATAGAAGACGATTTCGTCCAGACGGTTCAGGAATTCGGGCCGGAACTGCTGTTTCAGCATGGCGTTCACCTGTGCTTTTGCTTCTTCGCTGATCTGCCCGTTCGGCTCAATTCCGTCAAGAATGCAGCTTGAACCCAAATTCGAAGTCAGAATGATGATGGTATTCTTAAAGTCAACCGTGCGGCCCTGTGAATCGGTGATGCGCCCGTCATCCAAAACCTGAAGCAGGATATTGAATACATCGGGATGCGCTTTTTCCACCTCGTCGAAAAGGACGACGGAATACGGATGCCTGCGGACCGCTTCGGTCAGCTGGCCGCCTTCCTCGTAGCCGACATAGCCCGGAGGCGCTCCGATTAAACGGGACACGGAGTACTTCTCCATGTATTCCGTCATATCGATGCGCACCATGTTGTGCTCGTCGTCGAACAGGGTCTGTGCCAATGCCTTGGCAAGCTCGGTTTTGCCGACGCCGGTGGGGCCGAGGAACAGGAACGAGCCGATGGGGCGGTTCGGGTCCTGAATGCCCGCGCGGGAGCGAAGAATCGCTTCGGTTACTTTCTTCACGGCTTCGTCCTGCCCAACGACGCGCTGATGCAGGATATCGTCCAGCTTTAACAGCTTTTCGCGTTCGCCTTCCATCAGCTTGGCAACCGGAATGCCCGTCCAGCGGGCGATAATTTTCGCGATTTCCTCATCGGTTACCCGGTCGCGAAGCAGGGAACCGGTAGCCTGCGATTTTTCCGCAATCTGTTCCTCCGCTTCCAACTGCTTGGTCAGTTCGGGAAGCTTGCCGTATTTATATTCCGCCGCTTTATTTAAATCATAATTGCGTTCCGCCTTTTCAATTTCGGCGTTGACCTGCTCGATTTCCTCGCGTAGCTTCTGCACCTTGGAAATCGCCTGCTTTTCGTTTTCCCATTTCGCTTTCATTTCCTTGAACTTTTCACGCTGATCGGCCAGTTCCTTTTGGATTTCCTTTAAGTGTTCTTTCGAAAGGGTATCGGTTTCCTTCTTTAAAGCGGCTTCTTCAATTTCATGCTGCATGATTTTGCGCGAAATTTCATCGAGTTCGGCCGGCATGGAATCAATTTCGGTGCGAACCATGGCGCAGGCTTCGTCTACAAGGTCGATCGCTTTATCGGGCAGGAAACGGTCGGAAATATACCGGTTCGACAGTACCGCCGCGGCGATCAGGGCCTGATCCTGTATTTTTACGCCGTGGAAAACCTCATACCGTTCCTTTAAGCCTCTTAAAATCGATATGGTGTCCTCCACACTCGGTTCCTCAACCATAACCGGCTGGAAACGCCGTTCGAGCGCCGCGTCTTTTTCAATATACTGATGATATTCATTTAAAGTTGTGGCGCCGATGCAGTGCAGTTCGCCGCGCGCAAGCATTGGTTTCAGAAGATTGCCCGCGTCCATGGAGCCTTCGGTCTTTCCCGCGCCGACGATGGTGTGCAGTTCATCGATAAACAGGATGATTTGGCCTTCGCTCTTCTTTACTTCATTCAGAACGGCTTTCAGCCTTTCCTCGAACTCGCCCCGAAACTTCGCGCCCGCAATCAGCGCGCCCATATCGAGCGAAAACAGCTTTCTCTCTTTTAAATTGTCCGGAACGTCGCCCCGCACAATTCGAAGGGCAAGCCCTTCGGCAATGGCGGTTTTGCCAACGCCCGGTTCGCCGATCAGAACCGGATTGTTTTTCGTCTTGCGGGAAAGGATGCGGATGACGTTGCGGATTTCCGAGTCCCTTCCGATAACAGGGTCGATTTTATGGTTTTTCGCAAGCAGTACCAAATCCTGCCCGTATTTTGCAAGCGCGTCGTAGGTTTCCTCCGGCGTGTCGCTTGTAACCCGGGTATTTCCCCGAACGGTGGAAAGCGCGGAGAGAAATTGGTTCCGGCTGATGCCGAAAGAGTCGAGAACCGCCCGCACGGCAAGATTCGGTCTATTCAAAATGGAAAGCATGATATGTTCGACCGAAACGTATTCGTCTTTCATGCGCCCGGCTTCTTTTTCCGCGTCGACCAGTACCGTGTCCACGTCGGCGGAGACATAGATTTTTCCCGACTCGCGCCCCGGGCCGGTAACGCCCGGAAGTTTTGCCACCTGCTTCTTAACATTTTCCAAAACCGCTTCCGTGCTGATGCCCATCTTCTTGAAAAGCTGGGGAATCAGCCCGTTTTCCTGGGACAGCAGCGCCTGAAACAGATGCTCCTCTTCAATTTGCATGTTATTGTTCTGAATCGCGATATTCTGCGCTTCCTGAATGGCTTCAAGGGATTTCTGCGTGAATTTTTGAGCGTTCATAAAATCCTGCCTCCTCGCTCACGGTTGTTCAAATTACTTCACTGATTTTTACGTAACGGGAATAACTTTTTTCGATTGCTTCCTCAGCCGCTTCCAAATCCTCCAGCCCGGAAAAATAAAGTTTCAGATTCTTATCGAATGAGCGGATGTAATCGGATATGGCGGCCGCAAGATTTTCATTGGTTCGCTGGGATTCGTCGCGGGGGAGAAGGAACTGCCTTGTGTAACGGCCTGTCTCCACCTCGCACAGCACCTTTCCGTTTGGGAAATACGAGGCGATATACTTGTTTTCCAGCGCCGACCAAAAAGCAAAGAAATCCGTCAGGATGGTAATCAAAGACTGGCTTTGCGTGCGCGTGGAAACCCGCAGCTCGCCGACGGTCGGCCCGCAAATGCGGTAAAGCTCCAAGGTGTAACGTATGGTTGGTTTGTACCGGTACCGGAGCGCGCTGCGGATCGAAATCATGGCGTCGCTCGGCTGAAACTGAATCTGAAAATTGCCCAGTCCCGTCATCAGCCGGTCCACGCTTTCAAAAATATCCCGCATCCGCATTTCCGGCGTTGGACAGGAAAGATATTCCGCAAGAATCTGGTTAATCAGGTTGCTGCGGCTGGTATTTTTCTCATAGGCCATTCGGTCAACCGCATCTACGACCTCATCAATCAGCACAAGACTATATACATTTCGGTCCATCCTGCTCATTCCAATCTAAAATTTCTTGCTTTACAATTAAAATTATACCAAAGTTATATAACTTGTCAATATAATTATATAATTTTAAATACAAAGATTCCAAGGCGAATGGAGTAAGAATTCGTATATTTAATACAAATTTTTCCCGAGAAGCTTTTCAGCCCATAATTCCTGAAGGGTAGCGATGTCTTCCGCAAATTCCTGATCGGTCTGGCTCTCTTTTTTCATAAGCTCTGCCAGTACCGTGAAATCAAAAGCCATGTTTCCGTATTTTTGCCAGTCTTCCCGCAGTTTCAGGTTGATGCAGGAACCGGTTTTTTTCGAAAATTCAAACCGGTTTCGGCTGCCCTGCATATCGCAGGTGGAAAGCAGAAGCATCTTCCCGTTCCCGCTGTTCACAATCGCGTAAATTCCGCCGACAACTTTTCGTTCTTTGTAGGCCGCCGCCAGCTCTTTCTTATTTTGTTTATCCACCTTAATACCCCATTTCTTTCAGAATGCGTGAGAGTGTCCTTAACCGTTCACTGATTAGTTCGTCGTTGTCGCTGAGCACCTGTGTAAAAAGCTTGATGTCGTCGTCAATCATGGGGTTATCCGTGCAGACCGAAACCGTCATTGCGTCCCCTTGAAGGCCAATGCGGTCGATTGTGGTATGCTCCGGATCGTACAGTTTTTCAAAGCGGTAGGAATCCGCGCAGTATTGTTTTGCCCTGCAAATGAGAATAGCAAGGTCGATTACGCGGTGCAGCGGCAGCTCTTCGGACTGACGGGACCATTTTTCGCCGGTGTAACGCCAGACTTTCGCGGAAATATCCACTTTGCCGCGGTCGTTCCACTGCGCGAGGCCAAGGGAAAGCCCTTTCGCGTCGGAATGATACGCCGCTCTGCCGTCAATATTTTCATAGTTTTCCGAAACAATGACCGGTTTATGTTTTAAAGTTGTTGGGATTTTCATAAAAGCACCTCGATTACTAAATTAGTAATTTACTAAATTACTAGATAATAATATGCTCAAAAGAATCCATTGTCAAGGAGGTTTTTTATAACATAGATAAAATTAAAAATCAGATAATGAAAAACAATTTGCTTTCAAAATAAATAGCTGTATAATAAATTTAGCATAGTTCTAAATTGTAATTTAATTTTCTAGTTTTACAACAATGCTGATATATAATGTAAGGGAGATTTCATATGCATGTAACTGCTTTTGACTGGCACGATTTTGCCGGGTTGTACAGGCATGAGCCGGAGAGGCCGTTTGGTTCCTGTATATTGATGAAAAAGGAGAATCAGATTGACTGCCAGTTTGTGGATAGAACGCAGCTTCAATTTCCTTCCAGCGCAAAAACCCTTTCACAGGAAATACAGAGCAACCTGCCTTTGCAGCTTGCGTTAATGGAATCCACCATTTTTACAAACTCATCGGCAGAAATCGCCTTTTCAGGCGGGATTGGCACGGAAGAATTTAAACATATGGCTTCGGTTCTTGTGAAGTGCTACCGGTTTGTTTCATTCTATCTCCGCGATGGGGAACTGTATAAAATCAGAGGAGGGAACGTTCTGCCCTATGCAAAAAAAGTATACCGGCAGCTCTTTCTTTCCGGAAAACTCCATCCCTGTATTCTTTATTTTGGTTCCCGTGCAGACCGGTTGACCGACCCGGACTCTTCGCTGGCCTTATTTGAAGTGCATGAAACGGAATATAAAGGATCGAAAATTTCAAGCGATGTGGTTGAATTTGCTTCCCTTCTTAAAAAACGCAGTGAGATTTTCGATAATGTTACATCGATCCCTTTTTACGGGTATTCCTTTGAAGAATGGTCTCATAACGATACAATCCATTCTATTCTCTCTCAATTTCCAAGAAGTTTTTATATAGAGGAAAACGGAACCCGTTCCTATGGTTTTTATCTTCTGTAAAGCAGTCCTGTTAAATCGTGCAAAAAGGGTGAAGCGGAATTTTCCGCTTCACCCTTTTTGTAGTTCAATTTGAAATCCCTCAGATGTGCAAGGGGAACCATTTTTACTCATGAAATCCTTTTCCGATAATCTCGCTTGTATTGGAGATCAGAATGAACGCCTCCGGCTCTACCCGCTTAATGTAACGCCGGAGCTGTACCGCCTGCGGCCGGCGCAGCGCGGTTAAGACAACATAATTATGTTTGTGCGAATACGCGCCTTTTGCATCCAAAACGGTAGCGCTTCGATTGAGCTCTTTTACAATATAATTGCAAATTACATCCGGATTTGAGCAGACCACGTTAAAATACTTTGCAAGGTTGATGCTTTCAATCACGTTGTCGATTGCGAGCGATTTTGATAAAAGGCCGAGCGTTGAAAACAGCGCGGTCTTAATATCGAATACAAAAAACGCGGAAAGGGTAATCAGCATGTCGCTGAAGAACAAGGCCCTGCCGATATCGAAGGTTGTATATTTCTTAAGGACCAAAGCGACGATATCGGTACCGCCGCTGGAAGCATCGATATTAAACAGAAGCGCGGAGCCGAATGCCGGTATTGCTACGGCGAATACCAGCTCGAGCATCGGCTGATCGGTTAGCGGATGGTGCAGAGGATAAATCTTTTCCAGCGCGGAAAGGCATACGGAGAGCAGCATACTGGAATATACGGTTTTTACCGCGAAGTCCTTGCCGATAAACAGGAAACCGAGAATCAACAGCAAAACATTTAGAATCATATTTACCGTACCGGGGGTAAACGGGGTAACCCTGCCAATTACAACGGAAAGACCGGTAACTCCTCCGAAAGTAAAATTATTGGGGAATTTGAAAAAGTAAACGCCTACAACAATAAAAAGTGTGCTGACCGTAATTAACGCATATTCTTTGATTAGCTTTCTGATTTTCATAAAAGCCCCTTATTTTTCTGTTTTTTTTGGCCATTACTTATTGTAACAAAAAAAATTAATAAATCAATCCATAAAAAAATTTAAAAAACCTCTTTACAAATGAATGGAAAGGTGCTAGTATAGGAAACAGAAACAAGAATGATTACTATTATTGATTTAGGAAGGACCGTATGGAGAAGAAACAAAACTACAGCAGAAAACGAGAGGCCATTTTAAAGGCGATACAAGGTACAACCTGCCACCCGACAGCGGAATGGGTTTATCAGAAATTAAAGCCCGAATATCCGGATTTGAGTCTGGGCACCGTTTACCGCAATATCGCGCAGTTTAAAAATGACGGTACCATCATCAGTGTCGGTACGGTAAACGGGCAGGAGCGGTACGACGGAAATATTCAGCCGCATACGCATTTTGTTTGTTCCTGCTGCGGGGCGGTGATCGACATTCCCGGTAATTTCATCTCTTTGGATGCAAATGTCGAAATTGCCGAGAGGTATCATCTTCGCATCGATTCCAGCGAGGTTCTGTTTCACGGTATCTGTTCCAATTGTTTACAAAGGCAAAAGCCTTTATAAAATATTTATTTTAATTTATATGGAGGTAAGTAAAAATGAAAAAATTTGTGTGTTCCGTATGTGGTTATGTTTATGAGGGTGAAGAAGCTCCCGCGGTTTGCCCGCAGTGCAAGGCGCCGAAAGAGAAATTTGTTGAGCAAACCGAAAACGCTCCGTTTGCCTGCGAGCATCAGGTCGGCATTGCACAGGGAATCGATAAAGAAGTTTACGACGGCTTGGTAGCGAATTTCAACGGCGAATGCTGTGAAGTCGGTATGTATATTGCCATGGCGCGTCAGGCAGACCGCGAAGGCTATCCGGAAATCGCCGCCGCGTTCAAAGAGTACGCGTATCAGGAAGCGGACCATGCCTCCCGTTTTGCGGAGATGCTCGGCGAAGTCCTTACCGACAGCACGAAGAAGAATCTTCAGATGCGTGCAGAGGCTGAGGCGGGCGCCTGCGCAGGCAAACTTGCCATTGCCAAGAAGGCTAAGGAACTCAATTACGATGCCATCCACGACACCGTACATGAAATGGCGAAGGATGAAGCGCGTCACGGCGCCGGATTCAGAGGCCTTCTGGCAAGATATTTCGGCTGATTATAAGATTACCCCTTACAGTATACATCAGGCTAAACCGGCACGGGAATCCCGTGTCGGTTTTCCTTTTGCCCATTAAAAAAAGCGTTCAAAAAGCTTCCCTGTTTTGCTGCTGAAAGGGACGACGCAATCAATGTCAGAATGGAAATGGGAAAATGCCATGAAAAATGCGGAAAGTATGGGCTGAAAACCTTGCCATTCCCAATAAAAATAGGCTATACTATAAAATGATAAAAGAAAAGGAGCGCGGGATGGAACAAATCGTAAAAAGCGTAGTAGGCTTGCTGGGTACCACATCATCAAAGGAACTGGTCATTTTCATCGTATCCATGCTCCCCATACTGGAGCTGCGCGGCGGCATTTTAGCCGCGGGTATGCTGAATGTTGACATGGTGCGGGCATTTTTTATCTGTTTTTTCGGTACGATTCTTCCCGTACCGTTTATTCTGCTTTTTATACGTCAAATACTGGATTGGATGCGAAACACCCGCTTTGTCAAGCTTGTGCGCAGGATAGAAGCGAAAGCGGAGGAAAAAAGCAAATCCGTTGAGAAATATAAAACCTTTGGACTGTATATTTTTGTGGCGGTTCCGCTGCCGGGCACCGGCGCGTGGACCGGCTCGCTGATCGCCGCGCTGCTCGGGATGCGGTTCCGGGACGCCATCCTTTCCGTCTTTGCGGGAACCCTGACGGCGGATATCATTATGTGCATCGTTTCCTACGGCCTGCTTGGGCAGCTTTGGTAATTGCTTTGGAGGATTTATGGAATATTATGATATTGGAATCATCGGCGGCGGCGCGGCCGGACTGATGGCTGCGGTCTGTGCGGCTCAGGAATGCCGGAAAAACCGGATACCCGCGAAAATCGCCGTACTGGAAGCAAATCCGCGCGTCGGGAAAAAGCTGCTTGCAACCGGCAACGGGCGCTGCAATCTTACAAACCGCAATCTTACAGCCGAACATTACCACGGGGATACGGCCCTCGCTATGCCGATTCTAAAGCAATATACGGCACAGGTGATTATGGATCGGTTTTCGTCCCTCGGGCTGTTATGCAGGGAACAGGAGGAAGGCCGCGTTTATCCGAATAATTTACAGGCTTCCGCCGTACTGGATATCCTGCGCTTCCAGCTTGAAAGCCTTGGCGTGAAAACTCTTACGGATTTCGCCGTAACCGCCGTTAAAAAAACCGAACCCGATTTTACGATTCATTCGCAGTCCGGCACCGTTTCTGCGAAACGCCTGATTTTTGCCTGCGGGGGAAAGGCGTATCCGCAGCTTGGCTCCAACGGCAGTGGGTATCTGATTCTGAAAACATTGGGCCATAGCGTAACCGGACTTTTTCCCGCGCTGGTACAGGTAAAAACCGATCCGGCCCGCGCAAAGCCCCTAAAGGGCGCGAGAAGTGCGGCCTGCGCTACGCTCCTCGCCGACGGAGAACCTGTTAAAACCGTCTGCGGCGAGGTGCAGTTTACCGAAAACGGACTGTCCGGTATCTGCATTTTTGAACTGTCCCGTTTGGCGGGAGAGCTGGGAGGGGCAAAGAAACTTGAAATTGCTTTAGACCTTCTCTCGGATTATACCGAAGAAGAAGTATTTGCGATGCTCGGACAGACCCGGAAAAGCCTCGGTCTGATGCCGGCGGATGAACTTTTGAACGGCTGTGTGAACAAGCTTGTTGGCCGCGGGGTGATTCGGGCGGCCTTGCGGCATATCCCAAGGCAGGCGAATGAATATCGGCCGGCGGACTTAAAGGCTATTGCGAAAACGGTGAAAGATTTCCGGTTTGAAGTGACCGGAACGCTGTCCTGGAAGGATGCCCAGATCACCGCGGGCGGGGTGCCTTTAAAGGAAGTGGACGAAAACCTTCAGTCAAAGGTCTGTCCCGGCCTTTACCTTGCGGGCGAGGTTTTGAATATCGACGGCGACTGCGGCGGCTTCAACCTGCATTGGGCCTGGAGTACCGGTATGGCGGCGGGAACCGCCTGCGCTTCCGCATTACTGAAAAAATAAGGGTGAAATATGTTTCGTATATCGGAAATTCATTTGAAACTAGACGGCACCGAACAGGATTTAATCAAGCAGGCGGCGGCGCGTTTAAAGGTTGCCCCTGCTGAAATCCGTTCTTTGAAACTGTATAAAAAATCGGTCGACGCACGTAAAAAAGACGATGTCCATTTTATCTGTACGGTTGATGTCGACTGCATTCTGAAGCGCCCGCCGAAGGATTCGAAAATCACGGAGGCTGAGCCGTATCGCTATGCGCTTCCGGCGGGGAAGCCGCGCGCTCTGCGGCCCGTGGTCGTCGGCTTTGGCCCGGCGGGACTTTTTGCCGCGCTGATCTTAGCGCAGGCCGGGCAGCGCCCGATTGTTTTTGAACGCGGAAGCGCGGTGGAAAAACGGAAGGAACAGGTGGAGCATTTTTGGAAAACGGGGGAACTGAACCCCGACTGCAACGTCCAGTTCGGCGAAGGCGGGGCGGGTACCTTTTCAGACGGCAAACTGAACACCGGCACAAAGGATTCCCGTTCGCGCAAAGTGCTGGAGGAATTTGTTGCCGCGGGTGCGCCGCCGGAAATCCTGTATCTGGCCAAGCCGCATATCGGAACGGACCGTCTGCCTTGTGCGGTAAAGGCAATCCGCGAGCAGATTCTTTCCCTTGGCGGGGAAGTGCATTTTGAAACCGCTCTGAAAAAGATTCTTATAAAAGACGGGAAGGTGACCGGAGCGGAAGTAAAGCCGCAGGACGGTTCAACTTACACCGTGGACACCGACCGGCTGATCCTTGCTGTGGGGCACAGCGCGCGGGATACCTTTGAAATGCTCCATTCCCTCGGCATACCGATGGAGCAGAAGCCGTTTTCCGTGGGCGCCCGAATCGAGCACCCGCAGAGCTTGATTGACCGTGCGCAGTACGGCAAATTTGCCGGTCACCCGAATCTTGGGGCGGCCGACTACAAACTGGCTGTGCACTTGGAAAACGGCAGGGGCGTGTATACCTTCTGCATGTGTCCGGGGGGCAGCGTGGTCGCCGCGGCAAGCGAGCCGGGACGCCTTGTCACAAACGGCATGAGCAATTTTGCCCGGGACGGGGCAAACGCGAACGCGGCGCTGCTGGTCGGCGTTGGGCCGCAGGATTTCGGCGATGAGCACCCGCTTGCCGGTATGGAATTCCAGCGCAGGCTGGAAGCGGAAGCCTTTCGTCTTGGCGGAGAAAATTGTCATGCCCCCATTCAGCGCGTGGAGGATTTTTTAAAGCGAGTCCCTACAAAATCCCTGGGGGATGTGAAGCCGACGTATCTTCCCGGCATCACTCCTTGCAGTCTGGATGATTGCCTGCCCAATTTTATCACCGATTCCATGCGGCAGGGAATCCAGCTTATGAACCGAAAGCTGAGGGGCTTTTCCTTTCCGGACGCGCTTTTAACCGCAGTGGAAACCCGAAGTTCTTCTCCGGTGCGCGTTCTGCGCGGAGAGAATTTTCAATCCCCCTTAGCGGAAGGCCTTTTCCCATGCGGCGAAGGCGCGGGCTACGCGGGCGGCATTATTTCTGCGGCGGTGGACGGAATCAAATGCGCGGAGCAGATTATTATAGATATGTGAAAAACGGGTGTCCCGCGTTGCGGGGCACCCATTTTGTCTCAAAAGTATCATTTTAAAAACTGCATAAATTGAAAGTTTTGATTAAGCTTTTCAAAAGCTTGCGGGGGGTCAGCGCCCTAAGTCCCCTTTGCTTTTTTAAAATTCTTGCTGTTCCGTTGTATCGGCTAAAATATCCCGGATATAATTCGGAATCGCGAAGCTGCCGACATGCACATCCGTGTTGTAGTACCGGGTCTTTAATCCCAGTTTGTTCCATTCTGAATCCCGCAAATCGGAAACCGGGTTCAGTCCCTTTGAAGCAAAACCGAATACCCAGTTCCCGGAAGGGTAGGACGGAATCTGCGCCTGATAAATCCGGCAGACCGGAAAAAATTCCTGCATGCACTGATGTGCCCGCTTCATGAATTTTGAATAATCCGCGTAATACGGGCATTCCTGCTGGTTTACCAGAATGCCGTTTTCTTTCAGCGCGTTGCAGCAGCTTCCGTAAAATTCCTTGGTAAACAGCCCCTCGCCCGGGCCGAACGGGTCGGTGGAATCGACAATAATCAAGTCGTATTCGTTTTCCTTTTCACGGATAAATCTTAGCCCATCTTCAAAATAAAAGGAAATCCGTTTGTCGGAAAGTTTTTCGGAAACCTCCGGAAAATACGCGCGGCTCACTTCCAGAACGCGTTTGTCCACTTCCACCAAATCGATCTTTTCAATGGTTCCGTACCGGGTAAGTTCCCTGATCGTGCCGCCGTCGCCGCCGCCGATCACCAGTACGTTTTTTACGCCGGGATTTACCGCCATCGGCACATGGACGATCATTTCATGATAAATAAATTCGTCTTTTTCCGTCAGCATCATTTTGCCGTCAATCGTAAGAAAACGCCCGAATTCCTTCGACTCAAATACGTCGATGCGCTGATATTTGCTTTGCTCCGAATGAATCTGTTTTTCCACCCGGATGGAAAAACAGACATCCTTTGTATGCTGTTCCGTAAACCATAAGTCCATTTCTTTACACATCCACTACTTTTAAATTTTCAATCGTGATGTCTTCCGTTCCGGACAGGAAGCATCCTTTCGCTTTTGCATAGAGAATATAATCGATGATTTCTTCCGTAATCCGTTCGCCCGGCGCCAGAATCGGGATTCCCGGAGGATAACACATCACGAATTCGCCGCAGAGACAGCCGGCGCTCGCTCCGATGGGAACCATTTTTTTGTTTGCGTAGAACGCGTTCTGCGGGGTCATTTCCACCTGCGGGGCAATATACTCGTGATCGAACATCCCGGTCGGGTCCTTTGCATACCGGCGCTTGACTTCATACAGCGCGGCGACCAGCCGTTCAATTGTAAATTCGCTGTCACCGGCGGAAATAATCGCAAGGATATTGCCGATATCGCCGAACTCAATCTGAATGCCGTATTCGTCGCGGAGAATATCGTAGACTTCGATGCCGGCAAGACCGATATCCCTTGTAAAAACGGAAAGCTTCGTGGTATCGAAATCATAGACCGCGCCGCCGTCGCACAGTTCTTTGGAAAAAGCATAATAGCCCCCGATTTTGTTGATTTCGTCCCGCGCGTACTGCGCAAGAGAAACAACTTTGCGGAACATGGCTTTTCCGTCCAAAGCAAGACTGCTCCGTGAAATATCCAGTGAGGTCAGCAGAAGATAGGAGCCGCTCGTTGTCTGGGTAAGGTTGATGATCTGGCGGACACAGCCGGGGTTCAGCCTTTTCCCGGTTAACAGAAGGGAGCTCTGTGTAAGGGAACCGCCGGTTTTGTGCATGCTGACGGCCGCCATGTCCGCGCCGCAGGACATGGCGGAAGCCGGAAGACCTTCGCCGAAATAGAAATGGGTGCCGTGCGCTTCATCCACAAGCACGAGCATATTATGCGCATGCGCGAGCTCCGTAATTTCTTTTAAATTCGAACAGATTCCGTAATAGGTCGGATTGTTTACCAAAACCGCCTTTGCGTCGGGATTCTGTGCGATTGCCGCTTTTAAATCCTCGGGGGTCATCCCAAGCGGGATGCCGAGCCGGGTATTTACGCCCGGGTTCACATAGACGGGCTGTGCGCCGCTTAAAATCAGCGCGTGGATCGCACTGATATGCACGTTGCGGGGAAGGATAATCTTGTCGCCCCGTTTGCAGGTCGCCAGAATCATGGACTGCACAGCCGCGGTTGTTCCGTTTACGATAAAAAATGCGTTTGCGGCGCCGAACGCGTCCGCCGCCAGTTCCTCCGCTTCCTTAATAACGGAAACCGGATGGCAGAGATTGTCCAGCGGCTTCATGGAATTTACGTCCACCGAAAGGCATTGCTTTCCCAAAAACGCAGTAAGCCGGGGATTGCCGCGCCCCTGCTTATGGCCCGGCACGTCGAACGGGACGATACGGTCCATACGGTATTTGTTGAGCGCCGTCAGAATCGGCGTTTTTTCCTGAGACAGATGGCTCATCGCTTCCTCACCTTCTCAGTACACATTTGCGCCGCTGAAAATTTCAATCATTTCGCGCCGCAGATTGTCGGTTATGGTTAACCGCTGCATGGGCGGCAATTCGTAGGAATCCGTATTGAATAAGTAATTCTGCAAAACGATTTCCTTAATCAGCATTTTTGTATGGAAAATATTCGACTGATAGACGTTAATGTCGATCGCGTCGTATCTTTTTAAAGTTTCTTTATCTATATAATCCTGAATCGAGGTTATGTCGTGGTCAATAAATAATTTTTTGCCGTTCACATCCCGTGTAAAACCGCGTACACGATAATCAATGGTAATGATATCGGAATCGAAGCTGCCGATTAAATAATCGAGCGCGTTCAAAGGCGATATTTTTCCACAGGTCGATACGTCGATATCCACGCGAAAAGTTGCAATCGAGTTGTCTGGATGATATTCCGGATAGGTATGCACGGTAACATGGCTCTTGTCCAAATGAGCGACCACCGTTTCGCGGCTGTCCTGCAGATCACCGATACCATGGTTGCAGGATTTGTCAATCATATGCCTTGGGATGGCTTCTTCCGAGATCAGAAGCGTAACGGAAGCGCCCTGGGGGTCGTAATCCTGCTTGGAAATGTTCAGGACGTGCGCGCCTATCATTTCGGTTACATCGCATAAGATTTTTGTCAATCTTTCCGAATTGTACTGCTCATCGATATAAGCAATATAGTCCTTTTGCTCTCTCTCACTTTTTGCATAGCACACATCATAGATGTTGAAGCTAAGTGTTTTTGTGAGGTTGTTAAAGCCGTATAAAGTCAGCTTTTTTTCCAACCCTAACACCACAACCTTTCCTGCTTTAAAATTCTTCCGCAGTAAAAACCAAACGATCTTCCACCCGGTATAAAACAGCGGAAAACCGTTCGGCTGAAACGGAATTTTACACAGTATAGCATATCCTATTTATTTTATCAATTATTCTTTTCCGTATACTAACAGGAAATATTTTACAAAGGAAAATAACCGTGCGCGATAAAAGAAGAAGCCGCATGAACACAGTGTTCACGCGGCTTTCACCAAATACATACTTATGTAAGATTCCGCAGCCGTTTTTGCAGCCGGTTGTCCCTGCCGCAGAACAGCACGCGGACGTAGTCGCCCATAATTCTTGAAGCGAAACGCTCGGTGTAACGCTCCTGAAGCTCCTGAATGGAAAGATTGGTGCTGATAATGGTGGGCTTCTGCGTCATCAGTCTCGTGTTTACAATATTATAAATCTCCGCGCAGGAAAACGCACTGCGGAATTCCGTCCCCAGATCGTCCAGAATCAGCAGGTCGCAATCCAGAAGAAGCCGGTCGGTGTCGCCCTGTGTATCGCGGCCGAAATGCTCGTGTTCCAGTTTGGTGATAATATTGTTGACGGAACAGTATACAACGCCGAAACCTTTTTGAATCGCCGTATTGGCGATTGCGAGCGACATATGGGTTTTGCCCAGCCCCGTGCCGCCCTGCATTATCAGGCTGGGGGAGGAAAGCGAAAAGCCGCGCGCGTAATTTTGGCAGTTGCGGAATACCTTCTCCATCATGCTTCGCGGGGACTTTTGGCCGCTTTCGGCGCTGTCCGCGTAATAATCGAGCGAAAAGCTCTCGAAGGTGGAAAGGGAAAGCGGCGTCAGCTTATTTAAATTCTCGTAGGCCTGCGCCTGCAGCAGCTTTTTCATACAGGAACACATTCTGCCGTCGATATAGCCGGTGTCGCCGCATTTCTTACAGGAATAAGGCGGTTCCAGATAATCTGCGCCGCGGCCTGCGGATGCGAGCAGTTCATTCATCCGGTTTTGTAACGACTGATTTTCCTCTTTCAGCTTTACAAGCTGCTCTTTTGCGCTGCTGCCGCCGAAAATCGCGCGAGCCGCGGCGATTGCGGTTTTGGACAGCGCGGATTCAATCCTTTTTGCTTCCGGGTAACAACCGTAAAATACAGACTTGCGTTCGGCCGCCGTGTTTTCGGCAGATTTACGGCGTTCCAGCAGAATCCGTTCCGCACTTTCATAAATTTCCCTGCTGTAACCCAATGCAATCACTTCCTGTCAAAGTTATCAAAAACGCCGGAGCGCTCGTACTCCTCAATATCATAAGTCGTTTTCGGCTGTCTGCCGCCTTTGCGGGCCGCCGCCCGCTCTTCTTTATCCTTCTGCGCCTGTTCAAGGGTAGAAATCCCTTCCTTGTGCCAGCGTTCCAGAATCTTATTCATATAGCTGGGGCTGAATTTGCCGGTGTTGTCCACACTGCGTTCATACGCTTCGTGAATCAGTGCGGTGTTGAAATTCCATTCGTTAATCCAGACAGAGGCAAAAGACTGCTCCTTCGAAGAAGGCGCGCGGTGCATAATGCCGATCGCCTGTTCCACCGCATGCCAGGCCTTTTTGTTTTCATCCAGACGGCGCAGCTTTTCCTCCGCTTTTTCGTGGGTAAAGATTTCTTCATCGGCCCAGCTCATGGCCACTTTTTCTATGTAACGGGAATTTGCCTTGCCGATGCTGACAACATATTGCAGCAGCATAATGATCACGTCGCAGGGCAGGCCGTAATGGTCGTGCAGCATTAGCAGCATGGCGGAATCGCCGTTGGAAATCAGCCGGCCGAGAATCTGCTCCGCTTCCTGCATCAGGCAGGCAATCTCGTTCGATTCCCCGATTCGTTTTGCCACAAACGCATTGTCCGGTTTCTGCGGACGCGAAAGAATCTTTTTCGGTTTTTCCGGCGGGATTTCCGCAGGAATCGCAGGCGAGGGCTCCTCCGCCGTTTTTTCGGTTTCGTCCTTAAAACCGGCTTCCCCGGCGGGGACGAATTCGCCGTCTTTTTCAGCAAACAGCCCGGTCTGCTGCCAGTAAAGCATCGCGTCGCTTACGTCGGCACGGTCAATGCTGAGCGCTTTTGCAATATCGGCGGCTTCAAAGCTTTCTCCCGCGTGCCGCAGTTCCCACAAAAGCACTTTCAGCTGGACGGAACCCGCCAATTTAATATGTTTATCGACAACGGAGCAGGGAACGGCAAAAACGGAGTTCCACTCTCCCAGATTAATAGAACAGCTCATACAGGTCACCTTTCGAAAACTAGTAGAAAACTAGTAAATTCATTCTGTTATTATAGCATAAGCGCGCCGAATAGGGAATTGCAAAACGAATTGGAATCTTTAAAAAATCATGCTTGACAAAAGAGCGGGTTATGTCGTATAATATCACTTGCACCAATGCAGTGCGAATGTAGCTCATCTGGTAGAGCGCCACCTTGCCAAGGTGGAGGTAGCGAGTTCGAGCCTCGTCGTTCGCTCCAAATCCGAAAAGCGCCGGTAGAATACCGGCGCTTTTTTGTCGAACAGAACATCTTTTATTTAACCTGACTTATTCACAAACGGGGTGATGTGTGGTATAATAAAAAAGTTTTGTGAAATTATTTGTGAATTTAATGTTTAAAGAGGTATTATCGATTATGGACTCAAGAAATGACATCCGGAATGTTGCAATCATTGCGCACGTCGACCACGGTAAAACCACTCTGGTTGACCAGCTGTTAAGGCAAAGCGGCATTTTCCGAGCCAATGAGAATGTTGCGGAACGTGTAATGGACTCGAATGATCTGGAACGCGAGCGCGGCATCACAATCCTCTCCAAGAATACCGCCGTTATGTATAACGGTGTTAAAATTAATATTGTTGATACTCCCGGCCATGCCGATTTCGGCGGCGAAGTGGAACGTATTCTGATGATGGTCGACGGCGTTTTGCTGTTGGTCGACGCGTTTGAAGGCTGTATGCCGCAGACAAGGTTTGTTTTGAAAAAGGCGCTCGGCCTTGGAAAAATCCCACTGGTCGTCGTCA
The DNA here is from genome assembly GCF_026672255.1 of Caproiciproducens galactitolivorans. Lineage (GTDB taxonomy): Bacteria > Bacillota > Clostridia > Oscillospirales > Acutalibacteraceae > Caproiciproducens > Caproiciproducens galactitolivorans_A. The sequence goes on along the minus strand of NZ_JAPOHA010000006.1, from coordinate 123,686 downwards.
ACAAAATCGACCGCCCGGGTGCAAGACCGGCGGAAGTCGTTGACGAAGTCCTCGATCTGTTTATTGAGCTTGGCGCGAATGACGACCAGCTTGAATTTCCGGTCGTTTACGCTTCCGGTCGCGACGGTTACTCCACAACGGACCCCGAAGTTCCGGGTACCGATATGAAACCGCTTTTGGACGCGATCCTGGAGCATATCCCCGCGCCGAAGGGCGATCTGAACGGCCCGACACAGGTTCTGTTCTCCAACATTGACTATGATGATTATGTTGGAAGAATCGGGATCGGCCGTGTGGAGCGCGGTGAAATTCACGACGGCGAAAACGTGGTTCTCTGCTGCCGTGACGGCGAGCAGAAAAATGCGAAAATCGGAAAGCTTTATCAGTTCGAAGGATTGAAACGCGTGGAAGTGCAGGAAGCGAAATTAGGCGACCTTGTTGCCGTTTCCGGTATCCCGGGGCTGAATATCGGCGAAACCGCCTGTTCGCCGGATTGTATCGATCCGCTTCCGTTCGTCAAGATTGACGAGCCGACCGTTTCCATGATGTTCATGGTCAACAACAGCCCGTTTGCGGGACGGGAAGGGAAATACGTTACCTCCCGGAATCTGCGCGACCGTCTGTTTAAAGAGGTGGAAACCAACGTGGCCATGCGCGTGGAAGAAACCGATTCCGCCGATACCTTTAAGGTTTCCGGCCGCGGAGAACTGCATCTTTCCATTTTGATTGAGCAGATGCGCCGCCAGAACTATGAATTCCAGGTTTCCGCGCCGCATGTTATTTATAAAACGATCAACGGAAAAAATTGCGAACCGATTGAACTTCTCATGATTGAAGTTCCGGACAACTACGTGGGCGCGGTTATGGAGAAACTCGGAACGCGCAAGGCGGAGATTGTGAATATGGGCACCCGCGATACCGGTATGAGCCATCTGGAATTCAAGATTCCTGCGCGCGGCCTCATGGGCTACCGGCAGGAATTCCTGACCGACACCAACGGCAACGGAATCATGAACAGCGTTTTCGACGGTTATGAACCTTATAAGGGCGAAATCCAGACCCGCGCGCAGGGCTCCCTGATCGCACATGAAACCGGCGAATCCACAGGATACGGACTTTTCTACGCGCAGGACCGCGGCCGCATGTTTATCGGGCCCGGCGTTGAAGTGTATGAAGGCATGATTGTGGGTGCAAGCCCGAAATCCGACGATATCGTCGTGAATGTCTGCAAGAAGAAGCACGTCACCAATACCCGCGCGTCCGGTTCCGACGAAGCGCTGAAGCTGACGCCGCATACCGTTTTAAGTCTGGAGCAGTGCCTGGAATTTATTCGGAATGACGAACTGGTTGAAGTGACGCCGAAAAACATCCGCATGCGCAAGATGATCCTGAGTAAGGAACTGCGCATGAAACAGGCCAGTAAGAAAAAATGATATGAATATTGTAATTCTTGATTTGGAATGGAACGGTACCTACAGCAGGAAGCTGAAAGGCTTTATGAATGAAATCATCGAATTCGGCGCCGTGAAAGTCGACGGGAATCTGAATGTTGTAGATACCTTTGAATCCCTTGTGCGCCCCCAGGTCGGGAAGAAACTGAGCGGTAAAATTAAAACGCTGACCAGCATAACCAATGAGGAACTGAAGGACGGTCTTCAGTTCATGCAGGTCACAAGCCGTTTTAAAAAATGGGCGGGCGACGCGGTCTTCATGACATGGGGAACGTCGGACATTCTCGCCCTGATCGAGAACTGCCGCTATTTTTGCGGAAATGAACACATTCCCTTCCTGAAACGGTATATCAATTTGCAGGAATACTGTGAAAAGATGCTGGATTACGACGCAACCAAGCAGATGGGGCTGAGCACCGCGGCGCAGCTTCTGCATATTGACGAAGAGGGATTCGATCACCACCGGGCACTCGGGGACAGTCTTCTGTCCCTGCAATGTTTTCGGAAGCTGTATACGCCGGAAAACTTCAAACCGTCCATTCAGGACGCGACCGCGCAGGAGTTTTACGACAAACTCCTGTTTAAAACGGTGATTGTCTGTGATTTGAATCATCCGCTGATCAAACGGAGCGACCTGCGTTTCGAATGTGATGTCTGCGGACGGCGCGCGCACCGGACGGGAGACTGGCAGCTCAAAAACAAGAGCTACCGCGCGGAATTCGTTTGCTGGCACTGCCATCACCGGTTCTACGGCCGGGTTCAGTTCAAACTGAAATATGAGGGTATGGTTGTAAAAAAAGGAATCCTTCCGGTCAATTCCGAAAAGGATAAAGCAGAGGATGAAGATCCTCAAGAGGAGAGCTGACAGGCTCTCCTTTTTTTCGCCGTTTTTTCAGGCTTGCAACCGATTCTTTTCGGTGATATACTTATGGGCAAGGCGGTGATAGGAATGTTGGACGAAAAGGATCTGCAGGCCATAGCAGGACTGTTTAATCAAGCGGTTAGTGAATCCGAAAATCGGATGAAAGCTTATATGGAATCAGCGGTTAGTAATTCCGAAAATCGAATGAAAGCTCATACGGAATCAGCGGTTAGTGAATCCGAAAATCGGATGAAAGCTTATATGGAATCAGCGGTTAGTAATTCCGAAAATCGAATGAAAGCTCATACGGAATCAGCGGTTAGTGAATCCGAAAACCGGATGAAAGCTTATATGGAATCAGCGGTTAGTAATTCCGAAAATCGAATGAAAGCTCATACGGAATCAGCGGTTAGTGAATCCGAAAACCGGATGAAAGCTTATATGGAATCAGCGGTTAGTAATTCCGAAAATCGCATGAAAGCTCATATGGAATCAACGGTTAGTCAATCCGAAAATCGGACGAAAGCTTATCTTGAAGCAAATGTTGAAAAGAAAATTCAGCTTTTGGCAGAAGGCCACAAAATCATTCTTGATCGGCTCCCGGATGCCGACGAGCAGGAACAGCTGAAAAGCCGCGTAAAAGTTTTGGAACGAATTGTGACAGACATGCGGGTTGAAATTGATGAATTAAAGAAAGCCCAATAACAAGACGCGTTCAGTGTAGAAAGCTGGGCGCGCTTTTTACGTAGGTTTATTGGAGGCATTATGAATTACGACAGTAAAAATATGAAATTCTATGAACGCGGGGATGTCGCCTACCTTACGTTTCCGGCGTTTGAAAAATACGGGTTTGTACGGCACGCTTTTTCCACACGGATCGGCGGGGTCAGTGAAAATGCGTTCGCTTCCATGAATTTGAATTTTGGCCGGGGCGACCGGGACGAGAATGTTACGGAGAATTTTCACCGGTTCTGTTCCGCCGCAGGCTTTGACTATTCCACGCTGGTGGCTTCCTCGCAGGATCACGGAACCTTTATCCGCAGGGTAGGGGCCGAAAACCGGGGAACCGGAATCTGGAAGCCGAAGGATATCAAAAGCGTGGATGGGTTGGTTACCGATGAGCCGGATGTCACGCTGGTTACGTACTATGCGGATTGCGTTCCGCTGTTTTTCCTTGACCCTGTAAAGCGTGCGATCGGTCTGGCCCACGCGGGCTGGCGCGGAACCGTCGCCGGGATTGGCGCAAAAATGGTGAAAACCATGGAGCGGGAATTTGGGAGCAGGCCCGAAGACCTTGTCGCCGCGGTCGGCCCTTCCATCGGCCCCTGCTGCTTTGAAGTAGACGCGCCGGTGTACGAGGAATTTTCCAAGCTGACGCAGTTGAACCCGCGGAAATTTATCGTACAAAACGGCGGGGGAAAATACCATATCGACTTATGGGAGGCTAACCGGTGCATCCTGATTCATGCCGGTATTCAAAGGGAGCAGATCACAATCGCGGGGCTGTGTACGCAATGTAACGCACAATGGCTCTGGTCTCACCGCGCGAGCGGCGGGAAACGCGGCGGGCTTGCCGCGATGATGTGCCTGACGGAGGGGAAAGCATGACCATTCAGCATTGTACTCTTTGCCCGCGCAACTGCGGCGCGCTCCGAACGGAAAACGAAGGCGCCGGATTCTGCGGCATGGGCTCGAATCCCGTTGTCGCGCGCGCGGCGCTCCATTTCTGGGAGGAACCCTGTATCAGCGGAAAACGGGGTTCCGGAACGGTTTTTTTTACCGGCTGCTGCCTGAAATGCGTTTTTTGCCAGAATTATCAGATCAGTACGAAAAAAGAAGTCGGAAAAATCATCAGCGTTCAGGAACTGGCGGATATTTTTGACCGTCTAGCGGAACAGGGGGCGCACAATATTAATCTGGTGAATCCGACGCACTTCGTACCCGCGATTCTTCAGGCGCTTGCGCTTCGGAAAACAAAGCTTCCGGTTGTCTATAATTCCGGCGGCTACGAAAGCTTGGAAACGCTGAAGGTGCTCGACGGATGGATCGACATTTACCTGCCCGATTTTAAATATGCGGATAATGCACTTGCGCAAAAATACTCCGGCGCTTCAAATTACGTGGAAAGCGCGAAAGCCTGCGTGCTTGAAATGGCGCGGCAAACCGGGCCGGCTGTGTTTGACAGGGAAGGCATGATGACGCGCGGCACCATTGTGCGCCACCTTATTTTGCCGGGAAACACGCGAAACTCCATCGCCGTCCTCGACTGGCTGGGGGAAAATTTGCCCGACGGCGTGCTGGTCAGCCTGATGGCGCAGTATACTCCCTGCGGCAAAGCGGAGAATTTTCCGGAAATCAACCGCCGGATTACAGCGCGGGAATACCAAAAAATGCAGGAGCATTTATTTCGCTTAAATCTGGACGGTTTCGTTCAGGAAAGAAAATCGGCAAGCCGGGATTTTATTCCGCCCTTTAATTTAGAGGGCGTTTCGCGTTAATTCTTCTTGACAAATCATTCATACCGTTGTACACTGTTATCTAGTATTCAATATTACGTTATATAATAATGAAAAGATGGTGATATCATGGTAGACAACAGTATCAACAAAACAGCCTGGAGGGCGGCCCGGCGGAAGGAACTGGAGCTGCCGGACTACACGGTTTTGGAGGAAATCCTCAATGCGGCAACGCACGGCGTCGGCGCGGGGCTTGCGGTCGCCGGTTTCGTGGCGCTTTTGATTTACGGGCGGCATGACGTGATGACGACGGCGGCCGTGTCGATTTTCGGCGTGACCATGATCATGCTGTATTCGGTTTCCACCCTGTATCATGCGCTTGACGTCTGCAACGGCAAAAAAATCTTCCGGATTCTGGACCATTGTACGATTTTCCTGCTGATCGCCGGTACCTATACGCCGATTGCGCTGCTATGCTTCGGCGGTTCGACCGGATGGCTGATGTTCACGATTGTATGGACGGTAGCCATTGTGGGGATTGTGCTGAACGCCGTGGACTTAAATCGTTTCAGGAAATTTTCAATGGTCTGTTATATTGCTCTCGGCTGGCTGGTGGTTTTTTTCTTTCAGCCGCTTATGGAAAAACTTGACCCCCGTTCCATTCTGTATTTAATTCTCGGCGGCGTGCTTTATACGGTGGGCGCCGCGATCTACGGTTTAGGCAAAAAGATGAAATATATGCATACCGTCTGGCACCTTTTTGTGCTGGGAGGAACGATTTTCCATTATTTTGTTATTTATAATATTGCAGTTTAAATTTGTTTACAATTCATACGATCTTTTTCCTTCCCTTTGCGATATAATAGGATATATGAAAAACAGCAGCGTAAAGAGGTGGGAAAATTGGATATTAAACAAAGAGAACTGTCTTTCGATTCCTGTGTTGAAGATGAAAGAATTTTTGTAAGAATTCTGGAGCCGGCGGAGAAAGCGAACGTGAGAGGCGTTTTGCAGATTGCCCACGGTATGTCGGAGCACAGCCTGCTTTACGTTGAATTTGCAAAGTATATGGCTGCCGAAGGCTTTGTGGTTGCGGTGAACGACCATCTGGGGCATGGAAAATCGGTTTCCGCCGGAGGTTCTTACGGGTATTTCGGAAGAGGCGGCTGTCAGAATCTGGTACAGGATATGCATAAGCTTTATACGCTCATCCACCGGGATTATCCAAAAGTACCTTATGTTCTCATGGGACACAGTATGGGTTCCTTATTGGTCCGGTCCTATTGCACACAGCATGGTGACGAGCTGGCCGGCGCCGTATTCATGGGTACGTGCGGAAGTACGAGCGAAGCCGCTTTTAAAGTCCAGAAGCTGATTTGCAGTACCGTCATAAAAAAGAAGGGCGAAAAGGGCCATGACGAGATTTTCCGGAAGATGGCGTCGGTAAAAAACAGCGGAAATTTTGCTCCCTTTTTCATTCCGGCGGACTGGATCTCGCGCGATACGGACGAAGTGGAAAAATATATTCAGGACCCGCTCTGCGGTTTTGATCTGACCGCGTCCGGATACCGGGACATTCTTCTTCTCCAGGAGCAGGTGACTGCCCCCGGGTGGTTTAAAAAAATGCCCCATATCCCTATTATGCTGATTTCCGGTGACAGCGACCCGGTCGGCGGGTTCGGAAAGGGCGTGCGCCAGACTGCAAGGAAGCTGAAAAAGACCGGCCACGATGTGCGGCTGATTCTGTATCCCGGTGCAAAGCATTCGGTCTTATGTGAAACCAACCGGGTTGAAGTATTCAATGATATTGAAAAATTTTTGGACGATATCCTTGAAGTGCTTTCTTAAAAGAAAAAGGACGGCGTTCAGGGCTTGACCCGGCGCTGTCCTTTTGTGATATCTTCCCTTTCGGCTCCATATATTTAGAACCGAAAGGAGTATGTTATATGTTTTTTACTTTACATATGCATAAAAAACTGCCGCTGCTCTTTGTTACAATCATAGCGGTTTCGTTTCTTTTATTCTGCGGCGCGGGAAATACCGCCAAGGCGAACGATAACGGCCGGGGTGTTAAGCTGCCGATTCTGATGTATCACAGCATGCTGAAAGAAGAAAAGTATCAGGGTGCTTATGTGGTATCTCCCGACATGTTTCAATCGGATCTGGAATACCTTAAAAAGAACGGGTATACCACGGTTGTCATGCAGGATTTAATTAATTATGTAAATAAAAAGGCTTCGCTGCCGGCAAAGCCGATTATGATAACGTTCGATGACGGATATTACAACAATTACCTTTACGCCTATCCGCTGTTGAAGGAATACCATATGAAAATGGTTCTCTCCCCGATCGGCGCCTGCACCGACATTTTTTCAGACAGCGGGGAAGCGGACCATCCGAATTATTCCCACTGCACATGGAATGAACTCAAGGAAATGATGGATTCGGGCTGTGTAGAAGTCCAGAACCATACTTATAATCTTCATTCGGGAAAAGGGCGCCGCGGCGCCGCGAAAAAATGGGGAGAAAGCGTCGGCCAGTATGAAACGGTTCTGACCACGGATTTAATGAAGGTGCAGAATGAGATAAAAGATCACACAGGCTGGCTGCCGACGACTTTTGTCTATCCTTTCGGAGAAGTCAGCAGCGCGTCGATTCCGGTGGTTAAAAAGTTGGGCTTTCAGGGCAGCATGAACTGCCAGTATAAAATGAACTACATAACGGAAGATCCGGAATGCCTTTATAATCTGGGCCGGTACTTACGCCCGGGAAAAGTTCCCACGGAAGAATGTTTTCGAACAATCGGGATTGATTAGGCCTATTTTGCCTTTTTCATAATGACTTTTTCAATCATGTGATAATATAAAGACATTAAGCTGGTTGCCGCCAGCAGCAATGGAACAAGAATCAGCACCATGGGCAGGGTTAAATTGACTAAACCGAAGAACGGCTTGAAAAAAAGGATGGCAACAATAAAGATGCCCGCCATCAGCCAAAACAGGACGGCATGCTTTACGTTGAAAGGAATACACACTTTAAAAAGAGTGTGCAGCCCGGTATAGCCGGTAAGAATCACCGCCAGTGTGGAAATCTGCTCGGGAGAAAACTGCAGGCTGCAGGCGATCAATACAAGAAAGAGAATGTTTGTCGACATTGTCAGCGCGCCGGGCAGGGATTTTTTCATAACGTTGACCATAAACCTTCCCTGAATGCGTTCCCGGTTTTGTTCCAGTGCGAGAATGAAGGACGGAATACCGATGCTTACCGCGTTAATCAGCGTGAACTGAATCGGCTGGAACGGATATCCGCAGCTGACAAAAATGAAAAGGACCGCGATAATTGCCGAAAAGATTGCTTTCACCATGAACAGGGAGGCGGAACGCTGCAAATTATTGATGGAACGCCTTCCTTCATTTACAATCCGGGGCATACTTGCAAAATCCGAATCCAGCAGTACGACCTGCGATACGGTTTTCGAGGCGTCGCTCCCGGAAGCCATCGCGATGCTGCAATCGCTTTCTTTCAGGGCAAGTACGTCGTTTACGCCGTCGCCCGTCATGGCAACCGTATGACCCTGTTCTTTTAAGGCTTTCACAAGGTCCAGCTTCTGCTGCGGCGTTACGCGCCCGAAGACGGTGTATTTTTCCGCCGCGGCCTTCAAATTTTCATTGTTCAGAAGCAGGGAAGCGTCGATCACATTATCCGCGTTTTTTAATCCCGCCTTCTTTGCAATATTTGCGACGGTTACCGCGTTATCCCCGGAGATTACCTTGATATCCACACCCTGATCGGCAAAGAACGAAAGTGTCCGGTTCGCGTTTTTACGGATTTTATCGCTTAACAGAAGCAAAGCAAGCGGGGTAATGTCGGACGGAAGCTCGTTCCCTTCCAGCGCATTCGGCGAGTGCGCCAGAAGCAGGACACGCTGTCCCATGGCGGAGTGTTCTTCGACAAGCGAGCTGATTTTACAGAATTCATCTTTCAGAATAAATTCCCCCGCGCCTAACAGATAAGTTCCCCCGTCACGGAAGGAGGCTCCGCTCCATTTGCGGGCGGATGAAAACGCGACCGCCCGGGTGCAGTCCCAGGACGGCGGGGTAAGGCCAAGCCCTTTGATCGCGTTTGCGGTGGGGTTTTCGTCGTTTACAGCGGTGATCAGCGCGGCGATTGCGTCTTCGGTGTCTTCTTTTGTGATATCGCAGAGCGGAAGGATGGCGTCCACCTGCATGCTTCCTTCCGTGATGGTGCCTGTTTTATCAAGGCAGAGCGTATCGACGCGCGCGAGCGTTTCAATGGAATACAATTCCTGAACCAGCGCCTTATGATGCGCCAGACGAATGACGCTGACGGCCAGAACGACACTGGTTAAGAGGACAAGACCTTCCGGAATCATGCCGATCAAGGCGGCAACGGTGCCGACTACGGCACGCTGGAAGGGATGTCCGGAAAAAAAGTACTGTTTATAAAATAAAAGGATGCCGATCGGTATGATTGAAAAACCGATGTACTTGATGATTTTATTGACCCAGTTCATGATTTCCGAGTTCGGCTTTTTTAAATATTTCGCACTTTTTGTAATTTTTGACGCGTAATTTTCCGAACCGATATGTTCAACCTTTGCGCAGCAGCTTCCGCTGGCGATAAAACTCCCGCTCAAAAGGTGATCGTTTTCCTTTTTCAAGATAGCGTCCTGCTCGCCGGTAATTAAAGACTCGTTGACCTCGCATTCGCCGTCGACGATCACGCAGTCCGCGCAGATCTGATTGCCGCTCGTCAGAATCAGGATATCGTCAAGCACCAGATCGCCGACCGGAAGTTCCTTTTTTATCCCGTCCCGCATTACGCCGGCTTTCGGCGCCGCAATCAGCTTTAGCCGGTCGATTGTTTTTTTCGCCCGGACTTCCTGTATCGTACCAATGAGAGCATTGCAGATGATCACGCCCATAAACAGAAGATTTTTATAGGATCCCACCATAACGATCAAAGAAGCAAGGATTACGTTTAAAATATTGAACGGCGTAACAACGTTGCCCAGCACAATCTGGCCGATGGACTTGGTTTTTATTTCATCCGTTCCGTTTACAAGTCCCCGCTGACGGCGGGATTCCACCTGCTCCTGTGTAAGCCCTTTGGAGCAAATTTCATCAAGTATCATGTATTTATCCCCATTCGTGTATGATTCGCATTGAAATTCATTATACTATATAGGACAGAACGAAACTCAATTTGTAAAAAACTTTAAAATTTCATAACAATTTTCGTCAAAACGTATAGATTATGAATAGGAAAGACCACATATTCGATCATAATTTATCTTGTTTCATATTGGCATTATGGTATAATAAAAAAATGTGAAATGCTGAGTATACCTTTTTCACAGATCGTAAAATGAAAAAAGGGGGTCTGAATCTTATCAAGTATGTTGAATATGATAAAATTTGACTTTCAAAAATCAAAACTTCCGGTTCAGGATATCGACAGTCTGCTTGTTTTATTGCTGGCGGCTTCCATATTTGTGCCCTTTTACTTCAGCGTTGTTGTAACCAGCGGTATCGCAATTATGACGATGATTAACTGTAAAGTAAGATCAAAGGCATTTTCTTCTCCCTATTCGAAGTTTCTTCTCGGTTTTCTGATTATTCCGTTTTTTATATCCGCGATCTACAGCAACTACTGGGGCATGCTGTACGCAATTGTTATTCTTGCAGTGGCGACCTGCGCGTTTTACGTCCGGAGCGTGATGACCCGTCCGCTTTTTGACAAAGTGATGGATCTCTCCTGCGTTGCGAGTATCTGGTGCGCGGTAATTGCCGTTTACCAAAAAGTAACCGCTTACGGCGCTGCGCCGAAATACCGCCCGATTTCCGTATTCCACAACGCAAACTGCTACGGGATGATGATTGAATTTATCATCATTATTGCCATGTATCGCATCTTTACAAACAAACGCGGAAAGAAGTTTTATCTTGCCGTAATCGGCGCCAACCTGGTTGGCCTTTATTTGGCGGCCAGCTGCTCCGCTTTTATTGCTACCGCATGCGCCGTAATGATCATGCTGGTGATGAAGAACCGGTACGCACTTGCGCTGGGGTTGGTTTTCGCTGCGGCGTCTTTTTTGACGATCGGGGTTATTTTCCCTTCGATCTTCCCAAGAGGGCTGGAAGCGATCGACAGCACCTGCGGGCAAAGGCTCTCCATTTGGACTACCGCGATTAAAGGCATTGCAAGGCATCCTATCTTCGGAACGGGTGCGCTTTCCTATCAGATGATCTGTGAACAGCTAGGCGGCTACAAAACCTATCATTGCCACAATCTTGTTTTGGATACCCTTTTAAACTTCGGCTTTGTCGGTTTTGGAGCAATCGGAGTTTATGTTCTTACTCAGCTGAAGCTTTTATGGCTTCGTTTCAAAAACAATATCGGCAACAATATGAATATTCTTTTTACGGCGGCGTTGGTTGCTACAGCCGTACATGGGATGACCGATGTGACGATCTTCTGGATTCAGACCGGTTTACTGTTTATTTTCATGTTTTCAGCGATGGGGATCGGTTCGGAGTGCCTGGAAAGTCAGCTTCGCCTGCCTTCCCTTGTGCCGGATTATGCGGAAGAAGCACCCGCTCAGCCTGTGTACCTAAAGAACTGATGATTTTTAAATTCTCTTGCTTTGTTTAATAGAGCTGTCATCTGCCGGGAATGAAACAGGCTGTGATAGCAGACGCAATGAAATCGTCCCCTGCCTCACAGAAATCAGGCGGGGGACTTTTTTTCCGAAAGATCCCGCGGGAGGTGTTGAAAATGAAGAAAAAGAAAAACCAAATAACGGATAGCAGCGCGCAGACCATTGCGAAAAAGCTCAAAGAATACTCGAACATGGAAAAATACATTCTGCTCTCCACCCTTAAGACGAGGGAAAAAGGGCTGGACATTGTTGATGTTGAGGTGTTCTCTGAACAGTACGGGAGCAATGAAATTTCGCATGAAAAGCCGAAGCCTTGGTATATCCAATTAATCAAGGCGTTTGAAAATCCGTTTACCTTTGTATTGCTGGCAATCGCCGCCATCTCCTTTTTCACCGAAGTTGAGCTTGCAAAGCCGGAAGACCGAAGCCCGGCGGCGGTGATCGTGATTCTTACTCTTGTGCTGATCAGCGGCGGCCTGCGTTTCTTTCAGGAATTCCGTTCCGGGAAAGAAGCGGAAAGCCTGAAATCCATGGTAAAAACGACGGCCACGGTCATACGCCGTGAAAACGGACGCGAAGAAATTCCGATGGCCGACCTGCTGCCGGGCGACATTGTCGTTCTTTCGGGCGGCGATATGATTCCTGCGGATTTGCGGATTTTAAAGGCAAAGGACTTGTTTATCAGCCAGTCGGCCTTGACGGGCGAGTCCGAACCGATTGAAAAATTCCCCGATCCGGACAGAACGAAAAAGGACGACAACCTGTTTGACCTTCGGAATATCTGCTTTATGGGAACCAACGTTGTAAGCGGCTCGGCCCTTGCCGTTGTGCTTGCCACCGGAGACGACACCTATTTCGGCAACATGGCCAAGGCGCTGTCCGGGGAACGCGCGCCCACAAGCTTTGACAAGGGCGTAAATTCCGTCAGCTTCCTGATGATCCGTTTTATGCTGGTTATGGTTCCGGTTGTGTTCCTGCTGAACGGCCTTACAAAGCACAACTGGCTTGATGCGCTTCTGTTTGCCATTTCCGTTGCCATCGGTTTAACGCCGGAAATGCTGCCGATGATCGTAACGACGAATCTGGCCAAGGGCGCCGTCAGCATGTCCCGCCAGAAGACCGTTGTAAAGCATCTCAATTCGATTCAGAATTTCGGCGCGATGGACATCCTCTGCACCGATAAAACCGGTACGCTGACGCGGGATGAAATCGTTATTGAACGCCACCTGAACGTACAGGGAATTGAAGACCAAAGGGTTTTGAAATACGCTTACCTGAACAGTTATTTCCAGACCGGGCTGAAGAACCTGATCGATCTGGCGGTGATCGATAAAGCCGGGGAAGAAAGCGTAACGTATTTAAATAATGAATATATCAAAGTGGATGAAATCCCGTTCGACTTTGCGCGCCGCCGCATGAGCGTCGTGCTGAAAAACCGCGAGGGGAAAACGCAGGTTATTACGAAAGGCGCGGTCGAGGAAATTTTGCAGATTTGTTCCTACTGTGAATATCAGGGCGAAGTCCTTCCGCTGACCGAAGAACTGCGCAAACAGGTTGTCGATATGGCGCAGGAGCTGAATTCCCAGGGAATGCGGGTCATTGCCGTCGCACAGAAAAGGGACCCGTCCGACGAAGGCACTTTCGGAGTGAAGGATGAAAGCGAAATGACGTTGATGGGTTACCTCGGCCTTTTGGACCCGCCGAAGAAATCCGCCTCTGCCGCCATTCGTGCGCTGGGAGAATACGGCGTTGAAGTAAAGGTGCTTACGGGCGACAACGAAGGCGTAACGCGGAAAATCTGCGGCGACGTTGGTCTGTCGGTCGATAAAATTCTTCTCGGCTCGGAAATAGAGGAAATGAGCGAGGAAGAACTGATGCGGCAGGCGGGGGATACCACTGTTTTCGCCAAGCTTTCTCCGATTCAGAAGGCGCGCGTTGTCAACGCGCTGCAGGAAATCGGCCATACGGTCGGGTTTATGGGTGACGGCATCAACGATGCGCAGGCACTCAGCAAGGCCGATGTGGGCATCTCCGTGGATACGGCGGTGGATATCGCCAAGGAAAGCGCCGACATCATCCTTTTGGAAAAGGATTTAATGGTGCTGGAGCACGGCGTCATCGAAGGACGCAAAATCTTTGGAAATATCATTAAATATATTAAGATGACCTCCAGCTCCAACTTCGGGAATATGCTGTCCATGCTGGTCGCGAGCGCATTCCTTCCGTTCCTGCCCATGATGCCGGTTCAGATTCTTGTACTGGATTTGCTTTATAATATTTCCCAGATTTCCATTCCATGGGACAACATGGACGTGGAATACCTGCGTGTGCCGAGAAAATGGGATGCTTCGAGCATCGGCAAGTTTATGATCTGGATTGGGCCGGTCAGTTCCGTTTTTGATATTGCAACCTATCTTCTGATGTGGTTCGTGTTCGGCTGCAATACCGCGTCGAACCCCGCTTTGGTTGCTCTGTTCAATGCCGGATGGTTTGTCGAGAGCCTGCTGTCGCAGACTTTGATTATCCATTTGATCCGCACGCGCAAGATTCCGTTTATACAAAGCCGCGCAGCGGCCCCTGTTGTGCTTCTGACGTCCGTTATTATGGCAATCGGCATCCTGATTCCATTTACGCCGCTCGGTGCTTACCTGGGGCTTGCAAGCCTTCCCGCGGCATACTTCGGCTGGCTTGCGGCAATTATTCTGGGTTATATTGCCCTTGCTCAAATTGTGAAAATGATTTATATTAAAGTCAACCGTTCGTGGCTGTAAATAAAAAAGGACCTGGCCGGCCGGCCAAGTCCTTTTTTGCTATAAAACTTTTTTTGTGTCAAACATATTGTCCTGTACCACCCAGTTTTGCGGGAAGAAGCTGTTGATCGTCCAGTAGCTTACCCCGCCGAGACTGTATTTGCCGACCAGCTTCAGTTTCGCTTCGATACTTCTGGCGTCTTCAAACCAGACGATGTGCTGGCGCCCGCTTTTGTCGTAATAATTAAAAAACGGGGTCTGCGCCGTCTGGTCAAACTGGATGCGCGCGCCGACCTGTGCGGCAAGATTGACCGCGCCGACGTTGGTCAGCGGGCGCGCCGCGGTACCTCTGACAAAGGGCAGTGTCCAGTCATAACCGTAATTCGGGATTCCCATGAAAATCTTTTTGCTCGGCATGACAGACACAGCGTACACCAGTACGTCTTCCACCAGATTAACAGGGGCAACCGCCCGGGGCGGCCCCATCAGATATCCCCATTCGTAGGTCATCAGGATGACATGGTCGGCCAGGATTCCGTGGGTCGCGTAGTCGTGCGCTTCATACAGAAGCCCCGGCTGGCTTCCGTTCGTCTTCGGCGCAAGAGCCGTTACTACAATATACCCGAGGGAATGCATGCGGTTAACCGTTTTTCTGAGGAAGTTATTGTAATTCTCTTTGTCCCTCGGGAATATGTATTCAAAGTCAATATTCAGCCCGTAATAATTCTTCTCCTTCATAATGCTTGCAACATTATCCAGAAGGGTGTTCTGAAGGGATTCACTCGTCAGAATGGTATTCACAAGTTCGCTTCCGAAGCCCCCGCTTTCTTTTGTGTTTGTAATGACCATCATAGGAGCAACGCTCTGCCGCCGGGCCGCCTCGATAAGAGGGCCGTCCTGAATGGGAGCCAGGCTGCCGTCCGGTTTGACACGATAGCTGAAGATACTTAGGTAGGTTAGATGCGGCAGGGTTTTTTCCAGCGTAGCATTGTCGATATCGGTTAGCGCGTAGCCGTTTGCTTCCATCGTTCCTAATTTTTCAGTAGCAAACGGAATGATGATAATCTGGCCAACGCTGATTGCGGAAGGGTCGGTAATCCCCGGATTTGCGCTTAATATCCGGAAGACCGTCGTATTGTACATCCGCGCAATGGAATACAGCGATTCACCGGGCAATACCGTGTGGCGCACACTGTCCACGTCAATCACGATTGCCTGGCCGATTACAAGATGGTCGATATTCTCCAGACTGTTATCGGCTATGATTTTTTGAACGGTGACACCGTACTTTCTCGATAAAGCATATAGGGTATCACCCTGTCGGACAGTATGTATTACCAAACCCATCACACCTTTTCATTCATAATCACCGTACGGCTGTTAACAGATGCCGTTTCTAACAGTATATGAAATCCGGAGGCGGGGTATTCCTCAGGCTGTCGATAAAGTCGGACGCACAGCGTCTTTCGCCGTTCCCCCGCGCCGCAAAAGCGGCGCTCCTCCACGGGACGGTTACATCGAGCCTTCTGCTCGTCCAAACGGCTTCGCGAGGGGTCTGCAAAAAAACTGCTTTGTAGTGGCTATGATCACATACAGCAAGTATGCTCCCTCATTTGCCGCGCTTGCCGCCTTGTCTTGCACGATTTCTCGATGCCTGACAAGTTTTTCGACACTCCCAGCGTATTCCCTAGATTATGTATGAATCCGGACGGATTTTCAACGGATTAACAGATACATTGCTACCACCAGCTGCAGCGTGATGATAACCGGGATACCGTACATAAACTTTTTGTGATGCGTTTTATGGTGAATCGCATACATGGTAAGCAGCATGCCGACGGAGCCGCCGATAACGGAGAGAAAAAGCAGGGCGTCTTCCGGAACGCGCCACCGCTGCTTTTTCGCGTTCTGTTTGTCGATGATTGTTACAATGACCGCAATGAAATTAATAATAATCAGGTAAGTACACCAGTATATATAATAAGGCATGTCTTTTCCTCCCTTTTATCGCAGGCTTGCGCCGCAGTTGGGGCAATACTTGCAGCTTTGGTCAACAGGGCTGTTGCAATGCGGACAGGTCCTTCGGTAAGCGCCCTGCACGAGATACATTTTACCCGGATCAATTTCGGCCGTATACTCTTTTTCAATGCGTTTTCCTTCATCGACCGAAAGCTCGTAAACCGCGCCGCAGTTGGGGCAGGTGACAAAATACCGTTTGCTGAAACGGAACAGGGGAATGAAGAAAAAGGTAAACTGCTGAAAGGTACAGATAACCGCCGCCATCGCTCCGGTTGTTGAACAGCAGGAAAAAAATCCGCATTTTCTTCTTCCCAGATCGTGCGTACCGGTGGTTATTCCAACGATAAAAAACATAAGCATGCCCCCAACGGAATGTATTAAATTGTATCCTACACTATGGAGCCATTTCTGTCAACAAATATCCCGGGGAAACAGAAAGCGGAACAGCAAAATGAAAGGACGGGGTTTCTATGGTAATCAAGCTTTTCGACCGGCACAGCATCTTTGTCTGCGTATGCCTGCTTGCGGCGGCGATTGCCGTTTCCATGGCGTTGAATATTGAAAACAGAAAGGGCGGGGCGATTTCCGCTGTTTCTTCGCAGGCCGCGCCTTCCGCTTTTCAGCCGAATATCGGTACGGCCTCCGCCGAAGCACAAAGCATACCGGAACCGGATACGGCGCCTGCGGCCGCATCTGTTCCAACCGAGGAGGTAAAGGCGCCCGCCAATGAAATGCGCGCGGTATGGGTGCCGTATATGAGTCTGGATATGAGCAAAAGCGACGATAAAAGCGAGGCGGCCTTTCAAAAGAAATTTGATGCGATCGTATCCGGAGCGAAAAACTGCGGAATGAACACGCTGATTGTGCAGGTACGGCCGTTCGGCGACGCTCTGTATAAGTCGGCGTATTATCCGTGGAGCCATGTGGTCGGCGGTACACAGGGGGTGAACCCCGGCTACGACCCGCTCGCGGTAATGGCCGCGTCGGCGCATAAGGCGGGCATGAAACTTCACGCGTGGGTGAATCCGCTGCGTATACAAACGTCGGCAACGCCGTCCATTCTGGCGCAGGGGAACTATTATAATACATGGAAGAGCGATCCTTCAAAAGCCGGCTGGACGGTGGACTGCCCGAACGGCAAATATTACAATCCCGCCTACCCGCAGGTTCGCAGGCTTATTGCGGACGGCGCCAAGGAGATTGCGAAAAACTATGATGTAGACGGGATTCAGTTCGACGATTATTTTTATCCGACGCAGGACGCTTCCTTTGATAAAAGCGCGTATGACGCCTATTGCGCCGGCGCTTCCAAAAGCGGTACGCCGGTCGGCCTTCTGGAATGGCGGCAGGGGAATATCAATGCGCTGGTGTCGCTTGTGTACAGTGAAATCAAGACGGTCAAGCCGAACCTGCCGTTCGGAATCGCGCCGCAGGGCAACGTTCAGAACGATAAAAATATGGGTGCCGACGTTGTCTCCTGGTGCAGTGCGCGCGGATATGTCGATTACATCTGCCCCCAGCTTTATGTGAACTTCGAAAATCCGGTTCTGCCGTTCGATACGGCCGCGCAGAGCTGGCGCAAGATGGTGGTGAACACAAATGTAAAACTGTACCTCGGGCTTGCCGTTTACAAAAGCGGTTCCGACGCGGACAGCGGGACCTGGAAAAAGTCGAATAATATTCTGGCCCGGCAGGTTGAAACGGGCCGAAAGGCCTCCTGTGACGGATTTATGTTTTATTCCTGGGATTACCTGAATACCGATCAGACAAAGGAAGAAGTTCAGAATGTGATGAAAATGCTGAAATAAGTTTTGTTTATGAAATCCAGAATTTTGTTTCGGTTAAAATCCTGCTTTCGTCCGAAATACCCGAATACAAAAAGTTCCTGTTTTCTTGTCGGCCACAGTTTTGTTTATTTTGTAAACAAGTCTTAGCGTTCCCCAATACAGAAGTCGTTCAGTGCCTGCGTGATTTTTACCGGGACAATACGCCCGGAAAGGGATTCGCCGCTGTGCGTTTTTACCGGGGTATAGTTTTCCGTGTAGCCCTCGTAAACCCCTTTTTCACATTCGCGCTCAAAGAGAACCGGTTCGGTTAAACCGATCTGCCGGGTGAAAAAGTCCTCTTTTGTTTTTTGGGTTACTTCGATCATCCGGCGGCTGCGCTGTTCCTTTACCGCCTGCGTTATCTGGCCGGGCGCGTCGTTCGCTTTGGTTCCCGGGCGGCGGGAATACGCGAAAACATGCACCTTCGCAAAGCCGATTTCCTTCGCAAAGTCCAGTGATTTCTGAAATTCCTCCTCGGTTTCCCCGGGGAATCCGACCATAATATCCGTTGTTATGGCGGCATTTTGAAATGCCGCGCGAAGATTTTTAACGATGGTACGGTATTCATCCGTATTGTAATGCCGGTTCATGCGCCGCAGCGTTTCGTCGCAGCCGCTTTGCAGCGACAGGTGGAACTGCGCACAGAGCTTTTTCTGGCGGCTCAAACGGGCGATCACGTCCTCGCTGAGCTGTTCAGGCTCCAGGGAGCCTAAACGTACCCTTGCAATGCTTTTGGGCGCGCAGGCGGCTTCTACGGCGTCGCAGAGATGCATTCCGATCTCCTGTCCGTAAGCGGAAAGGTTTATTCCGGTCAATACGACCTCCCGATATCCGTTTGCGGCGATTTCGCCGATCTCCTTTTTCAGCTCGTCCATGGGTTTGGAGCGCACCCTTCCGCGCGCGTAGGGAATAATACAATAGGAGCAGAAGCGGTTGCAGCCGTCTTCAATTTTTATAAAAGCGCGGGTTCGTTCATAAAACCGGCTGACGTTCATCGCCTCAAAACCGGCCGCCTTTTCGTGGGGGACAATATCCACAATACGCTGCCGCGAGGAGAGGTATTTCAGAATGTCCGGAAGAAGCGAGGAGCGGTTGGAATTCCCAAGGACAATATCCGCGTCGTGCAGTTCCTCTGCGGCTTCGGGAAAAGCCTGCGGCATACAGCCGGTCAGCACGATGACGGCGTCCGGGTTTTTGCGCCGCGCGCGGTGAAGCGTCTGCCGAACTTTGTGGTCGCTCATGGCCGTTACGGTACAGGAATTAATTAACACAACGTCACTTTCCTCTTCCGTGTCGCAGGCGCAAAAACCCGCGGAAGTAAGCTGGGACAACATTGCCTGCGATTCATACTGATTTACTTTGCATCCGAGCGTAATAACAGAAACTTTCATTTTTTCCCCTTTTAAAAATTTGAATATTTAATTTTGCTATTTGTCAAAATGTCTGGTGATTATTGATATTGACCAAAATGCCGTAGTGCTATATCATAAGATACGAATTTTGTATATGGAGGTAATCTGATGTACACAACTTCTATCGTATTGTCAAGCATTGAGGCTGTAAAAAAATTTGTTACATTGACAAACAGCTATACCTTTCCGATAAACCTGACTACAGATAAATACAAGATCGACGCCAAATCCATAATGGGCGTTTTCAGCATGGACCTTTCACAGCCGGTAACCATTGAGGTTCCGAGCGATGAAGGAAAAGATTTTATTGCCCAGCTTGATCAATTTAAACCCGTAAAACAAAACTGAATCGCTTGAGACAAGCCCGGCGGAAGCCGGGCTCTTTTTTATTCTTCATACTTTTGGGCGAGAATGCTCCATTGCTGATACAATTCATCGTTCTTCCGGGTTAACGCGCTGATTTTTTCCGTAATTTCCATAGCGGCCTGATAATCGCTCGCCACTTCCGGCTTTAACAGCTCCTGCTCCAGTTCGCCGATCTCCGTCTCGATTTCGTCAATCTGCGCTTCGTGGCGCCGCATTTCCGCCTTTTCTTTCCGGATCGCCGCGTTCCGTTCCTTTTGCAGCTTGTATTCGTTCGGCTTAACAACGGTGTTTTCCGCTTCCTCTGCTGTCTTTTCGCGGCTTGCCGCTATGTACTGGTCGTAATTGCCGATAAATTCCTGCGTCCCGTTTTCGTCCAGATGATAGACCCGGTCCGCGATTTTATTAATGAGATACCGGTCATGCGACACAATAAACAGCGTGCCCTCATAGCTTTGCAGCGCGGCTTCCAGCGCTTCGCAGGACCCGATGTCTAGATGGTTTGTCGGTTCGTCGAGCAGCAGGAAATTGTCGCGGGAGAGCATCAGCCGGAGCAGCAGCACCCGGGCCCGCTCGCCGCCGCTTAACGCCGAGACCGATTTAAATACATCGTCGCCCTTAAATAAAAATACGGCGAGCGCGTTTCGGATTTCCGTCTGCGTCATGCGGGGGTAGGAATCCCAGATTTCGTCGATAACGGTTTTTTCCGGGTGGAGGCCTGCCTGAATCTGATCGTAATAGCCTGCGTCGATTCCCGCGCCGAAGCGGAATTCCCCCGCATCCGGCGTATAAATTCCTAAAATCGTTTTTAGCAGGGAAGTTTTTCCGCAGCCGTTCGGCCCGATCAGAAACACCCTCTCCCCGCGGTGAATTTCCAGATTTACGTTTTCGAACAGCTTTTTGCCGTCGAAGCTTAACGCAAGGTTTTCCGCCGACAGAACGTCGTTTCCGCCGCGCTGGCTGATGCCGAAATCAAAATGGATGCTGTCCGGTTTTTCATCGGGTTTTTCCAGCGTCTTTTCCAGCCGGTCGATCATCTTTAATTTGTTTTCCGCGGTTTTAATATTCTTTTCCCGGTTCCACTGGCGCTGCTGAGTAACGATTCCCTCGATCCGCTTGATTTCTTTCTGCGTATTGTCGTATTTTCGCTGTGCCGCCAGGTCATTTTCCTCTTTCTGTGAAAGATAAGTGCTGTAATTCCCTTTATAGACGGTAAGCCTTTGATTTTCCATTTCAAACGTGCGGTTGGTGATTTTATCCAGAAAATAACGGTCATGGGAAATAACAAGATAGGCGCCGGAATAGGAGCGCAGAAAGTCTTCCAGCCATTCCACGGACGGAATGTCCAGATGGTTGGTAGGCTCGTCCAAAAGCAAAAGGTTCGCGCCGCACAAAAGCATTTTTGCGAGCTGCAGCTTCGCTTTCTGCCCGCCGCTTAACACGCCGATCGGCATTGCCATCTGTTCGTCGTCAAATCCCAGCCCCAATAAAGCCGAACGCGCCCTGCCGCGGCAGGTAAGGCCGCCCATGGCAACAAAACGGTCGTTCAGGAGCGCCTGTTTTTCCACCAGCCGGTCAAGATCCTTCGGCTTTGCCTGAAGGCGGAGGTTGATTTCCTCCAGTTCCTTTTCCAGCCGCAGTAAATCCGAAAAAACGGTTAATACTTCGTTATAGGCGCTGCGGTCAAGATCGCGGCAGACGTGCTGCTCCATGTAGCCGAGCACCGTTGCGTTCGCTTTAAAAATATCGCCCGCGTCCGGCTGGAGTTCCCCGGTCAGAAGCTTCAGCAGGGTGGTCTTGCCCGAGCCGTTCACGCCTACGAGTCCGATCCGGTCGTTTTCCTGCACCTCAAAAGAAACGCCGCTGAAAATCACATCCGTGCCAAAAGATTTATTTAAATTGCTTGCGCTCAGCAAACCCATGAAAATTTACCCCTCTATATGTAAAGTGCGGAGCGTACAGGCCCCGCTCACATATTATAATGAAATGACGCGGTGAAATCAAGCGTACCAGGTGGGCTTCTTTAACGCATCAATGTTTTTCTGCTCGTTCAAAATATAATCTTCCGCAAGCTTTTTCGTTGAAATTTCGGCACCGTCAAGGCGGTTCAGGCTTTTTGTCATCTCCGAAATTCCCGCCGCAGTGCTGGAAATCATCACTTTCGCCATGTGCGTCGGTTTTTTATTTGCAAGCGTGTTCATCCGGATAGAACTCCGAAGAACTGCTTTTTTCAGAAATTTTTCCGAATCGGGCATTCTTCCGTTTTCACGCAGCATTTGCTTTGTTTTCTCGGCAAGGGTAAGATAATCCGACTTCTGGCGTTCCACCTGGCGGCGAAGCGGCGGTTCGTTCCAAACCTGAGGAAGGATCATTTGCGCTGCATCCAGCCGTAACTGCGTCGTTTTGTAAATGTGATTGAGCAGAGAAGCGTTTTCATCTAAATTTTTTCTTTGCATAACATCCTCTCCATGAGCTGTATTGGCGCTCTGCCTGCAATTATCGTTTCCAGTCCTTCCGCGATTAAACTGGACATTTCCTTTTTAGCAGGATATAATTTCATTTGAGGTGATTTTTTTATGCGTTCCGGTATTTCAACAGCTTGCCTTTATCCTATGAATTTGGAACAGGCACTCTCAACGCTGATCGGAATCGATTTCCACCTTTTTGAGGTGTTTATCAATACAAGCAGTGAATTAAAGCCGGGTTATCTCCGGGAGCTAAAACAGATGACGGAAGAGAGCGGCAGTTGCGTGAAATCCATTCATCCATTCACCTCCGGTTTTGAAAGTTTTCTGTTGTTTTCCGACTACGAGCGCCGCTTTAACGACGGCCTTGAATTTTATAAGCAGTATTTTCAGGCGGCAAACCTTTTGGGCGCGAAAATTCTGGTCCTTCACGGTCAGCGCAACGATAAGCGCAGCCGGATCAGTGAAAATGAATATTTTGAGCACTATGCCCGGTTATTTGAACTGGGAGAATCCTTCGGCGTAACGGTGGCGCAGGAAAATGTGAATCTTTTCCGAAGCGACGACCCGAAATTTATTACAAGAATGCGGGAATATCTCAGAGACGAGTGCGCGTTTGTTCTCGATATTAAACAGGCTGTGCGGGGAGGGGAAGACCCCTTTGAAATGTGCGCCGCAATGGGTGAAAGGCTGGTTCATGTTCATATCAATGACAATAAGCCGGGAAATGACTGCCTGCTGCCCGGAAAGGGAATCATGGATTTTGATGCGCTGACACGAATGATGCTGGATTATCATTACGCGGGAGATTTGATTGTCGAAGTTTACCGGCGCGATTTTAAGGATGTAGAAGAACTTACCTCCGCAAAAAAAGTAGTAGAATCGCTGATTTACTAATAATTGTTATTAAATGCTTGAAAATGAATTATAAAATATGTTATAATTACACAAAATATGAATTGTTGAGGTGATCCTACGATGCGGTGCCCTTTTTGCGGCCATGAGGAGTCAAAGGTAATCGATTCGCGTCCGACCGATGAAGGCGAAAGAATCCGGCGACGCAGAGAGTGCTTAAAATGCTCGAAACGCTTTACCACCTATGAAGTTATTGAAACGGTACCCATTGTGGTGATTAAAAAGGATAAATCGAGAGAAACCTTTGACCGTAACAAGCTTTTAAACGGGTTGCTGCGCGCATGCGAAAAAAGACCGGTTTCAATCGATATGCTGGAGCGGATTGTCGATGAAATTGAAAATATGCTTCAGAATTCGCTGGATCGCGAGGTCCCTTCCAGCTTGATCGGGAAATATGCAATGGAGAAACTAAAGGATATAGACGAAGTGGCGTATGTCCGTTTTGCTTCGGTTTACCGCCAGTTTAAAGATATCAATACGTTTATGGAAGAATTAAACAGGATGATTAAAAATAAATCCTGATCATAAAGATCGGCGGCAGGTGATTCCTGCCGCCGATTTATTCTCTCTGTTTCAGACCGGAAAGGTTATCTGCCAACCGTTTCCAAGGGGTTTCCTGCCATTCGCCGGTGCTGCGTTTTGACGGAACGGCTTTCTCTCCTGATTGTGCTTGCGCAGATAAATCGTAATTTCACGCGCAAGCTGTTTTGTAGCGGCATCCGCTCCCGCCGAGTTGCAGTGGGCGATATTGTTATAGATGTACCTGCGGGGATATTTCCGGTCGGCAATCTTTGTTATGATCGGCGCGTCAAGCTGCTGGGAAAGACTGCGCTGTAAATCGTCAATGTCATGCGCGGAGGATTGAAGCGATTCGTTCAGATACGGCGGAAAGGAAATCAGGAAGGTAGCGCCTCTTTCCCTGCAATAACGGTTGTAATCGTTCAGGAAGGAAAGAAATTGGCCGCTGTACTCTTTCCTGTTGAATGTGGTTTTCTCGTTTGCCTTATTCAGGCTCAAATGACGGGGAAGCGTACAGCTTCCGCGGTAATAATCATAATTCCCGTTGCGGTCAAAGGAATTGCCGTTGTAGGCGGGCGTCTGCCCGTCCCGGATATTCATGCAGTATTTCAGCTTTTTTATCAAATAAGAAGGATAATACAGAGCCACCTTTCTCCAGTCGCTGGAAGAAAAATAACGGTACATGGAAAAATTGTTTTCACAGGCTGTCAGAACGATGCCGGGGGAAAAGGAATCCTCCGTGGAAGGCTCCAGTTCCACAACCATAATGTCCCCTTTTTGAATATTGGCTTTTGAAAGATTTAAGATATACTCGAGACCCGTCCCGGAATGGATGCCAAGCGTCTGAACCGGCATTCCGATTTTCTTTTCCATTAAAGACGCGTTCAGGCTGAACGGAACGGCGGAGTCCCCCATAATGACCACCTTGGGGGAACGCATCCTCCGCAGGGAATCGTACTGCACGCTTAACGCATGCTGATAGGTATTATGGAACTGTATCGGCAGGCCGAAGGTAATAAAAGCGGCCGTGCAGCCTATCAGAGCCACCATCAGAAAACAAAACAATATACTTTTACAAATAAATTTTTTCATAGAGTTCTCCGTATCTTAAAACTGGAAATAGATGAACTGTGTGGGGTCGTTGCTGGATAAAACGCCGAGGAAAACAACCGAGAGGGCCGCGGTACAGTAAACAGCCCACCTCACGGCGGTGCTCTTCTGCGCAAGCGTTTCGCGCAGATTCATTTTCCTTTGCAGCAGGCTTACTGCCAGCAGAATACCGGTGCTTAAGACGAAGAAGAGCAGATCGGTCTTTGTAAAATCCCCGTTCAGAAGAGAAGTTCCCACTGCCGGGCGGCTCATCAAGAAAATAGAACGCATGACGCCGAAAGCTGTCGGCAGATTATCCGCACGGAAGAGGATGAACCCGAGGCATACCAGGAAGAATGTCCGGGCAACCCGGAACAGCTTCCATCCGAACTGCTCGGGATGAACGTTCAGTCGGTTATTGATTTTTTCAAATACCGGTTTGCACAGCATACTCAGAATAATCAAAAGGCCGTAATAAACGCCGTACACAATATAGTGCCAGTCGGCTCCATGCCATAGTCCCGTCGTAAGCCACACAATCGAAAGGCCAAAGATGGCCGGCAGATTTTTCGCAAAGTCCGCGTGAAAATGCTTTCTGCCGAATTTGCCGAGGTTCAGTCCCGCTTTGGACAGCGAGAGCGGATAAAATAAATAATCCTTAAACCATGTTCCAAGCGTGATATGCCATCTGCGCCAGAATTCGGAGACGGTTTTTGAAAAGTACGGCCGGTTGAAGTTCTGTGCAAGACGGATTCCCATAAACTGCGCCGCGCCGGTTGCAATATCGATATAGCCGGAAAAATCGGCGTAGATCTGAATAGCGTAAACAACGGCCGTAATCGCTAGCTGAAAACCGCTGTAGCTTTGATAGCTGCTGTAAACGGTATTTACCAGAATTCCCGCCCGATCCGCTATGACAACTTTTTTAAAATAGCCCCAGAGCATGAGCTGTAAGCCGTATTTCGCGTTGTCATAATCAAATTCGTGCGGTTCGTAAAGCTGATGGGCAAGGTCGTCGTATCGCCCGATCGGCCCCTCCATAATCTGGGGGAAAAACGAAAGGAACAGAGCCAGCTTCGCAGGGTTTTGCTCCGGAGGATATTTCCCGCGGTAAACGTCGATCAGATAGCCCATTGCCTGAAAGGTATAGAAGGAAATTCCAAGAGGAAGAATCAGCTTCAGCACAGGGAGGCCGGCTGAACTGTGGATGGATTTTGCAAAAAAATTAAAGTTGGCCGACAGGAAATTAAAGTATTTTAAAAATGCCAGTATGCCGAAGTTTAAGATGACAACGGCAGCGACAATCCGTTTCTTTCTGCTTTTACAGATCGCTTTGCATTCTTTTGCCTGCTCCTTTGAAAAAACGCCCTTATTCTGCAAAAGGGTGATTTTCTGGTAATCCGAAACAGCGCCTAACGCTTTCGCGGCAAAAAAGGTTGTCGCCGTGGTGCTGATTAAAAAGAAGCCGAATTTCATGTTGGCAAACAAATAAAAGAAATAACTGGAGATCAGCAGAAACACCCACTGGTATTTTTGGGGCACCAGAAAATAAAGCATGGCGGCGGCCGGGAAAAACAGAAAAAAGTTCAGCGAGTTAAATGTCATAAACCATCATGCCTCGTCTTTCAGGCGTTCAATCAGTTCTTTCATGGCTTGTACCGAATTAAAGTTTTCAGGGGTGATTTCCTCTACGGGAATCTCGATATCGAACTCCGAATCGAACTCGGATACAATGCTGACGATATCGAGTGAATCCAGAAGGCCGTCCCCGATCAGGTTCTTTTGATTTTCAAAGTCAATGTCCGGCCGGAACTGCTTCAGTATTTTAATAATTTCTTCCATATATTTCAACCTGCATTTCTTTCATTTATTTTTTTAGAGATTCCTTTAATGTCACCCGGTCAATCTTTCCGTTTGCGTTCATTGGCATGCGGTCAAGCTTTATAAGCCGGTTCGGAAGCATGTATTTCGGAAGCAAGTCCCTCATTCCCACGAGCACCGCCGCGTCATCCAGTGTTTCGGACTGGTAGAACAGAACAATTTTATTTGCCTGTTCGTCGTAGACGATACATCCGTTTTCCATGTTCGGCAGAGAGAGCGCCGCTGTTTCGATTTCTCCGATTTCAATCCGGTGCCCCATATGCTTAATCTGAAAATCGCGCCGGCAAAGGTAAATCAGTTCATGGCGCTCGTTATATTTCACCAAATCGCCCGTGCGGTAAATCAGTTCCGGATAATACGGGTTCAGCGGGTTCTGCACGAAAGCGTCCCTTGTTTTTTCCGGATTGTTGTAATATCCAAGGGAAAGCGATGTTCCCCGGACGCACAGCTCACCGATCTCCGAACCTTTTACCGCTTCGTTCTTTTCGTTCAGTACGATAATATCCGTATTGGCGCAGGGAAAACCGATCGGCAGAGGTTCGTCGTCGGACATTTCACGGTCAACCATGTAATACGCGCAGACATCGGTGATTTCCGTCGGCCCGTACAGGTTTGCATACAGCGCGTCCGGCAGCGCCCGGCGCCAGATGTTCAGCTGCTTGTTGGGCATCACTTCGCCGCAGAATAAAATTTTTGTCAAGTACTGCGGAATCTGTTTCGATAGAATTTTGGAATTTGCCGCGTAGATAAGCGCGGACGGTACCCAGAAGATGGTGTTGATTTTTTTCTCATTCAGGTATTCGATCAGTTTAACGGGGAAAATAAACAGCTTTTCCGGGATAATATACGTGGTTGCGCCGGTTTTTAGTGTGGAATAGATATCCAATATCGAGTTGTCAAAGTAAAAAGGAGCCTGATTCCCAAACCGGGTGTTTTCATCAAAATGAAAAGTATTGCAGACCCATTCGATATAATCGATTACGGAGCGGTGGCAGATGGTGACCCCCTTGGGTGTTCCCGTCGAGCCGGAGGTAAATAAAATATACAGCGGGTCGGTGTCGATTTTTCCGGAAAGTGCCGCTTCGATTTTCCCGCTGTCGATGCTGTGGCTTACCGCGTCCTCAATCAGAATAATCTGCTCCTCGCAAAACCCGAGGGATTGCGCGGCGGGCAGCAGTTCTTTTGTGGTAATGATCAAACGCGGCCGGAGCGTATCCTTGATTTTCAGAAGCCGCGCCTGCGGGGAAGTACTGTCCAGCGGTGTATAAAAATCAGCGGCATAGGTGATTCCCATAAAAGCGGTGATACAGTTTACGCTCTTTTTCAGGAGAACGACAACGGGTACGTTTCTTTCGCTGTTTGTCAATTCCAGAATGCGGGAAGCAATCGCCATTGCGGCGTTTTTCAGACCGCTGAATGTGATTTCGGTTTCGTCGTCTGCAAAAGCAATTTTCTGAGGAAATGCCTTTGCGCTGTTTTCTAAATAAGAAAGAATATTAACCAATAGCAAAGTCTCCTTTTGGATATATTTGGGAATTTCTTCAAGAAAATCCCATTCGCTTTCAACATTATAGTAAGCGTTTTTCTTTTTGTCAATTAACCCCAATTCGAACGAAAAAAAAGTTAAAAATTAAAAAAAGCGCATTGCATCGCGCAAATACGCCTTTTTTATTGTTATTATATGGAAATTATCGGTGTTTTCCAATCATTACAGTTTCATTACAATTTAATTACAATTTCATACTTTTTCAGCCAAAAATTGATTTGAAGTAAGTAAGCCATTAGCTGCGGACCGGCCATCAATTGGCCGAACCAGGGTTTTCCGTAATCAGATTTTTCGCCCAGAAGCTGCGCGGCGGCGGCTTTATCAATCAGCTGATGGATCGGTTCGTCGCTGTCTGAAAGTACGGCGGCCAGCCTTTGCTTGACGATCAGCTCATAAGCGGGATTATGGGTTTTGGGGTACGGGCTTTTTTTGCGTGCCAAAACATCTTCAGGCAGCCAATCCTTTGCTGCGTCACGCAGCAAACCTTTGACGACGCCGTCATGGTTTTTATATTCCCATGGCGTATTGAAAACGTACTGGACGATTCGGTGATCGGCGTAGGGAACGCGGACTTCCAGCCCGCTTGCCATGCTTGCCCGGTCCTTCCGGTCCCATAAAGGAAAAATTTGCTAAGTAAGTAAAATTTTTACAGATTGTCCGTACGAGGATTGCCCGAAGTCCCGGTGTCCGGATTGATAGAACCAGGCAAACCGTAAAATCCTGTCATGATAGTATAACTCTGAAAGGCAGGAACATCAAGTGAATGCGAAAGAATCGCCGGATGAGAATTTTTCGCCGTTACGATTCATAAATTGCGACCCAGTGGATTCCCCACCTTAAATCCGACGAGGAAACTTCATTCGTGATGATCACGCTGAACCCCGTCGCGCTGATGCTTTTGATGTTGCAGTAGCCGAACCCGTTGGTGTTGAGTGAGGTCAGGACATACGGAACCTCGGGCAGGGTCGCTCCGAAACTGATATTGATTTCCGGGGAGTAGTAAATCGAGCCGTACGCCGTCTGCGTGGCCGTCGTGCCGGAGACAGCGCCCCGCAGAAGGCGCAGGCCGCCCACGGCGTCGGCGCTCGGATGGTAGGCGTCGCTGTAAGCCTTGGAGCCGCTGATATAGACGTCTCCGCCCACATCCAGCGCCCCGTTCTCCGGAATTTTGTTGACGCCCACCTGCCCGTCGCGGATCGAAAAAACCGGCTTTGCCGTGGGCAGCAGGGCCGGCAGCGTGGTGGAGATATAGTAATCGGACGCAACAATCTCAAAGTTGAACGACGAGTCGATATCGAAATCCCCGATGTTTTCATCGAACGAAAAGGAACCGCCGTCCAAGGCGGGAGAGATCGGGACATAATCGCTCCACGAGCTCGACGAAGTCGCCTTGTACCGGAATTTCAGGGAATACTGGTTCTTTGTCAACATGTAGGCCGCGTAGGTTCCGGCGCAGGTCAGGATGGTTCCGGCTTCGATGTCGTTCACACGGGAGAGCGATACGGAAGAAATCGCCGGCGGGGAATAGGGGATCGTCGTGAGCGCGGCGCTCTGCTGAACCGTGTTGCCCCGGCTGTCGACGACGGTCACGGTCAGGCTGTCGTCTGCGGATACGGTTCCGAAGCTGATCACATTGGAACTGCTCGTCACCGTCTTGGAACCGTACTGCACCCGGTAGCCTGAGACCGCCGCGTAATTCTGCGCCGCCGCGCCGGTTACGGTGATCCGGAGGTTCGATTTTGTCCGGACGATCTGCGAAGCGTCGCCGGTCAGCGCGACCGTGTTGCTGTCCACGTCCTCATAGGAAAAGCCGGTGAACGACGGGTTGCTGTTCACGACGCGGGCCGTGATGGAAAGCTCCGTGTACCCGACCACGTTGCCATCCGTATCGTAGGTATACAGGCGAAGCGTTCCGGTCCCCACATTCGTGTTTGGGATCTGCTGGTACATTGCCGAAGCCCACCCGGACGTGTCCCAGACGTAGCTGTCGGTGATGTCGTAGCTGAGTGTTGCGGCATAGCTCCCGAAATACAGGTTGACCGCGTGCGTGAACGAAGCGCTTTTCCGGTTCGTGTAGATCGTAATGGAGCCGCCGATGTTGAACGAGCTCGAGGAAGCCGTGATCCGGCTTGCCCTCGGGATCGTTGTCAGCGTGATGTTCCGGGAAACGCTGAGGTTTTCCAGCTTCGAGGTGACGCTCGAATGGAAATACCCGACGATGTTGACGATCTTGGTACCGTCGGAATTGTGCGGAACGGTCACGGTTACCGTGCTGCCGATGTGAACCCAGCTTGACCCGACCGTAAAGCCGGAAGTATACGTCATGGCCCTCGAGCCGTTGATGTTGATATAGGCAAGGCAGGAATCGTCGTAAGACGGGCCGTAGCTGTCGCGGTGGACATACAGCGAAGCGGTGATCGACGACGTGTTCGCGGAGATGTTCTGCATGTAGGAATAGACCACCTTGACCTGCGAGCCGTTTTTCAGGGCGCTGATGATTTCAGCCATTCAAACATCCCCCCTCATAGTACCACGAAATCGACGCCGGCCCCGGCCCGCACGATTTCTTTGACGCTGCCGACGGTGAGATCGTCCTCGATGATGGTTTTCTGCAGCCGCGTGCCGTCCGGCGCGACGTTGATGCGGAGATCGTCCCCACGGTAAATCTCAAACGCCGAGGTGGAGATGTGCGCCTTCATGTCGGTCGTATTGCTCCCGATCGTCAGGCCCGTGCCATCCGCGATGAAATTCGTCGTATAAAGCTCCTCGTCGGACTGCACCCACGGCGCGACGTTCGTGCCTTCGGAAACGATCAGGTCGGACGCAAGGATTTCGACGGATGCGGTAATTTTTAAGGTGCAGACCGTATCGAGGGAATTGAACTGGAACGTGACGAACGTCCAGTCCGTGCCGGTGTCGGTGTTGTCGTATAGGACGGCTTCGGCGCTGTTCTGCTCGATGCTCACTTTCACTTCTCCGCCGGAACCGGAGGACCGGAAGAGCAGAGACACCGTGTGCGCCGCGTTGAATTTCAAAGAGAACTCCTGCGAGATGGCGCTGCCCGCAGCCATGAGAAAAGCCGAATTGCTGACCGTGTTGTTCGAGGTGTCCGTATTGGAAACGGTGGCGACCGTGCCGGCTGTGTCCCAGAACGTCAGCCCGTTCCGGCCCGCCGAGTTTTTCAGCAGGTTCCGGTAGCCGGTCCGGCTGACCGAAAGAGACAGTCCGTCCACCGCCTGCCGCATGACGGTGATCTGTGTTTCTACGTCCTCCAGTTTGGAATCGTTGTCCGTGACATACCCGTCGAACGTGCTGCTTTCGACTTTTGTTTGAATCGAGGAATCGTGCTGTTCGATGGTCGATTCCGCGTTGGAGAGCCGGAGCGCGATGCCGTCCTCGGTATTGGAAATCTGGTTGTCGATGCTGGAAACGGTGGTCCGCAGGCCGCCGACGTCGGTCTGGATGGTGGTGAGCGTCGAATTGATCGTCGTGATTTCCCCGGCGTTGGAATCGACGCCGTTCTGCGCGGTGTCGGCCAGCGCCTTGAGCTTTGCGGTGATCGCCCGCACCAGCGTGTTCCGGGCGGCGTAATACTCCGCAAATTTCTGCCGGTACTGTTCGCCGCTGATATCGGTGGTAATATCCCGGTGTTCATCGTCCAGCCAGAGCGGAACGCCGGACGTATAGAGCGCGCCGCCGTTCAGATAGTTCGACAGAAGCTGAAACGCATCGTTGTAATCGGAAAGCTCGGCTGAAATGCCGAGCGCCGCCGCCTGCGCAGCGAGAGTCTCTTTTTCATTGGCGAAGGCGCTCCATTCCCGCAGGGCGGCGCTCTTTTCGCCCGGGGTCAGCTTGTCGTCGCTGTTGATGTCCTCCACGCTGCCTGTGACGGCAGATACCGTCTGGTTTGTAACCGTGATCTCCTGCTTCACCTCGCTGATCTGCCGGGAGGCGGAGTTGATGGAATTGACGACGGAAATGCGCTTTTCTCCGATGGTCAGCGTTTCGAACCGGTCGGTCAGGCAGTCGTAGGAAACCGCGCACACCCGGAGCTTCACGCTGACGCCGAACGGCGCGTAGTCGACCG
Source organism: Caproiciproducens galactitolivorans (assembly GCF_026672255.1). GTDB lineage: Bacteria > Bacillota > Clostridia > Oscillospirales > Acutalibacteraceae > Caproiciproducens > Caproiciproducens galactitolivorans_A. The sequence continues at coordinate 91,363 of NZ_JAPOHA010000006.1, read as the reverse complement.
TCACGTCGTCGCCGAGGTTCACCGTCAGCAGGGATTTATATTTTTCATACCCGGAAATGTCTTTCCAGTCCACGAAATCCACGGATAGGGAGAGCGTCGGAATGTCGGCCCCGGCGAGGTACCGGTCGGTTACAAACTGCCGCATGGCGTCGTAACAGGATTCAACCGTAGGGTATGGGACCGCGCCGTCAACTTCCTTGCCCACCTGGTATCCAGTGTCCATTGCTGTGATGACCGGAAACGGGTAATCGGAAATACGCGGGCTGTCGATATACTTTTCCGGGAGCAGGAGAACCTGATTGTCTTCGGTCAGCGCCGTCGGCAGAATCCGCGTCGCCACGCCGGAAGCGTCCTCCTGAAATTCCAGCCCCGCCATGTTTTTCCCGTAGGCGATCCGCACGCCGTTGTTCGCGCCGAGCCGTGTGTTGACCGCAATATTGTAGTTGTCCCGGACGATCTCGCCGCCCCACCGGGAGATGAACGCCTGATCGGTGTCGCCGAGGAAAGCCTGCACCGGCGACTGCCGAATGAAGTACGCGGTGGAAGTATGCATGATATTACTCGAAAAAGTAAACGGCGTCGGGTACTGGCAGCCGTCCAGAATTTGCTGCCCGGCCTCCGCGCCGATTTTTCCGGTCGGCCTGACGTCCTCCACGAAATTCGCCAGCAGGTCGTAGAAGATGTGGCGGGCGTTCACCCTGATAGTGCCGTCGACCGCGTCCTTCACCACCCGGTAGATGCGGAACGCCTGCGCGCCCCGGTGGGTGTTTGCCCGGACGATGTTGTTTTTCTGCAGGCGTTTCCATTTGCCGAACGAGTCGACCGGATGCGTCAGTTCCAGCTCGAACGCACCGTTGATTTCTTCCGAAACGACGCACGAGATGGGAGCGACTGTCCCCAGCCCGTTGTTATCGAATTCCCGCGCATTGGAATCGTAGACCAGAATCATTACAGCCACCGCCAATTCGGAGTGATTTCAAGGGATGTGATCCCGCCGGAAAAAGAAATTGTATTTTCTCCCGGCAGGAGCGCCGGATATTCGCCTGTCATGATGGAGTTTTTGCTGATGAGTTCCACGCCGGCGTTCTGATACGTTTCCTGTATTTCAGAGTTTAGGATGATACTCTCGTCAATGTTGCTGAAAGACACGCTGTTTTCATTCACGGTCAGAGCTCCCGCGCCGGAGCCGGTTACCTTTATCATGGGAAAAGACTTCACCGTTCCGGGATTGGTGAGCGTCGCGCTTTCGCTGACCGTGACGGGAGTATTGTCCGTCGCGTACTGGAACGGCCGGCAGCTGAACACGATGATGAAATGAGAGGTGACCTTCAGCACGATCTCGAAGTCGATGCTGTTGACCACCTGCGCGAGGTATTTCCGGCCCGGAATGTGGCTGAAAATGAGATCGGCTTCGCCCGCGCCCAGAAGCCAGCCCTTTATGGCGCTGATTTTGGAAACGGGGTCGCCGAGAAGCGAGCATTCCACGGAGAGCGTGATATCCCCGTAGGTGCCCTCGTCGCGGCGGAGACTCGAGTCCATCCCCGGCACGTCGATGTAGGTTACCCGGCGCTCCGGCGACGGAATGTTGGGGCGCTTTTCCACATAGACGCCGAAATCCCGAAAGCTGTCTTTCCCGCCGAATTCGAAACTCAGCATCACGCGTTCCCCCTTGCCGCCGCTGCCTGCTGCCGATAGAACTCGAATTCGTAGGCAAGGCGCTGGATGTCCTTTTCCGAGTTGTTGACGAAAGTTTCGATGTGCAGCGTAAAGCCGCCGCCCGCAGGAGAAGTGCCGGTGGAACCGTTCGATGCGCCGTTTTGATTGACGGCGGACGATAGGTTGAAGCTCGTCGGGATTGCGGCCCGCATATCGGCGGAAATGCCGTCCATCGCCTTGCTGAACCCCTGCCCGATGCCCTGCGCCATATTCCCGCCGATCCCGGCGAACACGGTGGACGGCGAGCGGATGCCGAGCAGGCCTTCCACGCTCTCCACGATCCCGCCGAAGAAATCCTTCACCTTGGCATAAATCCAGTTTCTCATCCCGGCGATGCCCTGCCAGATGCCGGAGACAAGATTGCTCCCGATGTTCGTGAACGCGCCGAGCAGCCTGCCGAACCCGCTCACCATCACGGAAATGATCTGCGGCAGCTTCGCCACCAGCGTCGGGATCGCCCGGATCAGGCCGGCTGCCAGCGCGACGATGATCCTGACGCCCGTTTCGATGATGAAGGGCAGGTTGTTGACGATATAATTCACGATGGAGTCGATGATCTGCGGGAGCCGGTCGATCAGGCGCGGCAATGCGCCGATCAGGCCCCTCGCCAACCCCTCAATGATCTGGAACGCGGCGGCGAGCACCTGATCCATGTTGTCCAGAAGCGTGTTTACGATCGTGAGGACCGCGTCGATGACCGCGGGGATGAGCTCCGGGAGCGCGTCGCCGATACCCGCTGCCAGCGTAATCACCATCGTCAGCGCGGCACTCACCAGCTGCGGCAGGTTTGCGACGATCCCGTTGACCAGCACCAAAATCAGCTGCAAAGCGCCCTGCGTGATTTGCGGAAGCGCGCTGATCAGCCCCTGAAGCAGAGTCATGACGATCTGCGACGCCGCGCCCACCAGGAGGGGAAGGTTCTCGAGGATCGCGCCGCCGATGCTAGACACGATGCTCAGCGCGAGCTGGATGATCTGCGGCAGCTGCGCCATCAGCGTGGAAACAAGGCTGCCCACTGTGGTCCCGATGACCGCGCTGATTTTCGTCCAGTCGCCGTTCGCCTCAACCAGCCCGCTGGTGAAAGTCCCGAGCAGGGAGACGCCGCTGTCGGCAAGCACCTGCAGCTGAGGCAGAAGCACCATGCCGAGGACGTTTTTTGCCGCCGCGCCGCCGGATTTGAGCCGCTGGACGCTGTCGTCGAATTTGCCGAGAGCCTCCAGCGATTCCGTGCTCATGACCACGCCCATGCGTTCGGCCTCGTCGGTCAGCGCGGCGATGCCCGCCGAGCCCTGCTCGATGAGGGGGTTGAGCTCCTGCGCCGATTTGCCGAAAAGCTGCATGGCAAGGGCGTCCCGCTCGGTTTCGTTCGAAACGTTGCCCAGCGCGTCGATCGCTTCCCAATAGACCGTTTCGGAATCGCGCAGATTTCCGTTGGAATCAGTTACCGAAACGCCGAGCGCCTTGTATGCGTCAGCCATTTTGCCGGTGCCCGCCTGCGCCGATGACATAGAGCGCACGTTTTTCGCCATAGAGCCGGTGAGTGTTTCGAGCGACGTATCCACCAGCTCGGCGGCGTATTGGTAAGCCTGCAGGCTGTCGGCGCTCATGCCCGTGACCGAGGACATCGTCAGGACGTTGTCGGCATACTCCGAAGCGCCCACAGTCATGTCGGTCAGCGATTTCGCCGCCCCGACGGCCGCCGCGCCGACCGCCACGAAAGCCGTGCCCATCGCCGCGCTCACGCCTTTGAGGACGCCGCCCAGCTTCTCGAATTTGCCGCCCGCGTCGTGCGCCTGTTTGCCGCTGTCCTGCACCTCGTCGCCGAATTTGTCGGCGTCCTTCGCCCCATTCTGAAACTCGCCGCCCGTCGCTGCGAGGGCTTTTTCGTTCCCGGACAGCTCGCGCTCCATGCCGTTGAGCTCCGCCTGCGCCTTGTTGAGCTGAACCTGCCAGTTCTGGGTGCGGCGGTCATTCTCGCCGAAGGAGGAGGCGGCGTTGTCCAGCGCGGCTTTCAGAGTGGTGATTTTGTCCTTCTGCGCGTCGATTTCCTTATTCAGGACAGCGTTCCGGGCGGTGACGGCATCTACCGACTTGTCGTTTTTATCAAACTGGCTGGTGACGAGCGTCATCTCCGAACCGAGGACTTTGAAACTCTGGTTGATGTCGCGGAGCGCGTCCTTGAAAGCTTTTTCGCCTTCAACGCCGATCCGCAGGCCGAAATCGTCAGCGATGTGCGGTCACCTCCAATCAAAGGAAATTGAAAAAGCCGAGCTTTCGATATATAATGAAAAAAAGGATTTAAGGATGGTGATTTTCTGTGGATATACGCATAAGTTTTGGATTTGGAAATAACGAAAAGAGTATCGCTCAGCGTGAATTCAAAGGGAAAAGCTTATTAAAAGAGTTAGACGATTATGTTGTACTTGATTTGGAAACCACTGGACTTGACCCTGATTATGACGATATTATTGAAATGGCCGCTATCAAGGTTGAAAATAAGAACATTGTTGATCAGTTTCAAAGCCTTGTAAATCCCGGTTATGAAATTGATGACTTTATTACTGATCTAACTGGAATAACAAACGAGATGCTTAAAGACGCTCCTGGTGTAAAGAATGTTTTGCCTCAATTTTTATCCTTTATCGGGGATAGCGTAATCGTTGCCCATAATGCAAACTTTGATATAAATTTTCTTTATGATGCCTGTGGCTGTTTGAAACCCTCGATGTATTTTAAGAATGATTTTGTTGATACAATGCGGTTAAGCCGCCGCCTGTTCGTAAAGGAACGCCATCATCGATTGTCAGACCTAGCGGAACGTTTTGGCATTAAAGGGAGTGTTGAGCATAGAGCACTATCCGATGTAATTAAAACAAATCAATGCTATGACTACATGAAACGCTATGCAAAAAATTCTGGAATCCTTTTCGAATCTCTTTATCCTCTGCACAAAACCGGGGTCAGAGCTTCAGACATTACAGCGACCACTTCTGAATTTGACGAAACCAATGCGATATTTGGAAAGATATTTGTATTTACGGGCGCATTACAAAGAATGGTTCGTAAGGATGCCATGCAATTAGTGGTGAATATGGGCGGGAAATGTGGAGATGGAGTAACGAAAGATACAAATTACTTAGTCCTCGGTAATAACGATTATTGTTCAAGTATTAAAGACGGCAAGAGCTCCAAACAAAAGAAGGCCGAAAAATATAAGGCTTCTGGAAGGGATATCGAAATCATTTCAGAAAATGTATTTTACGAAATGCTTTCCGAAAATAGTTAGAGTCCATTTGGTATTATTTCATCTATTGAATTTTCCCGATACGGCTTCTCAATCCCCAGGAACTGCTTATGGCAGGCCCATAAATCCAGAAAAAGCCCGATGGGCGTGAGCCAGAACTGCTCCGGCTCCATGCGCATCTGGACGGTTCCGTAATAATACAGCCGGGTAAAAAGCTCTTCGTCGCTTACCCGGCTTGCGGGTTTTTTAACGCATTTTCTGCGCCTTCGCTGACCACGTTCCGGGCGGTGCCCTTGAACATGGCTTCGGTGATGGCGTTTTTGTATGACGCCAGCTGCAGGGGCGAGGTGAGCAGCTCCACTTCCTCCTCGGTCAGCAGTTCCTTCGGTGCGTCTTTGTGCTTGAGGTTGTAAATCAGGACGGACTGGTTCGCCAGTAGAGTCAGGAGCCAGACGATCTCATCCAGCGCCAGCTCGAAATTCTCGGAGCGCATCAGCTTCTCGCCCAGGTTCTCTAGGCCGCCGTAGCGGCCCGCGATGGCCTTGGTCGCTTTTGTGGTGAGGATCAGCTCGTATTCCTCGCCGCCGATGCCGATCACCGCGCCGCGTTCATTCTCCATACGTCATCCCCCTTTTCATCCGCCGGATGGCGGAGTGGTTTCATAAACCGGTTCATAAACCTGCGTGTACCAGCCGGAAATGGTGGTATCCGACACACCGGCGTCGCCTTCGGTCGCCTCGGCCTTCCACGGGTGCTTTCCCTTGCCGTCCGGCTTGTTCCGGCGCATCACGGTGCCCTCGATGGTGGGCGTCTGGAACGTGATGGAATCGCCCTTGGTTTCCAGATTGGTGTCGGGAATGCCGAATTTGACGCGGTACAACCAGAAATAGCGGTATTTCCCGTTCGGTTTGAGCGCCCGGAAACCAACAGCCACAGCAGAGCCTTCGTTTTCGCTGGTGGAAACCAGCACGCCGTTGTCGTCTACGATGGCCCCGGTCAAATCCTGCGCGGCGGTCACGCCGATATCGTCCACGCCCAGGGAGAGCGTGCCGGACTTGAACTCCTTGACGACATAAGCCGTGCCGTCGTCGGCGTAGAGTGTCGCTTCCGCCAGGTCGATCGTCAGATCGGCCTTGATCGCTTTCGCCAGCTGAACCGGCGTTGCGTAGGTTTCCTCGCCGTTTTCGGCTTCGGTGATTTTCGCGTAGTAGAGTTTATCCATGCCGATAGTGGCCATCCTCATTCCTCCCATGCATACGGTTTCGCCACATCGATGGCGTAATGGTGGTAGCCGGTATCGTCCTCGTGCGCGATATACCGGTGGTCGGTGACGGTGAACCCCGCGTCCAGAAGCGCGCGGACGATGCGGTTTTTGACATCCAGGTAGTTGCTTTTGGAATAGACGGACAGCCGCGCCTCCTGCGTTTCAAATTCCGGCAGGTTGTCGCCGAACAGCTCAAACGAGTCGGTCAGCGGCGTAATGACGGTGTATTCGGCGGGAGCTTCGCCGGAGAAAACGCCGGTTTCCACCGCCAGCCCCAGTCCAGCCATCAGAGCGGTCAGCTCCCCGAGAATATTCATAGGCCGCCGATTTCCTCCTCCAGTTTTTGTTTCATCGCCTCTATGCCTGGCTTGCGTGCCTGCGTTTTAGCGGGCTGGAGAAACGGTTTCGGCGGCTGGCCGTGCTTCCCGTATTCGAGGATGTTGGCGATTTTTGCGTTGCTCTCTCCATCTGAACGCGGCTCTGAAAAACCAACCTTGACGTTAAAATTGCCGTTCTTATCCATCTTCGCCGGGGAAAGGCCCAGCGCCGCTTCAAGTTCCCCGGTGGAACGCGAGGGGAACTTGGTATCCCGCCCGACGGCCTCCCGAAGATTATCCCGCACCTTCTCAAGGGCGACCTCGCCTCCCGCTTCCAGCACGCGGGGAATGATCTCGTCGGTTTTCTCGCCGAGAGCGGAGACTTTCCGCAGAAAATCGTCCGGCATCTTAAAATTAACCTTTGCCACGTCGAACCACCTCAATACTTGCTCGGCTCCAGCCGTTCCGCCAGAACCTCGATATACATGCCTCGCCCGCGCACATCCTCCGCGCTGAGAATGCGGAAGCGTTCGCCGGAGCAGGTGATGAAAAGTGACGGGCGGATTTCCACGCCGGGGATTTTGCGGAAACGGAACAGGCTGGTCGCCTCCGACCACGCCGCCCGGTTTGCCCATAGTTCGTTCCCGTGGCGATCTTCCCGGTAGGCGCGCACGCTTGCCAGCACTGTGTCGGTGGAGATGACGAAGCCGTCGGCGTCTTTGGTCTGGTCAGTCCGGATGATGTCTATAAAAGCGTTCATTTTGCCGAAGCTCACGGTCACACCTTCCATTCGCGGTCAAGGCGCAGCAGTGTGTTGACCGTGTCCCAGACCTGTGCCGCCGCCGGGACATTGTCGGCGAAGAAGCCCCCGGTGGAGCCGTCCCGGCTTTCGTAGAAATGGCTCGCCAGCATGACGACCGCCTGCTCCGTGGTCGCCGGCATGGGATTGCTGGCGTAGAATCCGTCCGCCACATGCTGGTATTTCTCGGCATAGGACGTCGCGGCGGCGATGAAGCTTTCCAGCAGAGCATCGTCCTGATCGTGCTCCAGAATCAGATTCTTCTTGACCCGGTCAAGCAGATCCGACATATCACGTCGCCGCCTGCTGCAATACCTGTACCGCCTCCGGCAGTATCAGCTTGCCGTCCACGCGCTGTGTGGCGATAAATCCCACCTGCCCGGTGGCGGCATACAGTTCGTTCAGCCGCTGGAACGTGCGGCCCTGCCGGTCGGCAATCCAGTAATAGCTGAAATCCCCGAACGCCACGGTTTTCGCGCCCGCCGCGATGGCCGGGACGTAGGCGGATGTATAAATCGGTCGGCCCAGAATCGTGTCCGGCGCGGATGCGGTGATTGCCGGCTGCCAGAGGTACTGCCCGTTTTCGTCTTTCAGCTTCCGGATGGCTTTCACGGTCGTGTCGTTCGTGATGAACACCGCCTTTGTGCGGTAGGGCGACCGCAGGCTGTAATACAGATCGAGAATTTCGTCCAGTGTGACGGCGGTCGCGGAAGCGGTCGTTTTGCCCACCTGCGCGCCGCCTGTCGCGGCGAAGATGCTGGTGGGCTTTTTTACGCCGTCGCCCACGAAGAAAGCTTCTTCCTCTTTGGCCCCGATACGCCGGGCGAATTCGTTCGCAATGTAGCTCTCGAGCGGAAACACGGAGTCTTGGAGCAGCTCCTGACTGACCTTGATCAGCGTGGCCAGCTTATACGCGCCGAGCGTGATCTGGGCGAACGTGTTATCGCTGGCGGGAATTTCGCCTTCCTCCTCCACCCAGCTGGCGGTGCCTTTGGTCGCCACCACCGGAATGATGTGGTCTCCGCTTGCTGTCTGTATAATCCGGGCGAACTGTCGGAAAATGTTCTGTTCTTCCAGTGCTTCGATGAGGGTGCGCTCAAATTCGTCCGGCACCAGATAACCGCCGTTCGCGTCCGTGCCGATGCTGAGAGAGTCTTTCACAAATTTTTTTCCGCACAGGGCATTCCAGAAGTTCTGTTTATACGCGGCGGACGCTCTGCCGGATGAAGCCGCCGCGCCGCCGGGGTTCGCCGCCAGCGGCTGGCTGGTGGGGGCGGACAGCTCCCGGTCAAGGGCTTCCTGCCGTTCCAGACGCTCGACCTCCCTGCCCAGCGCGATCACGTCGGCCTCCATTTTGTCATAGACGGTGGCGTTCTCCGCCGAAACCATGCCGTCTGCGCCGCGCTTGCTGTCGAGAAAGGCCTTGGCGGCGTCCCATGCCTTGGCGCGTTTCTCGCGCAGTTCTAAAATTGTGCTCATACTTTTCCTCCAGTCAGCGTTTGATTAATTTGAGCCGCCGTTCCAACTGGTCGGCGGGAATACCGGGCTTCTCCGTCGGGATTTTACGCAATAGCGACGCCGTAACCGACATACGGGAAAAGATCAGGCCGCCCGCCGCGTCCTGCGGCGCGCTCTCCGAAAACAGGATGCCGTCCGCGAAGCGGAGCTCCACCGCTTTCTTGGCGTTCATCCACGTTTCGTCGTTCATCATGTGGGAGATCACGGCGCGCGTCTGCCCGGACTTGGCTTCATAGGCGTTGATGATGGATTCCTTGACCTCGTCGAGCATCGCCTTGGCCCGGAGCATTTCGCCGCCGTCCCCGATGGCGATGGTGGCGGGGTTGTGTATCATTATGCAGGAAACCGGCGACATGAGCACCTGATCGCCCGACATGGCGACGACCGAGGCCGCCGACGCCGCGATGCCGTCGATTTTTACGGTCACTTTCCCGGAATACTCCTTGAGCATATTGTAAATCTGCGCCGCCGCGAACACGTCGCCGCCGGGGGAATTGATCCAGACGGTAATGTCGCCGGAGCCGGAGAGCAGATCGTCCTTGAACAGCTTCGGCGTGACCTCGTCGCCCCACCACGTCTCATCGGCGATCGCGCCTTCCAGATAGAGCGTGCGCTCCTCGCCGTCGTTGCTTACGAAATTCCAAAACTTGCGGCGAGCCGCCGCTGGCAATTCGCGCTTTAGGGTTGGTGCGTTCTGTGAGCCGTCTGCCCGCGACTGTTCATTCATGAACCGGAACCCCCTTTGTTTTCTGCGGATTGTTTTGTATACGCCGCGCCCGCGTCGGCCAGCTTCACCATGTTGCCGTTGACCAGATACAGATCGCCGCCGTCCTCCGGCGGAATCTCGTTCATATTTTCCAGCCGCCGGATGTCGTTCGCCGACAGCCAGCCGTTCTGCCGCCCGATGGCGTACCCGTTCATGCGGGTCGCGTAATCGCCGCGCAGCAGGCCGTCGAGGTTGAATTTTATGACCAGCGTGGTCTTTTCAGATGGAAGCAGCAGCGACTGGTGCATGGCCTGCTCCCACCGCACTACCCACGGGTCGAGCGTGTATTTCACGAATTCCATCGACTGCTGCTCGATGTTGGAAAAACTGGACTTTTCCAGATCGCCGACCATGTGGGGCGGGATACGGAAAATGCGGGCGATCTCATTCAGCTGGAATTTGCGCGTTTCCAGAAACTGCGCTTCCTCCGGCGGAACCGAAATCGCGTGAAACTTAAGCCCCTCCTCCAGCACGGCGATACGGTGCGACCGGCTTCCGCCCTTGTAGAGCGTTTCCCACGCCGCGCGGATCTGGTCGGGATTCTTCAGCGTCCCCGGATGCTCCAGAATGCCGCCGGGGTTCGCGTTGTTGGCGAAAAAGGACGCGCCGTAATCCTCAGTGGCGATCGCCATGCCCACGGCATTCTTGGCGAGGGCAATGGGCGAATAGCCGACCAGCCCGTCAAAACTGAGGCCGGGGATGTGCAGGACGTCGTCTTTAGAGAGCGTAACGCCGCCGTTTTTGCCGTCGGGGCGGCTTTCGTCCGTGTTCCGCCAGTAGGTGTAGTAAATCTGCCCGTCCGGGCCGCGCCAGACGTCCGTTTTGTTCGGGAGCAGCGGATACAGCGCCAGCACCCGCCCGCCGCCGTCCCGGATGATCTGGGCATATGCGTTCCCCCACAGGAGCAGGTGGCTCATAAGCGTCTCCCGGAACACGAAGCTGGTCATCTCCGGGTTCGGCGCGTTATGCAAAAGATTATACAGATAATGCCCCGGCAGCAGTTTTGTGCCGGTATCCTCATAGCGGTACACATGAAGCGGCAGGCTCGCGATGGCCTCCGAAATTACCCGTACGCAGGCGTACACCGCCGCGTTCTGCATGGCGGTGTTTTCGTTTACAAAGGGGCCGGAGGTGGAGCCGCCCCAGAAGAAACTTTTCGAGGTGGAAAGGCTGTTTTGGGGATTCTCTTTCTTTTTCCGCGAGAAAAAGCCCATCACACCCACCCGTCCTCTCCGTAGATCAGCAGGCCGTGCGTATCGTATACGCTGCCGGGCAGCGCGCCCTCGTTGCGGATGGCCCGGTCAAGCGCCATGATGAGCGCCACCACGCCGTCGATGCGCTCGGTCGCCTTCTGCTTGTTGGGCTTGATGTTGCCGGCGGCGTCGGTGCTGACGCAGAGGTTATCCGCCATCCAGCGCAGGGGCGGGTTCCCGGCGTGAGCGATCTTCCGCTCCAGCGTCAGGCGCATCAGTTCCTTTGTCGCCGGGGACATATCCTTGAAACCCTGCCCGAACGGCACGACGGTAAAGCCCATGCCCTCCAGATTCTGCGTGAGCTCCCACGCGCCCCAGCGGTCAAAAGCGATTTCCTTAATGTTGTATTTCTTTCCGAGTTCTTCAATGAATTGCTCCACGAAGGAATAATGAATCACGTCGCCCTCGGTGGTCTGCAGAAAGCCCTGTGCTTTCCACAGGTCGTAGGGCACATGGTCGCGCTTGACGCGGGTTTCGAGTGATTCCTTCGGTATCCAGAAAAACGGCAGGATGATATATTTATCCTCCTCGTCCTCGGGCGGGAACACCAGCACGAACGCGGTGATGTCCGTGGTGCTGGACAAATCCAAGCCCCCATAGCAGATGCGCTTTTCCAGAGATTTCGGGTTGAACCGGAAGGAGCAGGCGTCCCACTTCTCCATGTTCATCCAGCGGACGGACTGCTTCACCCACTGGTTGAGCCGCAGTTGGCGGAAGATGTTCTCGTTGACCGGGTTTTGCTTCGCGTCTTCAAAAGACTGACGCATGGTTTCCATCGTCACCGTGATGCCCAGGGACGGGTTGACCCTGCGCCACACTTCTTCGGATGTCCAGTCCTCTTCGTCGGCAGCGGAGTAGATCACCGGATAGAAGGTCGTGTCGATCCGCTTGCCGCGCAGGACGTCCTCGGCTTTCTGGTGCATCTCCCAGCAGATGGAGTTGCGGTCGACGCCGGCGGTGGTGATGATAAAATGCAGCGGCTGCTCGCGCGCGTCGCCGGAGCCTTTCGTCATGACGTCGAACAGCTGCCGGTTCGGCTGGGCGTGGAGCTCGTCGAAGATCACGCCGTGGGCGTTGAGGCCGTGCTTGGTATACGCGTCGGCGGAAAGCACCTGATAAAAGCTGTCGAGCGGCGTGAACGTCAGGCGCTTCTGCCCGAGGTTCAGCTTCATCAGTCGTTTGAGCTGCGGGAACTGGTCGACCATTTCCACGGCGACGTCGAACACGATGCTCGCCTGGCTGCGGTCGGACGCGCAGCCGTAGATCTCGCCGCCGTGCTCCAGATCGGCGCAGGTGAGCAGCAGGGCGACCGCCGCCGCGAGCTCCGATTTGCCCTGCTTTTTGGGAATCTCCACATACGCGGTTTTGAACTGGCGGCACTCGTCATATTTACGGACGATGCCGAACAGGTCGCGGATGATCTGCTCCTGCCAGTCGATGAGTTCGAACGGATCGCCGTACCAGCGCCCCTTGGTGTGCCGCAGGTTGTTGACGAAATACACCGCCGCGTCCGCGAACCGCTCTTTATATACCGACTCCGCCGCCTTGAAGCGGGAGGGTTTGTAGTTTTTCAGCCTTCGGAAATCGTCCACCCGCATCGCCTCCGGATAAAAAATCGGGGGTCCTTCTTGGGGCTCCCGGCAGACTGCTTCTATTTTATGCGGCGTTTTTTCCTATTAGCACACCGGACAGACTCTAAACCGGCATTTTTGGCGAGGACGATGGGCGAATAGCCGACCAGCCCGTCAAAACTGAGGCCGGGGATGTGCAGAACGTCGTCCTTGGAGAGCGTAACGCCGCCGCTTTTCCCGTCGGGGCGGCTTTCGTCCGTATTGCACCAGTAGGTGTAGTAAATCTGCCCGTCCGGGCCGCGCCAGACATCTGTCTTGTTTGGGAGCAAAGGATAGAGCGCCAGCACGCGCCCGCCGCCGTCCCGGATGATCTGGGCGTATGCGTTCCCCCACAGCATATGAAAAGCCGAAACCCCTGTAATATCAAGGAATTTTGGCTTTTCATATGCTCTTAAAATCGCTTATTTGTCGCTTAAATCCGCTTAGTGTTACTTTAAGATAATTGAGAAAGGGCAGTGTCCATATGGAAGCAACCTACCACTACTAAAATAACGAGATAGACAGCGAACAGACGGGTAATGTATAATTGCGTTTTGGCATTATGCTTGTGCTTGACCACTTTTTGACACGCTTAAATGAAAGATGTATCGTATTGCAGAAATTATTTATTGACAAACAATAAATATATGCTATAATTAAACTCACAATAATATTAAGGAAGGTGTTTTCATGTTATCTAAAGCAACATTTTTTATGAGAGCGGTAGTTTTATTCATTGGAATTGTGGTGCTTATATTCAGTATTTTCCTATTTCCAGAAATATTAAGAGAAACAGCAATTATAGCGGCGGCTGCATCACTGCAAATATCACCTTGGTTCGCTTTTATAAACTTTACTTTTCCAATTGGTTTATATGCTGCGTCTATACCTTTTTTCATTGCTCTGTATCAAACATTGAAACTTTTAAGCTATATTGACAAGAAGAAAGCCTTTTCAGAACTTTCTGTAAAGATATTGAAGAATATAAAATACTGTGCACTCGCAATTTGTGCCTTGTATATGGCAGGTGTTATGCCAATCATATATTGTTTTGCAAAGCTGGATGATGCCCCCGGCTTAGTTTTAATGGGTTTAGTTATTGGCTTTACACCAATTGTAATAGCGACTTTTGCGGCCATTCTTCAAAAGCTCTTGCAAGAAGCCATTGATATAAAATCTGAAAATGATTTAACGATCTGAGGTGAATGGCATGGCAATTGTAATAAATATTGATGTAATGCTTGCAAAAAGGAAAATGAGTGTAACAGAACTTTCAGAAAGAGTGGGTATAACATTGGCTAATCTTTCTATATTGAAAAATGGAAAGGCAAAGGCTATTCGATTTTCAACCTTAGAAGGAATTTGTGATGCTTTGGACTGTCAACCGGGAGATATACTAGAATATAAAAAGGTAGAGGATAATAAACCAATATAAAAATGGTAAGGTAGGTATCCGCAATTTACGGATACCCTACGCCTTTTTCTTGCAATAGAGCGTCAAATCCGCCTTGTACCCCTCGAACGTGTCAATGCGGGTAATATCATAGTCCACGCCGCGAAAACGGATAAAGTTAGCCGTTGTAATGTCCGTCCGATAGCCGATAGTGAATAATGCTTTCTCGGTTGCTTGAACGGCTGCGGCGGCATAGAATTCTTTGCCCGAAAGCTGCCGGAAATACGCCCAAACGTCCGACACAAGCTCCGATTTTCCTTGCTTTTTCGGAATTTCCACATACGCGGTTTTGAACTGGCGGCACTCGTCAAATTTGCGGACGACGCCGAACAGGTCGCGGATGATCTGCTCCTGCCAGTCGATGAGCTCGAACGGCTCGCCGCACCAGCGTTCTTTGGTCACACTAAAACCGGGCAGTTTGTAATTCATCAGGTTTTTGAAATCATCCATAGCACCACCTCCGAATAGACAAAGGGAACCCTCTTCGGGCTCCCGGCAGACTGTTTCCGTTTTATGCGGCTTTTTTTCCATTAGCACGCCGGACAGACTGTAAAAATATAAATTGATAGACGAGCAGGAATAGCTATTGACAAAATAAAAAAAGTGTATATGATCTATATAGGTAACACATTACCTATATAGATCATAAGAAGGGGTATTATGGGCCGGCTTGATCGTTTGACGGATACGCAGTATTTTTTCGGTGCGTTGTTCGTGGCTTCCAACAGGCTTGAAACGATCCTCGAGAGGGAGTTTAGCAAGTTCGGGGTAACCGCAAAGCAGTGGTTTTTGTCCATTGTCGTTGACAGGCTTTTCGATGAGCCTCCCACCATCAAGCAAACCGCGCGCGCAATGGGCAGTTCGCACCAGAATGTCAAGCAGCTCGCGCTTAAGCTGAGCGGCAAGGGGCTGCTTAGGCTTGAGAAGGATGAGCGGGACACCCGTGCGACGCGGCTGCAGATGACCGGGGAAGGCCGCTCGCTCTGGGAAAGGGTGAGGGCTCAGCGGGATACTTTTCACGAAAAGCTCTTTGCCGGAATCAGCGAACAGGAGCTGGGAACCGTAAGAAACGTGATGAAAAAATTGCTGGTGAATATCGAAGCCATCGATCACAGGGAGGAAAACACATGAGGGAACGAACAGAGCGCCAGAACTATTTTCTATATTTCACCCTGCCTATTGTGCTATTGATCCTGATTTGCAGCGGGATTGGTATCCTCAAGCCGGATTTTTACAAAAGGGAAACAGCCGACTGGCTGGCGCAGTGCGTGGGTCAGGATTTCTCAAATGTTTTCTTTATCGCGCCCATTCTGCTGATTACATCATTTCTTTCGGCAAAGGGTGGCCGGATTGCCAAAATCATCTGGGCCGGAACGATGATTACGAATATTTATTCCTATGTCCTCTACAGCTTTGACGTGCATTTCAACGAACTCTTCCATTTCTATTGCATCATCCTCGGCCTGTCGGTCTATTCGCTGCTTGTTTTCGGCGCAAAGCAGTTCCGCCTTGATTTTAAGGCCTGGTTTGAACAGAAGGTTCCCGTGAAAACGGTCGGTGTTTTCCTGCTGGTTATTGCGGCTGCCTTTTATTTCCTGTGGCTTTCGCAGTCGCTGCCGGCGGCAGTCACGGGCGGAGTGCCCGCCTCCGTTGTCAGCGGCGCGCTGCCGACAAACCCTGTCCACGCGCTCGATTATTCCTTTTTCCTGCCGCTGATCGTGATTGCGGGTGTGCTGCTGATCCGGAAAAAACGTCTCGGTTATTTTCTTGCGCCCATGATGCTGGTTTTTACCCTGATCACCAGCGTGAATATCATCAGCCTGACCCTTGTAACCATGGTAAAATCGGGTGCAAACGGCCTGCCGCTGGCAGGCGTGTTTACCGTTTTCAGCCTCGTCTGCCTGTTTTTTATGGTTGTGTATCTGCGAAAGATTAAGAAAGTATAAATTTTCTCTATTCCCCGGTCAGGATAAACCGAGCATAAGCCGTGCGGTCGGTTTCGAGGTAGTCCACCAGTTCATAAAAGCCGTTCTCATAGGCAATGCGCTGGACAGCGGAAATATCGAACATATTCGCTTTTCCGGTCGCCCGGACTGCCAGTATCTGTTCCCGTATTTTTTCGGTGAACGCGCCGGCAATCCGGAACCGGTCGACGCCGGGGATGAGGCTCAGCGTGGAGCCGCAGTCCCATTTGCAGAGGATGTTGCCGGCGTCGTCCACGCCGCGAACCATAGCGCGGTCGCCGGGCTTCAGCTTGCTGTAAGGGTCATACATTGCAATGAGCTCCACCCGCGTCCCGGCGGGATATTCCCGCCGGAGACGCTCGACCGTTTCCTTGGAAGGGAAGTTATTCATTGCTCGGTACTCGCTTCCCCGGTGCAGTTCGCGCCCGTATTGCCGACGGGGGCTTCCTCTCCCACCGGGGCGGGTACCGCCTCCGGGGTTTCCGTGCCTGCGTCCGCGCCGTCAGCGGCCCCGTTCGCGGCCTTTTTTTCCGGCGCGCCGTACCGCCACGCGGCGTTTCCGCTCAAGTTTTTCAGCAGGAGCTTCCGCGCCAGCTTGAAGTCGCCGCCCACCATGCCGAGACCAATTAGCCACACCCGCATGGCGAAGCGCGGATTCTCGAATTCGTCCCGCGCCTTCGCGGTCACGCGCTTTTTCTCCTTCGCCGTTTTGCACAGGGCGGCGATAAACTGCGCGCAGGCCTTCGCCGTGCCGCTGTCAAGGTTGCCGGGGAACCATGGGAAGCGGAGGGTACCCCCGGTCGATTCGACGGGCAGGTCATCCGTGCCGAGGGCCGTTTTGATGAGCGCGGACTTACTCTCTACCAGCTTCGTGAGATTTTCCAGCTTTTCCGGCGTGAAACCGTCCATCGGCATCTCAATGGCGAGGCGGTCGGGCACTTCCGACGTTTCAGCGACCTCGGGTTCATCCGCGCTGGGCGCGTTGACTGCCGACTCGGCTTCAAAGCCTCGCGCGGCGAGGGCGGTCAAAAGGGCGTCGTTGCGCTCGCCGCTGACCGTGCCGTTTTTATCCACCGTGTATCCGCCGACTTTGTAGGCAAAACCCGGCGCGCCGAGATATTTCATCGGCGTGTTGAGGATTTCGCTGATTGCCCCGACGAGTTTTTTGCGCTCCGCGCCTGTGACATTGAATTTGACTTCCATTTTCGTTTCCTCCGTAAAATCGTGATTTTCGCGTTTCCGCAGTTATAGTAATCACTCTTTTCGGGGAAAACATCAAGTTGAAATACATGGACTTTATTCTTCAATTTCGTTGTACGCCAGCTTTTCGCCGCCGCGCAGGAGAAATACGCCCTCGTCGCTTTTGCGGAACTCGATATAGCGCTTCACGATCACGTCGCAGTATTTCGGGTCAAGCTCCATGGAGCAGTTGACGCGGTCGGACTGCTCCGCCGCGAGCATCGTGGTGCCGGAGCCGCCGAACAGATCGAGCGCCACGTCCCCGATGCGGGAGGAGTTTGCAATGGCCCGCCCCGCCAGCGCGACCGGCTTCATGGTCGGGTGCTCCACGCTCTTTTTCGGGCGGTCGAATTGCCACAGGTCGCTCTGCTGGCGGTCCTGCAGGGGGCAGAGCCGCTTCTCGCCGTCCAGCCAGCCGTACCAGATCGGCTCATATTGCGTGTGATAATCCTTCCGCGACAGAACAAGCGTGTCTTTCGCCCAGATGATCGTGGACGACCAGTGGAAGCCGGCCTCCTTCATCGCCGTCATCACCGTGCCCCATTCCTGCGCCGACATCACCACATAGACCATCGCGCCCGGTTCGCAGGCGTTCGCCATCGCCTTGAACGCCGAGAGCAGGAATGCGTAAAACTGCTCCTCCGTCATTTTGTCGTTGAGAATCTGCCGGGGCTTCCAGCTGGGGTGTTTCGCATCACCGCCGTAGTCCACGTTCCACGGCGGGTCGGTGAAAACCATCCGGGCTTTCGCGCTGTCCATCAGCCGCGCGACCGCGCCCAAATCCGTGCTGTCTCCACACAGGAGCCGATGACGACCGAGCAGCCATACGTCGCCGGCCCGCGTCACTGGCTCCGTGATTTTCGCCACCTCGGCCTCGCCGTCAAAATCGTCTTCGACGATGCCGCCCGTCTGGCGGCTGTACTGCTGGTACAGCTTATCGAGCTCCGGTGCCTCGAAGCCCGTCAGCTCCACGGCGAACCCGCTTTTCTCCAGTTCCTGCAGAAGCTCCGTCAGCTTCGGTGCGTCGAATTCGCCGCTGATTTTGTTTAGCGCAACATTGAGAGCCTTTTCGCGTTGCCCGTCAAGGTCGACCACCACGCAGTCGATTTCCGTAAAGCCCAGCTGGACGAGCACCTTAAAACGCTGGTGCCCGCCGACGATGTTCCCGGTGCGCTCGTTCCAGATGATCGGCTCCACATAGCCGAATTCCTCCACGGAGCGCAGCAGCTTTTCGTATTCCGGGTCGCCGGGCTGCAAATCCTTCCGGGGGTTATACTTCGCCGGATTCAGTTTTGCCGCCGGGATTTTCCGTATGTTCATCGCGTCCATCGTCAGGCTCCTCCCTTGGGCGCTTCTTACGGACGCGCCCGCTCATAATCGCGGCAATCAGGTCTTCCTCCGGGTTTTTGATGATATGCTCGCTGTTGCGGGACACCACATCCCAGATCACGCCCCAGGTCAGCGCGACGTTTTTCTGCAGCTTGAGCATCGCTTCGGTGAAGCTGGTGACCGTCAGCTCATGCTTCTCGTTGTAGCCGACGATGGCCGTTTTGGACAGGGCATACTGCGCGTCGATGAGATAATATTTGGCCATGACGTAGTCGCATATATTTTCAACCGGGATGAGGTTCAGGCACCCGGACGGCTCAAGGTGATCAAGGGTTTTTTCAAAAATTTCCTCGATGGAGATAAAATTCAGCGCGGGCTTCTCCATGTGCCGGAGGTATTCCGGCATCTTCGGTCGACCGGTGTTTCCGCCGCTGAACTCGATTTTTTTCAAAGGCCGCCGGCCCGGATTCCCCACCGCCAGTTTCTCGGCCAGCGGCTTCGGCTTGCGGCCCGCGCCTTTTCTCGCTCCTCCGCTGGGCATCCCGTCACTCCTTCCGCACAGACAGTGTCTTTGCATGTATATGCGGCGTTTTTTCAAAATGTGCCCAATTTTTCCAACCTTTCTGCCGCAGTTTGGCCGTTTTCGTCGCGGCCTGTCCTTTGCCGCCGTGCCGCCGTCCGCGTCCGCTTCCGCCAGATTCACGGAAAGCTCCGGGATTTTCCGTGCAAACAGCCTGTACACGTTTTGAAAAAAGCCGGCTCTTTGAAAAAACAGCCTGTCAGGCCTGTTTTTCAAAATGAAAGAAGCCCCGAAACATCAGCGTTTCAGGGCTTTTCTGATTTTTTTGAATTCGCGCGTATAGCGTACGGAGGCCTGCCGCGCTGTCCGCGAGAGAGAATCACAGAGATCAGACCGCCCCCTGGGGGTCAGCGGCGGGAGTTTTCAGCCGCGATGGTGATCGCGGAATGGCAGGACTTGCAGAGCGCCATCAGGTTGGATTCTTCATGGCCGCCGCCTTCGGCGACGGGAACGATATGGTGAACTTCCTCGGCGAGGACGGTGCGCCCGGCCTTGAGGCATCGTTCGCAAAGCGGATGCTTCGCGAGGTACAGGGCGCGGATGGTTTTCCACCGCCGCCCGTAAATCCTGTTCGAGTCAGGGTCGCGGCGGTACCGGTTGTACTCGCGGTTCGCCTGCGAAGCGTGGGCTTCGCAGTACCTGCCGTCGGTCAGGTTCGGGCAGCCGGGGAAGGCGCAGGGTTTCTTCGGCTTGTGTGGCATAAAGGCACCTCCGGTTGAAAATATGGGACAGCTTATGAGCGGAAAGGAACAAGTGAGCGGAAGCCCATATATTTTTTTCTTATTATTAAGGAATCGCTCTAAACCTCTTTTTGGCTTCGCGTAACGCAATATGTGAGAAAAACCCGCTCCACCAGCTCCAATGCCGATAACCGGTAGCCGGAACCCGCTCGTGACAACGCGCAGAACCGTTGCATCCTCTTACAGGAGTTTAATACCGCGAAAGATACGACGGCGGGTCACAGGCTCGTCGGCAGTGGCCACGCCGGGCAAGCCGGCCACCTCGCTGTTGAACCGCCGTTGGGAGACCGCTTTCAGGTTTCCATCCTCGCAGTAGTCTTTATAGCTGTCGTACAACTCCTGCCGGAAGCAGGCCGCGCCCGCCGCGACGGTGCAGCAGTCCTCCACATACGCCAGCACGCTGTTGTTTTCGATCTTGTACTGCTTGAGCTCGGCGAGAGTGCGTTCGGTTTCGCCGAACTGGTAGTTCTGCGCGATCAGCCGCTTCAGCCCCGCGATCGACCACGCCAGGATACCGTCGCGCTCCTCCGCCAGCTTTTCCTTCAGCTGAAAGTCCCGCTTCTCCGGCGGCACCGGTTTCGAGAAGCGGATGATGATCAGCCGCCGGTAAAAGGCCTCGCTGCGGTCGCCGTAGTTGCGGGGAATGTCGTTGCAGGAGTAGAGGAAGCGGGCGTAGGGCTTGAAGCTGAACGGGTCTTTATGCTTGCGCTCTCCGGTGATATAGTCCTCGCCGGTGACAGCCTTGAACATGCCGGCGTCGTCGATGCTTTTGTTGGAAAGGTCGGCGTAGATATTCGCCAGCTTGCCGAAAAGCTCCGCCGGCTGAAAGCGCTCGGACAGGTGCTGCAGCGGGATGTTGGACACGTTCTCCGCGCCCAGCAGGATATCCTGTACCACCTGCAGAATTGTGGATTTCCCCACGTTCGCCAGTCCCACCAGCATGAAGGACTTTTGCGCCTTCGTGATCGGAACGAGGAAATACCCGAAGATCTCCCGCAGCAGCTCGATTTCCGGTTCCTCGAGGATGCCGCGCAGGAACGCCATGAAGCGCGGGCATTCGGCCTCCGGATCATATTTCGCCTTGATCTGCACGGTCGAGTAATACTGCGGGTCGTGCGGGCGGAAGGTGTCGTCGAGTACGTTATACAGGCCGTTCTGCGTGTTGATGATGTACGGGTTCGGGTTGATCTCCCGAATGGGCTTGCGGATGATCAGCTGCCACTGGCCTTCGGCGTCGTTGATCTGATTCATGGTGGCGTCGCGCGGAATCAAGTAGGTGCGCACCGCTGCTTTCGCGTCTTTGTCGCCCTGTGACGTGTAGACGCCGCCGTTATAAAAATAATACTGCTCGGCGGTGTAAAACGCGTGGAACCGTTCGGCGAGGTGGTTTGCCAGAATGCCCGGTAAAAAGCGCAGTCCGCCTTTCGCCGATTGCTCATACCAGTCCGGCAGCTCTTTGCCGGATCTCTCGCGCTGCGCTTCGCGCGTTTCGGAGAACCGGCGGTACAGGTCGCGGTACAGCGCGGTTAGGGGCTTAATGTCATCCAGCTTGAAGCCGAAATGCTGGCGGACGTCGTATTTGAGGAAAATTTCGGCGAGGCCCGCGTCGGCGTTATACAGGTAATCGTTGATAAAGCGCTGGGCGGTTCGCAGGTCGGTGGAAGGATCATGGCTCAACTTCAGGCCGGCGAGGATTCTTTTGAGTTCCGTCAGTTTCATGGGCCGGAACGCCAGCCCCGCCGGCGATTTGCAGGTACAGGAAGCATTCTCCATTTTTGGACAGACGAAGCCGTGTTCCGCGATTTTCCGGCAGGTCATGGGTTTCGTGCCTGATTTATGAAAATGGTCGATCTTCGCCTGCGTAACCTTGAAATCATACTTCGGGTACGGCTTCGACAGTTTATGGATCACGGCCTCGCCGCCCTCGAAAACCGCCAGATTGGAGATCATGGCATACCAGTCCGGCTCCGGCAGGGTTTTAGCGTTGCGCTTGCAGTGCTGGATAAACGCACAGCGACGGCCCACCAGCACCAGCCCCTTCTGGGTGCCGCGCTCCCTGACGGGGGACGGAGTGGATTGAGCCGGGCTTTCATCGGGAAGCTCCGGAAGAACGGCCTCGAGCTGCCGCTGCGTATAGCGCAGTTCAGGATTGAATTTGACGCATTCCACGAGGACGGGCTCTTCCTTGCAGTGAAAGTATCCCGGCAGGCGAAAAACCCGGCTTTCGTTCACGCAAGCCGGGTCCGCGCCGAAATAAGCGATGAGCCGTTTTTGGATGGACCGGAAGCGCTCGACTTTGGCGTTCTTCATCAGCCAGTAGCAGTGGAGCGACTTCCGGGTTTTGACGATCAGAGACGGCTCCAGCGGAAAGGCCCGTATTTTTTCCAGCTGTTCCTCCAGCGGAATATTGTCGCATTCCATGAACTGGGCGTTGACGCGGGTGATGTCCGAATCCTCATGCCCGCCGTAGTTGATGACAAAATAAATGCCGCGCCCCTGATCGTTATGTGCTTTGAGCGAATCGGCGAGGTCGTCGAAATCCTCCAGCACCGTTTCCAGCTTCTGACCGGAAAACGCGCTGTCGGACTTGTCGCTGAACACGCGCAGGCAGACTTTTTCTTTTGGGTCGAAAAACGGGCGCAGGAATTCCTCCGGCGGGATGTTGACGCCGCGCAGGGAATATTCGCTCACAGGCATCCCTCCAGTTCATGTAATTCGCCGAAGCGCTTTCCGGCGGCTGCTTCCGCCATAATCGGCACTGAAAACGCCTCAAAAGGCTGTGTTTCCATGCAGGTTTTGATGAAAAGTACGGCCTTTTTCAGCTGGTTTTCGGGCAGTTCAAAGACCAGTTCATCGTGAATCTGCAGTAAAGGACAAAGCCACGGGTGCTCGGGCAGGCCCCGGACAATCCGTCCGAGAGCAAGTTTGAGAATGTCCGCCGCCGTGCCCTGTATCGGTGTGTTCAAGGCGACGCGCTGGGCGAAAGATTTCACGTTCCAGTTCGCGGACGTGATGCCGGGCAGGGAGCGCCGCCTGCCGAGCCAGGTTTCGGTGTATTTACGGAACTCGGCCCGGCGTTTCGTTTCCTCCTGCCAGCGGGACAGGCGCGGGTACCCGGATTTCAGGCTGCGGATGATCCGGTCGCATTCGTCGAGCGAAACGTCCAGCCCGGCCTTGAATTTCAGCGTCTTTTGCAGGCCTTTCGGAAACAGGCCGAAAAAGGTGCCGAAGTTGCAGCTTTTGGCGATGGTACGCCGCTCCTTGTATTGCGGGGCGTTTTTGTCTTTGGCCTGCTCCAGCGGGATTTTATAAATGACCGAGGTGGTCTGGGCGTGGATATCCCCGCCGGACCGGTAGGTTTCCAGCATCTTTTCGTCCTTGCAGTAGAACGCGCCGACACGAAGCTCGATCTGCGAGAAATCCAGCGACAGCAGGATTTTCCCCTCCGGCGCGACGATAAAATTGCGTACACCGATATCGTCCGCGCCGGCGCGCGGCATGTTTTGGCAGTTCGGATTCTTCGAGGCGAAGCGCCCCGTTTCGGTGGCCAGCGGCAGCAGGTCGGGGTGGATGCGACCAGTGACCGTATTTACATATTTGAGATATCCGTTTATGTAGGTGGACTTGATTTTCCCCCAGCGTCGGTACTCCTGCACCAGTTCGAACAGGCGCACCAGTTCCGGGCGGTTCTTCTCACAATACTCCCTGAGCAGGATCAGGGCTTCGTCATCCAGCGCGACCCGCTCGGGCGGGTCTGGGAGAAACGCGCCACCGGCGCGTTTCGTAACCCCCCGTCCCTTTTCCGTCTGCTTCACTTTTGGAAGCTTCAGGCGGTCGAACAGGTATTTCTTAAAAGCTGCGGTGCTGGCGTTCGCGCCGATGGGGACGTCGCCGATGATGAACGCGATGTCCCGGCGCAGCTCCGCCAGCTTCTTTTCGGCTTCCAAGCCTTTCTGTTCCATCAGAGGGCGATCGATGGGAAGCCCGTTATACCGCATCAGGCCGACGTAGACGGCGGTGGGCGATTCGATTTTTCCCGTGATGAACCGGTGCTTCGGCAGAAACCGGTCGAACCAACCGTTGAACAAATGGTACAGCCGCAGGGCGTAATCCGAGTCCGCGCAGGCATACCGGACGGTGCGCTCAGCCTGCGGGTCGAGCTCGTCGAAATGGTGGCCGCCGACCGTTTCGGTATAGGACGGCAGCTGCTCGCCGAAGTATTCCGGCACCAGCGTTTTCAGCCCGCAGTCGCCGAGGGAGCGGAATTCCTTCTCATTTTTATACACCAACTGCGCCGCCGCGATGGTATCGTAGCACGGCTCCTGCACGACGATGCCTTTGGCGTACAGGAACGCGCTCTCGAATGCCAGGTTGTGGGCGATCTTTATAACGGCGGGGTTCATGAAAAAGCCCGGCTTCAGCCAGGCCCAGATGGCGTCCTGCTTGGCGGCGTTCTCTCCGACGCGGTGCGCCAGTGGCAGGTAGACGGCGTCGCCCTCCGCCACTGAGAAGCTGATGCCGGCGATATGCGATTTGTGCGCGTCCAGCGCGGCGCGGTCGTCGCTTCGGTATGCGTCGTCCGGCGCGGTCTCAAAGTCGAAGGCGGCGACGGCTGTGCTGGAAAGATAGGTTTGTAAGTCCGGCAGGGACAGGATGGATCGGTATGGCATAAAATTCCCCCTCAGTAATACACCAGAATAAATTTTATGCTGACTCAGGGAAAATCTTATGTTGTCCAAGTAAAGAAATGGCTTCAAAGAAATTTACATTTCAGGATTGCTTTTATTCAGATAAAAGAATACAATAAATTTTAGTATTATGATTTCCGCCGTGAGGTACAATAATGGAATTTAAAACAACGAAACAGGCCGCCAAAGAATGGGGAATTTCAGCAAGGCGCGTCGCAATTTTATGCGAGCAGGGGCGTATTGAGGGCGCTGTAAAGGCGGGAAAAACATGGCTGTTGCCTCCGGGAGCCTCCAAGCCCGGCGATTTGCGAAGAAAGGCCTTTTACACACAAAACAAATAACAGTTCTGATTTATTTATGCTGAGATATAATGTATTCGGGGAGGAAGAAAAATGCCACGGGGACGTAAGAAACAAGAGGAAATTGATGTCAGCAAAATGCGTGACATCGAAACATATGAACATAAGGACAAAAAACGCAAAAACAACCCGCCAGTGGGGATGGCGCAGCACGACACTGCGCCGGAGTCGAAGAAAACCTACGCTTTTGATCCGCATATCGATCCAACATTGGAGTGGGCGGGCAAGAAGGAAGGGCTTTCTTTCGATGTACCCACTTCTTCTATCCATATTCACGAATCTATCAAGCCACATAAAATTATTGGGAGAGTACAAAATCAATATAGTGAGGCATTAAAAGGCCAATTAGTCGGGCAACAGTCAATGTTTGAAGCCGAAACTCCTGCAGAGCGCATGCGTCGGCGCAGAGAATCCATCGAATTTTATAAACACGGCGTGGACTGGACGAACCGCCTGATCGCGGGCGACAGCCTTGTCATCATGAACTCCCTGCTTGAAAAAGAGGGCATGGCCGGGCAGGTGCAGATGGTATACATAGACCCGCCGTACGGCATCAAATACGGTTCCAATTTTCAGCCGTTTGTGGATAAACGGGATGTGAAAGATAAAAAAGACGATGATCTCACACAAGAGCCGGAAATGATCAAAGCTTTCCGTGACACTTGGGAACTTGGCATTCACTCCTACCTAACCTACCTCCGCAATCGCCTTTTGCTTACCCGCGAACTGCTTTCCGAAAATGGAAGCGTATTTGTGCAGATCAGCGATGAGAATGTGCATCATGTGCGAGAAATTTGCGATGAAATATTTGGAAAAGATAATTTCATATGTCTTATAGGCGTCGAAAAGACTTCTGGGACTTCTTCAAACTACCTAGCCACAATAAACGACTATATTGTGTGGTATGGAAAGACAAAAGACATTAAGTATCGACAACTTTACAAAGCAAAGGAACTTGGAAAAGAAGGAGCAACACAATATGTGTGGCTTGATATAAATGGAGAAGATAGAAGATTAACTCGAGAAGAAATTCTTGCACCCTCTACTATTCCTTGCAATGGAAAGGTCTTTGCCGCAGACAATTGCACAAGCACAGGAAAAGCAAACTCAGAGCAACCATTTGACTATCAAGGTATCACATATTATCCAAGTAGCAACGCACATTGGAAGCCTGTGTATCCTCAAGGAATGGAGAAATTAGCAGAAAAAGGAAGACTAAAAGCAATTGGAAATTCTCTCATGTACAAGCGTTTTCTTGATGACTTTCCAGTTGTTCCAATATCAAATATTTGGAATGATACAAAGATGACAGGATTTACAGAAACCAAAATATATGTTGTTCAAACGTCTCTTGAAGCAATAAAGCGTTGTCTCCTCATGACAACCGATCCCGGCGACCTTGTCCTCGACATCACCTGTGGCAGCGGCACGACGGCCTATGTCGCCGAGCAGTGGGGACGGCGGTGGATCACCTGCGACACCTCGCGGGTGGCGATTACGCTCGCTAAAAAAAGGCTGATGACCGCGACGTTTGACTATTACAAGCTGGCTCACGAAGAGCAGGGCGTAGCCGGAGGCTTCGTCTACAAGACCGTGCCGCATATCACATTGAAATCCATCGCCAATAACGAGCCGCCCGCGACGGAAACGCTTTATGACCAGCCGGAAGTGGATAAGTCCAAAATACGGATTTCCGGGCCGTTTACGGTGGAAGCCCTGCCCGCGCCCGTGGTGAAGCCGTTAGACGATGCTTTTGAAATCACTGAAGACGATACCGCCAAGCAGAGCGACTGGCGGGATGAACTTCTCGCGACCGGTATCCTCGGACGCGGCGGCGCGAAAATTGAATTCAGCCGTGTGGAGCCGCTTTCCGGCACCACTTATCTGCAAGCCGAGGCCGAAACGAAAGAGGATGTTCCGCGCCGCGCTGTCATTTGCTTTGCAGACGAAACAAAGCCGATGGATTCGCGCGTTGTGTCGCTCGCGCTCACGGAAGCGGAAGACCTGCGTCCCTCGCCAAAGCTGATCATCTTCGCGGCGTTCCAATTTGACCCCGAGGCGGCGAAAGATATCGATAATACGAATTGGAGCGGCGTCACCTGCTTGAAAGTGCAGATGAACACCGACCTGATGACGGAAGATCTTAAGAAAAAGCGTTCCAGCAACCAGAGCTTCTGGCTTGTCGGTCAGCCGGATGTGGAACTGATCCATATCGAAAAAGGCAAGGATAAGGGTAAATATAAAGTCAAGGTGAACGGCTTTGACTATTATGACGTGAAAAAAGGCACCGTGGAAAGCGGCAACTCCGGGCGGATCGCCATGTGGATGCTGGACACCAATTACGACGGCATGTGCATTGAACCAATGCAGGTGTTTTTCCCACTGGGCGGCAAAAAAGACGGATGGAATAAGCTTGCCAAAACATTGAAGGCCGAAATCGATCAGGAGCTCATCGAGCAATATGCGGGAACGGAATCTCTTCCGTTTTCGATTGACGGCGGCGCAATGATTGCTGTAAAAATCATTGACGATCGCGGAATTGAGAGCCTGAAGGTTCTGAAAGTGGGGGGCTGACGTATGGCGGGTATCGACAAACTTATTATAAACTCCGCCTTTCGGGAGCCGGAATGCCATTGGAAATATAACCTGAACAAGCAGACGTTTGAAAAGGAACCCGGTCGCCGCCCGGCGGGATATTTTATCGCCGGGCAAGGCTCAAATGCCTATAACGATGTAGGGCAATTTGTTGAGCTTCCGCTTGTGAATAGGATTCGCACCCGTGTTGCACAGTGGCGTTCCGTCGGGTATCCCGGCGTTACAGGCGTGACGAAAAAACTTCTTGAGCATTGGAACGATAAGGATGCGCGGACATACCAGTTTTTCTGGTGCCAAATGGACGCAATCGAAACGATTATCTGGCTGGTGGAAGCTCCGGAGGCAGATTGCGTGGGTATCACCATTCCCGGAGACGGCGGCCCGTTCCAACGCATATGTACCAAGCTTTGCACAGGCGGCGGCAAAACCACGGTTATGGCGATGCTTATCGCATGGCAGGTGTGCAATAAAGCAACCTATCCGCAGGACAAGCGTTTTTCAAAAAATGTGTTTATCGTGGCTCCCGGTCTCACGGTCAAGAGCCGTTTGCAGGTCCTGATGACGGGCGGAGACGATAATTACTATGCGCAATTTAATGTTGTCCCGGTGGGTCTGATGCCTCGCCTGCGCGAAGGCAAAGTAATCATCAACAACTGGCAGTCGCTGGCCTGGGATTCCGAGGAGGCCCTTGCAAAGAAAAAAAGTGTCGACAAACGCGGCGTAAAATCCGATGAGGCCTATGCGCGTGAAGTGCTGGGCGAAATGGCAAACGCCCGGAATATTCTTGTCATAAACGACGAGGCTCACCATGCATGGCGCAAAAACCCGGAAGTAAAAGTAAGCGGCAAAGAAGCGAAAGAAGCCGCTGAAGAAGCTACTGTCTGGGTGAGCGGCCTTGACCGGATTCATAAGGCTCGCGGCATTTTAACGTGCTACGATTTTTCTGCCACGCCATTTGCTCCGAGTGGAAAAAAGAACGATGAAGAAGCCCTCTTCAGCTGGATCGTCAGTGATTTTGGCCTGAACGATGGCATCGAATCCGGTTTGGTCAAAACCCCTCGCGTAGTCGTGCGCGACGACGGTACGCCCGATGCCGTGACTTTTCGTTCCAAGCTATATCATATCTACGCCGACGAAACCGTACGCGAAGACATAAATCGTTCCGCCAAACCGGAGGAACCCCTGCCAGACTTACTTAGGCAGGCGTACTATCTGCTTGGAAAAGACTGGCTTGAAACTTATAAAGAGTGGCAGAATGCAGGTCAGACCATCCCGCCAGTCATGATCACCGTTGCCAATCGAACAGAAACGGCAGCGCGTATTGAATATGCGTTTAAACACAATCGCATCCCGGTGGACGAGCTCTGCGAGCCGGAATATCTGCTGCATATCGACTCCAAAACGATGGATGAAGCGGAAGGCGTTGATGTGGAGGACGTTCCGTCCAATAAGGATGGCGATGAAGGCTTTGGTAAACGCAAACTTAGTAAAAAAGAAGCCGCGGCCATCCTGCGCGACACGGTAAATACCGTCGGTCAGCGCGGCAAACGCGGCGAGCAGATTCGGAATGTAATATCGGTAGGAATGCTTTCCGAGGGCTGGGATGCGAAGACAGTGACCCATATCCTTGGACTCCGTGCGTTCTCCAGCCAGCTTCTCTGCGAACAGGTGGTCGGGCGCGGTTTGCGTCGCACATCCTACGATCTTGAAGAGGGAAGCGATATGTTCACGCCGGAGTATGTGAACATTTTCGGGATACCCTTTACATTTTTGCCGCATGAATCGGACGAGGCGGGTATACCAAAGCCTCCCAAGCCGAAGACGCAGATTGAACCTCTTCCGGAACGGATTGATTATCAGATCAGCTTTCCCAATATCATCCGCATCGACCGCAAGTTCAAACCTACGCTAAATTTGGATATTGATAAAATGGATACGCTCGTGCTGGAAGCGTCCGAAACGCGCATCCGCGCTGAGCTCGCACCCGTAGTCGACGGTAAAACCGATCTTATGAAATGCACCGATATTGATCTTGAAAAACTTGACCGGGAACTCCGGATGCAAAAAATTATCTTCGAGACTGCCGGTCAGGTTTACGATCTGGTGAAAGCCTCCTGGCAGAGCGAGGGGACGAAGTTTGCCTTGCTCGGTCAGGTGATCCGATTGGTAGAAAAATATCTTGCTTCAGGTGCAATTGTCATAAATCCACCGCTCTTCAACACCGATCCGGTTCGCCAGCGTATTGTACTGATGATGAACATGAACAAGATCGTCCAGCACCTCTGGAGCTTTATTAAGTTGGAGCAGACCGAAAGCCTTGTTCCTATCTTTGACGTCAATAAAAAAGTGCGCTCCACCGGAGATATGCCCACATGGTACACCAGTAAACCGTGCCATATTACCCAGCACTCCCATATCAGCCATTGTGTGTTTGATAGCGGCTGGGAGTCTACCGAAGCGTTTAAGCTGGAGAAAAATCCGAATGTCGCGGCATGGGTGAAGAACGACCATCTGGGCTTTGAGATTGTTTATGTCTTTGACGGCGTTGTGAGAAAATATTATCCTGATTTTCTCATCCGCCTTAAAAACGGAAAAATGCTCGTTCTTGAAACGAAGGGACAAGTGACACGGCAAGTGACCGAAAAGCGCAAGGCCCTTGAGGAATGGATTGCCGCAGTGAATCAACTTGGCGATTACGGCGAGTGGGTTTCGGATATGTCGACCAATGTGGCGGATGTGGACGGGATTATCGCAAAATGGTCGGCGTGACTGTAATACATAAATATCGGATAAGAAGTGAAAGGGGAAAATCGCGTTGGTGGACAAAAAATCCGGAAGTCTTGCATACAACAGGCTTGATATGCAAGTAAGCCAAGTTTTCCACTTGGCGATAGAACTCTATGACACATCCGATTATCTAATGGTGCTTGATCACGAGGATGACATCACTATTTACGATGACCAACTTCTACATGATTCGGTAAGTTTCTACCAGATGAAAACTAAAGACGATTCAATATCACTAACCACCGCTATTACAGAAGGTTGGCTTGAAAAATTATATAGTCACATGGACACGCCAGATGTATTCGTCAAAGAATTGGGCTTGATTACAAATTGTCCATTAAAGCTAGATAGGCAACTGCTCTCTGCAGATAGAACACCATTCGGCGACTTCGGGCAGACCCATATTCAAGCGATCAAAACAGATATTGCACGGCGCAGAGGCATTGCTCTGGATGATGTAGACCTGTCAAAAATGGTACATATGAGAACAACATTAAGTATCGATGCTCACCAAAGGATTGTATCAGATGAGGCATCGGATTTTCTAGTTCGACGATTTCCACAAATAAAAGTGCAGGTTGTTAAGACAATAGTGGCAGCTGTGTTTGACGTTCTGGGCCGGCGGCAAGCGTATGAAAGACTTCCTGAAAACGCGTCATATGAGGAAGTCGCTAATAAAAAAGGATTTTCGCGGACTATGTTTGATCGTATTATCCGAGCTTCTATGAAGGTAAATATTCCGGAGTTTTATTGGCTTGTAGATCATTGCAAAATACCCAGTGAGAAGAAAGATCAAGCTGCTCTGGCATATACGAGTGTTCTTGCGGATAGTAATGGGAATACAGACAGCTTTATAGATGTGTTCGATTCTCTCGAAAGTGTCGTTTCTAGCATTTCAATTTCGGACGGAGAAACGCTGTGGGACTTCGCTTGCAGATGCAAAAGAGGATTACTTCGGCAAAAGAAGCGTATGATAGTCGTCTATAGAAATGGTTATTATATCGAGATTCTTGCCATGTGTATCTATCTTGCCAAGGAGGAAAACCGATGATAAATGTTATTTTTAAGAGTATCCTCATCGTGGATACCGATAAACATAAAGCAAAATATGTTTCATTCTTACCGGGCTTGAATGTGATCACCAGCAGCGAAAATCACGTCGGGAAATCGTCGCTGGCAAAATCGCTGTACTTCAGTCTTGGCGCGGAAATAGACTATGATCCACATTGGGACAAAAAAACAAAGTTATATTGCCTCGAATTTTTGGTAAACGACAAACCATACAGTATAGTGCGCCAGAAAAATAATTTTCTCATTTTTAATGGCACAGATTTAATTGCCGAATGCACAAGTGTTTTCAAAGAACTTGCGCCTAAACTTGAAGAGATTTTTGGCTTCTCAGTGTATCTGCCAGATAAAAATACAAAGAAACATGTACTGGCACCCCCGGTTTTTACTTATTTACCATACTACATTGATCAGGATCACGGGTGGGGTACAGAACCCTATGAAAGCTTTGCGAGCCTTGATCAGTTCAAAAAACCTGACCGTATAAAGTCACTTTATTACCACCTTGGCGTGTACAATAAACACTCGGTTGACATTCAGGCAAAAATTGATGCCAACAAAGCCGAAATTGAGCGCCTGCAAGGTGTTATTGATCGTGCCAAAATAACGCTAGAAACAATTTTGCCTGAAGTGCAGCAACTTGTCCCTGCACAAAATGTCGAGGAACTCGAACAGATGCTGTTGCCATCGAAGGAACGAATTAATCGCATTATTGGTGAATTATCAGAAGCCCGTACCCGAATTCAAAAATTGCAATCCGACCTCCTTCAACATAAAAAGAACCTTAATTCCGTAACCGCGCACGTAAATTATGCCGATATGCAAGAAGAAAAGGCACTCACAACATGTCCAAAGTGCGGTTATGAGTTTGGAATTGAATTGAATGCAAGAGTTAGAAAAATTTACAATATTGAAAATTCCGAATATCTATTACAGCAAATTCGGTTTATTATTGACTCCATTGAAAAATCACTTACCGGGGAACAAGAACGATATGTTGAACTAATGAGCCAACTTAGTAAAGAAGAACAAACAACCTCACAAGCGCATGACGAATATGAAACCTACGTCAAACAGCGCGGATTGACAACCACAATCAGCCGAATGCACCAGACTATCGGCGGGGCAACGGCCAGTCAAGATGCGTATAAGTCAGAAAACAGGGAACTGAATAAAGACCTTAGAAATTTACCAAATAAAAAAGAAGTTGATCAAAGATACATTGACGATACACGTGCAAACATAATGCGCTTGGAAGCGTGGGACAACGACTACGAGGGGAAGATAGGACTGCTGAAGCCATTAAAGGGACAAGGCACGCTTTCCAGCAAGATTATTTTGGCTCAGTATATTGCGCTTTTTTCAACTATGGAAGCGACTGGGGCAGGCAGTATTCGATTCCCGTTCGTCGTTGATTCCCCACGGACAAAGGAGCCAAGTGTTGCCAGTAGCGTTGAAATTCTTAACATGATTTCTGGTATAAAAACCTTGCCACAGATCATACTGGTCACCATGGACTACTCAACATTTGACGTTGAGAAAAGAGATCAGGCCAATATCATTGAGTTAAAAGATCCGAGGCAGCTTCTAAATGAAGTGGATTATGATGTATATGCTTCAGCAATTACGGGATATTTGGATATACTCGCAAGTATCAAGACTGGCAAAGAAAAGCTATAATCAATAGCTAAAGCGGAGTGTTTTTGTATGCCAGATGACGTGATCTGCCGTCGCGGCGGCAGGACTGGGTGTCTCCCGAATTCTGTGTAAACGTCAAATGCGGGTGTAACGTGGAGCAGAATATTTGCAGGGAAGCGGCATGAGAGTTGCCGCTTCGTTTGCCATCATAGTAGCGGCAGTCTGGCCGCATGTCAAGATACGGCGGGTTTAATCCGGCATCCGGTCGGCAAAATATATGGCCAGTTGAGCGTGGATCATGCTCCAGTCCTGCCGCCGGCCGGTCCATTTTTTCGTGATGTCCATCATGGCCAGATACAGCATTTTGAGCAGGCTGTCGTCCGTCGGGAAGACCGACTTCGACTTTGTCACCTTTCGGAGCTGCCGGTTGAAGCCTTCGATGACGTTTGTGGTGTAGATCAGCCGTCGCACCTCCTGCGGATACTTGAAATAGGTGCTCAGGTTCGGCCAGTTTTCCTGCCAGGAGGCGGAAATCTTGGGGTACTTGCTATCCCAGCGGCTGGAGAAAGCATCCAGGGCCTCCAGAGCGGAGGGCTCGTCCACGGCGGCATAGACCGCTTTCAGGCCGGCCATCAACTCCTTCAGGTCCTTGTAGGAGACGTATTTCGTGGAATTACGGATCTGGTGGAGCACGCAGTTCTGAATCTCCGTTTTAGGGAATACCGCCCCGATGGCATCGGAAAAGCCGGCAAGGTTGTCCGTGCAGGCGATGAAGACGTCCTCCACGCCGCGGTTCCGCAGCCCGTTGAGCACGGTGGCCCAGAACTTGGCGCTCTCGTTTTCGCCGACCCACATCCCCAGAACGTCCTTGCGCCCGTCCAGATCGACGCCGATGGCGATGTAGACCGCCTTCTTGACGATCTGCCCTTCGCTGCGCACATGGTAGTGGATAGCGTCCAGGAAAACCACCGCGTAGACGCTCTCCAGAGGCCGCTGCTGCCATTCCTTCGCAATGGGCAGAATCTTGTCCGTGACCCGGCTGACCGTGGTGTCCGAGACTTCCAGGCCGTAGATATCCCGGATATGGGCCTCAATGTCTCCGGTGGTCATCCCTTTGGCGTACATGGACAGGATCTTTTCCTCAATGTCCTGACTGACGCTGGTCTGGTTTTTCTTCAAAATCTGCGGCTCGAACTGCCCGTCCCTGTCCCGGGGCACGGCCACGTCTACGTTGCCGAAGCTGGTGCGCAGGGTCTTGCCGCTGTGCCCATTTCGGCTGTCGTCCGTATTTTTGTTCCGGTAGTCGTATTTGCTGTACCCGAGCTCCTCGTCCAGCTCCGCATCAAGGCCGTTCTCCATGAACTCGGCAATGGTCTCCTTGAACAGGTTCTGAATGTCGTCCATACTGCTGATATTGCTCGACTGCAGCAGCTCCCGGATTTTGGCCCGACGCTCGATCTCTTCCGGACTGCGTCCTTTTCTTCCCATAGCTCAAAAACCTCCATCTTGGTGCTTCCATTCTACACCTCAATGATGGTTTACACAAAATTTGGGACGGCCTCGCAGGACTTGAACCGCCTAATATCATACGAAAAATAAAATCCCCTTACATTCTCCACCGCACTTCCCGAATCTTCACCTGCCCAAAATACTCGCCTTTCGTCTTCACGCTTTCAATGACAATTCTCTCTACAAACTGTTTCAGGAAAGCGCGGCGTTCCGGGTTCGATAACCCATCCCAGTTCTTTTTGAAATTCAATGCGATTTCCTGCGGCTTCGTGGCCGCAGGATCCTGAGCTGCCTTGAGGCGTTCCAGTTCAGCGCCCAGAACCTGTTTATCCGACGCGACAAGGTCTTTCATCTGGCGGTAATCCTCAAAGTCAATCTCATTGCGGACATACCGTTCCAGCGTTTCACGCTCCCTCGCTTCCAGATTTTTCAGCTTGGTTTCCAGCGATGAGATCGCTTCACTGTTGTCATGCTTGATTTTTTCCTCTTCCGCAAGGGAACGTGTATCCACAGCGTCAAAATCAGCAATTTCAGAGATATATTCCTCGAAAGCCGCCTCCACTTTCTTGTGGCTCATACTGCCAACGGTGCAGGTTCCGAGCGTATGATTACGGCATACATATCCGACTGTGATTTGAATTTTCGTCTTTAATTTTTTGCGGGATTCATAGGTTTTCAACTTGTATCCGCACTTTGCGCATACCAAAAATCCGGCAAAATATTTATCGTCATTCGGCGGCTTTGTGATACCCACCTTTTTGTTTCCCTCAAGGATGCCCTGCGCGGCATCAAAAAGTTCCTGTGGAATGATCGCTTTATGCAGGCCGTCGTATTCGTGTTTGTGCCTGGAATCGTTTATGTGGTGGCGCACATCGCCCACATAGTTGCAATTGGCGAGGACACGCCTGACTTTTCCGGACGCCCATGTTTTTCCTTGCTTCGTGGATATCCCGCGCAGATTCAGCCGCCGCGCAATGTCCGTGAGCGTCAATCCGCTGCCTACAAACATGTCAAAAATATCCCGCACGACTTCAGCTTCGGCGGGATTTACCGTTTGTATTTTTTGACCTTTGACACGGTCATATCCGAAACTTGCCGACGATGTGCAGAGTGAATACCCTTCCTTTACCTTACGCTCGACGCCGACCCTTGTTCGCTCGATAATGTTTTCGCGCTCAAACTCCGCAAAGATGCCGATGATTTTGATAAACATCCTGCCGGATGCCGTTTGCGTATCAATGGACTCCATCAGGGAGTTGAATTCGCAGTCATTGGCATTGAACAGATCAACCAGATAAATCAAATCCGCCGTGGAGCGTGTGAGGCGGTCGATCTTGAACACCAGCACGTTCTTTACATGCCCGGCTTTTATGTCCGTTATCATTTCTTTGACCGCAGGACGTCCGGTGATGTCTTTTCCGGAGATGCCTTCGTCGGCATATATTTTATAGATGGACCAGTCTTTGATCCTTACATAATCCTTGAGCTTCTGCTCCTGCGCCCGGATGGAGAAACCCTCCTGCGCCTGTTCCTCCGTGGATACGCGGACATAGATCGCTGTTTCCATCAGCCACTGCTCCCATCATCTTGATTGACAGGATTTTGCGGCGGCTCATTTTTTTCGCGGTCCATATCCGCTTCCACGGCGTTGCGCTGCGCCTTCAAAAAGAATTTTAACATCCGTTCCTGCAACGTCTTTGGCAGTTCAATTCTTTTTGAATCGTCGGACATATATTTCACCTCGCGAAATTCTCATTGGTAAAATATATGTGGGCGGTATCTGGAATAAAGATTGTCCGCTGAAAACCGGTTCTATAAATCTTTGCACGGCTTTGGGCGGGAATTGCCTGTCCGCTTGCCGGGGAGGTTCGCACACATGGCAGGCTGATTTTTCTTAAATGTTACATGAATCAGATTTTAAAAATTCCTGCCGGGCGGCTATGCACACATCGGGCTGGTATAAGGAATCGGCACTTCAGGGTCCAGAAGCGTGGACATGAACCAGTGAATATTCAGGTAAGAAATTTCCCTGCGGCGCCTTTCCCGGGCATTTTCCCCTGCCAGCTTCGGAACGGCCGCAATGGATTCCTCATAACGCATATTGACGTAGTCGTTTATCTGAAGGGCGTCCGCGATCTCCGGCAGCAGCAGGCCGGTACGAATCGATAAATCCGGGGACCACGGGAAGCAGTGCCCCTCGAACGCTTCTTTTTTATGGAACCATGGATATCCTCCGAAGATTTCATCCGCACATTCGCCGCTGAGGCCGACGACATGATGTTTTTTCACCAGGCTGCAAAAATACAGGAGGGAAGAGTCCACGTCCGCCATCCCGGGCAAATCCTTCGCAATAACCGAATCGTAAAGTTTATCGGCAAGCGTAACGTTGTTGCACTCCAAAAAATGGTGGTCGGTCTGGAAGATTTCCGCCATTTTTTCCACCCACGGCCGGTCTGCGCCCGGCTGGAACGCGGTCGGTTTGAAGTATTTTTCATTTCCGATAAAATCGAACGAATAAGTAGAAAGAATTTTCCCTGAAGCTTGATAATTTCGGGCGGCAATGGCGGTAATAATACTGGAATCCAGCCCTCCGGATAAAAATGTACAAAGCGGAACGTCGGAAACAAGCTGCCTTGTTACGGCGTCTTCCACCAGATATTTTACCTGCTTTACGCTGTCTTCGTAGCTGTCGGGGTGCTCATAGATTTTCAGTTCAAAGTAAGGAGCCGTTTCCAGCCCGAATTTATCAAATACGGCGCAGCAGCCGGGTTTGATTTCCATGACATTCTGGAATATGCCGACGCCCTCCGTTCTGGCGGGCCCCAGACCGAAGATTTCGCAGAGGCCCTGCCGGTCGATTACGGGATTGACACCCGGATATTCAAACAGCGCCTTGATTTCCGAGGCAAATACCAGACGGTCGTTTTCTATGGTATAAAACAGCGGCTTTACTCCGAAACGGTCCCGGCATAAATAGCAGCAGCGGCGCCGTTCATCGTCAACCGCAAAGGCAAAGATTCCGTTCAGTTTTTCCGCGCAGGTAAATCCAAACTGGATGTAGCATTTCAGGAGGATTTCCGTATCGCTTTTGGTTTCAAAGGTGTGCCCGAGGGCGGTCAGTTCATCCCGCAGTTCCGCGCTGTTATACAGTTCCCCGTTGTAAACAATGGTATAGCGAAAGCCGTCGGCAATGGCGGTCATCGGCTGTTTTCCGCCCGGGATATCAACAACGGCAAGCCGTGTGTGGGCAAGCGCCGCGTGAGCCGATACATGGACCCCGCTGTCGTCCGGGCCGCGGTGCTTTAAACGGTTTCCCATCCGTTTTGCAAGAGAGCCCCAGAAATAAGATTCTTCACTCAGATCGTCGTTGTAATCGCAGAATCCCGCAATTCCACACATAGCAATCCCTCTCCTTCTTTTGCTTCTCTTCATATTATGCGGAACAGTCGTTATGGTTCATAAGGAGAATTCGCTTTCGAAAAGAAAAGACCGCCCTTTTCAGGACGGCCTTCCGGCGGTTTTGGTTTATTTTTCTTTTTTCCCGTTCTTTGCTCTGTCATCCTGCTCTTTTTTCGCCTTTTCATCCGCGGCCGAAAGCTCGCTCAGAATCCTTTCGGCTGCCGTACGGCGGGCGTTTGCTTCAATGGACAGCTCGATGGCGAGCTTTGTCAATTCCGTATCGCCCTGTTCGGCTGTTTGCGCAACGCGTCCGCAGACTTCCTTTATCGCCGCGGAATGCGCGTCACAGAACCGTGCGTACATTTCGTCCTTTCCGGCGTCCTCCAGAAGCGTTTTCAGGAGGAAGGAAATATCCTGAATGGAAAGAACCTGCTTCAGCATGCAGATGACCATCAAAAGCGCCAGATGTTCGCGGGAATACTTTTTTTGCTCGGGGCGGGGAAGAATGCCGTCCTTCACATAATTGTTGATCATGCTGGAAGTCAGAAGGCTTGTGTTTTCGTTCCGCTCAAAAACAGTAAGCTGTTTATTCATATAGGTCAGAACCTGATCCATGTATAAATAGATCTCAGGCAGTCTGTCCCATTCCACTGCGCTGTATTTTTCAATTTGCCCCGCCCATTTTGTAATACGATCGGAAGCTTCGCTCATTTTAAATTCTCCTTTACTTTCTCCGCCCGTTCATAGCCGGCGTAACGGCTGGGAGGTGTGTTCATGTATTTTTTAAATACCCGTGAAAAGTATAATTGATCGGAAAAACCCGCCGAATAGGCCACTTCGCCCACGGACAGGCCGCTGTTTTCCAGCAGTTCGCACGCCTTGTTGATACGGTAGCGCATCAGATATTCGTTCGGCGGCATGGAAATATGCTGCATAAACAGCCGGTATAGATGGCTGCGGCTGATGCCGACGCTGGAAGCGATATCGGTAATACCGATATCGCTGGAATAGTTGTATTCGATAAATTTAATCGCCTTCTGCACGTACTCAAAGCCGCCCGGGTGCTGTTCCGGCGGCGACCCGAACTGATCCATCAGCGCGGCCAGAAAAATCAGAAGGCCGGATTCCATGCGCGCTTCATCGCTTGGCTTCGATCCGGAGGCGTTGCAGACTTTCGTTAACAATTCCTCAAAAAGCGCGTCGTCATCGTAATGAAAAACCGGGCTGCGGTCGAGCAGACCCGTTTGTCCCATCAGCCTTTTTGCGTCGCTTCCGTTAAAGCCGACCCAGCAGTATTCCCACGGGTTTTCGCGGTCTGCGGCGTAATATACGACCTTGGACGGAACCACCAGAAAACCGTCGCCCGCGGACAGATGGTATTCGGTTCCACCGCAGGAAAAAATACCTTTTCCCGAAACGACATAGTGAATCAGATAGTGGTCGCGTACGGCGGGTCCCCATGAATGGCAGGAGCCGCAGCGCTGAACCCCGCAGCTGTATACGGCCAAACCCAGACTGTTATGGAACGGAACGCGGAAAGAACGCCTGAATTCGTCACTTGTCATTCTTTAAAAGCCTCCTGCTGAATAATCTATATAATTTCATTATAATTCGCGGCGAAAGCTTATGCAATAAAAAGAGTACCAAAAAGAATTGAAATAAATTTTTCCATAATGTATAATAATTATAAATAAAAAAATATCAGTTATTGGAATGTTTATTGGAATGGAGGAATAAAATTGAACTTCGATCAAAAAGTACAGCTTTCGATCATCGTTTTACTGACCGGACTTGTTATCGTATTTGTTATGCTGATATTCCTTACGTATTTAATTAAAGGATATAGCGCGATTATTAGGAACATTCACCCGGATGAGAAAACGAAGAATATTCCAAAAGCCGCACCCGCCGCGCAAAAGGCTTTCGTTCCGGTTCCGTCGGTTGAAGCCGGTATCCCGGAAGAAACGGTCGCGGTGATTGCCGCCGCCGTGTACGCTATGTACGGTACGTCCGCCGGAAAAGTACAAAGTATCCGCCGTGCCGTACAGCCGGGACGTTCGTCGTGGAAAATGGCTGGTTTATTGGAGAATACTCGTCCATTTTAACACCGGCTCAGCAGTGGAAGAAATTGGAAGGAGCGGATCTACGATATGGATATTTGGAACGAATTTATCAATTCGGTTGAGGGCATCTTCAAGGCTTCCGGCTTTGTCAGCAACGATTGGCGCAATTATGTTATGATTGCGATATCCGGAATCCTGATTTATCTTGCGATTAAAAAGCAGTTTGAGCCTCTTTTGCTGCTGCCCATTGCGTTTGGCATGCTGCTTGTGAATCTTTACCCCGCCATTATGGCCGCGCCGCAGACCACGATGCAGCTTGTCAGCGATTATCAGGCTGCCCACGGCGGCGCCACGGCAAATTATGCGATGGTAACGATCGGAAACCAGCAGTATTATCAGATTCCGCAGGTGGGCGGGCTGTTTTATTACTTGTATCAGGGCGTCAAGCTTGGAATCTATCCGCCGCTGATTTTCCTTGGAATCGGCGCGATGACCGACTTTGGCCCGCTGATTGCGAACCCGAAGAGCTTTTTGCTTGGCGCGGCAGCGCAGCTCGGTATTTTTACGACCTTTATCGGCGCCATATTCCTGGGCTTTACCGGGAAACAGGCCGGTGCGATCGGCATTATCGGCGGCGCGGACGGCCCGACCGCGATTTTTGTCACCTCAAGGCTTGCGCCGGAGCTGCTGGGGCCTATCGCTGTTGCGGCATATTCCTACATGGCGCTGGTGCCGATTATTCAGCCGCCGATTATGAAGGCTTTGACGACGAAGAAGGAACGGAGCATCGTAATGGAGCAGCTTCGTCCGGTTTCCAAACTGGAACGGATTCTGTTCCCGATTATTGTAACGGTTATCGTTTCGCTTCTTCTGCCGGATGCCTGCCCGCTGGTCGGCATGCTGATGCTTGGAAATCTGTTCCGTGAAAGCGGCGTTGTGGGACGTATTTCCAATACGGCGCAGAATGAACTGATGAACATTATCACCATATTCCTTGGTGTTACCGTTGGCGCTACGGCGACCGGTTCCGTTTTCCTGTCGATGCAGACAATTGAAATCATCATCCTGGGGCTGCTGGCATTCTCCTTTGGCACAGCCGGAGGCGTTCTTTTCGGCAAGCTGATGTGCTGGACTTCCCATGGAAAGGTGAATCCGTTGATCGGCTCCGCGGGCGTTTCGGCCGTTCCGATGGCGGCGCGCGTTTCCCAAAAGGTCGGTCAGGAGGAAAATCCCGGAAACTTCCTTTTAATGCACGCGATGGGGCCGAATGTGTCCGGGGTCATCGGATCTGCGGTAGCCGCGGGTGTTTTGATCAGTATTTTAGGATAAAGAAAATAAAATTCAGCAGGAATACCCGCATGCAAATGCGGGTATTCTTTGATGGTTTCGGTTTGGATTTGCTATTATGCTGAAAATATTGTACAATAAAAAGACACATCAACCATAAATAACGGGCGGGAAGCCGCCTGAATGAATTTCAGGTGAATACATGAACAACATCACTTCGGAGCAGATCCTTGAACTTCGCAGACAGGTTCTGAATAAAGAATTTCACAAAATGAACGACAGACAGCGTGAGGCGGTTTTTAGTGTAAACGGTCCCCTGCTGATTTTAGCCGGCGCCGGAAGCGGGAAAACAACGGTGCTGGTAAACCGTATTGCCAATATCATAAAATACGGAAATGCATACGGCAGCCGTACGGTTCCCGGCGCCTTATCGGATGAGGAGCTGAGTGCCGTCAGGGAGTATATCGACCATGACACGGCCTTGCCGCAGCAGGTAGTGGACCGGCTGTCGGTGGACCCCTGCCTCCCCTGGCAGATTCTGGCGATTACGTTTACGAATAAAGCGGCGGGTGAGCTGAAAAACCGGCTGATCAACATGCTCGGCGAAGCCGGAAACGATATCTGGGCTTCAACGTTCCACTCCACCTGTGCGCGCATGCTTCGCCGGGACGGCGAAAAGCTGGGTTATTCCAGCCATTTCACCATTTATGATACGGACGATTCGCGCCGTATGATGAAAGAATGCCAGAAGGCCCTTGACATCGACGATAAGCTTCTTTCCTGCAAATCCATATTATCCGCCATATCCCACGCAAAAGACAGCATGGTTTTACCGGAAGAGTTTATGAAACAGGCCGGCAGCGACAATCGGCTGTGCCTGATTGCCAAGGCGTACAAGCTTTATCAGACAAGGCTCCGCGAAGCCGACGCGATGGATTTTGATGATCTGATCTGCAATGCGGTGCTTTTACTGGAGAAAAATCAGGATGTTCTTGATCATTATCAAAATAAATTCCATTATGTTATGGTCGATGAATATCAGGATACCAACCATGCGCAGTATATGCTTGTGAAGCTGCTGGCGCAAAAAAGCGGGAACCTTTGCGTTGTCGGCGACGACGACCAGAGCATCTACAAATTCCGCGGCGCAACCATTGAAAATATCCTGAGCTTTGAAAGCACCTTCCCGAACACGAAAGTAATTCGTTTGGAGCAGAATTACCGTTCCACAAAGAATATTTTAAACGCCGCCAACGCGGTAATCGAAAACAATGCCCAGCGCAAGGGAAAAACCTTGTGGACGAATAACAAAACAGGCGAACAGATCAGCGTACATACCGCTTTCAGCGAGCAGGACGAGGCCGATTTCATAGCGAAAAAAGTTTTGTCCGGTGTGGCGGAAGGCCGGAAATATTCCGATTACGCGATTTTATACCGGATGAACTCCCAGTCGAATATCCTTGAAAAAATCTTTGTAAAATCCGGGATACCCTATCGGATTATCGGCGGCCAGCGCTTCTACGAGCGGAAAGAAATCAAGGATATGATCGCTTATTTAAGCGTAATCAATAATCCGAATGATGAGATACGCCTGCGCCGGATTATCAACCAGCCAAAACGTTCCATCGGGGATAAGACGGTTGCGCAGGCGACGGAAATCGCGGCCGGTTTGGGAGAAAGCGTCTTCGAGGTTATCCGGCACGCGGACCAGTACGAGCCTCTTAAGCGCACGGCGCCAAAGCTGCTGCAGTTTGCCGCAATCATGCAGGAACTGATCGACGCGTCGAACGATGAAAATACCAGTCTGAACGAGCTGTATCATCTGATTCTTGATAAAACCGATTATATCGCAAGCCTTTACACCTCTGAAAACGACGACCCGCAGGACCGTATCGACAACATCAACGAACTTGCTTCCAACCTGATAAAATATGAGGAAGAGAACGGCAAGGAGACTTCGCTGGCGGGCTTTTTGGAAGAAGTGTCCCTGATCACCGACATCGATAATTTCGATGAGCATTCCGACAGCGTCGTCATGATGACGATTCATTCCGCAAAAGGTCTGGAGTTCCCGGTCGTATTTCTGCCGGGATTTGAAGACGGCATTTTCCCCGGAATGCAGGCAATTTACAATCCGGTGGAAATCGAGGAGGAGCGCCGCCTTGCCTATGTGGCCATTACCCGGGCCAAGGAGGAGCTTTATATTGTAAATGCCGAGAGCCGCATGATTTTCGGCAGCACCTCCCGAAACAAACCTTCCCGTTTTATAGAAGAAATTCCGGAAGAGCTGGTGGAACGCAGCCGTTCGAGGGAATGGAAGAAGCCGCAGCCGGGCACAAGCCTGCCGACCTCCGCATTTGAGGCGAGGGCGATTACCATGGAATCCGCGCGCAGCTTCGGGCCTTCCAGCCTAATTCACAGCGAACCCCCTGTCGCTCAGTTTAAAGCGGGGGACTGTGTTTCACATAAGACCTTCGGCAAAGGCATGGTGCTTTCCGCTTCACCGATGGGAAACGACACCCTTTTGGAAATTGCCTTTGACAAGGTGGGAACAAAGAAACTGATGGCGAATTTTGCCCGTCTGCAAAGGGCGTAGAATAAAAAACCGTGAAGCCCGTCTGTACAATCAGACGGGCTTCACTTGTTCTCTGCGCACTTTTGCTTCTTTTTATCTGTGGGTACGATCACTGTTGCAGCCGCAGTCACTGACCTTGGGCGGGAAAAACTCGTCGGTCGGAAACTCGATGCGGCGGAACATATCACATGGATCGTCCGATGTAGTGACACATTCTTTTTCCGGGATGCAGAAGTCGTAAGCTGGGATCAACATTTGAACATTTCTGACAATTTGAACAATTGTAAAAATACCGATTGTTACGTAGACGGAACGATTCGATGCAAAGTCAAGCTGTCCGCCGAAGTGCCTGCAAATGCAGTCCGGAATTTGGCAGCAGGCTTCGTTGCAGTGCGACTGGCAGTCGCAGATGCGGGCGGAAAGGCAGATCGGTTCCGCAACCTGGCAGGTTGCTTTGGGAAGCACATCGCCGCCCATTGAATTCTGCCCGACTAACTCTTCCTTTGCACAGTCGGAGCTGAACATCTTTACGTTGCCCTCGCTGCCATACAGAATGACCCTTTTGCTGAATATGGATACACCATTAACAATAGAGGGGCTTGTAGCCAGCGGACAAAATACGTCCACACAAACATCGAAGAAAAAGGTCATGTCTACCGAATAAAAACCCTTGTTAAATGGTACCGGTTCCAGGTCGAGGAACACCGTAATGACTTCGGCGCTTCTCAGCCGGACATTGGTCGCATGTTCAATCAGTTCATTCTTATCCGGTGGGAAATAAACCCTTAAATCTTCAAGGCAGTCTTTATCGGAAGGGTGAACGGGATGGAAGCTTTAAAAATGTATATTCGATATAAATCCCATTGGATATTCTTTGTTAAAACGATTTATCAGTACCCGGTGCGGGGGGTATGTACCAGATAAAAAAGCTCCTGCTATGCCGGCATACTGACGTTCATATGCCGTGCGATCGGAAATTCGTCGATGCTTTCGTAGTCTTTGTATTCCCCCTTTTCGGAAACACCTTC
The DNA here is from genome assembly GCF_026672255.1 of Caproiciproducens galactitolivorans. Taxonomy (GTDB): domain Bacteria; phylum Bacillota; class Clostridia; order Oscillospirales; family Acutalibacteraceae; genus Caproiciproducens; species Caproiciproducens galactitolivorans_A. The sequence continues at coordinate 46,575 of NZ_JAPOHA010000006.1, read as the reverse complement.
AAAATGAAGAAATGCGGGGTTGTTATATTTGCCGTCGATCTGGTCTGCTATGATGCAAAGTTCCACCAGACCCATGCCGTCCTTTTGAATTTCCCTTACTTTCTCCATTAAGGAATTCGTATCAATGTTAATCTTCTGCATTTTTAAAACATCCTTTCAAAAATTTTTATTTACACAACAATTTGTATTTTAAGAGATATTCTGTAAAATTGCAATAGCGAAAAAAGTCGTAATTTTTGTGTTTTTCAGTTATGTGGAAAAATAGGATATATAAACAAATAATAAAAGCGATTTGAACAAAAATTTATGTATATTTAGATAATATTGAAATGAATCGGAAGATTATATCAGATTTGGAAACCATTTAGGAACGATGATAACGGCTTTAAATAAAGATCCAGGGAAAACTGAGCTGGTTTGGCTCCTTTTTCTTTCTTGTAAACGACCCGGTCGACAAAAGCTTTTATTAACCGGTTTTTTCCCTGCGGCGCTGCCGAATTATACAGCTCCCAAATCGAGATTTCCGATTCGCCTGTTTTTCGGCCGCTTTCTTTCGGGTCACGGAACAGAGCACTTTTATTTTTTCCCAGTTTTTCTCTCCTTTCTTCTAACAGGGAAATTCGTGTGTGATAGGTGTTTTCATCATAGATTCCCTGCTCCAATAAATCATGCAGCCGGTTGATCTGATACTCTGTTGTCCGGATTTCCGATTCAAATGCCTTTTGGATGATCTTGTTGTCCCCGAAGGCCCGCGGCGACTTTTCCTGTTTCACTTTCCATTCTTTAAACATCTCTTCTAATGCGTTTACAACCGCTTCCTCCACGAGCAAAAGGGAAGAAGACGCCATGCAGCCGGTCTTCTGGCAAAGCAAATACGGGCGGCCCCGCACAACCTGCCGCTGCATTAACGCGCCGCAGTGTGCGCAGTATAGAAGGCCGGCAAGGGGATTTTCGATTACACCGGTATTGGAAGGCGGACGGTTCCGCCCCGCCGAGATTTTCTGGGCCTGTTCAAACAGTTCCCGGCTGATAATAGGCGGGTGGATGCCGTTTACAACCGTCCATTTTTCCCTTGGGTTGCAGATGGTGATCTGCTTTGCATTGCCCCTTGCCCCTTTTCGAATCTGCGTTTTTCGATTCCAGGCAATCAGCCCGATATAGACAGGATTATGAATGATTTTCATAATGGAGGTTCGTCCGAACCGATCGGAACGCCGGGGCTTCGCACCCATCAGATAAATCGTATCCGCAATCTTTTGGCATCCCCAGCCTTTCTGCACATACATTTCAAAAATCAGCCGGACAAAACGCGCCTCCTCTTCGTTTACGGAAAGGGTGGGACGTTTATCGACCGTTGTTTTACGGTATCCGTAAGGCGCGTTTGCAATATAACACCCGTCCTCGATGGATTTCCGGATTCCGCGCTGCAGGCGGCGTTTGATGGCTTTCAGTTCCTGACGGGCCATGAAGGTTTCGAATTCGGAAAATGTTTCGTCTGTTTCAATATTTAAATCGTAGGTTTTATTCGGCGTAATAATTTTGGTGTTTGCATTTTTAAAGGTTTCCAGAATGATTCCCTGATCGCTCATTGCGCCGCGGCCCAGCCGGTCGATATCCATGCAAAGGATGCCGTCGTAGCTTCCTGCCTCAACATCGGACAGCAGTTTCAGCATTTGGGGGCGTGCGTATAACGATTCTCCGGATACAACCTCCTCGTAAATCTCCTGAATATTCAGGTCGTTTTTTTCGGCAAATTCCAAAAGGGTTTCCCTATGTCTTTTCAGAGTTTCCTCAATGGAATCGCTGCATTCTTCCGCGCGGCTCTTGCGCAGATAAATGGCAATATTCATTCTTTCACCCGCTTTATAAGTTCATTTGCATCATCCGGCCGGAAAAGGACCCGAGAAAGAAAAGGAATAAAAGCATACGGCAAATCAGGCGATCATATTTTATGAATGAGGTGATCACCATGCGTGACGCGGGAAATCCAAGCGTAACCGTTCATCTGCGTTCCGGAACGACAGCCGAAGCACAACGGAACCGGGAGGAACTGCGGCGCGCTGCCGAATGGGTATGCGGTGAAGCAAACGGTTACCTGATAAAGGCAACAATTGACTGGAACGGTGCGCAAATGCCCGAATCGGGCGAAACACCGGCCAATGCTGTCCGGGAAGGGGGGATAACGAAATGATCGGCATGCCGTGCAAAAAGTGCAAGAGCGGTTTTAACAACCGAACCTGCCGGCGGTTCTGTTCGGCGTATAAACGCGCTTTTCATCGTGACGTTGAGCGGCAGCTTGATGAATACCTGTTCCGGCGGCTCGCCCGGTTCACGAAATAAAAGCGAAAGCGGCGGCTTTTCTCTTATCCACTTTAAAAATGTATGAGTAATCTGCAAAAAAATGACTGTATGGCTTCGGATTGATCCGCAGCCGGACAGTTTCAAGAAGAACGGAGCAGTTCTCCGAATCCGGAACTGCTCCGTTCTTCTTTTGCTTTTTCACGGTTTCCATCCCGATGCGTGCAGTTCGCTGCATGAATCATAAACACGTAACCCGTCTATGCATACAGCTTCATTGAAAGTTCCGTTGTTTTGAACGTTTGTGCTGTTTTCCGAGCAATTTCCATCCATAGAATATCCTCCTTTATTCCAGTTGTTGAATTCTTGATTCTCTATACTATTTTATGGTAGGTGTTTCATTGTGTTACAGAAATATTTTCTGATTATAAGTATATTACTGAAAATAGGATAAGAACTTTTAAATGATTATATAATCATTTTTATATAGTAATATTAATCATTAAAATATATTAATAATCCTTTTTAAATGAACAATAAGTACAAAATGCAAATCTATTTTGTTCATTAATTCGTCTTTTTACAATTTTTTTTCTGTTTCTATTTTGTTACGATTCTGTTATAATTATGTTAATGAAAAGGACAATCAAATATGACTACGAAATGAGGTTGTTAAATGTCACCGGCACTTTTCGTGGCACTTATACTTGTGTGCGCTTCGATTTTTGTCAATGGTTGGACGGATGCGCCCAATGCGATTGCAACGGTTGTTTCAACCAGGGTTCTTTCTCCGAGGGTGGCCGTTGTAATGGCTACGATCTTTAATTTGGTCGGCATCATGTGCTTCGGCTCGGCCGTAGCCAGCACCATCGCAAACCTGGTCGATGTCGGCACCGGCTCGAATCCGCTTATCGCTATTTGCGCCGCGCAGCTTTCCATTGTTATCTGGTCCGTTTCCGCTTGGCGGTTCGGCATTCCCACCAGTGAAAGCCATGCGCTGATTGCCGGGCTTATGGGCTCCGGCATTGCTTATAACGGGCTTTCCGCTTTTAAACTGGCTGAATTTGAAAAAGTGCTGTGGGGCATTTTTATCTCAACCTTTGTCGGGTTTATCGCAGCTTACCTGGTTACAAAGCTGATCGGTTACCTGTTCCGCCGCGTAAAACGTGCAAAAGCAAACCGCTTCTTTTCGATCGGTCAAATTGCTTCCGCCGCTTTAATGGCTACAAGCCACGGTGCGCAGGACGGCCAGAAGTTCATGGGCGTCTTTGTATTGGTTATTTTGCTGGCACATAATCAGCCGATTCCTTCTACGGTTCACATCGATGTTTGGATTATGCTTCTGTGTTCGCTTGTTATGGCGATCGGAACGTCAATCGGAGGCTACCGCATTATTAAAACGATGGGAGTCGACATGGTTAAACTCGAAAAATATCAGGGCTTTTCCGCTGAGATCGTCGCTTCCCTCTGTATGCTGATTACGACGGTGAAATCCGGGATACCGCTTTCCACAACAAACACAAAAGGAACGGCTATGATGGGCGCGGGCGCCGCAAGGCGGTTTTCCGATGTAAACTGGAGTATCGCCAAGGAAATGGTGATGGCGTGGGTGCTCACTTTCCCGGCCTGCATGATTCTTGGTTACGTTATGACCAAACTGTTTATACTCATATTTTGATATAATATGTAGAGAATAAATAATCTGTTATTATTGAAGGGTAAGGGAATGTTATGAGTAATTTTTTTTCTAAAGGGCCGGACTATTTTGAATTGTTTGAAAAGGGCATCGGTATTTCGTGCAAAGCTGCAAAAGTGCTTCAAACCTCGTTTACGGGAGGACCAATCGATAAGAAAGAAATCCTCCAGCTCAAAGAAATCGAGCATGAGGGCGACCGGCACGTCCACTTTTGTTCCAACCTGATTGCAGATTCCTTTATTACGCCGCTGGACCGTTCCGACATGATGGCGATGGTTGGTGCAATTGAGGCGATCACCGACAGCATCGACGATATCGGCAATCAGATTTATATGATGCATATAACCAAGGGCAACGATGTTACGGTGAAAATGGTGGACCTGATTGTAAAAAGCTGCGAAGGACTTCAGGAATTAATGAATGAGTTTGAGCAGTATAAAAAGAATTATAAAACAATCAAAGAGAAGACCGTTTACGTTAACCATCTTGAAGAAGAGGGTGACGCGATTTTCAGCGAGGCGATGCGCGATCTTTTCGATCCCAAAAATAAAATGGAAATGATCGATGTCATCCGTTTGCAGAATTTATATAATACGCTGGAAAGTTCCCTGGATTATTGCGAAGACGTTGCCGATATTGTGGAGCGGATTATCATTTCAAATACTTAAAACAGAAATATCCGAGGCTCACCTTTTGTTTGGGTGGGCTTTTCTTTATGCACTTTGGAGCCCTTTATTTTATATTGAACAGTATACGATAGTTTGCTATAATACTAGTATTACCGACTAAAATGTAAAAAAAGGGGAAAGACTCATGGCAAAGGTAACTTTGATTACATATACTCCAAATCCGGAAAAAACGATTGCGCAGGCGGCAAAGCTCTGCTATTCTCCCGCTTCGATCGATACGATATCCGAAGGCCTGACGGAGGAAAAGACGGCTTCCTTTGTTGACATGCTTTCGGAAATCGGGCATGAAAGCCCGATTGAACACGCTTCCTTTACGTTTGGAATCGAGGGCGTTTCCCGTTCCTTTTTAGCGCAGATTACACGCCACCGCATTGCCTCTTACAGTGTGCAAAGCCAGCGTTATGTAACCGAATCGCATTTTGAATATGTGATTCCTCCCGAAATCGAAGCGATTCCGGAGGCGAAGGCGGAATTTCTTGCCGCTATGGAGGAAGATCAGCGCCACTATGAGAATCTGACGGCGCTGCTGAAGGAAAAACATAAGAAAGAACTGCTTGCATCCGGATTGGATGAAAAGTCGGCCGACCGCGCCGCACAGAAACAATCCATTGAAGATGCGCGTTTTGTGCTGCCGAATGCATGCGATACAAAAATGATCTGCACTTTTAACGCGCGCTCGTTACAGCATTTCTTTTCTCTCCGCTGCTGCAACCGCGCCCAGTGGGAAATCCGCGGCGTTGCCGTGGAAATGCTGCGTCTGGCGCGCGGCGCGGCTCCGCATCTGTTTAAGAACAGCGGTCCGGCGTGCCTTCTCGGAGCCTGCCCCGAAGGAAAAATGTCCTGCGGAAAAAGCAAAGAGGTGCGAGAGTTTTTTAATGGAATAGGGGAAAACTGATGAATGGAAGATTAATCGCAATGGAAGGGCTGGACGGCAGCGGCAAGGCTACCCAGACGGGGCTGCTTTGCAAAGCTCTTTCGGAGCAGGGCGTGAAACCGCGCCGCGTTTCCTTTCCGGATTACGACGAACCTTCGTCCGCTTTGGTTAAGATGTACCTGAACGGCGAGTTTGGAACGAATCCCGATGACGTCAACGCTTATGCCGCTTCTTCTTTTTACGCGGTAGACCGGTTCGCCAGTTACCAGCGGTTCTGGAAACAGGATTATCAGAACGGCGCTTTCATTGTCGCCGACCGCTATACCACTTCGAATATTGTTTTTCAGCTTTCCAAATTGCCAAAAGAGCAATGGGATTCTTTTATAGACTGGCTGGAGGATTACGAATACGGCAAGCTGGGGCTTCCGCGGCCGGATCTGACGATTTATCTCAGCATGCCGCTGGAAGTCTCCCAAAAGCTCCTGACCGGCCGTTATCACGGAAATGAGAGCAAAAAGGATATCCATGAGAGCAACGGGGCTTATCTTGCCGCCTGTCATGAAAGCGCGGTCTATGCCGCGCAGCGTTTAAACTGGAAAATCATCCGCTGTGCGCAGGGGGAAAATCCAAAGGCAGTGGAGGAAATTCATGAAGAAGTGATGCAAAGGGTGACGGAGGCAATGCGGTAAAGAATATTTTTCAGACAGATGACAAAGATGCTTACTGCGCTGCCTGTGCTTAAAGTTCGGTCACCGTTTGTCATTTGTCATCTCTGGGGTGTTATGGTATGATTTGTTTTGCCGATTGGGGGATGCGCGGGGAACTTGCCCGAATATGGGAAACCTGCTTTCAGGAACCGCCGCGTCCGGCAAAGTTCTTTTTAAATAATCGTTTTCGGCCGCAGAACTGCCTGGTTTATCATACAACCAGGGGAATCGCTTCTGTGGTTTATCTGCTCCCTGTTTCTATTTCCACGGGTAAGAAGCCGGTACAGGCGCATTATATTTATGCGGCGGCAACGCTGCCCGCTTACCGGGGCCGCGGCTATATGGCGGCTCTTCTGGCCGCCGCCGCGCTGGTCGGCGCGAAACGGGGCGATCAGTATTCGGCCGTACTGCCGGCAACGCCGCAGCTTTACGGCTTCTATCAAAGAGCGGACTATACTCCTTTTTTTAAAGTCAGCCATTATACCGTATCGCGGGAAACCATGCGAACGCTTGCCAATCCGGGCGGTCCTTCGAAGGTGCTTTTTACCTACCAGCAACTGAATTCGGTTCGGAATGAAGCCCTGCTTCGGCGGACTGGAAGCGTTTTATGGAGCGATGCATCCTTCGCTTTTGCGCAGGGGATGGGAAAGGTTTACGGTGACCGGATGATCTGTGCCCGGTCCGGGAATCGGCCCGCCTATGCTTTTTGCCGCAGAACGGAGCAGAATTCCTGCCTGATTCTGGAACTGATGGCAGGCAGGGATACGATGCGGAATCTGGCTGCCGGTATTCTCAATAATATGCCGGCTGAACAATATATCTTCCGGCTGCCGGCGTTCAGTACGCTGGGGCGAAAAGGCAGCGTTACGGATTTCGGTATGATCAAACCAATCGGGGGCTCCACGATACGCCAGATCGGACAGGATACGGACATGCCCTATCTTGGACTTCCGCTTGATTAATTTAGGAGGTTTCTGTTATGATCTATCTTTTTCTTGCAAATGGGTTTGAGGAAATCGAGGCGTTGGCAACCGTTGACGTATTACGCCGCGCCGGTTTGGAGCTGGTTACCGTCGGCGTGGGCGGGAAAAGAATCACCGGCGCGCATAAAATCGAAGTAACCGCCGATCGGGAAGAGAAGGATGTTTCTTTGAACGGTCTGGATATGGTCATTCTGCCGGGCGGTCCGGGCACGCCGAATTTGGAAGGGTCGAAGGTCGTTTGCGAAACGGTTCGTTATTGCGCGGACCATAAGAAATACATTGCGGCGATCTGCGCGGCTCCGTCCGTTCTGGGGCACATGGGGCTGTTAAAGGAACATGCCGCGTGCTGCTTCCCGGGCTATGAAACGGAGCTGAATGCAAAAACCGTTTCCATGGACCCCGTCTGCGTCAGCGGAAAAATTATTACGGCGCGGGGTGCGGGCGTAGCGGTGGAGTTTGCCCTGGCCATCGTCGGGGAGTTGTTAGGTTCCGAAAAATCAAAGTCGCTTAGGAAGTCGATGCAATGTATATAAAAAACATCAAAGAAATAAAAATGAATCTGCGCGCGCGTTACCGGCAGTTCCGCGGGCGGCTGAGTGAAGAACAGAAAAGCGGTATGGATTCCAACATCCAAAGCCGGCTCCTTGCGCTGCGGGAATATGCGGGCGCGGATACCATGTTTACTTATGTCAGCAAACCCATTGAGGTTGACACGATTGCGCTGATTAAAACCGCGTTTGCCGACCATAAAAAGGTTGCCGTGCCGAGGTGTATTCCGGATACATATGACATGGAATTTTTCTATATTACTTCTCTTGATGATCTGGAAAGAGGCAACTTTGGCGTTTTGGAACCGATTCTGTCCAAATGCCGGAAGGTAACGGATTTTTCAAAAGGATTCTGCATTGTACCGGGACTCAGTTTTGACTCGCAGGGTTATCGTCTTGGATACGGAAAGGGCTATTACGACCGTTTCCTTGCCGGTTTTGGCGGAACAACGGTCGGTATCTGCTATTCCGGCTGTGTGCAGTGGAATTTGCCCCACGGCTATTATGATAAACCCGTGGATATTTTGATTACCGAAAAGTACATTCGGCGAATGGCAAATCAAAGAACAGACGGCTGAAATGCATTTATAGGAGGTTGTATCCATGAATGATGACAGGGACCCAAAAGGTTACCATCAGAAAAGGGTGCAGAATTTTAAACTGAATATAAAGGACGAGGATTTTTATGGGGCGCCGGGGGAAAATTTTTCTTCCGATCCGCCGGACGGCGGGGAAGACGCCCGGAATCAAAATGTGCTCAACAGTTACAGCGACCCCCGTGCGGCGCGCGAGGCGAAGCTTTCGCAAAGTGAAGCCGCTATCCGTGCCGAGCGCGCCCACCAGGCCCGCAACCTGGAAAAAGGAAGAAAGAATAAGAACTTCTTTCGCTTTTTCTGGATTATCATGGTGCTTTTTATTTCCGTGCTGCTTGCGCAGTATATGATTACGGGAATTAACGACATGCTCGCAATCGGAAAAGAAAAGGTGAGCGTAACGGTTGAAATTCCGAAAAAAGCGACTTCGGCGCAGGTTGCGGATATTTTAAAGGATGCGGGAGTGATTCGGGATACCAACTTCTTTGCGCTGTATTCCAGGCTGACCAAAGCGGACGGAAGTTACACGAACGGCAGCTATAAAATCGATACGAATCTGGATTATCAGGCGATTATCACCACCCTGCAGTCCAACCTGAACCGCATCGATACGATTAAAGTAACGCTCAAAGAAGGGATGAATGTTTCCGAAATGGCGGCGCTATTTGAAAAGCAGAATGTTTGCAGCGCAAAGGACTTTCTTGCCGCCGTAAATTCGAATGATTTTGACAGCAGCTTTGAAATTATCAAGGCGATTTCCAACGGGAAAGACCGGTATTACAAACTGGAAGGCTATCTGTTCCCGGATACCTATGATTTTTATAAGGATGAAGATCCGAAACAGGTTGTCAAAAAGCTTCTGAACAATTGCAGCAAGAAGCTGACGAAACAGATTCAGGATCAGGCGACGGCGAAAAACATGTCGCTGGATCAGGTGATGACGCTGGCTTCCATGATACAGGCCGAAGCGGCGGATAAAGAGGATATGTACAAAGTATCATCGGTATTTCTCAACCGCCTTGCAAAGAACGAGGGCGACCTTCAGCGCCTGCGTTCCGACCCGACAACCTATTATCCTTATCGCACGAAGGACGCGGTTCCGTCCAACCTCCGTTCCACTTATAAGAGCCGTTACGATACCTATACGATCAAGGGCCTGCCGCCGGGGCCGATCTGCAATCCGGGTATGGATGCGATTGACGCGGCGCTGAATCCCGCCAATACCAACTACCTCTATTTCTGCCACGATAAAAACGGCAAGGCCTATTATGCGACGACGAACGCAAAGCACGAGGCGAATTTAAGAAAAGCGGGACTGAAATAATTGGAGGGGAAAATTTGAAAGACGAAAGCAATCGCGTCGAACTGTTGTCGCCGGTCGGCGACAGGGAACGGCTGGACGCGGCGATTGAATTTGGAGCGGACGCGGTTTATCTTGCCGGGCAGGAGTTCGGTATGCGCACGGCCCCTTCTAACTTCAGCCGCGAAGAATTGGAGAAAGCGGTTCGGCTGGCGCATAAAAAGAATGTGAAGGTCTATCTCACCTGCAATACCGTTCCCCATAACGAGGAGCTTGCCCGCCTTCCGGACTTTCTGCGGTTTACGCAGTCCATTGGAATTGACGCGCTGATTATTGCGGATTTCGGCGTGATGAGCATGGCGAAAACCTATGCGCCGAACGTGGCGATTCACATGTCCACCCAGACGGGAATCGCGAATTACGCCGCCGCGCGGGAACTGTACAATCTGGGCGCTTCGCGGGTCGTTCTTGCACGGGAACTGAATTTGGAAGAAATTGCGGAAATCCGCGCGAAAACACCGAAGGAACTGGAAATCGAAGCCTTTGTCCACGGCGCCATGTGTGTTTCCTTTTCCGGGCGCTGCCTGCTGTCCAGTTATCTTACCGGGCGCGACGCGAACCGCGGGGACTGCGCGCAGCCCTGCCGCTGGGAATATGCGCTGGTGGAATCCAAGCGCCCCGGGCAGTATATGCCGGTTTTTGAAGATAAAAACGGTACCTATATCCTGAATTCAAAGGATATGTGTATGATCGAGCATCTTCCGGAGCTGATTCGGGCCGGCGTAACCAGCCTGAAAATTGAGGGCAGGGCGAAATCGGCCTACTATGTTTCGGTTGTTACGAACGCTTACCGAAACGCCATTGACGAATATTACCGCCATCCGGAGCAAAAGGTTTCCCCATGGATTGTGGAAGAGCTGAATAAAATCAGCCACCGCGAATACAGCACCGGTTTTTACTTTGGAAATGAGCCGGGTCAGGTCTATGAGAACGGCGGTTATGTGCGGGAATATGATGTGATCGCCGTCTGCGAGAAATACGAAAACGGCGTTGCCACGCTGTCCCAGCGGAACCGCTTTTTCAAAGGCGATACCGCCGACGTTCTGGAAAAAGGGAGGGAGCCTTACCTTCTGACGCTGAATGAGCTGTTTGATGAAAATTGGAATCCGATCGATTCCGCGCCCCATGCCATGATGACTGTGTATTATAAAACGGACCGCCCGATTGCAAAGGGCGCAATCCTGCGTAAGAAACGGCTATAATGTATAAGAATCCCCCGTATTGGGAATCCTATCCAATACGGGGGAATTTTTTATGGAAAAAAGAACGGTTGTTTTTTTTGCAATCCTGATGATGTGCATGTTTTTGAGCATATTAAGTATCTTTTCCGTATCCAGCGGAGCGCGGCTTGCGGCGACCGCCAATAATCAGAGCAGTTATAAGCTTGTCCTTGCGAAAACAAGAGGTACGATTTACGACTGCCATAAAGTTCCGTTTACAAGGTCGGGAAACGAGTATGTGGCCGCGGTTTCGCCCAGTGTGGAAGGCGCCGCGGCGCTCAGTAAAACCCTGTCTGAAAAAGAAATGGAAGAAATTTATCCGTCTTTAACAGCGGGAAAGCCTTTCGCGCTGAAACTGCCGGGAAATCTGAACGCGCCCGGAATTGACGTGTTCCGCCTCAATACCCGCTATCATGAAAAACAGACGGCCGCGCATATTATCGGCTATCTGGACGGCACCGGGGCGGGCACGACGGGGATCGAGAAAGCGTTTAATGAGCAGCTTACGAAAAATCAGGGGGAAATTTCCGTCACCTACCGGGTGGACGCCCTGAACCGGGTGCTACAGGGGGAAAGTAAAAAAATCAGCGATACCTCCTATCTGGAAAACAGGGGCGTCGTGCTGACGATTGATAAAAAAATTCAGGAGTCGGCGGAGCAGGCGGCTGAAAAATATCTTACCAAAGGCGCGGTTGTCGTTACGGAGGTTCCTTCCTGTAAAATCCGGGCCATGGTGAGCCTTCCGACTTTTTCACCGAATCATATTGCGGATGCCCTGAAATCGGAGGATTCTCCGCTGATGAACCGCTGTCTTTCCGCTTATAACGTCGGCTCTGTTTTTAAGATTGTCTCCGCCGCATCTGCTCTGGAGTACGGGATATCGCCGGATACCCCATACACTTGTACCGGTTCTATCGATGTATATGGCGGGTTGTGCCACTGCTTCAACGGGGAAAGCCACGGCGCTGAAACAATGAAAAAAGCGATTGCCCAGTCCTGCAACACATACTTTGTCAATATTATGCAGCAAGTGCCGCAGGCGCAGTTCCTGTTGATGGCGCAGAACATGGGATTTGGGCATGCCTTCGAAATCGCACCCGGAATCTCCTCCTCCGAGGGAAATATGCCGACGCTGGAAAGCCTGAGTATTCCGCGCGCTCTTGCGAATTTTTCCTTCGGTCAGGGCGACCTTACCGCAACGCCCCTGCAAATCACCGCGATGGTCAATACCGTTGCAAGCGGCGGAAAATTTACGGCGCCGAGCCTTTATGAAGGTTTTGTGGATGAAAATCTGAAATACACGTCGAAAGCGCCGGAACAAAAAAGTACGCAGGTGCTTTCCGACAGAACGGTGGAATTGCTTCGCGATTTTATGAAGGAATCCATAGAAACCGGTACCAGCAAAAAAGGAAAACCGACAACGGGCGGGGCGGGTGCAAAGACCGCCACTGCGCAGACAGGAAAATATGTAAACGGCGTGGAAACGGTGGAATCATGGTTTGCGGGATTTTACCCCTATGAAAACCCGAAATATGTGATTACCGTTTTTGCCGAAGGCGGCACCGGCGGCGGCGCAACCTGCGGCCCGGTGTTCAGGCAGATTGCCGATGAACTTGCCAAAAAATAAGACGCACAGCGTCTTTTGCCGTTTCCCCCGCGCCCGCATAAGCGGTCGCTCCTCCACGGAATTGTTACAGAAAGCCCTCTGTTCGTCCATCTTTGCAGGTTATGGTCACATACAGCAAGTATGCTCCTTCATTTACCGCGCTTACCGCCTTGGCGCAATTTCCCGTCGGCAGACAAGTTTTCCGGTACTCAAGTCTTTCTCTGTCAAATTTATTGACAAGAGGAAGAATCCGGTTTATAATCAGGATGAAATTCAATGTGCATTTTTGGGCTGCTTTCGAAACGGGCGGTCGGAAATGTAATGGCGTTTAAGGGTACGAACGCGTCGGTTACTGCAAAAGAGAGGGAATCCCCGGCTGAAAGATTTCCGCATCGCCCGGCGCTTGAGCCAACCCCCAGCCCTGCGGCGACGAGCCGCGGCGTTCCCCGCGTTAAGGGATTCAAGCGGCGCGGCAGCGCAATTTGGGTGGTACCACGGATTTCTCCGTCCCATTGTGGATGGTGAAGTCTATTTTTTTTGCGGCGCGCTGAACAAATATGTTAATTATTTTTGCCTGACAGGCGGAATGGAGTTATTGCAATGGAATGGACTGGTTTGAACGAACTGCGCGAAAAATATCTGTCGTTTTTTGAATCGAAAGGGCATTTGCGCCTGCAAAGCTTTTCGCTGATACCGAAGGACGACAACAGCCTTTTGCTGATTAATTCCGGCATGGCGCCGATGAAGAAATATTTTACCGGCGAGGTAACTCCGCCCCGTAAAAGGGTGACCACCTGCCAGAAATGCATCCGTACGCCGGACATTGAGCGCGTCGGCATTACCGCGCGCCACGGCACGTATTTTGAAATGCTCGGGAATTTTTCTTTCGGAGATTATTTCAAGCATGAAGCGACCGCATGGGCGTGGGAATTCTGCACAAAGGTTTTGGAGATGCCCGTCGACCGGCTTTGGGTTACGATTTATACCGACGACGACGAAGCGTTTGAAATCTGGACGAAGGAAGTCGGCGTCGACCCGTCCCGCATTGTCCGCATGGGCAAGGAGGACAATTTCTGGGAGCATGGCTCCGGCCCCTGCGGCCCGTGCTCGGAAATCTACTTTGACCGCGGAGAGCAGTACGGCTGCGGTTCCCCAACCTGCGGCGTGGGCTGCGACTGCGACCGCTACGTCGAGTTCTGGAACGTCGTGTTCTCCCAGTTCAACAGCGACGGCAAGGGAAATTATCCGCCGATGGAGCATCCGAATATCGATACCGGAATGGGCTTGGAGCGCCTTGCCTGCATTATGCAGAACGTGGACAACCTGTTCCTTGTCGATACCGTTCAGAATATCATGAAACATATCTGCCGCATTGCAGACGTGAAATACGGCGACGACCCGAAAAAGGATATCTCTTTGCGCGTCATCACCGACCATATCCGCAGTACCACCTTTATGATCGGCGACGGCGTCATGCCTTCGAACGAGGGCAGGGGCTACGTGCTGCGCCGTCTGCTGCGCCGTGCCGCGCGGCACGGGCGTTTGCTCGGCATTCACCGTACGTTCCTTTCCGAGGTTGCCAATACGGTCATTGACGAGAATAAGAACGCATATCCGGAACTGAATGAAAAGCGCGCCATGATTGTGAAACTGATCAGCGTGGAGGAGGAAAGCTTTGCGAAAACCATCGATCAGGGCCTCCAGCTTTTAAATACGTATATTGAAAACGCTCACAAAAAGATCTTTTCCGGCGCGGATGCGTTCCGCCTCAGCGATACCTACGGTTTCCCGATTGACCTTACCAAAGAAATCGTTGCCGAGCGCGGCATGACGGTTCACGAGGAAGAATTCAAACGGCTGATGCTGGAACAGCGCGAACGTGCCCGCGCGGCGAGAAAGAACGCCGGCGCGGATGCATGGGAGGGCGAAAGCGACCTTCTCGACGGGGTTCCGGAAACGGAGTTCCTTGGCTACGGCGAGTTTGAAACGACCGCGAAAGTAATCGCCATCATCCGGGACGGCGAACGTGCACAGTCCGCGACGGCGGGCGATGAAATCGTTCTGGTGCTGGATAAAACGACGTTCTACGCGGAAAGCGGCGGACAGGTCGGCGATATCGGAACGGTCGAGTCCGGCGACGCGATTCTGGAAATCAGGGATACGACCAAAAACCATGCGAAAAATTATCTCCATCACGCCGTGGTTTCCGCCGGGGAAATCCGTGTCGGGGAAGAAGTCAAAGTATCTGTAAATAAAGAAAACCGCCTTGCGGTTATGCGCAACCATACCGCCGCGCATCTGCTACAGGCTTCCCTGCGCAAGGTTTTGGGCAATCATGTGGAGCAGGCCGGTCAGCTTGTAAACGAAAAGCATGTCCGTTTCGACTTTACCCATTTCTCCGCTTTAACAAAAGAGGAATTGCAGAGGGTGGAAGCCCTTGTCAATCTGGTCATTTTAAGCGGCACACCGGTAGAATGCCGTGAAATGGCGATTGAAGAAGCGAAGAAGCTTGGCGCGATGGCGCTGTTCGGCGAAAAATACGGGAAGGTTGTCCGCGTGGTTTCCGTCGGCGATTTCTCCAAGGAATTCTGCGGCGGTACGCATATAGACAATACTTCGAAAATCGGCCTGTTCAAGATTGTGTCGGAAAGTTCCGTTGCCGCCGGTGTCCGCCGTATTGAGGGCGTTACGGGAACAGGCGTGCTTTCGCTCCTGAATACAACTTTACAGGAAATGGAAGATGCGGCGGCGGCGCTGAAGCTGAATAATTCCTCCGAGCTTGTGCAGAGAGCGGGACAGCTTTCCGCCGAACTGAAGGAGAAAGACAAGACGATTGAAGCCCTGAACTCCAAACTCGCGGCCATCCGGATGGACAGCCTGATTGCGGGCGCCAAAGAAGTGAACGGCGTTCAGGTGATTACGGCGGTGATTCCCGGTGCTCAGCCGGACGCCCTTCGTGTCATGTGCGACAAAGCGCGTGATTTTTCACCCAATATGGTGGCCGTACTGGCCGGAACCCACGACGGGAAGGCAAATATCGCCGCCTGCGTTGCGAAAGAAGCGCTCGCAAAGGGCGTAAATGCCGGACAGATTGTCCGCCAGGTGGCGCAGCTTGCGGGCGGAAACGGCGGCGGCAGGCCGGACAGCGCCATGGCCGGGGCGAAAGATCTTTCAAAGCTGGACGGGGCACTTGCTCAAGTAGAAAAAATGGTTGCGAATATGCTTCATTAATACTATAATGAATCTGTTGTATTGCCAATAAAGGAGGTGTCAGTATGGACTGTGTATTTTGTAAAATTGCAAATGGGGAAATACCGAGTAAAAAAGCATATGAAGACGACAAAGTGCTTGCGTTTTACGATCTTGACCCGCAGGCGCCGGTGCATATACTGATTATTCCAAAAGAACATATTCAGTCTGTGGAAGAAATTACTCCGCAGAACAGCGCGATTGTCGCTCATATTTTTGAAGTGGCGGCAAAGCTGGCGAAAGAAAACAATCTAACGAACGGATTCCGTGTTGTCAGCAATGTTGGAAAAGACGGCGGACAAAGTGTTCCTCATCTGCATTTTCATCTGCTTGGCGGGCGCTCGATGAAGTGGCCTCCGGGCTGATTTTCCGAATGATTTTATTCTGAAAGGTCGATAACAATGGAAGAGTATTATAAGATGACGATTGCGGGCTGCGAGCGGAGTCTTCCGATCTGCCCGATCAGCGACACGCTGGACATTGCGGGATTTGTCATGCTCGGCGATGTGGAAATTACTGAAAAGACCGCGGCGGCGCTTCTTGCAAAATGCCCGGAGCATGATGTGGTGGTCACCGCGGAAACAAAGGGAATCCCGCTTTGCTATGAAATGGCGCGCCAGGGATGCCGCCGTTATATCGTGGCGCGCAAGAGCATAAAAGCGTATATGCGCAATCCGATCCATGTTGAGGTAAAGTCGATTACAACGGATCATGTGCAGAAGCTGTACCTTGCGGAGGACGATTACAAGGGACTGAACGGCAAACGTGTGCTGATTGTGGACGACGTAATCAGCACCGGCGAATCGCTTGCCGCCATGGAAGACCTTGTCGGGCAGTTCGGCGGCAAAATTGTGGGCCGTGCCTGCGTACTGGCCGAAGGCGACGCGAAAGACCGGGACGACATTATCTATCTGGAACCCCTGCCCCTCTTCTTTAAAGACAAGAAGTAGTATTTGAATATTAGCCTGTTTCGCATATACATAAAGACGCCGCACCTTAACCGATATGCTTTTGAAAAGCGGAAAACGGACTATTCAATTCAAAATTCGGAGGAATGTTCATGAAACGGCCGCTGGTGTTGGTAGGTTTTTGTTATCTGCTGACGCTGGCGGCCGCCGTTTATTGTGGTGCGAAATGGTCGCTTGTTTTCGCGTGCGGCTCTTTATTGGGTTTTATAGGAACCCTATTTGTCCCGAAATTGCGCGGCACCGCCGTGTTTTCCACCGCGTTACTGACCGTGTCGATCGCGTTTGGAGCGTTTTATGGGTTCCATGAAACCGTTGTGGAGCCGGTGCAGAAGCTCGCCGGGCAGGACGCCGTAATAGAAGGAACGGTCTGCGAGCTGCCTGCGAAAGCATACGGCCGCTTTTACTATGTGGTGGAAGTAAACAGCATTTCCCAGAAAAGCGCGCCGAAACCGTTTAAAATCCGCCTTTCCGCGCAGAACGCATTGAATGTGGAACCTTATTCGCATGTGAAAGGCAGGGTACATCTGTTTCTGCCGAACGGTGGGGAGGGCTATTCCTCCCGTTCATACTATATTTCAAAAGGGATTCCCCTGTTTGCTTTTCTGTATGAATATGAAGGGGTGAAGGTAAGCCCGCCCACGCAAAAGCCGCCGTATTATTACGCGCTCCGTCTGCGGTCGGCTCTTTTAAAATCGGTGCGCTCCATGCTGCCGCCGGATGAAGCCGGGCTTGTGAACGGCGTCCTTTTCGGGGATACGGCCAGTCTGCCCAAGCAGGTCACCGAGGATTTCCGCACCATTGGAATTTCCCATATTCTGTCCGTTTCCGGCCTGCACATGACGACAATGGCGCAGCTTATCCTGATGCTTTTGCTGTTCCTGCGGATTCCGAAAAAACCCGCTTGTATCCTGGCCAGCGCGGGGGTAATCTGCTTTATGGCAATTACCTGTTTCGTCCCGTCCGTAACGCGCAGCGGCATTATGTGCCTGCTGTACCTTATGGGCATGGTGGTTTTCCGCCGCCCCGATTCGCTGAATTCTTTGGGAATCGCCGTATTGCTGATCAGCCTTTGGAATCCGTATGCGGCTGCGGACGTGGGCCTTTTACTGTCCTTTGCCGCGACGCTGGGTCTGATCTTATATTCCGGAAAAACGGCCGATTCTCTGAATGCAAAATTCGACCGTGTCCGGCAGATTTCATCGCTGGTTCGGGGCATAAACGGAATTCTGGGCACAACCGTCTGGGCGGTGCTTTTTACACTTCCCATCATCATTCTTACCTTCGGAAGGGTTTCCCTCGCGGCGCCTGCCGCGAATTTGCTGGAGCTGGTTCCTTCCACGCTGATGATGAATTTTTCCGCCATAGCATCCGTTATTAACCTGATAAGCCCCAAATCGTTTCTGGCCATGCCGTTTGCGCTGGCGTCGGGGCTTTTGGCGAAATTTATGCTTGCCTGTGCGCATATGCTTGCGCAGGTTCCGTTTGCCAGCGTTCCCGCGTCCGGCGGTTTTGTGATGCTGTGGCTTTCCGGAACAATCCTTCTGTTTGCAGCGGCTATGCTGATGAAAAAAAGCCGGCGCCTTTATCAGAATACCGCGCTGCTTTCCGCTATTTTGCTTTTAACGGGGATTCTGTCAAACCAGATATTCCTTCGTGATGTTACGCGCCTTGCCGTGCTGGACGTCGGCAGCGCGAATGCCGTTGTCCTAACGCGCAACGGGCATGCGGCGGTGCTGGGCTGCGGCGGATTTTCCTCCGGCCCCATCAAAAGCTATCTGCAAAGCGAGGGAATTACCCGGCTGGACTGCATTCAGCCGCTGACACTATCGAACGAGGAGTCGAAAAATGCATCGGAACTGATTCATACGTTTACCCCGCGCAAGGTAGTTATTCAAAAGGAAGGTTTGATTGACGGCTTTTTACAGAAAGAATTGCCGAATACCGGAGAGGTAACGGTGTTTAACGCGGTATCCCGTTCGGATTTGTGGAACAATACGAATGTGAATGTGCAATGGAACGGGAATGCCTGTGCGGCGCATATCCGGGCGAGCGGAGTGTCCGTTTTGATTTGCCCGGACGGAGTGGACCTGTCCGGCTTGCCGATCGAATGGCTTGACGCTGACCTCGTTGTCACCGATTCCACGCCGGGTCAAATGGATTTGCTGGACCCGGTCTGTACCGTGCTTTCCATGGATCAGGAGGACTTGTGCAAGGCCGGTTCAAAAGTGCGCGGATGGAACCCGGTGGTAACCGGCGGCGCGGGAAATGTGGTTTTGGAGTTGCAGGAGAACCGAACCATGAAAATAAGGAGGGAATAATTTGCCAGAGATTACCGAAGCGGAACTGAAAAAGCAAATCGAAAAATCCAGTTTTTCCAGGCTGTACCTTCTGCACGGAGAAGAAAAATATCTGATTGACTTTTATGCGAAGAAATTGACAGCAAAGGCGGGCGGAAAGGTTTTTCCGGATTTTAACCTACAGCAGTTCGATGATACCGCTTCCATTGATGAGATTGCTTCCGCAGTGGAGGCCCTCCCGTTTATGGCGGAATGCAAGTGCGTTGCCGTATCCGATTTGAACGTGGAAAGCCTGCGGGCGCAGGAAGCCGCGAAACTGGAAGAACTGGTGAAAAACATACCGGACTCCACGGTATTGGTCATTTATCTTCCTTCTATTGAAATCGATTATAAAGTCAATAAGAAATGGAAAAAGTTTATCGGTTTAGCAAATGAAGCGGGCGTTACGGTTCAGATAAAGAAACGTTCCAACCCCGATCTTGAAAAGGCGCTGTGTTCCGCGGCCGGAAAACGCGGCTGTGAGCTTTCGCGGCAGAATGCGGGCCGTATCGTTCGGTACTGCGGAAATTCCATGCAGACGCTTTTTAATGAGCTGGAAAAGCTGTGTGCGTACGTTAAAGAAGGAGAAATAACCGCGCAGACGATTGATCAGCTCGTGGTGAAAAATCTGGAAGCGAGGGTATATGATCTATCGAAAGCGATTGTTTCGGGAGATTACGACAGGGCGTATAGGGTGCTGGACCTTTTGTTTCAGCAGAACGAAGAACCGGTATCCGTTTTAGCGGTCCTGTCTTCCGCGTATATCGATATGTACCGTGTCCGGATGTCCGTGCAGGGCGGCTTCGGCGCAACGGAGCCGGCAAAATATTTTGATTACGCCCGGAAAGAATTCCGGCTTACCAATGCGGAACGGGACGGAGCAAGGCTTACAACTTACATGCTCCGGCAGAGTCTGCGGGCGCTTCTTCAAGCGGATACCGCGCTGAAAGGCGCGCGCGGCGATCGGCGCATCGTCATGGAAAAACTGATTGCGGAGCTATTGCTGATTGCGGAAAAGGAGCGGACGGCTTGATTAAAATCAAGGAAGCGGTTATTGTTGAGGGAAAATATGATAAAATCAAGCTGTCTTCGATGATCGACGGCCTGATTATTGAAACGAACGGCTTTCAAATATTTAAAAATAAAAAGCAGATGGATATGATCCGCCGGCTTGCGGATGCGCGCGGCCTCCTTGTTTTAACCGACAGCGATTCCGCGGGCTTTCTGATCCGCCATTACCTTTCGGGTGCTGTCAGCCCCGATAAGATCAAGCATGCCTATATTCCCGACATTCTTGGCAAAGAAAGGCGGAAGGATAAGCCGTCTCAGGAAGGAAAGCTTGGAGTGGAGGGCGTACCCGCCGAAGTGATCATTGACGCCCTGCGGCGTGCCGGTGTGGTCTGCGACTCGGATGAAAAACCGGCAGGGCGCAAAATTACAAAGACGGATCTGTACCTGGCCGGCCTTTCCGGCGGGGAAAACAGCGCGCAAAGAAGGGCGGTTCTGCTGAAAGAACTTTCCCTGCCCGAGCATCTGGCCCCGAACTCGATGGTTGGGGTTTTGAACAGTATTCTCAGCTACGATGCGTTTTGCAGGCTCATCGACAAACTTTTTAAAAATTCATAAAATGGGGTTGACATTGTCCAGCCGATAATGATATAATACTCCTTGCTGAGTCGCGCGAGTGCTGGAATTGGCAGACAGGCACGTTTGAGGGGCGTGTGTTGTATGACGTACGAGTTCAAGTCTCGTCTCGCGCACCAAAGTAAAAACCGCACCGTTACTGATTTTTTCGTAACGGTGCGGTTTTGTAATTTAATCTTTGCGAAATGGTCATCCTGCTTTTTATTACGAAAAGAAATGCGGCCCCGCAATCAGGCAAGACCGCAATACTGTAAAACTATTCCTTAAGCTTATACCTTTCGATGCTGTCGCGAAGGCTTCTTTCAGAATGGATATCTTCATTGATTAAAGCTTTCTGAACTTCTTCCGGGAGCGAATGAAAATAGCGTTCAAGATCGGAATCGCCGCTGAAAGCCTGTTGTATCCAAATCGGCATCATAAATCCGTTCGGAAATTCCAAAATCATCACCTCGAATTTAGCATGTGTAGATCGACAATAATTATCCATCTATATCAGCACGGTGAGAATGGAAACGGCTGTCCGGGAAATTTCCAAATTCTAATTCAAATAAAAGGAAAAATCAAAAATAAGAATTATTTAAAGCTTTAAACCTTTCAAATTTTATGATACTATAGCGTTATATAATATATTGATATTTTGCGGGAGGAATATGATGTTAGATAGAGAAGGCTTCGATTTATGGGCAAACGGATATGATAAAAGTGTAAGCCTAAGTGAAGAAACAAATGAATATCCTTTCGCAGGCTATAAAAACGTTCTGAACCAGATTTATAGAACCGTTAAACAAAAGGAGAATGCATCTGTTTTCGATATCGGTTTTGGCACGGGGATATTAACAAAAAAGCTTTACGATGATGGTTTCGATATTTATGGTATTGACTTTTCAGAAAAGATGATTGAGATTGCTAAAAATAAAATGCCGAAAGCAGAACTAATACAATATGATTTTTCAAATGGACTGCCGCCGGAGATCGAAAATATAAAGTTTGATTTTATTATTTGCACTTATGCGATCCATCATTTGAACGATGAGCAAAAGATAGCTTTTATTCATAAATTACAAAGGTCTCTTCGTCCGGATGGGAAAATCTTGATAGGTGATGTTGCTTTCGAAACTGAAAAAGAACTTGAAGAATGTAAGGCAAACAGTGGGGAAAACTGGGATAACGATGAAAGTTATATTATTTTTAAAAAATTAGCACCGCATTTTTGCAGTGCAAAATTCCATAAAATATCCTATTGTTCAGGGGTTGTTACATTAACTGAGAAATGATAAAATAAATTGGCATCCTGTTTGGCGGCAGGGTGCTTTTTCTTATGCATCTTTGAGGCAAGCACGATAAAACGGTTTTATGGAACGCTGTCAGTGTCTTATCATTCCGGCTTGCCAAGAGTTCAAAAAACTTTCATACAGGGTTTTGCCCGTACATATGAAGCCCCCCGGTTTTGCCGGGGGGACTTTTACGGTTTCTATGGCAGCTGGTTGTAAGCGAAATCCCATTAATAGGTTAAAGGAATCAGAATCGGTTTATATTTGTATGGACTGACTGTCCACAGTGGGAGAGCATCGATGCTTTCGTAATCCTTTCGAAATCCGTTTTCAGACAGACCATCGAAATGCAGAAAGGCAGGATGTATGTATTTATTATCTACTTGCCTTGGAACAATGTTAAACTCAATGTACTCCATATTATCATTTTCAATTTCCGACAGTTTCCTTTTTACAGAGTCAAGGCTTACTAAAATTTTTTGCATTTACAACACTTCCTTTCTCTTTACGACCTGTTGTACAACCGTCTACCACGATTAAATTATAGTAGATGTACTTTATTTTTTCAATAGCGAATAAAATCGAAAAAAGAGATGTTTTGTAATTTAACAGTTTGGCAAGGAAAATATTTCAAAATTGTATACGAAAAGAACGAAACTGCTTCGTGCAAATTACCAAGAAAAGTTTTCTCCGCCCTATGATTACAGGGGCGGATTTTCATTGTTTCGCTATAAAATGTGATTTTTCACATAGTGCGCAGAGTCCCATTGCCGGAATGGTAAGCAGGCACCACAGCATGGAGAAAGGAACGCAGATCTGCCCCATTACGTTGAGGGGCATGGAGGAATAATCCCATACGTTTAATTTCAGCACAACATTTACAATCATGCCGATAACGAATTCCACAACTGTGATAATTCCCGAACCTACGAAACATTTTACCGGCAGCGGTTTCAATTTCATATCGTGGTTGCAGACGCGGTTGATTAAACACAGGCAGATTCCCCCCGCGGCGGCCATGGAAATATCCGTTTTGCCTCTGCAAAGGATTTCCAGTGTCGGATAAATGGTTCCTCCCGTTAAAAAGATTAATGCATTTTTTTTCATCCTATATCACCCCGTTTGGTTTCTATTCGAATTGTTTGCAGGGTGGATGAATTTATACATTTTCGCTTAAATTTTAAAATAGAAGACCGATAATATTTATAATAGTATATTTTGACTAAAAACTACCTGTTTCAGATGATTCAAAAAATTACGTCGAAATAACGTATAATGAAATAGAAATGAGTGATTGCGTGTTTAAAAAGAATAAAATAATTGCTGCAATCACTATAATCGTGCTATTACTGCTTGCAATAGGGATCGGTTTTGTCTATGGGGTGCGCAGTATTCTTACATCAAGTACCCAGTCCTCGCTTCAGCAAATTTCCGAGCAGGGTGCAAGTGCGGTTCATGTGTCCATTATGGGGAATCTGGATGCACTCAGCACCCTTTCCGATCAGGAAGAGTTTTCAGAACCCGGTCATACAGAGGATAAAATCCGGATTCTTTCCGGCGAAGCAAAACGAAAAAACTTTTTAAGAGTCGGTTATGCCGATAAAACCGGCCTTGCGGTTACCAATGACGGAAAAACTGTCCGGGTGGATAAGCGCGATTATTTTCAAAGGGCAATGGAAGGATATGCAAATACATCGGGTGAGCTGATGGATCCTTTCGATGCAAATTGTAAGATTATCGCTTATGCGGTTCCGATTATCCGGAATAATAATGTGAACGGGGTTATCGTGGCAACTGCCGAAAATAACGGTGACCTGAATATTATGGATAACATTGTGGCCGGGGCGGATACTTCCGTTTATGTTTTATCCCCGGATGGTTCCGTTATTTCCAGCAAAGCCGGCCAAAATGAAATCGATCATTTTTTTCAATATATCGGGGCGCAGTCGGATAAAAATGAACTGGAAAGAATGCAGAGGGATTTTCGGCAGAATCAATCCGGCAAGGGTGCATGTGTTATAAACGGTGCGGCAAATCTGATCGGTTACAGCGCGATTCAGGGTACCGACGGCTGGATGTTTGCCGTTACGGTAGATGAAAATAAAATTATGGCGCAGGCAAACAAAATCCTTGTTATGAGCGGGATTCTAATCGCCTTTCTGGTCCTCGAATTTCTTGTTTTCGCGGCTTACTTTTTCAAGCTGAAAAAGAATACATATGAAGCAAAGCTTCGCCAGGAAGAGGAAATCAGTCATTTTACCTATAACGATGCGCTAACCGATCTGCCGAACCGAAAAGGAATGAAAAGAAATATAAAAGACTGGTTCAACCTTACGAACTGCAAAACAGGCGGAGCTTTTTTTCTCGACGTGGATAATTTTCGTTCTGTAAACAATACGTTCGGCAATGACATCGGAGACGAGTTTCTTGCCGCTGCTGCCGCGCGCCTGGCAGCGTTCACCGGCGACAAGAATATTATCGGAAGAATCGGCGGCGATGAATACGCTTTGTTTATTTCCGATATCAGCACAACCGCGCAGCTGGAGGAATTCGCAAAAAAGATTGTTGAATTATTTAAGAAACCTTTTCTTGTGCAGAAAAATGTTATCCAGTTAACCTGCAGTATCGGCGCCGTCCTCTTTCATTACAGCGAAGTTGTGAATGAAAATAAATTTGATGATATTATTAACCGGGGAGAATTTGTACTGCAAGAGGCGAAAAGGTCGTCAAAAGGGGGCTATGAAATCTTTAACGACCAGTTCGGCACGTCCATTGAGCGGCGTTTTCAAATGCTGTCGGAACTGAAATTTTCCATATATAACGACGAACTCACCTGTTACTATCAGCCGCAGTACGACTATGACAAAAAAGCAATCGTCGGCTTCGAATCGCTGGCCCGCTGGAATAGTGCAAAATTCGGGATGGTTCCCCCGATACAGTTTATCGAACTGGCGGAGGAAACCGGTTTTATTAAGCAGCTGGGCCGTTCGGTTATCAACCAGACATTTGCCTTTGCAAAAAGGATAAAGAATCCGGGCATTCGGGTATCCTTTAACACTTCACCGGTGGAGCTGATGCAGGCGGATTTTACGGATTATGTCATCGAACGCTTCCGCTACTACGAACTGGAGCCGCAGAGTGTGGCGATTGAAATTACGGAGTCCTGCCTGATTGAATCTTTTGACGAAGTGGTGAAAAAACTGCGCATCCTCACGGACTGCGGCATCTGTGTATATCTGGATGATTTCGGAACCGGTTTTTCGTCTCTCGCTTACTTAAAGGAACTGCCGATCCATTCCGTGAAAATTGATAAAAGCTTTATTGATGAAATTGTTTCCGACAAGGTGGGGAGGGATATTGTCGATATGATTATCCGTCTGGCGCATCGTCTGAACCTCAAGGTGATTGCCGAGGGAGTGGAGACGCAGGAACAGGCGCAGTGTATTTCCGATTGCGGGTGCAGCCTGATTCAGGGGTATTACATCAGCAAGCCTGTTTCAGGCGAAAATGCGATTACGCTGCTCGATACATTAAAAACTTGCTAAAAAGAAATAAACTACAGGGTGAGATTGTTCTATTTTGCTCTGTAGTTTTTTCGAATTTTGTGTTATAATCTGTTGTAGAAAAGATTTTTAATATTTGGTATAAAAATAAAATTATTTTTTAATGTAAGGAAAGGGAGATCCAAATGAAAATCATCAGCGCACCGGATTATCAAAGCATGAGCAGAAAAGCGGCGAATATTATTTCCGCTCAGGTTATTCTGTTTCCGCATTCCGTTTTAGGTCTGGCAACCGGATCAACGCCGCTTGGTGTTTACAGCCAGCTCGCGGAATGGTACAAAAAGGGAGATGTTGATTTTTCCAAAGTTCACAGCGTTAACCTGGATGAATATTGCGGTTTGTCGCCTGATCACGATCAAAGCTACCGTTATTATATGAATACGAATTTTTTTAAACATGTCAACATACCGATGGAGAACACAAACGTTCCGAACGGACTGGCGAAGGATCTCGACGCGGAGTGCAAACGCTATGACCATGTGATCAGCAGCCTTGGCGGAATCGATCTGCAGCTTTTGGGAATCGGCCATACCGGCCACATTGGTTTCAACGAGCCGGATTCTGATTTTGATAAAACGACGCACAGCGTAAAACTCAAACAGAAAACGATCGATGCGAATGCACGCTTTTTCGAAAATGCGGCGGATGTTCCGCGTTACGCAATCACAATGGGAATTAAAGCGATTATGCAGGCGAAAAAGATCTTGCTGGTCGCAAACGGAGAAAGCAAAGCGGAAATTTTGTACCGTTCCCTTTTCGGGCCGGTTACACCGGAAGTTCCCGCTTCGATCCTTCAGCTTCACAATGATCTGACCGTGGTTGCCGATGAATCGGCGCTGAAAGTGATTCGCGAGAAAAATCCGTCTGCAATTGACTGATTTTACAAAGATTTTTTATAGAGCGGACTTCGGTTCGCTCTTAATTTTTGGGATATTTTGTGATATAATAAAACAACAATTAAGGAAGGGAAGAGGCAGCATTGCGTTTTGGAAGTAAAATTTTAAATTACCGTGAGGATATTATAAAAGATTTGGCGGAACTGGTTGCGATTCCTTCGGTTCAGGGCAAGCCGGAGGAGGGAATGCCGTTCGGCAGGGAAGTGGCCAAAGCCATGGACTCGATTTTAAATATGGCTGACCGGATGGGTTTTGCAACGAAGAATATCGGCGGGTATGCCGGCCACGCGGAGTACGGCGAGGGAGACGAGGTTGCCGCCGTTGTCGCGCACATGGATATTGTTCCGGAGGGCGAAGGCTGGGACACCGACCCGTTTACGCTTACCAAAAAAGGAAATCTGTATTTCGGCCGCGGCACCGCAGACGACAAAGGTGCGGCGATCGTTGCGCTTTATTGTTTAAAAGCCCTGAAGGATGAGAACATTAAAGGAAATCGCCGCCTTCGCGTTATTTTCGGCGCGGGGGAGGAAACCAGCAGCAACGACCTGGAAATGTATCTGAAATCCGAACAAATGCCGGTTATGGCCTTTACCCCCGATTCCGATTACGGTATCTGCAATCGTGAAAAGGGAATTATGCGCTTTACCATATCCGCAAAAAAGGAACATTCCGTAATCAAGGAATTCACGGCCGGAACGGTCGTGAACGCCGTACCGTCCAAAGCAATCGCGGAGGTTGTGTGTTCAGAAGAAACATACCGGAAATTGCAGGATGCCGCGAAAAACGCTGCCGGGGATTTCGAGATTGAGAAAACGACGGACGGCGCGAAAATTACGTCCGTCGGAAAAGCGTCGCATGCGATGCAGCCGCAGGAGGGCTTCAATTCTGCAACACATTTAATGAAACTTCTCGGCGTTGTTTTCAAGGAAGAAGAACTGGGCAGTCTCGTCCGGTTTGTGAATACGAAGGTCGGCACGGAGCTTCACGGCGAGTCGCTTGGCGTTTCCCAGCAGGATAAGGAGTCAGGCCCGCTTACCTTCAATATCGGGCTTGTGAATATCCATGACGGGGAAGCATCCGTCGGAGTTGACATTCGGTATCCCGTTACCGCAGACGGAGAGAAAATCTTTTCGAAAATAGCGGAGCAGGCGGCGGAATTTGGGCTGGCATCCCAACTGAACAACGATACCAAACCGCTTTTCCTCCCGGAGAGCAGTCCGTTTATTTCTCTTTTACAGGATTCTTACGCGGAGATAACCGGGAAACCGGCGGACGTATACGCAACCGGGGGCGGCACGTATGCGCGCGCATTCAAAGGCCGCGCCGTGGCGTTCGGTCCCTTCTTCCCGGATGAGCCGGACCGCCGTCTGCACAATACGAATGAAAATATCGATATCGACCGTTTCATGGTTCATGCACAGATTTGCCTGGAGGCAATGTACCGCATGTTCACAAAATAAGCTGAGGAGATAATGGAAAAATACAGTCACGTCACATTGGATGACATTCTGCACAATGAAGAAATTCACGCGTATATTGAAAACGGAAATGAAAATCTCGGCGTCATCGGGTTTACCGAGCACGGCTTTGCCCACGCGAAGCGTTCTTCCAACTACGCCAGCTACATTTTACAGACACTGAATTATGATGCCCGAACCTGTGAGCTTGCCGCGATTGCAGGATATATGCATGATATCGGCAATGTCGTAAACCGTTCCAACCACGCGCAAAGCGGCGCCTTGATGGCTTTTGATATCCTGAACCGCCTTCATATGCCGCCGGATGAGGTCGCCCTGATCGTCGCGGCAATCGGCAACCATGACGAGGGAACCGCGAATGCCGTCAATCCGGTCGCCGCCGCGCTGATTCTATCCGATAAAGGGGATGTGCGCCGGACGCGCGTGCGGGACAGGGAGACGGTTCACGCGGATATTCATGACCGTGTAAACTATGCCGTTGAACGGGCTTCCACCGAAGTGGACGAAGAGAAAAAGACCGTCACGCTCAACATTACAATTGATACGGAAATCTGCCCGGTAATGGAATATTTCGAAATTTTCATGACGCGCATGGTTCTTTGCCGTCAGGCAGCAAAATACCTCGGCCTGCAGTTTGAACTGATTATTAATGATACCCGGCTTCTATAAAGGAGGAAGCTTTTCGCTTCAATGTGCCCGCATCAGAGCAGGAAAAATATATCGAATAGCAATGATTTAAGCGACAAAAAGAGCATGGCGAAAGCTATGCTCTTTTTCGTGGCCTCACCTTTAGCACAGGCGCTGAAAGAGCGGAATTCTTATTGTGCTTTTGATTTGATTATTTTCCTAAAAGTAAAAAAGGTATAAAAAAAGCTGAACTTTTTGTGAGAGGAAGGTTTAGCTTTTTTTATGTAACTTTTTATATGTAACATTGTATATATTTACCAAATTTAGAAGAATTTTGTTTAATTTATACTTTGACAAATATTTATGAATCATTATAATAATCTTATATGATAATTATGATTAAGAAAATATACGATTCATGAGAAGGTATTGAAGAT
The DNA here is from genome assembly GCF_026672255.1 of Caproiciproducens galactitolivorans. GTDB lineage: Bacteria > Bacillota > Clostridia > Oscillospirales > Acutalibacteraceae > Caproiciproducens > Caproiciproducens galactitolivorans_A. The sequence goes on along the minus strand of NZ_JAPOHA010000006.1, from coordinate 17,532 downwards.
TGGTTGTTAATTTAATTAAAAATAAACAGATGTTTTCCATGACATTGCCCTCGAAAATTAAAGGTCAATACTGGATTTCGGATATTGATGAATGCGGGAAGTCAAGGGAACTTATCAGCGTGGAAGCAGTGAATGGGGAGTGGGTCATAAAAAGCAACAAAAAGGTTGCCGTACTGGACTCTTCTAATAATGCGGTTAATTATACAATTTTAAATCCCTTAAGCTTTTTAAATTTAAAGATAAAAAACAGCAATGAGAAAGTCATTTTATTTTCCGAGCCAATTTCCGAAAGCAGACAAACCTTCCGGAAAATAGTTGTTCAATCACCGTGTGAGTTGACGATCGGCAGAACCGGCGACAACTGTATTCACTTTGAAAACAAATTTGTTTCCGGTAAACATGCGAAACTGATTTACGACGGAAACGTTTGGTCAATTATCGATATGGGCAGCACGAACGGAACCTTTGTAAACGGCTACCGGGTAGAATCCCAGCCGCTTTATGCAGGAGACTATATTTACATCATGGGGCTTAAAATTGTGGTTGCAAATCAGTTTTTTGCAATTAATAATCCCGATCATGCCGCTACGGTAAAGTCCGATTCTTTAATCGAATTTAAAAGGCAGAAAATCGAAGAAAAAGAGGACAGTGATGAAACCGGGGATATAACATTTTTTTACCGTTCCCCGCGTTTTAAAAGGGAAATCGAAACGGCCGATATGGTGATTGATCCTCCTCCGGCCATTCAAAAAAACGAGCAGGTACCGCTTGCTTATCTGTTGGGTCCATCCATAACGATGGGGCTTACTTCCCTTTCCATGGGACTTTTTACGTTACTGAATGTTCTGAACAACGGCGGGCAGATCATGCAGGCGATGCCCACGTTGATGATGTCTTTCAGCATGCTGCTGGGCACCGTTTTATGGCCGATCCTTACAAAAAAATATGAAAAGAAAATGCGCATAAAAAATGAGAAGAAACGCCAGATAAAATATCTTGCTTATTTGGATTCGGTAAGGGATGAGTTTAAGAGGAAATGTAAAGAGCAAACCGATATCCTGAACGAAAACGTTATTCCCGTGGAAGAATGTGTGGAACGCATAGCGATGGTGAAAAGAACCCTGTGGGAAAGGATTCCGGGTCAGGATGATTTTTTGCAGTTGAAGCTGGGAACAGGCAATCTGCCGTTGGATGCCAATATCAAGTATCCCGAAAAACATTTTACAATGGATGATGATAATTTACAGGACGCATTGTTTTCTTTAGGAAATGAGCCGAAACAGTTGATCGATGTTCCCATAAGCATCTCTTTGGTGGACAATTTTATCATCGGATTGATTGGAAATCGTTCCGATGTCCTTTCTCTGGTAAAAAGCATGCTGCTTCAGACGGCCGCCTTACATAGCTACGACGAAGTAAAACTGATGTTTATCGTAGACCGGGAAGAACAAAAAGAGTGGAACTTTGTAAAGTGGTTTCCGCATATATGGAACGATGAAAAGACCGTTCGTTTTTTCGCCAGTACTTTGGATGAGTTAAAAGAGCTTTCCGTGATTCTGGATAAAAATATTTTATCCAGAAAAGACGACTCGAATCAAGAGTATAACGAATTCTGGCCATATTATATCGTCGTTTCCGCCAGCAAAGAGCTTGCGGATAAAAGCGATGCATTCGGCCAGATGCTGAAGTATAAAAACAATCGCGGGTTCAGCATCCTTACTCTTTATGATGAAATAAAAAACCTGCCCAAGGAAACAAGCATTGTTGTTGAAGTGAACGGTTCCCAATCCAGAATCTATGAGAAAGATGATATAACGGGAAAACATATTTCCTTTTCGGCGGATTCCGTAAAGAATGCGGTTGTTGAAAACGTAGCCGTGTCCTTGGCAAATATTCAGATGGATTTGTCAAGTCAGCGGTTTGCGCTGCCGACAATGATTACTTTTTTGGAAATGTTTCATGTTGGAAAGGTGGAACATTTGAATTCCCTGACGAGATGGAAGGAAAATAATCCAACGGTTTCCCTCCAGACGCCGATCGGCGTCGATACGCTTGGAGAAGCTTTTATGCTTGACCTGCATGAAAAGTTTCACGGGCCGCATGGATTGGTTGCCGGAATGACCGGTTCCGGTAAAAGTGAATTTATCATTACTTATATTTTGTCTCTTGCCGTAAACTATCATCCGGACGAGGTAGCCTTTATTCTCATCGATTATAAGGGCGGCGGCTTAACGGGCGCTTTTGAAAATAAGGACCGCGGAATCAAGCTTCCGCATCTTGCCGGTACGATCACAAACCTGGACGGGGCGGCAATCAATCGCTCCTTAATTTCCATTCAAAGCGAGCTCCGGCGGCGTCAGGCCATTTTTAATAAAGCCCGCAAAATGACAAATGAAGGTACAATGGACATTTATAAATATCAGCAGCTGTACAGAAATAAAGTCGTTACGGAACCGGTTCCTCATTTGTTTATTATTTCCGATGAATTTGCGGAACTGAAAGCACAGCAGCCGGATTTTATGGACCAGCTGATCAGCGCCGCGCGGATCGGAAGAAGTCTGGGCATCCACTTGATTCTGGCCACGCAAAAGCCGTCGGGCGTGGTAAACGATCAGATTTGGAGCAACAGTAAATTCCGGGTTTGCCTGAAAGTGCAGGAAAAAGAAGACAGTATGGATATGATTAAATGTCCGGATGCAGCGGAGTTATCGCAGACGGGCAGGTTTTATCTGCAGGTAGGATTCAATGAATTGTTTGCGCTCGGCCAGTCGGCGTGGTGCGGGGCGAAATACATACCGACAGAAAATGTTGAAAAACATGTGGATTCCAGCATTCAGGTCATTGATAACATGGGCAGGGTCGTTAAAGAAATGAAACCGAATACAAAGTCCACCGATGCTGCCGCTAAAACGGAACAGGTTGTTGCCATTGTGGAGTATCTGTCGGATTTGGCATCGGAAGAGCATATAACACAGCGCCAGCTATGGCTGGATCCAATCCCTCCCATGATTTACGTCGATACTTTGGAAAAGAAATATCATCACAGCACGATCGCCACGGTGCTGAATCCGATCATAGGGGAATATGATGATCCGTTCAACCAGCGGCAGAGCGCATTGACCCTTCCCCTGTCCGAAGAAGGGAACTGTGTAGTATACGGCGCTGCGGGGAACGGGAAAACAACGTTCCTGACCACATTGGTTTATTCCCTGATGAAAAACCATACCGCGGAGGATTTAAACATTTACATAATGGATTTCGGAGCCGAAACGCTTCGGGCATTTGAGAAGGCCCCTCAAGTCGGGGGAGTGCTGCTTTCCTATGAGAACGAAAAAGTTACCAATCTCTTTAAAATGCTGTACAGGGAGTTTGAAAAAAGAAAACAGCTTTTTGCCGAATTTGGCGGGGATTATTCTTCTTATTGCAAGAACTCCGGGAAAATTGTGCCGAACATTGTTGTGATCCTCAATAACTATTTGGGCTTCGCAGAACAATATGAGGATTTGGATGAAATTTTCACACAGCTTACGAGGGACGGAATCAAATGTGGAATCCATTTTGTCGTTTCCGCAGGGAACACCAATGCAATCCGCTACCGCACCCTGCAAAATTTCAAGCAGCTGCTTACCATGCAGTTGAACGACCCTAATGACTATTCCACGATTGTCGGTAAAACGGACGGCCTGATTCCTTCGAAATGCAAGGGCAGGGGCCTCATCCATTTGGACCGCACTTATGAATTTCAGACAGCGCATTGCTGTAAATGCAATGATCAGTTTGAATTTATCAGAGCGTATTGCAGTAAGCTTTCGGAAAAAGCAGAAACCTTTGCGAAGCGGGTACCGGTATTGCCGGATGTCGTCGGTTTCGATACGGTTCGGGCTGAAATTTCAAACCTTGAGCAGCTGCCGGTCGGAATCGAGAAGAAGTCGCTGGCAACGGCAAAAATCAATCTGGCTTCAAAATATTTATTTCCCGTTATTGCGCAGGATATCGGTCAGTTGCAGTCCTTCACGCAATGCTTCATAAACGTTCTCGCGGCCTGCAAGCCGGCGGTTTCCGTACTGGACGGTGAACAATTATTGAAAGCGGATCCGGATGCGGATTATACCTATGTGTCGGGAGATTTTGAAAAAGCGGTTCAGGACTTATTTACAACGGTTCTTATTCGAAACAATCGCTATAAGGAATCCCAGCTGAATCCAAAATCCCTCGATGAATTCGATCGAAAAGCAATTCTAATCCTTGGCCTTAAACGTATCCATGAACAACTGTCCGTCGATGGCAGGGACAAACTGAAAGTCCTGCTGGAAAGAGGCGAGGCGATTTATAGGATTCATATTGTAATTGCGGATACGGCAAATGATTTCAATAGCCTTTCCAGCGAACCGTGGTACAGAAAACATCTGTCCGGTACGGACGGCATTTGGATTGGCGATGGTTTTACGGATCAGTATGTCCTGAAAGCAAGTAAAATCACGAGCGACCTGTATCAGGAAATCGGCGATGATTTCGGCTATTCCGTTGTAAGGGGCAAGCCGGTGCTTGTGAAGCCGCTCAGTGCCAAAACTTCCGGTTCGGAGGGTGACGGCGATGAATAAAGTGCTTGTGGAAATTTATATACCGGTGGCTGAAAAATGCTATGACATGTTTATCCCAACGCATCTTATGATGCACGAGGTGCTGGAAATGGTCTGTAAATTAGCGACGCAACTGTCGGGAGGATTATTTATAGCAGACGAGAATACTGCGATCTGCAATCGAATAGATGGGACAATCCTGAATATTAATCTATCGGTGAATGAGCTCGGTTTGAAAAACGGCTCAAAGCTGATGTTAATATAATTTTTAAAAGGAGGTCAAATGCAATGGCAAGAATCATTCAGGTAACACCGGAACAGTTGGAAACATCTGCGGGCAAAATCGAGGGGCTTGCAGGGGATTATAAAACACAATATGACCAGCTGTACAATGAAACCGGCGCAATGGCATCAACATGGAACGGAAAGGATAATTTGGCGTTTATCGACCAAATTGCAGGTTTCAAAGATGACTTTGAAAAAATGCATACTTTAATGATGAATTATGCGGATTTTCTTAAAAAAAGCGCCAAAGCATATCGGGAAACACAGCAGACGATCATGGATCAGGCCCGTAAGCTTGTGAACTAAGAAGGAGGAGTAAAAATGGCTGTTGAAGGAATTCAGGTAACAACGCAAGTATTGATGGATACATCTCAGAAAGTTCGTACAATCAACAATACGCTTGACCAGAAGCTTGCGGAAATTAATAAGTCAATGAACGATTTGGAAGCAACCTGGAAGAGCGATGCGGCGACGGACATCCGCGCGAACATGAACGCATTGAAACCCCGTTTTGAAGAATACAAGGGGATTATTGAATCGTATTGCAAATTTCTTGATGCTACGGCACAAAGCTATGAAACAACCGAAGGTGCAATTCAGAATAACGCCGGATTATTTAAATAATGCTCCAATAAGTATGTGGGTGAAGATTCCTTTCTTCGCCCATGTACTTAAAGCGTTCCATTGGCAGAAATAGAATTCAGATGGGGGCTCTGTATATGATTAATGTATTCAAAGCGTGGGATCAGTCTTCACGGCTTAATACATATGTAGTACGACTAAAATCGTCCCATAAAAATCTTTCAGACGCCAGAGACCTGCTCAACGGTTATTGGCAGGCGGAAGAAATGGGAAAAGTAAACGAGGCAATTGAAAATGCCTTGTCAAAATTAAAGTCAACATCCAGCAAATTAGAGACACTTAGCGATAATATCCTTGAGGTTGCAAAGCAAATTCGAAAAGAAGAAGAGGAAGAAGCGGCGAGAGAAGCAAGAAAAAGGGCACAACGAGCTGTTGAACAAGGAATGAAACCCCATAATATTTGAGGATAATATGAACAAGTTTAAAACAATTACCCGGGATAACCAATCCTGTTTTTGGATAAAAAGCTTAAAAGGGCAGCAGCTTACGATGCGTGAAATCGAAGCGATTAAAAATCAGGAAGTCATCGGTTTACTTCCTGTTACCGTAAAGCAAAAAGAACGTTCCTTTAAACTTGGCTATAACATAACAGGCTATATACCATTATCTGCTTACTTAAAATCACCCATGGATAAAAATGCATTTGCTGTATTAATTGATAATATATTAACGATTTTACAAACACTGCAAAAATCTTTCTTTAATCAAAAATGTTTGCTGCTGGATTTTAAAAATATTATGGTAAACCCCGCAACAAGGCGTGTTTTTTTTATTTATGTGCCAATCCAGCATTTTGATAATCATAAAACATTAAAGGATTTTTTTCTGGAAATTGCCGATACCGTTCTTTTTTTGCAAAACGAAGATACAGGTTATGTTGAAAAATATAAAAGCATTATAAACAGCGGAGTCAATTTTTCCTTATTTGAATTAGAGGGATACATAAAAGAATTATTGGGTCAACCAATTACAATACAAAAGAAAATAAAATGTAAAAAATGCGGCAGGGAAAACACCTTCGGCGTGCGTTTTTGTACGTCTTGCGGCGAGATGTTAATCGAACAAAACAGCAAAGAAGGCACAGTATACAATCCTTTGCATTTCAATGGGGCGCCTCTTTCAAAAGCACTGGCTGAGAATCCGGACGGATGTGAAAACCATACCGATACTCAAAGTTTCAGCGAGGGAACCTCTGTGCTGGGAATTGAAGAGTTTGACGGCACGACGGTACTTGGCGATGAGGAACAGAAAAGAACGGCTCCCTATTTGATTCGGGATAAAACAAAAGAAAAGATCGGTATCGATCAACCGATTTTTAAAATCGGAAAAGAAATGCATTGTGACTATATTGTTTCCGATAACAACGCAGTCAGCAGAAATCACGCGGATATTCTTACAAAAGACGGCCGCTTCTATATCATCGATCATCATTCCACCAATAAAACTTATGTTGATGAAAAGGCGATCCCTGCTCAGGAGGAAACCGAAATTTTTTCCGGCACAAAGCTTCGATTGGGAAATGAAAACTTTGTTTTCTATCTGTAACGGAGCACGAAACAGGAGGCAAAAATGAGAGTGTTAGCGGCATCTTGTACGGATGCAGGCACAAAAAGAAAGATCAATCAGGACAGCTTCTGTATAAAGGCGGCGGATACTCCATACGGCGAAATCGTGATGGCTGCTGTTTGTGACGGCATGGGCGGACTTTTAAAAGGAGAGGTTGCAAGTGCCAGCGTTGTCAATGCTTTTTCAAAATGGTTTGAAGCGGAACTCCCTTCGCAGATCGCCAAAAAGGATATTCATGCCATACAGTATCGCTGGAATCAAATCATACAGGAGCAGAATAGAAAAATCGCCGCCTACGGAAGAGAGAGAAATATTCAGCTCGGTACAACATTGACGGTTCTGCTGCTCCTCGAAGAACGCTTTTTCATCATCGGCCACGTGGGGGATTCAAGAGCGTATGTCATCCACGATAAAATTGAAATCATGACGGAAGATCAGGCGATTGTAGGGCGCGAAGTAAAACGCGGTATCATGACTGCGCAACAGGCGGAAGCGGACCCGAGAAGGAACATGCTGTTGCAATGTATCGGGGCTTCCAAAGTGCTTGTACCGCAATTCGTCGCAGGAAGGCCGGTTCCGGATGCGGTGTATATGCTTTGTACGGATGGTTTTCGCCATGTCTTGACGGAAAATGAAATTTTGGAGGCATTTTCTCCGTGCGTTCTGAAAACGGAAATGATTATGGAACAAAAGGCAAAAGAGTTGGTTGCACGGAACAAACATCGGGGAGAAACGGATGATATAACGGTTTTGCTTATGAAAATGCAAGCGGGGGGAAATGAAATTTGATAACCATTGGATCGGTTGTAGACGGAAAATATGAAATTCTGAAATTAATTGGTCAGGGCGGTATGTCAAAGGTATATCTTGCAATGGATAAACGTCTCAACAAGCAATGGGCGGTCAAAGAGATTGAAAAAAAAGCCAGAGACAAAAACAATCAGGTGATCATTCAAAGCGCAATTGTTGAAGCGAATATGATTAAGAAACTCGATCATCCGTGCCTGCCCAGAATCGTGGATATCATCGATAACGGAAATGTGATCTATGTAATCATGGATTATATAGAGGGAGAGCCTTTGGACAAGGTCTTAAACGAATACGGGGCGCAGCCGCAGGATGCAGTGATTGATTGGGCAAAACAGCTTTGCGAAGCGCTTGAATATCTGCATACCCGGAAACCGCCGATTATTTATCGGGATATGAAGCCTGCCAATATCATGCTTAAGCCCGATGGCTATTTGAAATTAATTGATTTCGGTATTGCAAGAGAATATAAAGAACAGAATCTGGCCGATACGGTGAGCCTTGGGACGAAGGGATATGCGGCTCCGGAACAGTTCGGCGGAAAGGGACAAACGGACGCAAGAACGGATGTTTATTGCCTTGGCGCGACTCTTTATCATTTGGTAACGGGCCAAAATCCGTGCGAACCGCCTTATGAACTTTACCCCATTCGGCACTGGAATCCGCAGTTGTCCGGCGGGCTGGAAAAAATCATACAGAAATGTACACAGCTCAACCCCGACGATCGGTATCAATCCTGTGCGGAACTTCTATACGCATTAAACCATTACGAAGAAATTGATGACGTGTACCGAGAAAAACAAAAATCCAAATTACGGAGGTTTGGCATCGTTGCCGCCTGTTTTCTTTTGAGTCTGGCCGTGGGCTTTTTTGGACAGGCAATGAAGACGCGGACGAACAATGCCGACTACAGCAACAATATTCAAATGGCGGTAAAGGCGTCGACCGACGTTGAAAAGGTTGATTATTACAGGAAAGCAGCCGGAATTAAACCGACTTCCAAGGATGCGTATATCGGTATGATTAATGCGTTCAAGGAAGACGCGGTGTTTACGGTTGAGGAAGAAAAGAAGCTTAAAAAAGAAATAATCCCCCATTTAACACAGCTGAAGCAAACGCAGGATTACGCAGATTTGGCTTTTGAAGTTGGAAAACTGTATTGGTATTATTACGACTATGGCAAAACGAAGCAAAGTGATAACCAAGTAACCAGAATGAAAAGCTCCATTCAGTGGTTTGAGGATGCGGTGAGCTACGGGATAAAAGATACGGATTATTATTACATGGCCGCGGTGTACCGCGATATCGGAAAGTTCAACCGGGATATTACGCTGAATATCGAAGAAGCATCGGACAAAGGAAAGTATGGTCCGTATTGGAACAATATGAAACAATTGCTGTCCATCGTTGACAAGAATCAGGGGGAAAGTGAAATCGTAAAGCTGGAGGTTTATAAGCTTGCAGCCTATTCCATCGAAACCTATGCAAGGAAATTTCGGACGGATGGTATACAGAAAAATGATGTATACAGCGTATTTCATACTGTAAAACAAAGCACGGCGAATATTTCCGCCGCCACAGAAAAAACAGGAGAAATGAAAATGAGTATCATGCGCCGTTTTCCGGATACGGAAAAGGCAATTGAAAATGCGTATCGGAATCAATAGGAGGAATGTAAATGGATGCAGCCAGCTGGCAGATGATTTCAATCGCCGGATTCTCAATTGCAGGAATCCTGCTCTTTGTACTGGTTTTTCTGTTTTTAAAACAAAATATGGTATCTGTGATCGGTGATTTGAGCGGCCGTACCGCATCAAAGCAAATTCAAAAAATCCGGGAGGAAACTGCTGCTCAAGGCAAATATCATAAACCGGGGGTGTTCCGTTTAGAGCAGGAACCATCCGCGAAACCGAAGGGGAAAAGTACCCGATTTACAAAGTCAGGAAATACAGAAAAGACAACCGATTCAAAACAAAAAATCAAAACGGTTAAAGAAGAAAGCCTTCAAACGGAAGTTTTGCGTGAAGAATCCGTTTTTTTGCCTAAAGAATATCCAAAAACCGATGTTTTAGCAGAAGATGCAGAATCAATTGAAGATCACGCAGCCCGTCAAGCTACAGAAGTATTATTCGATGAACAGGTGCTTCCAGAAGATGCAACAGAAGTATTAGCCGACGGAGATGCCACCGAGGTACTGGCGGAAACGGGAATCCATAATGAACAGAATAAAAAGGAAGATGGATATCAGTTCAAGTTGGTTAAAGATGTTAAGGTTATCCATTCGGATGAGGTGATATAGCTTGCTGCGCTCGAAAATCATTCTGACAGGTACCATCATCATGTTGTTTGCTTCCTCTTCTGTTGTTTTTGCGCTTCCATATCTACAGGAAAATAACAATAAAATGATCAGTATATGCGCGGGCGCTGTGTTTTGGGGATTCCTTATTCTTGCATTCGCCTTCTTTTATTTATTTCCTTTAAAAACAGGACAGGAAAAGGCGGAAATAAAGAAAAAATCGAAATGGTTTTATCCCAATAAACCGGCGCTTTTCTTTAATCTTCTTTTTGTTTTGTCTGTTTTTGTAAATGTTTTGATGTTCTTTATCAGACCGCCGTTATGGCAGCAGGCAGCAGCATTGTTTGCTTTGCTCTTTAATTTTGAAATGCATTTTATTTTTCATAGCAATCGCTATGAAGTTTTGTATCAGGATTCAAAAAATAAAAATACCGGGGATGGATGCACGAAATGAACCGTACGAAAGAAAAACTCAGGATAAGGGTAATGGCACTGATTTTATCCGTAGCACTGTTTACAGGTTTTATAGCGCAAAATGGGGTTACCGCTTACGCCACGCATATCGAAGTGGAGGTCCATGTATCGGATGGAACAAATCCATTGGATGATGTAAAAGTTACCGTGAAAGATTCGATGAAGAAATTTCTGAAATCCCAGAATACATCCTCCGGTATCGCAACTTTTGAACTGATATCCGGAAATGAATATTATATTTCAGCGGAGCGTACGGGTTATTATACCGTTGAAAAACATATTCAGGCCGGCGATCATCCGGTAAAAATCAATATGGCGGATACTTCGAAATACTATACGATTCATGTTACGGATAGTAAGAATCCGATTGAAAACGCGGTTGTCTCCGGGCAGACAATCCCTGACGGTTACGACGATGACGACGTAACGGATTCTGGTAAGTTAGAATCCGGGTATAAGGAATCCGGTTCCGTTGACGACTCCGGGCACACGGCTTCGGGCGGATATGCATTTAAAATTGAAACCGATCAAAACGGCGATGCGAAATGCCATGAAATATACCGAACCAATATTGAATGCCAGGGCAGCGGAGCTTCCTCTCATTTTACGGTATCAAAAACAGGGTACGGCAGTTACACCGCCAATACTTTCTATTCGGATCCGGCCGATGGGGAACAAACCATTGTGATTTCTCCCAAACCGGTTTTGATTACCGCGCAACCAGAGAATGTTAATTTACATGTTGGGGATCAATTGACCCTTTCCGTAACGGCAGAGAATGCAACGCACTATCAATGGTACAAGAAAAATATTTCGGATATCATTATGATCGGTTCTGATGATGCCACCCTTTCCCTGTCAAAGGTCACTTCAGCAGATGCAGGAAAATATTATTGTGTTATGTCAGGTGTGTTAGGAGATGTGAGCAGTCAGGAAGCGGTGGTCAACGTTTCGAAAAATGACATAACATTTACGCTGGCCGCTAACCCGTCAACCGGCCAGGTTCGACCGAAATCGATTGAACTTACTGCTACAGGCCTTCCCAAAGATGCATCAGGAATAATAACATTCAAATTCGCAAATATCAATATAAAAACAGTCACACTGCCAGACCGTTCGATAAAGTTTGCGGCAATTGGGCCGGTATGCCGCTATTCGTTTACGGCTGAATACGGTGGAGATGATAAATATTACCCTTCATTCAGTTTGCCACTCGAGTATAATTTTAAAAAAGGCTCACAAACCGGATTCGCTTTTGAGAATCCAGCCCCCCCACAACAAACGTATTTCCCTAAGTTCAGTTTTAAAAATAAAGCTTCCGGAGGCCAAACAGACGGGAAGCCAACCTATTCCATCGCCGGAGGAACAGGAGTTGCAAAAATCGACCCCTCTACAGGTGTATTAACAGACGTTAAAAAGTGTGGATCGATTGATATTCTTGCAACCAAAGCAGGCGATGACGATTATAATCAAACGAGTGCGGCCTATACGGTTACAATTGACCGGGCAGATCAAACGGATTTTGATTTTACAGATAAAAATCCTGGGAATATAAAATACTCGCCATCATTTTCTTTCATAAATACGGCAACCGGCGGGCAGAGCACCGGTGTGGTTACGTATTCCATCATCGATGGGTCGGATTCAGCAAAAATCAATGCGGCCACAGGTGAAATAACGGATGTGACAAGTTGCGGATCCATTGTTGTATCCGCAACAAAAGCCGGAGACGATCTTTATAACCCAATAACAAAGACGTATACCTTGATGGTTGATAAAGCCGATCAAACCGATTTTCTTTTTACTACTCCTGCGCCTGCCCGACAAACCTATTCCTCTGGATTTCGGTTTGTCAATACGGTGAGCGGCGGCCAAACGACAGCGGCCCCTGTGTATTCCATTACAGGAGATACCGGAAAAGCGCAGATTGATTCTTGTACCGGTGAAATCAGGAATGTAACAAAATGCGGAACGGTCGTTGTTACGGCAGCGAAAGCCGGAAATGCAGTTTATAATCCCGCTGATGCCTCCTATACTTTAACCATTGATAAAGCGGAGCAAACCGGGCTGGCTTTTGCAACGGCAAAACCGGCAAATATTAAATACGGACAAACGTTTACCAATCCTGTGAGCGGCGGGCAAAGCAACGGCCCAATAACTTATCAGGTCACGGAGAATTCTGCCGACGCAAATGTTGACGCCTGTGGAACCGTTACGATGGCAAAAACGCCTGCAAATGCAGCGACCGGTTCGGTGACCATTATAGTAACCGCAACAAGGGCTGCCGATGACTTATATCTTGCGAAAACAATCTCCTATCCATTAACAATCGACCGCGACAATATTTCAAATCATGATTTTACAGTGAATGATGCCCCTATAAAGGAAGAAACAGCCTGGTATAACTCAAAATTTGAAAAGATTGTGGTGAAACCGGTTAACGGATACGATCTGATCAGTACAGACGGTACTGCCTGGACAAATGAACTGACGTATACAAACGATGAATTGATAAGGGCTACTTTTTATCTGAAAAAGTCTGCCACCGATGAAATTACAAACCGTGTTACGAAGAAAATCAGTTTTGATAAAACAGCACCAACGGCAAAAATCGCAGTTGACAACAATATCTGGACTTCTTTTATCAATACGGTATCCTTTGGGCTTTTTTACGATTCATCGGAGTCTGTTCGGATTTCCGCAGCGGACAATCTCTCTTCGGTTTCGTCCGTTGAATATTACGAAAGCAATTCGAAATATGAAGAATCAAGCAAGGATGTTTCCGGATTTCCTTGGCGGCCGTATGAGGCGGGAACCAAAATTGAGCTGTCTAAAAAGTCAAACAAAATGGCGGTAATTTACGCGAAGGTAACCGATGGCGCCGGAAATATCGCTTACTTCCGTTCGGACGGAATGGTGTTTGACAATATCAGTCCTACGGTTGAACCGAATTTACCGGAGAATTCCATTCAAATCACATTACCTTCCAGTGAAAAGGTGGGATTGTACAACAGCGATGTTCCTTTCCGGGTGGTTGTAAAAGATCCGAAAACAAACGGGATTGCTTCAGGAATCAAAAGTGTTGTCACAACGATTTCTGCTCCGGGTAAAAAGGATAAGGTAATTACGGTAAAGGCCAAGGAGAAGGAATATAATTCCCGCGATTCCGAATTTGATTCGAATGAAGTCGATAAAGACCTGTTCGAAGCGGACGACTCATTCATTGTCGGAAAGGAATTTGAAAGCAATGATATAACCATTACGGTTGTTGCAACGGATAAAACCGGGAATTCTTATAAAAAAAGCATCGGCTTAGCAATGGATATTACACCGCCTGTCATTCAAGTTGCCTATGACAACAATGCCTTTTCAAACAATACCTATTTGGGAAATAACATAAACAGGAAAGCCATGATTACCATTACGGAGTTGAACTATAAAAATTCCGGTGTTATCTTGGATGTTAAAAAGGACGGTAAAAAGATCAATATTACTCCCGCTTTCCAGGCGGTAGCATCCGATGAGACGGGTAACAATCAAAAGAAATGGATGATGGTGATTGATTACGGCACATTCGGCGACGGTGATTATACATTTGCCGTGAGTTGTACGGATCTCGCAAAAAATGCAAGCAATGCGATTGACTACGGAAATTCAGTCAATCCAACAAAATTCACAATTGATAATACAAAACCGGTGATTGAAGTTACTTACAACAATAATGATGCACGCAATACCAATTACTACAAAGCGGACAGAATCGCGACCATAAAAGTCACCGAGCATAATTGGGGGCTTGACGGTGCTCCGTTCCAATTAAACTTAAAAGCCGAAAATAATGATACCGGAGAATACAGGGAGATTGCAGCTCCTGCGCTAAGCGAATGGACGACCGACGGCGACATACATACGGCAACGATTCAATATGCGGCGGACGGAAAATACACATTTTCAGCGCAGTATTCCGACCTTGCGGGAAACAAAGCGGCTGATTTTGCGGAACAGGTATTCTATATTGATAAAACAACACCGGCACTCGAAATTACAGGGATAGCAGATCAATCGGCGAATAAAGGCGATGTCATACCGGTGGTATCGTATTCGGATAATAATTTTGATACGAATAATGTACGGATCACTTTGAAAGGTGCCAACAGAAAAGCAGTAACACTGAACGGCGGGTATAAAAACGTTACGAATGGCCGGGTTTATACCTTCGTGAATTTCCCCAAAACCCGGAATGTGGATGATATCTATACATTAAATGCCGAAATTACGGACCTTGCAGGGAATGCAACAAATAAAACCATCACCTTTTCCGTAAACCGCTTTGGCTCTGTTTATACTTTGGACAATTCCCTCCAGCAGATCGACAGGAAATATGTAAAGAATGAAATGGATGTAGTAATGACGGAAACAAATGTTGACAGTCTGAAACAGAATACCATTTCCGTGAAAATGACAAAGAACGGGACTCCGAGCGATTTAACGGAAGGCAAGGATTATACCGTAGCGCAAAAAGGCGGCAACGGACAGTGGCGCCAGTATATCTATACGGTAAAGAAATCCTTATTTTCGGGTGACGGGAAATATATGGTAGCAATTTATTCGGAAGATTCCGCCGGAAACGTAAATGAAAATATTGATGAGAAAAAGAAAGCGGAGATTGTATTCGGTGTTGATAAAACCCCGCCGATCATTGAACCGCTTGACCTTCAAAGCAACTGCCAATATGCCCTTGAGCGCAAAGATGCAACCGTTTCCGTAAAAGACAATTTAGTTCTCGATGGAGTTGTCGTCTATTTAAACAATAACGAGGTAAAGTATGCTGCTGATGGTGAAAATTACAGCTTCAGTATTCCAAGTGATAACGCAAAACAAAACGTAAGGATTGTTGCGCTGGATGCGGCAGGGAATAAAACTCCGGTCGAAATTAAAAATTTCCTTGTAACTACGAACGTTTTTACGCGTTGGTTCAACAATACTCCCTTGTTTGTCGGTTCCATTGCCGGTACAGGTGTATTTGCAATTCTATTATTCGCGCTCGTTTTCATAAGTCAAAGAAAAAAGAAAGAGAATCCCAATAAGTAAGATTAAAAAAATAAATTTATGGAGGCATTTCTTATGGATAAATATTTACCGATTGGCTCGGTTGTCATTTTAAAAAACGGGACAAAAAGAATTATGGTTTATGGCCGCAAACAGATTCAGGTTGGAACAGATACAGAATGGGATTACATAGGATGTCTTTACCCGGAAGGCAATATTAATGAAAACTACATGTATCTTTTTAATCATGACCAGATCCATAAAGTATATTTTATGGGATATCAGGATGCGGAAGAGGAAGCATTTTTAAATCGTTATCTTTTAGAAAAAGATAACGGGGATCAAGAAACGGCTCAAGATAAATTTATGTAAATATCCTTAAAATTAAGCGAAAGGGGGATTTATGGTTTGGGGTCTATAAAAGTATCTTTAGACGAGCTGGCAGGTTGTGCAATGCAGTTTCATACGATAGCCATCACATTAGAAGATTTAAAATCCTCTATGGATCATGTATTTGGCAGCGTGGATTCCAAGATAAAGCGGAGAAGAAATATCGACGGGTCCATCGCAGATATTCAAAAAAGTATGAAAGCGTTGTATACTGAAATAGAAAATATCAGCCTGTTTATATCGTCTTCAAAAGATACATATGAAAAGATGGAAACGCGCCTTGAAAAAGAATCAAACAGTTTTATCGATCGACTGGAAGACATAGCCGGACTTAAAAAAGAATGGTATCAAGAAAATTGGTTCAAAATAGCGGTGGGAACCGTGGTTACCGGGATTGCAATAGCGGCTGTTGTAATTGCCGGACCGGAACTGATGGTCATCGCAGTATGTACTGTCGTAGGAGGCGGAATCGGCGGAATAACAGAAGGAATCGAAAGTGTACAGAACGGCGGAACATTTATAGATGGATTCAGCGACGGATTTATGTGGGGCTCAATTGGGGGATTCGCTTCAGGAGCGGTAATCGTTTCCGGAGCAGGATTGGTGGCAAGCTCTTATGCCGGTGGGGCAATCGACAGCGCTGTTTATGCAGGAAGATGTATTCAGGACGGCAGAACGGTAACCGCGGAAGGTGTCGTGGGTAATTTCGTAACAGGTGCAGCCGTTTGGGCCGGAGGAACCCTGATACTTGGTAAAGTAGCAAAATGTGCAGAGGAAAAGCTGGCTAAAAGTGTAATCGATGAAGTAACAACCGCAGGGAATCCTGAAATAATCGGAAAAGAAGCGAAACAGGTTGCTGAGGGCAGGGTATATTCCGGAGAGTTAATGTCTTTAGAAGATGCGGCAAGATATGATAATTTTTGGAGGAATTCAGGTATAGGTTCAGAAAAGACATGGAATGAATTTTCAAAATATAATCCAAACGGTACAATTGATGATTACTTTAAATTAATAAAAGAGCAGTCACCATGGCCTGATGGTTATAACCCCTACAATAATATAATTACTTTAAAGGAAGGAGACACATTTAAAATGGTTTTGGATAGCAAACAAAAAATAACAAAACCCGGCGGATTTGGATTACTAAATGATGTGCCTAGTGTAGATTTTGCTAGAAATGATATGGCAATTAAATTGGATTGGAAGCTAGACTGTGGGAAAGTTGTTGAATATAAAGTGAAGCCCGGAATAAAATTAAATGTACCTTCAGGTCCAATTGGAGCACAAATTGATTTGAGAGCAAATAAATATTTAAAAGGAAATGCTTCAATAACTCAACTTGATTTATTCAATGATTTAGGTAAAGTTAATAGAAATAACTATATAGAGGCAGTACCTGTGTTTTCGGTAAAATGAAAGTATCGCAAAAGGTCTCGAAAAAGT
>NZ_JAPOHA010000005.1 GCF_026672255.1 Caproiciproducens galactitolivorans | reverse complement strand
GAAATTCTTTTTTAAATAAGTTGAGCGCCTGTGATTCATTCGGCAGACCGGGACCATGGATTTTTCCATGGTCCCTTTTTGTTTTTAGAACAGATATCCGCTGTCTTTCAAAAATAAATTTACATTTTAGGAAAATAATGTGTTGCAAAATCGGTTTGAAGTTGTCTATACAGTATGAGATCGAAAAATGATTTCAATTTATGGAAAGAGGGTGGTTCCGATGGGCATATAAGCATAGTAAGTATTTATTTACAGGTACACAAATGATCTTAAAATAAAGAGGTGAATCAAATAGGCTTTTGCGGCCAAAGCCACTGATTCACAAACCAAGGATTCCGGTTCGTATATCATAAAAGATTCCGGAGTTGAGCAACCTATAATCGAGGCTCAATCATCCTATAATGAGCGTTATATGGCGATAACCCCATTGGGGACTTCGGACACAGCAATATTTAATTATGTGCAGAATATAGTTACCAAAATGGGATATTCGGCACAATCCTTTCCGCTAAAACGCGCGATTGATATTTATAATAATTTGCCTTATAATCATTTTACAATTATTCACGGCCATGGCAGAGCAGGTATGGTGCACTGTGACCATACCCAGAGTGGAGCATGGTCAGGTTTATATGCTTATCCTGCCACTTTATCAAACAGTGATGATGCCAGTCTAGCAAATTATAGAAGTAACACGCTAAGCAGGCATAAACTGATCGTTTTTATTACTTGCAACAGCGCAGAGCCTAAAAATGGCTATAGTATGGCCGAACAATGTGTAGATAAAGGAGCGGCCTGTAGTATCGGTTTTTACAATGAGGTATCTATGGGGGGCGAGTGGTTAAAGGAATTTGTAGGGCAATTACATAATAGATATACTGTAGATAAGTCAATCGATATGGCCAACGATTTCTTTGATAAAAAATACCCATCCATGAAATACGATGAATCTTCTCCAACTCAGGACGGCAATCTACGTTCATTTGGTGATACCGGTACCATTGTACGTGTTAACTGATTTTTTTGAAAGGATGACTGATTATGAACAAAAAATTACTATGTGCTGTAGCTTCAACTATTTGCATTACTATAACAATAGCAAGTTTCTCCGCTTCAGCGGTACAAAATCCTAAAAACCAGTTGTTACAACAAGCAAGAAATCACAATTATATTACTATGCAAAGTAAGGTTCCTGTAACTAAGGTAGATAAAACTACAGTTGCATCGGATTTTGGTATCAGCACCGATGATTTAGGAGAAAAAACAGAAAATTACTACCGAGATTCCAGCAAAAACGTCTATATGATCGACGACCAAAACCGCCTTACAACATTTTGGGAAAATTGGAAAGATGAGGAATCAAATCAGGGCAGAAAAATCTCTACCTTAGAGAAAATCGATTCGTTAACGATCCTAAAAAAAGCCATTAAAGATACGGTTCCTAACAGTAATGATTTTATAGTCGATAAAAATTCTTTTATCCGTGGGTGCTATCATATTCTCATGGGGAGAAAAGTTGATCAGGATGTCTCCGATAGTATTACGGCGCGAATCAATCCCGACGGAAGCATCGCCAGTATCAATGTGAATTATTGTAACGTTGATGCAGACCATCCAATTACTCAAGCACATAAACAACAATTAGACGCTCAGGTACAGAAATATATTGAGCAGAAGAAAAAATTGGATACCAACATTTCCGAAGACAAAATTTTATTCCGCAGTTACAATCGAGATGGAAATCAAATTGTAGCCACCTATACGATTCGTTATACTTATCCAAGCGGGGATCAGGAGGCTTACGATGCAGAAACTAAATTTTTTAAAATATCTGCATAGCATATTAATTTTGCTGAATTTTTCGACAATCTAAATGGCTGACAGTCACCGCAACAAACTTACCAGTATGGCCAAAAGACTTTTGATTCTGCATCTTCCTCCTGATATCAACCATACTGAGTGGCAAATTTAATCGGCGCCTGCTGATTCATTCGGCAGGCGCTTTTTCCATATACATAAAACGGTTTCCTTATTCCCTGTTTTGATTCTTCAAAAAGATGTTTAACGAAGCCTGCGCCGCCTGATTTAAAATCCGGCGGTCATCCTCCGGGGTATTGTCCGCGCAGGCCGCGCTGCTGAAAAGAACCCGCGTTTCGGAAATGGAATATTCTTTTACAATTTCCCCTTCAACCGGAATTTCCGCAAGCATCATCATCACCACGCTGCATATGTATTCGTTCCGGGAATTGTCCTATGACACCATTCTCTTTTGGAGGCGAAAAAAATGCCCTATTGTCTTTATTTACGCAAATCCCGCGCGGATTTGGACGCAGAAGCCCGCGGCGAGGGCGAAACGCTTGCCCGCCACGAAAAAACGCTGCTGGAACTTTCCAGGCGGCAAGCATTCGAGATACGCGAAATTTACCGGGAAATCGTATCCGGTGAAACCATCGCGGCAAGGCCGGTCATGCAGCGGCTCCTTTCCGAAGTGGAACACGGAATCTGGGACGGCGTGCTGGTTATGGAAGTGGAGCGTCTCGCCCGCGGCGACACAATTGATCAGGGGATTGTCGCCCAGACGTTTAAATTCAGCGGTACCAAAATCATTACGCCGATGAAAATCTACGATCCGAACAACGAATACGACGAGGAGTATTTTGAATTCGGCCTGTTTATGAGCCGGCGTGAGTACAAAACCATCAACCGGCGATTGCAGCGGGGCCGCGTCGCGTCGGTGATGGAGGGAAAATACAACGGAAGCAGGCCGCCGTACGGCTACCGGCGCGTCAAAATTGAAAACGACCGGGGATATACCCTTCAGCCCGATGAAGAGCAGGCTCCCATTGTCGAGCTCATTTTCAGCCTGTATGCATTCGGGGAAAAAACAATCGACGGCGGCACGGAGGAAACCGGCATCTCCAAAATAGCCCGAAAACTCAACAACCTGAAAATCCCGTCTGCCAAGGGCGGGGACTGGACGGTTGCCTCCCTCCAGACAATGCTTCGAAATCCGGTTTATATCGGCAAAATCCGGTGGAACGCCCGCCCGGTTCAGAAGAAAATGGAGGACGGCCAAATGGTGAAAACCCGCCCGCGTGCAAAACCGGAGGATTGGATTTTAAAAGACGGACTGCATCCGGCGCTGATTGATGAAAAGACATGGGAAGCGGTGCAGCTGCGGCTCCGGGAAAACCCGTCCCGCCCGTGCCCCCGAAAATATGAAACACAAAATCCCCTTGCAGGACTGGTGGTCTGCGGAATCTGCGGGCGAAAAATGGTGCGGCGCCCCCAGAAAGGAAAGAATTCCGCCACGCTGATGTGCCCCGCGCCCACCTGCCGGAACATCAGCTGCCGCTTGGACTGCGCCGAGGAGAAAATCCTGCTTGCGCTTTGCGGCTGGCTTTCCGATTATCGGCTTACATATGAAACCAAAACCTCCCATGCTCCGCAATCCGGGTTCAAGAAAAAGGCCCTCGCGAAAATGATCTGCAAGCGAAAAGAACTGGAAAAACAGCAGGAGCGGATTTATGAGTTCTTCGAACAAGGGGTCTATACGGCCTCGATCTTTCAGGAACGGCTGAAAAAAATTCAGGAGCAAATGGACTGTACGGAAAAAGGAATTTCACAAATCCAAATCGAAATGGAAGGAGCAAAATCGCAAAGCAGCAAGGCGGAACTGCCCCGGGCGGAACCCGTGCTCGCGCGGTATCAAAGCGGAACACCGGCTGAAAAAAACGTGCTTCTCAAGTCTGTTTTAAAAAAGGTCGTTTATACGAAAACCGTTCGGGCACGGCGAAACGGCACGCCGGACGGTTTCGAATTGATTCTTTTTCCCCGGCTGCCGCAGAACCGCACGGATGACTGATAACCTTACGGAACAGAAGAACTGGGCCATTTGGAAATGGTCGGTACGATTGTACACCAGTTAACCCGGAATTTAACAGAAGAGCAAATCAAAGCCGGCGGATTTGACGCTTACTTTGTCGACCATACGGCCGGAGTTTATCCCTCGGACGCATCCGGCATGCCGTTTACCGCCGCATATTTACAGGTAAAAGGCGACCCGATTACGGACATTCACGAAGACTTAGCAGCCGACGGGGCGACTTTATAAGAACAACATGATTAAAAAATCTGTTAAGCCATTTTTATGATGAACAAGCCTTCTCATCATGCTGCGTTCGGATAAGGACAAGCCGAAAACCGCCCTGTCCGAATAAACGGACAGGGCGGTTTTTTATCAGGGGATATTAATGAAAAAATGACAAATGTAAAATTAATTAATCAAACGGGTTCTCCGTTTTATAAAGCATGGCTTGGGGCTGGTTAAAGGAAATATCCTCCAATCCTAAATAACGGAAAAGGGTGTAAAGGGATTTTCCGACATGGCCGAACGCCACCGCACCGTGATGCGGGAAATGCTTCTCAATCAGTACATAACGGTAAAACCTTCCCATTTCCCGAATTGCAAAGATACCAATGCCGCCGAAAGAACGTGTCGCCACCGGCAGGATTTCACCCTGTGCAATATACGACGTCAGCTTTGCGTCGGAGGTACTTTGCAGACGGAAGAATGTAATTTGTCCCGGGGCAATATCTCCCTCAAGCGTACCGCGGGTAAAATCCGGTTCCTGACCGTTTTCCAACAGCCTGTTCTGTATCAATTGATACTTTACCGCACCGTTGGAAAGCTTGCAGAAAGGAGTATTGCCACAATGGAAGCCCATAAAGGTTTCTTCCTGCCTATAGCTGTATTTCCCCTTGATATCTTCCTCATACAGATCCTTCGGAACACTGTTGTTAATATCCAGCAGCGTTACCGCGTCCCCTGTAACACAGGCGCCGATATATTCGCTTACCGCACCGTAAATATCCACTTCACAGGCAACCGGAATTCCTCTCCCCGCCAGACGGCTGTTTACATAGCATGGTTCAAAACCGAATTCCTTTGGAAAAGCCGGCCAGCATTTGTCGGCAAAAACAACATAGTCGCGGGAACCCCTGTTCTGTTCCGCCCAGTCGAGAAGGGTCAGTTCAAACTGCGCCATGCGGGGAAGCAGATCGGGATACTGGTTGCCTTTTACCCCAAGCTCTTTCGTCATGTCGGCAGCGACTTCCTGTATCCTTTTATCTCCCGCATGCGCTTTATAGGAAACCAACAGATCAAGTTCGGAGTTTTCCTGAACTTCAATGCCAAGATCGTAAAGCGGCTGAATCGGCGCGTTGCAGGCAAAAAAGTCCTGCGGGCGCGGGCCGAAGGTAATGACTTTCAGAGATCGCAGGCCAATCACAGCGCGGGCGACCGGAACAAAATCCTGAATCATCTTAGCGATATCGTCTGCGGTACCCACCGGATATTCCGGTATCACAGCCGGAATATGGCGCATGCCAAGGTTGTAGGAACAGTTCAACATGCCGCAGTATGCGTCGCCCCTTCCGTTAATCAAGTCTTTTCCGGTTTCTTCCGCAGCCGCAGCAAACATCACCGGGCCGCCGAACCGCTGGGCAATCTGAGTTTCCGGCGTCTCCGGCCCAAAGTTTCCCAGAAACACCACAAGGGCGTTGCATCCGGCATTCTTGACTTCTTCCACCGCTTTGAGCATATCCTGCTCGTTTTCCACTGTTGTCTTTGCTTCATAGATTTTACCGCCCTTGGCGGTATAGCTGTCCGCAATCGCTTTTCTGCGTTTCTCTGATAAAGAGATGAGAAAGCAGTCGCGGCTTACGGCAATCATGCCCAGCTTAACTTCCGGTATATTTTTTATCATTAGATAGAGGCCTCCTTAGTCGAATCATGAAAAGCTCCATTTCAAAGCTCCGTAAAACTGTATGTATTTTTGATACTGTTCCTGATAGAGCGGTACATTCTGCGGGATGGGAAGCGTTTTGCTTTCCTGCTTAATCAGCGGAACGGTTTCCTCAAGATTTTTCCAGATACCCGCCGTGACCCCGGCTGCCAGAGCCGCGCCGAACGAACCTCCCTCCGCGCTGCCGTAAACGGTACGCACCGGCAGATTAAACACGTCGGCAAAAATCTGGCGCCAGAGAGGGCTGTTCGCACCGCCGCCCGCCAGAACGATTTCATCCGATATAATATCCATGTTTCCGCTCATCATTAAATCGTAAACCTGCTTTAATGAGAAAGCCACGCCCTCCAGCACGGCACGGGCAAAATGACCTTTGCTGTGTCTTGCGGTTAATCCCAGAAAAGCGCCTTTGGCATTTGGATCGTTTATCGGCGCGCGTTCCCCGGTCAAATACGGCAGAAAAATTAAGCCGTCCGAGCCGGGAGGAACCGCAGCCGCTTCCTCATCCAGCAGACGGAATGCACTTTTTCCGGACTGTTTCGCCTTCTCCATTTCATAATCGCCAAGGGCATTGCGGAACCACTGATACGCTCCCGCGGCGGAAAGGGTAACGCCCATCGCGCTGTAGGAACCCGGCGCGTTCCCGCAGAAAACCTGAAGCATCCCGTTCGGATTCGGAAGAAAAGCCGAAAGCCCCATGGCCGCAACGCCCGAAGTTCCAAGCGTGATACCGATACGGCCGGGCTTAATCAGTCCCAGCCCGGTTGTGGAAATAACGGCGTCCCCGCCGCCCCCCGCGACAACCGTTCCCTCCGGGATTCCGGTTAACGCCGCGGCTTCCCTGGAAACATTACCCGCCGCGTCTGTGGATTCCACAACCTTCGGGAAAATATCCGGGTTTAATCCGATTTTGCGAATCAATTCCGTTGCCCATCGGCGCTCTTTCACATTAAAAAGGCCGGTGCCGGAAGCATCCGAAACATCCGTGGCGATTGCGCCGGAAAGTTTAAAGCGTATATAATCCTTTGGGTTCATAATCACTTTCGTTTTCGAATAGTTCTCCGGCTCATTTTCCTTCATCCAAAGGATTTTTCCGCCGGTATACCCCGTAAGCATCCGGTTATTTGTGACGGAAAGCAGCCCATCTATCCCGCCGGCCATTTCCGTGATTTCATCGCATTGTTTGCCCGTGCGCTGATCATTCCACAAAATCGCCCGCCGAACCACTTGTAAGTGCTCATCCAGCGCGACCATACCATGCATCTGACCGGAAAAGCCCACTGCGGAAATCGTTTTTCCGCCAAGCATCGGTATCATCTTTTTAAGTCCCGCCTGCACACCGTTCCACCAGTCTTCCGGATTCTGCTCGGACCACCCTTCCCGAGGTGTAAAACAGGGATATTCCTCCACGACAGACTGTAATATTTCTCCCGTATCGCTGAACGCGAGAATTTTACAGCCGGACGTGCCGATATCCAAACCCAATACGCATTGATTTCCCATAACGAAACCTCCGTTCAGTTATTCACCTAACGTGATGTTTTGCCCCGTTAATCCAATATACGCGCCGTCTTTATCCAAACCGGATTCCGGATGTGCAATCAGCCATTTATTTTTTGCAAATAAAAGTTTATCTTCAAATTCTTTGATAATAGAATGCTCAAGCGGCCGGTTTGTTCCGCGCGGAAGAACAACAACGTCGCGAAATCCGCTGTTATCCGCATTGCACGGCGCGTAATGCAGCGTTGTCGCATACAGTTCCACAACACAGCCGGCCGGTACCAAAAATGCTTCTATCCGGGAAGTATCGTAAGTAAAGTCCGGAAGCTTCAGATCGTGCTGGGAACCGACCAGCAGGATAAGGTCCGAAACGGCGATATTTATTTCTGAACTGCGGTGGTACTCCACCGCGTCAAGTTTCCCATTGAAGCCGTTGCAGTAACCCAATTGAAGCGGCATACCGCCAAATCCGCGGTTTTGCAGTTCGCTGAAAATTTTCAGTTTTTCCATTTCCGGGTCGGAAGGTATGTAAATCGTATGATCTTTCGGCAGCGGCGTCTCCTCCATTTTCCGCAGAAGATCATTACAGTCATACCCTTTTAAAACCCGGCCATATTGTAAAAAACGATCGCATTGAATAGGATAAATCGTCAACATACATGTCCTTTCCGTATTTTTTAATTTATAAACGAGGCCCAACTCCGGGTTCAGAAAAAGTACCGAAGAGACCTGCACTTTCCCTGAAACCAAAATTTTCCTCTTAACTTAGGCTTGTTCCGCCTTTTTCTTTGAAACAACATCAAATATTACGGCAGCTAAAAGCACAAGGCCCTTGATTGTTTGGGTAATATCACTGCCAACGCCCATAATGGACAATCCGTTATTCAGTACTCCCATTACAAGCGCACCAATCACTGCGCCGACAATCGTACCGCTGCCGCCCATTGCGGAAGCGCCGCCGATGTAGCACGCCGCGATGGCATCCATTTCAAAGCCCTGGCCGGCCGTGGGAGTCGCGGCCTGCAGACGGGAAGTAAATACGATTCCGCCCAGAGCAGCCAGAACACCCATGTTTACAAACGTATAGAACAAAGCTTTTTTGGTGTTGATACCGGACAGAACAGCCGCTTTTTCATTGCCGCCCATTGCATAAAGATGCCTGCCGGGTACCGTCTTGCTTGTATAAAAGGAGTAAACGACCACAAGAATCAGCAGAATAACAAGCAGAATCGGAATGCCTTTATAAAAGGCAAGCCAAATGGTAAACAGGGCGATTGCTGCCGCGACAAGTACAATTTTACCCCAGAACGCGCCGGCGGAAGGAAGGCTGAAACCGCGCTTCTTTTTACTTTGCAGTTTTTTGATTTCCGACAGGATATAAATCACGATACAGGCCGCTCCCAAAAGAAAGGCTGTCAGATTCAGTTCACCGCCGCCAATATTGGGCAGGAAGCCGGAAGTAATTGCCAAAAATTCTTTTGGAAAAGGCGTAAGGGTCATCCCCTGCAGTACATACTGCGTCAGTCCGCGGAAGATCATCATACCGGCCAAGGTCACAATAAATGCCGGTATTCTCACATATGCAATCCAAAATCCCTGCCAAACGCCTATGAGCGCGCCAACAAGCAGGGCGATTACAATGGCAAGCCAAACGTTCATTCCGTGCTGTACGATCATTACGCCGAGAAGGGCTCCGATAAAGGCGACAACCGATCCAACGGAAAGATCGATCGCCCCGCTGCTGACGATGCACAGGAGCATGCCTACGGCCAAAACGATAACATAACTGTTTTGCAGGATAAGATTCGTTACATTCTGCGGCTTCAGCAGGATACCGTTTGTTAAGACCTGAAACAGCGCCATAATTACAACGAGTGCAACCAGCATACTGTATTGCCTGATATTCAAAGAAGACTTTTTGCTTTTTTCTGTTAAATTCGCCATACAACTACGCTCCCATACTCTTATTTGCCATGATGCACTGCATTACTGTTTCGGCTTTTGCTTCCTCACGTGACAGTTCACCGACGACTTTGCCTTCGTTCATTACATACACACGGTCGCTCATACCCAAAACCTCCGGCAATTCCGAAGAGATTAAGATGATACATCTTCCCTCGGATGCAAGCTGGTTAATAATGGTATAGATTTCATATTTTGCACCCACATCAATTCCTCTTGTGGGTTCATCCAGAATCAGAACATCCGGATCCGTCATGATCCATTTGCTGAGGACAACTTTCTGCTGATTCCCGCCGGAGAGATTGCCGACCCGCTGATGGATGCTGTGCGATTTAATGTTCAGTTTCGCGCGGTACTTTTCCGCCGTCTGGCTTTCCACATCCATGTCGATTACATGATTCTTACTGATCTTTTGCAAACTGGAAAGGGTAATGTTCATGCAAATATCATCCATTAAAATCAAACCGGCGTTTTTCCGGTCTTCGGTTACATACGCAACTTTATTCCTGATGGCGTTTTCGACGGTATGCGTATCAATCTCCCGGCCGTCTTTCAGGATTCGGCCATGAATGTTGTTTCCGTACAGCCTGCCGAAAAGGCTCAAAGCCAGTTCGGTGCGCCCGGCGCCCATTAAGCCTGCAATACCGACTACCTCGCCCTTATGTACTTTCATGTTGACGTTATCAAGCAGCTTCTTGCCGGCCGTCAGCGGATCATCCGCGCTCCAGTTTTGAATCTCGAAAGCAACTTCACCGATTTCGCAGTCTCTTTGCGGGAACATTTCCGTCATTTCCCGGCCAACCATTCCCTTTATGATCTGATCTTCCGTAATTTCGTCCTTGCCTTTTACCATCGTTTCAATTGTGGAACCGTCGCGAAGGATCGTGATCGCATCGGAAACCTCTGTGATTTCATTTAATTTATGGGATATCAGGATACAGGTGACCCCGTTTTTTTTCAGTTCCAAGAGTAAATCGAGCAAATGCCGGGAATCCGTTTCCGTCAAAGCCGCGGTCGGTTCATCCAAAATCAACAGCCGGGCGTCTTTTCCCAGCGCTTTTGCGATTTCCACCAGCTGCTGTTTTCCTACGCTGATATCTTTGATTAAGGTGTTCGGGTCTTCCTTTAACCCTACCTTTGCCATTAATTTTTTTGCATTGTCATACGTTAAATCCCAGTCGATTTGATTGTTTTTCGCGCACTCATTGCCAAGGAACAAATTTTCCCCAATCGACAGATACGGTATTAATGCCAATTCCTGATGGATAATCGCAATACCGGTTTTTTCACTGTCTTTGATATTTTTAAATTCACACACCCTGCCGTCGAATACAATATCTCCGGTATAAGTTCCATGCGGATATACACCGCCCAAAACATTCATTAACGTTGATTTCCCTGCCCCGTTTTCTCCTACCAGAGCATGAATGGAACCTTTTTCAACCGAAAAGTTTACATTTTTTAAAACCCGGACTCCTGGAAATTCCTTGACAATATCGCGCATTTCCAGAATACATTCCGCCATAACGAAACCTCCCTCTTTGGTCTATAAAACAAACCAAGGACCGCAGAAATGCTTTTTGATTTTGCCCGGTACGGGAGCCGTTTCCGGACCGCACCGGGCAGGAAGCATTTTACTATAATAATTTATAAACCAAGATCCGTCTTCGTGTAGTAACCGGATTCAACTAAAACTTTATCATAATTCTCCTTGGTTACCGCTACAGGGTCGCAGAGATAGGAAGGAACTACCTTCGCACCGTTGTTGTAGGTTTTCTGATCGTTCACTTCTGCTTCTTTGCCCTGCATCAGAGCGTCTACCATCGAGGCAACCTTATTCGCAAGCGTTCTGGTATCCTTAAATACACTCATGGACTGCTCGCCCTTTGCGATAGAAGCAACATTTGATTTTTCACAATCCTGGCCGGTAATGACCGGATACGGCTTATCTGCCGAACCGTAGCCGATATTTTTTAATGCTGCCATTGCGCCGCGCGCGATTGCGTCATTCGGGGCAAGAACCGCATCGAGCTTTGTACCGCCCGCGTAGTTTGCGGAAAGGAGGTTATCCATTCTGGACTGTGCGGTTTCCGCTTTCCAGCCCTGAATGGCACATTTTGCAAATTCAACCTGATTGCTCTTCACAACCAGTTTCTGGCTTGTGATGTAGGGACGCAGCACGTCCATAGCGCCGTTATAGAAAAACTTAGCGTTGTTATCATCCGGTGAACCGGAGAAGATTTCAATGTTGAACGGGCCTTTGCCTTCCCTAAGGCCAAGCTTGTTTTCTATGTACTGACCCTGCAGCTGGCCGACTTTATAGTTGTCGAAGGTGGCGTAATAATCAACATTTGGGGAATTCATGATCAAGCGGTCATAAGCGATTACTTTGACGCCGCTGTCCGAAGCCTGCTTCAAAGCATCGGTAAGGGCCGAACCGTCTATGGAAGCAATGACGAGCACCTTTACGCCGCTTGTGATCATGTTTTCAATTTGCGAAACCTGCGTATTCACGTCGTTGTTCGCATACTGAATTTCAACCTTATAACCCTTCTCTTCAAGAACCTTCTTCATGTTGTCGCCATCCTGAACCCACCGCTGCAGGTACTTTTCCGGCATGCATACGCCTACAAATTTTTCTGCGCTGCCGCTCCCTTGTTTGGAAGCTTCTTTTGTGTCCTGTTTGGATGCCTGGCCGGAACAACCCACCATGGAGAGCACCAGCACTGCTGAAAGGATTAACGATAAGATTTTTTTCATAACAATACATCCTCCTACTATAAAATTATATCCACTGCAATATGCATTGCAGAAAATAACATTTATATATTCTCCTTGATTTTAATAACCGTATCCGTAAAGTAATGGGTCTTTTTTGGCGCCGCGCCGTTTACGAAATAATCGTACAGAATTTTAATGGATTCATACCCCTGTTTAAAAGGCTCCTGGCAAATGGTCGCCGCAATTACATTTTTAAGAACCAGTTCCCGTGTAGCGGGCACATCGTCAAATGTTAAAATGGTCATTTGATCCTGCAGGTTCTGTTCCTCTACCGCTCTGCAGGCGCCGGCGACACCGGCCGCGGTAATATACAGGCAGTTTACCCGATCATACTTTTTTAAAGCACAAAGCGTACGGGTATAGGCTGTGTGGTCATCATCCATGGACTCGATCACTTCGGCGATGTGATGCTTTATCCCCTTATCCTGCAAGGTTTTAATAAACCCGTTTATGCGCTGGTTATGGCCCTGCATATTCAGCGATCCGGTAATAATCAGAACTTCCAGCGGTTCCTTTCGAATCAGATTTAAAATACCTGCGGCTGTTTTGCCGCTTTCAGCATAATTACAGCCTACATAGCAAAGACGGTTCGTATGGCTTAAATCGGAATTGATGGATATCACCGGAATTCCCTTTTGAATGATCGCGTTCAGCACATTCTGAACAGCAGGTACGTCCACCGTAGATACGCAGAGCGCGGATACGTTTTTCGCTATCAGCTCCTTGATCGCGCGGATATGATCGTTTGGATCAAATCCTTTTACCTGTGCTATCTCAATCGATACCCCAAAATCGCTTAACTCCCGTTCAGACTGCTTTAAACCTAAAATAACATCGTAAAAAAAAGGATTATCGATACTAGGCAGCATACAGCCGATTTTCATCGGTTTTTTAAGTCCTGCCAAAACCTTTCCGGCACGGTTGGGAGTGTAATTCATATCTACAATAAGTTTTTTGATCTTTTGCTCTATCTCCGGACTTACACCGCCGCGTCCATTAATAACACGGTCAACCGTCCCCCTTGAAACACCGGCTGCAGTGGCAATTGCTTTGATGGTAGCTGCCATATTCCGCCCCTCCTTCCGTGCACGAGCACGGAAATCTTAAAAATAAAAGTGCTCGAGCACAACTCATATTATAAGCACGTTCATTAAAATTGTCAATAATTATTTGCTTATTTTTTAATTTTTTTTATTAAAGTATGTTAAGAAACATTGCCGCCCCTAAAAAGGGCGGCTTAAACGAGCCTGAAAAGCAGCCTTTGCACGAATGCATTTGTATTAAAAGTTCCAATGGATTTCAATCGGGACATTCTTTGTACCGGGAATTCGTTTGCCTATGGATATGTAATCAATCAATGTTTCAACAATTTCCCTGTTGAGATGCTCAAGGTTGGTGTACCGCTCAATGAACTGCCGGCGGTTATCACCCGTTTCCATTTTTTGATCCATTTCAGACACCTGCCTTCGACTGTCAGCCACCATGTGCTCCAGTCTCTCTTTTTCGTCGGTGAAACTCTTGGAATACTCCACGAAATCATTTTCCGAAAGAATCCCCCTCACCTTGTCCATGTACAGATCACGAATTCCTTTTGTATACTCTGCAATCTTTTTTTCGTAGACTGCAATAGCGGCAGAGATGCGGGATCTTTGCTCCTGCAAATCATCGCACAGCTCTATGTTTCGCTCCAATTCGTCCTTATCAAGGTATTCCGCCGCCAAACGATTCAGTTCCGCAAGAATTGTTTGTTCCAACTTGTCAACGGAGATAAAGGAACCGATACAGGCGTCTTTTGCCACATGGCGGTTTGGGCATTGCAGGTAGTGCTTCCCGCGGTTTTTAGAGGAACGCATCATATAACCGCAGTTCGCGCAGCGGGCTTTTCGCGCAAACAGTCCGATGGTGCCTACCTCAAACGGCTTCGCTCTTTGTGCGATCATAGACTGCACTTTATTCCAGAGTTCCATGTCGATAACCGGCTCATGTGTCCCCTCAACCTTATACCACTCTTCCTTCGGCCGCGGCCTGTTCTGCTTCGTTTTGTAGGACACGCTGCCGTATTTTCCCTGTATCATATTGCCGATATACATTTCGTTTGTCAGCATATCCGCGATCGCAAAGTATTTCCAAAGAGTACTGTTTTTCCTTTTTGGCTGCTGATAACGCAGCCCATGCAACCGTTTATATTCCGTTGGATTTGGTATGCCCCTGTCGTTGAGCATGCGGGCTATGGCGGTTTTACCATACCCTTGCGAGAAAAGGACAAAGACTTCCCGCACGACGGCAGCGGCTTCCTCGTCAATGAGGAGGTGCCCTTTCTGCTCCGGATCTTTTTTATACCCATAGAGAGAAAACGCACCAATGTGAAATCCGTTTTTTCGTCTGTTGACCAAAACACTGCGGATGTTCTCAGACATATCCTCTAAATACCACTCATTTACAAGCCCGTTGATTTGCCGGGATTTTTTATTTCCCTTATTCGCGGTATCCGCATTATCAACGATACTTACAAACCGAATACCCCAAACAGGGAACAACCCATGAATATATTTTTCAACCAACTCCAACTCCCGGGTAAATCGCGATTGCGTTTTACAGAGGATAATATCAAATTTGCGGCGCTGCGCGTCCTCCAATAAATGATTAAACTCAGGGCGTTTCCGATCCGCACCTGTGTAATCGTCGTCGCTGTAAATATGATAGATATCCCACCCTTGCTCCATCGCATATGCAATCAGCATTGATTTCTGATTTTGGATACTTCCGCTGTCGTCGGTTTCCGTTTGCTTATTTCTGTCTTCTTCGGATAAGCGGCAATAAATAGCTACTGTCATACAGTATGATCTCCATAGAAATCGGACAAGCCATTTCCTATATTAGGATGCCATAAGAAATGACTTGCACATTACCGCTTGCCGGCAGTGATCCTTTTATTTTTTTCAATCTGATTAATAAGTTCAATCCACTTTTGGGTGAACCGACTTTTTAATGCCGTGTTTTCGCCGCTTTTGAAAACACTTGTGCAAGTTGTCTGCACCGCTTTCTTCTCCATTTTATCACCGTACCTTTCCATACAGCTTATGTCCCTTCGCTTGCCAATATGCTACGGTAACAGTCTCCAGTTAAACGGTCTCTGACCCCTTTTCGGCCTTGTTCACGGTTGCCGGGCATTCGGCTGCAATTTCTTAACCCCCGGATTCCGGTTGTGCGGGAATTTAGTAAGGATTATGAAAAAAAGATCGGGCGCAAGGGTAAGCTTGTCGCTTTGCCCTTACACCCGATAAACAGATAGTTAAGAAATAAGTATTGAAAGAAAAAGTCTTTGCGGTGGAGTGCATCCTGCTTTTTATAGTCCCGTATTTTCATTTTCCAGGCCGTTCAGCAAAAGCCTGCAGCGCAGGTGCATCGGGTCGAGTGAAAGCGTCTTTTCAAAGGCTTCCTTCGCCTTCTGCACATTGCCGAGCCCCAGATTGCCAAGGCCAATGACATAATAACAGTGCGCCCTGTTTTTCTTTGAAAAATCTTCATTGAAAATCATGAAATCAGGGAAGGAGACCGCAAAATAATCAATTTTCATTTCGTCCCGAAGGTGCTGCTCGCCGAAATCGATCAGTTTGTAGAGCCTTGCGTTGCCTTCCGCCTTAAAGCCGAGTTTATATTTCGACAGCCCCTGATAGAAGATCATATCCGCAGGCTGATCGTTATAATACATCATGCCCGCCACTTCATCGGAACCGGTGGATGCCATCGTAAAATTCCGGTCGGCTTCTTCCGCGTTTCCCAGCGCTTCGTTTACCAAGCCCAAATAGTAGTGAATGTCATTATCCTTGCTGCCTTCCAGCTTGCCTTCTCCCAGATTCTCCGGGTATACCAGAGCCTTTTCCAGAAGCTTTTTCGCCTCTGTAAACCGTTTGCCGTCCATCTCTTTTTTCGCCAGCCCACTCAGCGCGATCACATACTGAGCCGCCGCCTTGCCTTCCCCGCCTTCCCAGGGATGGAAGTTCCGCGCCGTGAGCAGCCGATATGCTTCCTGATGATCGCCCGTAAAGTTTTTCAGCGTCACATACTCGATGTATGAATCGTCTCTTTCAAGCGCGGTTTCCTTATATTTTTCGTAACAGGCCAGACGCTCCGCCGGCGTGTAGCCGAGTTTTTTGTGAAGCTGGTCCATCTCCAGAAAGACTCTGCTGTCCGCGGGGTCCAGGGAGAATGCCCTTGCAATGGCTTCCTTCGCTTTCTGCGGCTGATCCAGATGATTGTAATAGGCAAGCGAGAGGTTTCTCCACACCGTCGGGAAACCGGGGTGGTTTTTCGCGCTGGATTCCCAGAAAGACGCAGCGGTTTCGTACTGTTTCTTGTCATAAAAAAGATTTCCCAGGTAGTAAGGAGCATAGGACGCGTCCGGAAGCAGGCCGATGCAGTCCTTCAGGACGGCAATATCCTCCAGCTTATTCGGGAAACAGCAATAGGAGTCCGCCTTTTCCGCCTCCCGGTAAAGAGTCTTTACCTCTTCTTCGTTCCGGCCGGCCTGCCCTTCGTAATAGGCCAGATAATATTTGACCATGGCCCCCGGATCAGCGCAGTCGTTCAGCGCGGCGCAGGCTTCCTCATAAAATCCGCCTTCTGCATAATCCCTCGCCAGCTGCAGGTAATTCTCCCCATAATCCCGCATGACTGCTTTCCGCTTCCGGGAAACCTTTTCTTTTTCAGCCCCTTTCAGGAAGGACAGCCTTTCTGTTGCCGAAAGAAAATCAAAGGGATCTGTTTTCAGGTTTTCAGCGGTCCATTCTTCGGCTTCTTCGCTCCTGCCCAGCTTTCGCAACAGAATCGCTTTCAGTCCCCGGGCCTTCACGTTATGTCCGTTTTTCACAAGGCTCTTTTCCACAAAGGAAAGGGCATCGCCGTAATTTTTTTGGATGCACGCGATGGCCGCCAGATAGTAGAAACCGCTCTCCTGCTGTTCGCTGGACCAGGTTGCCTTATAAAAAGCGTCATAGGCCTCCGCATACCGTTTCTGGTAATACAGGCCCAGTCCCAGCTTATAATACGCTTCGCTGTCATAGGGATTCGGGTTTTTCCACGTAAGCCGCCGGATTGCCGTGCGAAAATACTGTTCGCTCTGCCGGAAGAGTCCTCGGGAGAGCAGCAGCGAACCGTAGGCTGTGTTGATCCGGCTGTCGCCGGGGTCGCGCCGAAGCCCTTCCAGATAATAGGGATCCGGAAGATAGGTGGCATGGCGGTACTGCTCAATATGGATTCCCGTCAGATAAAGCTCTTCATTGGTCATGATTTTCTCCGGCTCTTCCGCCGGTTTCGCCGGCTCGGGAAGCTTAGGAATCTCTTCCTTCAGCGGTGTAAACGATACGAGTTCCCTGCCCTTTTCGTCCAGAAGCCGAACCGTATACTCGGTTTTTTCGCCGCTCTCCAGCGGGACGGTCGTTTCGTAAGCCTTTCTGGGGCTGACTGCAACAGCTCTTTCAAAAATTACCCTTCCCTTTTGGAGCACCTGTAAGTTCGCGGCCTTATGCTCCGCTGTGGTGTAAACGATAATTTCTCCTTTGCCATCCGTGATTTCAAAATTAACAGCCGCGTCAATGGTGGCGTTTTTAACAGAACCGACCGATTTGTAGGGCATAAAATACTGCTTGAAGGTTTTTTCTTCGAACGGCTTCAGCCAGGTAAAGTCCGGCTGATTGTCTGTGTAGACACCGGTCATCAGTTCAACATACGGGCCGTCTTCGTCCGTCAGGTTTTTATCCCACGCCTTGCCGAAGTCCCCGCAGCCCCAGGTCCACTGCTTTTTGCCCGGCGAGATATGGTGATCCGCCACGTGGAGCACGCCCGCCCCCACGCTGTAGTCGTAGCCGCCCACAAAATCGAAGTTGGATTTTTCCGCCATATAGGACGTCGGCACCGG
This sequence comes from Caproiciproducens galactitolivorans, assembly GCF_026672255.1. GTDB lineage: Bacteria > Bacillota > Clostridia > Oscillospirales > Acutalibacteraceae > Caproiciproducens > Caproiciproducens galactitolivorans_A. The sequence continues at coordinate 189,646 of NZ_JAPOHA010000005.1, read as the reverse complement.
GATATTCTTGTAGCGGGAAATGTCCACGCCGGTGCTGTAGTCATGTTTGTAGTAAACCCCCGTGGCAATCGGGAACCGGGACACATCCCGTTTCCCGTGGTCCATAACGGCGTGAACATCGGGCGGGAAGATGGACTGCGTGCTATTGTTGACCGCTACCGCCGGATTCGCCCACCAAAGGAACGTCTGCGGCATATTGGTGCGGTTGTAAAGCTGCCCGGTGATTTCGATGTAAGCCTTGTCGGGATAAAGCGTAAACTTTACAAGCCCCTTTGTCCCGTACATCTGGTCAACGTCGTTGCAGAGCACGGATTTTGACCCATCCTCGTTTTCCTGAAGCAGATGGTCCACCGGCATAAACGTTGTCGGACGGTGGTGCTGCGGCCAGTTGAATTCGATGCCACCGCTGATCCACGGCCCTAACAATCCGACCAGCATCGGCTTGATAACATGGTTGTAGTATACAAAATCATAACCGTTGATTTTGTCGTAAGCCCGCTGGATACGGCCGCCCAGCTCCGGAAGAATCATGACCTTCAGATATTGGTTTTCCAGGAAGACCGCTTTGTATGGGAGGTCTTCCTTTTCATCATAGATTTTTTCAATGATAGGGTAAGGATATACCTTTCCGCTGCTGCCCTGGTACACCCGCTTTTCCAGAAACATCGGGTTTTGGTTGGGTTTACCAATTTTGTATGTAGGAATCTTTACGGTCTCTTCCCATACTGTTACGTCTGTTTTTGTATCCATAATCTACCTCCATATACAAGATTTCAAGTCTGTTTTGACGGCGCCCGTCTTGTACTTATCTTACCATCTTTCATAAAAAAAGCATTACCTTGCCTTGCTCTGTTATTTTGAAAAATTGCTCAAATGCAAACAGAAAACCCCCTGTTTATAAGGGTATCCGCTATTTCGGATTCTGGATTCTTGACATTCCCCCGTTCTGTTCCCGCTTAGCTGAAGCAAAAGGAAACGGTCTTCCGGTATACCTCCCCCGGCCTTAAAAACGGAGCCCTGCTGCCCAGCAGATGGGGAGCGTCCGGCAGAAATTGTGCTTCCAGCGCGTATGCGCCGGAAGCGCTTATTTTTTGTTCGTCCAGCGTGTACCCGGTTCCGCCAAGGTATCCGCCGGAATAAAAAACAAGGCTGGGGTAATCCGTGGAAACCGTCATACGCCGCCCGCTCGCGGGGTCGGACAGCACTGCGGCGGGTTTTCCGTCTTCGCGCAGCAGATAGGCGTTGTTGTAACCCGAAGCGTTGCGCAGCTGGGCATGAAGGGGGCCGCTTTGCAGGGCGTCCGCAACCGGTCGGGGCGAAGTGAAATCAAACGGAGTGCCCTTCGTGCTTTCGCAGGAAACGGGAAGGTGCGCGCCGTCGTTGTAATACACCCGGTCCGCGTTGATCTGTAAAATCTGTTGATACGCAGGCCTTGAAAAATCCCCCGTCAGGTTCCAGTAGGTGTGATTGGTAAGGTTCAGCCAGGTGGTCCGATCGGTTGTGGCCGTATACTGTATGGTCAGCGTATTGTCGCGGGAAAGCGCATAGCGCACGGAAATATCGCGTTCTCCCGGAAAACCGTTCCGGCCGTCACGCAGATGCTGCGCGAAAACGACGCCCGCCTCGCTCGTGTTACAGAAGGTGTCCGCCGTCCTCCAGACGGTGTGCCCTAAATTGTCCGGACCGCCGTGCAGCGTGTTTTCCCCATCGTTTTTCGGCAGCGTGTATACCCTTCCGAGCACGGGAAGAAGCCCGCCGCGAATCCGCCCCGCCGCGGGACCGACCGTTGCCCCGGCGTAGGTTCCGCCTTCCGCATAATCGCGGTAATTTCGCAATGAAAGTGCAATATTTTTAACTTTTCCACAACGGTCGGGGACACGGACAAAGACGACGCAGGCGCCCAGCGCCATCAGTCCCACTTCTACCTTATTCTCATTTTTTATACAATATATAGGTATATTCTTATATTTATTAGAAAATAAATGGAGAATATTTGTTAATTCCAAATAAATCACCTTTTGTTTTACATCTTAGATTTTTGTATTTTCAGTGTATAGTATTTTACAAAATCCAACAATACGCTTTTTCAAAAAGAGCAATTTTTAAAAATAGATACGCAATTTAAAAAAACAAAAGGGAAAAGGATTGTGTTATCATACAAATATAGACAAAAAGAAGTTCCGCATCTATGGAATTTAGCAAAAGTGAACCGGCAAAGGAGGATGAACAATTGGGAAGCACATTGGAATTTAAGAATATTTCAAAATATTTCCCCGGCGTTGTCGCACTGGACGACATCTGCTTTCAGGCGCACAGCGGGGAAGTTCTGGCGTTCCTCGGCGAAAACGGCGCGGGCAAATCGACCCTGCTGAAAGTCCTGAACGGCGACTACCAGCCCGACAAGGGCCAATACCTGCTGGACGGCGTTGAGAAGCATTTCCGCACGCCCCATGAGGCGATTGAAGAGGGAATCAGCGTCATCTACCAGGAACGCCAGATCCTGATGGAGCTGAGCGTTGCGGAAAATATTTATCTGGGGAGGATGCCCGCAAACAAAATGGGGGTTATCAACATACGGCAGGCCAACAAAATGGCGCAGAAAATCATCAGCGACTTTGGCCTTCCCATTTCGCCGCAGACCAAGGTAAAGGATCTGAGCATCGCCTATCAGCAGATGGTGGAAATCATGAAGGCTTACAGCCGGGAAAACCTGAAGGTAATCTGCTTCGATGAGCCAACCGCCAGCCTGAGCGATTCGGAAATTCAGTGCCTGTTCGACATTATCCGGAAATTGAAGCGGGAAGACAAAATCATTATTTACGTTTCGCACCGTATGGATGAGCTGAGGGAAATCACCGACAAGACTGCCGTTTTCAAAGACGGCCGGTATGTTACGACGGTGGCAAACGGAGAGGTTTCGGAAAAAGAGCTGATCAAAATGATGGTCGGCCGCGACCTGGGCGATGTTTATAAAAATCTGGACAGAGACAAGACCATCGGCGACGTTCTTCTGGAAGTCAAAAATGTCTCTTCCGACTATGTGAAAGAAAATTCTTTCCAGCTCCGCCGCGGCGAGGTCCTGGGGTTCAGCGGCCTGGTGGGCGCGGGGCGGACCGAACTGATGCGCGCCATTATCGGTGCGGACCACATGCGCACGGGCGAGGTTTTTCTGGAAGGCAAAAAAATTCTTAACCGCTCCCCGAAGGATGCAATGGACAACGGCATTGTGCTGGTGCCGGAGGACCGGAAGATGCAGGGGATTCTGGCAAACCTGAGCGTAAAGGGCAATATCAATATTTCCATGCTGGATCAAAATTCCAATCAATTCGGCATTATGGACCCCGGGAAGGAAGAGAAAACAGCGGCGCAGGGAATTCAGGAATTTCGCATCAAAACCCCTTCCCCGGATAAAAAAATTCTGGAACTTTCCGGCGGCAACCAGCAGAAATGCATTGTGGCGCGCTGGATTGCGACCAATCCGAAGGTTCTGATTCTGGATGAGCCGACAAAGGGAATCGACGTCGGTGCGAAATCGGAATTTTACAGTATGATCTGCGCCTTCGCAAAGCAGGGCCTCGGCGTGATTCTGATCTCGTCCGAGCTGCCGGAGGTCATCGGCCTTTCCGACCGGATTATCATTATGAAATCGCTTAAGATTGTCGGCGAGGTTTCGCACGCGGAGGCTACGGAAGACCGGATCCTGAGTATGAGTATGATAGGAGGAGACAACATTCATGAATGAAGCAACAAAAGAGAAGGAAGGAAAATCATTTCTACATAGTATGGTTCGTGCCGTCGGCGGAGAAAAACTGGTGCTGATGGGTGCCATTGTTGTGGTTTTCATTCTTTTTTCATCCATCAACAAAAACTTTTTCTCATTGACAAATATTATCAACCTGCTGGTGGCGGCCTCTCTGGTCGGCCTGGTGGCAATCGGCCATACTTACCTGATTATTGCGGCGCAGAACGATTTGTCGCCCGGTTCCCTGGCCGCCTTTTCCGGCACGCTGTGCGCGCTGCTGGTAAGCCTGCACATCCCGTTCCTTCCGTCCATCCTGATCACTCTCGCCGCTGCGGCGATGGTCGGACTGTTCAATGCGGCGATGGTCAACAAGATCAAACTCGATCCCTTTATCGCCACCCTGGTGACGCAGGCGATTCTTCGCGGCTTCGCTTATATTATCTGCGACGGGAAGCCGGTGCCCATCAGCGACCCCGCGTTCCTCTATCTGGGGAAGGCGCGCTTTCTGCAAATCCCGGTTTCCGTCTGGATTATGATTATCGCCTTTGTCGTATTCGGCTTTATTCTGGCAAAAACCAAATTCGGCCGCAGCATTTATGCCATCGGCGGAAACAAGGACGCGGCGCGTCTTGCCGGACTGAATCCACAGAAGATCATCACCATCTGCTTTGTTATGATGGGCCTGTTCTGCGGCATCGGCGGAATTGTGTTCGCGGCCAGAATGAACAGCGGGCAGCCTGCTGCGAACATCAATTTGGAATTTGATGCGATCACCGCCGTCATTCTGGGAGGCGTCTCCTTCACCGGCGGAGTCGGTACTATGGGCGGCACCGTACTCGGCATCATTTTGATTCAGGCCTTCAACACCGGTCTGATCATGGTGAACGTCCCCTCGTTCTGGCAGTATGTTGCCCGCGGCGCATTGCTGCTGTTCGCCCTGACGTCGGATTATCTGCGCAAGGAAAAACGCAGGAAGAACCTGCTGGCCGCCAGCATGAAAAACGCATGATAAAATCAAGCGATCGGTTATGCATGCACTGTGCATGTAAAAATAAGAAATAAAATTTAGGAGGAAAACAAGTTATGAAAAGAGTGTTATCGATTCTTCTGGCGCTTACCATGGCCGTTGCCAGCCTCGCCGGCTGCAGCACCGATGCGCCGTCCGGCGCGGCTGCGGGTTCCGCCGCGCCCGCAGCGGCCTCCAAAAGCGGAAAAATGACGGTTTACGGCATTTATAAGGCCGGCGACCAAAGCTGGTTTATCGACGAAGGCGCCGCGGCGAAGAAGGCTGTGGAAGCGGCGGGCGGTGAATTTATCTACGTCGACGCGAAAATGAGTCCGGAGGAATACCTGAAAGCCATTGACAACGCCATTGCAAACAACGCTTCCGGCGTTGTAACCTGCATCCCCGACCAGACGATGTCGCAATCGGTAGTTGACAAGCTCAGCGCAGCGAATATCCCCGTAATTGCTGCTGACGACGCCTTACAGGACGGCAGCGGCAAAAAGCTGGTACCGTGGGTCGGCATTGACGCCTATGCGATCGGTGACACAAACGGGAAGTGGCTGGCGGACTATGCCAAGAAAAATGATCTTGTCTCCAAGCCGGACACGGGCCTGCTGATCCTGACCATGGACACGGTTTCCAGCTGCGTGCCGCGCGCGAAAGGCGAATATGACGCGTTTACCAAGGCGCTGCCCGCGTTCAACTCCGGCAAAATCTTTAAGGCCGACTACGACGGCACTACCGATAAAGGAAACACCGCTGCCGCAGCCGTGTTTACCGCGCACCCTGAGATCAAGACCTGGCTTGTAACCGGCGCGAACGAAGAGGGCACCATCGGTGCCTGCCGCGCCCTGGAAAGCGCCGGTTTAGACAAGCATGCCTGCGTGGTTGGCCTTGGCGCTTACCTTGCGAAGGATGAATTTAAAAAGCCGGGCGGTTCGCCGATGAAGGCGGCTACTTACTTCTCGTCCGATTCCATCGGCGCGGGTTCCATACAGGTGCTGCTGGACAAAATTGCAGGAAAGACCGTAAAGGAAGAAACCGCTGTCAGCGCGGAGATCGTTACTCCCGAAAACTACAAGAAGGTTATGGGCGCCGCCGCGAACTAAGCGGGACGCCTTCCTCCCGAAACGCCGGTATCCTTTTCATCGGAGAACGGCACACTCGATTAATTTCCAAAAGCAAACTGCCCTGCCGAAATCGGCAGGGCAGTTTGTGATTTTGCATATCTTTTATACGGTTATCCCATGAAAAAGGTGAATCCGGTTTGCGCGGGAGAACCGTATTACTCCCGGCTCTCCCGAAATTCAAGAGGGGTTGTGCCGGTGGCTTTTTTAAAACAAGTGCAGAAGTTGGATTCGTTGTTGAACCCGCTGCGGAAGGCCACCTCTTTAATCCGGGCGTTCGTCGTTTTCAGAAGGAATTTGGCAAGCTCCAGACGGACGTGGATGATGTATTCATGGGGGGTAAACCCGGTTTCCTTCTTAAACACACGCGTAAAATAAAAAGGGCTGAGCGAGGCCCGTTTCGCCAGATGTTCCAATGTCAGAGATTTATCCGCATTCTCTGAAATATAGGAAAGGGTTTCATCGATAATATTCGACTGACCTTCCGGCGTGACGACCTGGTTTGCGCACAAAATCAGTTCGGTCAGCAGATCCGTGATATATTTTGACATCACCGCTTCGCTGACTTTTTTTTCTCCGTGGTAGCGGTCATAAATTTTGCCGATGATATGCTCCATATTATACGAATTCTGCGGATTCAGCACAATTCCGTTCCGCGTGGCAGCCTCGAAATATGGCCGCGCAAGAACTCCGTCAAAATGTACCCAGTAAATTTCCCATCCGCTCTTTGCGTAATACAAATGCGGCCGGTAGCAGTCGACAAACGCAACCGCTCCCTTGTCCAGCGGGAGGCGGCGGCCGTTCTGTTCCACAAATCCGGTTCCCCGGCACACATAAATGAGCAGGAAACTGTCGTAGCTTTGCCGATCGACCACATAGGTTTCGTCACAAAAATAATGGCCGGTACAAAGTGGGTAAAAGTACATATTTTTCGCCTGTGAACTGTGCGTATGAAAATACAGGTTGGAATCGGGCAAAATTCCCCGGTCATGTATTTTCATTCCCTATCGCTCCCTCCCAGCAAAACATTTATTATTTTCTAAAATCATCAATTCATTATAAATACACCGGATAAATTTGTCAAATGGAGATTCCCTTTTCCCAGCCGTATAGGGCAAAATCAACCGGCCTGCGGCAAAGGACTTACCCTATTATTCATTTTTTGTAAGTTGTTCTTTTGCAGTCGCAGCAGAGCAAAAAGCGCGCAGCACCTACGACAACATCCTGCGCTTTGCAGACGACCCGGATGTACGCGACCCGATCAAATTCCTTCGTGAGCGGGAAATCGTGCACTACCAGCGTTTTGGGGAAGGACTGCGGATTATCACCGATCAGCTCGATTCGAAAAACTTCTATGCGTTTAATCCCGCGTTTGATAAAAAATAATCATCGTCGGCAGTACCCCGTAATCCAATGGAAAAAGGCAAGGTATCCGAATCCGGATACCTTGCCTTCCTGTTTTTACTTCTTATTTAAGAGGTTTCGTGGAATCCCTTGCCATGAGCTGCGCCGCGAATATTCGGTGCTCCGACGCGGTCTTTTTATGAATTAAATCGAAGAGGATCCGAATGGTTTCTTTTGCGATCTTTTCAGCCGGCTGCCGAATCGTTGTAATGGAAGGATTGTAATAAAAGGAAATGTCCAGCCCGTCGAATCCGGCTACGGAATAATCCTCCGGCACGCTTTTCCCCGCTTCAAAAATCGCTTTGCACGCGCCGACCGCAAGGCTGTCGGAAATGGCGTAAAGCGCGGTAAACTCCTCGCCGGACTGAAGCAGTTCCCTGGTTACCGCATAGCCGTTTTCCATGGAATAGCTTTCAATATCGTCCTTCATGCAGCGCACCAGATTCGGATTGAATTTGATGCCATGATGCTCCAGCGCCTTCCGGTACCCTTCATACCGCAGTTTTCCGATACTCTCGTCGTCCATACCGGCCGAGATGATCGCTATCTTTTTGTGGCCAAGCCCGCACAGATAGTCCGTCATTTTATAGCTTTCCTGAAAGTCGTCCACGGATACCCAGGAATAAACATCCTGATCAACCTCCTGCGTCAGGCCGATGGTACTGAGCACAAACGGAATCGTGAGCTGATCCAGTTTTTCCTTGGAATGGGAGAAATAGCCGCCCAGAAATACGATTCCCTTTAACCGCTTCTCTTTTTCCAGCTCGATTGCAACGTCGATTTCATCCTGATTTTCGTCCACGCGCTGTAAAATACAGGAATATTTCTTCTTTTGGGTTTCCTGCTCAAAAACCTGCAGCATCCGGTTAAAGAACGGATTCGTAATGCCTTTGATTAAAACCGCAATGGTTTTTGAAGCAGAACGTTTTAAATTCCGCGCGCTGTTGTTGGGGACGTAATGGTTTTCTTTAATAACCTGCAAAATCATCTGCTTCGTGTCTTCGCTGATATCCGGGTGGTTATTAATCGCTCTGGAAACGGTCGTTACACCGACCCCGCATAAATTCGCAATATCTTTGATCGTTATCGTATCCATTCAAATTCTTCCTTATTTCGCATTTCTTCCGCAGATTCGACCTTTACATTAAATATAGCAATGATGGACGCAAGATGCAATGACGAAACATACAAATTCTTATTTTCTTCCGTACAGTTCCGTTAACTGCCTGATTTTCCGGAGCAGGGCATCGGAAAGTTCCCCTTCCTGCAAGCGCCATTTCCAATTCTCTCCGATTGTGGAAGGTTGGTTGATTCTCGCTTCCGACCCAAGGCCGAGATAGTCCTGAATCGGGATGATGGCAAGCCGCGCCACGCTGCCGAGGGCAAGGCGGATAAAATCCCAGTGGATTTCGTCCAGCCCGGTTTTTTCATTTCCCAGATAATCGACTGCCGTCCGCCTGTCCTGCGGGGAGATATTCCGATACCATCCCTTGATGGTATCGTTGTCGTGGGTGCCCGTATACACAACACAGTTCCGCTCGTAGTTAAACGGCAGGTAATCGCTTTTTTCCCGCGAATCAAACGCAAACTCCAGGATTTTCATGCCCGGGTAGCCTGTATTGCTTACCAGCTCGCGCACGCTGTCCGTAACGTATCCCAAATCCTCCGCAATGATGTTGAGGGAACCCAATTTTTCGCTCAGATGGCGGAACAAATCCATTCCGGGGCCTTTTTCCCAATGCCCGCATTCCGCCGTGGTGTTGCCGAACGGAATGGAATAGTACTCGTCAAAGCCGCGGAAGTGATCGACACGCACCACGTCGTAAAGCTGAAAGCAGTAGGCGATACGCTGAATCCACCACGCGTAGGAAGTTTTTTTATGGTATTCCCAGTCGTAAAGCGGATTCCCCCAGAGCTGACCCGTTTTCGAGAATCCGTCCGGGGGGCAGCCCGCAACCGCGGCCGGGTTTCCGTTTTGGTCGAACCGGTACAGCTCGGGGTGGGACCAGCTGTCCGCGCTGTCGAAAGCCACATAAATGGGGATGTCTCCGATAATCTGGATCCCGTTCTGATTGGCATAGCTTTTCAGCCGTTTCCACTGCGCGGCAAATGTATACTGTAAGAATTTATAAAATGTAATTTCGTCTTTGAGTTCTTCTTTATATTTTTCCAGTGCATCCGTTTTCCGCAGGCGGATATCCTCGTCCCATTGGTCCCAGCTTACCTCGCCGAAGGAATGCTTCACCGACATGAAAAGGGCGTAATCCTCCAGCCACATCCGGTTTTGCCCTTCAAAGGCCTGAAAGGACGCATCCTCCTCTATTCTGCTTCTTTCGTATGCTTTTTTTAAAAGTTTAAAACGGTTCCGGTAAATCTTTTCATAATCGATATACCGGTCGTTGTTTCCAAAATCACAGGCTTCGCACTCCTCTGTGCGGAGCAGCCCTTCCTGTACCAGATCTTCCAGTGAAATAAAATACGGGTTTCCCGCAAAGGTGGAAAAGGACTGATAGGGGGAATCCCCATACCCCGTAGGGCCCAGCGGAAGGATCTGCCAGTAGGTTTGACCGCATTGTTTCAGATCGTCAATGAAACGATACGCTTCCTTGGAAAAACATCCGATTCCATATTTCGATGGAAGGCTGAAAATCGGCATTAAAACACCGCTGGCTCTCATTCCTTACCACTTCTTTCACGCAAATTCAAAAAAACACACCATACTATTTTCATACATCGATTATCCCTTGACCGCTCCGGCAACCACGCCCTTGACAATATATTTCTGGCAGGCCATGTAAAAAACAACGACCGGAACAATCGCCAGAATCAGCATAGCCATCATGGCGCCCATGTCGCGGCTTCCGTATCCGCCCTGCAAATATTGTATCGCGATGGGAATGGTTTTGTATTTGTTCCCAATTACAAGCAGGGGCAGCAGATAGTCGTTCCAAATCCACATTGCATTCAGAATGGCAACCGTAATGGCAACCGGTTTCAGAATGGGAAACACCACGAGGAAAAACGTCTGGATCGGGTTGCAGCCGTCGATGGTGGCCGCTTCTTCAATTTCCAGCGGTATCCCTTTGATAAAGCCGCTGAACATAAAGGTCGACAGACCCGCGCCGAATCCAAGATAGATTACCAAAAGCCCGGCCGGCGAATCGAGTTTTAAAACATTCGCCATTTTAGCCATGGTATACATCACCATTTGGAACGGTACGATCATGGAGAAAACCAGAAGGTAATAAATGATAGACGTGTACCGGGATTTTACCCGGGTGATATACCACGCCGTCATGGAGGTAAACAGCACGATTACCGCAACGGAACCGACTGTAATAAACAGGGAATAACCGAAGGCCTGAAGAAATCCGGTCTTAGCAAGCCCGATCGTATAGTTTTTAAGGCCAACAAAGGTCTGGCTGTTCGGCAAAGCGAACGGCGCTTCGGAGATAAAGAACCTGCCTTTAAAGGAGTTCATTAAAACGATAAAAATTGGTGCAAGAAAGGCAACCGATAAAATAAACAATACTACGAAAACGACGTTATTTGCTATTTTGCGTTTCGCTTCCATCAGTTTTCAACCTCCTTGCTTCTGGTAAGGCGCAGATGCAGGTATGCGATCAGCGCTACGATGATAAAGAACACGACCGCTTTCGCCTGGCCGACGCCTTCATACCCCTGCCGGCCATAGAATGTATTGAAAATATCCATTGCGAGCATTGCGGATTCCTTTCCCGGCGCACCGGCGGTAAGTGCAAGGTTCTGGTCGAAAAGTTTAAAGGAATTCGTCAGGGTCAGGAAAGTGCAAATGGTAATGGACGGCATAACCATCGGAACGGTCACGCTTTTCAGTACCTGCCAGGAGTTTGCGCCGTCAATCTCCGCCGCTTCGATTAATTCGGGGGGAATATTCTGAATACCGGCGATATAGATAATCATCATATAGCCGATCAGCTGCCAGTTCATTAAAATCATCAGGCCCCAGTAGCCGTAGGTCGCGCTGAATGTAATATCCACGTTAAAAGCAGCCAGAAAACCGTTGATGATCAGCTGCCAGATATAACCCAGTACAATTCCGCCGATTAAGTCCGGCATGAAAAAGACTGTGCGGAAAACGTTCGTTCCGCGGATTTTCCGGGTGAGCAGAAGAGCCAGCATGAACGCAAACACGTTGATGAGAACCACCGAAACGATGGCAAACTTTACGGTAAAAAACAAAGCGTTCAGAAAGTCCCGGTCTTCGGTAAAAGCGCGGATATAATTGCTGAACCCCACCCACTGCGCGTCGTTTACCGTGTTGAACTTGGTAAATGACAGATAAACACCGAACACAAACGGAATCAGGAACACGGTAATGAACGCCAAAACCGTCGGAAGGGTAAAGAATGCGAAATATTTTTTTAATGTTTTTTGCATAGCCGCTCCTCGTTTCGAATGAAAAAAATGAGTGAGTCCTTATTAACACACTCACGATTTTTTAATCCCCCCGCGCCGTACCGCACAGCGCGGGGGATTTCTTCTAACAGGGTAAAATTATTTACCGCTCTCCGATTTCCACTGTTCAACAAACTGCTTCGTAACGTCGTTCCACTGCTTGGTGCCCTGCGCATACTGGAGCAGTGCCGCGCCGAAATTATCCTTAAAGGTCTGGCTCGGGAACACGGTAAAGTTCCACGGCACATTCGTCAGCTTGGTATCGCTCATATAGCGGATAACTTCCTTGGCAAGCGGATCGGTCGGTTTTTCATTATCCTTAAAGGTATCGAAAGGTGCAATGAATTTCAGGTCGTTCGTTACAAAGGCCTTGCCTTTATCGCTCGTATACAGCCAGTTGATGAAGTCGGCTGCGAGCTTCTGCTGGTCTGCGGGCGCCTTTTTGTTAATCGCGAAGAAGTTTTCGGTGCCGATGCAGATGGACTGCTTTTCTTCGTCCTTCATACCGGTGTAAATCGGCAGGAATTTGATATCGCTTTCTTTTACAACGTTTCCGTCAACGCCAGAAATCTGGCTCCACGCCCAGTTGCCGTTTTGAACCATTGCGGACTGCCCCAATGCAAATTCCGCCATGGAATCGTCGACGCTCTTGCTTCCCAACATTTTGGGAACGGTAACGGAGTTTTTCAGATAAAGATCAAAGATATTCTTGAAATTGTCCGCATACTGGAACTTAACTTCCTTGGTTGCGTCGCTCTTCAGATCGATTTTATTGTCCTTGAATTCATAGTAAACCGGAAGATTGGCAAGGTGCGTCTGCCAGCGCCAGTCTTCGCCGTGCTTCAGAGAAGTGGAGGAGAACACGCCCTTGATGCCGAGCTGGCCCTTCTTTGCGGTCATATCCTCAGCAACTTCCTTTAATTTAGCGAAATTGTTGATTTCGTCCATGGACTTTGCTTTTGCGCCGCTGAGGGCAAAGTATTTCTGCATAATGGCATTGTTATAAATAATGCCGTAGCCCTCTACAACATACGGAATACCGTAAACGCCGTCGCCGTCGGTAACAGCCATGGTTTTGTCGGTGAGATGCTTATACAATTCCGTATCCTTCAGATCCGCGCAGTAATCTTTCCAGTTTATATAGCCTTTCGGCCCGTTAATCTGGAAAAGAACCGGGGCGTCGGCTTTCGCCATTGCCGATTTCAAGGTTTGCTCGTATGTGCCGGCTGCTGCGGTTTCCACCTTTAAAGTTACGCCGGTCTCCTGCTTGTAGGCGTCGCTTATTTTCTGGTAGACATCCGCAATTTCGGGCTTGAAATTCAAATAATAAATTTCGCCGGAAGAAGCCTTTCCCGTAGATGCCGCCGGTGCCTTCGATGCAGACGCCGTCGAAGATGTTCCTGACTGGCTGCATCCAACTGCAACGCTGGATAAAGAAGCCAGTGCGAGTGTCAGCGCGATTAATTTTTTAAACCCTTTCATGCCGTCTCCTTCTTTCAATTGATTCTGAAATACGTTCCTGTACTACAAATACTAACCGGCACCGTTTTCGGTAACCTTATCGGTAACGTTTCCATATCTGTATATTAGCATAAGTCATTCGAAATATCAATAGATTACTTTATAATATTTAAATATTTTTGTCATAATCTTATAAACCAATTATGACTGTATATCCTATAAAATATACCCCTATTTCGGAACCCGTCCTGCCAAGGCTTGCCGGGACAGAATTCTTGGATTCGGGAATTTCCCCTTGTAACCGGCAGCACCCTTGAGGCAGAATTGCGCCCCTAACCGAACCCGAACTCCTTATCACTCCCCCGGTGCGAAACGAATCGGATAGAGGAATTTCATGATTCGTTTCGGGATGCATCGGCCGCAGAAGGGTTTAAATCAAAAAAGCCGCGGTAAACACCGCGGCCTCAGAGTGTTAATAAAGTATATGCGATTTGGCAAACAGCGCAGGATCTTCTTCGGGGAATCCCCTGCGAGGGTTTCCCCGTACGGGAACAGCCCGCCGGATTGTTCTCGTTCTCCCCTTCCTGTGCTTTTTGAAAGCAAAGGCAACGCTTGGGGCACCCCAAATCCTGCAAACTTTTGAAAAAGTTTAATCAAAACTTTCAATTCACATGGTTTTCGTAAAGTCACATTTTCGAGAGACTGAGGGGGCGGTAAAACACCGCGCCCTTTCTATAGAGAAGATTAATTATCGATCAGATGATGCTGGTACCATTTATCGCCCCGGAACCGTACAATAAAAATCGCACCGCGCACGCCCCATTCGCAGATCATGGCGACCCAAACGCCGACAATCCCGAACGGAAGCATAATGCCTAAAACATACCCCAGCACCACGCGGAACAGCCACATGGAAAGCATGGAGGAAATGGAAGTAAATTTCGAATCACCCGCGGCACGGAGGGCGGCAGGGGTTAAAAAGCTGATGGACCATACTGGTATATTCGCCAGCGTAGTAATCCACATGATCTGAACGATCGTGGGAACAACGGCCTCCGGCGGATGGAACAGGCCCAGAAGGGGCCGTATAAACGGCATAATCAGCAGCATGGTAACCGCAAAGGAAATCGACGACAGCCAAAGGAACGACCGGATAAACTTTCGCGCGTCCTGAACATCCCGCCGGCCCATACACTGGCCGACCACCGTAACCATCGTCAGAAGCAGGGCGTTGGCCGGAATCTGGAAAAGACCGGCAAGGGAGTTGCAGATCGCGTTGATGTCCATGGCATAAACGCCGAGCTGAACGATAAAGGTCTGCGTCAGGATTTTTCCACCGTTAAAAAACATCTGCTCGGCGGCAAACGGGATACCGATGAAGAAAATGCGTTTCAGCATGGATACGCTGACATGCAGGGCATCTTTCACTTTAAAATGCAGGGTGGTGTCGCCCCTCAGCAGGTAATAAATCGAGTAGCCGGCGCCTACGTAACGGGCGATATTCAGGGAAATGACCATCCCCAAAACACCCATATGCAAAACGGTAATAAATACGAAGTTCAGAATCACATAGCAAAGATTCATGGTAAGGGAAAGCCGAAGCGAGGATTTTGTTTCGCCCACCCCGCGAAGAGCGCCGCAGACCGCTTCCTCCGTCGCGATGCCGCAGTACGACAGGCAGCTTCCGAGCAGATAAATTTTGGCATTATCGAAAACTTCGGCGTCCGCTTTCCCGAACAGAAGGTTTAACGTCGGGATATGTAAAACCGCAACCAGCGCACTGATGAAAAACGCCAGAAGAAAAACGGAAGACAGCGAATTGGCCGCCGCCTTCGACACCATGGCGTCGTTGCCGTTTCCCCGGTACTGCGCAACCACAACGGTTCCACCTGTCGCAACGGCAATAAAAACATTGATCAGGAATATATTTAAAGAATCCACCATGTTTACCGCGCTGACCGCCGCCACGCCGGAGGAACTGATCATTGCGGTATTGAGCAGGCTCAGGCAAATAATAAATGCCTGATCGACTAATATGGGAAGGATAATTGAAATTACTTTATGATAACTGATCGATTCTCCCGAAAAATATTTGTCGAGAAATCGGTCTGTTTTTGTTAGAAACTCGGTTTTTGTCACATTATCACATCTTTTATCGCATTTCCTTTATCTTAACATAGTTATCCGGCCTTTAACAGACTTATCCCGTAAAATTAGTCAACAAATTCCCAGCCGCTTTTTTAGGGGAAATTAGCGATCCGGAATAAAACGAAAAAATTTCATTCGATATGAACAAATTCATGCGGGAAAACATATACTGGGGGTATAAAAACTGCTTTTTAACACCACATTAGTTGTATGCCGATTCAAATATAAAAAAGGCTCCGGCAAACCTGCCGGAGCCCGAATCAATTATTCTTTAAAGAAACATCGGAACCACCAATTTCATTTTTTGTTAGAGCTGCGTTCTTAATTGTATTTTGGACTCACCCCTTAAATGTTCGAATCGAACTGCTTTTAAGAAAGCAAAACATGGGTTGCAAAATCGTGTCGCCAAGACCCTAACGTATGTATTGCATTTTGAACGCCGAATGATTTTCCCTTTTTCATGATGAAACAGTTCCCAAAAATAACCTGTTCTTTGGACTCATTCCTTTTCACGTTTTTTGTTACTCTATTTCGATATTTCTCAATGATCCCAGGACATTATGCTTTACATTTGCGCTGTGCAGGAAATTATCGTTGCGCCCAACGAACTGGAAGCTGCGTTTCCGATGACGGTTCATCGCCCATTGGACCCACCCCTTTCAATCTGATTGATTTTTCCGGCGCTCCTTCCTCTGCTTTTCCATGGCATCATTTTTGTGATGCCACCTTAATTTGCAGTTTCTTTTGCGCCGTCTATGAAAATCATCCCTGTCTTGATCCTGATTACATTATAGCCTATTTGTAGTAAAAGTCAATAGTTTTTTAAAATAAATCTATAATTTTTTATTTATTCTTTTGTATCTTAATTTTCCTGTTGACTTCGACAAGCCGGCAAGGTAGAATAGCTATAGACAAATTAATCATGAGGAGATGACCCCTGTGAACGACGAATACGGTGCGGATTTAATTACCCTGGTTGACGACGAGGGCGAAGAGCACGAGTTTGAAGTCTTGGACGTAATCGATAACGACGACGGCTGTTTCTATGCGTTATTGCCGACATTTGAGGATCCGCAGGATAAAGTTGACGCGGAGGGCACCTACTATATCTTTGAAGCGATCGACGAGAACGGCGAGCAGCAGCTTGCCGAAGTCGAAGACGAAGAACTGCTTGATAAGCTGGCTGAACTTTTTGAAAGCCGCTTCGAGGAGCTCTACGATTCCGAAGAAACCGACGACGAATAAATAGTGGACGCTTTCACCCTGCCTGGTGCGCGGACCGTTGCAAAATAACCCTACAATATTTAAATCGGGAGCATACGCTCCGGTGGCGGACTTCAGACCTCCCGGCTTTTGCCGGATGAAGGGAGTATGAAACCATTGGGCTGGCACCCACCTGCTTAACGGTAGCAGGTTATTTCAGCACATTACGGCCAGGCGGGATTAATAAAAAACAGTAAAGCTTCTGATTTTCAGAAGCTTTTTCTTTGCCTAAGGAATTGCGGATGGAATGACGATGCGGAAGGCCGACATGATTTTTCGTTCGGTACTGGCAAAAAGCAAGCCGTCCGATCCCTGTTTCGAAGAAAATCAGCGGTTTCCTAAGACAGTCCCGGAATTTTGTCGCTATACACTTGTGAGCGATTACGATATAATTTTCCATTAGAAGGGAGAAGATAAAATGAATGAATATGAAATTATAACGGATTCTACAGCGGATCTTTCCCCAAAACTCATAGAAGAACTGGATGTTCAGGTAATTCCGATGACTTTTACCATTGGGGACGTATCCTACATCAATTACCCGGACGAACGTGAACTGTCCTCCCACGACTTTTACGAGCGCCTGCGCGGCGGGGAAACTTCCACCACAAACCAAATCACCCCCGCAACCTTCACCGAATATTTCGAACCGGTTTTACAGTCGGGGCGGGATGTAATATACATCGGATTTTCCTCCGGGCTGAGCGGTACTTTCAACAACGCACGTCTGACTGCGGAGGAGCTTTCGGAAAAATATCCCGACCGGAAGGTCTTCGCCGTCGACTCGCTGGCCGCTTCCATGGGCGAGGGACTTTTGGTGTATCACGCGGCACAAATGCGCAAAAAAGGCGCTTCCATTGTGGAAGTACGCGACTGGCTGACGGAAAACAGAGGCCGCTTGGCGCACTGGTTCACGGTTGACGACCTGAACCATTTAAAACGCGGCGGGCGGGTTTCCGGCGCGGCGGCATTGGTCGGCACAATGCTCGGGATTAAGCCCGTGCTGCACGTTGACAGCGAAGGACACCTGATTCCGGTTGAAAAGATTCGAGGCCGCCGGCAGTCGCTGGACGCGCTGATTCATCATATGGAGCTTGCGGCGGAAGAACCCGAAAAGCAGATGATCTTCGTCAGCCACGGCGATTCTCCGGAGGACGCGGAATACATAGCGAAACAGGTTCGGAAAATCTTCCATGTGAAATCGATTGAAATCAACCCGATCGGCCCCGTCATCGGAACGCATTCCGGCCCGGGTACCATTGCCCTGTTCTATCTTGGGAAGAACCGCGATTAAATTTTATAACCCGATCAAAAAGGCGCCGGAGGAATCCGGCGCCTTTTAATCGTTTTTTCGATTTTTACGGAAATTCAGGTAATCCTGCAAAATAATGGTCGCGGCAACCGCGTCCACGACCGCTTTGCGCTTTTTCCCACGCGTATCGGTGTCGTTCAGAAGACCATGTGCCGTAATCGTGGTACCGCGCTCGTCGCGCATTTCCACCGGAACGGAAACCTGCGTTTTCAGCAGTTCCGCAAAGGCGCGCGCATTTTGGGCGCTCTCCCCCTCGCTGCCGTCCATATTGCGGGGCAGACCGACCACAATGCACTTCACCGCCTCTTCTTTTGCGCGCGCGGCGATCGCCTGTGCAAGGCGCTCCCGGTTCCGCTCGCTGATCACGCCCGCGGGAGAAGCCAGGATTTCGCTTTCATCACAGACGGCAAGGCCCGTACGGGCAAGGCCCAAATCAACGGCCAGTATTTTCATGAATCCCTCCGCACCGCACATTTCTGCGGATTGCTCCTCTTCCACCATGTGCCCTTTCCGTTTTGAACCATTTCCGGCGGCAAATGGGACACGTCGTTCATCAGTATTACATTGCTGTGCAGTTCCTCATCAAAATCGATAATGCTGACCGCCGTATTATACGAACCGGGAACTTCCCCCATTTCTTCAATGGGTTTGTTCAGGGCGCGGCACAGAAAATTGCGGATTGCACAGCCGTGCGAAACGACACAAACCGTTTTGCCCCTGTTCTTCTTTACGATGCCGGTAACAGCCTTCCACATCCGGTCGTACACCATACGGGCGGATTCGCCGTTCAGCGGACAGAAATCACCCGGATTTCGATACCACCGATCGGTTTCCTCGGGGTAAAGCTCCATAAGCTCGCGCCAGGGCTTGCCTTCGAAATCACCGCCGTTTATTTCACGGAGCATCGGCTCGATCTGGAGCGGCAGGTTGTGGTAACGGTTAATGGCTTCCGCCGTGATGCGGGCGCGTTTCAGATTGCTTGCGTAGATTGCGTCAATCGGCGTATTGCGGAAACGAAGGCCCAAAAGTTCAAGCTGCTCTTTGCCGTGTCCGCTGATGTCGCTGTCCGTGCTTCCCTGAAATAGCCCAAGGGTATTTCCCTGCGCCTCACAATGGCGAACCATAATAATTCGTGTCATTTTGTTAACCTCCGTTCGTTCTGTATTTATTAATTATTTTATTATAACATATTTAAGAGTATTGAAAAACTTGTCAAGCATCGAGAATCGTGCCAAAGCCTTCATGAAGCCGTTTGGAAGAGCAGAAAGCGCTCTATAACCATTTCGCGGGGGAAACGGCGAAAGACGCTGCCCGAATTTACCATAATTGAACCTGTCCGGTCAAATCCGAAACCTTGGCAATCCGATTCCGGTCAAGGTACTCGTTCAGCCCGCTGGCAATTTTTACCGGCGCGTACGGGTCCGAGAAAAGCACCGTTCCGATTTGCAGCGCCGAAGCGCCCGCCAGAAGCATTTCCACGGCGTCCTGCCATTTGGAAATGCCGCCCATGCCGACAATCGGAATTTTCACCCGGCGGTACACTTGATTCACCATGCGAACCGCGACCGGCAAAAGCGCCGAGCCGGAAAGGCCGCCGGTATTGTTCCGGATAATCGGGCGGCGCGTTTGAATATCGATTCGCATCCCTGTCAGGGTGTTAATCATGGAAATCGCATCCGCGCCCGCGCTCTCGGCAGCCGCCGCGATTTCCGAAATATCGCTGACATTCGGCGACAGCTTCACCATCAGCGGCTTTTGGCAGTGCTTGCGCACCGCGGCGGTAATGCTTTCCACTCCGGTACAGCTCGTGCCGAACTGCACGCCGCCCTGCTTTACATTCGGGCAGGAGATGTTCATCTCGATCATATCTATAGAGGTATCGGACAGCTTTTCCGCCATCTCGCAATATTCTTCGGGCGTATTTCCCGCAATATTCGCAATGACCGCTGTGCCCTGCTCTCTCAGCCAGGGCAGGTCTTTTTTAATAAAATGATCGACCCCGGGGTTTTGCAGCCCCACGGCGTTCAGCATCCCGCCGGGTGTTTCCGCAATGCGCGGCGGCGGATTCCCGGGGCGTTCCTTTAACGTGATGCCTTTGCAGGAGATTCCGCCAAGGGTACGGAGAGGATAAAATTCAGCAAATTCCCGCCCGAAGCCAAAAGTTCCGGACGCGGCGATCAGCGGGTTCTGCAACTCCACGCCGGCAACGGTCACTTTTAAATCCGCCATGTTTATCCCTCCCACACTACATTTTCAGAAGCAAAGACCGGGCCGTCCTTACAGACATGGCCATAGTATTCCCGCCCGTCTTTCCGAAGCCTGCACGCGCACCCAAGGCATGCGCCGATTCCGCAGGCCATGCGTTCTTCCAAAGAAATCTGGCAGGGCACTTTCCGTTCGGCGGCCAATTTGCAAACCGCTTTCAGCATCGGCGTGGGGCCGCACGCAAAGATAATATCGAAGTCCAAATCCTTCAGCAGGTCGGTCACAAGGCCGTGATGCCCACAGGAACCGTCGTCGGTGGCAATCTGCACGCGGTTCCCGTTCTTTTCGAAGTCCTCTTTCAGAATAACGTTCCCCTTATCGCGGAATCCCAGCACCGCTGTGGCATTTTCGCCAAAAGGCTTCGCGGCTTCGAGCAGAGGAGGTACGCCGATTCCGCCGCCGACAAAAACCGCTTTGCGGCGGGTATCGCCAAGGTCGTAACCGGTTCCGAGCGGAGCGAGAATGTCCAAAGAATCGCCGGTTTTCGTTTCCGCCAGCCAGGCGGTGCCCTCCCCGCGAATCTGAAAGACAAAGCGCAGGGTTTTGGTGGTGCGGTCAATGCCGCAGATGGAAATCGGACGGCGCAGGGTCTTCCCCGGCACATAAATCTGCGCAAACTGCCCCGGCCGCGCCGCCTCGGCGAGCGGGCCCGCTTCAACCGTCAGATCGAATACGTCCCCCGTAAGCTGCTTTTTCTCTGTGATTTTACAAAGCATCACGTCATATTTCATCTGTTAACTCCTGTTCCTTCCTGCTATCCGTAATTTACGGCTTCGGTTAAGGACGGGTAATCCCGCCGATTTCTCCAACGATTTCATCGCGCATGCGAATGGCTTCCTTCGCGGCTTCTTTCGCGTAATCCTGTTCCGGCGCACCGTTTTTCTTCCACGCGGTCATAATGGAACGGGAAGCGTTGATCACTCCGCCAAGGCCGTTTTTATCGAACGCCGGGGCGACGTCCCTCGCGCCGCCGCCCTGCGCGCCGTAGCCCGGAACCAGGAAAAAGGTATGGGGCAGGTCGCGGCGAAGTTCGCGCAGCTGCTCGGGGTAAGTCGCGCCGACCACCGCTCCGACGCCGCTGTAGCCGTATTTTCCCGGAAGGGCTTCGCCCCATTTTTCACAGAGGTCGCCAACAGCTCCGTAAAGCGTTTCGCCGCCCTCAAAAATCTGGTTCTGAAGCTCGCCGGAAGAAGGGTTCGAGGTTTTCACCAATATGAAAATTCCCTTATCCTGCGTTTTGCAACCGTCCAGAAGGGGGATTACGCCGTCGGAACCGAGGTACGGGTTAACGGTGAGCGCGTCGCCGCCAAAGGGTTCCAGCGTTTGGGAGCCAACCGCAACGGAGCCGAGATGCGCCTGGGCGTACGCCTGCATGGTCGTGCCGATATCATTGCGCTTGCCGTCGGTAATGACGAACATGCCCTTTTCCTTCGCATAAGCGATGGTATCGTGCAGGGCTTTTACTCCCTGCCATCCGTATAATTCGTAATACGCGCACTGCGGTTTCACAGCCGGAACAATCCCGCAAAGCGCGTCGATCAGACCCTTGTTAAAGTCCAGAATCGCGGCGGCCGCGCCCTCCAGCGTTTCGCCGTACTGGGCAAACGCCTTCTCCTTTATAAAAGCGGGAACATAGTCGAGCTTGGGGTCAAGCCCTGCGACGGTCGGATTTTTCAGCTTCAGAATACTTTCGATTAATCTGTCCAGTGCCATTGCGGTTCCTCCAATTTCTTTCTGTCTGGTGCCATTGCGGTTATTCCTTATAAACGATCTTTCCGCGGCAGACGGTCATTTTTACTTTCCCGATTAATTCCCTGCCTTTAAAAACCGCGTTCTGGCTTTTGCCGTGCAGGCGATTTTCATCCACCGTCCAGCGTTCCTCCGGGGCAAACAGAACCAGATCGGCAGGCGCACCCACCTGTAAGGTTCCGGCGTTCAGCCCCAGCAGCTCCGCCGGAGCGGTACTCATTAATCGGAAAAGCTCCGTCATTGTGATCATGCCGGTATGGACAAGATACGTAATGCCCGCGGCAAGGCTGGTTTCCATCCCGATACTCCCGTTCGGCGCGGCGAGAAAATCCGCCTTTTCCTGCGGGGTATGGGGCGCATGATCGGTGGCAATCGCGTCAATCGTACCGTCCCGGATTCCCTCGATCACCGCGAGCCGGTCCTCCTCCGTGCGCAGCGGGGGGCTCATCCGGTAATCCGCGTCCCGCCGGAGCAGTTCTTCTTCCGTAAGCGCAAAATAATGCGGCGCGGTTTCCGCCGTTACTTGTACGCCGCGCCGCTTCGCGTCCCGGATAAGCGCGACGGACGTTTTGGTGCTGACGTGGCAGATATGAACCGGAACGCCGTAAGCCGCCGCCAGCGCAATTTCCCGCGCGGTGCCGCAGTCCTCCGCCGCGGCGGGAATGCCCGGCACACCGAGCTTTTGGGATACCGCGCCCTCGTTCAGCTTTCCGCCCGCGGAAAGGAACAAATCTTCACAGTGGGAAACGACTTTCAAATGCAGGGATGGCGCAAGGCGCATGGCCTGTCCCATCAGGCGGGAATTCACCACCGGACACCCGTCATCGCTCAGCGCAATGGCTCCCGCATCCCGCAGCGCCCGAAGATCATTGATCTCCTCGCTTTTCAGCCCCTTGGTAATCGCCGCGGCAACATAAACGCGCGCATCGGCGTTTTCCGCTTTTTCCCGGATATACCGTACCGTTTCCGGGGTATCCACCGCCGGATTGGTATTCGGCATACACAAAAGGCTGGTTACCCCGCCCGCCGCCGCCGCGCGGCAGCCGGATAAGATATCCTCCTTATTCGTAAACCCCGGGTCGCGCAGATGGACATGCATGTCCACCAGCCCCGGCGCGGCAATCAGCCCGGAAGCGTCCACCACTTCCGCGTCCGCACAGCGGATTTCACCGCCCACGGCCGAAAGCACCCCGTCGGCGATCAGGATATCCCCCGTCCCATCCCTTCCGTTCGACGGGTCCAGAATTTCCGCATTTTTTATTAGAATCCGGTTCATTTTCCACCAACTTTTTTCAGGCTTTGTTTGTAAAATTCAATTTATGAAATTTTCGGGGTAAAATCATATTCCGGCGCAGACAAACGCAATTTCAACCGAAACGTGCTTTTACAAACACGGCCTAACCATTTCTTGTTATTATACTATACTTTCCCCGGTTCGTAAATCAGACCCGGTTTCATAAAAAATCCTGTTGTTCAGGAAAAAATTGTGCCATTTTGGCAAACCGGGCATTTTTAACAGGGACAACGCAAAATTGGCAGGCAACTACGAACTTCAAACTCAGGGGAGCAGAAGGAAATTCGTCAGCGCCAGAAGCTCGCGCATATAGCAGGCGGATAAAATATACCAAGGCGTAACGGCGTTTACCGGGCCGTGGGAAACGCCAAGACTTTCCGCAATCCGGCCCGCGCGGTACTGGTGATAATCGTCGGTCACAATCGCCAGATTCCGGCTCATGCCGTTTTTCTCGATGATGGCAAGGGAATTCCGGAGGTTCTCCTTCGTTGTTTTGGAGGTATCCTCGAGAAAAATCCGCGAAGGCTCAATCCCGTCCTTTAAAAGCGCGGCCTGCATAACGGAGGCCTCCGTTACCAGTTCCCCCGCGCCTTTTCCTCCGCTGACAATGCATTTTGCCTGCGGATTCGCTTTCAGATACGCCGAAGCCGCTTCAATCCGCACCCGCAAATCCGCGCTGGGCTGCTTGCCGTTCACCTTGCTGCCCAGAACCACAACCGTTGCGCCGGGCTGCGGCTTTATTCCCGCCGAACCGTACACCATCAGGCCTGTCAGAAAAATGGCCCAGCAGACGCAGATAAGAAATACGGCAAGGATGACGCGGCAGACAATGCGGAACGGCTTGCTTTTCTTGCAGGCCGCGCCGATTTTGCCGGAAAACAGCGCCGTAAGGAATACGAGCACACAAAGAAGAATTCCTGTTTCGTTTCCGATATTGAGCACAGTCCAGTGAACGGGAATCAAAAACCAGATCAGACCGCATGCCGATAAAATAAGAATGAAAATTTTCAGTATCCGTTTCAGGATCATCACCTGCTTCCGTTATTTTCAATAGTTCCAATTCTGATTATACCATTTTTTGCAGAAAAAAGCCCCCGAACATTTCGTCCGGAGGCAATTGTTAATATTTTTCTCTTGCCACGTAGGTCGTGTGCAGGATTTCGTGGGCCTTATGGCTGCCCGGTTTTTCAAGATATTCCTCGTAAAGGGTCTTGATAATCGGACTTTCATGGCTCTTGCGAAGGGGCAGGTTTTTATCCTCTTCATAAAGTGCTTTCGCTCTGTCGGCTTTCAGGTCGGTAAAGCTGCGAACACTCGCAGGCTGAATCGGCTGACCGCCGCCGTTGACGCAGCCGCCCGGGCAGCACATGATTTCAATAAAGTGATAGCCGCCCTCGCCGTTTTTCACCTTGTTGAGAATTTCGTTGGCATTGTTCAGACCGCTGACTGCGGCAACTTTTACATCCATGCCGCCGACATGATAAACGGCTTCCTTGATTCCTTCGGTTCCGCGGACTTCTTTATATTCGATGGAATCCAGGCTCCTGCCTTCCAGCGCATCCGCCGCCGTCCGGAGCGCGGCCTCCATTACGCCGCCCGTTGTGCCGAAAATTACGGCGGCGCCGGTGGTAATTCCCAGAGCGGGGTCAAATTCTTCATTCGGGAGACGGTCGAAATTGATGTTTGCCATCTTAATCAGACGTGCAAGTTCACGGGTGGTAATCGCGATATCGGTGTCGGGGATGCCCGCGCCGGCCGCGTCCTGATCGTCGCGCTTCGCTTCGAATTTCTTCGCTGTGCAGGGCATGACGCTCACGACAACAATCTTCTTCGGGTCGATGTTGTTCTTCTCCGCATAGTACGTTTTAATAATCGCACCGGTCATCTGCTGCGGCGATTTGCAGGAAGACACGTTCGGCAGCAGTTCCGGATAATAATATTCGCAGAATTTCACCCATCCCGGCGAGCAGGAGGTAATCAGCGGCAGCGGGCCGCCGTTCTTTACACGGTCGAGCAGCTCGTTGGCTTCTTCCATAATCGTAAGGTCGGCGCCGAAATCGGTGTCGAACACCTTGTCGAAGCCAAGACGGCGCAGCGCGGCAACCATCTTGCCCTTTACGTTCGTTCCAACCGGCAGGCCGAAGCATTCGCCGAGGGTCGCGCGGATGGCCGGGGCGGTCTGAACCACTACGAACTTCTCCGGATCGTTGATGGCAGCCATTACTTCGCCGCACTGGTCGCGCTCGGTTAAAGCGCCGGTCGGGCAGCTTACGATGCACTGGCCGCAGGATACGCAGGGAACCTCACTGAGCGGCTTTTCAAATGCACAGGCAATGTGCGTATCGAAACCGCGGCAGTTCGGGCCGAGAACGCCGACGTGCTGATCGGCGCAGGCTCCGACACAGCGGCGGCAGAGAATGCACTTGGAGTTATCGCGGATCAGATGCATCGAGGATTCATCCCTCGACACGTCGGGCTTTACGCCGTCGAAGCGGTTTGTCTGCTCCACGCCCAGCTCGTTGCACAGGGTTTGAAGCTCGCAGCTTCCGTTGCGTTTGCAGGCAAGGCAGTCGCGGTTATGCACCGACAGGAGCATTTCCAGCGTCATTTTTCTGGATTTCTGAATCGCAGGGGTATTGGTCAGAACCTCCATGCCCTCATTCACCGGATAAACGCAGGAGGCAACGAAGGAACGCGCTCCCTTTACCTCGACCACGCACATGCGGCAAGCGCCGATTTCATTGATTCCCTTCAGGTAGCAAAGGGTGGGAATATCAATTCCGGCCTCCCTTGCGGCCTCTAAAATGGTGTAGTTGCTCGGCACTGAGAGGGGCATGCCGTTTATTTTTATATTTACCATATTTTCCATAATGGCACACTCCTTTTATTTCTTAATAATAGCGTTGAACTTGCATTTTTCCATGCAGGCGCCGCACTTAATGCATTTCTTTGTGTCTATCACATGCGGTACCTTTACGCTGCCGGTAATCGCACCGACCGGACAGTTGCGCGCGCAGAGCGTACAGCCGCGGCACTTGTCCTCAAGGATATGATAGTTCGTCAAAGCCTTGCAGACGCCGGCCGGGCAGCGATGCTCGGTAACGTGCGCGATATATTCGTCGCGGAAATATTTCAGGGTGGAAAGCACCGGGTTCGGAGCCGTCTGGCCAAGAGCGCACAGGGAGTTTTCTTTCAGGTAATAGCAAAGCTCCTCGAGGCGGTCAATGTCGTCCAGCGTGCCGTTGCCGCTTGTAATCTTTTCAAGCACTTCCAGCAGGCGCCTTGTGCCGATACGGCAGGGCGTACATTTTCCGCAGGATTCGTCAACGGTGAATTCCAGGAAGAATTTCGCAATGTCGACCATGCAGTTCGTGTCGTCCATGACAATCAGGCCGCCGGAGCCCATCATGGCGCCGATGGAAAGCAGATTGTCGTAGTCGATCGGAATGTCAAGCTGGGAAGCCGGGATGCATCCGCCGGAAGGACCGCCGGTCTGCGCCGCCTTGAACTTGTGGCCGCCCGGAACGCCGCCGCCGATTTCCTCGACGATTTCGCGCAGGGTGGTGCCCATCGGCACTTCTACAAGGCCGGTGTGCTCGATTTTGCCGCCGAGAGCGAATACTTTCGTACCCTTGGATTTTTCGGTGCCCATGGAAGCAAACCATTCCGGCCCGTTCAAAATGATCTGGGTGATATTCGCGTAGGTTTCCACGTTATTTAAAATGGTCGGCTTCTGGAACAGACCCTTCAAAGCCGGGAACGGCGGACGCGGACGCGGCTCGCCGCGCTTGCCTTCGATGGAGGTCATCAGAGCGGTTTCCTCGCCGCAGACAAACGCGCCGGCGCCCAGGCGCAGGTCGATGTCGAAGTCAAAACCGGTATTGAAGATATTTTTCCCTAAAAGTCCGTATTCTCTCGCCTGATTGATCGCAATCTGCAAACGTTTTACCGCGATGGGATATTCGGCGCGGACATAGATATAACCCTGCGTCGAACCGATTGCGTAACCGGCGATCGCCATGGCTTCCAGCACGCAGTGCGGGTCGCCTTCCAGCACGGAACGGTCCATAAACGCGCCCGGGTCGCCTTCGTCGGCGTTGCAGCAGACATATTTCTGGTCCGCCTGGTTCTTTGCCGCGAAGCTCCATTTCAGGCCGGTCGGGAAGCCCGCGCCGCCTCTGCCGCGCAGCCCGGAGGCCTTTACGATATCGATAACCTGCTCCGGGGTCATTTCGGTAAGAACCTTGCCGAGAGCGGAATAACCGTCCACCGCTATGTATTCATCAATGCTTTCCGGATTGATAACGCCGCAGTTGCGAAGCGCAACACGGTGCTGTTTCGCGTAGAACGGTGTTTGATTCAGGGACTTAATGGTATTGTCGTCTACGATGGTTTCCTTATAAAGCAGGCGCTTTACGATTCTGCCCTTTAAGAGATGTTCCTCCACGATTTCGGGAACATCCTCCGGGGTAACCCTGCTATAGAAAGAGCCTTCCGGATAGACGATCATAATCGGGCCCAGCGCGCAAAGGCCGAAGCAGCCGGTGCGGATAACATTAACCTCTTTGTCGAGGCCTCTAAGCGTAATTTCCTCTTTGAGCTTTGAAATGATCAGCTCGCTGTTTGAGGAGGTACAACCGGTACCGCCGCAAACCAGTACATTGGAACGATACATGAATTCTGCCTCCTTTTTATGAATTGGCTCCAATGGTAAACTCCGTTACCACGTTGCCGTTTACCAGGTGGTCGTTCACCACACGAACCGCCTTTTCAGGCGTCATTTTTACATAAGTAACCTTTTCCTGCCCGGGGGCTACAATTTCCACGACGGGCTCGAACTGGCAGATTCCGATGCAGCCGGTCTGCGTTACGGTAACATTCTGAAGGCCGCGTTTCGCAACCTCTTCCACCAATGCGTTCAGAACGGGACGCGCTCCGGCGGCAATCCCGCAAGTAGCCATGCCGACCAGAACGCGGACTGCATTGTCACTATTTTCACGAAGGATAACCTGACTGCGTGCTTTATCCCTTATCGCCCGAAGTTCCTCTAAAGACTTCATCTGATGATTCCTCCTTAATTCTTTGGGTTTGTTCCGTAAGGTAGCCTTTGATCCACTCGGTCACTTCCGGGGAACTCAGCTTTACCTCATCGCCCAGCACAGCGCGCAACTCGCGTGTGTCCAGGGTAAATTCGTGCAAATCCATACGTCGATGGAAAACAAAATCCCTGTCCTCGTTGCAGGTGATCAGAAGCAGCACCGTGGAATTGATATCCCCGAGCGGAATCATATCCACATGCGAGGGAACAAATTTCGCCTTTACCGTGGTTCCTACGCCTTTTTCAGATGTTATTTCAAGACCGCCGCCCGTCATTTCGGCTTCCATCTTGAAAAGCGGTACGCCCAGGCCCACCCGGCGCGTTTTCCGCGTTGTAAAAAAAGGGTCTGCCGCTAAGGCGGTCTGCTCGGCCGTCATGCCGGCGCCGTTGTCCGCAACGGTAATCGTCAGGCTGTCGGCATCTGAATTCTCACATAGATCGATCACGATAAGCTTCGCACCCGCA
Source organism: Caproiciproducens galactitolivorans (assembly GCF_026672255.1). Taxonomy (GTDB): domain Bacteria; phylum Bacillota; class Clostridia; order Oscillospirales; family Acutalibacteraceae; genus Caproiciproducens; species Caproiciproducens galactitolivorans_A. The sequence continues at coordinate 160,875 of NZ_JAPOHA010000005.1, read as the reverse complement.
GAAATCGAATTTTGCGCAATGTCCATCACGTTTAATGAAAGTTCACGCATGGTTATTCATATTTCGCCAATACCTGATCAACCTCTTCCGGCGTCATCCGTCCGTAAACGTCGCCGTTCACCGTAAGTACAGGTGCCAAACCGCAGGCTCCCACGCAGCGGCAGGCGGTAAGCGAAAACTTGCCGTCGGGCGTGCATTCTTCCGGCTGGATTCCCAAAACAGCCGAAACCCTGTCCAGCACCGCAGCGGCCCCTTTTACGTAGCAGGCCGTGCCCAAACAAATTGACACGTTGTATTTCCCCTTCGGTGTCAAAGAAAACTGAGAATAGAATGTAGAAACACCGTAAACCTCTTCCAGCGGCACGCCGAGGCCTTCCGCGATGATGCTCTGAACTTCGGCCGGAAGATAGCCGTAAATATCCTGCGCCTCCTGCAGAACAGGTAAAATAGCGCCTTTTTCCTGTTTATGTTTTTTTATGACTTCATCCAGTTTTTGCTTTTGCTCGGGGGTTCCCTTAAAGGGCAGATTGCTGATTCGTTTTTGCATTCTTGTTCCTCCTTCGGTAATCCATGAAGAAAAAAATCGCCCGACGGTGACAACTCTTTTCCGCTGGGTCCATTGTTATAATTATATCATAGCGAATAGGATTAAATCTATGATTTTATTTGAAAATAATACAAAATTTCAGCTTGAAATTTATGGTTTTTATCTAGTTTTGAACGCGGAATTCCTTCAGTGAAACCATATTGCGTCAGTTTTTTCCTCCAATGCCGCAATCAGGCACTGCGGCGACTTCTCCGGCAGAACGACCAACGCGTTCCGGTCGGGCATACCCTCCAAAGTATGCGCGTCGGAGTTAAAAAGCAGGGTCATCTCCGCAAGCTCCCTGTGCTGTTTCAGCAGCGCCGGAACGTTTCCCTTCGCGCTGATTTCCGCGGCGGTAAAGCCTGCCTCAGGAGGTATACCTCCCAAATTAGCAAGCACACTGTAAGCGCTCCGGTCAACATGGGCCGGAAAAGCAGTTCCGCCGAAGCGGCGAACCGTTTCCCGAACGCTGTTCACTCCGATGGCGGCCGCGTTGAGCAGCAGGATATCTTCCCTGCCGGTCACATTGTCGTTTTCATCCATAACCGTTTGCTTTCCGAAAATTTCCGGCCGGTTTTTCACCGGGGGCATCCGCTCCGAAACGAACCGGTCGAACCCGAGCGCCGCCTCCACCGTGGGAAACAGGCAGATCACATGCGCTTCTTCCGCGGTGCACAGCTCCATTCCCGGCACAACGGTCAGCCCGTTCGCTTCGCCCGCCCGCACGGCGGCGGGGATATTGCGGCACGAATTATGATCCGTCACGGCAATCATGTCGTACCCCAGCAGAAGCGCCATATTGACAATATTGTTGGGCGTCATGCCGTCGTCGGCGCAGGGAGACAGGCAGGAATGCAGGTGCAGATCGTAATAAACGCGCATTACCGCAAAAGCCCGTCCATTCGGGCGCCGAGAGTAAAGCTGTCCTGCTCCGACAGAAGAACCGGAAAGGACAGCTCCTGTGCTTTTTCGAGCGCGGCGTCGTCAAGCGGGGCCGAATCGGTCAGGACGATACAGGCGGCATCCTTTAAGGACGCCACGGCAATCGCGTTGATGTTTCCCATTACAGTCAGCCACGCGGCGTCGGCGGGAAGCCGCGCCATCACCCAGCTGAGCAGGTCGCCGGTATATCCTCCCGAAACCGGGCGGTCAAGGCTGGCTTCCCCGGCCAGAATTTTCAGTTCCAAACGTTCGGCAAGCTCTTTCACAGTCATCATTTTTTCTCCTCCTCATCGGTCTGCGCAGGGAACGTCCCCATCGACGAAAGGGCGTCCGCGACATGCTTGATTTCCTCCCGCAGAATAAAGATGCACTGGTTCTTCTTTGCAAAGCCGCGCACAATATCTTCCGCGAGCGCCCGGCAGGTCGGCGCGCCGCAGGAGCCGCAGTCGAGCCCGGGAAGCTCCTCCCGTATCCGGTCGATATCGGCCATCATGCGCAGCGCCTCGTTCATATCGTCGGAAAGCTTTAAAACGGGAGCAAACAAAAGGTTCTTCTGCCACTGCATGCCGGCGGGGATTTTCCCGTCGATATGATTCTGGGAAACCGGCAGATAGCGGCGCAGCCGCTGGAGCCTTGCTTTTGCCACATAAGCGTTTTCCACACAGAGCACGCCGCCCACACAGCCGCCGGAACACGCGTTCAATTCGATGAAATCCAGCTCGCGGATTTTTTCATCTTCCAGTCCCTCCAGGACGCGGATCACGTTTTCAATTCCGTCCGCCGCAAGGTACTTGTCATTTAAAAGCGCTGAGGATTCCCCGCCGCTCGAAGCCCAGCCGACGCCGATAATGCCGGAATGCGAAAGGGGTTCAACGGTCTCTGCGTTTTCCATTGCGGCCGTGAGTTTGGGGTAGATTTCGCTGATGGCGACCGCGCCGTCCACTTCGGATTTCTTGCAGCTGATGGGCATTTTAATCGCCGTAACCTTCGCGGGACAGGGCGTTATAAAAAAAGCGCCGATCCGTCCGCGGGGCAGTCCCGTTTTTTTCGCGGCTTCGCGCTTCGCAATCCGTGCGGCGGTTTCCATTGGGGAATTCAATTGCAGGACATGGGAGCAAAGGTCGGGGAAACGCACCCGGATGAGCCGGACTACGGCGGGGCAGGCCGAACTGATGACCGGCTTTTTCAGTTTTCCCTGCTGCATCAGCTTGCGGGTGGCTTCGGAAACCAGTTCCGCACTGCGGGAAACCTCGAATACCTCGTCGAAGCCGATCCCTTTCAGGCCGGTCAGCACGATATCGATATCGTCCAGATTATTAAACTGGCCGTAAAGGGCGGGCGCGGGCAGCGCAATTTTATAATCAAAGTTCCGAATCATGTCGAGGCTGTCGGACTTTGCTTTTTTCGCATGGTGCGGGCAGACGCGGATGCATTCGCCGCAGTCGATACACCGTTCCGAAATAATTTTCGCCTTGCCCGCGCGTACGCGGATTGCCTCCGTCGGACAGTGTTTAATGCAGTTCGTACATCCCATGCATTTGTCCTTGTCCAGCGTAACGGAGTGAAAAAACTGGTTCACGTTATCACCTCTTTGCGTACACCGTCATATGAAGGGTTGTGCCCGTTCCTATTGCGGTGTCGATTTCCATGGCGTCGGTGGATTTTTTCATATTCGGCAGGCCCATCCCCGCGCCAAAGCCCAGCGCGCGCACGTTGTCGGGCGCGGTGGAATATCCCTCCCGCATGGCGAGGGCGACGTCCTTAATCCCCGGGCCGTTGTCGGCAAGGGTCATCTCGATTTTTTCCGGGCTGATTTCCACATGCGCTTTCCCGCCCCCCGCGTGGATAACCATGTTGATTTCCCCTTCGTACATGGCAATCGCAACCCGGCGGATGGCGTCCGAGTCGTATCCGATCTGCTTCAGCTTATGCTTTACGTCGCTGGACGCTTCCCCCGCCCGGGTAAAGTCGTCGCCCGGCACTATGTAGTCGAAGGATAAGGTATTGCTCAAATCTTGTCGCCCCCGCTCAATCCATTACTGTACAGAAGCCCGCAAGCGGTGAACAGCCGGTGCTCCGTCTTCAGAATTGTAATGCCTTTTTGCCTGGCAAGCGCGAGCACATCTTCGGTCGGCTCTTTGCCGCGCACGAAAATAATACAGCGCATATCCATCATTTCCGCCGTGCGAACAACCTGCGGGTTGTTCAGGCCGGTAAGAAGGACGGACTGGTCCTTTACAAAAGCAAGTACATCGCTCATCATGTCGCTGCCGCAGGCGGTTTTTACCTCGGCATTTAAATCTCCCGCCGAAAGAATCTGCGCGTTCAATATGGATGCCACATCATTGACCGTCATGAAAATCACCCCAAAATTCAAATATATACAATATTTTTTGATCTCTTCCGCAAAATTCTATCTACATTATAGCATAAAATATCCTCTTAGCAATAAGGGAATATTTAGACCGAAAATTCCGCGGCAGCGCTGATTATTTTATGAAAATTGCCGCATTGACTTTAATTAGTTAAAGCAATATAATATTTAATTATATTCATGATTATGGGAAACCATAAAATAAATTGGAGGTTGCGCTTTAATGAAACGTGTTTACAACTTTTCCGCAGGCCCCTCAATGATGCCTGAACCAGTGCTGCAGCGGGCGGCGGCCGAAATGCTCGATTACCAGGGCAGCGGCCAGTCCGTAATGGAAATGTCCCATCGATCGAAAATTTACGAGGGAATTATCCATTCAGCCGAGAGTTTGCTTCGCGAAGTGATGAACATACCGGAAAATTACAAAGTATTATTTTTACAGGGCGGCGCTTCCTCCCAATTCGCGATGGTGCCGATGAACCTGATGACCAAAAACAACAAAGCGGATTTTGTCCTGACCGGCCAGTGGGCTACAAAGGCTTATAAGGAAGCCGCCCGCTACGGTACGGCAAACGTGGTTGCCTCTTCCAAGGACAAAACGTTCAGCTACATTCCGGATCTGAACCCGGAAACTTTTTCCAAAGACGCGGATTATTTTCATATCTGCATGAACAATACGATTTACGGTACAAAATATCATACCCTGCCCGAAACGGGGAACGTTCCGCTGGTTGCGGATATTTCCTCCTGCGTTCTGAGCGAGCCGATTGACGTCAGCAAATTCGCGCTGCTTTATGCCGGCGCGCAGAAAAACATGGCTCCGGCCGGTTTAACCGTCGTCATCATCCGCGAAGATATGATCGGCCATGCAATGGAAATCACCCCAACCATGTTTAATTACAAAACCCACGCGGACAATGATTCCATGTTCAACACCCCGCCCTGCTATTCCATTTACATGTGCATGCTTGTACTGGACTGGCTGAAAAATACGATCGGCGGGCTTGAGGAAATGAAGAAAATCAACGAGAAAAAAGCCGGTATCCTTTACAATTTCCTCGACAATTCCAAGCTCTTCAGGGGTACGGTGGTACCGAAGGACCGTTCGCTGATGAATATTCCGTTTGTTACCGGCAACGAGGAACTTGACGCGAAATTTGTCAAGGAAGCGGGAGAGCGCGACTTTGTGAATATTAAAGGCCACCGTTCGGTCGGCGGCATGCGTGCTTCCATTTACAATGCAATGCCCGTCGAGGGTGTTGAAAAGCTCGTTGACTTCATGGCCGAGTTTGAAAAGAAGAACGGCTGAACGCCGAACCCATAGATTATAGTATGAAGGTGAATTGATTTGTTTCATATCAAATATTTGAATAAGATTTCGGCGGTTGGAACCGACCGTTTCGATGAGAACTATGAATGCGGCGAAACGGTGGAAAACCCGGACGCGATTCTGGTTCGTTCGGCTTCCATGCACGAAATGGAAATGCCGGAAACGCTGCTCGCCATTGCCAGAGCGGGCGCGGGCGTCAATAATATTCCGCTCGACAAATGCAGCGAGCGGGGCATTGTTGTGTTCAACACCCCCGGCGCAAACGCAAACGCTGTAAAGGAACTGGTACTGGCCGGATTACTGCTTACTTCCCGCAAAATCGTCCCGGCGATTGAGTGGACTAAAACCTTAAAGGGCAAGGGCGACGAAGTCGGCAAGCTGGTGGAAAAGGGCAAATCCGCGTTCGTAGGGCCGGAAATCAGCGGCAAAAAGTTCGGCGTGATCGGCCTCGGCGCAATCGGCATTCTGGTCGCCAACGCGGCAAAGAGCCTCGGCATGGACGTTTACGGCTACGACCCGTACCTTTCCGTCGACGCGGCGTGGGGGCTTTCCCGCTCCATTCGGCACGCGCGTACCCTCGACGAAATTTTCACTGCCTGTGATTATATTACGGTTCATGTTCCGCTTACCCCCGACACAAAGGGCATGATCAACGAACAGTCCCTTGCAAAAATGAAGGACGGCGTGCGCATCCTGAACTTTGCGCGCGGCGATCTGGTCAATTCCGCGGATATCATTGCTGCTTTGCAGTCCGGCAAGGTATCGGCCTACGCGACGGACTTCCCGAGCGACGACCTGATCGGGCTGGACGGCGTTATTGCGATTCCCCACCTCGGCGCATCCACGCCGGAGTCGGAGGATAACTGCGCGCGTATGGCGGCAAATGAGCTGATCGAGTATCTGCAAAACGGCAATATCCGCAACTCGGTCAATATGCCCGCGGTTTCCATGCCGCGTGACAGCTCCATCCGCATCTGCATCCTGCACCGCAACGTTCCGAACACCATCAGCCGGCTTTCCGGCGCGCTTGCCGAAAGCGGCATCAACATCGAAAACATGCAGAGCAAGTCCAAAAAGGATTACGCCTACACGATTCTTGATGTTACCGGCGACGTAAAAGACACGACGGCGGAGCATATTGCAGCACTTCCGGAAATTATCCGGGTACGCATTATCCGGTAAGATATTTTCAATAGCAGAGGGCCGCCGGGATACAATCCCGGCGGCCCTCTGCTTTATAAGCCTGCACTGGTGCTTTTATTCTTTATTATCCACTGCAATTTTTCCGCGCGCAACCACCATACGGATATTCAGATCGGAATCAAGCGCGACCAGATCGGCAAACTTTCCGACCTTAATGCTGCCGATTCTTTCGTCTTCCTGAATTTCCCGCGCCGGATTGAGTGTGGCGGCCTGCACGGCGGTAAGGAACGGAACCCCCCAGCCGACCAGATTCTTAACCTCCTGGTGCAGGTTTGTGGTGGAACCCGCAATCGTACCGTCTTTCAGCCTTGCCTGCCCGTTTTTCACATACACGGTCTGTCCGCCGAGTTCGGAAATGCCGTCCGGTTCCCCTGCGGAACGCATGGAATCGCTCACGATCACCGCGCGGTCCTTTCCTAAAGCGTCGAAGGAAACGCGGAGCACAGCGGGATGAATATGAAATCCGTCGCAAATCAGTTCCGCACGCACACGCGGGTCGTCAAATACCGCGCCGACCACGCCGGGTTCGCGGTGCTTCAAACCCGGCATCGCGTTGTATAAATGGGTCGCATGCGCAACGCCCAATTCAAACGCATGCTTGGCGCAATCGTAATCGGCCAGTGTATGCGCAATGGAAACTTTGCAGAGCTTGGAAGCCTGCCGGATAAACTCCGGTGCACCGGGGCATTCGGGCGCAATATCCACCAATTTGATAATTCCGCCGCAGGCATCGTAAAGCTCCTTAAATTCCTTGAAATCCGGGTCTTTTACAAACTCGCCCTTCTGCGCGCCTTTATTTTTCAGGGATATGTACGGCCCCTCCATATTAACTCCGGCAATCGCCGCGCCCTTCGGAGGATGATCCATACAGTATTTTACCGTTTTCAATGCGTTCAATATTTCCTCATGGGACACCGTCATGGTCGTGGGGCAAAACGTGGTAACCCCTTTGGTAACGAGGTGGGCGCACATTTTGGCAAGACCGTCCGGGTCCGCGTCACAGGTATCGGTTCCAACGCAGGCATGGATATGGACATCCACAAAACCCGGAACAAGAACGCATCCGGTTAAATCGATTTCTTCCCCGCCCGTCAGGCCCGGGGCGATTTCCGAAATTTTATCACCTTCCACCGCAATGTCGGCGTCGGCAAAGCGGAAACTGTCGTCTACTATTTTTGCATTTTTCAGTATCAACGAATACACCCCTATCCAAATAATCAGAAAAATATTTTATTCTTTTTTTCATTATAAACCGAAAATTTATTTTATTCAAGATCAAAAAGAAAAAGGGCCGCCGAAATTGGCGGTCCTTTCGTTTTGGGGTTCAATTTTATTTAACGGTAACAACGCAGAGTTTTTTGGCCGCCTGGCCGGGAACGGAAGCGTAGATACCCGATTGCTGACCGGTTTTGCCGATCGCCGTAATTTTGTAGAAGAAATTGTCGCCCGTATGGCGAAGGAAGGTAATCTGGAATACGCCGCCGGTGCCGCTTGTGAAAGAAACGGAAGAAGCGCCGGGCGCTGTAATTTGGAACTGGTAGGAAGCACCTTTCGCCAGACTAAAATCCGAATTGGTATCGGACCGAATGGTTACGGGGTCCGGCGCGCCCACGGTAACCGCGCAGACCTTCTGCGTCGGATAGCCCGGCGCGCTCATGTAAAAGCCCGCCGACTGTCCCGGAGCGCCGATTGCCGTGATCTTATAGTTCGTATCGCTTTTGGTGGTACTGATTTTCTCGATTTTGAAAACGCCGGAAGAACCCGCGTGGAAATCGGCTGCATTGCTGATTCTGAATGTATAGCTTGCGCCCTGCTTTAAGGTGAAATCAGAGGTTGTATCGGATTTCGGGGCAGGGGCGGAAGCGGGAGCGCCCACGGTAACCGCGCAGACCTTCTGCGTCGGATAGCCCGGTGCGGCCATATAAAAGCCCGCCGATTGCCCCGGAGCGCCGATCGCCGTGATTTTATAGTTCGTATCGCTGTCGGAGGTACCGACCTTCTCTATTTTGAAAACGCCGGAAGAACCCGCGTGGAAATCGGTTGCATTGCTGATTTTGAAGGTATAGCTTGCGCCCTGCTTTAAGGTGAAATCCGAATTTGTATCGGATTTCGGGGCGGGAGCGCCCACGGTGACCACACAAACCTTCTGTGCGGGATAGCCCGGCGCGCTCATATAAAAGCCCGCGGATTGCCCCGGAGTTCCGACCGCCGTGATTTTATATTTTGTTTCGCTTCCGGAGGTACTGACTTTCTCGATTTTGAAGACACCGGAAGAACCCGCGTGGAAGTCGGTCGCGTTGCTGACTGTAAAGGTATAGCTTTCGCCCTTCTTCAGCGTAAAGTTATCATTGGTATCCGACTTCGGCGCCGGCGTACCGCCATCCTTAACCGTTATGCTGCCAAGATCGACACGGTAATCATCATACGTGCTCTGGGGGAACATGACGCTCAGATTGGTTTGGCTGGACGGCTGTCCGACCGCGGTAACATGGAAGTAATAATCGGTTCCGTCTTTTTTCTCAAGTTCTACGGTTACCACGCCATCCGTATCCGGCACAATGGTCGGAACGCCGCCGCCCATCGCGGTTACCTTGTAGGTGTAGGAATCTCCCTGTGAAAGGCTGACCGCGCTTGGCGTAATCGGATTAACAATCGGAAAATCGTCTTCCTGGTTAACGGTAACCGGGAAGGAAGCCGTTTCCCCGTTCAAAGTCGCGGTAATCAGGGATGTACCCGGGTGCATAGCTTCCACTTCATATTCATAACCGCCGTATACCGTTGTTACAAAAGTAACGGAAACATTTTTGTTGTCTACATTGATTTCCGGATTGATGCCTGAATCGGTATAGGCAATAAAATGATATTTGTCACCGGTATTGCAGATATATTCGGATGTGGTATCCAAATGAAGGTCTTTATTCTGAATGATGGATACCGTACACAGTTTATTCGGAATAAACCCGAATGCCCCGATGTACAAATCGTCATTCTGGCCCACATTGCCAACCGCGTCTAAACGGTAATAATAGTCGTTGTTGTCCATATCAATATCAATCAATGTGGATTTTATCGTATCTTGCGTTTGGGCGCTTATAATCGGAAAAGAATATGTATCCACATCCTTATTTTCAAAATGGATTTTAACGATTTTACTGCTGCCCTTGTTAAGCGAGAAATCGCCTGTTACATCTGAGGTCATTGTGTAAGTCGGCTCGCCCGTACCTTCTACCGTAATCGTTTTCGTTGCGGATACGCCGTCGGAAGTGGTAAAGGTTAGCGTAGCCTCGCCGTTTTTGCGTGCCGCAAGGTCAAAATAAAAGTTACCGGAACCGCTTGTCTCCTTCTCCTCCTGAATATCTACGATAGACGGATCACTCGAAACAGCCGTAAGGGTTACGTCCGGATTACTGACATCCACCTCCAGACCATAATACATTGCGTTTAACTGCATGGACTGAAACGCGTTCGTTTCTTCCGGAAAAGTAATTTTCGTCGCGGCCGCGGCGAAGGCCGCCGTATTTCCGAACACAGAAACGATAAGCGACAGTACCAGAACCATGCTTAATGCCTGAATTCTCCTCTTCATTGCTCATTTCCTTTCATTTGTAAATGAATTTTCCCATTGCTGGAACAGACTTCATTTTATAGGAAAATAAGCTGGAAATAATCGAATTCAAGAATAATTCTTTATTGTAATTATTGGCAATCTTTTTGCCGGATATAGTCTTATTTATGCCCCAAGGTATGTCTGATAAATTTTCTGTATTTTACAATTATGGAATAAAATACATGAAGATCGCCGCTTAAGGGAAGGCCTTTTGCTTATCTGCCTCATTTTCCGTCAGCACTTCTATTCCATTTTCTAGGAAAAGCTCCGCAGTTATTCCGTTCCCTGCGATTGTTTTGCCCGAAAACGTTCCGTCATAGATGCACCCGCACCCGCACGATGGACTTTTGGACTTTAGGATCGCTTTTGTGATTCCTTTCTCTTTCGCGATTCGAAGGGCCTTTTGCGCACCGTCCACAAATTCTTTTGTAAGGTCTTTTCCGTCTGCGTTCATCACTCTTTTCTTCCCGCTTTGCTCGGCGAGAATCTCGCAGCATGGCCGCGGGGCAGGCAAACCGGCCAATTGCTCCGGACAAACCGGAACGGCCTTCCCCTGCTTCACCAATTCAACGACAACCTTGTTCGCGCAGCTTTTTCCGTCATATCTGCAAGGAATTCCCGCTAAACAGGAACTGACTACATACATACTACCTCATCCTTATCTTGTTTAATAAATGACAGCAAAAAAGGCCGCCGTAACCCGGCAGCCTTTCAAAAATGCTTATCTTAAATGAGTTCGATAATTCCCATCTCGGCGGCGTCACCGCGGCGGGGGCCAAGCTTGCTGATGCGCGTATAACCGCCGTTGCGATCGGCATACTTCGGAGCAATCTCATTAAACAGCTTATTCGCTACGTCTTCCTTTGTAACGAAAGCCATTACAAGGCGCTTGTTGTGAAGGTTGTTTTCCTTCGCAATCGTTATCATTTTCTCGGTCATGGAGCGGACCTCCTTGGCGCGAGTCACTGTGGTTTCGATTTTGCCGTTCTCTAAAAGAAAGGTAACCATCGCCCTCAGCATGGCGGTTCTGTGGTCAGTGTCTCTTCCGAGCTTTCTGGTTCCGGGCATCGAAATATCACTCCTTTACCTTAGGTTTGCACAAGGGATTATTCATCGTCCTTGCGTAGATTGAAACCGAGGGAGGCCATCTTCCAGACAACCTCCTCAAGGGATTTACGTCCGAGGTTGCGAACCTTCATCATATCCTCTTCGGATTTATTGATCAGGTCTTCAACCGTATTGATACCGGCACGCTTCAGGCAGTTGAAGGAACGGACGGAAAGATCGAGTTCCTCAATTGTCATTTCGAGCACTTTTTCCTTGCCCTTATCGTCCTTTTCCACCATGATCTCGGTGCTGCTGCCCTTGTCGGACAAATCAACAAAGAGGTTCAGATGTTCGGTAAGGACTTTCGCGGCCAAAGAAACCGCTTCCTGCGCTCCGATAATTCCGTTGGTCCAAACTTCGAGTGTAAGCTTGTCAAAGTCGATGCTTTGGCCTACACGGGTTGGCTCAACATTATAATTCACCTTATAAACAGGAGTGTAAATGGAATCCACCGGAAGTTCGCCGATTACATTTGCGTTCAGGTTCTGCTTGTTCCTTTCGGCGGGAACATATCCGCGGCCCTTGTCCAGGGTCAATTCCATATACAGCTTTGCTCCCTCTCCCAGAGTTGCAATATGCATCTCGGGATTAAGGATTTCAACCTCGCTGTCGCACTTGATAGAGTCGGCCGTTACATCGCACGGACCCTCCGCACAGATTTCAACTGTTTTTGGGCCGTCGCAATGGAGCTTGGCGGTCAATCCCTTGATATTGAGCACTATCTCGGTGACGTCCTCTTTCACTCCGGGAATGGTGGAAAACTCATGAAGAACGCCGTCTATTTTGATTGATGTGACTGCTACACCCGGCAGCGACGATAAAAGGACACGCCTTAGACAGTTGCCCAAGGTAGTTCCAAAGCCCCGCTCAAGCGGTTCTACGACAAATTTGCCGTAGGTTCCGTCATTACTTAACTCTTCTGTTTCAATTTTTGGCTTCTCAATCTCGATCATTAGCGACCCTCCTTGACATATAGCGGATTCATTATCAGCCATGATGTTTGATCTATGCTGTTAAGAAACGGCATTATTTGGAGTACAACTCAACGATGAGAGTCTCATCGACTGCCAGGTCAATATCCTCGCGGGTCGGCAATGCAAGTACCTTGCCTTCCAGTGTTTCACGATTCACGTCAAGCCACTTCGCAACCGGACGGGACGCATTTTCCTCAACAACCGCTTTAATCTTGACACTCTGGCGGCTCTTATCGCGGATGGAAATGACTTCACCCGGCTTTGTAAGGTAGGAAGGAATGTCGACCCTTCTGCCGTTCACGTTAAAGTGACCGTGAACAACGAGCTGACGGGCTTCCGCTCTGGAGCTTCCCCAGCCAAGACGATAAACGACGTTATCGAGGCGGGATTCCAGAATTGCCAGCAGTTCGTCACCGGTTTTACCTTCTTTTTTCGTCGCAAGGTCGTAGTAACTTCTGAACTGGGACTCCAAAACACCGTAGTAACGTTTTGTCATCTGCTTTGCACGAAGCTGCAGGCCGTACTCGGATGTCTTCTTGCGGCCCTGGCCATGCTGGCCCGGGGCGTATGCTCTGCGGGTAACCCCGCATTTATCTGTATAGCATCTTGCGCCCTTCAGAAACAGCTTCTGTCCTTCACGGCGGCAAAGTTTGCACACAGCGTCTGTATATCTTGCCATATTATGGTTGCACCTCCTATTATCGGTTTTATACTATACGCGTCTTCTCTTCGGAGGACGGCATCCGTTATGCGGAATCGGGGTAACGTCTTTAATCATGCTGACTTCAAGACCTGCGCCCTGAAGTGCGCGGATTGCCGCTTCACGGCCGGCTCCCGGTCCCTTTACAAAAACCTCAACCGTTTTCATACCATGTTCCATCGCTGCTTTCGCGGCGGTTTCAGCTGCGGTCTGAGCGGCAAAAGGAGTGGACTTTCTGGAACCTCTGAATCCTAATTCACCTGAACTTGCCCACGACACCGCATTGCCCTGCACATCGGTAATGGTAACAATCGTGTTGTTAAAGGTGGACTGGATATGAGCGGCTCCGCGATCTATATTTTTACGCTCACGGCGTCTGCGAACTGCGGTGCCTTTTTTAGCTGCGCCCTTTTGTGCTGCCATTTTTAGAATCCCTCCCTATTACTTCTTCTTGTTGGCCATTGTCTTTCTCGGGCCTTTGCGCGTGCGCGCGTTGGTTTTGGAACGCTGGCCTCTAACCGGCAGACCCTTGCGGTGACGAATCCCGCGGTAGCAGCCGATTTCAATGAGTCTCTTAATGTCAAATGCTACGTCGCGGCGAAGATCGCCTTCCACGCGGCAGTTATGGTCAATATATTCTCTGAGTTTCGCCGCATCGTCTTCTGTTAAATCCCTTACACGGGTGTCCGGGTTGACGCCTGTTGCCGAACAGATTTCTGTAGCGGTTCTGCGTCCGATTCCGAAGATATAGGTAAGAGCAATTTCGATGCGCTTATCTCTCGGCAGATCAACACCTGATATACGCGCCATATTGGTTGCACCTCCATTGTTAATAGGTCTGCGCCAAATTATCCCTGGCGCTGCTTATGCTTCGGGTTGTCACAGATTACCATGACCTTACCCTTGCGTTTGATGATTTTGCATTTTTCACAAATTTTTTTGACAGAAGGTCTTACTTTCATTTGTGCGCCCTCCCTTAGCGAGTCTTTGTTTTACTTTGAACGCCATGTGATGCGCCCGCGCGTCAAGTCGTAAGGCGACAGCTCAATTGTGACCTTGTCGCCCGGCAGAATGCGGATGAAGTTCATTCGCAGCTTGCCGGAAATATGCGCGAGTATCGTATGGTGATTAGGAAGCTCTACCATGAACATTGCGTTTGGCAGCGCTTCGGTTACTACGCCTTCAGTTTCTATTACGTCCTGTTTCGACATATGTTAACCCTCCTCATGTGGAAAACGGCTCCCGGCGTTAAAGCCCCTGAGAGCACATCGTATTTCACGGTTGGTCTGCATTGAACCTTCGGCCAGTACGGTTTTGGTCGCAGATAAATGTTTCAGCTTTTTCCTTTTGGGGTTATCAAGGCTGCGGCGTTTCCCGTCACAAATAACGGCATAAACGTCGTCCGCCTCCAGCACGGCGAAAAAGCCTCCCTTGTCGCGCCCCGCGGCCGACCGAACAACCAGTCCTCTGACAAAGTCCATCGTCACCCTCCTCAATCCGGTAATGTTAAAATTACAGGACCGTCCGGGGTAATGGCGACGGAATGCTCAAAGTGCGCGGAAAGCTTTCCGTCGGCAGTTACGGTCGTCCAACCGTCCGCCAGCGTTTTTACTTCCTTTACACCCTGGTTGATCATTGGTTCAATCGCGATAGTCATGCCTGGCAACAGGCGCACACCCCTGCCGGGTGTGCCGTAATTAGGAACGCTAGGGTCTTCATGCATCTTCGCACCTACTCCGTGGCCGACATAATCCCGTACCACCGAGTAACCGCGAGCTTCGGCATACCTTTGAACCGCGCTGCCGATATCGCCGATGCGCCCACCGGCCTTTGCGGCTTTGATTCCTTCGTAAAGGCTTTCGCGTGTTGTATCCATAAGGGCCTGCGCTTCGGAACTGACATCGCCGCACGGAAATGTGTACGCGTTGTCTCCGTTAAAGCCTTCGAAAACAGCGCCTACGTCAACACTGACGATATCGCCCTGTTTTAAAATGGTTCCCTTATGGGGTATGCCATGGATAACCACATCGTTTACGGAAATACATGCGCTCGCCGGAAAGCCGCCGTACCCGAGGAAGGAAGGCGTTGCGCCCTGTTCCTCGATGTAGCGGCGGACAAGGCGGTCGATTTCCCAGGTGGATACCCCGGGCTCAACCGCTTTGCCGGCCAGCTTTAGTGCGTTGGCAGATATCCTGCACGCTTCCCTCATAATTTTGAGTTCACGGCTGGTTTTTAGCACTATCATGATTACGCCTCGATTGCGGCAAGAATCCGTTTCGTTGTACTCGCAACGTCTTCCTGCCCTTCTACGACACAAAGCTTACCCTGCTTGGAATAATAGCCCTTCAGGGGTTCGGTTTGCTCGTGATATACCTTTAAGCGCTCTTTCACCGTATCCGGGTGATCGTCCTTGCGCTGAACAAGGGTGCCGCCGCATTTGCTGCAAACGCCCTCGACATCCGGCTTATTGTAAAGCAGATGGTAGCTGGCTCCGCAGCTCTCGCAGACACGGCGTCCGGACATACGCTGCACGATGACTTCATCGGGAACCTCAATATCGATTACCTTGTCGATCGGAATGCCCATTTTGTCCAGAGCCTCGGCCTGGGGAATCGTGCGCGGAAAACCGTCCAGCACAAAACCGTTATTGCAGTCATCCTTGGCTAAACGCTCCTGAATGATCCCGATAACGACCTCGTCCGGAACAAGTTTGCCCGCATCCACGAAGGATTTTGCGCGAACTCCCATTTCAGTGCCGCTTTTCAGCGCTTCACGGATAATGTTGCCCGTAGAAATTGTTGGAATATTGAAACGCCCGCAGATCACTTCTGCTTGCGTACCCTTACCGGCGCCTGGGGCGCCGAGAAGTATCAGCTTCATATTCTCTCACTCCTTATCAATCAAGGAAGCCTTTGTAATGGCGCATCATCATCTGAGACTCCATCTGCTTCACGGTTTCAAGTGCAACTCCAACCAGAATCAGGATGGACGTACCGCCGATCATCATGTTGTGCATGCCGGTAAAGGCGCCGAAGATGATTGGCAGAAGAGCGATCACCGCGAGGAACAGAGCGCCGATCAGAGTGATCTTGGAAAGAATCCTCGCAATATAATCAGAAGTAGGCTTGCCGGGACGGATACCCGGGATTGTGCCATTATTCTGACGAAGATTATTGGCCATCTCAATCGGATTATACTGAATTGTTACATAGAAATATGCAAACATGATAATCAGCAGGAAATAAACCAACGAATACAGTACACCGGTGGTGGAAAAAGCGTCGAAAAAGCTCTTCCAGAAGCCGGTCATGACCCTTTGGCCAAGGAACAACTGAATCGTACTTGGGATTGAGAGAATGGAGCTTGCGAAAATAATCGGCATAACGCCGGACATACCGACCTTGATCGGAATATGACTGCTCTGGCCGCCGTACATTTTTCTGCCCACCATGCGTTTCGCATACTGAACAGGGATGCGGCGTTCCGCGTCGTTCATGAAAACGATGACCCAGATAACGATCAGGAATACGATTACAAACAGCGGTACAAAGAAGTAGTACTTGCCGTAAGAGGACGGATCCTGATTGGCAGCCTGTATATACTGTCCCAGCAGATTAATCGTATGCGGCATTCTTGCCACGATGCCGGCGAACAGCAGTATGGAAATACCATTGCCAATACCATGCTGGTTGATTTGCTCGCCCAGCCACATCATCAATGCGGTACCGGCGGTAAACACCATGATAATGACGAAGGCTGCGAAAACTTCCTGCCAGCCCTTTGTGTACTTCGCAATCGGCGTACCCTGATAGGAGCTGTTGCGCAGATAGAAGTAATACGCGGTACCCTGAATCAGACCAAGTGCAACCGTTACATAGCGGGTGTAGGTGGCGATTCTTTTACGGCCCTCTTCGCCTTCCTTCGCCAGTCTTTCCAAAGCGGGAATCGCGACTGTCAGGAGCTGCATAATAATGGAGCTGTTGATGTATGGCGTAACACTCATTGCAAACAGCGTACCGTTTGCAAAAGCGCCGCCGGACAGCATATCAAGATAACTCAGTGCCGAACCGGTCTTGTCGACCGTGTTCATCAGTCCCTTCAACGCGGTTACATTGAGGAACGGAACCGGAATAACAGCACCGAAGCGGAAAACCATAATGATAAAAAGTGTAAACAGAATCTTCTTCCGAAGATCGGGGATACCCCAGGCATTCTTAAGTGTTTTAAACAACTTAGATCACCTCTGCCTTTCCACCCGCGGTTTCTATCTTTTGTTTTGCGGTTTCGGAGTAAGCAGTAACCTTCACAGTAAGTTTTTTCTTTAAATTGCCGTTTCCAAGAATTTTAATCCCGTCGCAGCATGTTTTCACAATACCGGAATCGATCAGCGCCTGTGTGTCAACCACAGCACCGTCGTCGAATTGATTCAGCACACCGACATTAACGGCTACAATATTCTTTGCGAAAATATTATTGAAACCTCTCTTCGGGATACGTCTCTGCAAAGGCATCTGGCCGCCTTCGAATCCGGGACGCATACCTCTGCCTGCCCTGGCCTTTTGACCTTTATGACCCTTGCCGGCAGTTTTTCCCTGACCTGAACCGTGTCCTCTGCCGATACGCTTCGTCTCCTTTGTGGAACCGGGTACCGCAGATAGTTCGTGCAACTTCATTTATTCGCACCTCCTTACGCTTTGCTTACCTCGATGAGGTGGATTATCTTGGCCACCTTGCCTTTGGTCTGCTCATTTTCGGGCTGTACCGAAGTATCGCCTATCTTAAAAAGACCAAGAGCCTGGGCGGTTGCAATCTGGTCCTTTTTGCTGCCGATAAGACTCTTTATCAGCTTTACTTGAAGCTGTGCCATATTGCTACCCCCTATTTATAAAATTTCTTTAACCGATTTGCCGCGTGTCGCAGCGACTTGCTCGGCTGTGCGCAGCTTGGACATGCCGTCCAAAGTTGCTCTGACTACATTGCATGGATTGTTGGAACGAAGGGCTTTTGTTCTGATATCCCTGATGCCGACCGCTTCAACAACCGCACGGACCGGGCCGCCGGCAATAACGCCGGTACCGGGGGCGGCAGGTTTCATTAAAACTCTGCCTGCGCCGTAGCCGCCGATGATTTCGTGCGGGATTGTGGAGCCGCGCATTGCAACCTTGATCAGGTTCTTTTTCGCGTCTTCAATGCCCTTGCGGATCGCGTCGGGAACTTCGCCCGCTTTGCCGATTCCGAAGCCGACTGTACCGTTTCCGTCGCCGACGACTACGAGTGCGGCAAACTTGAAGATACGGCCGCCTTTTACGGTCTTGGATACACGATTAATAGCAACTACATGTTCTTTCAGTTCCATAGTTGCTGCGTCAATTCTAGCCAAAAGTATTCCTCCTTCTTAGAACTTGAGGCCGCCCTCACGGGCGCCTTCGGCCAGCTCTTTGACGCGGCCGTGGAAAATATAGCCGCCGCGGTCAAAAACGACCTCGGTGATGCCCTTTTCAGCGGCACGCTTGGCAATAAGCTCGCCAACTTTGCGTGCGGCTTCCTTGTTTCCGCCATTACCATTGAAATCCTTGTCCAGTGTGGAAGCTGCTGCTAAAGTAACTCCCTTGACATCGTCGATAATCTGGGCGTAGATATTGGTGGTAGAGCGAAATACATTCAGGCGCGGGCACTCTGCTGTGCCCGAAATCCTTCCGCGCACCCTGCGGTGGCGGTTAAGCCTGGCTTTGTTTGTGTCAGCCTTATTCACCATTTGTTATTCACTCCTTACTTACTTCTTGGCGCCCTTACCGGCCTTGCCTTCCTTATGACGTACAAACTCGCCGGTATAGCGGATACCCTTGCCCTTATACGGCTCCGGCGGACGTTTCTCACGTATTTCGGCGGCAAATTGACCGACCTGCTGTTTGTCGGAACCGCTGATTACGATTTTGTTCGCAGACGGGCACTCAATGGTAATACCATCGGTTTCCGGAACAATTACCTGATGTGAATAGCCAAGATTCATCACGAGGTTCTTGCCCTGCTTCTGCACACGGTAGCCGACGCCCAAAACGTCAAGCTCCTTCTTAAAGCCTTCCGTTACGCCGATAACCATATTGTGAATCAGCGTGCGGGTCAGGCCGTGCAGAGATCTGTTTTCTTTTTCGTCGTTGGGGCGGGTAACAATGACCTCGCTGCCCTCGACGGAAACACTCATGTGCGGATGGACTTTCTGGGTAAGCGTACCCTTCGGTCCTTTTACCGTGATTACGTTGCCGTCAGCCTGAACGGTGACGCCAGCGGGAATATTTATGGGTTTTCTTCCAATTCGCGACATTACTGCACCCCCTTGTTACCAGATAAATGCGAGGACTTCGCCCCCGATATTCTCTTTGCGGGCCTGACGGTCGGTCATAACGCCCTTTGAAGTAGAAATGATGGCAATGCCGAGGCCTTTCATAACCTTCGGCAGCTCCTCTGCATTGGAATAAATGCGAAGGCCTGGCTTACTGACTCTGCGCAGACCGTTAATGGCGGAGGTTTTGTTCTCGCCATATTTGAGATTTACCTTGATAATGCCCTGTTTGCCGTCCTCTGTAACCGTATAATTCTTCACATAGCCCTCGTCAACAAGAATCTGCACAATGGCCTTTTTCATGTTGGAAGCGGGAATGTCAACCGAATCGTGCTTTGCAGAATTTGCATTGCGAATACGGGTGAGCAAATCAGCAATTGTATCTGTAATCTGCATACCGTTACCTCCTTTGCTAAGCTTTACCAGCTGGCCTTTTTCACGCCAGGAATCTCGCCCTTGTAGGCAAGTTCCCTGAAGCATATACGGCATATTCCGAACTTGCGAAGGTAGGCATGCGGCCTGCCGCAGATTTTACATCTGTTGTATTCGCGGGAAGAATATTTTGCTCCCCTGCTCTGTCTGATCTTCATAGAAGTTTTGGCCACAATTTTCCCTCCTTATTTCGCAAACGGGGCGCCCATGAGCGATAAGAGCTCTCTGGATTCCTCGTCGGTTTTCGCGGTTGTTACAAAACAAATATCCATTCCGCGGACCTTGTCGATTTTATCGTACTCGATCTCAGGGAAAATCAGCTGCTCTTTAACGCCCATGTTGTAATTTCCGCGGCCATCGAAAGAGTTCGCGTTGATTCCCCTGAAGTCCCTGACGCGTGGAAGCGCCACATTAAAGAGACGGTCGATAAATTCGTACATTCTGTCGCCTCTGAGTGTTACCTTAACGCCGATATTCATGCCCTCGCGGAGCTTGAAGTTCGCAACCGATTTCTTTGCTTTGCAGATCATCGGCTTTTGGCCGGTAATTGTTGCGAGGTCGGTTGAAATGGCGTCAATTACCTTTGCGTTTTCTTTCGCTTCGCCGGCGCCTACGTTAATGACGATTTTCTCGAGTTTCGGAATCTGCATAACGCTTTTATATGAGAATTTCTTCATCATTGCGGGTGCGACTTCTTTTTGGTAATATTCCTTAAGTCTTGCCATGTCGTTTTATCCTCCCTTACAGCGCTTCGCCGCATTTTTTGCAAATGCGTTCCTTGGTGCCGTCCTCATAAATCTTATGTGCGACACGCGTGGGTTTGCCGCAGCGAGGGCAAACGACCTGAACCTTGCAGGCGTACATGGCGCCTTCGGCTTTGATAATACCGCCCTGTTCACCCATCTTGCGAGCTTTTACATGCTTGGAAACCATGTTGCGGCCCTCAACGATGACCTTGCCCTCTTTCGGGCTGACGGCCATAATCTTGCCCTGCTTGCCGCGTTCCTTGCCGTTTAATATGACGACGGTGTCACCCGTTTTTACATGAATCTTGTTATTCATCAGTGAGCACCTCCCATCACAGAACTTCCGGGGCAAGACTTAAAATTTTAAGATAGTCTTTATCACGCAGTTCTCTGGCCACAGGCCCGAAAATACGTGTTCCCCTCGGATTCTTATCATCTTTGATGAGGACAGCCGCATTTTCGTCAAAGCGGATATATGTTCCATCATCACGGCGTACGCCAAAAGCAGTGCGGACAATGACTGCCTTAACAACTTCGCCTTTTTTAACTGTGCCGCCCGGAGCCGCTTTTTTAACAGAAGCGACAACCACGTCACCTATATTGGCATACCTTCTGCCGGTGCCGCCGAGAACGCGGATGCACATAAGCTGCTTCGCGCCGGTGTTGTCGGCAACGTTGAGGTAAGTCTGCTGTTGTATCACAGTGCGTTCCTCCTTTGCATGAAGCCAAAATTATTTGGCTTTCTCTATAATCTCGACGAGACGCCATCTTTTCTCTCTGCTTAACGGACGGGTCTCCATCACACGCACGCGGTCACCGATATTGCATTCATTGTTTTCATCATGTGCCTTCAGCTTCACGGTACGCTTGATAATCTTTTTGTAAAGCGGATGCTTAACGCTGTCTTCGATTGCAACAACGATCGTTTTATCCATTTTGTTGCTGGAGACTTTGCCAACCGCTGTCTTTCTAATATTCCTATCGCTCACAGATTAATCCTCCCTTCCGTTACGCATTCGCGCTGTCCTTGATCTCGATCTCGCGCAAAACGGTTTTGACGCGGGCGATATCTTTTTTCACAGCGGCGATACGCATCGGGTTATCGAGCTGATTAATGGCAAGTTGGAAACGCAGGTTGAAAAGCTCGGCCTTGAGGTCCTTCAGTTTGCTTTCAAGCTCTGCGGTTGTTAATTCTCTGACTTCTGAGGCCTTCATTACTGCTCACCACCCGTTTCTTCCTTCTTAACAAACTTGCACTTAATCGGCAGTTTGTTGGACGCCAGACGTAAAGCTTCTTTTGCGGTTTCTTCCGGGATTCCGCCAATTTCAAACATGACTCTGCCCGGCTTAACAACCGCCACCCAGTATTCCGGAGATCCTTTACCGGAACCCATGCGGGTTTCAGCCGGCTTCTGGGTAACTGGCTTGTCTGGGAATATCTTAATCCAAACCTGACCAAATCTCTTGCAGTAACGCGTCATGGCGACACGGGCTGCTTCTATCTGATTCGAGGTAATCCATGCCGGCTCCAGGGCCTGAAGGCCGAAATCGCCGTAAGTTACCTTATTCCCGCGGTAGCATTTGCCGGTCATACGGCCACGATGCACCTTGCGGTATTTTACACGCTTAGGCAACAGCATTATTTACTGCCTCCTTCCTTACGAGGCTTACGGTTGTCCTGAAGGACTTCGCCCCTGTAAATCCAGACCTTAACGCCGATGCGGCCGTAGGTTGTTGCAGCCTCTGCAAAGCCGTAATCAATGTCTGCGCGGATGGTCTGAAGTGGAATTGTACCGTCATGGTACTGCTCGCGTCTTGCAATTTCCGCACCGCCCAAACGACCGGACACCTGGGTTTTAATACCCTTGGCGCCAAGCTTCATGGAGCGGCCGATGCACTGTTTCATCGCGCGGCGGAAAGAAATTCTCTTTTCGAGCTGCTGTGCGATATTCTCGGCAACAAGCTGAGCGTTCAGATCAGGGGACTTAACCTCTACGATATTGATCGTAACAGGCTTCTTGAGGATGCTCTCGCACTGAACGCGGAGCTTCTCGATCTCTGAACCGCCTCTGCCGATAACCATTCCTGGTTTTGCGCAATGGATATGAACGCGAACCTTGGAAGCGTCACGTTCAATTTCAATCTTTGGAACGCCTGCGGAATACAGCTGTTTTTTCAGCACTTTGCGAAGATTATAGTCTTCAACGAGGGTATCGCCGAACGCTTTATCCTTCGCGAACCAGCGGGAATCCCAATCTTTAATTACGCCCACGCGAAACCCGTGGGGATTTATTTTCTGGCCCATAGTTTACCTCCTCTTCCGCCTTATTCTTTTTCCTTGAGCACGAGGGTAACGTGCGAAGATCTTTTTTCAATTCTAAACGCGCGACCCTGCGCCCTCGGACGAATGCGCTTGAGGATCGGGCCCGGACTTACGAAGCATTCCGCAACGTAAAGTCTGGAAACATCCATATTGTGGTTATTCTCAGCATTTGCCATGGCCGACTTCAATAACTTTACAAGATATTCGCTGGCGGCCTTCGGTGTATTCCTGAGGATAGCCATCGCAACGTCCGCCGGCTTGTTACGAATTAAATCAAGCACGATCTGAACCTTGCGGGGCGATATACGGGCGTACTTTAAATAAGCCCTTGCTTCCATGCTATACACTCCTTTCGGCCGTTATTTGCTCGGCGATGTCGTTTTTGAACCGGAATGACCCTTAAAGGTTCTGGTGGGAGCAAACTCACCGAGTTTGTGTCCTACCATATCCTCTGTGACATAGACCGGAACATGCTTACGGCCGTCGTGGACCGCAATGGTATGGCCAACGAAATCCGGGAAAATAATGGAGGCTCTGCTCCATGTTTTAATGATTTTCTTTTCGCCGGCCGCGTTCATTTCTTGAATCCTTTTAAGCAGCACAGGCTGAACATAAGGACCCTTTTTTATGCTTCTGCCCATAGTTCATAAGCTCCTTTCTGTACGCCTTATTTGCCGTTTCTACGCTTGACGATAAATTTATCGGAGCGATGGTGGTGAGCGCGCGTCTTATAACCGAGTGCCGGTTTGCCCCACGGGGTAACAGGTCCCGGACGGCCGACCGGTGCTTTGCCTTCGCCGCCGCCGTGCGGATGGTCGTTCGGGTTCATAACGGAACCGCGGACGGTTGGTCTCCAGCCCATGTGGCGTTTGCGTCCGGCTTTACCGATTTTCACATTCTCGTGGTCAATGTTGCTGACCTGGCCGATGGTTGCCATGCAGTTTACCGGTACGTTGCGAAGTTCGCCGGAAGGAAGTCTTAACAGAGCCATTCCGTTTTCCTTCGCCATCAGCTGAGCCATGTTGCCGGCTGCGCGGGCCAATTGAGCGCCCTTGCCCGGGTAAAGCTCTACGTTGTGGATAAAGGTACCGACCGGGATATTTTCAAGCGGAAGCGCGTTGCCCGGCTTGATATCCGCTCCGGTGCCGGATACGACAACATCGCCGACCTTCAGGCCGTTCGGAGCGATGATGTATCTTTTTTCGCCGTCCTCATACTGTACAAGAGCAATGAAGGCGGAACGGTTCGGGTCGTACTCAATGGTCTGAACGGTGCCCGGTGCGTCGAACTTCTGACGCTTAAAGTCAATAATACGGTATTTCTTGCGGTTTGCACCGCCGCGGTGCCGTACGGTGATCCTGCCGTAGCTGTTTCGTCCGGATTTATTGTTCATCGGAGCCAGGAGGCTCTTTTCCGGTCCAACTTTGGAAAGTTTGGAATAATCCGTTACGGACATACCACGCCTTGAAGCCGTGGTAGGTTTAAAGTTAATAATAGGCATTTAGGTTTCACACTCCTCATGATGGCTTTGCGGGGAAATGCCGATTCCCCATCCATGCCTCTGCATTCATCCGGCAGAGTTTACATCATGCCTTCAAAAAACTCGATTGTCTTGCTGTCTTCGGTAAGGGTAACGATTGCTTTCTTCCATGCGGGAGTATAGCCTTCGTTTCTGCCTTGGCGGCGCAGATGGCCGCGAACATGCAGGGTGTTTACTTTTCTTACCTTTACACCGAAAAGCGTTTCAACCGCTCTTGCGATATCGATTTTTGTGGCATCCTTGGCTACTTCAAAGGTGTACTTCTTCATGCCAATACCGGCCATGCTGTTTTCCGTGATAATGGGGCGAATGACGATGTCCTGTGCTGCCATTATGCATACACCTCCTCAATCTGGGCTACGGCATCCTTAAGCACAATGAACTTGTCTGCATTTAAGATGTCGTAGACATTCAAGGTGTTCGCCATAGCCGTCTTTACTCCAGGGATATTGGCTGCCGAAGCGATAACCTTCTCGTTAACCTCGGGGAGAACGATAAGCGCTTTTTTCTCGGAGCCGATCGCCTTGAGCAATGCCGCGATGGCCTTTGTCTTATATTCGTCAAGCGCAATCTTATCAAGCACGATCATATCGTTGTCGATTACCTTGCTTGAAAGAGCCGACTTCATTGCAAGACGCTTTACTTTTTTATTTAAAGAATAGCTGTAGTCGCGCGGTTTCGGAGCAAAAGCGATACCGCCGTGTGTCCACTGCGGTGAACGAGTGGAGCCCTGTCTTGCGTGGCCGGTGCCCTTTTGTCTCCACGGCTTTCTGCCGCCGCCGGAAACCTCGGCGCGGGTCAGTGCCGACTGTGTGCCCTGACGCTGGTTTGCAAGATAGTTTACAACCATGTCGTGCAAAACCTTTGTGTTGGGTTCAATTCCGAATATGGCGTCGGAAAGATCCATTTTTTCAACTTCCTTACCGGCCATATCAAGTACTGCTACTTTAGGCATTCCAATTCCTCCTTCCCTTACGCCTTAACGCTGTCATGGATTACTACGATTCCGCCGTTCGGGCCGGGAACTGCGCCCTTGATAGCAATCAGGTTGTTTTCCGTATCCACTTTGGCAACGGTCAGATTCTGAACCGTAACTCTTTCCGCGCCCAGATGGCCGGCCATCTTCAGGCCCGGGAATACTCTTGAAGGATCCGAGCAGCAGCCGTTGGAACCGCCGTGGCGGGCAACAGGGCCGGAACCGTGAGTTTCCTTCAGTCTCTGGAAGTTCCAGCGTTTAATAACGCCGGCGTATCCCTTACCTTTGCTGGTAGCGGTAACGTCAACCTTATCCCCTACTGCAAAAGTGTCCGCTTTAATGAGGTCACCCACGTTGAAAGCGTCCGTGTTTTCCATTCTGAATTCTCTGAGTGTTTTCTTGGGAGCGACATCCGCTTTTGCAAAATGTCCTTTCATGGGCTTATTGACTTTTTGCGGCTTTAAATCGCCGTAGCCCATCTGGACGGACGCGTAGCCGTCGTTTTCAACCGTTTTCTTCTGTGCGATAACACAGGGACCGGCTTCAACAACTGTTACGGGGATGACATTTCCCTTTTCATCGAAAATCTGCGTCATGCCGATTTTCTTGCCGATAATACCTTTTTGCATTATTTTACCTCCTATGCAGGTTATTGGTTGGCTTTTGCCAACATGACCCCGGCCGCAGGTTGGTTAAATCAGAGTTTAATCTCTATTTCAACACCGGCGGGGAGCTCCAGACCCATCAAAGCCTCTACGGTTTTGTTGGATGGTCTGAGAATGTCGATAAGTCTTTTGTGTGTTCTCATCTCGAATTGCTCACGGCTGTCCTTGTACTTGTGAACAGCACGCAGAATCGTAATGGTCTGCTTTTCGGTCGGGAGCGGGACCGGCCCGGAAACCCGTGCGCCCGTGCGCTTTGCTGTCTGTACAATCTTGTCAGCCGACTGATCAACCAACTGATGATCGTAACCCTTGATTCTTATCCTGATTTTCTCCTTGACTGCCACTGTGAATCGCCTCCTTATTGTAGTTGGCGGGCGGCGTTTTTCAAATCCTAACACCGTGCCGGGTGTTCCCTCTTAGCACATTAAAAACCGGATTGACTTTTTCAAGTTAATCCGGGTGTTGGCATAAAAAACGTCTGAGCATAACAGGAGACAGGCATAAAACACCTACTCCCATCGCACGCTCAAAGTATCTGTCGCCCGGTTTAAAATCGGACATACTCCACGGAAAAACCGGCGTGTTTCAGCCGCAACCTCCCGCTTCATCGCATATCTGTCGCAGTCGTGCTTCATTATAATACCATATGAGAGCCTTATATGCAAGCATTTTTTCTTTATTTTTAAGATTTTTTTCTTTGTTTTTCTAAGCTTCCGAGACTGCTTTCCCATTGCCTTTTATCATTTCGAGCGCGGCTTTTTCTGTTTATGGGAATGCCCAAGGAAAATGGCGCTGAGCATCGCGGCCGTGCTGAAAAAACGAATCCGGCAATCGCGCGCAATCAACGGGAACGCCCTTTTTGCCGCAAAGGAAGCGGTTGGGCGGTCAGGGTCTCCGATGACGCCGACAAAACCGGCCCCGAAAGGCCGTATGGAAGAAAGCCGCCCCATTTTCCGCATCACCCTGCCCGCGGCCGCCAGTCCCCCGGCAAGAAGCAGGATTCCCGCGAGGATTCTTTTCATGATTTTCCTCCGTCTTCAACCATTATTTCCAGTATTTACCGAAATATTCCTATATTTTATGCCTTGAATCGAAAAAAATCACTGCGGCGCAAAGGAGTACCAGAACAGCGCCCGCTGCATAAAAAAGCGGATTGCTGAATCCGCCGCTCACAAAAATGGCAGTAGGACCGTCGGCGCCTCCAATTACGCGGTAAGGAACTGTATCCGCGTGGTTCCGCAGGGCTTTGATCCACAGCCCCAGCAGAACGGTCAGGGCGGATGCGCCAAGAGTCAGAGCAAAAGCCTTTTTCTTTCCCATTTCCTCGCTCCCCATGCATCTATTTTCTTTTAAATGATAACACGGGGAGCGATAGAAGGAAAGGGCATTTCTTTTTTATTTGAAGTTTTTCCAGATTGCATTGCTTGTCATAAACGGCTTCATCTGGTCGTAGGTCAGAACCAGTTTGATGGTCCTTTTGTCCGGTTTGCTAACCGGCAGGCCGAATCCAACGCCGTACTTTGAAAAATACACGGAACCGGAATCCAGCGCAGACTTAATTACATCGGCGGTAATGTATGGCGCAACGTCTCCGCTGAGCTGGCCTTTTACACTCTCCAGCGTCTTGCAGAGCGCGTCATTTTTCACAACCAGGTCATCCATGCTGAGAATGGCGCCCGTACTTAAATTGATATTGATTACGCGCAGGGTGCGGGTCGGAGTTGCTTTCGGGGTGGAAACTTTAACATATTCGTTAAAGCCGATGCTGATGAAATTCTTTCCTTCGTAAGCGACTTCGCCGCTTACCTTAACGGTCGTCTTGTCTTTCTTTTTGCTGGTTCCCATGGAATTGATCGTCTTCATCGCACTGCTCTTGATGGCCGCATTGATTTTATCCGCGTTGGAAATTTTGCCGGACAGCACCGGATAGGACGCGTTATAGATATTATTGTCATTCTTATAGCTGTAGCTGTCCAGCTTAACGGTATATACGCCGTTGTTCAGGTTGGAAGCCGCCTTGGGGTTTACTATTTTGGGCTGATCCAGTTTCGCAGCTTCTCCGGACGATGCCTTTTTCTGATCCGGATTGGATGACTCCTGCGGAATGGAAGCCGGGGCCGACGCCGTTTCGGAAGACGCTTCTTCGCCGGACACCTCAGTGCCGGATACCTCCGTGCCGGAAACATTATTATTCTGCGCAGGCGACGTCTGCCCGCCCTTACATGCGGACATAGACACAACCATTGCAAGCGCTAAAATAAGCGCACATATTTTTTTCATTTCGTTCACTCCTTAAATAAGAATTGTCAGTATTTTGATAAGATATCTGCCAACGTTTTTTTATGGTAACACATCCCTTTTGAAAAAGCAATTTACAAAACCGTTATGGTTATGACAAAGAAAAGGGAGAAATGTTACCATTCAACAGGATTTATTTACATTATTTTCCAGATTGTATAAAGATATTCAACAATCGCGCTCTAATCCGTTGAAATCACGAAGGTTTGCCTGCATTATAAATAAATTGTAAAATTTCAGAGCGGCGGCGGATTTGCCTGCCCGAGCGATTGAGAAAGGGAAGCAGTCCCCTCGCGAAACCATTTAGACGAGCAGTAAGCGTTCCATAACCATTCCGTGGAGAAGCGCCGCTTATGCAGCGCGGGGGAAACAGCGAAAGACGCTGTGCGTCCGCGGATTTGCCATCAGTCTGAAAAAGGCCGGACGAAATCGTCCGGCCTTTGCTATATCATATCTTAATAGGCTTTGCCCCAGTAAACCATTGACTTTGCAGGTTTGCCGCAGCAGACACAGGTGTCGCCGACATGTTCCTGCTCAAAGGGCATACAGCGGGAAGAAACGCCCGCGACTTCCTTCAGCTTTTCTTCGCAGGCTGAATCGCCGCACCACATCGCTTTGATAAAACCCGGCTTGCTGTCCGCGATTTCTTGAAGCTCGTCCAATGTTTTCGCGGAATAGGTCATGCTCTCGCGGCGGGCAAGCGCCTTTTCGTACATGCCCCTGCGTACTTCTTCAAGCTGTTCGGCCACAGCCTGCTCCAGCTGATCGAGCGGCACAAAAACCTTCTGCCGGTCATGGCGGCGAACCAGAACGCACTGGTTCTTCTCGATATCCTTCGGCCCGATTTCCAGACGGAGCGGAACGCCCTTCATTTCGTACTGGGCAAATTTCCAGCCCGGCGACTGATCGGAATCGTCTACGCGCACCCGGAACGTCTTTTTCAGCCTCTCACGCAGTTCCTGCGCTTTGTCGAGCACGCCCGGCTTATGCTGGGCGACCGGTACGATGATAACCTGTATCGGCGCGACAGCGGGCGGAAGCACCAGTCCGTCGTTGTCGCCGTGCGTCATGATCACCCCGCCGATGATGCGGGTGCTCATTCCCCAGGAGGTCTGGAACGGATGGCAGACGGAGTTGTCTCTGCCCTGGAAGGTGACGTTGAACGCCTTTGCAAAGCCGTCGCCGAAATAATGGCTGGTTCCGGACTGCAAAGCCTTGCCGTCGTGCATCATTGCCTCAATGGTATACGTTGCGACGGCGCCGGAAAATTTCTCTTTATCGGTCTTGCGGCCTTTAATAACCGGGATGGCCAGTTCATTTTCACAGAAATCGGCGTACACCCCGAGCATCCGCTCGGTTTCCGCCTCCGCTTCTTCGGCGGTTTCGTGCATGGTGTGGCCTTCCTGCCAGTGGAATTCCACGGAACGGAGGAACGGGCGCGTTGTTTTTTCCCAGCGGACGACCGAACACCACTGATTATAGAGCTTCGGCAGATCGCGCCAGGACTGGATGACCTTTGCATAATGGTCGCAGAACAGCGTTTCGGACGTGGGGCGAACGCACAATCTTTCCTGCAATTTTTCGTTGCCGCCCATTGTAACCCAGGCAACCTCCGGCGCAAAGCCCTGCACATGCTCTTTTTCCTTGTTCAAAAGGCTTTCCGGAATAAACATCGGCATGGAGACATTTTCATGACCCAGCTCCTTGAATTTCGCATCCAGAATATGCTGGATGTTTTCCCAGATCGCCCAACCGTACGGCTCAATGACCATGCAGCCGCGCACGCTGGTGTAATCCATCAGCTCGGCTTTTTTTACAATATCCGTGTACCATTTGGCGAAGTCCTCCTCCATGGGAGTAATCGCCTCTACCATTTTTTTCTGTTCGGCCATAGTAACTACCTTTCTGACTATCTCACGCGCCGTTAAGGAAGCGCCGATTCCTGACGCGGTTCCTTAATCTTCGTCGTTCTTTTCTTTTGTCGTATGATTTAAAATTACCGTTACCAAATAGATGAGAAGCATAACGATAAAGATGCCAAGCATCCCCAGCCCCATCAGGCGGAGGGATTTTCCGATATCTTCATTTGTAACATTTCCCAGCAGACTGGTAAACGCAACGGTAAGCAGATTGAAGTTCAGCATTTACATCATCCCCCACTTTCTTGCAAGAGAAAGGATAATTCCTCCCGCAACAACGGAACCGATCTGACCGGCAACATTCGCGCCGACCGCGTGCATCAGAAGATGATTCTGGTTGTCCTCTTTCAGCGCCATTTTCTGGATCACCCGGGCGGACATCGGAAACGCCGAGATACCGGCGCCGCCGACCATCGGATTGATCTTTTTGCCCTCCGGAAGGAACAGGTTCAGTATTTTCGCAAAGACGACGCCGCCGATGGTGTCGAATACGAAAGCGAACAGGCCCAGCGCCATGACAATCAATGTTCCAAAAGTAAGGAACTTGTCCGCCTGCATCTGAAACGCGATGGTGATTCCCAAAAAGATGGTGATCAGGTTCGCAAGCGGGCCCTGCGCCGTCTGGGAAAGACTTTCGAGCCTGCCGCATTCGCGGATCAGATTTCCGAACATCAAGAAGCCGACAAGGGAAACCGAATCCGGTGCGATCAGTCCCGCAATCAGCGTAACAATAATCGGGAACAGGATTTTCGTTGTTTTGGATAC
Source organism: Caproiciproducens galactitolivorans (assembly GCF_026672255.1). Taxonomy (GTDB): domain Bacteria; phylum Bacillota; class Clostridia; order Oscillospirales; family Acutalibacteraceae; genus Caproiciproducens; species Caproiciproducens galactitolivorans_A. The sequence continues at coordinate 130,048 of NZ_JAPOHA010000005.1, read as the reverse complement.
CGACTTCGGATTGTACGGCATACGGATCATGCGTTCCCGTTTGGTTGTAACAAGCCGGATCGCGGTCGGCTGGATAATCGGAACCAGCGCCATATAAGAATAGGCGGCAACGGCGATCGCGCCCATATATCCGCTTTTCAGCACCTGCGAAACAAGGATGGAGGTCGGGCCGTCCGCCGCGCCGATCACGCCGATGCTCATTGCATCCTTTAACGGGAAGCCCAGCAGTACGGCGAACACAACCGTTAAAAAGATGCCGAACTGCGCCGCGCCGCCGAACAGGAGCATTCGCGGGTTGGAAAGCAGCGGGCCGAAATCGATCATCGCGCCGATTCCGACAAACAGAAGCAGCGGAAACGCTTCGGAAGAGGCAATTCCCTTTTGGAAAAGCCACTGTACAATCCCGTTCTCGCCGATTACGCCGGGAAGCGGAAGATTCACAAGAATCGCGCCGAATCCCATCGGCAGAAGCAGAGCAGGCTCAAAATCCTTTTTAATCGCAAGCCAGATCAGAAGCCCGCCGATCAGCCACATGGCCAGCATTTTGGGATTTGCCAGCATGTACAGTAAGCCGTCGGTTAAAAAGCTGAATTCACTCAACGAATTTACGCCCCTTTATCACAATTCATTCTTAACAAACTATTCATATATTATATCGGAAATAAACCCTTTTTTCAAGTAAAAATGCCAGAAAGCGCAAAAACGGAGCAGAATAAAAAATCCGCCATGCTAAGCACGGCGGATTTGAAGAAAACGCAGTTAAACATTGTCTTCAATGTACTTTACGAGTTCACCGACGGTTTTGATGTTATCGATCTCTTCATCCGGCACTTCAATTTCGAATTCATCTTCAATTGACATCAAAAGGTCAACGACGTCCAAGGAATCGGCGCCTAAATCATCAGCAATGCTCGTATCGGCGGTAATTGAATCCTCCTCTACATCAAACTGTTCGCTGAGAATCGCCTTCACCTTTTCGAATACCATGTTTTATCCTCCTTAAAAAATTCTCTGCATTTTGAATCATCGGCTCGCGGATAACGTTATCATTTATTATGGACAATCTTATTTCAGGTGTGATACAATTGCCACAGAAAAAACCATGAAATCGCTCCGGACACGAATTCTCTAACCACATATTATTAGCAAACTATGACTTTGTCAATATGTTTCCGGATTTTTTATTTGAAAATAAGGGGAACCTAAAATGATCGAAAAAACCTATGCTGTAATCGGGCATCCGATTGCGCATACAATGTCGCCTTTTATCCATGCCCGCCTTTTTTCTTTAAATGGAAAACAGGCCGGATACGGCGTTCGGGATATCCCGCCGCAGGAACTGGAAAAGCGGATGGACGAGCTGCGCTCCCTTCGCGGTTTCAACATAACCATTCCCCACAAGCAGTCGATTATTCCCCTGCTGGACGGACTGGACCAAAAATCCGTTTTTTATAATTCCGTGAATACCGTGCAAAACCGAAACGGCCGCCTGACCGGTTTTACAACCGACGGTACGGGGTTCTGCAAAGCGCTGGAAGCCGGAGGTGCGAAGCTGAACGGGCGCACCGTGGTATTGGGCGCGGGCGGCGCGGGACGCGTCATGGCCTTTGAAGCGGCATTGCGCGGCGGCACCGTAACGGTGGCCGTGCGGCGGCACGGACTGGAAGCCGCGCAGAAGCTCTGTTCCGATATTCAAAGCAGGGTGAAGGGCGCCAAGGCTGATTTCTGCCTGCTGGAAGAAATTCACGGAAAAATCGACCTGCTCGCGAACGCTACGCCGGTCGGGATGTACCCGCACACCGAAGCATGTCCCGTTTCGGAAGAAATTATCCGAAACGCCTCATGCGTTTTTGACGCGGTTTACAACCCGAACGAAACCCTGCTTTTAAAAACCGCACGCAAAAACGGCGTGCGTGCAATCGGCGGAATCAGCATGCTGGTCTGGCAGGCGGCCGCCGCGCAGGAAATCTGGTATGGCGCAAAGTTCCGGAAAGAGGATATCGAAGCCTTGTGCGCGGACGCCGTTTTCGAAATGAAAAAAGAATTCGGCAACCTTGTCCTCTGCGGTTTTATGGGCAGCGGAAAGACGACCGTCGGAAAGCTTATCGCGCAAAAGGCGGGAAGGACTTTCGTGGATATGGATCAATACATTGAGCAGAAACAGGGCGTTCGGATTTCCGAGTTATTTGCTTCGCAAGGCGAAGCGGCGTTCCGGAAGCTTGAGCGGGAAGCGGCAAGGGAACTCGCGCAAAAAAGCGGGCTGATTATCGCCACCGGCGGCGGAACGCTGATGGACCCGGAAAATACAGCCGAATTAAAGAGCAGCGGCATCATCGTTTTGCTGGACGCGTCCCTGGAGAAAATCCAGAAGCGGCTTCGGGGGGATCAGACCCGCCCGCTGCTCTCCGGGCCGGAACACGACGAAAACCTGCGCCGGCTCTACCTGGAACGTTCGGACCGGTACCGCTTGTCCGCGGACAGAACCGTCCCCGCGGACGCACCGGCCGTTGAAGTTGCGGAGCAAATCCTTCAGGCATTAAAAAACCCGCCCATTCCGTCTGAATAAGCGGGAAAATGAAATATCACTGTACGATATCGGAGTAGATGCAGCAGGAATTTTTCCCATTGTGCTTTACTGCGTACATAGCGGCGTCCGCTTTTTCAAACAGCTCGTGGTAATCCCTGCCGTGCTTTGGGTAAACCGAAACGCCGATACTGCCGGAAACCTGAAAATCCCGGTTCTGTTCCGGGCGGATGCTTCGGAAAACATTCTGCAAAAGTTCGGCTTTCCGTTGAATATCCCTCATTGAAATATTTTTTAGAAATACAACAAATTCATCGCCGCCGATCCGGCCGACGATATCGTTCTCGCGGAACTGGCTCCGCAGTTTGGCGGACACTTCCCCGATTACTTCGTCGCCGAGCAGGTGCCCGAGATGGTCGTTGATATCTTTAAAATTGTCAATATCAATTAAAAATAAAGCGTGCTGGCTGCCGGGTACGCTTTCATCGATCGCTTTGTCGATCAGCCGGGACGTGGTTACATGATTGTACAGCCCGCTCAGCAAATCACGCTCCGCTCTTTCCCTCAGACGCAGCGTTTCCTTTTTCTGGTTGTCGATATCAATAAAAAAGACAATCATCCTGGAAAGATCGCCCTTTTCGTCGCGAATGATCGTACTGCGGACCCGGTACCAGCGATAGGTTCCGTTCACATCCATAAACCGGTAATCCGGATTTTTCTGTCTTCTTCCGTGCATAAAACCATACAGATCATCCACAAGCCGCTGCTTATCCTCCGCAAAAACAATATCGGAATGGCAAAGGCCGTCCAGCAGCCCGTCCGTACTGAATCCGGTTCCGAACCTGTCCTGAAAAGGATGGGAATAATAAATCTCCTGTGTCTTGAAATTATAGTCCAGAATCGGGTCGGCCGCCTGCTCCATAATGATGCGGTAGCGTTCCTCGCTCGCGGCAAGTTCCCGCTTTGCCTTACGGATAATCTCAAACTGCTCGCGTTCTTTATTGAGCGATCTTCGTTTTTCCGTAATATCTTCGATCACACCGCAGAGCAATTCCGAGCCGTCCTCTTCGATTAAAAGGCGCAGGCTGCAGCTTACCCAGATGTGATGGCCGTCTTTCTTAATGAGCTTCAATTCGATTTCCACATGATTGCTGTAATCGCCCGGAAAAAAACTCTGCATAAAATTCGGACGGTTATAACGTTGATCCGCACTTAATACGGGGTGCTCCGAACTGTTTAATGCGGTTATCTCGCCTTCACGAAATCCCAGCATTTCATAAAAGGGGCTGCTGGCGTAAACGATTGTCAGCGCATCGTCATTCTTACAGCATAGAATTCCCGCTCCAAGGTAATTAATAATTCTTCGTAAGTCAAATTCTTCTGCTGCTTTTTGTGACATTGGCACCCCCTCTTTCTTTTTTCTGCAAAAAATTTCGATATTTCTTCCTTCATGTCTGATATTGTATCAAGTTTGCACCATAAAAGCAATGATATAAATGTATTTTTCGTACAACTTTGAGTGATTCCCCGTTTTTTGACGAAATAAATATTTTTCTTTTTTCACTTGACACCCTTTCCAATCTGTATTATGATACAAGGCAAGAATACCAAAGGAGCTTCACGATGCGTTCTGCGACAGGCACAAATCGATTTACAGCTTACGGTTATCCCCGCTATTTTATGGCGCGGGATTTTTGTGCTACTCAAAAAAGAACTGTGAGCTTTTGTATGAAGGTATAGCCTGACCCTTTATAGGCTGATATTTTAACGGAGCTGACAGCAGCTCCGTTATTTTTTACCCTTTTTATCCCGTATACTTTCTAGGAGGAAGAAAATATGATTATTGTACTGAAATCCGAATGCACCCCGGAGCAGGTAAGCGAATTTACGAAGGCTCTTACGAACGAGTATAGCATAAAGGTCAATACCTGGGTAGGTACGCAAAGCACTGTGCTCGGCCTGATCGGCGATACTTCAGATATTGATATCGACTATATCGCCGCGCAGGATTTTGTGGAAAGCGTAAAGCGGGTGCAGGAGCCTTACAAAAAATCCAACCGGAAATTCCATCCCGACGACACCATCATCACCCTGCCCGGCGGGCAGACGATCGGCGGCGGCGGGCTGACGCTGATTGCCGGGCCGTGTTCCGTGGAAAGCGAAGAACAGATCTGCGGCATTGCCCGGCGGGTCAAGGCGGCTGGGGCGCAGTTCCTGCGCGGCGGCGCGTTCAAGCCGAGAACCTCTCCCTACGCCTTTCAGGGACTGAAAGCCGAGGGGCTGGAGCTTTTAAAAGAAGCCAAAAAGGAAAGCGGCCTCCCGATTGTCACCGAAATCATGAGCGCCAATCACATCGATCTGTTTTTAGAAAACGGCGTCGATATCATCCAGGTCGGCGCGCGGAATATGCAGAATTTCGAATTGCTCAAGGAACTGGGGAAAATCAAAAAGCCGATTCTTCTGAAGCGCGGGCTGTCCAGCACGATTGAGGAGCTTCTGATGAGCGCGGAATACATTATGGCCGGCGGCAACGATCAGGTCATCCTCTGTGAGCGCGGCATCCGCACGTATGAAACCTATACGCGCAACACGCTGGATATTTCCGCTGTGCCGATTCTGAAAAAGCTTTCCCATCTTCCCGTTCTGGTTGACCCGAGCCACGCGGGCGGCATCGCCTGGCTGGTGGAACCGCTTGCGCTCGCGGCCGTCGCCGCCGGTGCGGACGGCCTGATTATCGAGGTGCACAACAACCCGGCAAAGGCGCTTTCCGACGGCGCCCAGTCGCTGACCCCGGATCAGTTCGACAAAGTTGCGGAGCATCTCCGCTCCGCGGCAAAAGCCTTTGGAAGAAATGTGGAATCCCCTGTAAATTTTTGCTATAATAAATAAAACATTGACGCGGGGGTATTCCATTATGAATAAGAAAATCGTAATCGTCGGATTGGGCCTGATCGGCGGATCGCTCGCGAAAGCCTTTCAAAAATACAGCGAATGCCAGATTGCCGGAATTGACCGCGATCCCGACGTTTTAAAAGCGGCGCTCGCATGCGGCGCGATTGACAAAATCGGCGGCGATGCGGATATCCGGGAGGCGGACGTTCTTTACCTCTGCCTGTACCCGCAGGCGGACATCGATTTCGTTGCCTCGCACGCCCATCTGATTCCCCCGGACTGCGTCGTAACCGACACCTGCGGAATCAAATCGGAAATCTGCGCCCACCTGCCCCGCATTGCACAGGAACACGGTTTCCTTTTCGCGGGCGGGCACCCGATGGCCGGCAAGGAGAAAAGCGGTTTCGCGGCAAGCGACGCGGATCTGTTTCTGGACGCGAGTTACATCCTCGTTCCCTGCGGCGCGCCGCAACGGGCGGTCGATCTGCTGAAAGCAATCGCCGTGGAGCTCCGCTTCGGCGGTACGGTGGAAACCACCCCCGAAAAGCACGACCGGATGATTGCGTTTACCAGCCAGCTTCCCCACGTACTTGCCTGCGCCTACGTAATGAGCCCCTGCTGCCCGGAGCACAACGGATTTTCGGCGGGAAGCTACCGGGACGTCTCGCGCGTGGCAAATATTAACGAACAACTGTGGGCGGAACTGTTCATCGACAACCGGGAAGCGCTTGTAGGTGAATTGGATACCCTGATTACCAATATAACGAAGATTAAGAATGCCGTTTCAAAAAATGACGCTGAAGCGCTTCGCATCCTTCTGCGCAGAGGCAGACAGATAAAGGAGATGCTTGGGGAATGAAGGAACTGACTGTTAACACTTCCAGAAGCTACAAAATCCGAATCGAACGCGGCTGCATCGGCGAAACCGGCGACTTCGCAAAACAGCTTTTCAAGCCGGGTTCCAAAGCCGTTCTGGTAAGCGACAGCAACGTATTTCCGCTTTACGGCGAACGCGTGAAAAGGTCGCTGGAAACCGCCGGGTTCTCCGTGCGCGCGTTTTCCTTTCCCGCGGGCGAAGAAAGCAAGCAGCTTTCCAGCGTGGCGCAGATCTACGCCGAATGCGCCGAACACCGGCTGACCCGCAGCGATTTCCTTGTCGCGCTGGGCGGCGGCGTGACCGGCGACATGGCGGGCTTCGCCGCCGCAACCTATCTGCGCGGCATCCCGTTTATTCAGATACCGACTTCCCTTCTGGCGCAGATCGATTCCTCGGTCGGCGGCAAAACGGCAGTCGACCTTCCGCAGGGAAAAAATCTGGTCGGCGCGTTTCATCAGCCCCGTCTTGTCCTGATTGACCCGGACACGCTCGAAACCCTTCCGCCGCATTTTCTTTCCGACGGAATGGCGGAGGCGATTAAATACGGCTGTATTAAAAGCCGCGAATTGTTCGATATGATCTGCAAAGAAGATATTCATCAGAATATGGAAGAACTGATTTACCGCTGTGTGGATATCAAGCGCGAAGTCGTTGAACGGGACGAATTCGACACCGGCGAACGCATGCTGCTGAACTTCGGCCATACCTTCGGCCACGCGCTGGAAAAGCTGTACGGCTTCGGTAAGCTGTCCCACGGGGAAGCGGTCGGCATCGGCATGGTCATGATGGCGAAATGCGGCGAAGGCATGGGAATTACAAAGCCCGGCACGACGAATGAAATCATCGCGGCGTTACGAAAATTCCAGCTTCCCACAAGCGATCCCATGCCGATCGACCAAATTCTTTCCGCCACGGCGTTCGACAAGAAAAACAGCGGCGGCATGATCGGCCTGATTCTTCTGAAACAAATCGGAGAGGGGTTTATCGACCGGATTTACCGCGACCGGCTGACGGAACTGACCGAGGTGCTGGAATGAGCGACGTGAAAATATACCCCTCGGTTTTAAACGGAAGCATCCTTGTGCCGCCTTCGAAAAGCGCGGCGCACCGGGCGGTTATCTGCTCGGCGCTCGCGGGCGGCGGGGAACTTTTTCCGGACGAAACCCGGCTCAGTGACGATATAAAAGCCACCATCCATACAATGAAAGCCCTTCTCGGCGGGACGGACGGAGAAATCGTACAAATCCACTGCGGAGAATCCGGTTCCACCTTACGTTTTCTGATTCCGATTGCGGCGGCGTTCGGTATTTCCGCCCGGTTTACGGGCGAAGGACGTCTTCCCCAGCGCCCGATCGGCGTTTATCTTGACTGCCTGCCGCAGCACGGCGTAAACTGCGAAACCGAGGGCGGCCTGCCGCTGACGATTCGCGGGAAGCTTACGCCGGGGAAATTCGTCCTCCCGGGCAACATAAGTTCCCAGTTTATTACGGGACTGCTGTTTGCGCTTCCGCTTTTGAACGGGGACAGCGAAATTCGCCTTTCCACTCCGCTGGAAAGCGCCGGATACGCCGACATGACCGTCGATATTCTGAACGATTTCGGAATTCAAACGGAAACCACGGAAACCGGATGGCGCGTTCCGGGCGGCCAATCCTATAAACCCCGGGAATATGCGGTGGAACGGGACTGGTCGCAGGCGGCTTTCTTTCTGGCGGCGGGGGCGCTCGGCGGAAACATCCGGCTGGAAGGGCTGAATCCCAACTCCCGCCAGGGCGACCGGGCGGCGGAATCGCTTTTCCGCTCGTTCGGCGCGGATGTGGTATGGGCGGATAATCAACTGTCGATAACACAAAATAAACGGAACGGTATGGAAATCGACGCTTCGCAGATTCCCGACCTTGTCCCCATTCTGGCGGCGACCGCCGCGCTTTGCCGGGGACGGACAAGAATCTTCAACGCGCAGCGCCTGCGCATTAAGGAAAGCGACCGTCTGTCGGCCATGGCCGACGGGCTGAGCCGTCTTGGCGGGAAGGTTCGGCAGACGGAGGACGGCCTGCTCATCGACGGCGTTGAAACCCTGCACAGCGGCGAAATCGACGGCTGCAACGACCACCGCATTGTGATGGCGTTCGCTATCGCCGCTTTGAAAGCGGACGGCTGCGTAACCATTCACGACGCGCAGAGCGTGCGCAAGAGTTATCCGGATTTCTTTGAAGATTACAACCGGCTGGGAGGGAAAGCGCATGTCGTCAACATGGGGTGAAAAAATAAAGATATCCATTTTCGGCGAAAGCCACGGCGCCGCGATCGGCGTAGTGCTCGACGGCCTTCCGGCGGGCGAGGAACTGGACTTTGACGCGATCGCGCTCCAGATGAGCCGCCGCGCGCCGGGAAAGGACGCGACGGCCACACCACGGAAGGAAAGCGACCTGCCCAACATCGTAAGCGGCGTTTTAAACGGCAGAACCACCGGCGCGCCGCTGTGCGCGCTGATGGAAAACACCAATACAAAATCCGGTGACTACGAGAATTTAAAACGGATTCCGCGCCCGGGGCATGCGGATTATCCCGCGTATCTGCGCTACGGCGGTTTTAACGACGTGCGCGGCGGCGGGCATTTTTCCGGCCGGCTGACGGCTCCGCTCGTTTTCGCGGGCGCCGTGTGCCGCCAAATTCTACAGCGCCGGGGCATTCGGATCGGCTCGCACGTCTACTCCGTTTCGGACTGCAAAGATACTCCTTTTTCCCCTTCGGATATTCCGGAAGATTTGCTCCAAAAGCTGTCTTCCGTCCCGTTCCCCGTCATTAACAGGGATGCGGAACAAGCGATGCGGGATACGATTGAAAAGGCCCGCATGGCGCAGGACAGCGTGGGCGGCGTAATCGAATGCGCGCTGACCGGCGTTCCCGCGGGAATCGGCGGCCCGCTGTTCGGCGGGATCGAGCCGGTATTCTCTTCTATCTTATTCGGTATCCCCGCTGTGAAAGGTGTGGAATTCGGCGCGGGCTTCGGCGCGGCTGAACTGTACGGCAGTGAAAATAACGACGCGTATTATTACGAGGACGGCACGGTAAAAACCAGAACCAACAACGCGGGCGGCATTCTCGGCGGGATTACGACCGGTATGCCGATTGTGTTCCGCGCGGCATTCAAGCCCACGCCGTCCATTGCCAGGGAACAGGACAGCATCGACCTGACGGCGAAAACAGACGCAAAGCTTCACGTCCACGGGCGGCACGATCCCTGCATCGTTTCGCGGGCCGCGCCCGTCGTGGAGGCCGCAGCGGCAATCGCACTCATAAACCTGATGAATCTTTAAATCGAGGTAATAAGGATGACACTGGAAGAAATTCGTAAAGAAATCGATCAAATAGACGAAGCCCTTCTGCCTCTTTTTCTGAAGAGGATGGAATGCGCAAAAAAAGTGGCGGCGATTAAAAAGGAAAGCGGCCAGCCGGTGCTGAACACCGAACGCGAACAGGCCATTTTGGACCGCATCGGGAGCAGGGCCGGCGAGTACGGCGGCGAGGCCCGCCTTCTTTATTCGAATATGATGGACATGAGCCGCTCGCTGCAGCACAGCCTGCTCGGCAGCGGACGGGAACTGCGCGCCACAATTCGGGCCGCGGGCGAAAAGCCGGAAAAAGCGGAAAAGATCGCCTGTCTCGGCGAAATCGGTTCCTATTCCCACGAAGCGCTGGAACAGCTTTACCCGCACGCGTTCCCGCAGTTTCATTCGGATTTCGGAGGAATTTTCGCCGCGGTGGAAAGCGGAGACGCGGATTTGGGGCTGCTTCCGGTTGAAAATTCCTCCGCAGGCTCCGTCGGCGAGGTCTATGACCTGATTTTACAGTACCGGTACAGCATTGTGGCCGCAACGACCCTGCTTGTGCGCCACTGCATGGCGTCCGCGAAGAAAGTGGATGCCCACAGTATTGCTACCGTCTATTCCCATCCGCAGGCGCTTTCGCAGTGTTCCGAATATATTGAAAAGAACGATCTGCACGCCATGCCCTGCTCCAGCACCGCCGCCGCGGCGCAGATGATCGCCCAGCGGCAGGAAGCCGGAATCGCCGCGATCTGTTCGGAACACGCGGCAAGGCAGTATAAGCTTCACATTCTGGAAAACGATATCCAGAACAGCTCGAACAACCGCACGCGGTTCATCGTGATCAGCCGCCGCCTGTTCATTCCCGGCGGCGCGCAGAAAATCAGCCTTTGCTTCTCCCTGCTGCATAAAACCGGCTCGCTTTACAGCGTGCTTGCGCGTTTCGCGGCGGCCGGGCTGAATCTGACAAAGATTGAAAGCCGCCCAATCGCGGGAAAAAATTTCGAGTATGATTTTTATCTGGATTTTACGGGAAATGTGCACGAAGAACGCACTTTGAACCTTCTTTGCGCGCTGAACGACGAACTTCCGCGCTTCTCCTTCTTGGGAAACTATATTGAAAATGAATAAAAGAAGGAACCCAACCGGCCAAATCAGCCTGTTAGGTTCCTTCTTTTGTATACTGCTCTTTCTCCGGTGAAAAATTTTTGTTTCATCCGGAAAAAGCCCTCCGCAAAGAGCGCCGAATAAATTTATTTTTCAGATTCAGCGGAACGGCTTCTTTCCCGCCGAACACGGGATTCCCGCTTGCAGTAGGGCGGGTACCGTTTGTGCTTTTCGTGGTGCGCCATGCACTCGGCGCATTTTCCGTGGCGCTCGCAGTGTATTTTTACGCAGTTACAGGTTTCCTTTCCGTTTTCCAGAACCATATTATCCTTTCCGACCCCTTCATTTTTGCGCATCCGCACGATACTGAAGGATGTCCTCCACTCTACAATTTAATATGCTGCACAGGTCGTTAATGGTAACCGTTGAAATCGGCATGTTCCGTTTAAGACGCGACAGCGTACTGCTGCTCACTTTATAATTTTTAATGAGGGCATAAGTAGTAATCCCCTTTTTATGAATCGTATCCCAAAACGGCGTATAAAGTATCATACCAACAGCCTCCTTATATTTCTATCATAAAATATAGTCAGCTTATTGCATATCAAGCTTATTTTTTCAGTTTTGCCGCAAGGGCAACCCAGCCCTTTTCCGTTTTGCGGCTGATGATCTCGAATTTCTGCTCAACGGCGGCAAGAACGTCTTTCTCGCGGGTGTCGATAATCCCGCTCATCAGATACACCGTATCCGGATAAAGATACTGTTCGATGTCCTTTGTTAAAAGGATGATCACATCGGCAACAATATTGGCGACGACAATGTTGTACTGCCCGCTGACCTTTTCGGTGAGATCGCCGCAGATGCCGGTAAAGCGTTCGCGTACATGGTTGATTTCCGCATTCTGCACGGCGGTCTTCACGGCAAGCGGGTCAATATCCACGCCGACGGCGCTTTTCGCCCCCAACAGCAGCGCGGCGACCGAAAGGATTCCGCTTCCGCAGCCGACGTCCAGCACGTCGTCCCCCGGTTTCACATATTCCTCCAAAAGCTCCATGCACAGGCGGGTCGTCTCGTGGGTTCCGGTGCCGAACGCAAGCCCCGGTTCCAGATGCAGCACCGTGCGGCCTTGCGCCTCGTATTCTTCCTCCCATGTCGGGCGGATCAGCAGGTTTTTGCCGACCTTGATCGGCTTGAAATATTTCTTCCAGTTGTTGATCCAGTCTTCTTCCACACAGGCGGCCGTATCAATCGTGTGCCGGATGCCTTCGGCGCCGTAGCGCTCGCTCAAAAACGCGACTGCCTCCGACGGATTTTCCTCCGGGCTGATATAGACATGCACTAGCGCTTTGGAGCGGTCCTTTTTCAGCAGTTCTTCGTCGATCAGGTCAATGTGGGCGATTTCCTCCACCTCTTCGTACAGGTGGGAGTAATCCTCAATATAAATGCCGTAGGGCACAACCATCTGCGCAATGTCCCCGGCTTTGTCAATATTCTCCGCGTCCACGGTAATCCGAATTTCCGTCCAGTCCATATGTTTCCTCCAAAAATCACTCTTACAGCAATTCCGAAAATATTGTAGAATTCATTTCGTTCTCTCCCCTTACCTTCGGCGGGGGAGAGAACATCTTTTTGCTGTATTTTTATTATACACTGTATCCGATAAAAGTTATAGACTTATTTTACCCTTCGCGCGAATACATTTGATTAACAAAGAAAATAAAGGTGTTAATCGAATGAGAAAGCGCAAATTTTACATAAACGCCGCCATCCTGACCTCCAGCTCCGTACTGCTCCGCCTGAGCAATATCTGGTTCCGCATGTTTATTTGTTCAAACATCGGGGCAGCGGGCATGGGGCTTTATCAGCTTGTCCTGTCCGTTTTCTTTCTCGGCATCACCCTCTGCACCTCGGGAATCGGTCTGGCCGTTACCCGTATTGTCTCCGAGGGGCGGGGAACAAGGGCCTCCATCCGCCAATGCGCATTCTGTGCTCTGGCTCTGAGCTTGCTGGGGGCGTTGGCGCTGTTTTTCGGCGCGGATTTTATCGCGAGCAGGTTTATCGGGAATGCCTCAGCGGCAATGCCGCTGAAGCTGCTGGCGCCGGGTCTGCCGTTTATCGCCGTGTGCGCCTGCCTGAAAGGGTATTTTCTTGCGATACGCAACACCGTCGTGCCCGTATGCAGCGAATTTCTAGAGCAATTTGTAACGATCGGCGCTTCGCTGCTGCTGTTCTTTCAGATGAGCAGCTCGCTGAACGCGATCATGCTGGGCTCCACCATCGGGGAGGTCGCGGACTTCGCTTTCATTTTGGGGCTCTATTTCCTGTTTACCGAGAAACGCGGACTTTCCAAAGCGAAAAGCAGCGGCATTTTTAAAAACATTTTTCATATCGCCGGGCCGATCCTCTGCGGTTCGTTTTTCCGCAGCCTTTTGAGCAGCACCGAAAATATTCTGATTCCGAAAGGCCTGAAAGCATACGGTGCCGGCGACAGCGGCGCGCTGGCGCAATACGGCGTGATGCAGGGAATGGTTATGCCGATTCTTTTCTTCCCCTATTCCTTTTTAACCTCCCTGTCCATGCTGCTCATTCCGGAAATGGCGGAAGCCAGCGCCGACGGAAAACAGAACTCCATTCAAAAAGTCGTGGAAAAAGCGTTTCGCTGTACGCTGATGTTTTCCTTTTTTATCTGTTCCTTATTGATCTTTTTTGCGGATGACCTTGGCATGCTGTTTTACAAAAGCCACGAGGTTGGAAACATCCTGCGGATTATGGCCCCGATCGTCCCGCTGATGTACCTCGACAGCGTTGTGGACGGAATGCTGAAGGGTCTTGACCAGCAGATGTATTCCCTGAAATACAATTTCAGCGATTCCATCATGCGCGTGCTGCTGATCGCGGTCTTTGTCCCGATGTTCGGCCTGCGCGCGTATATTACGGTGCTTTTCCTGAGCGAAATCTACAACGCTTCGCTCAGCATTAACCGGCTTCTGAAAGTCACCACGCTGGAAGTCGATATTTTAGACTGGATCGTCACCCCGGCGGTCGGTGCGGCGCTCCTTTATTATCTCCTTCTTCTCCTTCAAAAAGCGTCCTGTATTTGTATTTGACAAACTTCTACAGAAAAGATACACTATTAACAATCCTGCAAATTATCAGGACGGGGATGAGAAATGGAAAACTTCTGGATTTTATTTTTATGTTTTACCGTATACAGCTTTTTAGGCTGGTTTGTCGAAAGTATCTTTTGTTCCATACCGGCCGGAAAACTGATCAACCGGGGCTTCCTCAACGGCCCGTTCTGCCCGATTTACGGTGTGGGCGGCGTTGCGTTGATCTTTGTTCTGACCCCATTCAAGGACAACCTTGCTATCCTTTATATTGCGGGGGTCGTAATGACATCCGCGCTGGAATACCTGACCGGGCTTGCGCTGGAAAGCATTTTTCATACGAAATACTGGGATTATTCCCATCACAGATATAATATTCAGGGAAGAGTGTGCCTCCAGAATTCCCTTCTGTTCGGCGTGATGGGTGTGGTGGGAATCCTGTTCGTCCATCCTTTGCTCATACAAACGCTTCATAAAATCCCGTCGGCGGCTCTGCCCTACATTGCTTCCGGTTTTATCCTGTATTTTCTCTGCGATGCCACACTGACCGTATTTACCGTCCTGCATCTCAACGGCACGCTCGGCGAAATCCAGCAGATCATCGACGAGTTCCGAGAAAAAGCTTCGGATTTGAAAGCGGAAAAGTTCGAGAATATCCAAGCGGCAATCGGCGAGCTGATCGACGAGGACCGGAAAGCGGTCTATCTGAAAACCCTGTCCGAACTGTACGAGAAGATGGATAAAATGGAAAAAGAAATCAAATTCTTCCAGCGCCGCGTCATTCAGGCGTTCCCGACAATGAAATCGGTTCGAAACAACGAGTCCCTTCAGCGCGTGAAGGGAGCCATCCAAGAGAAAACAAAGTACATAAAACGGCATAAATAAAGAAGAAACAGGAGCCCTTCGGAAAAACCGGAGGGCTCCTGTTTGTTTAGGAAGACTTAGTCCAAAGCAGCTACGACTTCAACTTCAACCAGAACGTTCTTGGGAAGCTGTTTCACAGCGACGCAGGAACGCGCGGGCTTGCCGGTGAAGTACTTCTCATAAACCCCGTTGAATGCGGCAAAATCGGACATATCCGTGATAAAGCAGGTTGTTTTTACGGCATTTTTAAAATCCGCACCGGCTTCTTTTAAAACCGCCGCGATATTTTTCATCACCTGCTCGGTCTGAACGGTGATGTCGCCCTGTGCAACTTCTCCCGTGGCCGGAACAATCGGAATCTGGCCGCTGAGGAAAAGCATCTTTCCGGCGACAATCGCCTGGGAATAGGGGCCGATCGCGGCCGGAGCGTCTTTTGTTGAAATTACTTGCAGCATCTGTTTTTACCTCTTTCTTTTTATATAAATATTTTGGATTCCCAATGCTCAGTTGGATTTGATAATATGATAACCGGCGTCCGTAATCGCCTTGCGGATTTGCGCCAGATGTTCATGATTCCTCGTTTCCATGCGAATATGCAGATAGCAGTCGTTAATTCCCGTATTTTCACCGCTGCGGTCATGGTGAACGCTTACCACATTTGCGCCGAGATCGGCAATAATCGAGGAAACTTCCTTGAGCTGGCCCGGTTTGTCGACCATCGGAATCACAAGGTCTCCGGAACGCCCGGCTTTGAGAAGGCCGCGGCTGATGACCCTTGAAAGGATGGTTACGTCGATATTTCCGCCGGAAAGCAGGCAGACAACCTTTTTCCCCTTCACGTCAACCTTGTTGAACATGGCCGCCGCAACGGAGACCGCGCCGGCTCCTTCGGCGATCAGCTTGTGCTTTTCAATCAGCGTAAGGATTGCCGTTGCAATTTCGTCCTCCGTAACGGTAACAACCTGATCGACATATTTGCTGCAAAGATCATAAGTCAGGTCGCCGGGGCATTTTACCGCGATGCCGTCCGCGAAGGTCGATACATTAGCCAGCGCTTCCACCTTCCGGTCAGCTAAAGCCTGCACCATGCTCGGAGCGCCGCAGGCCTGCACGCCGTACACCTTGCATTTCGGATTCAGGGATTTTACGGCAAAGGCTACGCCGGAAATCAGGCCGCCGCCGCCGACCGGTACGATTACCGCGTCGACATCCGCAAGCTGGCTCAGAATTTCCAGCCCGATTGTTCCCTGGCCGGCAATGACCTGCGGATCGTTGAACGGGTGTATAAACGTGGCGCCGCTTTCCTTTTGCAGATCGCATGCCTTCTGGTACGCGTCGTCGTATACGCCCTTTACAAGGCATACCTGCGCGCCGTAGCTTTTCGTGGCTTCCACCTTGGAAATCGGCGCGCTGTCCGGGATGCAGATGAGCGACTGGATGCCGTTCTTCGCCGCGGCGAGCGCTACGCCCTGCGCATGGTTTCCGGCCGAGCAGGCGATAACGCCCTTGGCTTTTTCCTCATCCGACAGCTGGGAAATTTTATAATAAGCACCGCGAACCTTGAAAGAACCGGTAATTTGAAGATTTTCGGTTTTTAAGTAAATCTGACTTTCGGGGTTAATAAGCGGTGCATGAATCAGCGCCGTTTCACGAATAACACCTTTTAAAACATAGGCCGCATGATAAACCTGATCTAGAGTAAGCAAGCTGATATCCCCAATCTTTTCAAATTTTTTGGCTCCTACTTCATCATAGCCATTGCGCCGGTGCGAAGAATTTTCAGCACATGATACGGATTGTACAGTTCAATAAAGGAATTTAAGGTTGTCGCGTCCCCCGTCAATTCCATAATCATGGAGTCCTGCTGGACATTCAGAAGATTGGCGTGGAACACATTCGCAATTTCGATCAGCTTTTCGCTGTTTTGCTGATTGCGCTCCACCTTTATCAATAGATGCTCGCGTACGACGGCTTCCTCACGGTTCAACACCGTTACTTCTTCTATATCGACCAACTTACTCAGTTGTTTATCAACCTGGCGAACAATCCGGTCGTCCCCCGACACAACAATCAGGATGCGGGAATATTCCGTATTTTCCGTTTGCGCCGCAACAATACTCAAAATATTGTAACAGCGGCGGCTGAACAGCCCGGCAATGCGAAGCAGCACGCCCGGCGTATTCCTTGCAAGCACGGACAGAACATACTCTTTATCGTTGCTGTAACTCATCATGCGCCCTCCTTACATTTCCAAAATCGGATTTTCCACGGAGCCGCCCGCCGGAACCATGGGCAGCACGTTGACGTCCGGATGAATAGGACAGTTGATCAGCGACGGCCCCGGATAGGACAGCGCCTCTTTCAGAACCGGTTCAATTTCATTCCGGCGGCGGATGGTAAACGCCTTCACGCCGAACGCTTCGGCCAGCATTTCAAAATTCGTGGTTTTATCCAGCGTCGTCTGGGAAAAACGGCTTCCGTAAAACAGCTTCTGCCACTGGCGGACCATGCCAAGCACGGTATTATTGAAAACCAGCTCGATCATCGGAATGTTATACTGTGCCACAGTCGCCAGCTCATTGCAGTTCATATGGAAACTGCCGTCCCCCGCAATATTGATTACACGCTGATCCGGGTTGGCCACCTGCGCGCCGATTGCCGCGCCAAGCCCGTAGCCCATGGTTCCCAGCCCGCCCGAGCTGATAAAATGCCGCGGCGTCCGGAAACGGTAAAACTGCGCCGCCCACATCTGGTGCTGCCCGACCTCCGTTACGATAATCGCCTTGGAATCCGTCAGCCGGTCGAGGGTTTCGATGACCCCCTGCGGCAATACTTCCTCTTCGGATTCGGCTTCCTGTTTGAGCGGATACAGGTCCTTCCATTCCGCAATCTGTTCCAGCCAGCCCTTGTGCTGGCATTGGGGAAGAAGCTGGTTCAGGCGTGCAAGAATCTCTTTGGCGTCGCCCTTCATTTTTAAATCGACATCAATATTTTTATTGAATTCCGCCGTGTCAATTTCAATCTGAATGATCGGGCAGTGCCGCGCAAACAGATCCGCGTTGCAAAGCACGCGGTCGGAAAAACGGGTGCCGACGGCGATCAGCAGATCGCAGTTCTTAATGGCGAGCGCCGAGGTGTTCGTCCCGTGCATTCCCAGCAACCCGATATAGCGCGGATCTGCCTGATCAAAACCGCCCTGGCACATCAGCGAGGAGGCAACCGGCGCGTCCAGAAGATCGGCAAATTTTTTCAGCTCTCCCGAAGCCTCCGCGGCAATCACCCCGCCGCCCGAATAGATAAACGGCCTTTCGCTTTTTTTCAGCATTGCAAGCGCCTGCTCAAACCGCTCGTCGTAGGGAAAGTCGCCTTTCGGAGCCGGAAGCGGCAGGTGCGGCGTATAGTCATACCTCTGCGCGGTAACATCCTTCGGAATATCCACAAGCACCGGTCCTTTCCGGCCTGTTCCGGCGATTAAAAACGCTTTCCGGATGGTATCCGCCAAGTCCTCAATATGCTTTACAAGATAATTATGCTTCGTCACCGGCATGGTAATGCCCGTGATATCCACTTCCTGAAAGCTGTCCAGCCCCAGAAGGGCGCAGGTTACATTTCCGGTGATGGCCACCATGGGCACGGAGTCCATGTAGGCGGTGGCGATGCCGGTTACCAGATTCGTTGCACCCGGGCCGGAGGTCGCGATGCAAACGCCGGTTTTTCCCGTAGAGCGGGCATAACCGTCCGCAGCATGCGCCGCGCCCTGTTCATGGGCTGTGCGGATATGGTTGATTTTGTCCCTGTACTCGTAAAGTGCGTCGTAAATGTTCAGCACGGCCCCTCCCGGATACCCAAATACGGTATCCACACCCTGCTCAAGCAGACATTCCATTAGGATTTGCGCTCCCGTTAACTGCATTTCTGATTCCTCCTTAAAAGCAATCTTCCCGCTCCGAAGTAAAAAAAAGCCTTCGCCTCTACTGTATAGAGGCGAAGGCATCCTTCGCGGTACCACTCTAATTCGCCGCCAAAGCGGCAATCTCACATGCATCCAACAATGCACTCTCGCTTAACGGTGAGAAACCGGGCTTGCTTACTAATTGCTGTTCAGCTGCCTGCTCCGGGGTGATATCCTGCAAATGCCTGCACCGCTTTCCACCATACAGCGGCTCTCTGTGAGCGGGTAAAATGCAATCTGTCCCCATCTGCGCATTTTATCAAATATATTATAGTATAGAATATGGTATTTGAAGTGAATTGTCAATAGTTTTATGTAAACCGATTGAAAATTTTAATTGCTTTCTTTCACCCAGTATACGCTGCCGTCACTCATCCGGTCGAGGTAACCCAGCTCGATCAAGCCGCGGCGCAGGGTAGAATAGTCTTCCTGATAGATCTGCTTCAGAATTCCGTTGACATCCATCTCGGTATATTTTTTCCCTTTTTCAAACTGCCCGGCTATTTTTTTATAAATTACGGCCCTTTTCTTCGCCTTTGATGAAAGAACTTTCAATTTTAACGGTTCGAGCGAACTGAAAACATTCTTTAAAATTTTCTCTTCCTCTTCCGGGGTAATCGTAAAATCTTCCATTTCTATCCTCCGACTTATTTTTATATACGATTTTACATCAGTTTTAAAAAAAGTCAAGTACGCGCACCGCGACGGAAACGTACGAAGGGGAGTCTTCACCTGGGTGAAAACTCCCCTTGCTTTAGCGGTTTTTATCCAAACCGGTTTGCGGATCAATCGGCGTATCGGCTTCCAGCGGGCTTGTCTCCCAGCTGTCGTTTTCATGACGGTCAATCGGTACACGGTTATTGGGTTGATACGAACTTGTATCGGTATTGGCGTTCTTCTGATAGTCCGAATTTTTTTCCGCCTGTTCTATACAATTCGCATCGGTAGTATAATTACATTTTTTTGTATCGTCATCCGAAATGCCATTTACGTTTGTAGGGAAACTATATTTTTTGCTCATTATGATGCTCTCCTTTACATTATAATAGAGGGGAATTCGATTCGAATCCCAATCTTATAATATCCCCTGCCAATTGCCGTTTATTCCTTCCATTTCCGTACAGCAAAATCTGTTTTTATTTTCAATCATTTTAAAAAAATCTTTTAAACAACTGAAAAAGCGGGGGATTCCGGCACAACCGGGAGAAAACTGCGATAAAATAGCAACAGGCGTACCGTTCAAAAGAACCGGCACGCCTGCTGCTATGGTGTGTGTCGAAACATGGAATAAGTAAAGGAGTAATCAAATTTTATTCAGAGCTTTTTCTCTGAAGCGGATTCCTGTGCGGCCTCTATAATTTCCTCCATATTCTGATTCGAACTGGAGCCAATCGCGGCCACGACAGCGCCCTCAACCAGAGGGCAATCGACCATTTTTATTTTTCGATCGGGCATACTTTCCAAAACCATTTCCGCCGTCATAACGGCGCTGCCCATATCCATAAGAATCAAAACTCCGTCATCGGAATAAACCGAATCGACAGCTTTCGTAATTTTTTCAAAACTGGTTCCCAATGTGCCATCATCCAGCCCGCCGGCAGCCACGACCGGTGCCTCACTGGCCATCATGCCGGCCAGCTCCGCAACGCCCTGCGCAAGCTTTTCACTGTGTGATACAATCACAATCCCTACCATACCGTTTTTCCTTCCTGCTTATCAAAGCGACCTTTGAATTACCTTCAGCATTAAGCAGGAAGAAGTTGCGCCCGGATCCTGATGACCAATGCTTCTTTCACCAAGATAACTGGCTCTTCCTTTGGTTGCAATGATGGTTTTTGTATATTCCACGCCTTTTTCAGCCGCTTCTACACCCTGTGAAATTGCAGCTTTAAAATCGTTGTTTTCTTCATAAGTTTTTTTGATTGCATTATAAGCGGGAATCAATGCGTCGAGCATCGTTTTTTCGCCCTCGTGCGCTTTTCCGCGCATTTTGATTCCTTCAATGGCCGCGTCCATTGCATTGAGAAAATCGCCGCCGTCCATTTCATTCTTCGCGCCGACCGCCGCGCCCGCTTTCATAAAAGCGGTACCGTAAAGCGGCCCGGAAGCCCCGCCGACGGTTGAAACCAATGTCATTCCAACAGCCTTTAAAATGGAACCGATATCTTTACCGGAAAAATCGGCCAGTTTTTTCTCTACCTCTTTAAAACCCCGGGCCATGTTAATCCCGTGGTCGCCGTCGCCGATAACATTATCCAATTCTGTTAAAAAATCCTTCTCCATTTGAATTTGTTCGCTGATCTGTTTGATAATTTCAAGTACCTTGTTACTGTCCGTCATAACAACATCCCTTTCAGAAGCAATACGTTTCCCTGTATTCTTAACAAATTATATATATGCAGACAGATAAAGAATATGCGGCGGAGCGGAGAAACTCCGCCGCTTTCCAACGATTATTCTTTAAAGGCCGGTGTGTCGGCTTTCGCATCGAGCAATTCCTTCAGTTCACTGTCCAGCCGCAGCAACGAAATGGAAAATCCCGCCATTTCAATGGAGGTCATGTAATTGCCTACAAAGGTCTTATAGATTTTAATCCCTTTTTCGGTAAGATAATCATGAACCTTATTGTTGACAATAAAGAGTTCCATCAAGGGGGTCGCGCCGGAACCATTGATCATAACGGCCACTTCCTTACCGCTGTAATCAATATCCGCCGTAATCTTATCAAGAAGCATCACGGCGATTTCATCGGCGCTTTTGATTTTCTCTCTGTGTGTGCCCGGTTCGCCATGGATACCGATACCGATTTCCATCTCATCCTCGCTGAGTTCGAACCCGGGTTTTCCCGCCGCAGGAACAGTGCAGGGAGTGAGCGCCATTCCCATGGTTCGCACATTGTCAACTACTTTCTGCGCTACACGGTGGACTTCATCCAGACTTGCGCCTGTCTCCGCCTTCGCACCGGCTATTTTGTGAACAAACACCGTACCGGCAACGCCGCGGCGCCCGGTTGTGTACAGGCTGTCTTTCACGGCAACATCGTCGTTTGTTACAACATATTGCACGTCAATACCGTCGCCCTGTGCCATTTCCGCCGCCATTTCAAAGTTCATCACATCGCCTGTGTAGTTCTTGACTACCATTAGCACGCCCTTATCCGTGGCGATCGCTTTGATTCCTTCGTAAATCTGATCAGGAGTGGGAGAAGTAAACACTGCCCCGGCCACGGCACAGTCGAGCATACCCTCGCCTACATAACCGCCGTGAGCCGGTTCGTGGCCGCTGCCGCCGCCGCTGATTAACGCAACCTTGCCTTCCTTCTTGTGTGCCCTGACAACAACATTTCCGCAGTCCAGCTTGCGAACATGATCCGGATAGGCTTTTACCATGCCTTCGATCATTTCGCGCTCAACATTTTCGACGCAGTTCATTAGCTTCTTCACAAAAATGCCTCCCGTCAAATATTAAATTTTCCAAATACGGTTATTACCCGTATTATTCTACATCCCTCGTTGCAATGATATCAACCGGCGTACCGCACACATTTTTGATTACAACTTCCCCAATGTGAACCGGGCGCATGACGGACTTGCCGGAAATCTCTTTCAAGCAGTCGAAGATCTTGCTTTTTTCAATCGGCTTCGATGTTTTAACTGAAAGTGGCTGATCGGCTCCATAAACATGCATCAGGGCGGTTACCATTCTCGTGGGAACGGTCAGCTCTTCCTGCGCATATTTTTTACCGATATTGCAGGTATATCCTTCGATGGAAAGAATTTTATCCCCATCCAGTTCGGCTGTAATCCTGCATCCCATCGGGCAGCCGATGCAAGTAATTTCTTTTATCATGATTGCTGCGCCTCCACTCTTACAGTGATTTTGTCAGCATTTGTATTTTTCCGGAGGTATTCCGGGCTGAACTTTAATGTTACCATTTCGCCGGGCGTAAGGATACGGCTCTTCTTTGCAGCCACCTGAACATCCCCAACGTCTATGCAAACCTGCGCGTCTTTGAAAACGCCTCTCGGACGGAACATGATTGTAATCGGTTCGTCAAGTTCCTGGGAGATATGCTGCGGAACAGCGCCGGAAACGCCGAAACCACTGACAACTTCAAGGGTATTTTCTTCTTTCGGAAGCTGCCCCTGTACATATTTATGAGCGTTCACGCCCGCTTTCGCGGATTCTTCGGAAACGTAGTCAACCAAATCATGAACATGCAGAACATTTCCGCAGGAGAAGATGCCTTCTACCGAGGTTTCCAGATTTTCGTTTACTTCAGCACCGTTCGTCGCCGGAGAAATCTTAACGCCCGCCATGGTGGTCAACTCATTTTCAGGAATCAGGCCGACCGACAGCAGGAGGGTGTCGCACTCATAATACTGCTCTGTTCCCTCAATGGGCTTGAGTGTCTTCGGATCCACTTCGGCAACCGTAACGCCTTCCAGACGCTCCCGGCCCGCGATATCGACAACCGTATGGCTCAGCAGAAGCGGAATGTCATAGTCGTCAAGGCACTGAACAATGTTTCTCTTTAAACCGGCGGAGAAAGGCATTAATTCGACGCAGGCCAAAACCTTCGCGCCCATGAATGTCATTCTGCGGGCCATGATCAGGCCGATATCGCCGGAGCCAAGGATAACGACGCGTTTCCCCGGCATCATGCCTTTTAAGTTCGTAAACTTCTGCGCGGTACCGGCGGTAAAGATACCGGAGCATCTCCAGCCCGGCGTGCCAAGCGACCCTCTCGGGCGCTCGCGGCAGCCCATCGCAAGGATAATGGATTTTGCCTTGAAGTGCTCAAGGCCGGCGCCTCTGCTGACCGCCGTAACAACCTTGTCCGGTGTAATATCAATAACCATGGTATCGCACTGGGCAGGAATGCCGTATTCGAGTACCTTGTCGATATATCTCTGCGCATATTCCGGACCGGTAAGCTCTTCTTTAAAGGTATGCAGCCCAAAACCGTTGTGTATGCACTGCTTGAGTATGCCGCCGAGATTTTCTTCTCTTTCAAGGATCAGAATATTTCTGCTGCCTGCTTCGTAAGCGGAAATTGCAGCCGCCAAGCCCGCAGGGCCGCCGCCAATAATCAAAATGTCAACATTACGCATTTTCATTATCCCCTTTCTCAAAAAGGTAGCTTTCAATATACTTGGAGTTTCCTCCGAACTTTGTCACCTCAAGCGGGGATATATGAAGCTCTTCACATAATATTTCCACGGTCCTTGGTGTGCAGAAACCGGCCTGACATCTGCCCATTCCGGCTCTGGTTCTTCTCTTGATTCCGTCAACCGATCTTGCGCCGACCGGCCTGCGGATCGCTTCCCGAATTTCAGCTTCGGTTACCGTCTCGCATCTGCAGACAATTTTCGCATAATCCGGGTTAATGGAGATTGCTCTGGCTCTCTGCTCGTCGTTCATCTCGCGGAATTTCGGAATGCCCTTGCGGATCGGATCGAAGTTTTCGTTCTTTTTCGCGCTGAGCTTATCCGCAATCATTCCGGCAAGGTATTCGGCGATCGCCGGGGCGGAGGTCAAACCCGGTGATTCGACGCCTACCGCGTTGAAGAACATCGGGGCATCCGGAACCTCGCCAAGGACGAAATCGTCCCGGTTGCAGTGCGCGCGCAGCCCGGAATAGGTTGTAATAAAGCTTCTCATCGGAATGTGTTCCCATGTGAGGCTCGCATATTTCAATACCTTTGCAAGACCTTCCGTTGTGGTTCTGGTATCCATCTTATCGTCGATGTCTTCCGCGGTTGGCCCAAGAAGAACCGTGCCGTCGACTGTTGGGGAAACCAAAATTCCTTTGCCCATTTTCGTCGGGAGCTGGAAAATAGAAGCATGGAATTCGTTGGCATACTTCTTATCCACAATATAATACTCGCCTCTGCGGGGAACAATCGAAATCTTGTCTTCCGAAACCATGTTGTTAATGACATCTGAGTAAAGTCCGGCGCAGTTTACAACCGCTTTTGCGGTAAAAGTACCGGCTTTGCTTATAACTTTCCAACCGTCCTGCGTTTTTTCAATCGCAGTAACCTCTGCTTCACGGTAGAAATTAACACCGTTCATCGCCGCGTTTTCCGCATACGCCTGAGTCATTTCGTACGGGCATACAATCCCGCCGGTTTCGACCAGCAATGCTTCATACGCTGTAGAGCCGATGTTCGGTTCTCTTCTTCTAAGTTCATCCTGTCCAATAATGCTAAGACCCGGAACTCCGTTCTCAATGCCCTGTTGCTTTAATTTCTCAAGTGCTTCGTGACCGTCGGAACCAAAGGAAACGACTAAAGAGGTATTGCGCTTGTGGGGAACGTCCAGCTCCGCACAAATTCGATCGTACATTTTATTGCCTAAGACATTGAATTTTGCTTTCAGCGTGCCCGGTTTGGCATCATAACCGCCGTGGATAATCGCGGTATTGGCCTTACTTTGGCCATTGCTGATATCATCGGTTTTCTCAAGCAGCGCTATGTTAAGGTTGTATCTTGACAATTCGCGAGCCACACCGCATCCAACAACGCCTCCGCCAATGATAATTACATCTATCATTTTGTGTACACCACTCTTTTAATTATTTGGGATTTTTAAAATAATGCAGGGGCAGACACGATGTTGCCCCTGCAAATATTTTGTGAATATATCGCTATGTACTTACAAGGTATATCGAATACTATAATATAACCTAATAAATAGCGCTTACTCCTACCACGGAATCGCCGCGAATAAAAATGCTGCAACAAGACCGCCGATGATCGGTCCAAAGACAGGAACAATAAGACCATACTTGAAGTTGGAATCGGCCTTATCTTTAATCGGGAGAATCGCATGAGCGATACGAGGACCAAGGTCACGGGCAGGGTTCATTGCGTAACCTGTGAGTCCGCCTAAGCACATGCCGCAAGCAGCGATGATTCCCCATACGAAGAAGAAGCTAACACCTGAGCCAGCTGCGCCCGCAACGTTTCCGAAGCCGAGGAGGGCAAAAACAAGTACGAATGTTGCAAGTGCTTCCTGGAAGATATTGCGGCCCATATTGGGAATGGACGGACCGGTGCAGAAAACGCCGCGTTTCGTTGCTCCATCATCTGTAGCATCAAAATGATCTTTAAAGGCAATATAAACGATGATAGCGCCTACAAAGCCGCCCAGCATTTGAGCAACAATATAACCGGGAACCTGGGCCCATGGGAACTTACCAATTGCCGCCAATGAAATGGTCAGCGCCGGGTTAAAGCTGGCACCGGAAGCCGCACCGAAAATGCAGGCTGGAACCATTACCGCGAGACCCCATCCGATACCTGTCTGAACTGTTCCGGCGCCCTTTTGTCCGGATTTGTTAAGGCTTACGTTGCAGCAGCAGCCGTCGCCGAGGAGAACCAACAGAGCCGTACCTAAAAATTCAGCTAAATAAGGTAACATAAACAATACACCTCAATCTTTTTTAATACCGGCCCCGCGAATGAACTCGCCATCCGGCGGGGCCGGGTTAGAATAACTGTTTTGCTTACTTTTCTATTTCGAACGAGTGAATCAGTCTTCCTTCGCCCAACCGAAAGAGCATTTAACAGCCTTGTTCCACCCTTTAATAATTTCCGTACGATGAGCGCTGTCCATGGAAGGCTCAAAGATCTTGGAAATCTGCCAGTTCTTAATAACATCCTCTTTGCTTGCCCAATAGCCAACCGCAAGGCCTGCCAGGTAAGCCGCGCCCATAGCCGTTGTTTCAATGCAAACCGGTCTGTGAACAGGAGCATTGATGACATCCGACTGGAACTGCATTAAGAAGTTGTTCGCGCAAGCGCCGCCGTCAACCTTCAGGGCGTTCAGCGTAATGCCGGAATCTTCCTGCATTGCTTTCAGAACGTCATATGTCTGATAAGCAAGGGATTCCAAAGTAGCACGGATGAAATGATACTTGTTAACGCCTCTGGTAATACCAACGACTGTACCTCTGGCATACTGATCCCAGTGCGGAGCGCCAAGGCCTGTAAACGCAGGAACGACATAGCAGCCGTTTGTATCCTTAACCTTTGTTGCCATATACTCGGAATCCGGGGAAGAATCTACCAGACGCATCTCATCGCGCAGCCATTGAATCGCAGCGCCGGCTACGAAGATGGAACCTTCGAGTGCATAATTTACTTTTCCGTCAAGTCCCCATGCAATGGTGGTAACCAAGCCGTTCTTGGAATAAACCGGCTTCTCACCTGTATTCATCAGCATGAAGCAACCTGTACCATATGTATTTTTCGCTTCGCCGGGGGTATAGCAAGTCTGGCCAAACAAAGCAGCCTGCTGGTCGCCTGCGGCGCCGGCAATCGGAATTGGGCCACCAAAGAAGGACGAATCCGACTCGCCGTAAACGCAGCTTGACGGCTTCGGGGTCGGAAGCATGCATTCCGGAATATTCAATTCGGAAAGGATTTCTTTATCCCATTTCAGTTCCGTAATGTTGAACAGCATGGTTCTGGAAGCATTGGAATAATCGGTTACATGAACCTTTCCCTTTGTCAGTTTCCAGATCAGCCATGTTTCAATGGTACCGAACAGTAAATCTCCGGCTTCCGCTCTTTGCCTTACGCCCGGAACATTGTCGAGTATCCATTTTAATTTTGTGCCCGAGAAGTAGGCGTCAATCATTAAGCCTGTCTTTTTCCGGTAAGTTTCTGTTAAGCCCTTTGCCTTTAAAGAGTCGCAATACTCTGAGGTACGTCTGCACTGCCAAACAATGGCATGGTAAACAGGCTCGCCTGTTTTCTTGTCCCACACAACGGTTGTTTCACGCTGATTGGTAATACCAATTGCCGCGATGTCGGCGGCTACGGCGCCAATCTTCAGCATTGCTTCCTGCGCAACACCGATCTGGGTGGACCAAATTTCCATTGCATCATGCTCAACCCAGCCGGGCTTCGGAAAATACTGTGTGAACTCCTTCTGCGCTACGCTGCACATTTCACCTTTCTCATTGAAAAGAATGCAGCGTGAACTGGTTGTGCCGGCATCCAACGCCATTACATACTTGGCCATAAAAAAACCTCCCCTAAAATGTTTTTCCGATACAAAAATTGTATCTTTGTTTGCCCTAAGGCACCTTCCCATAACTTTGGTTTTCCGGTTTTCACCGCATCACCATCTATGCGTATATCATAGCACTATCCCACCGGTTTGTATTTAGACAATTCGTTTGCTTTGTTTAGATACGATAATTATTATATAAACCATTCAATTTTTTTGGTGATATTTGTAGAGTATACCACTATTTTTAGGTAATTTTTCTACATTGGATTAATCCATCTTAGTAACCATTAACAAATTCTGCCAATAAAGAAAGGAAAAACCCCGTACAAAATGTACGGGGTTCCGCTAAATTGCGATTCGTTTTTGCTTTTCCGTGCCGTGATAAATCATCCGGAGCAGCGCTTTTATTTTTCCGATAAGAAAATCTTCGTCCTCCGGCATCCCCCGGCTGATCCATTGAATGCCGTAATTTACAAAGGCCAGAGTAAAAAAGTCCACAAGAAATTTTGCATCCTCTTTGCTTATGTATTTGTTGTTTACAATATCGATTCCGAGCTTTTCCACCCAATTGTGGACAACCGGCTGCAAATAGCTTTCCATGGCCTCCTTCTTAAGGGAGCGTATGGTGTTTCTGCAGAAAGCCCGATTGGCTTTGCAATACCGAATCACCTTTAAAGCCGCTGTTTCCCATGGCTCATCTCTTTCCTCAACCACCTGATTAAAGATTTCATTGTTGTAAATCCAGCTCAGGAGCTCATACATGTCCTTGAAATGATAGTAAAAAGTCTGGCGGTTTAAACCGCAGTTGTTTGTCACATTTTGAACGGTAATTTTATTGAATGGTGTATGGCTCATCAGTTCTTTCAGCGAATTCGCTAACTGCTGTTTGGTTTGAGACGGATATTCCATGCTTTCTCCTCCATTTTCACATTCAACTTTTTAAACAAAATAGAAAGGCATGCACTCGACAATAATATATATTATACTATAAAGCAGCAATATGTTTCAAGGGCATTTTTAATTTGCAAAAGCGGATACAGGATGCAGGACGTTCTATTTTTCCCATGCAGATTTATCAGCCAGTATTTGAATAATAAAAAAAGCAGTTCCAAGTCCAAGCAAAAGATCACCAATGCTGATAAATCCGCCGATTCGCGGAACCGGAATATACAGGATATCGCTTAAAAAAGAAAAATTCGCACCGTTTGACGCTACGAAATAATTGGCCCTTTTCGCATATACCGCTTCCGCGGTGATATTCTGATAAACGGAAAGCGCACGCGCGGACACGGGCATACGCCACCCGTTACAGGCTATCACGAAAAAATTGCAGAATGCTCCCAGCCCAATCAGGGAAACCGGAATCCGTTTCTTCCGGTTCAGAATGAGAAAGGCAAAAATGCATAAGTAACTGGAAATCGTGAACAGCCAGCCAACTTTTGCCGCAAAGGCCGGGAAACAGGAAAACGGCAGCTCGAGGGCAAGCCCCAGAATGGGGAGCCACAGGCCGCGGATTTCCATTATATTTTGATACCGGTTTTTCTCCCCATGAAAAAGATTCATCAAGGTTGCAATCAGGATACCGGCGAGCGCAAAAAACAGTAAAATCATTCTCGTCCTCCCGTTTTTAAATTTCGCCCTTTTCGCACAGCACTTCCAGAAAGGCGGATACCACTTTCGGATGGAACTGCTTCCCGCTTTCCTCCTTCAGAATGCTGACCGCCCGCTCAACCGGCATGCTTGCACAGTAAGCCCGATCGCTCGTCATCGCGTCAAAAGCGTCCGCGACCCCGATAATATAGGCTTCCAGGCCAATCTCGTCCCCCTTTGTGTGGTCGGGATAACCGCCCCCGTCGTACCGTTCATGGTGGTGGCGTATGGCCGAACGAACTTTTCGGTTCAGTTTCACATTTTTTAAGATCGATTCGCTGATCAGCGGATGCGTCATAATCACCTTTCGCTCCTCGGGCGTAAGCGGGCCGGGTTTGTTCAGAATTTCATCGTCAATCCCGATTTTACCCACATCATGGAGCAAAGCCGACACCTTTATATCATCCTGCTCCACCGGGGAACAGTGCAGTTTGCGCGAAATCAGTTCGGCGTAATCCTCCACGCGGTGGGAATGCCCTTCGGTGTATTTATCCTTTGCCTCAAGCGCCGCTGTAAGCGTTTTCAGCATATTGTAATAATTTTGTTTTACATCAAGGTACAATACGAAACTGTATCTTGCCAGCAGCAGGGGAAGCATGATCAGAAGCACCATAAATTCCCCGTTTTCCATATGCATAATTCTTACAATAAAATAGGCGATCGGAGCCGAAGCAACGATATTCGGGAAAAACTGGTACAGGCTGGTAAACAGCGACGGAAAAAACGGGGCCTGGCGGTTCAGGTAAAACAAAAACATCAGGATTGCGCAATTTAAAATAAAAAATGTAAGAATGGAAAGAAACGCCGGAATGAAATTCCGGGTCAGATTGATGTTTTCTATGACTCCTCCGGTCTTCTGGTACACAAGGGCGGCCAGAAAAGCGGAAATTGTGATATTTCCGGCGTTAAAGGCCGTCTTAATCGGCGGCTTGTTGAAAAGATGGTCATATGTCCTGTCCCCGGTATTGGTCGGAACAATAATAAACGGCGTCGCAATAAGAACCATCGCCGCCGATACAACCGGCCCTTTGCACAGAATCGTAGCCAGATTGCAGATAAAGGACATATCGATGGCGTAATCTTTTCTTATGTAAATCGGAAGACACCGGCAAAGGATATACAAAAGCAAAAGAACGCCAAACTGCATCAGTTCGGCTTTGGGATTCGGATCGAAAAAAACAGAATGAAAATATTGAAAAACACAGTATGAGCCAAGCGTAATTCCGATTACTGAAATGAAATAAGCGTATATTTTTGAAGTACGGCTCATATGTAACCTCCTTCTATATAAAAAATCAGGTTTGCAGTTTATGTTAACGAGTTATTGCCAGGTAAATGCAGCGCCTGCAGCCGCAATAACAGAAAGAACGGACATCAGCGCGAAGATGATTTTTTTCATCGATATAGCCTCCGTAAAACAAACTCTGTTCTCCGCTAATAAACAGGCTATATCCGCTACGCTAAAAAAAATGACTGCAAACCTGATTTTTTGCAAATGGGAACCGGCCTACGTATTGGCCAGTTTTCGGTTCAGGGCGTCCAGCGTGGCTTTTACAACCGCCGAACCCGCGTCGTCGCCGATAAAGGAACTTCCCAGAAAGTGCTCCACACTGCTCTGAATTTTCACGGCAATGCTGACGGCGACCGCCTTTTCACCGGCCAAATCAAATACGTTAACCGCAACCGGCGAAAGCCGGACACCCGGGTCGGCAAAATTCGCAACCGCATTCAACGTCGCCTGGCAGATCATTTTGTTGACCTCCATACAGTCGTTCAGGCCCGAAGCCTCGCCGTTGAAGGTGGAATCTCCGTCGCGAAGGGTAACGCAGGCGGAGGAATGCTGCTTGCTCTTGGAAATACTGATTTCCTCAAAAACAAGGCGGTCTTTAAACTTAACGGTATTCTCAGACGGGATCTGCGCGATACTGATCAGTTTATGATCAACATTCAGGCCGAAACGCACCATTAAAGCGGACTGGATGTCCCGCGCGATTTGCTTTGGGGAACGGCTTGTATCCGAAAGCGCATGGATTTCGGTAATTTCCTCCCCGCTGATCACAATATGGGATTTGATAATTCCCGACAGTTTGTCTACCAAATCCGCATATTCCTTCGCCGCATTCATTTGGCGTATCTCCTCCATTTGAGAGCCTCCCCTATATCAAAATGATCGTACATTGTCAAATTTCCGTTCCTTTAGATTATATTAAATTGTGGTTCGCTTAGCAATGCCTTTGGAAAATATTATAACAGATTTATCCTGCATTTGCTAAAAAATTATTTTTCCCTTCCCCTTTTTCGTTCGGGTTTTCCCGCTGAAAGCGCTTCCGGCCCCGGCGGGATCGCCGCACAAAAAAATCGCATGGATTGTAAGCGATACAAGCCATGCGGAAGTTTATGTTTTTTTAATAAATTCTGTCTTGCAGACGGGACAGGTAATACAAATTTTCCCCTTCCCCCTCGGCACGCGAAGGGTATTGGAACAATGCGGGCATTTAAAATAGCGGTGGGTCTGCCGATCCTTTAAACGGCTGTTTGAACGGCTGAAAAACTTTTGCACCCGGGTTTTTACAGGATACCACCATCGAAGGAACCGGTTGTTTTCCTCATAGCGGCGGTTGATATTTCTCGAAAATATCCGGTAAAAACAAAAGATAAGCGGAATCAGGGAAAGCAGATATAAAAACGGTATCCGGATAAACTGCAAAACAAGGGAAAGCACCATATAAAGAACAAGCAGCGCAATGGAAAGCTGATCCGTTCCATATCTGCCCATCATCATTCTTCTGAACCAGTTCATAAAAAGGATCTCCTTTGTATAAAATACGGGATTTGCGGCTTTCGTCCCCGTATTATTTTATTATAACATGGAGAGCCAACCTATGTTTGAATGAATCGTGAAGGTTTTATGAAGCAAATTGAATTCCCGGTGTTTTCACCATATCGGACAGTAAGACGCTGTGCATATCGGCCGACCGGCCGCCGGCGAGCCGAACCTTGCCGTCCGGGCCAACGCAAAGGTCTTTTCCGCACAGGATCTTATCCGAAATATACTGCTCGTCCCGGTTAAAATCAAACACGAACAGCGGTTCCCCCGCTTTCCCTCTGTGCGAACAGACATGGCGGTACACCTGATCTTCAAGCTGCTGATCCTTTAAGTCACTGTTAATATAGCAGCCGAAGAGACAGCCCAGATCAATCATGCGCTGGGTAAAGCCGTCCCCCGTCAGATCATCCACATTTTCTTGATTGTAGTACGCATGGAAGCCGTAAAAACACTTCCATTCATGCAGATTCCGAAGAATTTGTTCCTCCGTTCCCTCTTTCCCGTCCCCCGTCATATCGGCGGAAAGAATCAGGTTCGGCGTTTTTATCATTTGTTCCCTAAACGGGGACAACGCGGCCGTCGGTTTCACCGCAACAAAGAAGCAGCATTCCCGGTGACTTTTGCAAAGCTTCAGCACCTGCCCCATTTTTTCACCGCATCCCCCGAGCTGGATGATACAGGTATAAATGCCGAGGGAAACGGAGTCGGCAAGGATTTTATCCATTTCCCGAAAACTCAACGTATTCTCCCCGTCCACGCTACAGTCAAAACGCAGGAGCCACGGGATGTTTTTGCCCGCGGCCGCCTCTTTGCCGCGCAGGATTTCCGCTCCGTAGTTCAGGCCGGTGTATCCGAAATTCAGGCTCACGGTCTTTACGGTATCCGGACAGACGTTCCGGATCATATTGAGAACCAGCTTGTTATAGGGATTGTCCGGCTTTTTCAATACCTCCTGCGCAGTTTTAAAGAACTGTTTCTGCGCCGACGTTTTGGAAAAGTTGTCTCCCATATCCGCCAGGTTGCGGATACTTCTCTTCGGATCGGACTGAATATCCCGGATGGCTTTATCAATCAGCATACCAACGGCTGTCCGCATCATTTTATGTCTGTATTCCATTTTTTCCGCTCCATTATTTTCCGTTATTTTCATGATTCAAGTATAGAAGGAATCCCCCTGAAAAGGAATAGACAGTTTCCCTATTTGTCCTGTTTTCTTACAGTTAACGGGATATGTCCAAAGCTTTAAAAACGCCCGGCAGTGACCGGATGTTTTAAAGCAGGCCGCAAGCCGCGTTACTGGGCAATTTCCGCGGTTTTTCCGCCGATGAAGTCCAACAGGGCGCGGGGTTCCACTTCCACCTGCGCGCCGATTTTTCCGCCGCTCACGATGATGGACGGAAGTTGTTCACAGCTGGAATCAATGACGGTCGGAAACTGCTTTTTCATTCCGATGGGGGAACATCCGCCGCGGATATATCCGGTTATTTTGTTGATTTCACTCACATGAATCATCTCAACCGATTTTTCGCCCACGCTCTTTGCGGCGGCCTTCAGATTCAGCTCCTTGGCAACCGGAACAACAAAGACATAAAAAGCATGGCCGGCGCCCCGCGTTACAAGGGTTTTAAAAACCTGCTCAACCTTCTGCTCTAATTTTTGGGCTACGGAAACACCGTCGATTTTGCCGTCTTCATGGTCGTAAAAATAAAATTTATAGGGTATTTTCGCCTGATCCAAAATGCGCATCACATTCGTTTTATTGTTATCCTTTGCCATTTCGTCTCACCTTTCGCATCCGCTGAAAACTACTGCTCAATCCTCCACTTGATTCCCTGCGGGGTATCCTCCAGCACGACATGGCGCGCCTTCAGTTCGTCACGGATTTTATCCGCGGTCGCCCAGTCCTTATTTGCTCTCGCCTTTGTGCGTTCGGCAATCAGGTTTTCGATTTCCGTATCGAGCGTGGTTTCTTTCTTCGTATAAAGCAGGCCCAGCACATCCGCAAGCTCGTTAAACAGCTCCAGCGCAAAGCGGCAGAGCTCTTTCGAAGGAGCCGTGGAAGCGTTCAGGTTCGAGTTGATATCGCGCGCCAGATCGAACAGCGCGGAAACCGCGTCCGCCGTGTTCAAGTCGTCTTCCATCGCCTCAATGAAATGGTCCTGATGCTCTTCCAGTCTGCGGCGCGCGGCATGCTCGTCCGGCTTTTCGCCCGCGGGGGACTTCTCCATCAGGAACTGCAGGTTGTCCCGGCAGTTGTAAAGCCGTTCAAGCGCGGCCCTGCACTGCTCGATCACCTCTACGCTGTAATTGATCGGCGTGCGGTAATGCGAAGCGACCATCAGGTAGCGGATCGGCTCGTAGCCGTACTGGTCGGCAACGTCGCGGACGGTAAAGAAATTGCCGAGGCTTTTGCTCATTTTACGGTTGTCCACATTGATATAGCCGTTATGCATCCAATAATTTGCGAAAGGCACGCCGTTGCAGCATTCGCTCTGCGCGACTTCATTTTCATGGTGCGGGAAGATTAAATCCTGCCCGCCGCAGTGGATGTCGATCGTTTTGCCGAGGTAGCGGCGCGCCATGGCGGAGCATTCGATGTGCCAGCCCGGGCGGCCTTCGCCCCACGGGGAAATCCAGCTCGGCTCGCCGGGCTTCGCACCCTTCCAGAGTGCGAAGTCCATGGCGTCCTCTTTAATTTCGCCGGTGGCAATGCGCGCGCCGGCCTGTAAATCCTCCAGAGGCTGATGCGAAAGCTTTCCGTAACCCGCGTCCTTCTTCGTACGGAAATAAACGTCCCCGTTGTCCGTCGGGTAGGCGTATCCTTTTTCAACAAGATCGGAAATCATTTTGATAATTTCATCGATATTCTGGGTCGCAAGCGGATGAATCGTGGCGGGCCGTACATTCAGCCCTTTCGCATCGGTCTTGTATTCGTCGATATACCGTTCGGACACCGTCCGATAATCGCTTCCCTCTTCCATCGCCTTCCGGATGATTTTATCGTCGATATCGGTGAAATTCTGAACGTACGTTACCTTTATCCCACGGTATTCGAAATAACGGCGCAGCACGTCAAACACACAGATCGGGCGTGCGTTTCCGATATGGATGTAATTGTACACCGTAGGGCCGCACGCGTAAATTTTGACCTCTCCTGCCGTCAGCGGTACGAATTCTTCCTTCTGGCGTGTTAACGTGTTATAGATTTTCATCACAATTTTCCCCTCTTTGTTTGATGATTTCATCAAGCTGTTTTTGCAGTTCGCGTAATTTTAATGCCATTTGGCAAAGTTCCTGCGATACGGGGTCCGCAACGTGAATCTGATCCAGGTTGCAGGGACGCACCCCGTTCAGCCGGACAACTCTTGCGGGAACGCCGACGGCCGTCGCGTTGTCCGGAACCTCGTCGAGAACCACCGCGCCCGCCGCAACGCGAGCGTTGTCGCCGACGCGGAACGGGCCGAGCACCTTTGCCCCCGAACCGACCATTACGTTGTTGCCAAGGGTCGGGTGGCGTTTTCCGTGGTCTTTCCCGGTGCCGCCCAGCGTTACCCCCTGATATAGCGTGCAGTTGTCGCCGATAACGGTAGTTTCCCCAATTACGACGCCCATACCATGGTCAATAAACAATCCTTTTCCAATGGTTGCTCCGGGATGAATTTCGATTCCTGTTTTATGTCTCGCCCGCTGCGACAGATAACGGGCGATAAACTTCATGTTATGTTCGTAAAACCAGTGCGCCCTCCGGTACGCGCGTACCGCCTTGAAACCGGAATACAGAAAATAGACCTCGAGTCTGGACCTGGCCGCCGGGTCGCGTTCCATAAAGGAATCCAGTTCTTCTTTGAGTTGTTTAAACATTGCTTGCCTCCACACAAAAAAGCCGCCTGCGTCCCTAAAGGGACGGAGGCGGCGTCTCACCGCGGTTCCACTCCGTTTTATCACTTTAAAGCCTGTAACGGAGCCTGCCGTGCGGGGATACTGATTTCCCCCCGCCTGCTCACGGATGCATTTCGCCGTCTGCTCTGCAAAGGACGTTTCCAGCCTGGGCGTCCTCTCTCTGATGCATACAGTACGGTTACTTCTTCCGTTCATCGCATTTGAGTCATACTGATACTATAGCACTCTCTTCGTAAAATGTGACAATAGTATATACCAAAATTCAAAGGAAGTAAACCCCCATGGATTTTCACAAAAGGGCGAATCTCTATTTCATGGTATGAATCACACCGAAATTCTGTACAATATAAATCACGCCGGAAAGCAGCGCGAAAAACGTCGCGATAAGAATCAGAACATAACCGACCGCGCCGAATGCCGCCTCGCTGGACATTCCGCCGATTGTAAAGGCTTGAAGCTTGCCAAGGGTAACCAGTTCCTGCACGTACTGAAAAACCAGAATGGCAATGATGGCGATAATCTGGCTGACGGTTTTTGTTTTGCCCCATTTGTTCGCGGCGATCACCACGCCGCTGTCCATCGCGACAAGGCGGATGGAAGTCACCATGAATTCGCGCGCGATAATCAGCAGCACACACCAGGTCGCCGCAAGCCGGAGGTCGACAAAACAGACCAGCGCGGAAACCACCAGAATTTTATCGGCAAGGGGATCGAGGAATTTCCCGAAATTGGTAACCTGATTGTTTTTACGCGCAAGCTTCCCGTCGTAATGGTCTGTAAGCGCCGCCGCGCCGAACAAAACAGCCGCCCAAAGATAATGGTGCGGGATGCCGGGAATTAAAAGTACAGCGACAAAAAAAGGAACCAGTATAATGCGTATTACCGTTAATTTATTCGGAAGATTCATGTACGCGCCTCCTATTCAGCAATCATTCCATACAGTTCACAGTCGACACATTCCAATATTTTTACATCTGTAAAGCTGCCGGTCTTTAAACGTTCATTTGCTGTAAAATAAATACGGCCGTCAATATCCGGCGAGTCCGCCCAGGAGCGGCCCACCCAGCATTCGGATTCCTCCTCGTAACCTTCCGTCAGAACCCGGAAGGTCTTTCCGGCCTGCTGCTCGCCCCACTCCTGCATGATATTCATCTGGTCTTCCATAATCAGCTCCATCCGGCGCTGTTTCACATCCTCGTCAATCTGGCCGGGCATTTCCGCCGCAGCCGTCCCCTCTTCCTGCGAATAGGGGAAACATCCGAGGCGCTCAAAGCGGATGTCATGCACAAACTCCGCAAGCTCCGTAAAATCTTCTTCCGTTTCGCCCGGGAAACCGGTAATGAGCGTGGTGCGAAGAATCAGATTCGGTATCTTTGCGCGCATCTTCTGAATCAGCGCGGTTAATTCTTCGCGGTTCCCCGTACGGCGCATGGATTTTAAGAGCCGCTCGCTGCAATGCTGAAGCGGCAAGTCCATATACTTTACAATCTTTTCTTCCCCGGCGATTGTTTCGAGCAGTTCGTCGGTAATGTAATCGGGATAACAATACAAAACGCGAATCCAGGAAACGCCGTCAATTGTACACAGTTCCTTTAAAAGCTGGGAAAGCATCAGCTTTCCGTAAAGATCCCAGCCGTATCTTGTGGTGTCTTGCGCGATCAGAATCAGTTCCTTTGCGCCGTTTTGCACCAGCGTTTTCGCTTCCCCGACAATGTCCTCCATTGTTCTTGAACGGTAATGTCCGCGGATAAACGGAATTGCGCAGTAGGCGCAGCGGTTGTCGCAGCCTTCCGCAATTTTGATATACGCGGAGTAACCCGGGGTGGAAAGACGGCGTTCGCCGCTGAGCGGCAGAAGCGTTTTCTCCGGAAAGCTTTGGAGCTTTACACCATTGAGCGCTTTCCCGACCACGGCGGCAATGTCGCTGTCCGCGCCGATTCCCGCCACAGCGTCCACTTCCGGCAGTTCTTTTAAGATTTCCTCGCGGTACCGTTCGGCAAGGCAGCCGGTAACGATAATCGCCTTAAGTTTCCCCTGTGCCTTGAACCCGGCAAGCCGCAGGATTTCGTCAATGGACTCTTTTTTCGCCGCGTCGATAAAGCCGCAGGTGTTCACAATCGCGGCATCCGCGTCTGCGGCGTCGTCCTTTATTTCATAGCCCGCCCTTTGCAGCGCAGCCATCATCATTTCGGCATCCACCTGATTTTTGGCGCAGCCAAGGCTTACCAAGCCTACACTATATGCCATCATTCGTCCTCGTTTTCCATTTCATTTATCGCTGTTCGGATATCATCCCAATGGTAGCCGAGCCTTTGCAGCGCGGCGATGCTTCTGCGGCGGCCTTTTTCATCCTGCGGCAGAAGCCCGTATTTTCTGCGGATAATCTCCTGTATTTTCTGAACGGGGTCCGGCGCGGTTTCCTCAATAATCTGCTCCGCAAGCTCCCGGTCTATTCCCTTTTGCTCCAATTCCCTTCGCGTGCGGGAAGCGGAATAGCCTTTGCGGCACAGCAAATCTGCCGCCAGACGTCTTCCGTAGTCCTCGTCGTTGACAAGGCCGATATCCGCCATGTGCTGCGCCGCCGCTTCCGCGGCTTCGCGGGAAGCAACGCGGCTGATCTTATCCGCCAGCTCCTTCTGCGAATGGCTCCGGTGCTCCAGAAGATAAAGCGCTTTTTCGCCGGCGCGCCGGCTGTCGCTGTTCTGAATCAATTCGTGAAGCTGCTCGTCGCTGATTTCACGCCCGGCCCGAAAGCCAGACTTTAAAAGCGTTTCGGTATCGATATTCACCGCGAATTCCCCGTCGATAAACAGCGCCGAAAGGCTTTTCCTGCGCGGTTCGACCGCCGTAATCAGCATCAGTCGTCGTCCGCGGAAATGTCAATATCGGCGGACTTGCCGCGGGAAGTGTTTTTCGCCGGTTCGGGAGTTTCCGCTTCAACCGGTTTTGCCGCGGAAGCAGAATCCGAGGCGTTTTTCGTGAACAGTTTCGAAACATTCTCCTTGACCAGCGCTTCTACTTCGCCGGCGATATCACTGTTTTCCGCTAAGAAGTTCTTCGCGTTGTCGCGTCCCTGCCCAAGGCGCGTTTCTTTATAAGAGAACCAAGCGCCGCTTTTTTGGATAATGTCCAGTTTAACGGCAAGATCGAGCAGTTCCCCTTCGCGGGAGATGCCCCTGCCGTACATTACGTCAAATTCCGCCATACGGAACGGCGGGGCGATTTTATTTTTTACCACCTTCGCACGGGTACGCGAGCCGATCATCTCGGTGCCGTTTTTCAATGTCTCAATTTTACGGATATCGATGCGTACGGAAGCATAGAACTTCAGCGCGCGCCCACCGGGAGTAACCTCCGGATTGCCGTATGAAACCCCAACCTTTTCACGGAGCTGGTTGATAAAGATGGCGACGCAGTTCGATTTCGAAATCGCGCCCGCCAGCTTGCGCAGCGCCTGGCTCATCAGGCGCGCCTGCAAACCGACGTGGCTGTCGCCCATTTCCCCTTCGATTTCCGCGCGCGGCACCAGCGCGGCAACGGAGTCAACCACGATTACATCAATGGCTCCGGAACGCACGAGCGCTTCCGTAATTTCCAGCGCCTGCTCGCCGGTATCCGGCTGGGAAACCAGAAGCGAGTCGACGTCTACGCCCAAGGCGCGGGCATAAACCGGGTCGAGCGCGTGCTCAACATCGATAAACGCGGCGTTCCCGCCGTTTTTCTGCCCCTGCGCAATGCAGTGCAGGGCAAGCGTGGTTTTACCGGAACTTTCCGGCCCGTAAATCTCGGCGATTCTTCCGCGCGGAAGCCCGCCGATTCCCAGCGCCAGATCAAGCGACAGCGAACCGGTTGGAATTGCCTCCACATGCATTGCCTCATTCTGGCCGAGACGCATCACCGCGCCTTTGCCGAATTGTTTTTCAATGTTCGCGAGCGCCGTTTCCAGCGCCTTGTTCTTATCAGTCGCCATATCGTCCTCCGGTTTATGACAGGCCTTGCATCCTAAGATTTCCGGCCTCAAATTTGCTGTTTCTATCTTAAAATTATACCGTATCTCCAAACGAAAAGCAATATACGAACGGATAATCTCGAACGTACGTTTAATCCTTTTCCCGTACTCCGGCTACCACGCGGTCAATGCCGTTAAAGTCCTTTTCCACCCGTATCTGTCCGAGTCCGGCGTCCCGAAAAAAGGACGCAACCTTCGCCGCCTGCTTGTCTCCGACCTCG
This sequence comes from Caproiciproducens galactitolivorans, assembly GCF_026672255.1. Lineage (GTDB taxonomy): Bacteria > Bacillota > Clostridia > Oscillospirales > Acutalibacteraceae > Caproiciproducens > Caproiciproducens galactitolivorans_A. The sequence continues at coordinate 89,762 of NZ_JAPOHA010000005.1, read as the reverse complement.
ACCGCCGCAATGCCGCCGGGCTTTAGCTTCGGCAGCCACAAATCCGCGATTGCGCGGTAAAAAACAAGGCCGTCCGCGCCGCCTTCCAGCGCTGTGCGCGGCTCATGCTTCACTTCCGCCTGCAAAGTCTTCATTTCATCGGCTGTAACATAGGGCGGGTTGGAAACGATGCAGTCCAAAGGAGGAAATTCCTCCGTTCCCGGATGCAGAACATCCAAACGGACGGGTTTTACGTTCCGGAACCCTGTTTCTATAATATTTTTTTGCAGATAGGAAAATGCGCCGTCGTAAAGTTCCGCGGCGCAGATTGGCGCATTGGGAAACAAAGAGGCAAGGCCGAGCGCGACCGCGCCCGTACCGGAGCAAAGATCAAGGATTTCCGGATTTTCCTTTCCCTTCAAAAGCTCCGCCGCCGTGCGCACCAAAAGCTCCGTTTCCTCGCGCGGAATCAGAACGCCCTCCCCGACCAAAAGCTCCAGCTCCATAAACGGCCATTTGCCGAGGATATACTGAAGGGGCCTGCCTTGCGCGCGTTCTTCAATCAGCGCGGTATATTCCCCGATTTTTGGTTCCTGCGCCGGTTCACCGTCGTGAACCGCCAGCTCCTGCCGGTTATAGCCGAACACCTTTTGGAACAGGCAGGCCGCATCAAACGCGGGGCTTTCGTTCCCGGCAGCCGCCAGCGCGCTTTTGCCCTTACGGTAGGTTTCTGCCAAAGTCAACGTCCACACCGCTTTTCAAGTGATATTGATTTTATCCTCGCCATTTTCCGGAATGACCTGCTTCATGGCGGCAATGGCAACCTCGATCATGCTGTCGTCGGGCTCCTGCGTGGTGATGCGCTGCATCCAAAGCCCCGGCGCGGCGATAATGCGGGTCGCGGTGTTGTCGCAGCGCCCGCAGAGCCGGATAAATTCATATCCGATTCCCATGATCAGCGGGATGCACAGGATTTTTACAATTGTCCGGACCAACGGGTTGCCGAACGGGATAAAGAAGCCCACAATAATCCCCAGAATCAGCATAATAACCAGAAAGCTGGTGCCGCAGCGCGGATGAAACCGGCCGTGGCGGCGCACGTTTTCCACGGTGAGCTCCTCGTTGTTTTCGTAGCAGAAAATGGTTTTATGTTCGGCTCCGTGATACTGGAAAAGACGGTGGATTTCCGGCATGCGGGAGCAAAAATAAATGTAAAGGATAAAGATGGCGATGCGCATAACGCCTTCCACGATGGAACGCCACGGCGCAAAGCCGGGGCCGGCGGCATAGTCGCGGATAAGATTAAAGAGAAAGGTGGGAAGCATGAAGAACAGAACGACCGCCAGCAGAACACCCAGAACCGTGCTTGCTACCATAATTGCGTTCATCATTTTATCGCCGAAGGTTTTTTCCACCCATTTGTCAAATTTGGATGGCTCCGCGTCCTCCTCGATGCCCGCCTTTTCAACGGAAAGGGAAAGGGCTTTATAGCCCATGGTAAGCGAATCGACCATCGCCGCAATGCCGCGAAGCAGCGGCAGGCGGAGGATGGGGTACTTGTTCTTTACAAATTCCGTATTCATATCCTCAAGGGAAATGCTGCCGTCGCTCAGCCGTACGGCGATTTCTGTCTTCTTGGGCCCGCGCATCAGGATTCCTTCGATCAGCGCCTGCCCACCGATGGACGTGATGCATTTTGTTTTTTCTCTAGCCATTCTTTTCGGAGTTCCTTTCTTCGTTCTCTGCTTCATTTTCGGGGTTGTCTTCCAGTTGTTTTAAGGTTGGGATAAAAATGGTTACAGCGGTTCCGACATTCTCGCGGCTCTCGATTTCCAGGCTGCCGGAATGGAGCTTCATAATTTCGTCGGCAAGCGCAAGGCCGATTCCCGAGCCGCGGACGGTCTGATTGGCCTTGTAGAATTTCCGCTTGACTTTCGGCAGGTGCTCCGCCGGAATTCCGCAGCCGTTGTCGCTGATCACCACGCGGATAAAGCCGCCCGTTTCCGCGGCGGTAACGTTGATCGTCCCGCCCTCATCGGTATATTTCAAGGCATTGTCGATAATATTGACGAATACCTGCCGCAGTCGGTTGATATCGCCCAGAACCGGCGAGAGCATGGCGGGCTCCTCGTAAAGAAGGAACTTATTCTCCATTTTGGCGCGCTCGCTGAACATATACACGGCTTCGCCCAGTTCGGCAAGAATATCGATCTTGTCCATGGTCAGCGTCATGCGGCCGCTCTGCATGCGGGAAAAGTCGAGAAGCTCCTCCACAATGCCGGAAAGGCGCTCGGATTCGCGGATAATAATCCCCATTCCGCGCTCAATGGTTTCCCTGTCGTTTTCGCCGCCCTGCATGGTTTCCGCCCAGCCCTTGATGGCGGTGAGCGGAGTGCGCAGCTCGTGCGAAACGGAAGAAATAAAATCGTTTTTCATTTTTTCGGCGGCTCCCAGTTCGTCCGCCATATCGTTGATGTTATCACAGAGCTGCCCGATTTCGTCATCGTTTACTTTCTGGATGCGCGCTTTAAAATCGCCCTGCGCGATCCGCTTGGCGGTTGCGCCGATTTCCTTAATCGGGGTAATAATGGAATTCATGAAATAATAGCTGGAGATAATGACGAAAAGGATAATCAGAAGCCCGGCCAGAATCAGCGTGCCGCTGATTAAAAACACCTGTTTGTCGGCTTCTTGAAGGGAAGACACGTAACGGATTGCACCGACGAAGTTCCCGCGGTTATTGCGCATGACACGCGTAACGGCGATCACCTTTTCCCCGCTGGTCAGCTGCCCCGTCCAGGTGCCGTATCCGTTGGAACTGGTCAGCGCCTGGTGGTAATCCGGCATCGGCTGGCTTTCGTCCGGAGCGAAGCCGACGGAGGTTATGATGATTTTCCCGTTGGAATTGAACACCATCAGCTCCATGCTTTCCTTATTCGGAAAGTTTTCCACATAATTGCGGGCGGCTGTGCTGAATTCGCTGGGGGATTTGCGCCCATAATCGGCGAATACGTTGGTCAGCTCGTCGGAACGGCTGCTCAGCGCCGTCTGTATCCCGCTGTAAACATAGTCGCGTATCACATAGGAAAGGGTAAGAATCAGTGTAACCAGGATAAACAGGATGACGCCGAGGCTGTTTAAAAGCCAGCGCTTCGTTATGCCGGTTGCCTTCATACTCTTTCCCTTCCTTCCTTTTCAATTCCGCGGGTCAGGCTTCCCACTTATAGCCGAGTCCCCAAACCGTAACAATATGCTTCGGGTTCGACGGCTCATCCTCCACCTTCATGCGGAGCCGGCGGATGTTCACATCCACGATTTTTTCCTCGCCGAAATACGCGTCGCCCCAGACATGCTTCAGGATTTCCGTGCGGTCAAGCGCGGTACCCGGATTGGAAAAGAAATATTCCATGATCTGGAATTCCACCTGCGTCAGTTCCACCGGCACGCCCTTTTTCAGCAGCGTGCGGCTCCTAAGGTTTAAAGCGAATTCGCCGGAACGGATTTCCTCCTTGAAATTATTTTCATTGCGCATCTGCTCCAGCGCAACCCGGCGGTACACCGCGTCCACCCGGGCAACCAGTTCGCTGGGGCTGAACGGCTTTGTAACGTAATCGTCGGCGCCCATCATCAGCCCGCTGACCTTATCCATCTCCTGCGTGCGCGCGGTAAGAAGGATAATTCCGATCGAGCCGCTTTTCTGCCGGAGTTCCTTGCATACGGCAAGGCCGTCGTACTTCCCCGGCATCATGATGTCCAGCACGGCAACGTCAATATTTCCGTCCTCCCGTTCATACACTTCCAGCGCTTCTTCCCCGTTGGTCGCTTCGAACGTGTTGTAACCCGCGCGTTTCAGATTAATCACAACAAATTCGCGTATTGCCTGTTCATCTTCGGCAACAAGGATGTTTTTCATACCTGCCCCTCCGTTTATCCAAAATTATTCCTGATTCATCAGTTTAAAGCTGTTCTTCACATCGCTTCCGCTTAAAGAAAGCGGATTGTCCGGCGAGGGAGAACACGCCGCAAAGATCATGTTATTCGATTCCATAAGCTCATAAAAGCCGGGAGCCTCTTCCCCGCCGTCCCATTCGCTTTCAGAGAACACCTGTATTTTCAAAAGCGCGTCGCCTATCGTTCCCGTTACTTTCTTTTTGTCCGCCTTCCACTCGTAGAACGTAACCGTACGCGTTGCCGTATCCGCCTTGGTCGTAATCCTGCCGCGCCACATGTCCGGTATTAAAAACCAGTACCCGTCGGAGTAATCAAGCGCCATGCTCATAACACGCACAAGCGCGCCGGTCTGCGTATCGTAGCGGTTCCAGTCCGTAATATAGGCGGAATCGTTATTCGCCTGGTCGTTGTAGCCCGGCATCAGGCTGACCATCGGCACCTCTATAATTTTATCATTGTTGATATCCTTCGATACGACGGAAGTGTTCCGCACGGTGTAATTGGCTGTTTTCGTCCGGGAATCGAAGAAAGGCGATTTTAAAGCCTTGGCTGTTTTATCCCAGTAAAGCATCTCCGTAACAAGCGTATTCGCGCTTTTCATCCCGTCCAGTACGATGCCGTTCTGCTTTTCGTTGATCAGGCCGGTCTGGGCGGACGCGTATTTGGTGACCCCGCTGTCCATCCGGCAGGAGCCCATGATCTCCACGTCTCCGTCCTTGATTCGGAGCAGGCGGGCAAGCGCGGGCTGGTCGCCCACGCTGACGCTCGCGGTAAAAATTTCGTCCTTGCCGTCCCCGTCAAAGTCCATAACCGCCAGCTCGGTATACGTCTGGTCGATCTTCAGTTCGTTCATCTTTCCGTTTTTATAGTAATACACGCAGATGGTGCTTGTATTATTCAGGCTGTTTCCCCATCCGACGATGACATCGTCCTTGCCGTCGCCGGTCACGTCGCCGAAGCAGACTTTGTCCACCTGGGCCGCCGGGTTGTTGAAAAAGCCCATGTCGGTCCATTTGCCGTCCTTCTTCATAAACATAAGATCGGTGCCGGAGGTTTCGTCGCCCTTTTGAAAAATCGCCATGGCCTCGTCGTTTTTATCTCCGCAGACGTCGTGCGTAATGATTGCTGAACGGTAATCCCCGCTGCGCGGGTATTTCAGCGTCATCTTCCCGTCGGTCTTGCTTTCCAGCAGCGCGTGAATATCCGCTTTTTCGCCGGTCGGCTTCGGCGGACGCATCAGCGTCTGCGCGTCCAGGCCCACAAACGAGCAGCCCGATAACGTCAGCGCGAGCACAAGCGCCATTGCTACAGCTTTCAGCTTCATTTCACCACGCCTTTTCGTTTTCTAGTCGATTATTCATTATAGCATTTTCTGACCAAAATGAACAGTATCAATTATGTAATCGATCCCCGCCCGAAAGCCCATGCTCCGTCCGCCGAAAGGCACCTTCTTACCCTGCCGCTCCGCGTGAACCTTGCGGCTTTCCGATTACGCAAAAAAAGCTGTATGACGTATCCCCGTTCGCCGTCCCTCTGATACCGCCGCTGATGCCTTGATGCAACAGCAAAGCCGCCGCACGGTTTCTACCATGCGACGGCTCATTTATTTTATCATTCAGCGGGAAGAAATTGTCATGCGGAAATCCAGATTGTACGGCGGATTGCGCGTTTCCTTTACCTCGTCCAGAAGGGTGTGCCAGTCCGGCCCCCCTCTCTCTTCTGCCAAACGCACCGCCTGCACATTGAACCACGTATCCAACAGCATGGTTTCGCCCTCGCGCAGAACGGCGAAGTCACTTGCAAACTGCTCCTCCAGAAAGTCCCATTTCCGCAGTTCAAACGCGGCCTGCACGGTGTTCAGCCGCACCCGTTCAACGGCTTTCAACGCTTGGGGAAGGTTTCGGTAACAATCCCACGCGCGCTCGAAGCACCCTGCTTTTGTGAAAATGTCGATTGCATCCTGCGCGAAAACCGCGGACTGCTCCGCGCCCCCGAGCGAGAGCGCTTTTTCCATGAAATCACAGGCGGTTTCCCAGTCCTTTCCCTGCGCCGCGGCGCTCGCAAGGTTCCGGCAGCAGATTGCGGTGGGGCGCAGTTTCAACGACTGCTCCATCGCCGCCACGCCTTCTTTCCACTTTCCGCTTTCGTAAAGCATCAGGCCCAGATGCAGCCATGCGGCCGCGCTGCGGTTTTCCGCTTTTTCAAGGGATTGCGCTAAAAGCTCCGCCCAGCGGGAATCGGTCATCCACGAAGCGGGCAGGCTGTTCGGCTCCGGGTCGGGCATCCTGCCGGTTTGCAGCAGCACAAGCCAGGGCTTTTGCATTTCGCCCATGGTTTCCTTCGGAAAAACCAGTCCTTTCGGTACGATTTGCGGGTCGCGCGCAGCTTCCAGCGCACCCCATCCGCTGCCGAAATGCAGGATTTCATCCGGTACGGCGTCTTCCGCACTTTCAAAACGGCTGTCAGCCCGCCGCAATTCCTCTTCGCTCAGGCGGCTTTCCACAAGATCGTAAAGATACGCTTTGGACTGTTCCCAGCCCGTAAAAGCACGGCTCGGGTCAACATTCATGCCGCCGAACGCCTGCGTAAAGCGTACGCAGCCTTTGGGTTCAAGATCTTCCCCGTGCACCTGGGTCGGCGAAAGTCCCGCCTGAATTTCAAGGTAATCGCCCTGCCCGTCCAGAGAAAGGAAGTCTTTCCAGTGCTGTCCGCCGCGCTGGATTCCCCAGCAGAACATTTTGCGGTAGCGCAGCGTCGGTGTGGAGCGCTCCCAAAAAGCGGTTCCGTCATTATACGCCGCCGCTTCCCATGCGTCGGCGAAAAGCGGCCGGTTCTGGAAAAAGTATTCATTGGAGTAAGGAAGGTTCTGGGGGTAGCTTCCGTCCTTGCCGTTCAGGGTTTTTAAAAACGGCATGGTATCGTGTCCGAATCCGTGAACGCACTGGGAGCCCATCGTTTCCGGCTTGATGCCGATTACCCCATCGCTTCCGGAATATACGCGTACATTGCGGTCCTCGCGCACCGCGATATTCGTCCACCAGTAAAGCGGTACGCTTTCCTCTTTGCTGTTGAAAATCTTTACATGCGCGAAAAGGCAGGCGGAATCGTCCGGCAGATGAAAATCGATCTGAAGGAAAAAGCATTTCTGGCGTTCATACTCGTACATACGCAGAAACGGCGTTCCGTCCGAATCCGTACAGCGCGCAAAAAACACAGGCTCGCAGGTAAGGCAGGTATGCCCGAACTGCCCCAGATTCCACTCGATTCCTCCGGAAAACCACGCGTTGCGGATAGCCAGATTGGCAATGCGGAATACCGGGTTGGTAAAAAGGAGTTCGCGCCCGGCCTTTTTATCAAAGAGCGACCACAGCCGACCGCCGTAATCGGCGAGGAATTCCGCGCGGAGAAAATCATTTTCCAGAACGACGGTGGTGAGCTTCCGCTCCTTTAAATCCCTGTGATAATCCTCCTGCACCAAATAGGGCAGTTCCCGGAAACCGGTCTGATAGCCGAATCCCCTGCGTTCATTTTCCAAAAGCCCCGCGTCGACGAGCGTTTGATTCTGTTCGCGGTCGCGAAAGCGCGGCAGCGGGTTTCCGTTTTCCAGAACAGCGCCCGGTATTTTCAATGCAGAACAGTAAATTTTCAATTGAAACGTCTCCCATTCGTTTATTCGGCAGTCATCCCTTGATCGCGCCGCCCGTTACGCCGGCAATAATCTTCTCGGAAAGGAAAATATAAAGGACGAACGTCGGCAGGAACACGATAACGACGGCGGCAAACATTCCGCCCCAGTCGCCCGTGTAGCGCATGGACTGAATCATGGAATACAAGCCGACCGCTACCGGCCGGGTCTTTGCGGTATTGGCAAAGATAAGCGAAATGAAATATTCATTCCAGATCGTTATAAAGTTAAAAATGGTAACGGTAATGATTCCGGGCTGCGCCAGCGGAAGCATAATCTTCCAGAATGTTTTCATCGGGGAGCAGCCGTCGATGGCCGCCGCCTCTTCGAAGGTAACCGAAAGGTTCCGGAAGAACGTATTCAAAAAGAAAATGGTGAACGGAAGGTTGATCGCGATATAAAGGAAAATGATAAGCCCCTTGGACTGGTTCATATGTAACTGGCTGAAAAGGGAGAACAGCGGCATGATAATCATGATCGCCGGAATTCCCAGCGCCGTTGCAAACAGATTCTGAATCAGGGTATTCCCGCGGAATTTAAAGCGGCTGAGTACATAGGCGGCCGGTGCGCCGAGGATAATGACCACTGTGCAGGAGATCATTGTATAAAGGAGGGAGTTCATGAAGTAGCTGGAAACCTTCTGCGTTTTCCACGCCTTTACATAGTTTTCCGGATGCAGTCCGGTTGCAAACTTGAAGATGTGGCCGTCGAAAATCTCTCTTGTGGTAGAGAACGACGCCAAAATAATCCAGCCAATCAGAACAAAGGTAAAAATGACCCAGATACCGACGATGATATATCCCGGGGCGAGAGCCATTTCCTTTTTCCAATTGATTTTCTCTTTCGTCTTCTTCGTCATAGCTTCGTCCCTCCCTTAAAGTTCTACGTCGTCATTTTTGACGATTAGCTGTGAAATCATAAATACGGCTACAACAACAAGTGTCAGAATGACGCCGATTGCCGCGCCCGCGCCGGAGTCACGCACAGTAACTGCCGAATTGCTCGCGCCGAATACCAGTTCATACATGTAGGACATCGGCGTAACGGTGCTTGCGCTCAGGTTGACCGGTGAAAACAACTGGCTCCAAACGAAGAAGGCCATGGTGCTGACGGTCCACAGAACGATATTGGTGCGGCAGACGCCCTTCAGAAGGGGGAGCGTAATTCGAGAGAAGCGCTGGAACACATTCGCGCCTTCAATGGTTGCCGCCTCGTAATAGTCAACCGGAATTCGTTCAATCCCGCTCATCCAGATCAGCATATGATAACCGACCATACCGAAACAGTAGGCGATGAGCATGCTCCAGAAGACCATTTCCGGCCCCGTCCACTGCGTATTTGCCTGACCGCTCAGGCCGATGCCCTTTAAGACGGAGCTGAACAGGCCGAAATCCGGATTATATACATAGTTAATCCACATCGTTCCCATGGCTACCGCCGAAATGACGTTCGGAAGATAGATTACGGAACGAAAAAAGCTTTTCCCGTGAACACCGCTTGTGAGGATTACGCCGAACAGCAGGGATACCAGCATAACGCCGATGCCGCCCACCAGCCAGATCATGGCGATGTTATGCAGGGAACTCATAAACAAAGGGGTATTGAAAAGCGTCTGGAAATTGCCGAAGCCGTTAAACTTCCATTGGGAAATAGAATCCGTTACGCCCTCAACCTTGAAAAAGCTCATAACGATGGTTCTGACCGTAGGATACAGGAATATCGCCAAGTACAGAATTAACGAGGGAGCAAGGAAAAAGATGATCATTGACTTGTTTTTTGTTTTCATAAGAACCTCCCCGCGATTACCATAAACGAAAGGGCAGCAGTGCGTAAACACGATGCCGCCCTTTCGCTGCTGAAAATGATTATTTCTTCATTGCATCTGCGAAGCCCTTCGCGTCCAGCTTCCCGCTGACAAGGAGGGCAAAGTTTGTCTTGATCTTCGCATTGATATCCGCTACGTCTTCCATACCGACGGCCCACGGATAACGGATTGTGGTTGCGCTAAACACCTCTTTTGCTTCCGTAAGCTGCTTCGGCCATGTGGCGTCGTTCGCCATCGGAACGCCGATGGAGTTTTCGGCAAGCTTGGTGTCCCATTCGCCTGTGGTCATGAACACGATAAATTTAAAGGCTTCCTCCGCATGCTTTGTATTCTTGTTGATACCGAAGCACTGCGCGCCGTACTGGTTGGCATTCGTTCCGTCGCCGTCCTTGCCGATGGCCGGGTAAGCAAAGCTGCCCCAGTTAAAGTCCGCCGGTGCGGAATTTTTGATTTCATTCGGGAGCCATGTTCCATTCAAATACATAGCGACATTTCCGCTTGCAACTTCCTGCTGGCCGGCCGGATAAATGTTGCCCGCCGCATTCTTGGAAATATAGCCCTTCTGGTACATTTCCTGCCACTGCTGTCCAAAGGTCAGGACTGCCGGATCGTCGATCTTTTTGTTGTTCACCATGGCAAGCGTCTTGTCCTTGCCGATCAGACGGCCCATATGATAGCCGAAGAGGGAAGCCATGTAAGCGTCGTCCACCGTAATCGGGGTCTTGCCCGCGGCCTTGATCTTCGCGCAGTCGGCGAGCCACTCTTCCCAGGTCTTCGGGGCTGCGGTAATCCCGGCGGCCTTGAAGATGTCCTTATTGTACATCACCATAAAGCTGGAAGGCTGATAAGGAATGGTGGAAAGCTTGCCGTCCGGCCCCAGGGAGCGGGCCAGTTCAACCAGCTGCTTGTTAATGACATCGGTTAACGGTTTTCCGTTTGTTGTGTCATAGGATTTCTTTGCCAGATCTTCAACATCCAGCAGGTATTTGCCCCATGTTTTATTTACGCGTTCCACGTCTTCATCGAAAATATCGATTTGCTGTCCGCCGTCCAGTGCAGGCTGGAGCGTTTTGCGGATATCGCGGCCCTGCCAGTTGACGTCAACGGTAATGCCCGTCTTTTCTTTGAACGCTGCAACCGCCTCGGAAATCGTTTGCCCCTGCGGCTCGGTTTCATTCCACATGGAGTAATACGTCAGGGTAACGTCGCTCTTTGCGTCGCTTTTGGATTCACCGCCGGAAGCGGCCGCTTTGGATTCCGCGGCACCGCCCCCGCAGCCTCCGAGAATCATGGCGCAGGTCAGTAAAACCGCCATAAGAGAACATAACTTCTTTTTCATTTTCAAACCTCCTACATTGTATAAATTTTTAAAGATTCTCAACCAAATTACATATTGACCAATAAACTGGATGATCGCGTTTCTTTTTTATCCAATTCGCTGTTCAATGCTTTTATTTTACGGTCTTTAAGACAATATTGATTTAGAATTTTTAGCATAAAATTTGCACAATCCATAAAACTTGCACAATCTGATTTTATTGAAAACGCAAGAAAGCAGCAAACAAAACAAAATTCCGCCCTTTCCTACCGATACAGCGCCTACTTTAAATCCGCGTGCGGAATTGTATAAATTTTATACGCAAAATGACAAACGTGTTTTATAATTCCTAATTTGTATTATAAATTTGGTAAAAGAAAGGTATAATAAAAATGATAAACATTTCATTACAGAAATGAAAACGCGAGGTGCATTGCGCTTTCCCGGCGCGGGTAAGGAGCGGATAAAATGACACAATTCGTTGGCACGAAACTAAAATCGGATATCGTCATCGATGAACTGATGACCGTTCATTATTTTGAATATACCAGTAATTTTTATTTTCCGGGAGAAACCCATGACTTCTGGGAATTTTTGTATGTCGATAAAGGACAGGTGGACGTTACCGCCGGGGAAAACAATTATGTGCTGAAAAAAGGCGACATCATCTTCCACAAGCCGTTTGAATTTCACAGCCTGAGCGCAAATGGCATCGTCGCGCCCAATCTGATCGTGATCACTTTCAAGAGCAATTCCCCCGCCATGCATTTTTTTGACAACCGGATTCTCCGGGTGGGCGATACCGAACGCAGCCTGCTGGGACAGTTGATCGAGGAAGCGGCCATCGTCTTTTCCTCCCCGCTGGACGACCCCGACACAAAGATGCTGGAACGCAGCGGAGAGGGTGATTTTGCCGCGGAGCAGATCATCCGGGACTGTCTGGAGCTGATTTTAATTAACCTGATCCGCACCGGCGGCACCGGCGAGGAACGGGTGTCGTCTTCCATACGGGAAAAGGCGGAACAGGATACGTTTGCGCGGATCGTGGCCTATCTGAATCAGAATATCCAGAATAAAGTGACTCTGAATGACGTTTGCCGGGACAACATGTGCGGCTGTTCCTTTTTGCAGAAGGTTTTCCGCGAAAAGACCGGCGGCGGCGTGATGGAATACTTCGGCCGCATGAAAGTGGATTTTGCAAAACAGTATATTCGGGAAGGAACCAAGAATTTCACCGAAATCGCCAATGAGCTTGGGTATTCGTCCATTCATTATTTTTCCCGCCATTTTAAAAAAGTAACCGGCATGACCCCCTCGGAATATTCTTCCTCCGTGAAGCTGGTAACCGACAACCAGAAAGGCCGCCTGCCGCATTTTGACTGATCAAGCTTAACTCCCGTCCGTTGATACGGACGGGAGTTTTTTATTACCGGATGTATTGATTCATTGCTTCTTATATAAAACGACCGACCATGCAAATGCAAGGAGAAAAGCGCATAGGATAAAAGTGTATTTCTTATATTTCATTACACTGTAAGAAAACGCCGCTGAAACCTGTTTTTCCTCTGCCATTCAAATTGACCGGTATTTTTCTGTTTGCATAACAGAAAATAGAAATTTTATACAAAAATCATTTATTGTGCAAAAATTGTGAATAAAAAGACATTTATTTATAAAGTATGTTCGACTACAATAATGGCATAGAGACAAGAAAAAACCGATCAAAAAGGAGTAATGCGAAATGAAAGAACCTGTACTCGTTGTAATGGCCGCGGGAATGGGGAGCAGATACGGCGGGCCAAAACAGATTGATCCCGTAGGGGACAACGGAGAAATCATCATTGATTTTTCCCTTTTTGACGCGGTGAAAGCCGGTTTTAAAAAAGCGGTCTTTATTATAAAAAAGTCCATTGAAGCGGATTTTAAAGAGATCATCGGCGACCGGATGTCCAAAATCATGGACGTAAAATACGCTTATCAGGAAGTTGACGTCCTGCCGGAGGGCTACAGCGTGCCGGAAGGCCGCGCCAAACCGTGGGGAACCGCGCATGCCGTCCTTTGCTGCAAAGGGCTGATCGACGCGCCGTTTGCCGTAATCAATGCGGACGACTACTACGGCCGCGACGCTTTTGCGCTCATTTACAACTATTTGCTTCACAGCCAAGACGATAAATATTACCGCTACGCCATGGTGGGCTATACGCTGGAAAACACCCTGACCGATAACGGCCATGTGGCGCGCGGCGTCTGCGTTACTTCCCCGGACGGATTCCTTACGGATATCCACGAGCGCACCCATATCGAAAAACGCGGCGGTCTGGCGCAGTACACGGAAGACGACGGCAAAACCTGGGTAACCATTCCCGAGGGCAGCACCGTTTCCATGAACCTGTGGGGATTTTCCGAAGGGATTCTGGATGAAATTTCCGCGCGCTTCCCCGCGTTTCTGGACCGGGCTTTAAAGGAAAATCCCAAGAAAGCCGAGTTTTTCCTCCCCACCGTAGTGGATGAGCTGCTGATCGGCAAAAAGGCAACCGTTAAGGTCTTAAACTCGCCCGACAAATGGTACGGCGTAACGTACCGGAAAGATAAGCCGGTCGTCGTAGAGGCTATCCGCAGAATGAGAAAACAGGGAATTTATCCCGCCAAACTTTGGGAGGGTAGGGAATGAAACCGGTAAACCAGGAACTTTTGCCTTCGATTGTGAAAAAATTTCAATTTGAGGGCCAGTTTGTCGGCCTGCTCCCCTACGGAAGCGGCCATATCAACGACACCTATTCCGTCGTTTTTCAAATGGAGGAACGCGTAAACCGTTACATCCTTCAAAGAATTAACACAAATGTATTCTGCGATCCGGTGGAATTAATGGAAAACGTGGTAAGCGTTACGCGTTATCTTTACAACGCGATCGAAAAAGCGGGCGGAGACCCGAAGCGCGAAACGCTGAATCTGATCCCCACCGAGGACGGCTCCTATTATTTCGAGGATGGAGACGGCGGTTTCTGGCGTGCCTACCTGTTTATTGAGAACACCGTCACGCTTCAGCAGACCAGAAACAAAGAGGACTTCTATGAGTCCGCCCGCTCTTTCGGGCGGTTCCAGCTTTTGCTGGCGGGGTACCCGGCTGAAACGCTCCACGAAACCATCCCGCTCTTCCACAACACCCCCAACCGCATCTTTCAGTTTAAGGAAGCGCTGAAGGCGGATGGAAAAGGGCGCGCCGCCGGGGTTCAAAAAGAAATCGACTTTGTCATGGAGCGCGAGGAGTTCACCCATACTCTGGTGGATTTGCAGGCACAGGGAAAGCTTCCTTTACGCGTAACCCATAACGATACCAAGCTGAACAATGTGCTGATCGACGCGGATACCGGTCTTGGAATCTGCGTAATCGACCTTGACACCGTTATGCCGGGCCTTTCGCTGAACGATTTCGGCGACTCCATCCGTTTCGGCGCCAGCACGGCGGCGGAGGACGAACCGGATTTGTCCAAGGTTCATTTCGATCTTGACCTTTTTGAAGCCTATACAAAGGGATATCTGGAAGTTGCCGGAACCGTGCTGACCGACGCGGAAATCGACAATCTGCCCGTCGGCGCAAAGATGCTCACGCTGGAATGCGGCATCCGTTTCCTCACGGATTATCTCGCGGGCGACGTCTACTTTAAGACGGATCGTCCCGACCAGAATCTGGACCGCGCCCGCACCCAGTTTAAACTGGTTAAGGACATGGAAGAAAAATGGGACGCGATGTTTGAAATTGTAAAGAAACATTGGAATAAATAGAGGACAGACGGGCGGGAGGGAAAGCGGATTGAGAAGCGTTCTTTGTTACGGAGATTCCAATACGTACGGGCTGACTCCCGGAATGACCGGAAGATACCCGAGGGACGTGCGCTGGACAGGCGTTCTGCAAAAGCTTCTCGGAAGCGAATGGTATGTAATTGAAGAAGGCCTGGGCGGCAGAACCACCGTTTGGGACGACCCAATCGAGGAATTTAAAAACGGGAAGACCTATCTTCTTCCCTGCCTCGACAGCCATAAACCGCTGGATGTGGTCGTTATCATGCTGGGGACAAACGATTTGAAAAGGCGCTTCTCCCTCCCCGTTTGCGACATTGCGTATGGAATGGAAAACCTGGTAAAAACGATTTTAAAATCGGATGCCGGTGTGGGCGGGGCCGCCCCGCAGGTGCTTTTGGTTGCACCGGTACCCATTCAGGACATCGGCAAAGGCGATTGGCGGATGATGTTCGGCGACGGAATCGAAAACAGCTTCCTTTTAGCGGAAGAATATCAGCGGGCTGCGCGCCGGAACGGAATCTTCTTTCTGAATCCGGGGCAGACGGTCGAAGTCGGCCGCGAGGACGGCATGCACTACACCCCGCAGGGTCACCGCCGGATGGCGGAGATTCTCGCCGAAAAAATCCACGAAATTTACCCCGATGGCTGAAAATAGAATTGGAAATTAAGCAGTGAACCGGCAGCCGCGTCTTATTGACGCGGCTGCCGGTTGTATGTGCCGTCTTGTTCCGAAGCACTTTTATGTAAATCCCCCTCCTGTTTTATCAGCATGACGGGCGCTTCCCCGGAATCCATATACAACTCCTCCGTTTCCTGCTGTACGGCCTGCAATTGCTCAATTACCCTTGTCACTTCCCGAAACAAAACGCAGTACATTTCTTGATAATTCGGCATCTTTTTCCCCTCTGAATGCATTTTGCACCTATTCAAGTGCAATTATAGCATAAATACGCACTATTATCAATTTATAATTGCTCTTATTTTAGTGCAAGAGGTGTGAATTGGAATGGACTTCAACTATGATAAACAGATGGGAAAAAACATCCGCACAATAAGGAAAAAGAAAGGCTGGACACAGGAAATACTTTCCGCTAAATTACAAATAGCAGGCTGCGATATTCCAAGAGGTACTTTGGCAAAAATAGAAGTGGGTCAGCGTCACCTTTATTCCCATGAAATCAAAGCATTGAAGGAAATATTTAATATCTCATTCGATGATTTATTTGTTTAAATTAATACATTAATATGGAGCCAGAGCGTAATGACATTTAAAGAAAGACTGCGTGCTTTACGCGAAGATGCGGACATAAACCAAACACAGTTGGCCGACGCCGTACACGTTGACCAAAGGAGCATATCCTTTTACGAAACCGGAAGATATGAACCGACTTTAGACACATTAATTGCGCTTGCCAGATATTTTCATGTCTCAACAGATTATCTGTTGGGTTTAACCGATAAAAGGTAAGCCTGAGGTGGATGAAAATTGTACTTGCCTAGACTGAAAGAACTAAGGGAAAAAGCAGAAAAAGGACAAAAAGAAATTGCCGATCTTTTAAAAATATCACAACAACAATACAGCTTATATGAAACCGGTGCAAGAGAAATTAAGCTCTGTTATCTAATTACTCTTTCGAAATATTATAGGGTAAGCATAGATTATATGCTGGGTTTAACCGATAAGAAATGAGCGCGTATAAATTCCATTTTCTGGCAACAAGCTAAGCGCCGACGCGATATGCGTCGGCGCTCTCTTTATCCAAATTTATAAGATTTTGTCAAGCATATTGTAATACGCCAGCGTACCCGCGCCCACAACCGTGCCGTCGGAGCCTAAATCTGAAACCCGGACGTGGAAAGGATCCAGCATATAATCTTTCGTCGCATTCCGATACTGCTTTTCAACCAGATTCCGAAACACCTCGTGGTCTTCAATCAGCCGGCCGCAGAGAATGATAATATCCGGCGAATAGGTACTCGCAAGGATGCTGATCGTGATGGACAGGTATTCCATGACACGGCCGATTAAATCCACCGCCCAGGCCTTCCCCTCGCTGTAAGCCTGAAATACGCCGTCAATGGTAATATCCTCCTGCACCATGCGGGCTTCCCGAAGGATCGCCCAGTCCGCCATATAGGTTTGCAGGCAGCCGCGTTTTCCGCATTCGCACATGTTTCCGTACGGGTTAATGCAGATATGCCCGATTTCGCCCGCCATGTTCAGCCTTCCGCGGTAAAGCTTGTGATTAATCAGGACGGAAGAACCGATTCCGGAACCCATCGTAAGAACCACGCTGCTTTTATACCCCTTTGCAAGGCCGAACATATCCTCGGCCATGCCGTGGGCCTTGACTTCATTGTCGAGAAAGATATCGTTTATTCCGGTATATTCCCGCAGAATATCCACCGCCGGGACATCCTTCCATTTCATCTGGGAGGAAAACCGGATTACACCGTCGTCGATCAGCCCTGGGCAGGCAACCCCAACCGCGTGAATGACCGGAAGCTCCGGATTTTCCGAAAGAATCTGCTTGATGATTTCACTGACTTTTTTCAAAACCGTTTCCGCAGATTCTCCGCTGTAATTGTCCTTATATTCCAGTTTCTTTAAAACCTTCCCCTGAAGGTTGATGATTCCGGCGTAAATTCCGTCGCGGTCGATTTCAACGCCGACGCTCAGAAAATGGTCGGAAGCCACATGAAGAAGCTTTGGCCTTCTGCCGACGGTTGCCGTCGTATCGCTGCTGTCTTCCTCAACAACAATCCCGATGTTGACCAGTTCGTCCACAATACGCCCCACCGTCATCAGGCTCATATGCGTTAAATTGGCAATCTGCACACGCGATAGGAAGCCTTTTCTGTGAATAGCCGAGAAAACGAGTTTCCGGTTTGATTTCCGCATAAGAAATTTATCGAGCCTGGCCCCTGAACTGTCCACTTGCAGCAACTCCTTTAATCCGATTTTCCGCTCCGGCGGTTCGCTCCTTCAAGCATGTCGTACAGGGTGGTTACGCCCGCGCCGGTTGCGCCGACCGCCTGATGTTCAAAGACCGGCTTATCCACCCAGGCCGTACCGGCGATATCGAGATGAATCCACGGCAGGTCCTGTGCAAACGCTTTAATAAATAAACCGGCGGAGATGGTGCCGCAGTAATTTTCGCCCAGATTCCGGATATCGGCGATCGCACTCTTAATAAGGTCCTCATATTCCGGGAAAATCGGAAGCCGCCAGTACTGTTCCCCGGAAACCTTCGCGGCTTCGGAAAACTCGTCCCACCATTCGTCGCTGTTCGTTAACACGCCCGCCGTGGAAAAGCCCAGCGCGCCGACGACCGCGCCGGTCAGGGTGGCGATATCGAGAACCCTTGTCGCCCCTTCTTTACGGATGGCGTAGGTGACGGCGTCGGACAGGATCAGCCTGCCCTCGCAGTCGGTATTCCGGATTTCAATCATTTTCCCCGACATGGAACGGATGACGTCCCCGGGGGCAAAGCTCCGGTCGGATATGCGGTTTTCACAGGCGGGAATCACCGCAACCACATTGGTTTTTACCTTGTTCGCGGCAAGCGCGAACACCGCGCCCGCAACGGCCGCGCCGCCCGCCATATCGCCCTTGATCCCAAACATGGTACCGGGACTTTTCAGGCAGTAGCCGCCCGTGTCAAGGGTAACCCCTTTACCGACCAGCGCAGTTCTCTCCTTTGAATCCGGGTCTGCCAGATAACGCAGGACAATCAGCTTCGGCGGGTTGCCGCTGCTGCTTGCGACTGCCAGAAACGCGCCCATGCCCAATTCTTGAGCCTGTGCCGCGTCCAGAATTTCCGCCTGCACGCCAAGCTTCTTCGCCCTGCGCTCCATATTTTCCGCCATAAGCTCCGGGGTCAGCAGATTTCCGGGCGTGTTCACCAGTTCCCTGGCGTAAAGGACGCTGTCCGCAAGGTTCGACGCTTTTTTCAGGCATTGTTCGGCCTCCGCGGATTTTTCCACTCCCTTCAGAAAGAAGCGATAGCTTTCTTCCTTCCGGCCGGAGTGGTACGCGTCGTATTCATATAGTCCCAGCTTGATGCCGAGAACGGCGCTGCGCGCGCTTTGCAGCCCAAAGCTTTCCCATACGGGCGACAGGTCCGCCTCCGCTTCGTACCGGTTGTATTTTTTCAGTTCGCGCACACCTTTGGAAACGGCGTCCATCAGCTTCCGGCCGGTAAGCTCCTCCTTCTTCCCCAGCCCGATATAAACCGTCAGGCGGTTTTGGCAAAGCTGCGGAAAGCCGGCCAGAAATTCTCCTGTAAATACTTCTTTTATATCCGGAAACGCGTCCGAATCCTCATAAACAAAGGCAATCTGCGATTTGCAGGTTCCTTCAAATTCAATGTTGATCATGATGGCCTCTCATTCGTCTGTTGCGCCGCCCGAACCCTTTTACACATAGGGGCAGGCGACAAAATGGTCTTTCGAAACTTCGCGCAGGACGGGTTTTTCCGCCTTGCACTGTTCGGTGCAGTTGGGACACCGTGTATGGAACATACAGCCGGAAGGCGGGTTTACCGGGCTCGGCAGATCGCCTTTTAAAATAATCCGGTTGTGTTTGTGCGTCGGGTCGGGAATCGGTACCGCGGAAAGCAGCGCCTTGGTGTAAGGATGCAGCGGATTGCTGTACAGTTCCTCTTTCGGCGCGGATTCCACCAGTTTTCCCATATACATTACGCCGATTTTATCCGCAATCATTTCCACAACGCTCAGGTTATGGGAGATAAAAAGATACGTAAGCTCATATTTCTGCTGAAGCTCCTTGAGCAGGTTCAGAACCTGCGCCTGAATGGAAACATCCAGCGCGGAAACCGGCTCGTCGGCCACAATCAGCTTCGGACGCACGGACAAAGCGCGCGCAATACCGATGCGCTGGCGCTGGCCGCCGGAAAACTCATGGGGATACCGGTCGGCGTGTTCGGGGCGGAGCCCGACCACTTCCAGAAGCTCGTGAACAGCCTTGCGCCGTTCCTCGGCGCTGAGCTTCGTATGGATTTTCAGCGGCTCCGCAATCAAATCCTCTATTTTAATACGCGGATTCAGCGAGCCGTAAGGGTCCTGGAAAACCATCTGCATGTCGCTTCGAAGGGGCCGCATCTGGTTTTCCGTATAATCGGTAATATCGGTGCCGTCAAAAAACACCCGACCCGAATCCGGGTGAAGCAGGCGCATAACAAGGCGGCCCGTTGTAGACTTTCCGCAGCCGGATTCCCCGACCAGCGCAAAGGTTTCCTTCGGATTGATCGTAAAAGAAACGTCCGTAACGGCGTGTACATATTTTTTCGGAGAAAGCAGGCCCTTTGATGAAGCAAAGGTTTTCACCAGATCTTTCACCACTACCAGAGGTTCGCTCATGTTTTTGCCTCCTCTTTCATTTGCTGCTCGACGAACCAGCAGCGGCATTTGCAGCCCGGCTGATCCATATCGATCAGCTCCGGCTCCTCTTTCGCGCAGATTTCCATCGCATATTTGCAGCGCGGCGCGAATTTACAGCCGGCGGGCATATGGGCAAGGTCGGGAACGGTGCCGGGAATGGACGGCAGCATATCGACGTGCTGTCCGAGCCGCGGCAGGGAAGCCAGAAGCCCCTGCGTATACGGATTTTTGGGATGGGCAAACAGCGTTTCCACATCCGCCTGTTCCACGATTCTTCCCGCGTACATCACCATGACGCGCGAACACATTTCGGCAACAACACCCAGATCATGAGTGATCAAAAGGATACTCATTCCGTTTTTCTGATTCAATTCCCGCATCAAGTCGAGAATCTGCGCCTGAATGGTAACATCCAGCGCGGTAGTCGGTTCATCCGCGATCAGCAGATCAGGGTAGCAGGACATCGCCATCGCGATCATAACGCGCTGGCTCATGCCGCCGGAAAGCTGGTGCGGATAGGAGTTCATAACCTGCTGCACATCGGGGATTCCCACAAGGGTCAGCATTTCCTCCGTGTGTTTCAGCGCCTGCGCGTGATCCATATCCAAATGCAGGCGGATCGCTTCCACGATTTGGTCTTTCACACGCATAACCGGGTTTAACGAAGTCATCGGCTCCTGAAAAATCATCGACATCTGTTTGCCCTGAAATTCATGCATCTGCTTATCGGATAATTCCAGCAGGTTTTTTCCTTCTAGAATCACGCTTCCGTTGGTGATTTCTCCGGGGGTGTCCCGCAGCAGACGCATGATGGAAAGGGAGGTAACCGATTTTCCGCAGCCGGATTCCCCCACCAGACCGACAATTTCCCCCTTGTCTATATGGAACGATACATCGTTAATGGCGGTAACTTTTCCTTTGCGCTTTCTAAATTCCGTGCGCAAATGATTCACTTCTAATAAAACTTCAGCCATACTCACACCTACTTACTGGATTTTGGGATCGAGCGTATCCCGTAAACCGTCTCCCAAAAGGTTAAATGCCAGAACCGTCAAAAAGATGATTCCGCCCGAAAAATAGACGATGTGCGGAGCAACTCCAAGATAATTTCGGCCCGTGGAAAGCATGGCGCCCCAGTCCGGCTCGGTCGGCTTCGCGCCGAATCCCAGAAAACTGAGGGATGCCGCGGCAAGAATCGCGGTACCGATGCGCATGGTAAAATTCACAATAATGCTCGCGACGGTTCCGGGGAAGATATGCTTCCACATAATGCTCCGGTTGGTGCAGCCGAGGGAACGCGCCGCTTCCACGTATAGCGACTGTTTCACCGCAAGGGTGGAGCTTCGCATGATTCTTGCAAAGGAAGGAATACTGAACACGGCGACCGCGATGACAACGTTCGAAAGTCCCGGCCCGATTACCGCGACAATGGCGATTGCCAGAAGGATATCCGGGAAGGCAAGCAGTACGTCCGCGGTGCGCATAATCAGGCTGTCCAGCCATCCGCCGTAATAACCGGCGAGAATTCCTAGGATTGCGCCCAATCCCGCGCCGAGCGTTACCGAGCTCAGCGAAACCGAAAGGGAAAGCCGGCTGCCCGCGAGCAGTCTGCTCAAAATGTCCCTTCCGTATTCATCGGTGCCAAACAGATGCTTGGCGCTGGGAGCGGAAAGGATCGCGTCGTAATCCGGCGTTGCGGGGTTATAGGGTTCCAATGCGGGCGCCAGAAACGCGATAATAACGAGTAAAATGATAAAACCGGCTGCGATAACGGCCGTTTTCCGGCCAATAAATTTTAGAATAAATGCTTTTGCCCGGCTTTGCCTCGGAGCAAGCGCCTGTTCCTCCTGAGGTACGTTTAGAGCCACTTTTTCTTCAGCCATTTTGTGAATCCTCCTTAACTTTCATAACGTATCTTCGGATTTAAGACGCCGTAAAGCAAGTCAACGATCAGGTTGATGACGACAAATTGCAAAGAAAACAGCAGCAGCTCCGCCTCAATAACAGGATAGTCACGGAACTTAATGGAATCAACGAGCAGGCGGCCCATACCGGGAATGGTAAACACGGTTTCCACCAGAATGGAACCGGCAAGCAATCCGCCGATTTGCAGCCCCGCGACCGTAACAACCTCAATCAGGGAATTCCGGAAGGCATGCTTCAGAACCACCATGGATTCCTTTTGTCCTTTCGCGCGCGCGGTGCGGACGTAATCCTCCCGCATATTTTCCAGCATGGAGGAACGCGAAAAGCGCGCCATGACGGCCATAACGCCGACCCCAAGGCTGAGGGACGGAAGGATATAGCTCTGGATACTATCCAGCCCCCCGGTCGGCAGCCACCCAAGCTGTACGGAAAAGATCTGGATAAGGACCAGGCCCAGCCAGAAGACCGGTATGGAAATACCGGAAATGGCGATCAGCATCCCTATGTAGTCCTCCCATTTTCCCCGCATGACCGCTGAGAACACGCCCAAAAGCACACCGATGATCAGCGACCACACCAGGGCGCACCCCGCCAGGGTAAAGGTAGGCTGAAAGCGCGGGCCGATCATTTCGGCTACGCTCTGTCCCGTTGTAGTGGACGTTCCCAGATCACCGTGGAACATCCGGTTAAGATACATAAAATATTGATTCAGAAGGGGCTGATCCAGCCCCAGAGTCTGACGCGTCCGGTTGATTTCCTCCAAAGTAGCGTCTTTTCCCGCCATAATGCGGGCCGGGTCACCGGGAATCATGTGCACAAACATGAAGATAATAAAGGAAATCACCAGCATCAGGGGGATGGTCCCCAACACTCTTTTTAAACAATAACGGCCCAATTGACGACCTCCAGTCAATTATTCTTAAAAAGGGTTCGGTAACACGGCAGTTACCAAACCCTTTCCAGATACAAAGATTAGTGAGCGAGCGTTGCCTGTGCACAGTCGATGGAACCGTCCGCCATCATGTAAACATTGCTTACATAATTCTTGATCCCGTACTGTACGACCGGCTGGCCGAGGAACAGCCACGGCGCGTCGTTCCAGATGGTCTTCTGCGCTTCGGCGTATACAGAAGTCAGTTTGTCCGGTTTCGTTTCGGAAAGGCCCTGATCCAGCAGTTTGTCAACGGCCGGATTGCTGTAATAAGCCGTATTTGCATTGGCCGGAGGAATCATCTGGCTGTAGAACAGGGAACGGAGGGCGCCGTCCGCGTCGCCGCTGGACGGAGACCAGTTCACGTACCACATGTCGATCTTGGATTCCGCCGCGTTTTTCGCTTCGTTGATCTTCGCGTTCAGCGTCGCGCCTTCCATCGGCACAACTTCCGCGGTAATACCGACCTGTGCAAGCTGCTGGTTAATGAACTGCATGCCCTTTACGGAGTCGGACGTATTGTCGGACCAGATCGTGGTTTTAAATCCGTCCGGATAGCCGGCCTCTTTCAAAAGCTCTTTGGCTTTCTCGATATTGAAAGCGTATTCTTCCTGTTTGCTGTAATACTGGGTTGTGGAGGCCATCGGGGAGGTTGCGTGGTCGCCGTAGCCGCCGTAAACCGCTTTCACAAAGGCGTCCTTGTCAATCGCATAGTTCATGGCCTGACGAACCTTCACATCGTTGAACGGCTTGTGGCTCATGTTCAGCGTTACATAATAAACGATATTGGAAGGCACGGATTCGACCTTGATATCCTTTGTGCCGTCGATCGTTTTGATCTGCTCCGGAGGAATCGGGTAAATCATATCGGCTTCGCCTGTCTGGAGCATGGCGATACGGGAACCGGCTTCCGGAACAACCTTAAAGGTGATGGAGTCGACGCCCGGTTTGGTGCCCCAGTAATTGTCGTTGCGGGTTACGATCAGGTGGTCTGCCTGATCCCATTCCTTCAGCTTGTACGGGCCGGTGCCGACGGCAACAGAATTCAGCTTTACGCCGTCTTTAATCGCCTTCGGGCTGATGATGCCAAAGTTGGTCATCTTGTTGATGAATACGCTGTAAGGTTCTTTCAGCGTAATCTGGACGGTATTGGCATCCGGACATTTTACCTCTTTTACTTTGGCGAAGTATCTGCGTGATTTCAGATTGTTCTTTTCATCCATGCAGCGGTCGATGTTTGCCTTCACCGCTTCCGAATTGAAGTCCGTGCCGTCTGTGAACTTAACGCCCGTCTGAAGGGTAAAGGTGTAAACCAGGCCGTCGTCGGAAACAGTGTATGATTTTGCGAGCTGCGGCACGATGTTCTTCATGTCCTTGTCGAAGGTGAGAAGGCATTCATACATGGAACGGTTTGCAGAGATCGACATGGTTGATGTCAGATTGTGCGGGTCAAGGGACAGTACGGATTCGGACATTGCAATGACCATATCGTTGTCCTTGGATTTGGCGGCTGTGCTTGCCGCCGCCGCGCTCTGAGCCTGAGAGCCGGAAGCCGTTGAGCCGGAACCGCATGCCGAGAACAGCATCGCAGTAACCAGAGCCAGCGAAACAATCGCACCTACTTTTTTTCGAATTTTCATAATACCACTCCTTTTTGTTCGCAATTTACATTTTTATTCGTATCACCCGGTTATTGAGGTAACCGGACAATGCTTCCAAAATTCATCCACCGGTTTGCAGGAAAACGAACGAACGATTTCAAGTCCCGGAAAACAAGCTGATTCACAGCCAATGCTAACATCATGTTAGCAACGGGGTCGAACCAGCCGCAATATATCCCGTTATATTCGACATTTTTCACAGGATTTTACGAATTGTTACAAGGATAACACTCTATTTTACTTGATATTCCTAAACTCAATTTATTAACTCGAGTTTATAATAGCAAAAGAACTATCGAAAGTCAACAGAAAATATAGGAAAAATAAGGAATTTATTTATCAATATTTTATTTTTAAAGAAGTTCAAACGCGACGACCGTATCCCGGCAGGTATCTTGGGCGAACCGCCCCCCATTCCGATTTTTCAAAATTTACGGCGACGCAGCCGTAAATACTGCCCCCGTTTTTCCGTCCCATAAACGAAAGCAGGCCCGGCAAAACCGGGCCTGCTTTCAGAGCATTAAATAATTATGAGGAGATTATCGAATAATGGTTCCCGTTTTCCCCTGAATGGCCTCTTTGGCCTTTTCAAGCAGGGTAATAATGGAATACCGTCCTTCTTTTGACCGGACAAACTGGACTGCCGCTTCAACCTTCGGAAGCATGGAGCCGGGGGCAAACTCTCCCTGTGAAATATATTCCGCCGCCTGTTCCGGCGTAATGGTATCCAGATTCGTCTGATTTTCTTTTCCGAAATGAATGGCTACCTTTTCCACCGCCGTCAGAATAATCAGGCAGTCGGCGTTCATCTGCTGAGCCAGCGTACAGCTTGCAAAATCCTTGTCGATGACCGCGTTGACGCCCTTCAGATGGTTCTTTCCGCTTTTTACAACAGGGATTCCGCCGCCGCCGCAGGCGATAACGATATGGCCGCTGTCCACCAGGGTATGAATCGAATCAATTTCCACGATTTCAACCGGCTTCGGGGACGGCACGACTACGCGGTATCCTCTTCCGGCGTCTTCCATAACGGTTTCGCCCTTGGCCCGCGCGACCTCCGCTTCCTCCGCCGTCATAAAACGGCCGATCGGCTTCGTCGGATGCTGAAACGCCGGGTCGGCGGAATCCACCACGACCTGTGTAACAATCGTGGCGACCGGCCTTTTGATCCCGCGGTCGAGCAGTTCCTCACGCAGGACGTTTTGCAGGTCATACCCGATATACGCCTGGCTCATCGCGCCGCTCATAGTCATTGGGAAGGGTTCCCCGGTAAACTGGGAAATGGCACTGTTGATGAACCCGACCTGCGGCCCGTTCCCGTGCGACACCACCACATCGTTTCCGGCTTCAATAAGATCGACAATCGTTTTCGCGGTGATACGGGCCGCGGCGTACTGCTCCGCCAGATTTTTGCCCAGAGCGTTGCCGCCCAGAGCAATTACAATCTTTTTACCCATGGCGCAGGGCCTCCCTTACTTCATCCAGCGTTTCAGATCGCGCTTTACGCAATTTTGCAGGAATTCCTGCGGATTCTTGATTTTGGACATCAGGATCATCGAAGCAATGATATAGGGTTTAAAGCTGGCTTCCTTATAGAGCGGGTCGCGGTAACGGTCGAATACGCTTGCATCGACCTCGCCGGTTTCGCAGCTTACGCCGGTAATATCGGCGGGCAGGCAGTGGAGATACAGCGCCTTGCCGTTCTTCGTTGTCTTCATCAGTTCCTCGGTGCACTGCCAGTTGATATTTTCTTTATTATGCTCAAGCAGTTCCTTTTCGAGCTTGTCGATTCCGGCCATGTCGCCCCTGCCGTACATTTCAGTACGGGTCTCCATTGCGGCGAACGGCGCCCAGCTCTTCGGATAGACGATATCGGCATCCTTGAACGCTTCCGCCATATTGTTTGTCTTGGTAAAGGTACCGCCGGAAGCCGCCGCATTCTTTTTCGCGACTTCTTCTACATCGGACATAACTTCGTAGCCTTCCGGATGAGCCAGAACAACGTCCATGCCGAAACGGGTCATCAGGCCGATCACGCCCTGCGGAACGGAAAGCGGTTTGCCGTAGGACGGGGAATACGCCCATGACATGGCAAGCTTCTTGCCTTTCAGGTTTTCTACGCCGCCGAATTCGTGGATGATGTGGAGCATATCGGCCATGCACTGGGTCGGATGGTCAATATCGCACTGGAGGTTTACCAAAGTGGGGCGCTGCTCCAGAACGCCGTCGTCGTGGCCCTGACGGACAAAGTCGGCAAAATCATGCATATACTTGTTACCCTTGCCGATGTACTTGTCGTCGCGGATGCCGATAACGTCCGCCATAAAGGAAATCATGTTGGCGGTCTCGCGGAACGTCTCGCCGTGGGCTACCTGGGATTTTCCCTCATCAAAATCCTGTACCTCCAAACCGAGCAGATTGCAGGCGGACGCAAAACTGAAACGGGTGCGGGTGGAGTTGTCGCGGAAAATGGAAATGCCAAGGCCGCTGTCGAACGCTCTTGTGGAAATGTTGTTCTCGCGAAGATGGCGAAGCGCGTCCGCCATGGTGAAAATGGCCTTGAGTTCGTCGTCCGTCTTTTCCCATGTAAGGAAAAAGTCGTTATCATATAAATTTTTAAAATCGGTTTTATTCAATATATTGATGTATTGCTCGATGTTCATTGTTATTCTCCTTTATATCTTCCTGTTCCGGGTTTTCGTCGGTGATTGCCGATTACTTGCAGTATTCGGAAGGTACTGCGGCATAAACGGCGGCGCAGCGAACGAGGTCTTCTTTCCAGGTCCTTTCATTCGGCGCGTGTGCCTGTGCTTCCTTGCCGGGACCGAAACCAATGCAGGGGATTCCGAAACGGCCCATAATGGAAACGCCGTTGGTGGAGAAGGTCCATTTGTCGACTTTCGGCTCGCCGTACATGCCTTTGTACGCTTCGACCATTGCTTTGGTTGCCGGGGCGTCCTCCGGAATAACCCATGTCGGGAAGTAGCAGTCCGTCGGGTAAGTGAGGCCGGTGTAGCTGGGGCGCTCGTAAGTGTACATGGTTACCTGCGCGTTGTACTTCTTGCAGAAAGGCAGATTGCGGACTTCTTCCAAAGCCATCTGGTAGGTTTCGCCGTCCGTCAGGCGGCGGTCAAGGGAAACCGCGCACATATCGGCAACCGCGCAGCGGGACGGGGAATTGAAGAAAATCTCGGATACGGTAACGGTACCCTTGCCGAGGAACGGGTCGACATGCAGGTTGTTGTTCAGCTCGCGGACCTCCTGCAGAATGTCGGCCATCTTATAGATTGCGTTATCGCCGCGCTCCGGTGCGGAACCGTGGCAGGAAACGCCCTTCACCTCTACACGGATTTCCATACGTCCGCGCTGTCCGCGGTAAATGTTGCCGTCCGTCGGCTCGGTAATGACAACGAATTCCGGAATAATTTTATCTTCATTATGGATATACTGCCAGCAGAGACCGTCGCAGTCCTCTTCCTGCACCGTGCCGGTTACAAGCACCGTGTATTTGTCGGAAAGCAGTCCCATATCCTTCATGATCTTTGCGCCGTAAGTGGCGGAAACAATCCCGCCGAGCTGGTCGGAAGTGCCGCGGCCGCCGATTTCGGTCTCGGTTTCATAGCCCTCATACGGGTCGAATGTCCAGTTGCTTTTTTCACCGATGCCAACGGTATCAATGTGGGCATCGAAAGCAATGAGCTTTTTGCCGCTGCCCATCCAGCCGAGGACGTTGCCCATCGGGTCAATATCGACCTTGTCGAATCCCACGGAGCGCATTTCCTGCGCGATGCGCTCAATTACTTTTTTCTCTCCGCAGCTTTCACCCGGAATCGCAACCAGGTCGCGCAGAAATTTGGTCATTGCCGCTTCATAGCCTTGTGCTTTTTGTCTTATTCCTTCATAGTCCAACACAATCATTTCCTCCTAATATCAATTCATCAGCCGGTTTCTTTGACCGGTCCAATCTTAAACGAACGACGGATGCTCCCCGTCGTGTACGATCCGGCAGTATTTTTCCGGATCGGTGTCTCCCTCTGTGGAAAACAGAAGTACTTTCGAATTTTTATCAAGCTTTAAGGCATCGCGCAGTTCTTTTAAGTCCTCGCGCTCCATAATCGAGGCCAGCAGGCCCATGGTAACCGCTCCGGATTCGCCGGAAACCACCTGCGGGTCTCCTTTGAACGGCGCGCCGAGGGTGCGCATTCCCTTTGCCGAAATTTCGTCGGGGCAGGAAACAAAATAAGCGCTGTGATTTTTCAGGATATCCCAACCGATCGTATTCGGCTCGCCGCAGGCAAGGCCCGCCATAATCGTCTGCATATCGCCCTCTACAATCCGGATCTTTCCGTCTCCGGCGGCGGCGGAACGGTAAACACAGTCGGCCGCGTTCGGTTCCACAATCACCGTGGTCGGGCAACATTCCGGATACAGATTGGCAAACACGCCCTGCACCGAGGAAGCAAGGGAACCGACGCCCGCCTGAACAAAAATATGGGTCGGACGGTCCACGCCGCAGCTCTTTAACTGTTCCGCCGCTTCCAAGGACATGGTTCCGTAGCCCTGCATAATCCAAGCCGGTATTTCTTCATAACCGTCCCAGGCGGTGTCCTGAATCACCACGCTGTTGGGTGTTTTCGCGCTCTGCGCCGCCGCAATGCGGACGCATTCATCATAATTGACTTCTTCAATGGCGGCGGTCGCGCCTTCCCTGCGGATATTTTCCAGCCGTACCCTGGAAGAGCCCTTCGGCATATAAACGACCGCTTTCTGGCCCAGTTTATTGGCCGACCAGGCAACGCCGCGTCCATGGTTGCCGTCGGTGGCGGTAAAGAAGGTAAACTGCCCGAATTCTTCTTTTAATTTTGGGGAAGTGAGCACTCCGTAAGGAAGCTCCGATACATCCCTGCCAAGGCGCTGCGCAATAAAGCGCGCCATGGCGAAAGAACCGCCCAATACCTTAAAGGCGTTCAGGCCAAAGCGGTAGGATTCGTCCTTAACATAGATTCCGCCGAGACCCAGTTTCTCTGCCGCGTGAGAAAGCTCCGCCAAAGGCGTTGGGGCGTACTGGGGGAAACTTTTGTGGAAGGCTCTGGCCTTTTCCACATTCTTTAGGGACATGACCTGCAAATGTTTGTCATCTGTTTTGGGAAGATGATTTGGAACCCATTTGATACTTGCCATTTCATAACCTCCGTTTGGATTGCTTCCGCAGGGTAATGTTTCTTTTCCGGACATTGGGGACTGCCGGAAAAGAAACTCCCTTTGGCGGATTGGGGCTTCTCTTTACCCAGAGGGATCCAAGCCGCTTAAGGTTCTGACAGTGTTTCGTCGTTGGAACGTTGAATTTTGTAATGGGAGATTGTCGTCTGTCTTTTCCCTACAATTGAACTATAACACGCCCCGGAACCAAAGGCAATAGATTTTCAAAAAAATTTTTAGGTTTTCAAAAAAATATTATGATTTTTATTTTTTACAGAATAATTTGTCTATTCATTCTCAAATTTTTACAAAAAAGCTTTCTTTTTTATAAGTTTTGCAGTTTTTTTCGACATTTTCCTCAAACAGACGATCTTAACCCCCTAAATCCTTTTGCAGATTCCTTCCATCGGCCGGTTCTGCGGCTTCCCTGTCGTTATGGCATACAAAAAGCGGCCGCATTTCTGCGGCCGCCCTGTTTTGCTAAAAGGGATTTACGTATTCATGTAATTGTAAAGCGTAAACTTTGATATATCGAAGAACTTCGAAATTTTATCGCCGGATTTCGTGATGCGGAAGGCACCCTTCTTCTCCAGATACTGAATGGCGCGCATCTTGTCTTCCCTCGTCATAACCGCAACCGGCTTGCCGATCATCCGCACGCTTTCGTCAATCAGGATTTCCAGCAGATCATCCACGTTCGAAGGGATGGTTTCCAGCCCCTTCGCTTCGTCGTCCGCACAGGTTGTAAAAGCGGTCAGAGAATTCTGCACCACCAGCAAATCGGTAATATCGTAATTGATTCCCAGAATGCCAATCACTTTTCCGCTATCGTCCCGAATGCAGATGGAAGACGCCTTCAACACCCGCCCATCGTTGGTGCGCATATGATAATTATACTTGTCGTGGAGTTCTCCTTCCGTACCGATGGTTTCCAGCACGATTTCCGAAGCGCCGTCCCCCACCTCTCTGCCGGAAATGTGTCCGTTTTCAATCGCTACGATCGTATGCTCCAGATCCTGCGACAGATCGTGTAAAACCACTTCGCAGTTTGAACCGAACTGCGAGGCGATTCCCTTTACCAGCCTTTTCAGAAAATCCATATTTGCATTAAATTCCATTCTTTTTCCCCTTCCGGATAGGCACCATATTGCTCGTTACCGTCAGAAAATGAAGGGTAACTCTTTACAATGTTTATATTATTATATATCATACTCAATTATAATTACAATTAACAAATAATAAAATTATTTATTATTTACAATATTTTTATGAGATTCTTGTGAATTTCAGTGCTATACACGGTATGCGGGATGTGCTATGATGAAACTCGGATCATAAAAACAATTAGATTGTCTAAAAAATATTTAGATTCAGGGATAAGCTCCCCAAAAGAAGACGGTTTTCCGTCCTATGGTGAAAGGAGTCTGGTTTATGAAAAAAATCATTGCAAACGGCATTGTCGTTTTTCCGGACGAAACCCTTCCTTGCGACCTTCTGATCGAAAACGGAAAAATCGCGGCGATCGGCAAAGACCTTTGCCGGGACGGCGCAGAGGTGATCGACGCCGCGGGGAAATGCGTTCTTCCCGGCGCGGTCGACGTACACACCCATATGGATTTGGATGTGGGCATTGCGCGCGCGGTTAATAATTTTTACGACGGAACGGTTGCCGCAGCCTGCGGGGGCACCACAACCATTGTGGATCATCTGGCCTTCGGCCCGAAGGGCTGCGCGCTTCGCCATCAGATTGACGAATATCACCAGCTTGCCGACGGCAAAGCTGTGATCGACTATGGTTTTCACGGTGTCCTCCAGCACGTTGACGAACAGGTGCTCGCCGACATGGGAACCCTGTTTCACGAAGGGTATACCAGCTTTAAAGTCTATATGACCTACGATAATAAACTAAACGACGCAGAGATTTTTCAGGTTCTGAAAAGGGCAAAAGAACTGGGCATGGTGATTCCCGTTCACGCGGAAAATGACGGGGTCGTAAATTATCTGCGCGCATGGTATAAAGCACAGGGTCTCTGCACCCCGGCTTACCACCCGAAAAGCCGTCCGGACGGAACCGAAGCCGAAGCGGTCAGCCGTATCCTCCATTTAGCCGCGATGGCGGGCGACGCGCCGGTTTATATCGTCCATCTTTCCACAAGAAAAGGCTTAAAGGAAATTCAAAAGGCCCGGGCGGGGGGCCAGAAGAATATCATTGTGGAAACCTGTCCCCAATACCTTACCCTGACCGACGAGAAATATCAGGACGAGCAGGAAGGCCTGAAATACATCATGTCCCCGCCGCTCCGCAAAAAAGAAGACAATGAAGCGCTCTGGAAGGCGACGGCAGACGGAGACATCCAGGTAATCGCCACCGACCACTGCCCGTTTACCTTTAAAACACAGAAACAGCGGGGTGCGGGCGATTTCACCGCCTGCCCGAACGGAGCGCCCGGCGTGGAAGAACGGGTTCCCCTCCTTTTCTCCGAGGGGGTTTTGAAAAACCGTATTTCCGTCAATAAATTTGTGGAACTGCTCTGCGAAAACCCGGCAAAAGCTTACGGCCTTTATCCGCAGAAGGGCACCCTCCTCCCCGGTTCGGACGCGGACGTGCTTCTGATCGACCCCGCAAAAGAAAGAACCCTCACCATCGGCGACCTGCACGGCGCTTGCGATTACTGCACCTATGAGGGAATGAAGCTTCAGGGGAACATTGAAATGGTCTTTTCCCACGGTGATTTAATTGTAAAAGACAACCGGTTCCTCGGAAAGAAAGGCGCCGGCCGCTTCCTGAAACGCGGAAAAAGCCTGTTAATCGATTAATCCGGAAGAATGGATTCATGACTCATCCCTTAACATCATCTCTCCTGCCCCTCCCGCACTGATAAACTTCAGCTATTTATTGGTGCGGGGGGTATGCAGCGGGGACTTGGAGCAAAAACCTTCCGGTTATTCTGATTCTATGAAATTGCAGCCCGTATCCGGCGGATACGGGCTGTTTCTAGTGTTAAGATATCCGGTTTTACGAGCCAAACAATTTATTAATGGCCGCCTGCGCCTTTTCGTCCGCAAGGGCAAGAACGTTGTCGCCCTCCTGCACAGCGGTGTCGCCGCGGGGAATAATCGTTTCCTCTCCGCGGAAAACGGCGATCAGCACCGCGCCGGCCGGAATGACCAAATCTTTGATCTGTTTGCCTGCCGCCCGGGACTGCGCACCGACATGCACCTGAACAATCGAATAATCGCCGCGGTTCATTTTCAGCAGCGTCATAATATTTTTCAGGTCGATTCTCTCAATGACGAGGTGCGCCATCAGGTCGGCCTGGTTAATGCCGATGTCCACGCCCATTCCGGCGTTGAACATCCACGCGTTTTTCGGATTGTTCACACGGGCGATCACACGGGGAACGCCGAATTCAAATTTGGCAATGGTGGAAGCAACCAGATTGATTTCATCCGCGCCGGTAACAGCTACAACGACATCGGCGGCCGCAATCCCGACCGATTCCAGAACGTCGGGGTCGGTTCCGCTGCCGTATACAATATATTCTTCGGGAAGGTCGTTCTTCAGCTTCTGAAAAACTTTTTCCCGGTTTTCAAGCACTTTTACGGAGCAATGGTTTTGGAGAAGCAAATTCGCTATATAAGCCCCGGTCTGACCTCCGCCAATAATAAATACATTCATTTCTATTCCCTCCGATTCTAATCCAAGTCCAGCAGGGTTTTCAGTCTTTTTGCAGAGGAAGCCAGAATGGCAATATAAATAATATCATGCTTTTGCAAAGGCGTTCCCACCGCCGGCAGAAACGTTTTATTGTTGCGGCTGATGGCTACAACGTGGATTTCGCCGTATACGGTCAGTTCGTTGACCGTTCTGCCGACAAGGAGGGCGGGCGTTTCGGCCCGGATAATTTCAACCTGGCTGTCGCCGATGGTTAAAACACTGTCAAGGCGGTCGTAGCTGAGCATTTCCATCGCGCGCTGAACGCCCCAGGTTGTTGTGGAGATGGTTTGAATGCCGAGACTGCGGTAAATTTCCGCTCTGCGCGGGTCATACAGCCTTGAAATAACGCGGGGAACATGGTAAACGTTGCGCGCAATTCTTCCGATCAGCGCATTCGATTCGTCGCTCTTGCTGCAGGAGACGATCGCGTCGGCGCGGCGGATATTGGCCTTTTCGAGAATATCCCGGTCAAAGCCGATGCCTACGATGGTCTCTCCTTTAAAATCCTTGCCGAGCAGCTCGAATGCTTCCGGGTTGTTATCGATGACGGTCACCTGATTTCCTTTTCGAAGCAGGCTTTTTGCAAGCCCGGAGCCCAGCTTGCCGCATCCGACAATAATAACTTTCATGTTATTTCCCTCCATGTTCTTTGATATGAATTCGGCGTAAATATGCTTTCCGTAATTCGTCCAGGGCTACGATCGGCACAGGGCAGAAAACAAGGAAAATCCAGTGCTTCCATCCGATGGAAGCGGTTTGGAAAATATCCTGTAAAAACGGCACATACATAATGGCGGTGATTAAAAAGATTTCAAATACAATACCGCGGATAATATTCTTGTTGGTGAACAGGCCGGTCTTAAAAATGGACTGCCGCTCCGTACGCGCGCACTCTACAACGCCGATCTGGCAGAAAACAATGGACGCGAGCGCCATGGTGGTGGCCTGCGTGTAAACCATTCCGGAGGAAGCCAGCGGAACGCCCGGCCAGCCGTGCAGCATATTCACAAAGAAGTATGCGGCCATGGAAACAGCGGACTCAATTAAACCGTACCAGAAGAAAGCCAGAATAACAAGCCTTTTATTCAGCAAAGTTTCCTTTGTGGAACGCGGCGGCCGGTCCATAATCCCTTCCTCCGGCATTTCCGTCCCCAAACCAAGCGCCGGAAGCATGTCGGTGCCGAGGTCAATGGAAAGAATCTGCATGACGGTTAAGGGAAGCGGAATCCCGCCCCTCGAAAACAGGAACGCGGCCGAAGGAACGGCTTCCGACATGTTGCTGTTGAAAATATAAAGAAGGAATTTGCGGATGTTGCTGTATACCGCGCGGCCTTCCTGAATCGCTTTGACAATGGAGGCAAAATTGTCGTCCGTCAAAATCATTTCGGCGGCTTCCTTAGCGACATCCGTGCCGGAAATGCCCATGGCAACGCCGATATCCGCTTTTTTCAGCGCGGGCGAGTCGTTTACGCCGTCTCCGGTTACCGCGACAATATGCCCCAGCTCCTGAAGCGCGACAACCACCTGATACTTTTGCTCCGGCGCTACTCTGGCGAAGATCACTTCCTCCTTCAGAACGGTCTTCAGTTCTTCATCGGACATTTTTTCCAGTTCAACCCCCGCAACAATCCGCGGATGCTCTCCCCGCACAATGCCGATGCGCTTGGCGATGCTTTCCGCAGTCAAACCGTAATCGCCGGTAATCATGATAATGCGGATGTTCGCCCGGTGGCACTGCTCGACGGCGTCCGCAACCTCCGGGCGCGGCGGGTCCATCATGACGACCAGTCCGATAAAAATCATATTCTGTTCAATCAGCTCCGGCGTATAGGCGCTCATCGCGGCTGGAAGGTTGTCGTCCTTCCCTAAATAACGGCAGGCAACGGCAAGCACACGAAGCCCCATGCTGGCGTATTTATCATTTTCCTTCATGATTTCCGCGCGCTGTTCTTCGGTCATATCGATGCGCGCGCCGTTTTGATACACGCCCGTGCAAAGCTCCATCACTTCCTTCGGCGCGCCTTTAATATAGGCAATCCGCTGGCAGCCGTTTACCGGCTTTTCGAGCTGATGGATGGTGCTCATCCGTTTTCTTCTGGAATCAAAAGGAAGCTCTCTTAAACGGGGCGTCAATTCCACCTGTTGGCGAAGGTCAATCCCCGCCTTCTGCGCAACAACGCCAAGGCAGGCCTCGGTCGGGTCGCCCAGAACGGTGTAGCGGTCGTTTTCCTCGTTCGGCGGAACCACGCGCGCGTTGCTGCAAAGACCGGCGGCTATAAGCAGCATTTTCAGGTCGGGATTACCGGAAGCCGCAACTTCCTTGTCCCCCGCCATGATTTTCCCTTCCGGCGCGTAGCCGAGCCCGGTTACGTCGAACTCCTGCCCGGGAAGCCAGGCATGGGTAACCGTCATTTCGTTCTGCGTAAGGGTACCGGTTTTATCCGAGCAGATGACCGTGGTGCAGCCAAGCGTTTCCACTGCGGAAAGGCGTTTTACAAGCGCATGCTCTTTTGCCATTCTTTGCACCGCCATGGCAAGGGACAGGGTAACCGTAGGCAGCAAGCCTTCCGGGATAAACGCGACGATCATGCCGAGCGCGAAAATGAAAGCCTGCGCAAAGGGCTGTTTTACAAAGAAAAACGCCGCCAGAAAAAACGCGAGGCCAATTCCGATCGCGATCAGCGAAATCTGCTTTGTCAAAATGTTCAGTTCCTTTTGGAGCGGGCTTTGCTCCTCTTTCATGGTTTGCGTCAGATTTGCGATTTTACCGAACTCGGTTTTCATTCCGATCGCCACAACCACCGCTCTTGCCGTACCGCTTGCCACACTGGTTCCGGTAAAAATCAGGTTAGGAATTTCGAAGCGGGAAAGCCCCTCCTTTAAAACCGGGTCGTGCATTTTCCGGACCGGGTTTGATTCCCCGGTTAAGGTCGACTGGTTCACCTGCAAATCGCTGCTCGTGAGCAGCCGGGCGTCCGCGGAAATCTTGTCGCCCTCTTCAATCAGCATAATATCCCCGGGGACAAGATTTTCGGCGGGAATCTGCTGTTCCTGGCCGTCCCGGATGACGCGGGCGTAAGACGGCAGCATTTTTTTCAGCGCCTCGGTCGCTTTGCTGGCGCGGTGCTCCTGCCAAAAGCTGAAAACGCCGTTAATCACGTTTACCATCCAGATTGCGACGCCCAGCTCCGGCATACCGGCTACGAACGCAATGATACCGCCGATCCACAGCAGGATTGCCATCAGGCTGATAAAGTTGGAAAGAAAAACAAGGATGACAGGCTTGCCCTTCTTCTGGGAGATAACGTTCCCGCCGTATTTCTCCTGATTTTCTTTCACCTGCTCCGCCGTAAGTCCCTTTGGCCCGGAATTCATGGCCTTACAGGCTTCTGATTCGGTCAATTTATAGATTCCTTCTGTATTTTCATCGATTTGAACCCGGTTTTTTTCTTCCATTTTCATGCCTCGTTTTGAACTTAATGTAGTCTTAGTGTGATGATGACATAACAGCACCGCTAAAAGTGAAATCCAATAAGGGGAATTTCTCTAATTCTGTATATTTTTACTTTCCGATCCGCGGTATTTCCTTTTTCCCCAATATACGATGACACCGCCGAAAAGAATGTTTAAATAGTACGTTGAAATACGCCAAAGCGTGATCGCCGGGAGAATCGCCGGCCCGAAAAACTCACGGAAAAAAAGATAGAATCCGCCTTCGGCTCCGCCGGAGGAACCCGGCAGCGGAACAAAGGAGGCAACCATGGTTACAAAGGTATCCGCCGCGACCATGGTAAAAACGGAGATCCCTTTCAGGTTAAAGCTGCGGTAAACAAAGTAGGAGATCAGGCTGGCAATGGTGATTTGCACCAAAGTCAGAAGAATGGCTATGGTATACAAAGGAAATGACCTTCCGATGATTTTGGAGCAGTCGTGAAAAACCATAAGCTGGTCGTGTACTTTATTGTAAAATTTCTCCGAGGCCTTGTGCAGCTTTATTTTATCCAGAAACCGGGCAATCGCCCTCAGCAGGGAATTGGTAAGTTTTTCGTTCGTCATGAACATGGTGACCAGAATGATAAAAATACTGTTGGAAATCAACCCGAAAATTGTAATAAACGAGAAATTGCTGACCCGCGTCTGGAAATAATTGAGTTCGAAAGAAATTAATACAAGGGAATAAAAAAAGGTGACCGCGTGGTGAATGAGAGATTTCACCGCGATAATGGAAGTGGACGCCCCTATATTCATTCCCATTTTTGTCATGTTATAAACTTCCATGGGCTCCCCCATGTTAAAAGGCGTCAGCGCGCTGTAATACAGTCCCACCATTCCGACATAAAACGACTTTCCAAAAGACCATTCTTTATATAAATGCCTGCAAAACAGATGCAGCACGTAGCCCTCCAGGAGCCATCCCGCCAGTACCCCGGCAGCAATCCAGAGCAGCCAGACCGGCTGCAAATGAAAAAGAGCGTGCCTTAAATTCCGGGCGCCTTCCTCCGTACCCATAAAAAAAGCAAGGATTCCGATGGAGAGTAGAATGGTAACTGCCGAAAACAGATTTTTGCGCATCCAATTTTTATATTTCTGTTGCATGTCATTCCCCGTTCATAGATAAAGTGGCATAGCCGACTTGCTATATTATACATCAAATAACAGGAAATAAAATAGCAATTCCGGAGAGGATTTTCGGGGATAAAACCGGATCACTGTTAATTCTCATAAAAAATAGAATTCCCCGAAACGTTCGCATTCATGCCTTGAAAATGCCTTAACGTTTCAGGGAATTCTTTATTTGCTTTTCATGGATTTTTATTGATAGGAAAGGAATATCGTTAAGCCGCGGTCATCTTTGTCGTTCAGATACTTCAGATTATTAGTATTGATCTTACTGCCCGTACTCTTTGCGTTTGCATCCAATACCCAGTTCTGGATCTTGTACGGCGAAGCGGTTATCAGGCCGGCCACGGTCTGGTCATAATCGACGCTGTCATCCACATAGAAGGAAACGGATGAACTTTTCGACCGGATTGCCGACGCCAAAGCGGTTACGGCTGCGTTATCATCCGTATTATCCAGACTGCCGACCTTAATGCCCTTTACCTTAAAGTAGTTATCCGCCGTCGCCGTGCAGACCGGAACCGTAAGGTTGCACTCCGTCGCTTTTCCGCCGGCCTTGCCGTCGATCTGGGAATCGGTCAGCGTGGAAGCGCTCGGGAAAATCGTATGGGACTGCGTAATCACCGCGTCGTCAACGTTAAAGTAATTGTAAATCAACGTGCTGCTGTCGCTCCAGGTAATATCCAGGTGATACCAGTTCCCGTTGATCTTGATAACATTCCACATATGGTTTACATTGTTGCTCTGCCCGGTCAGAAGCATGCACTGCAGGCCGGCATAGCTGGAAAGAAGCTGCATTGCCCGGGAGTACCCCTCGCAGACAGCCTTGCCGTCAATCAGCATGCCGTAGGCGGAAAAGGCCTGCCAGATGTTATTGTTGGTAACCGCCTCGTTATTATACGTGCAGTTGTCCGCGATATATTTGAAAAGATACAGCTCACGGTCAAACTCGCTCAGCCCGGCGGGCATCGCCTTCATGACCGCGCTGATTTTCTGGTTCATTTTCTCAATCATCGTATTGCACGCTGCCTGCGGGGCAACCGAATACAGCTGGATGTAGGTGCCGCCGCTGCCGTAAGCGTAGGAATAGGCGTTTGCAAGCCAGAAAACCTGCGGGTTGTCGTTCAAAAACGCAAGCAGAATAATCCGGAGCTGCGCTTCGGAAAGCTGCGTTCCGGGCACAAAGATCCTCTGTGTCGGATAATATCCGTCTGCCGTGGGCTTTACCGCGATTTTATAAACGCTCTGAAAAATCTGCTTATATACGTTCCGGCTGGTAAGGTCGGGAAGAAAGTTGTAACCGTCGCGCTGGTCAATGTGCGTGTAGCCGGCCGGCCCCTGCGCCATGGTGCGGAGTACGTTTAAGTGCTGGCTGTTCTGCGCAGCGGAATCCTCTTTGATCCTCCGGACGGACGCGTTGCCGGAAACCTCTTGGGAAGAATTCTTAACCGCCGCCTTTTGCACGGTTTTCGCGGGAGCTGCCGCAGCGGAACTTGTCTTTTCTGCAATTTGAGAGGAAACTTTACCGCCCGCCTCCGAGAGAATCGAATCAAGATTTTTGTTTTGTATCTGCCCGCAGCCGGACAGCGGCAAAGTCATCATTGCGGCAGCTAAAATTCCCGCAACAATGGACCGGATTCGTTTATGGGTGATTACTTTCATATTCCATTTCCTCCCAGTTGTTTCATGCGCACATTATAGCATAAAAATGTGATTTTTATGTGAAAATTTTAAGAATTATCAAAAGGTTATACATATTCCGCGAAATATAGATAAAGCAAAAAATTTTTAAAATGATATGACGAAACCCGCAAGGTGTTTGCGGGTTTCATTCTGTGAATTTATCCGTTAAAACTTAATTGTCTTCCGGGTAGAATTTCCGCGCGTCGCCGCTCCGAATTTTGATTCAACCTTTACCGTTGTGGAAGCAATTGCTTTATTATTCTTATAAACGGTAAACACGATATCGGATTTTCCGGCTTTCAGCGCGGTTAGCTGAAACGTTTTGCTGCTTGTCTTTGTAACCTTAACGACCTTGCCCTTTGTGGAAGCCGCACGAACAGAGACGCCGGAGCCAACCAGATTGGCGCCGATCGTATAGCTGCTTCTGGGTGCCAGCACTAAACTCTTCGTATCCAAAGTCAGCGAGCCGATGCCGATGGATTTAAAGGGGATTTTATTTTTTGCCGCATAAGTCTGGATAAAAGAATCCGTATAGCCGCTGATCGTCAGATCGCTGCATCCGTCAAACGTATATTTTCCGACCGATTTTACCGCGCTTGCAACGACGATGCTTTTCAATCCCGAGCAATCGCTGAACGCGTAATTTCCGATGGAAGTCACCGTATCCGGAACCGTAATCTGCGTAAGGCTTTCGCACTCGTTGAACGTGCGGATACCGATGCTTGTTAACTTATTCGGAAGGGTGACGCTTTTTAAATCCGTGCACTGATCGAACGCATAGATGCCGATCGTCGCAACACTGTCGGGAATAATGATTTTTTTCAGTGCGGAGCATTCCTGGAACGCATATTTCCCGATGGAGGTTACGGAGTTCGGAATTTTTATATTTTCGATTTCCGTATGCTCCTTAAAGGCGTAATCGCCAATCGAGGTTACTGTATTGGGAATGGTAACGGCCGGGGCCGAACCATTATATCTCGTAAGCACACCGCCGATGATGGTGAAATCCGACCTTGCAGCCGAAGCGACCGCCGTGCCGCCATATTGCACGACACCCGTCAGAACAGCAAGAAGCAGGAAAAGGGACAACACCTTTTTCATCCGTAATTTGACCAATTTGTACTCCTCCTTTAATCATTGGAATATTCAGTTGTTTCATTATACCTCTTTTATTCTATTATTTCAATAATAAAAAATACCGCCTGAAACAGACGGCATTTTTTACTGGGAGGAGTATGAAAGGGGTA
This sequence comes from Caproiciproducens galactitolivorans, assembly GCF_026672255.1. Lineage (GTDB taxonomy): Bacteria > Bacillota > Clostridia > Oscillospirales > Acutalibacteraceae > Caproiciproducens > Caproiciproducens galactitolivorans_A. The sequence goes on along the minus strand of NZ_JAPOHA010000005.1, from coordinate 48,815 downwards.
TATATAAAACCTTATAAAAAGGGAGGGTTGTTGGTCTGCCGGCCTATGGTTCGGTATTCCGTCCTGGGCCATAGGCTGATAGCAGTAATTTTATCTTTAGAGTTTCCTTTATCTCCTTGGAATGATTCCAGTATACGGAAGGATTATGAGTTCAAAATGAAGATATTATAAAGGTTATGAGAAGAATCTATTACGAAATTAAAAATGCGAGTTTGATATTAAAAAGCGGTATGAAGCCAAAGTCCGCATGGACATACGTCCATACGGGCTTTTTGGCATAAGCTTATTCTATTTGGTTTTGATGTGCGATCCGAATCCTTCGGATTGACGCTTCGCCGCGGCACAGCAGCGGGCGTCCGGCTTCCACTCTCCTTTCCAGTTTCTCACCTATATGGCAGTATCGGCAGGCGTGAAACCACGCCGATGCGCGACCTAATGAACCGGCCTTCTGACGGCCTTCGTTTCCATCAGGGAGCAAAAATTCGGGAACTTTGACTTGTCGCAGTTCATTCCTTTATACTCCGAACCAAGCACACTGAATATCTGAAAAAGCAGAAGGGTTTCAAACGGCTGCGTACAGGCGCACCCGCTGCCTTCCAGTTCCAGCGCGTTCGTAAATCCGCTGTCCGGCGCGGAAGTGATTACAAAATCGCTGCATCCGTTGGCGCGGCAGTAGTCATCCAGTTTCCACATCCACTGAAAGTTCGCCGGGTTGACCGGAACAAACAGGTTGCAGATCCCGGGGGCAATCAAGTTGTTGATTCCGTGCAGATACTCTTCAAACTCATAGCTGTAAGCCGGAACACACAGCGTTTCCAATATCTTTAACGCCCCTTCGCACGCGGCCGCGTAGCCGGTGCCGTCGGAGATGATCGTATAAAACGGCTGCTCGGAAAGGTTCCTCAGATTCGCCTTGCAAAACTCTTTGCAGCGGGCGATATTCTGCGGAGCAGCCGCAAAGGAGCGAAGGAATTTGCTGCACACCGTTGCTTCCTTTTCGCAGTTCAGCCGCCCGGTCACGCTGCACAGCCGCATTCCGGCAAGATACAGCGTAAGCACCGACGCCGTCATCCCCTTGGTTTTCGGGCCGATAAATTCATCGCCGCAGTCAATAAGCTGGTGCACATCGCATGCTCCGGCAACCGGAGAGCTTTCGTCCGCTGTGAACCCCGCTACGGTAAAGCCTAATTTTCGGAATAGATGGATTGCCTGAATGGTTGAAATACTCAAGCCGGACTGGGACACGGCAAAAATCAGCGTGGTTTCCGGGTCCAGCAAGGGGGGCAGCGTACCGATTCGCGCGGGAACTTCCGCCTGTGCTTCCAGCCCCAGCATTTCCTGATAAAACTGGGCGGCAAGCAAAGAGGCGTTATAAGAGCTGCCGGAACCGACAAGGACAACGCGTTTGATCTTTCTTTCAAAAAACTTTTTCTCCAGCGGCTGAAACAGTTGCGATCTATTTTCCAGAATCCTGTTCCATACCGCAGGCTGTTCTTCCAAATATTGCAGCATTTTCTCCGCCATCAAATTACCCCTTCCGTAATCCATTGCAGACAGGTGAATGGTTTGTTTCAATGGTTTGATGTGGATATTTTTTAGACTTTCATTCTTTTCATTGATAATAATAAGCTTTATCTTTTTTTCAACGCGTTTGCCATGATAAACCAGCTTGCATGCGGAATCCATTGTTCCGCCCAGCGCCAGTTATCGGTTACCTCGCCGGTCGGCTTGTCAACAAAGGCAATTCCCTCCTCGTCGTGCAGACCACTGGTGATGCCGTTGCAAATGCCGCCCGGGCAGTTGATAAAATCGTAGCGCCCTTCAAAGAAATATTGAATATTGTTGCGGCCGTAGCCTTCGATCATGCAGGCGTCGAACGGATTGCATCCCATAATCCAGTCTAGCTGATCCTGTGCAAACCGGAGCAGTTCCTCTTGAAACTGCTTGTCGAAAGTACGCTCCGCAACGGCGCGCGCCGCGCTCGAAAGGGAGGCCAGCCTCGCGTTGTCGCCCTGCCACCACGGTTTTGCCGAGGATTCATGGCAGTAGAAGAAGCGGGTAATAAGCTGCCCGTTGTCATCGCGGTACTGATACCGGGGATATCCAAACGGGTTTGCGCCCTGTGAAGTCAGGTGCAGGCACCAGCGCATGGCCTTTTCCGCCGCCGCTTCCGTCCGCGCTTTTTCCTGCGCATCCGGTTCAATTTCCGCATAGGCAAGGAGCGCCAGTACCGGCATTCCTTCATCCGAAGCGGAAAAGAACGGTTCGCCGGGCAGAACGTCGAACCACGCCATGGCATCCCCATGGGATGTCATCCGGTTCATGATGCGGCTGGCCATTTCCTCCGCGCGGCTGAGATATTCATATTCGCGGGAAGCCTTATATAATTCTACTGCGGCGAACAGCGCGCAGTACTCGTCAATCAGGTTCCATCGGCCGTCGTTTGTATAGCGTTCGTTGTTCCGGTAAAGGGTATCCCACGCCCGTTTGGCCGCGGCAATATACTCCCCCTGCGAATAATCCGTTCCGGGATAATAATGGCGGGATGCCGCCGCAAGCGCCGCAATGCACATTCCCCCGCCCGAACGGAAACTGACTTCGTAGTTTTGATCACGGACGGTTTCTTCCTCCGCAGTCTCCGCCTTCTCCGAAAACTGGTCGCTCGAATGGTGGTATTCAAATCCGATCCCGCGATCTCCGTGCACACAGTTCAGCGAATGGATTCGCAGGACGGAAGTGAAAAACGAACCGGACGGAGCCTGCATGCGCATGATAAAATCCGCGCCGAACGTTCCTTCATCCAGCATGCGCCGTTCCATCATGGAGTATTCCCTATTTCCGGACTCCATCATTCGATCCGCCGCCTGGAAGAAAACATAGGCACTCCATCCCAACTGCTGGGGATTATGGGTCGTACTGTGGGATAAATGCGACATACGCATGCTGTAATCGCCGGTGGCGTCGAACCATCCGCCGTGAACATCCCGCACGCCCTCGCGCGGCCCGTGAAACGGCAGGCACCGGTCTTCCTCCAGCCATTCGCCGGTTGAGCGCTGTGCTTTAAAATAATAATTCACCGCATTCAGCATGCGCATCGTGTGCAGGTACACCGTAATTTCAAACGGGAACGAGCGAACCTTTCCCCGCGCTGTTTCCAGTTCAAGAATATATTTGCCCGGCTTTTCAATCGGAGAAAAATCCATTACCCAGTAGCTTCCGGTATTCCAGCGGTCAACCGCGCCCGCATACTGCGCGTTGCCGGTAAAAAGTATCTCGCCGCTGTCTTCTTCGATCAGGCGGAAGGATTTTGCGTCGTCGCCTTCCGCGCCCTGATACACCGCTTTTTTATAATCCGCAGTCTCATAGCCAAGATGATTGGTGAGAATTTTCATTTACGTTCGTCCTTTCAAACGGATTTCCGGCCGCTCTTAGAAGGGCAAATGACGCTGCACCGTGGCAGGGGAACATCCAGCCCGACCCTCCGCCGCTTTCAGGCTCTACGCGGGGGACCGGCTCCCGTGGCCGGAATTACGATATTCAATCGGCGTACAATGTACAAATTTTTTAAATGTTTTTGAAAAATGCGTGACGTCGTTAAATGCCAGATGATCGCTGATTTCATGTACTTTTAGAGACGGATCGCAAAGGAGATCCTTTGCTTTTTCGATCCGCATCTGATTCAGCAGATCATTAAAACTCTGGTGCATGTATTTATTCAGCAGCTTACTGAGATGCCATTGGCTTACATAAACCTTATCCGCAACATCGGTCAGCTTCAGTTTTTCGGTGTAGTGTTCTTTCATATACTTGAGCGCGGAACTCACGACGATACTTCCGGATTCGCCGATCGATTCCGCCGCCGAAAGGTCCATTTTCAGCGCGGAACCCGAATACAGCTGGTTCAGCTTCGCCGTCATTGCCTCCAGCGCCTCGTTGATTTCATCCATCTGCGAGGGCTTCAGCAAAAACCGGGTAACCCCCAGCTGGATTGCTTTTTGGGCGTATTCAAAATCGCGGTATCCGGTTAAAACCGTAATCTGCATATCGGGGAATTCGCTTTTCACCCCGGCAAGCATGGTTAATCCGTCAATATGGGCCATACGAATATCTGTAAACAGGACATCGGGCTTACATTCCCGAATCTTCTGCGCGCCTGTGGTTGCATCATCCGCGGTTGCAACAACTCTACACCCGTACTTTTCCCAGTTTACGACTTTCTTCAGACCTTCCACGATCACCGTTTCGTCGTCGATGAGAATAACGTCATACAAGTGCAAGACCTCCCGTTCTAACAAATTCAACTCTGCTATATCCTATTGCGCATACGGATGCAGAAAAAGATATTGTACATGCTTTCCTGATCGGAATCAACCCTTTACGGCGCCGATGGTCATTCCTTTTATAATATTTTTCTGAAGCAGGATGTAAACGATCAGAACCGGAATAACAACCAGAATCACCGAAGCGTTCATAAAGCCATAGTTGGTTCCCGCCTGGGAAGTAATCTGGCTGAGCAGAAGCGTAATCGTACGGGTTCCGGGACGGTCCAGAAAGAACATCTGCGTAAACAGGTCGTTGTAGGACCAAAGAAAAGTAAAGATCGAAACCGTGGCAAAAGACGGTTTCGCAACCGGTAAAATGATCTTGGTGAAAATCTGCACCACGTTGCAGCCTTCCAGAAAAGCCGATTCCTCCAGCTCAATGGGAAGGCTCTGAATATAGCCGCGCAGTACAACAATCGCGAAGGAAAGATTCCCGGCAACCTGCGGAAGAATAACGCTCAGCAGGGAAATCAGATCGTATTGATTATTAACGATTCCCCATCTGTATTCCATGCGGAAAACCGGGATAATGGTGGCAAATACGGGGAACATCATACTGGCGATAATCAGATTTTCCAGTATTTTTTTGCCGCGGAACTGATACCGCGCAAGGGCAAAAGCGCTTAAGCCGGCAAGGATAATGACGAGTACCGTTACCACTACGGATATGATCAGGCTGTTCAGATAAGCGTTTCCGATATCAATCCGTTCAAACGCCGTTTTAAAATTCAGTAAAGTAAACCGTTTTCCAACCGGCAAAGTAAACGAACTTTGCTGAATAAAAGCGTTCTTCTTAAATGAATTCATAATAACCCAGATAAAAGGGTATATCGTGGTCAGCGACCACATGATCAGCAGGAAATAAACAATAATCTTGCTGACGGTCACTGGTTTTTTCCGTTTTGACGCAGAAGTCATTGGTCTCTTCCTTTCAGTACTCTTTCTCTTTAAATATGCGGCTTGTGGCCTGAGAAAGGATGACTCCCAGCACGACGATCGCAATGGCGATTGTTGAACTGTAGTCTACATCCCCCAGCTTCCATGCCTGCTGGTACATATACGTACCGGTCATCCACGTGGTATCCATCGGCATTCCGGAGGGGAACATGACCCATGGCAGATCAAAAACTTTCAGTGCACCGGTGATGGCTAACACCAGGCAGGTGCAGAGTGTATTGCGAAGCAGCGGCAGAGTGATGCGCCAAACGCGCTGCATTTTGGTGGCGCCGTCGATTTCAGCCGCTTCATACAGTTCCGGTGAGATATTGTTCAGCCCTGTCGCGAGAATCACGAAGTAGAACCCCACGTACTGCCAGCAGACCGGAATGAACATGGTGGTAAGCGCGTGCGCCGTATCTTTCCAGTCCACCGGGGAGTTGGCGGCCTGAAGATGAAGGCTTTGCAGAAGCTGGTTGATCATGCCTCCGTCATACATAAACACCAGATTGAACATCAAACCGAGAGCGGTGGCGGAAATAACAATCGGGAAGAAGAAGGCTGTACGGAAAAACTGTGTGCCGGCACGGATATTGTCTACCAAAAGCGCCAGCACCAGTGCAATACCCACTTGGAAAACGATGGTGAGGAGAATCATTATAAATGTATTGCGCATGGACACACCCATAAGCGGGTCCTGAAAAAGCTTAACGTAATTTTCGTACCAGGGCTGATTGACGCCGAGCGCCTTATCCCCCAGCGCGGTAATATGTAAAAAACTGTTAATCACGTTCATGACGAACGGATAATATAAAAAGACGGTCATAAAAAGAAGGGATGGGATCAGAAATAAAAACAATGCTCCCTTTTTCCGATATATCATTGCATTCATGTGATTGCCTCTTTCTAAAAAAGCCGGGGAGAGGCATTCTCCCCGGCTCATCAAGTGAAATTGAATGGTAGGTCAATTATCATATCAGACTGTAAATCTGTGTATATTGACTTTAGGAAGCCTTGGAAGAAGTCTGCGCCACGAAAGCGTTCTGGGCGGCAATGACATCGCCTACGGCTTTCGTAATATCCAGTTGGCCGGTAACCATGTTCTTTACATCGGCAAAGAACGGGGTGCGTACGCTCTTGTTGTCCATCAGGTCTTCAACCGCAGCGGAAATCCCGGTAACTTTCTTGTTCATCTCGTTTACTTTCTTTACCAGAGGAGACGCTGTGCTCGGAGCGGTAACGCCGTTCTTCAGAGCGGAGATCGAACCGGCGGAGCAGAAGGTAGAAACAACGCTGTCCTCTGTCATATGGGAAATAAAGTCAACACATGCATCGCGTTTGTCCGGATCGTTCCAGGCTTTGGTCGTAATGAAATAGCCCATGGAGATACCGCCGATGTAGTCGGTGGAAAGTCTTGTGCTGCCCTTGACCGGCGGGAACGCTACGTCGATATTTTCGATATCCGGCTTTCCGTCGCCGTCCATATCTTCTTTCATGTTCTCTTCGAACCAGCCGACTTTCCAGGAACCGTCGATCATGAAGGCCGCTTTGTTCTGCGACATCAGATTATTGGTGTCCGCATCCGTTGTGGAGTTGGTGTTCTTGGGGAAATAGCCTTTTTCAAACAAGGTCTTCATGTCTTTCAGACCATTGATCCATGCTTTGCCGGAAGCGTCGCCGACGGCCTGCGGCATGGTGTTGAAGTCTTTCGCGCTCATATAGTTGTAGGCCAGGAATTCGAACCAGTAGTTCGGTACCTCCGCAAGGGAAGCGGCAATCGGCGTATAGCCTTTGTTCTTAATGGTTTCGCAGTCCTTCAGGAACTGGTCGTATGTATAGCCCACGACGGGAACCGTAATTCCGCAGTCCTTCAGAACCTTCGTATTCACAAACATGGATTCCCAGTAACCGTTTACAGGCACACTGTAATTTTTGCCGTCTACAGGAGAAGCGCCAAGCATATCTTCTCTCATATTTTTCGCGTAATCCGGATACTGTTTGCGGATTTCGTCAATCGAAACAACCTTGTTGTTTTTTACCAGCTTATTGGAATCCGCTCCGTTAAAGAAGAAGAGAACGTCCGGTTCGGAACCGACTTCGAAGCTGTTCATTACTTTGACCTTCCAGTCCTCATTGCCGGTGCCGGAAGAGTCTTTAATCGTATTCCCGGTCTTCTGTTCCCAGGATTTGAATGCGGTTTCATAAGCCTTTCTGTTGCCGTCGTCACCGCCATAGGAAGTGACTACATCCAGTGTAACCTTTTTGCCCGCCGGCGCAGCCGTTGACGGCGCCCCGCTTTTTGCCTCCGATTCGGCAGTCTTACTGCTTCCGCATGCTGTAAATACGGATGCTGCCATTAATGCCGACATCATAATCGCTATAATCCTTTTCATGATTTTCCTCCAAACTGTATAAATATTGTCTTGGCCTTCTATAAAATATCATAACTTTTTCACAATTCCATTACAACATATTAACTTGCCATTTGTTGTATAATATTGGTAACTATTCCAATTCTACGATTTTTTTCCCGCCGGAATGGTTATTCTGGCAACCGTGTCTCCATTTTCCAGCGGTTCGATTTGGAGATTTCCGAGAGGACCGTAAAGGATATGCAGCCTCTGGTAAACATTGTGAATGCCAAGGTTTCCGGAATGTTCATACTGCGGATTATAGTCGTCTGAAAGAAGTTCCGCGATTTTATTCTTATCTTTTTCGGTCATTGTGCCTGTGTTTTCCACTTCCAGGAAAAGCTGATTTTCCGCCCGGTAAACGCGGATGAAAATTCTGCCGTTTTTCTGCGAATCCACCCCGTGCTCCACCGCGTTTTCAAGAATCGGCTGCATGACCAGACGGGGCACCATACAGCCCAGCAGGGATTCATCGACATCCATTTCCACCGTCAGCCTGCTGCCGAGCCGCTGTTTGATGATATACAGATAGGAATTCACATATTTCATTTCTTCGGAAAGCGGGATCAAATGGATGTTCTTTCGGCACATGGCGGCGTTGAGCATGGTTGCAAGCGCATTGATCATATTCGATATTTTCTCATTCCCGATCATGCGGGATTCCCAGTTAATCAGCTCCAGCGTGTTATTCAGAAAATGCGGGTTGATCTGGGCCTGCAGCGCCATGATCTTTGCGTCCCGCAGAGCCAGCTCGTCATTGTAAATCTGTTCAAACTGCGATTTCAGGCGGTCGGACATCTGATTAAAATCGCTTGAAAGATGTTCAAAGTCCCGGTTCGGAAAATCCTCCTGCATATGGATGCCGAAATTTCCCTGCCCCAGTTCCTGATACATCTTCAGGAAACAGGAAATCGGCCGGATAACGTTGCGGGTAAAGAAGTAATACGCCCAGCACAGAAGGGGAATGACCAGAAGGCACAGCAGGACCATAAGGAGCTGGAAATGCTTCAGGGATGTCAGGATTTCGGAGTAATCAATCCCGATGGCATAATTCAGATTTCCGATTCCGAGTTTTTTCGAACCGGTAATGATCGACGGGTAACGGCGCGGATAATTTACGGCGGCTCTGTATTCCACCCGTGAAACCGGCGTTCCTTTCAGATTCAGGCCGCAGCCGTCGACCCAGATGGTGGCGTCTTTTTCATACACCACATTCGTCAGATTGCCAAAGGCGGTTGCCTCGTGAAGCTGCATAACAAGGGTTGCATAAGGCAAAAAGGTATAGCTGTTCACCAGGTTGCGCACCATGTAGTATTTTCCGTCTATGCTGCAAAAGCCGACCCGGGTGCCGAGCGACTGCGCAAACTGGCAGATCTCACTATGTATATTTCTATGATACTCCTGATATTGGACAAAGTTCATGCCGGACGACTCGTTGTAAGTGTAGTAAAGCGTATCGGGGTCGTCATTGTAATAGAGGATGGTCATGTCGAACTGGCTGTCGTTCAAATACTGCCTTTTCAGAAAGGTGGTTACATCGGCGTACAGTTCATCCGCCGTGTATTTCGTAACTTTCCGGTTTTGGTAACGGTCATAAGCCGCGGCGATATCGGGATTATACGTGGCGGCGTAGGAAGCGTTCACCGACGCGTCGATCTGCGCCGCGCAAAGCTCGGCGGAACTGGTGACGCTGTTTTTAATATTCTCCATCATCTGATTCCGGATTTGATTCGATGTGTAAACGCCCGCGATTCCGATGATCACCAAAAGCGGCAGCACCCAGCAAAAGGCAACGGTACATAATAAATTCGTTTTTAAAGAGCGCTTTCTATCCTCTTTCGGATTTTTCGTTCTTCTCTTCATCCATGTCCCCTCCATGTTCCCCTTTCAGGATATTCTCTGGTAGTATTATAGCGTATCTCTCCTGAATTTGGAAATCCTATTTCTTTGGCGGCCGATTCGTTCTTTCTCCTCACCGCGAATCCTTCAACGTTGCCCCCTGCGAAAAGCCGGTCGAAAGAATTTAGCCTGTTAAATTGCCCGCCCGGCCGTGATTTATTTACCATATGCCAAATTTCCTATGACAATCGAAGCATGCCGTAAAAATGCATCGGAACATACTTCCGGCCAATTGACAGTATGCCGTAAAATATGGTATGATCAGTTGGAATTTAGGTTATGAAAACCTGAAAAGTGATCGGATGGAATCCTGTTTCGAAACCTGCAATGAATTTAAGCCATGAAGGTTTGCTCTGTGAGGGCACGGACTTTCATGGCTTTTCATATCCTGGGAGGGTAAAAACGGGAAGAATCCATCGTACGCCGGATTTTCGGAAAGATAAAGAAGAGAATAAACCCAGCCTTGGAGGTCTGAAAGATGCATGAACTCCCCGTAGTCCTTGACATTGTTCATGTAATGGACGAAGAAGCAAACAAAAACGGTATGAAGGAAATTACCCGGATTTCTTTGGTAATCGGCGAGCTGTCCTCGATTATCGACGAATCCGTACAAATGTATTTTGAAATCGCGGCAAAGGATCATCCCTGCGAAGGGGCAAAGCTGGTTTTTGAACATCGGCCCGCCATGCTCAAGTGCCAAAGCTGCGGAAAGGAATTCCCCCACGAAAAGAACTTCCAGTGCCCGGATTGCGGCGGCGATTCCAATTTGATCAAAGGAACCGGGCGGGAATTTTATATTTTATCATTTGACGGACAGTAAAGTACTGATTTATAACATGGAAAGGTGAATGAAAATGGAAGTCATTATTATGAAAGAACTGCTGGAGGGCAATGAAAAACTCGCGGAAGAAAACCGCAAATATTTTGCCGACCGGCATCTCCTTGCCGTAAACCTGATGGGCGCTCCCGGCGCGGGAAAAACCACGCTGATCTCCGCAATCGCCAAAGAATTGAAGGATATTCCCATGGGCGTAATCGAGGGCGACATCGCTTCCTCCATTGACGCGGAAAATCTGGAAAAGCAGGGCCTGCGTTCTTCGCAGATCAACACCTGCGGGGAATGCCATCTGGACGCGCGCGTGATCCGGAACGGCGCCGATCAGATCGACATGCACGACGGTATTGTATTTATTGAGAACGTCGGCAACCTGATCTGCCCGGCGGAATTCGATCTGGGCGAATCCGTCCGTCTGCTGGCCGCCAGCGTACCGGAGGGCGACGACAAACCGTTTAAATACGTGCCGATGTTCAGCTACATCGATGTGGTTGCGTTAACAAAATGCGACCTGAAAGAGGCGGTCGGCTTTGACAGCGCGAATTTTCTGAAAGGTCTGCGGGCCGTTTCAGAAGCGCCTGTTTTCGAAGTAAGCTTAAAGAAAAACGGAAATGCGGCCGGAATCGACGCCCTTGCCCGTTTCCTGAAAGAAAAATACGAGCAGATGCATCAATAATTTTCGATCAAAACTCCCGTAAGATTGGCTCTTTGGACAAATCTTACGGGAGTTTTCCTGTATACCGAAAAGAATTGATCTGAATAAAAAAGAAAGAAATCCCTGCATTCCTTGGAATTAGTTACATCAAATAACCGATCTCCGCCTGTCTATACTAATCTGTGGTAGGTCAGTATGCAGGGGAGGTGGTAATATTTCGAAAAACCGTTCTTTCTATATCGCCGTTCTTTTTTTAAGTTTTCCAATTATTTTGTTTACGATATACCATAATTTTCCTGTTTCCAAAACGGAAAACAAATCGGAATCCATTTTTGAATTTTCAAGCAATGGAATCGAAAAGGCTCTGGAAAATCGCTCATCGGAAGCTGCCGTGCAGGCAAAGCCGAAGGAAATCGACCCAGCCAAAAAGAATCCTTCTAAGCCTTCCGCGGAAAAAGCATCGTCAAGGCCGGGGGAAAATAAAAAAACGGGTATCAATCCTCCGAAATCCTTTCTGAAGTATCAAAAGAAATACCGTTTGGTTGCTATTCCTACTTATGAAGGTACCTTTCAGCTTACCCACCCGAAAATCCTTTATTTCGAGAACGGCTGGAACGGCTATAAATACTGGATGTCTATGACGCCGTATCCCCGCGGTGTGGATCTTTACGAAAACCCAAGCATTGTTGTTTCCAACGACGGCAATACCTGGTCCGCCCCGCCGGGCTTAAAAAATCCGCTTGTCAAGCCTCCTAAGGACAGCAAGGCAGGCGGGCATTATTCCGATCCGCACCTGGTTATGCGCGACGATATTCTGGAGCTTTGGTACCGGTATAATCCCGCAAAAGCGAATGCGAAAAACCGGCGTCTTCCCGATAATTCCGTGAATATTTATTTTCGCAGAAGGTCTGTGGACGGTATCAACTGGACGCCGCCAGAAAAATTGCTGCAGAGTAAAGACGGGCATTTAAGCCTTTGCGAATTGTATCAGGATGACTTTTACGAAACATGGTACGCCACCTACGGCGGGGCCTTATTCTATTCACAAAGCAAAGACGCCAAAACATGGTCTTCCCCCATCCGCTGCGACGTCCCTTTGCCGAAGGGATTCCAGTCTTATCATCAGGACATGATCAAGTATGGTTCAACCTATTATCTGCTTCAGACGGCCGAAAAAACAGAAAGCTATCCCTTTCAGCTCTTTCTGTTAACATCGAATGACGGAATTCATTTTAAGAATTCGCAGCAAATCTATCCGGACAAAAGCACCGGCCCCTGGGATAAGATTTCCTTTTACCGGAGTACTTTATTCATCAAAGACAATCAGCTGAATGTTTATATTTCTTTAATTATTCCGCATCTGAACTGGTTTATAACGAAAACAATCCTGCCGATTCCAAATCCGGCTGGATAAGGCCAAATCGAAATCATATGCCTTCACCTCATTCCGCAAAAAGGAGCTTGATGCAATCCGCACCAAGCTCCTTTTTATTGAAAGATTTAAAAAACCGTTCATTCGCAGGACGATTCAAATTCCTGTCTGCGGCGCAGGCGAATGACAGGATGTTATCCTGCCAAAACTCCGGCGGTGCAAGGACATTCTGTACTGCGGTTATTTTAATACCGCGGCTCCTATGATTCCGGCGTCGTTTCCAAGCGCCGCCCGGATGACTTTCGGCGGTTCAACCTTATCGCTGCCAAAACAAAGACGGCTTACATGATCGTTGATCGGGTCCAGCAGCCGGGCACCCTCATTGCAGATTCCGCCGCCAAGGATAACGCATTCCGGACGAAAGATATTCACAAAATTGACTACGCCTTCGCTGAGATAGGAAATATAATCTTCCACAACCTGTTTCCCTGTTTCGTCCCCCTGCTTCTCCGCTTCAAAAGGAGTCCGACCGGAAATCTGCTCAAGGTTTCCGCCGCAAAGCTTCCAGATCACGGATTCCGGGTGATTTTCCGCGGCACGCTTCGTCTGCCGGATGAGTGCGCTTGCGGACGCATACGCCTCAAGACAGCCATGGCGTCCGCAAGTACAGCGTTCGCCGTCTTTTATTAAGACGGTGTGTCCCAGCTCCGCGCCGGCGGAATGACAGCCCGCAAAAATCTTTCCGTCCAGGATTACGCCGCCGCCGACTCCGGTTCCAAGGGTCAGGAGCACGGCATTTTGATACCCCTTCGCGGCGCCCGCCGCCACCTCTCCCAGCGCCGCGCAGTTCGCGTCATTGCTGAGACGGCAGGGAAGGGGAATCCACTTCCGCAATTCGGCAACCAAAGGGACGTTTTCCCATTGAATATTATTGGAATAAATCACCGTTCCGGTTTCCGAGTCACAGATACCCGGGCTTCCGATTCCGACGGACGCGCACTGTTCCAGCGAGATTCCGGCTTTTTGCAATGCGCTGAAAACCGCTTTTGCCATATCTTCAATAATCTGCGGATAAGGACGCTTCGCCTGCGTCGGTACGGAATGCTTCGCTATGATACGAAGGTTTTCATCCACGATTCCGACCGCGATATTGGTTCCGCCGAGATCAATGCCGATCCGGTAGGCGGGAGGGGCGGGAACCCATGTGTGTAAGGCTTGAAAGTTACCGCTTACCGTGCAGTCTCCCAAACCGGCAGGCAAAAAGAGACTGTCTCCTTTTTTGAATTCCAGCCTGCCGTACCTCCATTCGATTTTTCCGTTCCCATCGAGACACAAAAGATGGTGAAAGCTATTTTCATCCGAATGAATCGGGACAGCCGTATCGGTTTCGATTTTATCCACCGTAAAATACCGGCAGCTTGCCAGATGGTTTTCCCATTTCCGTACCGGGGCAGGTTTGAGGGAAGCCACATCGAGCGCCTTTTGGATATGCAGCGGGCGCTTATTGCCCTGCGCATCCGTGCGGTTATAATCGTAAACACGGTAGGTAACATTGGAATTCTGCTGAATTTCCGCAATCAAAATTCCTGCGCCGATCGCATGGACCGTTCCCGCCTCAATGAAAAAAACGTTGCCAGGATGCACCTCCACCCGGTTAAGAACCTGAAGCAGGGTTCCGTCCTCAATGTGCTTCTGAAATTCCTGTTTCGTAAGCTCGCGGGTCAGGCCGTAGTACAGCGCCGCCCCCGGTTCACAGTCCACCACATACCACATTTCCGTTTTCCCCTGCTGGTGCTCCGCCTGCGCGGCATAGGCGTTGTCCGGATGCACCTGTACCGAAAGGTCTTGTTTCGCATCGATTAATTTGATTAAGATGGGAAATTCCCCGAACTCTTCACAGTTTTTTCCGAGCAGGCCTTTCCCCTGTTCTTCAATGTATCGAGCCAGCGTTTTCCCCCGATCTTTTCCCTGTGCAATGGTACTGGGGCCGTCCGGATGGCAGGACAGTTCCCACGTTTCCGCGATCCTGTCCTTTTCACTTTGCTTTCCGAATTCTTTTTTCAGCCTGTCTCCTCCCCAAAGGTAGTCCTTACCGGCCGGTATTAATTTTACTGCTTCCATTGGAAACGGGGCCTCCTTATGATAATTTCGTGTTTTGTTTGCTCTCCCGCCGCATCACCGTGAGCGCAAAGTTTTCCTGTAAATTTTTAATTATATATTAACACAAATTGATCTCTTTTCCAAAGCCAATTAAAACGCCGCATTGCCTACTCCGACTTTATTGCAAGTTCCGCTCCGTTTCCATCGGCATCCCTATCCCAAAATTCAAAATAAGAACCTTATATTTCGAATATTCAATTTCCGCATTATGGAATTGTGATAAACTATACAAATATGTGTTATAATTTTACGTTTTTATTCATTTTGTTCGGATCGTATTTTTATGTATAGGAGAACGATCATGAATTTTAAACGAATCAAATCGATAGGCTGTTTCTTTGTTCTGCTTTTATTCTTAATTCCGGCCACATTCGGCTGTGAAAATCAAACGGCTGTGAAAGCAGACCCGCCGGTTACCCTCATTTGGTGGCAGATCGGCCCCCAGCCTGCCGATTTTAACAAAGTCTCCGCAAAAATCAATGAATACTTAGAAGAAAAAATCAATGTTCACCTTGACCTTCGCTACTGCGATATTAACGGTTATACCTCAAAACTCAGCCGCATCATCCAGTCCGGCGAATATTACGACATGGCCTTTACCAGTTCATGGGCAAACCCGTTCATTACCAACTCCAATGCCGGCGCTTACCGCGATCTGAAAGACCTTCTTCCGGAATACGGGCGGAGCCTGACCGGCACGATTCCGGACCAGCTTTGGCGTACCGTAACGATTGACAGCCATATTTACGGCGTTCCCGTCTATAAAGATTCCGTTTTTGCGCCGTATTTCGTATTTAATAAAAATGAGCTGGATAAACTCGGCTTAAAAGCGCAGGATTTTAATACGTTGGAAAAGCTGGAACCCGCGCTGGCAGCTTATAAGAAGGCCCATCCCAAATCTTATCCGCTGGAATTCCTGGCGGATGAAGGGTACCACGGCTTTTTCGATGAATTTGATATGCTGCTGGGAAACGATCTGCCCATCGGCGTACAGTTAACCGACGGGAAAGCAACCGTAGTCAACCCCTTTGAAACGGACATTATTCAGAAGAAATGGGATACTTTGCATCGCTATTATCAGATGGGCTATATCAATCCAGATTGTACGACGCTGCAAAAACGCCCGGATATTGTATTTTGCTACGGCGCGCACGGCTATCCTTATGCGGACGTTACCTGCTGGTCCGATCACTATCCGGCGGTCGGCGTACCCCGCTATGATTCCTATTTCACGACGGGTTCCGTTACCAGCGCAATCAACGCGGTATCCGTACTGTCCCGGCATCCGGAAAAATGCATTCAGGTTCTGGACCTCATTGATTCCGACGTGTATCTGCGGAATCTTCTTGCTTACGGCATTGAAGGCGAAAACTATGAGCAAACAAGCAAAACCTCTGTCCGAATGCTCAATTACCGCTGGAATCCCATGACTTTTTCACAGGGTACCTATTTTAACCTGTATACCGTCGACCCCGCGCCAAGAAATCTTTGGACGGCGCTGAAACGGCAAAACGACAGCTCGAAATTCTCCCCCATTTTGGGTTTTTCCTTTGACTCAAGGCCCGTTGAAAGCCAGGTAGCAATGGTGAAAAGCGAATTTGCTTCTTATAAACCGGATGTACTGTCGGGGGCGCGTTCGCGAAAAGAAGTGTATAACCAGATGATTGCCTCGCTGAAAGCGAAAGGGCTGGACGATATTCTTGCGGAAGCCCAGAAACAGGTTGATCAATGGAAAGCCGGAACGGCTAAAGAAACGAAATAACCATGAAACCGCTGTCTGCCCTGCACAGACGGCGGTTATTTTATGTAAGGCCGCCCCTTGCAATTAAGTTGCGGAACTCATTGGGGGACATCCCGTAAAACTTTTTAAAGCGGATATAAAAATAACTCGGATTCTTATAGCCCAGCATTCTTGCGATACTGTTTACTTTTACATCCATTTGGCTGAGCATGGCTTTTGCCTTTACCAACCGGCACCGATTCAGATAATCCGAATACTGCTGCCCGACCTTGCTGTTGAACAGAGAACCCAGATAGTTCGCGTTTACATTGAATTTCTCCGCCAAAAGACGAAGAGTAAGGTCCTCCGCATAGTTTTCATTGGTATATTCGATCATGCGCTTAATAATGGGAGGATACGCGTTTTTTACAAGTTCCATACTGGTGATGATATTTCCCGCTTCCTCCCGGAGCATCTTTTCAAACTCCCCTAAATCTTCCTGCATCTGCACCTGTTTGAGCATGCCGGAAATATCGAAATAACGGTCGCGGATATCGAGGTGGTATTCTTCCGACACTTCCCGGAAAACGAGCATGATTCCAAGGCAGTAATTATAGGCTTCGACCGGCTTTAAATCCATATTTCGGATTTTATCCATCAGACAATCGATTGCTTTTCTTGCCTGCTCTTTATCCATCGCAATAACGGCTTTGCTGAGCGGGCTGTATTCTTCCCTTCCCAGCTTAATCTCTGCGTTTTCACCGACGAAATCATCAAATACGATAAGCCGCTTCTCTTTCATGAATTTCAGATAGGGTTTCATTACGGAAATCGTTGAATAACTCATGCTTACCTGTTTATAGCCGGAAACGGTTTTTCCGACAAGAAAACGATAATGGTCTTCAAACAGCTCTTTCAGTTCAAAATCAAAGCCCCGGATTTTTTCTTTTATTTGAGTTTGCGAATCCGCGGAAAAAATGACGCATAAACGCTCGTCAAATGTCTCATAGAGTTCCGTGTCCGGAACGATTCTCCTTAAATCATCCGCAACCGGTCGGGAAGCGCCGCCTTTGTCCAGTACCAATCCAACCGCATAATACGGTTTCTCAAGAGTGATGGAAAACAGCTCTTTTCTGAGTTGAAACTGGGATTCATCGAGACTGTCACAGCACCACCGGTACAGCGTATTGATGCGAAGCATATCCATGGTGCTCTGATTATAAAACACCGCGTCATTCTCCATTTTCTTGATTGAGTTTTGTAACGTATCCGCTAATTCGGTATTACTGATCGGTTTTAAGATATAGTTATCAATGCCTAGCTGCATGGCTTCCTTTGCATAGGAAAACTCGTCGTACGCGCTTAAAACGATAAAGCGGGATTTCGTATTGCCGTCCGCCTTGATTCTCCGTATTAATTCCAGCCCGCTCATGCCTTCCATACGAATATCCGTCAGGATCATTTCGAACGAACGGCTTTCAATTTTTTTCAATGCCTCCTCGCCGCTCAGCGCCGTCTCAACACAAGTGATCTGCAATTTTTTCCAATCGATCAGACTTTTAATCCCATTCAGGATTGCCGCTTCGTCGTCCACGACCAATACGGAATATTCCATCCTTACACCCCTCCTCTCTTTGGAATCCGGACAAGAGAAACCATCATATCCTCTTCATTTCTTTCCAACGTCAAACCGTATTGGTCCCCGTAAACGTTCTTTATGCGCTGGTTCACATTCCGTATTCCGATGTATTTTCTCGACTGAAAATCTTCTTCCTGATGAAGAATTTTATTGATGTCATCCACCTTCTCCCGGGACACCGGCATTCCCAGGCTTTCCACCCGAATCAGCACCTCATCTTTCTGATTTTCATCTTCCGCCACCAGAATCAAAAGGGTATTTTCTTCGGCGGCGTGATTGACTCCATGGATAAAAAAGTTTTCAATTAACGGCTCCAGGAGGAATTTTATGGTTAAGCAGTCCATAAGCTGCGGTTCCGCATCGATACAATAATCAATTTCCGTGTTTTCATAGGCCATTCGAAACAGTTCAATAAAGTTCCGGCTGTATTCGATCTCACTTTCAATCGTAATAAATGTATCGTCCTTCGCTAAATTCCGGTACATTGACGCTAAGTTATAGATCATTTTCTGTACGACGGTATCGTTATTTGTAAGGGCCTTCATGCGGATGATTTCCAGCGTGTTGTAAAGGAAATGCGGATTGATTTGATTCTCCAGCGCTAAAAGCTGCGCGTTTTTACTCCGGAGCTGCGCTTCGTAGGTGCGTTTGATATACGCCTGCAATTGCTCGCACATTTGATTGAACTGCTCGCTGATCAGCCCAATGTCGTCCTTCTGCGAATCGCAGTCGATTCGAACGGTAAGGTCGCCCTGCTTTACACAGTTGATTCCTTCGAGCAGCCGGTCCATACGCCTTTGATTTTTTGACATAAAATATTTTAAGGTTTCCGCCGCGCTGATTAAAACCAGAAAACCGGCTCCCAGCATAATCAGCGCGTCCTTTACAATCCAAAGCGCGATATCGCGGTCGCTGGTCGATACCGTCACATACGTGCCGCCCCGCACCAGATTGGTTTTCCGGTTCTCTCCGTTCGCATAACGGGATTTGTATTCCCGATCGGTTAAATTCAGGAAATCCACCTTTCCGGTATTCCGGTTATATTCAAACAATTTGCAGGTATCGGATTGTTTCACCGCAGCCGTGTGGATAAGTCCCTTCTCATTGATCAGCCCATCCGCGATAAATTCCTGCAAATCGTAAACGAACATGACTCCGGTTTTGGTTGAATTTTTAACCAGCATATTATTGAGCAAACGGGAATAACTGCCGTACGGCTTCCCCTGTAAATGGATATACTCCCCTACCTTTTCCGCAAGCTGTTCGTATTCCTTGTAAAAATTATTCTCTTTCCGCTTTGCTTTATAAAGTTTCGGATTCCCGGAAGAGGCCGCGTCCCTGTCATAGACCGCGATGCGCTCTCCCTCGAATCCATAAAAAACAATGTAGACAAGCTGACTGTTATTTGCGAAATTCTGGCTGATGAACTGCTCTTTGCCCCTGTAATTACTGGACGACTGGTTTGTAATACTGTCGAAACGCTTCTGCTTGTATTCTGTTTCCTCTAAATTCATATAGTTGCAAATGTCGTTCAGCGTAAACAGATCGCCATACACCATGTCGATCGAGGATTCGAAATTACTCTGTGTGGCGGAAAGATAACTGGTGACGGAGTTAAGCAGCGCATTTTGCTGTCTTTCCGCGCGGCTGACGATCACCTGCCCGGCATAGATAACGGCCGCGGTATAAATCAATAAAAATACAAAGCAAAGAACAATCGTACTCACTTTGAACATGCGGCGTAAAATCGATAATCGGGTTTTTTCCAAATCTACATCCCCTTTGGAGCATACCATCTATTCCTTTACTATAGCATATTGAATCTCATAAGGTAATGCTGTGATTTTTCAAAGCCCTGATAGATACCGGAATTTCTTTTCCTAATTCCAAGATGAGAAAATTAATTCACTCGGAACGTTTTGATTTCGTACGGTTTGATTTCAAAGGAAAAGCTGTTTGCGCTATGTGCCAACGCTGCCTCTGTATTTTCCATCAAATTGCATTCTTCCACACGGTGGATGCTGTAATCGGACGATACGGTCACCTTTCCGCGCTGATTCTGATACTCGTACAGGCGCAAAATCATGGATTTTCCGTCTTCCGACAGCTTTACGGTGTCGAGCATGACATGCTCCGCGTTCAGCGAGAACAGAGAATAATTTTCCCCTTTTTGCCCCCCGGCCTGTGCGTAGAAAGGCTGGTTCAAAGCCGCCGCTTCCCGCGCGGTTCCGGCTTCGCGCCAGTTTCCCGCGTGGGGGTACAAAGAGTAGGTGAAGAAATGCTCTTCCTGATCGGCCACCGGGTTTGGCTCGATTCCGGATTTAATGAGCGTTAACGCCATATTGCCATCGTTTACGGAATGACCGTATTTGCAGTCGTTCAGCAGGCTTACGCCGTAACCGCCTTCACCCAGATCAATCCATCGATGGCCGCAGCTTTCAAACCGGGCAACATCCCAGCTCGTGTTATGGTGTGTTTTCCGTGTTACATTGCCGAATTGTATCTCGAACGTTGCCTCATCCGAATGGATTTCCACCGGGAAATGCACTTTGAGCAAATGCTGATGCTCTTTCCAGTCGATACGGTTTTCAAAATCAATCCGGCGGCTGTCGGCATAGAAATAGATTTTCTGCCGGAAGAAAGAATGCTGAAATTGATGCTCCACAAGCAGCGCCGCCCTTACCGGGCCGCGTTCCACCCATTCCATACGGAGCACATCGTCAACATCCCATGATTTTTCCGTGTGGAAAATATCGATATCCCAATTATCGTAATAGATGGGCTTGTCTTCGTATACGCGCATGAGATTGCCGCGCGTGTTCGGCTGAAGCACCTCGCGCCCGTTTTCTTTATCATAAACAGAGGTAAACGCCCCGTTCTCATCGATTTTAATACAGTAAAACGGCGTTTCTATCCCATTCGGCTGAATAAGAAACGGACTTTCCGTTTCGGTGGCATCTTTGCCGATTGCAAAACCGGCATACCCTTTTGAAGGAACCGATTTTACAAAGGCAACCGCGCCCTTTCCGGTCTTCTGTACCGGATAGGCCGCCCCGTCCCCGCCAATCAGCGACTTGATATTGCTGTCGTTCAGATGCACCACTCCGCCGTGTTCGAAGCCCAAGGTATTAAACACGGTCATTCCATCGCCGCCCTGAGAAAGTGCTTTCAGCCTTTCATAGATAAGGCCTTCCCCAAGCTGCCGAATCTCCTCGTATTCCTTTTTCGTTACCTCGTAGACCTCATGAATCGATGAGCCGGGAAGGATATCGTGGAACTGGTTCAGCAGTACGGTCTTCCACATGGATTGCAGTTCAGTCGACGGATAGGATACTCCCTTTGATAAAGCCAAAAGGGACAGCAGTTCCAAATCCATAAGCATCTGTTCACTCCTGCGGTTCGAGCGTTTATTCCGCGCCATGGAGGTATACGTGCCGCGATGGTATTCGAAATAAAGTTCGCCGACCCATGTCGGCAGGCGCGGGTTGTCTTTTACTCTCTCCGACAGCTCGTCAAAGTATTTTCCGGAAAACGCCTGCCGAACCTTCGGGATGCCCTTTACGCCCTTCTCCATCCGCTTCGAAACCTCGAGCATCTGGCGGGCCGGGCCGCCGCCGCCGTCGCCATAACCATACGAAATCAAAATATCATTATTGATTTCTTTGTTCTGATAGCGTTCCCAGCCCCCCATAATGGAGCCCGGGTGCAGGTTGCCGTTGTAGGTCGTAAAGAAATCTTTTTTCGGGTCCTGCTCTTCGCCCAGCGTTGTAACAAAATGGGTCAGAATCTCGCTGCCGTCAATTCCGCGCCATTTAAACGTATCATAAGGGATTTTGTTGAACTGGTTCCAGGAAAGCTTCGTCGTCATGAAATATTCTATACCGCTTCTTTTCATAATCTGGGGCAGTGCGGCGGAATACCCGAAAACATCCGGCAGCCACAATTCGCGGCTGTCCACGCCGAATTCTTCTTTAAAAAAGCGCTTGCCGTATAAAAACTGGCGCACAAGCGATTCGCCGGAGGTCAGATTGCAGTCCGCTTCCAGCCACATACCGCCTTCCGGTTCCCAGCGTCCTTCCTTTACCCTTTCCTTAACCTTTTCATACAGTTCGGGGTAACGTTCCTTCAAGAACTGATAAAGCTGAGGCTGGCTGGACATAAACTTGTAATCCGGATATTCATCCATTAATTTGAGCACCGTGGAAAAGCTGCGCACCACCTTTTCGCGGGTCTGGGCGACCGTCCACCACCAGGCAACGTCAATATGCGTATGCCCGATGCAAGTTGCGATCACGTCTTCGTAACCTGCCATATCCTGATAAAGCGCTTTGGCGATATATGCTCTCGCTTTATCGACGGATGTATAAAACGCCTTGGAATACACATCGCGCAAATCCAACATATTAATCGTTTTATTGAGCACCGTTTCCAGATCGAGGCGGGTTTTGCTGTCCTTATCCATCCGCTCAAGCGCCCAAACCGGCACCTGTAAATCATAATA
Organism: Caproiciproducens galactitolivorans; assembly: GCF_026672255.1. GTDB lineage: Bacteria > Bacillota > Clostridia > Oscillospirales > Acutalibacteraceae > Caproiciproducens > Caproiciproducens galactitolivorans_A. The sequence continues at coordinate 26,365 of NZ_JAPOHA010000005.1, read as the reverse complement.
AAGCCCCTGGATTTGCGGATTGATTTCCGTCATCTTTCCCAAAAGCTGAAACTCCGTGTGCAGAGTTCCCGAATACGCCTGCATATCCATTTGATAAACGTCACCGGCTTTTGCATTTTCCGTAATCAGCACTTCCCGGTGGTTCATATCGATGCCCTGCACGACCTCTCCATTCAGGAACAGTAAAAACTGCGGATTTTTTGCGTCGTCCCACTCATCAATTTGGGTACAGATATTCAGCCAAAGCGGTTTATGATGAAAGCTTTCGGGTACCGTCCATTGTGTACGAAACCAATAGTGGCGGTCTTTTCCGTACCAATGCATGGTGTGGCTGTCAAAGTCCTCCCATGGCTTTGGGTCGAGTTCCGCTTCGTTCGGGCGGAAGAAAAGCCCTTCTTTCATTTTCCAAAGGGAGATTTCCTGTTTCTGTACAACCGCTGATTTTTTCAGTTCATTGCAAATCACCTGGACACGTTCTTTGGCAAAAATCATGCTTTGTCCTCCTCCAAAGGATGTTGTTTCATATAATTGATCAGTTCATCCGCCGTAGTAAACGCAAGACCGGTTACCGTATCGGCGCAGCCGTAATAGATTGCGATTCTGCCGGTGTCCGCGTCCGTCAGCGCCGCGCACGGGAAGGTAACGTTTGGAACATCGCCTACGCACTCGTAGTATTCCTGCGGGCCTAAAATGTAATATTTGGAACGGCACTTCACTTTCCACGGTTTATCCCGATCCAGCAGAGCGCAGCCCATCCGATAGACGAACCCGTTGCAGGTTTGAATGACGCCATGGTAAATCAAAAGCCAGCCTTCGTCCGTTTCAATCGGAATCGGCCCGGGGCCGATTTTCTTCGACTGCCATGCGGAAGCGTCGCCCGGTACCGTACCCATTACGTAACGGTGCTTTCCCCAAAAAATCAAATCCGGGCTTTCACTGTAGAAGATATCCCCGAACGGTGTGTGGCCGGTATCGCTCGGGCGGCTGAGGATTGCGTAATTGCCGCCGATTTTGCGCGGGAACAGGACGCCGTTCCGGTTATAAGGCAGAAAAGCGTTCTCGCTCTGGTGGAACGTTTGAAAATCGAACGTCCATCCGAGCCCGATCGTCGGGCCGTGATAGCCGTTGCACCAGCTGATGTAATAGCGGTCCCCAATAAAACATACGCGCGGGTCATACCGATATTCGCGCCGAATGACCTCGCTGTCCCCTTCAAACGAAATCGGGTCGTGATGGATCGTCCAATGGATTCCGTCCTCGCTGAATCCGGCAAACAAATCCATGCTGACGGATTTGCTGTCACAGCGAAACAGCCCCGCAAAGCCTTTGCCGAACGGCACAACGGCCGAATTGAAAACGCTGTTGGAGCTGGGAATGGCGTCACGCGGTATGATCGGATTTTCCGTATAGCGCCATACCGGTGCGGTGCACCCCTCCGGCTTCTCCTGCCACGGGATATTGGGAAGCGGTTTATCCATTATTTTGCTCATAGAAGTTTCTTCCTTTCTCATTCTTATAAATTTGGCCGGTGTATATTGTTTCCCATTATATACCAAATAGGGCGGGAGACCAACCGGTCCCCCGCCTATAAAAAGAGAAGGGATTTATTTTTTAAATTGTTCGTCGATTTGCTTTTGCGCTTCCGCAATGATTTTATCCATTCCGGCCGCTTTCATTTCCTGAATCACCTGAGGAACAATTTCGTGCGGGTCCTTTGCTCCGGTTTTTACATTATTTTTATATTTATCCCAAACGGCCCGCACGTTCTGAACTTCGTTGCGAACCGGTTCCCTGTCAAATGTAAAACCGAGAATGACCGATTTTTCCGCAGCCTCATTTAATTTTTTGATTTGTTCCCACTGGTCGGTCGGCACGCCCTCGTCAACCGAACGGGTTGCCGAAGTACCCTGTGCATAGCCGGGAAGTCCCCAGTCCATTCCGATTACGCGCTTAACCACGCCTTTTTCTTTATCTACATAGTTGAAGTTCACGCCCTCTTTGCCGTAGGACCACATGTCGCGCAAAGTACGGTCCGTATTTAGCAGTTCAAGGTACTTCAGGCATTCCGCCTTATATTTTGATTGCTTGGAAATCACCTGTAAAGAGCCCTGAATGGTTGAGTTGGTGTAAACCGGGCCGGCCATTTTTTCCATAACCGTATTTCCGTCGGAGATATCCATATTAATGGCAAAGGACTTTTCTAGGCCCGGGTATGCCTGCGTGGAGAACACGGTCCGGTATCTCGGCAGCTCGGTGCAGATTGCCGCGTCCTTATTCATGATGCCGTCTTCCATCCAGGAGTGAAGGATGGACAGGTCTTCCATCACTTCCGGCTGCTCCAGCACGGATACCACCTTACGCTCCGGATCGTCCACGCGCACGCCGATCGTCGGAAGCCCCAAAGTCATGTCATCGTAGTTCATCAGCATGCCTTTCACGCCGTCAAAGTCGACAATGAACGGGTAAAAGTTCTTATTCTTCGCGCCTTCTCCCTTTTTAATCTCGCGCAGAATCGGGTCGAGCTGTTTGAGTGTTATGGCATTTTTGGTATCAATATGATACTTCTTTACAATTGCTTCGTCCCAAATCCAGTACTCTGTCTGCGCGGAATCCTTGTAGGCCGGAATTGCGTACAGCTTGCCTTTGATTTTTGCACCGGACCAGACATCTTCCGGTATCAGCTTCGTTAAACCGGGCACTGCCTTGAGGTCCTCATCGGTAATCTCCGCCAGTGCGCCCTGCGAGACCTGCTGTGCATATTTTGTATTATCCGAGAACATAAAATCAAAATACTCGCTCGTATTGATGATCTGATTCATCTTGGTTTCCCAGTCGCCCCAGCCGGCAACCTTCAAATTGATTTTCACGCCGATCTTTTTCGCCGTATAATCGTTCATCGCCGCCAGACCTTCGTCGAGGTTTTTCGGCTGGTTGCCGATCGTCCATACGGTCAATGTAGGGATTTCCTTCCCGCTGGTCTTTACATCCGATGATGCGTTCTTCGTTTGGCATCCCGCCAGCGAAGAAGTCATGAGTGCCGCCGCACAGAATCCGGAAAGAATTCTCGTTATCTTTTTCATATACAATTCTCCTTACTGCTATTTTAAAATTATTCTTTCACCGAACCCACTGTGAGGCCGGAGATAAAATATTTCTGGAAGAACGGATAGGCGCACGCGATCGGCAAAATAATCAGAATCGCAATCGCCATACGGCTGCCTTCTTTGGGAAGGTTTGCAACCAATTGTGCAGCCTCCACACCCATAAACGCCCGGTTCTTTGAGAGATACTCCACATTCTGCATTGTCATATTCAGCAACGCCTGCAGGGAGTACATTCTTTGATTATCGATGTACAGCATCGATTGGAACCAATCGTTCCAGTAGCCGAAACAAAGGAACAGCCCAATCGTTGCAAGAACCGGCAGAGAAAGCGGAAGAACAATCCGGAAATAGATGCGCAGCTCCGACGCACCGTCGATCTTTGCCGATTCGATTACGGAATCCGGAATCGTCGTTCGAAAATACGTCCGGCAAATAATAACATTAAACGAGCTTACGGCAATCGGAAGAATCAGTGCCCACACAGAATCTTTCAGATGAAGCAAATTGGTATTGATATAATAGCTTGAAACCATTCCTCCATTGAAAACCATCGGGATAAAGACCATCCAGGTCAGTAACTTGTTCAGTTTATACTCCCGGCGGGATAAAACATAGCCGAGCGTTGTCGTAAGGATAACCCCGATGACGGTACCCACAACCGTAACAAACACCGATATTCCGAGCGCAGGGAAAATCAAATGTCCCTGCTGTGCTAAGAATTTGTAAGCCTCAAAGGAAAACTCCTTTGGGATAAACTGATATCCATTTTCCAAAGCTTTCTCGCTGGTAAGCGAGATCATCAGCACAAATAAGACCGGAACGACACACATGATGGCCAGAATTAAAAAGATAAAATTAAACAAAACATTCGTGCCCGGTTTGATCCGGTTGAATTTTTCGAGCCCGCTTTGATATGTTACCTTGGTTGTCATACTCCCTGCCTCCTTAAATTAATGCATTTTCCCTGTCGAATTTTTTAACAATCGCATTCGTTACCAAAATCGTCGCGCACCCCAAAACAGACTGCACGAATGCCGCCGCGGAAGCCATACCGGTTGAAGCGGTTTTCAATTGCTGGAAAACGAACACGTCAATCGTATAGGTAACATTGTACAAGGAGCTGGCTCCTCTGGGAACCTGATAAAACAATCCGAAATCGGAGTAAAAAATCCTGCCGACAGACATAATGAACATCATGACAATGACCGTTTTGAGCAAAGGCAGGGTAATATATTTCATCTGCTGCCATTTGGTGGCTCCGTCGATAATCGCGGCTTCGTAATAGGTACTGTCGATGCTGGTAATCGTCGCGAGGTAGACAACCATGCCGTAGCCCAGACCCTTCCACATATTCATGAAAATCAAAAAAGGAGGCCAAAAGCCAGGCGTATCGTACCAGCTTACCCCTTCGCCGCCGTGAGACTGGATAATCTGGTTAACCAGGCCTTTATCGATGCTTAAAAAGCCCCAGACAACCGCCGATACGACCACCCACGATAAAAAGTACGGCAGGAACATCGCCGTCTGGTATACTTTTCCCGCCCGTTTATTATGGAGCTGGCCGATCATCAGTGCAAGCGTAACGGGAACCACGATTCCTAAGATAATAAAAACGATATTGTACAGAATGGTGTTCCGGGTAACCACCTTGATCGCGTCTGAAGTGAACAGGAAAACAAAATTTTCGAACCCGCACCATCTGCTTTCTATAAAACTCTGCCAAAACCCTCCGGTAATCCGGAAATCTTTAAACGCGATTATGATTCCAAACATGGGCAAATAGCAAAATAAAAGGAACCATATCGTCGTTGGCAAAGCTAATAAGCTTAATTCCGTATCATCTCTTGTCCAGCGCTTCTTTGTGCGCTTTTTCTCCTCCTGTTCCACCCTGATTTCTTTCATACAATCACACCTTCCCTGGTTTTCGCCATGCCGGATATCTTCGTACCCAACGAATATTTCAACCTCCAGACGAAATAAAGAAATACCGGAAAGTAAAGTTTCTGCTTCGTACAGCCGACCGAAGCGTTGCTGCATCCTTTACTTTCCATTACGCTGTAAATTATACACTAATTTAGACAAATAAACATGTAATTTTATGTGCATTATGTAATTAGTAAATAAAATCTGTGATTTTTAAACTTGCTTAATTTTTCATTTCAATTTGGAAATCAGGCAGGCAGCCGGTACGTTGTTTTCTTCACCAGCTCTCTGAATCCATGCGGAAATAAAATTACCCCCGGCAATGGGCCGGGGGTCTGCAAGATATTTTTTAAATGAAGAATAGTTTCCTTTTCTTCTCAAATAATAGATTCGGAGGTGTTTTTATGACATTAACACAAAAAGAAACCACGCTGTTGCAGGACTTGAAATCGCAGGAACAGTTATGCATCGATAAATATTCGAAATATTCTTCCGACGCCTGCGGCAGTAAACTGAAAGACCTTTTTTCAGAAATCAAGCAGACGGAGCAGCAGCATTTTACGACCGTGAATCAAATTCTGGGCGGCACCGTTCCCCAAGTCGGCGGCGGCAGTCAGGCCAACTCTGCGCAATCGGATTACAATTCCCAATACAGTGAGCAGGACAAGCAAAAAGACAAATTCCTTTGTACGGACGCGCTGTCCACAGAAAAGCATGTATCTTCGCTTTACAACACCTGCATCTTTGAATGCAAGGATACCAACGTCCGTAATGTGCTGAACCACATTCAAAAAGAAGAACAGCAGCACGGTGAAAAAATCTATAATTTTATGTCACAAAACGGAATGTACAGTTAAGTAGGACAGAAAGTCAATTTCAGAGAAAATTTCATCCATTCGATAAAGAATCAACTTAGGTTGGTTCTTTTTTTATTCCCGGCATTCGGCCAGCCTCCGAATCTTATGGCTTATATCGATTTCAAAAGGAACAAATAACATCTTGAACAAAACCACTCTTGCGATCAGTAAGAGCGGTTTCCAGTCTAAAGGCAAAACATCCTTCGAATATAGTAAACCATGGATAAAATTGATACATTATTGTTGAATTTTATGATATGTGAGAATATACTAAATATTATCTAACTGAATAAAGGAACCTCAAGCTGTCTCTATTCAGATTATTTATAAACTAAGCAGATAAACAGGAATTTATATAGCCGAACTACAGGTAAACTACAGGTCTACCAGATTAAACTGTAGGTCGGTTGAGTAAATCAGAGGGGAATGATACGATGCAATCATCAAATAAACGGAGGAATGACCCTATGAAAAAACAAACACTTGGAATGATGATTACATACCTTAGAAAAGAAAACGGAATGACCCAGCTGGAATTGGCGGAAAAAATGAATGTTACAGACAAAGCCGTATCTAAATGGGAAAGAGATTTATCCTGCCCAGATGTAAATTCTTTGCCGAAACTTGCGGAAATATTCGGAATAACCGTTGACGAACTTATGCAGATTAAATCAGAAGCACAACTGGACGGCAATACAAAAGATATTAAAAACATGATTGCGTTTATTTTTAAAGCAGTTTCTTTAGCAATGGGTATTGGAGTTATTGTTTTGTCAATCTTGAAAGAGATAAATATGTATTCTGGTTTTACTATGTTGGGAATTGGTTTGGCATGTGCGGGAATCTCCCTTTTTCAGAAGAAAGATAAAGAAGTCTGATTATTTATAATGTGTGAGGTTTAAATGGACTATAAATTAATAACACAATATTGGGAAGATATCACAAAGCAGGACGAACAGAGACTAAGGGAATACTTCTGCGAAGATGCTTGTATCCGCTGGCATAACACAAATGAACAATTCAATGTTGAAGAGTTTCTAAGGGCGAATTGTGACTACCCCGGAAAATGGGATGGAACAGTTGAACGAATGGAACAGATCGGCAATCTTGTCATTACCGTTGTGCATGTATGGACTGAAGGTATGTCATTTCATGTGACTTCCTTTATGAAAATGAACGGTAACCGCATTGTGGCAATTGATGAATACTGGGGCGACGACGGATGTGCACCGCAATGGCGTATGGAAAAACACATCGGAAAGCCAATTCAATAATTTGTTTATAATTCGTAGCGAATAAGACCCAAAATAGCCGATTATCTTTGCAAAAGAGGTCGCAACAGATAAAAAACAATATTGTTGGCCCAATCGTACTATTGGGATGCATTGATGCCGAAAGTTTATATGAATTAATTCGAAAAAGTACCCGCTTTGAAATGCGGAATTTTAAAGCTCTAACATATAATTTTGAATAATCTTATCGGATTGAAACACTATGTTATCGAAATTACACTTCATAGGGCTGCTTAGACCGAATTTTAGTGAAATTTCATAAGGTTCAACGCCAATGATCAATCCGGAAAAATCAAGCCGCAAAAAATTCAGCAAATGACAGTTGTGCAGTGAAATTCCGTTCTGGAATGGGGTAACCTTGTTATCAAACGGTATATGTTGTATGGTTCCCGGAGTTTTTCCCATTTTCACGGCGTCAATAAGAATTACGTATTTGGTCTTAATGAATGGAATTACCCAATCCGCATCGGTTTCACCCACTACATAAGAAATACGGTTGTCCGGATTTTTGGCAGCCAGCGCTTCCACTACATCATTTCCGATTCCGTCATCACAGTAAAGCCGGTTTCCCACACCAATAACGGTTATCAGGCTCATGACATCACCTGATATGTTTTTGCTTCCTGGCCGGGACAAAGTACATGAGTCGAACAGGAAACGCATGGATCGAAGGAACGCAGAATCCGGCCAATTTCTACCGGATTTTTGCTGTCGGCAATCCGCGTTCCAATCAGAGCCTGTTCAGACGGCCCCAGAGACTGTTCATCCCGCGTTGAAAAGTTCCAGACAGACGGCGTAATGATCTGATAAAATGAAATAACCGCATTCTCTATTTTTATCCAGTGGCCTAATGCGCCCCGCGTAGTGTCAATAAGACCGACGCCCTTGGCCTGCCGAGGAATTTCATAGCGGCTTTGCGTATCCGCGCCCGGAATGACGTTATCAAGTAAAACAGACAGTATATCAACGATTTTTCGGGTCTCATACACACGTGCGACCGTTCTGTCCATTGCAGAAATCCGATTCGGATAACATCCGGCCAAAATCTGCCGGGCGAGCGGCCCGACTTCGCACGGCTTTTCCAGATAACGCGGGGCCTTAATCCACGAATAGGCTTTTTGCTTCTGCATATCCGGTTCTGAAACGGTTTCAAACGGTTCATAGTTATCCTGCCCTGAATACCAGGCATAATCGATCGATTCTGTAATGTTGTGCGGATCATACGGAACTTTCTGTCCATCCAAACAGACGCCGGGATCCAGATATAGCGTACCAAGCGAATTATATTGATGAAAGCAGCCGTAACTTAACAGATTTTTGCATCCGCCGCCCATCTGGAAATAATCCGGATAGTAATGAGCGATGAGATTCGCATCTTCCGTCATTTTCGTTGTGACAAATTCCTTTATTGTGCTCAGCATAGACTTCATCTGAACAATGGTATCGGCATCCGGCCTGACAGTCACTCCGCCAATAAAGACTCCATGGTTATGCGGTGCTTTACCGCCAAGCACAGCCAGCATGTCATGTGCCTGCATACTCATTTTCAGCGATTCAAAATAATGATCGGACAGAATTCTATTTTCTTCCGGCGGTAACCGGAAGTCATTTCCGACCGTATCAAACAACGGCAGTTTATCCGGCATCCGTACATAATCAGGAATCGTATACTGATAAAAATGGCGGATATGATTTTGCAGGAACTCACAGCCATGGACAATATCACGCAGGATGCGGCCCTGTTCCGAAGGAGAGATTTTCAAAGCATCTTCCAGTGCAAGGGAGGATGCCATGGAATGCGCTGCGGAACAGATTCCGCAGATACGCTGGGTAAAATAAACGGCGTCAAAAGGACTGCGGTTCAGAAGAATTTTTTCAAAGCCGCGAAACAGCAGGCCGCTGTTCATTGCCTGCGTTACGACACCATTTTCAACATCCGCTTTAACCTGCAAAAATCCGCTGATCCGTGTGAGCGGATTAATTAAAATACGTTCAGCCATTTTCACTCCTCCGCTTTCGAAACATCATAACTGATAAAGGGTTCCATTTGATCGGGAAAGCCGAACTGCGCGCAGCCAATGCATGGTGTGCTGCTGCCAACCGGCCAGTTCACGTGTCCATTCCATTTACGAATGGGGCAGTCAATCGGGGTAATAGGCCCTCGGCAGCCCAATTTGAACATACAAGCCCCGTCACCCAGTTTTTTTGCAAAAATACCCTTGTCGAAGAAAGATCGTCTTTCACAGCGGTCATGGATCGTCTGGGAATAGAACATAACCGGCCGGTTCCGGCGGTCGAGTTCCGGGTCACCATAAAGCAATAAATGAGCAAGTGTGCCGGTGAACCAGTCGGGGTGGCAGGGACAGCCCGGAAGCTGAATTACTTTTCTTTGCAATACGCTCGCAACACTTACGCAGCCGGCCGGATTTGGTTTTGCCGCCGATACACCGCCATGAACCGCACAGGCACCTACCGCAATAACATGGGATGCCCGTGCCCCAAGAAATTTGACTGCGGCAAGCGCTGTAAGCGGTTTTCCGTCCATGGAGCCAATAATATTGTAATAACCGTTGTTTGCTGTTGCCACAGCACCCTCAACGGCTAAAATATAGGGAGTATTTATAATATTCTTTAGCTTTTGAGTTGCCGCTTCTCCTTCTGCGCTCATCAGGCTGTTACTGTATACGAGATTCACCCATATCGGTTATAAGGTATTGGAAATTCGGATTATGCCCATCCAAAAGAGATATAATATTTCCGGAACAACCGGTTAATTCCAGCCAAATCAGGTTGGTTTTCGGCTGTTCCGGTCCGCTTTTTTTCTGTAATTCCCGGATCAGACAATCTGTTAATGGATACTCCCGTGTTTGTACAGGCATTAAATCATCTTCCCAACAATAGGCAATTTTTCAAGAATCGGCTGTCCGGCATGGCAGGAATTGAATTGCGCGGTGAGGTCATTCCCGGCGGACAATCCAAAATGGGTAGCCGCTCCCCACGCAGCATTGTTTGTTACATCGTACACTGTCCCATTGACCGCTACATAGGCCGGATTTCCATTTTTTCCGTTAAATGCAGAGAGTTCCTCTTTGGTGAATTGGCGGCTGTTGGAAAGCGGAAGCGCATTTGCGGTCATTGCAGCAGTTGGGAGCAAGGTACCGTCTAAATTATTGATCAAATACAAATCATAAACCTTACATCCCAGATAATTCAGGATGTTATTCCTTGTTTCATCACAAGGAGAACTGTACAGCAAATTGATGCAGGCATTGATTTCACAGATCGTTCTGTTTGCTTCATCGCGGCGGTTCATGGCCTTCCTCCTAATCTATATTCCGGAATTCTTTATCATATTACGCCGCACTTTTATTTGGTGACTGCCTTCAGAACAACAGCAGCAGGTTGACCGGATGCTCTATGCAAGCAGTCGACCTCTTACGGCTTACTCCCTAAAGGAGCAATTCTTTGACGTCCTTGACTCAAAAAACAGCATTTCCGCCGGAACAGCACTTCCTCGCCGGAGCATAGCGGCCCAGAACAGTAGACTTAAAAAGTTTTCTGATTGTGGTGATACAATGGTTCGCTGGTTTACCCCAACTATTGTCAAAGAGCCTTTGATCTTAAATGCGCCTAAACGGCGGCATTCTTCGATTATTTTACAGGATTTTTTCTCCGAATACACGAAATAAAAAGAGCACCCTTGCGGATGCTCTTTTTGTTTTGGTGAACCATCGGGGATTCGAACCCCGGACACCTTGATTAAAAGTCAAGTGCTCTACCGACTGAGCTAATGATTCATAAATGTAACTTATATATTATATCAGTTTTCGACACTGATGTCAACTATTAATTTGCCTGCCCGCGTACAAAGCCCGCAGACAGGCGCGTTTTGGCTGGGCTGGCAGGATTTGAACCTACGGAATGACGGAGTCAAAGTCCGTTGCCTTACCCCTTGGCTACAGCCCAATATAAAGCGCGGAGCACTCAGCTTGTCCGCGCCTAATTTTTTTAATGGGGTGGAAGATGGGATTCGAACCCACGGTCTCCAGTGCCACAAACTGGCGCTTTAACCAGCTAAGCTACATCCACCATCATATGGCGCGCCAAAAGGGACTCGAACCCCTGACCTACTGCTTAGAAGGCAGTTGCTCTATCCAGCTGAGCTATTGGCGCATAACCATGGAGCGAGTGATGGGAATCGAACCCACACGACCAGCTTGGAAGGCTGGAGTTCTACCACTGAACTACACTCGCATTTTAGCGACGGCTATTATTGTAGCATAGTCCAGTGGCAAATGTCAATATGGATTTCGATTTTACTGTATTATTTTCTAATTATTTTAAAACATCCAGGCGGATTCCGTCTTTCTCATCCGCAGTAACCGAAATACCGGTAATCGTTTCGCCGTAATTCTCAACAATAAGGGATGCAATCCGGTCCTCCACCTCGCGGCGGATCAAATTGCGAAGGTCTCTGGCGCCGCTCTTTTTGCCGAATGCATGCTCCGCCAGCCAACGGGTCGCCTTGTCGTCATAAACCAAGCGGATGCTGCGCTCTTTGAGGGAATCCACATACTCGTTGAGCATCAGGTGAGAAATCTTCTCAAAATCATCTACACTGAGCGCGCGGAACACGATGATTTCATCTACACGGCTCAGAAATTCGGGACGCAGGAAGTCCGACAGGGCTTTCATTGCCTTTTCACGGGTAACATCGGATTCGTTCTTGGCAAACCCGAGCGTCCCCTCCTTTTTCTCGCTGCCCGCGTTGGAAGTCATGACGATGACGGTATTTTCAAAGTTTACGGAACGGCCGTGCGCGTCGGTAATATGGCCTTCATCCAGTATCTGCAATAAGATGTTCATTACATCGGGATGCGCTTTCTCGATTTCATCAAAAAGCAGTACGGAATACGGGCGCCTGCGCACCTTCTCGGTTACCTGCCCCGCCTCGTCGTAACCGACGTATCCCGGAGGGGAACCGATAATGCGGGAAACCGAATGCTTTTCCATAAACTCGGACATATCAAGCCGTATAAGCGTCTCTGGGGTGTCGAAAAGTTCCTTCGAGAGTACTTTTACCAGTTCGGTCTTTCCAACGCCTGTGGGGCCTACAAAGATAAAAGAAGCCGGTCTGCGGCGGGGGCTGATCTGTACCCTGCTGCGGCGGATCGCCGCGGAGACAGCCTTAACGGCCTCCTGCTGACCGATTACCTTGGAATTCAGGGTTTCTTCAAGATCGGAAAGTTTTTTCAGTTCATTTTCCTGTATTTTGCTGGCGGGGATACCCGTCCAAAGCTCGATGACCCGGGCGATATCCTTTTCCTCCACCTCCGCGCCGAGCGCCTTGGGGGCCAGCTCCCTCGTTTTTTCTTCAAGGCGGGAGATATCCGTGCGGATAACGGCCAGCTTCTCATAATCCGGCTGCACGTCGTCCGCTGTCAGTTCTTCTTCCTCTTCCTTCAGCTTTTCCAGTTCAAAATTCGCCGCGTCGTAATCCGCCATCGGGATATTGCGCAGGGCGGCGCAGGCGCAGGATTCGTCGAGAAGGTCGATGGCCTTGTCGGGGAGGAAACGGTCGTTGATATAGCGCTCCGAAAGCACGGCGGCCTTGCGGGCGATCTGTTCGGGAACGCGCACGCGGTGGTACGCTTCGTAATAGGATTTCACACCCATCAGCACGGCAATCGTTTCTTCAATGGACGGTTCGGCGATGGTAACCGGCTGGAAACGCCGTTCCAGAGCAGCGTCCTTTTCAATGTACTTGCGGTATTCCACAAAGGTAGTCGCACCGATTACCTGAATTTCGCCCCTTGAAAGCGCGGGTTTCAGTATATTGGCGGCGTTCATGGAGCCTTCCGCGTCGCCTGTGCCGACGAGATTATGCACTTCGTCGATAAACAGTATGATATTTCCCTCGGCCTTCACCTCGTCGACAAGCCCTTTAATCCGGCTCTCAAACTGGCCGCGGAACTGGGTTCCGGCCACAAGGGCGGTCAGGTCGAGCAGATGGATTTCCTTTTTCATCAGCCGCGCGGGAACCGTCCCCTTTGCGATGCGAAGGGCAAGGCCTTCCGCCACGGCGGTTTTGCCGACGCCCGGTTCGCCGATCAGGCAGGGGTTGTTCTTTGTGCGGCGGCTTAAAATCTGAATCACGCGGGAAATTTCTTTTTCACGCCCGATGATGTTGTCAATTTCTCCGGCCTGCGCTTTCGCGGTCAGATTCGTACAGTAAGCGGTGAGGTGTTTGCGCTTTGTTTTCCGTTTTTCCTTCTTTTCTTTTTTAGCCGTATCATTTTCCTGAACTTTTTCCGGAGTATTTCCGCTTGTGGAGAATATATTCTGCAGGAACGGAAAAGTCGCGGCTCCTCCCGGGATAAATCCGTCGCTTCCGCTCTCATCCTCTTCATCGTCCGGATTCGCAGCCATCAGTTCGTTCAGTTCCGACTCCATCGCCTCCATCTGTTCCTCGGTAATCCCCATTTTCTCCATCAGGTCATTCACGGGTTTAATGCCAAGTTCCTTGGCGCATACAAGGCAAAGCCCCTGGCTTTCCTTAGAGTTTACCGTCGGCGATATAAAAACGACCGCCGGTCTTTTGTGGCATCTCGAACACATCATAGGAATAACTCACTTCTTCTCTTTCAATAAATATATCGATCATCAGTTTATTTGCGGAATGCTTTTTTATCCATTACTTCGTTGAAATCAATCGCGTCTTTCGGATCGTCGGAATGAAGAATCGACAGGTAAATTTTAAAGTACTGGATAAACGCGTAAATCATAAACGCGGCTGTAATGGAAAGCAGGACGATTGTCACCGTAAGATTTTCCATGTTCCAAATCTTCATAGCGACAATAACGGCAAAGGAGATATAAAATAAAACCGTTGCCACCTTGCCGTACCATCTGGACCCGGTCGGCCTCTTTTTCTTCTTAATCAGAAGGCAGGCGGCAACCACCATTAAAACCTCTTTTAATACAAATATGCCCAATAAGGGAATAAGAACCGGCTGTTCAATCGCCAGGCAAACCGCGACCGCTCCCTGCGTCAGCTTATCGGAAAGCGGGTCCAGCATCTGCCCCAGCTCCGTGAACTGGTTGAATTTGCGCGCAATCATACCGTCGAGCATATCCGAAAGGCCGGATAAGATCAAAACAATCCCCGCCGGTACTAGCTCGTTGCGCATAAAATAGTAGACAAAGGGAATGATGAGCAGAATGCGCAGAATTGACAGTCCGTTTGGTATATTAATATTCTTATTCCTGTTTTTCATTCACGTTAACCTCATTCTAAATTTCCGCCTGATACAGCAAATATACCGGATTGATCGTCTCTGCATACTTGTAAATTCTGGACTGCCTGATTTCCCCTTCTTTTATCTGCGGGAATTTCGACGAAAGATACGGAAGCGCGAAGCGCAGCAGCACGCAAAGCACCAGCACAACCAGTATTCCCTTGAGAAGGCCCAGAACACCGCCGAGCAGGGAATTGATCGCGTGAAGCCCCGGAAGTCTGCATACGGCGTCGAGCGCGCGGGCAGCCATTTGGACCAGAATCTGAAGAACAATAAAAATTACAAGTATGGATATAACTTTGAGAAACGTACGGTCAAGCGGGGTTACAGCCTGCCGTTTGTTTAAATAACCGCAGACTGCCGCCGTAAGATAATCCGACAGCGCAAAAGAAGCAGCAATAGCAAAAAAGTAGCCGATCAGCTCTGCAAGAGAGCGCACCAGTCCTCTTTTAAAACCCGACACAACAAAGCAAAGGGCAATCATGCAAAACAAAAGATCCAGTACAACGCCCATAGATTCCTCCAAAATTGCATTGTTTCAAATTAATATAGCACAAATCAGAATCAAGCACAAGGACTCATTTCCCATCGGCGTAGCGGATCTCGGACACGCCGAGAATATAAACCGAGGTTTCGTCGCGCAGGGCAATCGCCCTTGCGTCGCTTCCGGCGGAACAGCTTCCGGCCGGACTGCCCGTTGCGGCGGAGTAAAACAGAACCTTCCCCTGGGAAAGAACCGCCGCCGCGTCGCCGTAAAGGGACACCGACACCGGGTCCTGCGCGATGGTGGTATTCGCCGTTACACCGCCGGAAGCGTTCAGTACGACGAGCCTGCCGCTTTGGGCGCTTCCGAAAGCGGAAAGGCCCAGCGCCGTTCTGCCGTTATCCATACAATATGCTTTTAACTGCATGCCTTGATAATCATAATCCGATTTTGTGCGGCTTCCGGCGTTGATGACCGAAGTCAACCGGTCGCCGACGGCGGAAACCGTGTCTTTATCGCTCCAGGAAATATCCAGCATCATATTTTCGGAATACACGGCAGCGGGCGAAACTGTTTTATTCTCGCCCAGGTCAAAAAGGTATACCGCGGAGCTCATGCCTCCGTCTTTGGCGGTGACGGCCGCCACCGCGGCCCTCGTCCCGTCCCGGTTCAGCGCCACGGCGGTCGGGTAATAATCGGAAAACCAATAGCGGAACACCGCTTTATTGTTGGAATCGTAAGCCGTCATGCAGCCAAGGTATCCGTCCGCTTCCGTAATCAGCGCATAACGCCCGTTTCCCGCGAGTGCCCCCGCCAGAATATTCTGCTGGACCGCGGTTTTTACCAGCGTACCGCTCTGGCTTTCGATCTGATAGCCTTTTCCGCCGAGGTTGTAAATCAGCGTGCGGTTTCCGTTCACCTTCATTACGGGCTGGGGATAGCTGTGCTGGCGGCTGCTGGCCACCTTTGCCGTGGAGTTCAGCACGGTCAGCGCGGTATCGCTGGCGACATAGATTTCTTTATTTACGGATTTAAAATTCCCAACGGCAACGGCGTTTCCCACGATTTTTGACGGGAAGCCGTCCCCGATGCCCATCCCGACCACGCTGTCGTGCACCCAGTCCACCACATTGTCGGGGGTAAGATTGCTCCGGTTAAACCAGACGAGCATGGAAACCACGCAAAGGATTAAGATGACGATGATTTTATAAACCCAGCGCGGGATACGGGGTTCACGGCGGCTGCGCCGGTCCCTTCTGCGTTTTCCCTCCGGATGGTGTTTGGCGGTATCGATTTCCACCGTGTCGAAGCGCTGCCCTGTGTCGCCCATACTCACTTCACATCCTTGTAGTAAACATGATTCAGATACAGGCCGCAGGGCGGCGCGGTCGGCCCGGCGGCTTTGCGGTCTTTGGCTTCGATAATCCCGGGAATGTCCCGGGGCTGAAGCTTCCCCTGCGCCACACGCAGAAGCGTTCCCACCATAATGCGCACCATATTATAGAGAAAACCGTCGGCGGCAACCGTAAAGGTGACAAGATCGCCTTCCCGCCCGCACTCCGCTTTCGTAACCGTTCGCACCATATTCCCGCGTTCCCGCGCGTCCAGCGTGCAGAACGAGCTGAAATCGTGCGCCCCCAAATAGCAGGCGGCGGCTTCGTTCAGCTTGTCCAGATCAAGCGCATACCAGTAATGCAGCGCGCGGTGATTGAGAAAAGGGTTTCGCACGGGATTATTCCAAATTTGATAAACATATTCCTTCCCGGTACACGAATAGCGCGCGTGAAATTCGGGAGAAACCTCCCGGCAGTACAGTACCGCGATATCTTCTGGAAGAAAATGGTTCAGCGCCCCCAAAAGACGCGCGCAGGGAATGGTATGCTCCGTTTTCAGGCTGATGCAGTATTCCCGCGCGTGTACAAACGAATCGGTACGGCTGCAGCCCTTGATATCCGGCTTTTCATGGAGCACCCGAACCAGCGCCTCCTGAAAAACCTGCTGTACGGAAACGGCGTTCTGCTGAATCTGCCAGCCATGATAGCCCGTGCCGTCGTAACAAATGGTCAGCATAAGGTTCCGCATAGTACCGCTCCTCTCTCAGACCTTACCCAAAACGCAATTCTAACTGAAAAACTGTTCCAGTATTTGAACGCATCTTAAATAAATCGTGAATTAATGCATAACCGCCGGAAAATACACGCCGCATAAGACAACGGCGATACAAACAACCAGAGAAAAAGCAACCGCCACCGCGTCCAGCGAAGTCGCATGCAGCACTTTCATTTTGGTTCGGCCCTCGCCGCCGTGGTAGCACCGGCATTCCATTGCCATTGCAAGGTCGTAGGCGCGCCGGAACGACGAAACGAAAAGCGGAATCAAAATCGGAATGAGCGCCCGGATACGCTGCATGAGCCCGCCGCTTTCCAGGTCGGCGCCCCTCGCCTTCTGCGCGCTCATGATTTTATCGGTTTCTTCCAGAAGGGTGGGCACAAAGCGAAGCGCAATCGTCATCATCATGGCGATTTCATGCACCTTGACGTGCAGCAGCTTCAGCGGCTTCATAATCCGCTCCAGCGCGTCGGTCAGTTCCGTCGGGGATGTGGTAAACGTCAGAACGGAGCTGAAAAGAATCAGGCTGATGATGCGGATGGTAATAAAGATCGCGTTGGCCACGCCGCCCGTGGTAATCTGGATAGAACCCCAGCTCCACAGCACGTTTCCTCCCCCGTAAAACAGGTTCAGGATGGAAGTAAAGAGAACGACAAATAAAATCGCTTTCAGGCTTTTAAAATACTGCTTGAGGGGTACGCCGGACAGCAGCAGGATACCGAAAATCAGCGCCGACATGGTCAGCAGTCCCTCAAAATTGGAAGCAACAAAGATAAATACAATATAAACAAAGGTAAGAATGATTTTCACACGCGGATCAAGGCGGTGAATAAAGGATTTTCCCGGAATATACTGACCGAGCGTAATATCCCTAATCATGTTTCCGGCCCCCCTTTTCCAAAAGCGGTATCAGCTGCTTTAAGGCCTGTTCCACCGTCAGGACGGTTTCCACCGGATAGCCCTTCGCTTTCAGCACCGCCATGATTTTTGTGATCTGCGGCACGCGGAGGCCCATTTTTTCCAGTTCCTGATCGTGTGCAAACACGTTTTCGGTTTTATCGAACATCACCGCATGGCCGGAATTCATCACCAGCACACGGTTCGCCGTACGGGCGATATCCTCCATGCTGTGGGACACCAGCAAAATCGTATTGTGCCGCGTTTCGTGGTAGCTGACGATCTGGCTTAACAGCACGTCGCGGCCGCGCGGGTCGAGCCCTGCCGTAGGCTCGTCCAGAATCAGAACGTCCGGGTCCATTGCGATTACACCAGCAATTGCAACACGGCGTTTTTCGCCGCCCGAAAGCTCAAACGGGCTTTTTTCAAGCAGTTCCTCTTTCAGCCCTACAAAGTCAGCCGCCGCATGCGTCCGCTTTAAGATTTCGTCCTTACCAAGCCCCATGTTGCCCGGGCCGAACGAGATATCCTTTAACACGGTTTCCTCAAAAAGCTGATGCTCCGGATACTGGAACACCATCCCCACCTGAAAACGCACGTCGCGGATTTTCTTCGGCTCCGCCCAGATGTCTTTGCCGTTCAGGAGCACCGTGCCGCCCGTCGGGCGCAGAAGGCCGTTCAACTGCTGAATGAACGTGGATTTTCCCGAACCGGTATGCCCGATCACGCCGATAAATTCGCCCTGTTCGATTGCAATATTTACGTTTTCAACCGCGGTCTTCTGGAACGGGGTTCCTTCTCCGTAGGTATAGGTTAAATCTTTTGTTTCAATGATCGGCATACGCTTCTCCTAATGCAGCTTTCTTTAAAAGGGGTTCCAGCGCCGCGACACAGTCTTCAATCGTCAGCGCGCAGCCCGGCAAATCAAATCCGCTCGCTTTTAAACGGTAAACCAGCTCCGTAGCCTGCGGTACATCCAACTGATGCTTTTTGAGCAGCTCCACCTGCGAAAATACCTCTTTTGGGGTCCCTTCGGTAAGAATGCGGCCGCTGTCCATTACGATTACCCGGTCGGCCTGCACGGCCTCGTCCATATAATGCGTAATCAGGACAATCGTAATGCCCTTTTCCCTGTTCAGTTTATGAATCGTGTCCAAGACTTCCGTGCGCCCGCGCGGGTCCAGCATAGCGGTCGGCTCGTCCAGCACGATGCAGTCCGGCTGCATGGCGATGATGCCCGCGATGGCAATGCGCTGCTTTTGCCCGCCGGAGAGCTTGTACGGCGCGTTCAGACGGTAATCGTACATTTCCACCGCTTTCAGGGCGTCGTCCACCCTTTGGCGGATTTCCGCCGGAGGAACACCCAGATTTTCGGGGCCGAACGCCACGTCCTCCTCCACCACGCTCGCAACGAGCTGGTTGTCCGGATTTTGCAGCACCAGGCCGACGCGGCGGCGGATTTCGTAAAGCACGCTTTCGTCCTGTGTATCCATTTTATCAACATATACCTTGCCGCCGCTCGGCAGCAGCATGGCGTTGAAGGTTTTCGCGATTGTGGATTTTCCCGAACCGTTATGCCCCAGAAGCGCCACAAATTCGCCCTTCCGGATTCCAAGTGAAACGCCGCGGAGCACCTCATGGCGCTCGGCGGCTTCCGGTTCGTCATAGCTGAAACTGACATTGTCCGCATTGATATAATCCATTTCAAATCCTACCTGTTCCTGTTTATCGGCTCTCCCAGATCGCGGTGCTTCCGCAGGGAAGCACCAGCCCGCTCCGGGTAACCGGCAGCCCGATTTCATCCGACGAAATCCGGCCTCCGAACTTTTTCTGAATCAGCACGCCCAGAAGGTATTCCATAACCGCCGGGGACAGGCCCGTCGTATAGGAATTTAAAAGAAAGAACAGCGGATTTTCGGAAAGGATCGGAACGCACAGGTCGACCAGCGGATAAAGCTGTTCCTCCAGCTTCCACACCTCGCCGTTCGGGCCGCGCCCGTAGGAGGGCGGATCCATGATAATTCCGTCGTACGTATTTCCCCGCCGCTGCTCCCTCTGCACAAATTTTACGCAGTCGTCCACCAGCCAGCGCACGGGGCGGTCGGAAAGGCCGGATGCGGCGGCGTTCTCTTTCGCCCAGGCAACCATCCCCTTGGACGCGTCCACGTGGCAGACCTCGGCACCCGCCTTTAAACAGGCAAGGGTTGCCGCGCCGGTGTAGCCGAACAGGTTCAGCACCTTCACCGGCCAGTTGGCGCCGCGTATTTTATCCATTGCAAAATCCCAGTTCACGGCCTGCTCCGGGAAGATGCCCGTATGCTTAAATCCCATGGTCTTGAGCTGAAACGTCAGTTCGCCGTACCCGATTTTCCACATCGGCGGAACTTTTTTCATTTCCTGCCAGCTTCCGCCGCCGGTGGACGAACGGTTGTACCGGGCGTTTGCCCCGCGCCAAAGCGGATCGTCCTTCGGCGTATTCCAGATAATCTGCGGGTCGGGCCGGATGAGGACGACATTGCCCCACCGTTCCAGCCTTTCCCCCTCAGAAGTATCGATCAGTTCATAATCCTTCCAGTTTGCAGTTCTCAATTTGATACCTACTTTTCTTATGATTCCGCCCGTTTACGCCAGTCTTTCGCGAATCACGTCGGCTACGGAATTCGCCAGCGCGCTGATATAATCCGGGTCCTCGCCCTCGATCATAACGCGGAGCAGCGGCTCCGTGCCGGAAGGACGGACGACGACGCGGCCGTTTTCGCCCAGCTTCTGCTTTGCCTGTTCAATGGATGCTTTTACTTTGTCGTCCGTGTAGAAGCGCAGCTTTCCTTCCGCGCTGATATCGACGTTGACCATAATCTGCGGATAACGCGTCATCAGGGTGGCAAGGCTCGAAAGCTGCGCCCCTCTGCGGTGTACGATGCTTAAAAGCTGCGCGGCGGTCAGTTCGCCGTCGCCCGTGGTTGCAAAGTCAAGGAAGATGATATGCCCGCTCTGCTCGCCACCGAAATTGTAGCCCTCGAGGAGCATTTCCTCCAGCACGTAACGGTCGCCGACCTTTGTGGCGGCAAATTTCAGGCCGTTGTCCTCGCAGAAGCGGTTAAAGCCCATATTGGTCATGATCGTACCGACCGCGGTGTTTTTATTCAGCTTGCCGCGGCTCTTCAGGTCGGCAGCGCAGATCGCCATCAGGTAATCGCCGTCCACCAGCTGGCCTTTTTCATCAACCGCAAGGCAGCGGTCGGCGTCGCCGTCGAACGCAACGCCCGCGTCCAGATGATTTTCCTTTACAAAGCACATCAGGCTTTCGATATGGGTGGAGCCGCAGTTATCGTTGACGTTCACGCCGTTCGGCCTGTTCGCCAGCATATGGCACTCCGCGCCCAGCTCGGTGAACAGCTTTTCCGCCGTGCGGCTTGCGGAACCGTTCGCACAGTCGATGCCGATTTTCATTCCGTCCAGCGCAAAGGGAACGGTACTCTTAATATGATCGACATAATCGCGCACCGTATTCTCCGCCGCCGATACGCTGCCGATATCGCCGCCCACCGGGGAGGCCGGTTTCTGCGCATGATCGAGCACGATCGCCTCAATCTGCTCCTCCAGCGCGTCCGGCAGTTTGTAGCCGTCGCCGCTGAAAATTTTAATACCGTTGAATTCACAGGGATTATGGCTGGCGGTCAGCATTACGCCCGCGTCGGCCTTGTATTTGCCGACCAGATAAGCGACCGCCGGGGTCGGAACAACGCCGAGCTGCACAACGTTCGCGCCGACGGAGCAAAGCCCCGCCGTGAGGGCGCTTTCCAGCATATCGGATGAAAGGCGCGTGTCCTTTCCGATCAGGATTTTCGGGTGGCGGCGGTTGTTGTCGGTGAGCACCATTGCGGCTGCGCGGCCGATATTCATCGCCAGCTCACAGGTAAGCTCGCTGTTTGCAATTCCTCTTACGCCGTCTGTACCAAAAAGTCTTCCCATAATATGAACAACTCCCATTTGTTATTAATATAAATTTTGAAAGCGACAGCTTTTCTTCTGCCGCCGGAAACAGGATTGCCTATGAATCAAAACAGCCTCTGCTGGCCTTCCTCGGCGGAAGGCGGGGTCAATCCCAAATGCAGATACGCCGCATGCGTTGCGCAGCGCCCGCGCGGGGTCCGGTTTAAAAATCCGATCTGCATCAGATAAGGCTCGTAAATATCTTCGAGGGTAACGGCTTCTTCGCCGATGGCGGCCGCAAGGGTTTCCAGCCCCACCGGACCGCCGTTGTAAAACTTGATCAGCGCGTTCAGCATGCGCCGGTCGTTCGCGTCCAGACCGATTTCATCGATTTCCAGCCGGTCCAGCCCGACCTTTGCGGACTGATAGGTAATGACGCCGCTGCTGATAATCTGCGCAAAATCGCGCACCCGCTTTAACAGCCGGTTGGCAATACGCGGCGTGCCGCGCGACCGCGAGGCAATTTCCAGCGCGCCGTCCGCTTCAATGGGGATATCCAGGATTTTCGCGCTTCGGGTAACAATCTGCGCCAGCTCCTGCGGGGAATACATCTCCAGCCGGAGCACGACGCCGAAACGGTCGCGCAGAGGCGCGGAAAGCTGCCCGGCGCGGGTGGTCGCGCCGACCAGCGTAAATTTCGGAAGCGGCAGATGATAGGAAGCCGCCATCTGCCCCTTACCGGTTATGATGTCCAATGCATAGTCCTCCATCGCGGGGTAAAGAATTTCCTCCACGCTCCGCGACAGGCGGTGTACTTCGTCGATGAACAGAACGTCGCCCGGATTCAGGTTCGTTAACAATGCGGCCAGATCCCCCGGCTTTTCAATCGCCGGGCCGGACGTAATGCGAAGGTTTACATTCAGTTCGTTCGCAATAATCCCCGCAAGGGTGGTTTTTCCAAGCCCCGGCGGGCCGTAGAGCAGCACATGGTCGAGCGATTCCTTCCGCTGCTTCGCCGCTTCAATAAAGATGGAAAGGTTTTCCTTTACCTTTTGCTGTCCGATATATTCCGAAAGCACCTTCGGGCGCAGCGGGTTTTCAACCTCGGCGTCCTCGGGAACGTACTCCGGCGCAACCATCCGGTTTTCAAAGTCATAATCATTCGTATTTTCTTCGTAATTCAATTTCCGGTTCTCCCTCCTTTAAAAAGGGAATTCCCTCTTTGATCATTTATTTCATTCCGCTGCCCATCGCTTTCAGCGACAGGCGAATCAGTTCCTCCACGGGCAGGGCGGAATCAAAGCTTCCGACCACCGCGGCGGCATCCGTCGGCGAATAGCCGAGCACCGTCAGCGCGTTCACGGCCGCGCCCGCGTTTGCCGCGGCCGAAACAACCCCGGCAGGCGCAAAATCGGAAGTACCCGCCTGCAAGCCCTTCACTTTGTCTTTCAGCTCAAGGGCAATGCGCTGCGCCAGTTTCGGCCCCACGCCGCTCGCGCGGGTAAGCACCTTGCTGTCCCCGGTGGCCACGGCCGCGGCGACCTGCTCCGGAGCAAGCTCGGAGAGAATCGCCAAACCGACCTTCGGCCCCACGCCGCTGACCCCCGTAAGCATTTTAAAGCAGTTGAGCTCCCCCGTGGTGGCGAAGCCGAACAAATCCAGCGCATCCTCGCGCACATTCAAATGCGTATACAGCAGAACCTGCTCCCCGATCGGGGGCAGCGCGCGCTGGGTGCTGAGCGACGTCAGGCATTTAAACCCGACCCCGCCGCATTCTACCACGGTAAACCCGGGCTCCATGTGCGTTAAAATTCCTTTTACACTGTAAAACATCTTTTCACCCGTAATCCGGCCTGCGGCAGCCGGTTTTTCCTTATTTAAAACAGTCCGTACGTTTCAGAAGGTTCCGCCTTAAAACGGAACCGGCGGCCTGCCCGTGGCAAATCGCCATGGCGAGCGCGTCCGCGGTATCGTCCGGTTTCGGCACTTCCTTCAGGCACAGAAGCCTTCTCGTCATTTCCATTACCTGCGGCTTTAAGGCCTGCCCGTAGCCGGTAACGGCCATTTTTACCTGAAGCGGCGTATATTCAAAAATTTCAATACCGGCTTTCTGCGCCGCCAAAAGGATGACGCCCCTTGCTTCGGCGACCCCGATCGCCGTCTTCTGATTGTTTTGAAAATACAGCTTTTCAATCGCCACGGCTTCCGGCTTCCACTGGTCCATCACCTTCGTAAGCGAATCATAAATTACCTCCAGCCGGCGGTTAAAATCCTCGCCCGCTTTGGTAACAACCGCGCCGTGCTCCAGCGGCTGATAGCGTCCGCGCTGCGCGCGGATGACGCCGTAGCCCACAATCGCATAGCCGGGATCAATTCCGAGTATGACCATTTATAAAACGCTCCTATGTCCGGTTCTTTTTTCCGCCGCCAAGGCTCTGTGCGCCCCGCAGCATTCTTCCATAATATCCGTTTTATTATAGCACATCCCTTGGCATTAGGGAATACCGGCCTTCCATTTTACACCTGTGTATACACCGGTAGAATTGTCAAAGTTTATTATGGAAATACGGAATTTTTGGTTTATATTTTCTTTTCCTCCGTAATGATATGCCAAAGCCGGACGAGGGACGAAACGAGCAGCGTGCCCATGGCGAGCGCTCCGGCAATGCCGAGCGTATGAAGCCCCGTTTCAATAAACATTTGATTGTTCCCGATTACGCAGTACTCCATGGTGTAATAAATTCCGCCGCCGGGAACCATCGGAAGCATGGCCGCGAGCAGAAAGCCGGTTACCGGCATTTTAAACAGCCTTGCCATGATTTCCGAATAAACGGATATGGCGATCATCGCGATAAAATACTGCATAATATCATTATGAAGCGGATTGCAGAGAAGGTAAAAGAACCAGCCGATCCCGCCGCCGAGCGACGCGAAAAGCAGGGTTTTCCCCCGCAGGTTCATCACCGCGCCGAAAGGGATACAGGCTAAAAAGGCCCAAATGCAGGGCGTAAAGTCCGTCATTTCTTACACCCCCCATATCATGCGCGACAAAGTCAGCGCGATACCCGCCCCAATGGCGATTGCCGTGGCGACCAGCATGCTTTCGGTAAAGCGGATCAGTCCCGCCATCAGGTCTCCGGCGATAATGTCGCGCATAAAGCTGGTAATGGCGATACCGGGAACCAGGTTCATCAAAGCGCCGATAATGACCTTGTCGATGTTCAGCGCCATGTCGAACTGCGCCGCGCACATAACCATCGCGGCGGCCGCGAAGCTGGCGACAATATTCACAAAAAACGGGTTTGCATTGAATTTATTCATATAATGGCAGACGATCTTGATGACCGCGCCGCAAAACATGGAGCAGACCGCGTCGGAAAAATCGCCGCCGAAAAAAAGCGTAAAGAAAAAGGCGACCAGCGCAAACATCACAATTTGAAAACCCAATCCGAAAACCGGGCGGTGTTCGATCATGCTTATTTCACGGCGAACCGTCTTAAAATCGGGGCGTTCACTGCAAATGCGGCGGCAAAGGGCGTTGCCCCGTTCCACACGGTCAAGGTTGGTGCCGCGCACGGGAATCCGGCGGATCAGAGTGACCGGCTTTCCCTGCGGTGTAACAATGGTAACATTAATACACGTCGGAATGGCGAAAATCTCGCCGGTATGGACCCCATAGGCGCGAAAAATACGCTGCATAGACTCTTCCACACGATAGATTTCCGCTCCGTTCGCAAGCAGCAAACAGCCCACGTCGGTAGCCAGCGTAATCAGCTCGTCGTAATTCATTCGCAACACCCTTTTATCCTTCTGAACTTTGCCTTATTCTATCATATTTTTAAATTGTAAACAATATGAGGGACGGCCGGAAATTCCGGTCGCCCCCCTTGCTTTTCACGCTTACTTTTTCAGGATTTTCTTTGCTGTTTCCACAATATGCTCCGCATTCAATCCGAACTCGTCCAGCAGGTCCTGCGCCGGGCCGGAGTGGCCGAATACGTCGTTTACGCCGATCTTCATCACCGGTGTCGGGCATTCCTCGGAAAGCACGCTGCAAACCGCGTCGCCCAGCCCGCCGATCACGTTGTGCTCTTCCACGGTGATGATCTTTCCGGTCTCCTGCGCCGCCTTCACGATGATCTCGCGGTCGATCGGCTTGATCGTGTGGATGTTGATCAGCCGGGCGTCGATGCCCTGTTCGGCGAGTGTCTTTACCGCTTCCAGCGCGCGGGACACCATCAGGCCGGTTGCGATGATCGTTATATCCTTGCCGTCTTTCAGGGTGATGCCTTTGCCGAGCTCGAATTTGTAATCGTCCGCGTTGTTGAAGCTTTCAACCGCAAGCCGGCCCAGACGGATGTAAACCGGGCCGTGATGCTCGATGGCCGCTTTGACGGCCGCTTTCATTTCGTAGTGGTCGGATGGATTGAGAACCACCATGCCCGGAATCGTGCGCATTAAGGCGATA
>NZ_JAPOHA010000004.1 GCF_026672255.1 Caproiciproducens galactitolivorans | reverse complement strand
TTTAAAACTTTACTGAGGGCTTTTTGTTTAAGCAAAAGCTTTCGGCCTTTTCCGTCAATGAAGACCACCAAGAAAGCGTATCCCTGAAAGGCCTTTTGGGGATACCTTCGGGGTGCAGGGGGCTTTTATGGAACCCTCTCGCCGGGATTTAAAAGCCCCCTGCTCGTCCTTTGCCTACTTTCGGACGATTCCGAAAGTAGGGGCCTGCCCGGCCTGAGGGCAGACTAAATCATTCCTGTAATTCAATAGGAAGGACAAGCGGGAGAGGTTTTCTCATGAAAAATCCCGTGGAAGGTTAAGCCGGCTCGCTTTCCGGTTTGGAAAGGCTTACAATAAAGCCCAGCGCCAGCCCGATCAGCATGGGGACGATCCAGCCCATGCCGAAGCTGAAAAAGGGAACGAATCGCTGAAAGAAACCGAGAATACCCTGAATAACCGGCTGGGAGGTAAATCCCTTGGGAAGCGCGTTCAGAAAGTCCGCGACCGCGTCAATCAGCGTAAAGACCATCGTCAGCGAATAAACACACCGCTGGTTTTTCATCAGCGGCGAAAGAAGCGCCAAAAGAATCAGCGCGATTGCCAAAGGATAGAGGAACATCAGAACCGGAATGGAGTACGCGATAATCTGCGTCAGCCCGATATTCGCGATCATGCAGGAAATCGCCGTGAAGACCACGGCATAAGCTTTGTAACCCAGAAATCCCGGGAAGATTTCAAGAAACGTCTTCGAGCAGGCGGTGATCAGCCCGACAGCCGTTTTCAGGCAGGCGAGGGTTACGATAACGGCCAGAAGGATTTCGCCCCAGCTTCCGAAATAATAACGCGCGATCTGCGCCAGAGCGATTCCGCCGTTTTCGGCAAGCTTCAGCTTCCCCATGCTGGAAGCCCCGATGTAAGCCAGACAGCCGTAAATTACGCCCATCAAAAGCAGGCTGACGAAACCGGATTTCAGCGTTCCCGCCGCAATGCCTTTCGGGCTGTCAACGCCCAGATCGCGAAGCGCCTGCACAACAATAATCCCGAACGCAAGCGACGCCAGCGCGTCCATGGTGTTGTAGCCTTCCGTAAATCCCTTGAAGAAGGGCGCCGCCGCGTAGGCACCGTGAACCTGCATCGCCGAAACATTCCCCATCGGTTTTACAAAACTGGTTACAATCAAAACGGCAAGAAAAATAAGAAACAGCGGGTTCAGAATTTTGCCGACCCATGTAAGAATTTTATTCGGCCGCAAAGCGAAAAAGAGGGCGGCGGCAAAAAACAACACCGTAAAACAGACCAGCCCGAAAGCCTGCCGTTCTTCCGGAATAAACGGGGTAAATCCGATTTCATACGATACGGTAGCGGTTCTCGGCAGGGCAAAGAACGGGCCGATCGTCAGATACAGCAAAATGGTCATCGCGTATCCGAATACGGGATGAACGCGGCTGGACAAATCGAAAAGGCCGTTGCTGCCGGACACGCCGATCGCGACGATTCCTAAAAACGGCAGGCCGATTGCGGTTGTTAAAAATCCCGCCGAAGCGGCAAAAACGGACCTTCCCGCTTCCTGCCCCATGTACACGGGAAAAATCAGATTTCCGGCGCCGAAAAACAGCCCGAAAAGCATGGAACCGATTAAAATATAGGATGATGGTGATAAACGCGTATTCTTTTCCAATCGCTGTACTGCCTCCATATAGAACAGAAAAATTGAATGGTTCCCGCACGGAAGGACAAAACCGGCTGCGGCAAACATTTTTATTATACACGGAAGTACCCGGAAAAGAAAGATGCATTTTTTCAGTTTCGCAATTATTGCAGGGCGCTGAATACGGGAGGATCCTGATTTTTCAAATCAACATGAAGAACGCCGTTCGCGCCGCAGCTGGCAAGGAGCACGTCCCGAACGGTATCCACCTTCTGCTTCTTCAGTTCCTTCAGAAGCCATGTCTCGTCTTTTCCCAGCAGGGCAAGGTTCTTTTTCATAATCCTGCCGTCAATAATCAAATTCGCGCACAGACCCTGCTGTTCGGCCTGTATTTTTAAATCCGCATTGGTCACCGTCTGCTTTGCCGTTTTTTTCAGAACGCTGACTTTTCCGTTCGTTTCAAGCAGTGCGAATTCAACGTCCGCAATATTAAAAACGTCTTTGATCCGCAGCTCTTCCAAAAGGTCGTTCACGGTCAGTTTTGCTCTTGTCAGGTTTTTCTCAATGATTTTGCCGTTTTGAATCAGAATCGCGGAATTTCCGTCAAGCAGTCTTCTCGCCAAAATACTTTTGGACGATGCATAGTACAGAATCAGCGGAAAGGCCGCCCAGATCACCATGCCGGTAATTCCCTGCGCAAAGGAGATCCTCGGGTCCACCGACAGCGCGGCGGCAATGGAACCGATGGAAATCCCAACCACATAGTCAAAAAATGTCAGCTGCGAGATCTGTTTTTTCCCCATAATCCGGGCAAGAATAAAAAGTACGATTGCGGCCGTGGTACTCTTAACGGCGGTGTACCCGATTTCAGAAAGCATGAAATCACCCCTTGTTTCTATCATTTCCATGATTTTCGCCGTTAGTACGGGGATCGGTGCCGGAACAACCCGCTTCAATTATAGAACCGAAAAATTTATAAAATTTTTCAAGAACATATTGACATTAAAGCGGAAAGCGGTATAATACAGTTGAACAGGTAAACAACTGAGCAATTGAAAGGAGGTTTTATCACGATGAATTCTTACACACCCGATATAGATAAATGCGACTGCACGATCATCCATGAAGATGTTGTAAACGAAGTAAGCAAACATATGCCTGATGAAGAAAACCTTCTCGACCTTGCGGATTTGTTCAAGGTGTTCGGTGATTCCACCAGAGTAAAGATACTCTGCGCGCTGTTTAAATCGGAAATGTGCGTCTGCGATATTGCCGCGCTTTTAGGCATGACAAAGTCTGCCATTTCGCATCAGCTTCGCGTTTTAAAGCAGTCTAAGCTGATAAAAAACCGCAGAGACGGGAAAGTTGTCTATTATTCCCTCGACGATGAACATGTGAAAAACATTTTTGATCAGGGTCTGGCACATGTCTCGGAATAACTATTTTTTTGCTTTAACAGTTGAACAATTGCTCAATTCATCATACTATAGACAGAACAAGGAAGGGCTGGGGATAGCAATGACAAAACAATATGAACTCGAAGGCCTTTGCTGCGGGAACTGCGCGGCAAAAATCGAACAGGAAGTCTGCGGTTTGGACGGTGTGTCGAAAGCAAACGTTGATTTCGCGTCGAAACTGTTAACGGTTGAACTGACAAACCATGCCATGCCTGAAAATATAGCCAAACAGGCCAGAACCATCGCCAAACGGCATGATTCGGACATCAAACTGAAAGAGCGGGATTTGCCTCAAGCCGGAAAAAAGGTCATGTACCTGCTGGGGCTGGATTGTGCCGACTGCGCCAAAAAAATCGAAACGGCGGTCAGCCAAATGGACGGCGTCCAGTCCGCAACCCTGGATTTCGTAACGCAAAAGCTGACGGTCGAGGCGGCGGAAAAGGGAAAACTGCCCGCCATTATCCGGCAGGCGGCGCAGACGATTCAGGAAATAGAGCCGGACGTGGAAATTTCCTATACCGGAAAAGCGGCCGAAGAAACGCCGGACGACGGTAAAAAACGCCGCCTCCGCCGCGCCGGATTACTGACGGGCGCGGTTCTGTTTCTCATCGGCATGGCCGTTCCACTCCCGCGTACGGCAGAATTCATTCTGTTTCTCATCAGCTACCTTCTGGTCGGCGGGGAAGTGGTGCTCCGGGCAGTCAGGAACATTGCAAAAGGGCAGGTTTTCGATGAGAATTTCCTGATGAGCGTCGCAACGATCGGCGCATTTGGCATCGGCGATTTTGCTGAAGGCGTCGCCGTTATGCTGTTTTATCAGATCGGCGAATTCTTTCAGGACTTGGCGGTCAACCGTTCCCGGAAATCCATTTCCGCCCTCATGGATATCCGCCCGGACTACGCCAATCTGAAAATCGGCGGGGAAGTCCGGAAAGTATCGCCCGAGGAAGTCGGAATCGGCGATATGATTCTGATTCGCCCCGGCGAGAAGGTTCCGCTGGACGGCAAGGTCGTTGAAGGAACGTCTTCCGTGGATACCGCCGCTTTAACAGGGGAATCCCTCCCGCGGGACGTCGAACCGGGAAGCGAAATTCTGTCCGGTTCCGTAAATAAAAGCGGTTTGCTTACAGTCGAAGTAACAAAGGAATTCGGGGAATCCACGGTTACGAAAATCCTCGATCTTGTCCAGAATGCAAGCAGCCAGAAAGCGCCCGCGGAAAACTTCATTACAAAGTTTGCGGGCTATTATACCCCCGTCGTGGTGTTTGCAGCCCTCGCGCTGGCGGTGATTCCGCCGCTCCTCATCCCCGGCACGTCCTTTGCCCAGTGGATTAACCGCGCGCTTACCTTCTTGGTTGTCTCCTGCCCCTGCGCTTTGGTCATCTCCATCCCGCTCAGCTTTTTCGGCGGAATCGGCGGCGCGTCCAAAAAAGGAATTTTGGTAAAGGGCAGCAGTTATCTGGAAGCGTTCAACAATGTTGATACGGTTGTATTTGATAAAACGGGCACGCTTACAAAAGGCAATTTCAAGGTAACAAAAATTCATGCGGAAAACGGATGGAACGAGGACGACCTGCTGTATTACGCCGCCCACGCGGAGCTCTATTCTAGCCATCCGATCGCGGTTTCTATCCGGGAAGCCTACGGAAAAGAACCGGACGCTGCGCAGATTGCGGATTATGAAGAGCTTTCCGGAAAAGGCGTGCGCGTAAAAGTAAACGGAAAAACCGTGCTCGCGGGAAACAGCAAGCTGATGGACGCGGAAAAAATCGAATGGCAGGCTTCTTCCGAAGCAGGAACCGCCGTGTACCTTGCCATAGACGACAGATTTGCCGGGTCGATCGTTATTTCCGATGAAGTCAAGCCGGACAGCGCGCAGGCGATCCGGAACCTGAAAGCAGCCGGCGTGCGCCAAACCGTCATGCTCACTGGAGACAGTAAAGCCGCCGGTGAAAAAGCGGCGCAGGAGCTGGGGCTTGACGCGGTTTATACGGAGCTTCTTCCGCAGCAGAAGGTTGAGCAGATGGAAAAGCTGTACGGCGAGGCCGCAAAGAACGGAAAGCTGGTCTTTGTCGGCGACGGAATTAACGACGCGCCGGTTCTGGCATGCGCGGATGTCGGCGTAGCAATGGGCGGGCTGGGTTCGGACGCGGCGATTGAAGCCGCCGATGTCGTGTTAATGACGGATGAACCCTCGAAGCTGGTCACAGCCATCCGCATTGCGAAAAAGACAAGGCGTATTGTCATGCAGAACGTCATTTTTGCGCTTGGCGTAAAGATCCTGATTCTGATTCTGGCCGCTTTCGGAATCGCCACCATGTGGGAAGCCGTTTTCGGCGACGTCGGCGTTACGATCATCGCCGTCCTGAACGCCATCCGGGCCTCACAGATAAAAAATGACGCATAAAGTTTCAGGAGCCGACCCTTATGCGGGGCCGGCTCTTTTTTTGCCCTCAGACCGGGGGCGCACAGCGCCGATCTGCCGTTTCCCCCGCGTTGCAGAGCGACGCTCCTCCAACGGAATGCTAACGGTGAACTTCGCCAATGAAAACCACAAAGAAAGCGTGTACCCCAAAGGCCTTTTGGGGATACCTCGGGGTGCAGGGGGCTTTTATGGAACCCTCCCGCCGGGATTGAAAAGCCTCCTGCTCGTCCTTTGCCTACTTTCGGACGATTCCTAACGTAGGGGCCCGCCCGGCCTGAGGGCAGACTAAATCATTCCTGTAATTCGATATTTAAGAACCAAAGGATAGGTTCGACCGACCAAAGACCGAGACAAAAGAAAGCGGCCCCTCCCTTTTGAGTTGTTTATTTTGGATGATTCCGTTTTATTTTGGGATAGACTTTGCCTTTATAAATGCTATGATTAATATAAATTCACGAGTAAGAGGGAGGATTTTTATGAAAAAGTTTGTAAAATTGACTGCATTTGCCCTTGCGGTTTGTATGACGGCGGGCGTTTGCGCCGGCTGCGGCAAACCGGCCGGTACGGCGGCTGCCTCGGGTTCCAGCGCGGCAGCGGCGGAAGATAAAACGCTGACGGTTTATACCCCGGATTCGGAAAGCCTGATCAATGCCGTTGTACCGAATTTTGAAAAAGATACGGGTATTAAAGTGAACGTAATTACCGCGGGAACAGGGGAACTTGAAAAAAGAGTGCAATCCGAAAAGGATAATCCTCTGGGAGATGTCTTCTGGGGCGCCGACCCGACCATGCTTTCTCCCATGAAAGAACTGTTTACCGAATATGTTTCCAAAGAGAACGACAATATGGAAGACGATCACAAAAATAAAATGGGATATTTTTCACCGTGCGTCGCGGACGGAACGGTCATTCTGGTTAACAAAGACATCATCGGGGACATCAAAGTCGAAGGTTTTGAAGATTTGCTGAACCCCGCTTTAAAAGGAAAAATTGCATTCTGCGACCCGACGAACTCAAGCTCCGCATTCCAGCAGCTTGTAAACATGCTCTACGACATGGGAAAGGACAATGATCCTTCTTCACAGCAGGCCTGGGATTATGTGGATAAATTCATTAAAAACCTGGACGGAAAGATGGCGAACAGCTCCGGCACGGTACATAAGAGTGT
Source organism: Caproiciproducens galactitolivorans (assembly GCF_026672255.1). Taxonomy (GTDB): domain Bacteria; phylum Bacillota; class Clostridia; order Oscillospirales; family Acutalibacteraceae; genus Caproiciproducens; species Caproiciproducens galactitolivorans_A. The sequence continues at coordinate 235,198 of NZ_JAPOHA010000004.1, read as the reverse complement.
TGCGGACGGCGAATATCCGGTCGGTCTAAGCTGGGAAGACCCTTGCGTTCAATATGTGAAAAACGGTGCCCATGTAGAAGTCGTGTACCCGAAAGAGGGAACGATTTTTACTGAGCAAAGCGTTCAGATTATTAAAAACTGCAAGCACCCGGATAATGCTAAGAAATTTGTGGATTACCTGCTTTCTGAAAAAACTCAGACTATTTTCGGCAGCCAGTTAACGAACCGCCCTCTGCGCAAAAATGTAAAATTAGCGTCCTATATGAAGCCGTTTTCCGAAATGAATATGATGAAGAAATTTGATCCCCAATGGGTTGGCAGCAACAAAGCAACCATGATTAAGGAATACGGCGAGCATTACACCAAATTGCAAGGCTAAAACAATAATCTGCTCAAGGGCTTTGTGGTTCCGCATAAATTGCAACGACAAAGCCCTTTTTTTATCAATTTTTATCTGGAAGATGAGGGAAATTTAATGAGTGTTTCCATTAATATCGATAACGTCGTAAAAAAATACGGAAATGACACGATTATTAACGGCTTGTCGCTGAAAATTCAGCCGGGCGAATTTTTTACGCTTCTCGGGCCGTCCGGCTGCGGAAAGACAACGCTGCTCCGGATGATTATCGGGTTTAATTCCATTGAAGGCGGAGAAATCAAAATAGATGACAAGGTCGTAAATAATATCCCGGCGAATAAACGGAATATGGGAATGGTGTTTCAGAACTACGCTATTTTTCCGCATATGTCGGTTGCCGACAATGTTGCGTTTGGGCTGAGGAACCGAAAAGTCGCAGGCGAAGCAATCAAAAAAGAGGTCGATGAAATTTTAAAAACGGTGAAAATCGACCATTTAAAAGACCGGATGCCCGCCCGGTTATCCGGCGGTCAGCAGCAGCGCGTCGCCCTTGCCCGGGCCATTGTCATCCACCCGGAGGTTCTGCTTATGGATGAACCGCTTTCCAATCTAGACGCTAAGCTGCGGGTGGAAATGCGAAACGCGATCAAGAGCATACAAAATAAAATAGGGATTACCACGGTTTACGTCACCCATGATCAGGAAGAAGCGCTTGCCATTTCCGACCGTATCGCGGTTATGAACGGCGGCGTGATTCAGCAGATCGGGAAACCAAAGGAAATTTACCAGCGGCCGGCCAATATTTTTGTTTCTACTTTCATCGGTCTGTCGAATATTTTGGATGCTTCCGTAAAAACAAAGGACTGCGCGGTGGGAAGCAAAAAAGTGGTCTTCCAAAATGAAGGCTATGGAGTCCGTATGGATAATCTTTCCGATTCCGTACAGGACGGGCAGAAGGTAAAGGTTTCGGTAAGGCCTGAAGAATTTGAAATCAATACGAACGGGGAAGGAATTGCGGCAACCGTGGAAAGCTCCGTATTTCTGGGTTTGAGTACGCATTACTTTATGGAACTGTCCGACGGGAAAAAGGCGGAGGTCATCCAATATTCCGGCGACGCGGAAATTTTACCGAATGGAACGAAGGTATCTCTGGCCGTAAAGCCGTCAAGAATCAATGTCTTTGAATACGAGGGCGAACGCACGCTTATTGAAGGGGTGAAGCGGTCATGACGGCAAGCAGAAATCGGCATTTCACCATATGGACGACTCTTACGCTGCTGATAATGGCGGTTTTCGTGGTCTTTTTACTCTATCCCCTGGTTTTGGTTTTGTATAAAAGTGTTGTCAGCCCAACCAGCGGAGGCTTCTCGCTGGAATACTTCCGGAAATTTTTCGGCCAGAAATATTACTGGGGCACGTTGCTGAACAGCTTTCAGGTTACGATTTGCGCAACCCTGCTTTCGGTGTTGCTGGGCTTGCCGATTGCCTATTTTACCAGAAGCACAAAAATATTCGGCCGCGGCCCCCTGGAGATTGCTATTATTATTTCTTATTTATCCCCGCCTTTTATCGGGGCCTATGCATGGATACAGCTTTTGGGCCGTCAGGGCGTTATTACGAAAATTATCAATGCGGTTTTCCACGTAAAATTTAACGGAATATACGGTTTTGCGGGGATTTTGCTTGTTTTTACGCTCCAGTCCTTTCCGCTGATCTATATTTACATATCCGGGGCGCTTAAAAATCTGGACAATTCCCTCAATGAGGCTGCGGAAAGCCTTGGCTGCACCGGAATCAAGCGCGTTGTTAAAATCATAATGCCGCTGATTATGCCTACCATTCTGGCCAGCGCACTGCTCGTGTTTATGCGTGTGTTTGCGGATTTCGGCACGCCCATGCTGATCGGCGAGGGCTATAAAACCATTCCGGTTTTGATTTACAACCAGTTCATCAGCGAAGTGGGCAGCGACGACGGATTTGCAGCGGCGCTGAGCGTAATCGTCATTGTGGTGACGACGCTGATCTTCCTGTTCCAGAAGCTGATCTCTTCCCGGAACGCATACTCGATGTCCGCATTGAAACCCATGCAGCCCCAACCCGCGAAAGGTTTAAAAAACATTCTGATTCATCTTTTTGTTTACCTCGTGGTCATTCTTGCCATCCTTCCGCAGGTTGTGGTTATCTATACGTCTTTCCTGAAAAACAACGGCGGCCAGGTATTTACCGGCGGCTACTCGCTGCAAAGCTATGAAGCGATCTTTAAAGAAGGGCAAAGCTCCGCCATCTGGAATACGTATTTATTCGGGCTGGGAGCTATCGTGATTATCATTGTACTGGGCATTTTCATTTCGTATCTGACGGTGCGGAAAAAGAATGTGATTACGAATATTCTGGATACGGTTACCATGTTTCCTTACATTATCCCCGGTTCCGTACTTGGTATCTCCTTCTTGTTTGCGTTCAGTAATCCTCCGTTTTTACTGGGCGGCACGGCAATCATCATGATTATTTCGTTTGCAATCCGAAGAATGCCTTATACCATCCGCTCCAGCACCGCGATTCTGGGGCAGATCAGCCCAAGCGTGGAAGAGGCCGCGGTTAGTTTAGGCTGTACGGAAATGCAGGCTTTTCTGAAGGTGACGGTTCCCATGATGCTGCCGGGCGTTTTATCCGGTGCGATTATGAGCTGGATCACCGCCATCAGTGAATTGAGTTCCTCCATCATCCTGTATGGAAATAATACGCAGACGCTGACGGTGGCAATTTATACCGCCGTTGTGCGCGGCAATTTTGGCAACGCGGCGGCGTATTCCACGATTCTGACGGTAACTTCCATTCTTTCTCTGATTTTGTTCTTCAAGCTGTCCGGCAGTAAGGAAGTAAGCGTCTGATTTTATAAAGCAAGGTCCTTTTCCGGGGCCTTGCTTTTGTAGTATAATAAAAAATATCGAAAAGAGGCGAAAGGCGGATTTTTATGAGAAAACCTGGAAAATTCCGAAATTATCTGAACCGGACGTTTATCCGGTTTTCGCTGATGCTGATCTGCTTGATGTCCACCCTTTTCCTGATTTTTATCTTCCTGAATTTCCGGCTGACAACCCAGAATGCGAACGTCGCCTGCAACGCCGGAATCGGCGGATTTTTCAAGGACCAGTATGACACGTATAACCACGGAATCCAGAAGCTTGCCGCGGCGAAGGAAATAACGGATGCGCTGTCCGACGAAAACGACAAAGCGGAAGCATACCAGCTTCTGTACCGGTTCTCAAACGAACAGCAGATTAAGCCGATTTTTGCCCTGTTTGACGCGGGCGGCCGGTTGATGCTCACCAATCTGTACCGTCCCAACCAGGTGATCTGCCAAGGCAGCGGAAAAGTGCGGGACGCCCTTGAAAGCAGCAAAAATTCCCCCGAGCGGGTGTATGGCGGCGTCAGCGATATCCCCTATGACAATAAGCAGAATACCGTTTACCTGTTTTCCAAAGCGGTGGAAAGCGGCGGCAAAACGGTAGGATATCTGGTTTTGGATCTGCGGCGGGACAGCTTTGACCAGTTTGTGCGCAAAAATGAAGTGGACATGGTCGTTCTGACGGACCGCTTCGACAATGCGTTTTATGAAACCAGCGATTCCGTGCTGGACAGCATGGGGAAATGCCGGATAAACGTTGCGGAGGACGGTTCGGCAACCGTGGACGGCAAGCCCTACTACTGTGTGCGCACCGTTCTTCCCGACAGCGACGTGAAAATCATCACCCTGACTGCCGTTTGGGAACAGAAGCAGATGATGCTGTTCGCCGTGGTGTTTTTGTGCGCGGCGAGTGCTTTAATGGTGGGGCTGTTTCTGCTGATTTCCAATAAGGTAGCGGCCGGAAACGCGCGTTTTATCGATGAACTGCTGTACGCCGTAAAGCAGTGCCAGAACGGCAATATCGATTACCGGATTAATTCGCAGACCTTTGAGGAATTTCAGACGCTGTATGACGAATTCAACCAGATGATGTCGGAAATCCATATCCTGCTGAAACACAACACGGAGCTGACGGAACGCAAGCGGCAGATGGAGATCAAGCAGCTGGAAGAGCAGTTTAACCCCCACTTTGTTTTTAATATCATGGAAGCGATTCGGTACGAGATTCTGATTGACCGGAAGCAGGCATCCCAGATGGTTGTATCCTTCGCGAACCTTATGCGGTACAGCATCAATTACGGGTACGCCCAGGTACCCCTGCGCGTGGACATCACGTATGTAACCGACTATCTTGCCCTGCAAAAAATGCGCTATAACAAACGTCTTACCTACAGCATTGCGATCGGCGGGGAACTGCTTGATTATAAAGTGCCCAAGCTGATTATCCAGCCCATCGTGGAAAACTGTATTTCCCACGGAGCGGAAAATGTGGAATGCATCGATATCCATATTGCCGGGCGTATGTCCGGCGACGTTATGGAAATAACGGTTGCGGACAACGGGGCCGGGATGGAAGAAGAAAAGCTGAACCGGATCAAGGCTCAGCTTTCGCGGGAGGGCATCCAGCCGGAGCACATCGGCCTGTACAATGCGCACCGGGCGCTGAAGCTTCTGTACGGCGAAGATTACGGTCTGCAAATTGAAAGCCAGATTCAAAAAGGAACCAAAGTTACAATCCGAATTCCGGTTGAAAGCGGTGAAGCAAATGTATAAAGTTTTATTGGTCGAAGACGAGGACATTATCCGCAAGGGGCTGATGTTCATGATGAACTGGGCGGAATACGGCTGTACGATTGTAAGCGAAGCGGTAAACGGCAAGGACGGGCTGGACAAAATCGCCGGGTTCCGTCCGGATATTGTCATTACGGACGTAAAAATGCCGTTTCTGGACGGAATCGAAATGCTGAAAAAAAGCATTGAAGAATACGGCTTTGAAGCGATCATTCTTTCCGGTTACAGTGAATTTGATTATGCCAAGGAAGCGGTCTCGCTCGGCGTTACGGAGTACCTTTTAAAACCGCTGGACATGGACCTGCTGGGAAAAGCGCTAAAAAAGACGGCGGCTAAAATAGCGGAAAAAGGGGAGATCGAGGCATTCCGCCGGTCCCGGAAGATTGCGGCGGAAACGGATATCCTGCTGGCCGGCATGGCCTGCCGGAATCATCAGTCGAAATACGGGAAGGAAATGCTTGACTATATCGACAGACATTACTGCGAGAAAATATCGATTTCCGATTTGTGCGGCCGCCTGAACGTCAGCGTAACTTACCTGAATGCAAAGTTCAAGGAAGAAACAAATTATACTTTCAATGATTTTCTGAACCGGTACCGTATTGTGCGGGCGGTGAAGATGCTGAAAGACAGCGATATGAAGGTCTATGAAATCGCGGAGGCCGTTGGATTTCAGGATTATAAATACTTTATACAGGTCTTTAAAAAATACATCGGCTGTTCACCGATTAAATTTGTCAACGCGCTGGAAAAGGGGGGGAATGAAGCGACGCAGACTTTGTTCTGACGGGTCGAATCTGATTCTTTGTTTATAACATTGAATTACGGAAATGATTTAGCTTGCCCTCAGGCCGAGGAGCTGCGTATATTTTCGGATAGGCCGTACCTATTCCTTTATGTTTAATATTGAATTACAGAAATGATTTAGTTTGCCCTCAGGCCGGGCGGGCCCCTACTTTCGGAATCGTCCGAAAGTAGGCAAAGGACGAGCAGGGGGCTTTTGAATTCCCGGCGGGAGGGTTGCATAAAAGCCCCCTGCACCCCGAAGGTATCCCCAAAAAGCCTGTGGGGTACACGCTTTCTATGTGGTTTTCATTGACGTTCCTCCGAGGTAGTTTAGAGGAAAAAAAGTACCCCATTATAAATGTGCGTGCAGGCTTAACCTCCCCTGTCAAGAAAGTTCCATAAAAGCCCCTTGACCCGAGGTATCCCTAAAAGACCTTTCAGGTGTCCGCTTTCCTTGTGGTTTTCATTGACGGAAAGTCCTACGTTAGCGTTCCGCTGGAGGAACAATGTGTACGCTCAATCTATAAATCACATAAATTATAGAGCAAGCGCCGGATTTCCGGCGCTTGCTTTATAAAAATTCCTGTTTAGACATTTAAATTCAAAATTCCTGTTGCATTATTCGAATAAAAGAGCTATAATCTGCTTGTAAGGCATAAAAATATAAAAGTGCAATGCAGGAACAAGCGTTGGCGCGCCTGTCCCCTGCATACGGAGACCAAAGCTCCATACGCAACTGATATAATCAGCACATTGCGTTTCCTATTATACCCCCTGGTTACAGTTTTGTACAGAGGTATTTTCGAATTTCGCATTGTGCATGGTGGCGTTGTATATGGATGAAAGTCCGTGTACGGCGTTTTTTTATGCCTTGCGTTCGGGCGGCGGAATGCTTTTCCCATACTGTTCCATCTGCCCTAGGTCCAATTTCTTCCCGCCGCCTGATTCGATAAGCTTTCTACACATTTTCACCTTGGTGTGAATAAAACCACAGACTCCGGCCTCCCGGCGCCGCATGCCGGGAGCAAGGCCGGGGGACACACAGTGTCTTTTTGCCGTTTCCCCCGCACCGCAGGCGGTGCTCCTCCAACGGAAAGCGAACATAGGACTTTTCGTCAGTGAAAACCACTTAGAAAGCGTGTCCCTATACTCTCCCCCCTAGGAGAGTAGATTTATCGGCACCCCGGCAACTCAGCCTGCCGGGGTGCCGAGTTTTTTTATTTTTAAACGAAAAAGAGTATTTCCCCAAAAATATTCTTTTCTTTCCGCCGGTGCAATTCTTTCTATAATTTTTCAGAATCCAGCCATAATAAAGAAAAAAGCAAGGAGTGTTTTTATGGCTGTTGCGCACAGAGGCGCTATTTCGTTCGGACTGGTGCATATTCCCGTTTCGCTTTATACGGCGACGCAGGACAGCGATATTCATTTCAATCAGCTTCACAAGGAAACAAAGGAGCGGATTCGGTACAAGAAAACCTGCCCGCACTGCGGCGAGGAAGTGAAGCCGGAGGATATTGTAAAGGGTTATGAATACGATAAAGACCATTACGTGATTATGACGGACGAAGACTTCGAAAAAATTAAAACTGAAAAAGACCGCACGATTCAGATTCTGCATTTTACGGACATCGGGAATATTGAGCCGATCTATTACGATAAAACCTATAACGTTGCGCCCGACGCGGGCGGGGAAAAAGCCTTCGAGCTGCTCCGCCGGGCGATGAAGGACGAAAACAAAGTGGCGGTGGCGAAAACGGTGATGGGAACGAAGGAGGCCCTGCTCGTAATCATGCCTTCGGAAAGCGGTATTTTACTGGAAACCATGTTTTACAAGGATGAAATGAAAGAGATGCCGAAAACCTATACGAAGCCGGAAGTGAACCCGGAAGAACTGAAAATGGCAAAAATGCTGATCAACTCCATGGTAAAGCCGTTTGAACCCGAACTGTACCATGATGAATATCAGGAACGCCTGCGTCAGGTTCTGGAACAGAAGATCAGCGGCCAGGAAGTCGTCGCGGCGAAAGACGAACCGGAAGCCGGCAACGTGATCAACCTGATGGACGCGCTGAAAGCGAGTATCGAGCAGAGTCAGGGTGAAAAAACGCCGCCAAAGGCAAAAAAGGCTTCCAAGAAGGAAAAGGGCGCATAACGGGCGAAAAGATCGTCCGGCCGCACGGCGCGCCCCATCCGGCTTCGAAAATGGACGGACTGGCAGTAGAATACTTTTCATAATATTGTTGCAAATTCCTTCCTTGGTTGTCTATACCTATTGTCGAATAAAAATGAAAGGCTATATCGTATAATAAAAAACGTTCTTTTTACCGCTTGCCGATTCTTTTCTCAGCATTCCCGTATGCGGCCGAAAAATCGGAAAATGGAAAGGGCCGTTTCCCTGATTTTTTCGATAGCCTTAGGAGGGTATTCTATGAAAATCCGTAAAATTCTAGTAGTTTGCTTCTTAGCGTTTTTTGCCGCCGCGGGCTGCAATGCGTTCGGCGGGGAAAAAGCGGCGGCCGGGCCGGAAGCGGGCGGTTCCTCCGGTCTTTCCCGTCCGGTCATCAATGTGAATGAAAATGCTTCAAAACAGAAGGAGAGTGAAGAAGCTCCGGACCCCAAAAGCAGGGTAAGCGTAAAGTATTATGACGCCGAAACCGACGCGGCCGCCTATAAAATGAACGGGAACGTCTATATGAATCTGAACGATATCTCCCGATTGTTCCGCACAAAAATCACGTATGAGAAAACGGATAACACCGTACGCATTGGGGATGTTGCGCGGGCAAACGCGGGTTATTACATGCCGGACCTTTCCGCGTATCCAAACTTGGACGATGTGATCGGATTGCCGCCGTATGAAATTTGGACGGATGGCGGCGTCGTTGATTTCACGTTTGTAACAAAGGGCGTTGCGTTTTCGGATATGATGCCCCAAATCGACAAAGCTTTGAAAGCGGACGGCTTTGCGGCGGCGACAAAGGAAGAATACACGGAGCTTACAAAAACCCGGAGGGAGTTCAGGAAAGGGGAAATAAAAAATACATATATCAAATACAAAAAAGAGGAGCAGGGCTTTTCCCAAAATGCGATTCAAATCCTTGACGGCGGCTTGAATAAAAATAAAATTCCTGTTATGATTATCCAAATGGGGGACGTGTGAACCGGACGTACCTGCCGGCCGGAAGGGCTTTTCCGCCGGTGCTGCGCCCGCACTTCGGCAGTCCCCGAAGGATGCACGGAACGAGGAAGTATAAACGGTACCTTTTCGGAAATGTTTATAACCGGAGGAATACCCTTTCAGGGCAAAAACGGAAACAGAATAGGGAGGTAAAATATGAAATCAGGTACGATTGCGTTGGTTCGGGCAAGGGAAATTCTCGATTCCCGGGCAAACCCCACGGTGGAAGCGGAGGTCATACTGGAAAACGGCACGGTCGGAACAGCGGCGGTTCCCTCCGGGGCTTCTACCGGCGCTTTTGAGGCGGTGGAGCTGCGCGACAACGACAAAGCGCGCTACATGGGAAAAGGCGTGCAGAACGCCGTGGAAAATATCAATACGGAAATCCACCAGAGCCTGAAGGGCCTGGACGTTTCCAGACAGGCCGAAATCGACCGTATTATGCAGGCGCTGGACGGAACGGCGAACAAGGCAAGGCTGGGAGCGAACGCGATTCTGGCGGTCTCGCTGGCCTGCGCAAAAGCCGCCGCCAAAAACTACGATATGCCGCTTTATAAATACGTGGGCGGGTGCGACGCGCGCATCCTTCCCGTACCCATGATGAATATCCTGAACGGCGGCGTGCACGCCTCCAATAACGTGGATATTCAGGAATTTATGATCATGCCGGTCGGCGCGGAAAGCTTTGCGGAAGCGCTGCGCTGGTGCGCGGAGGTGTTCCACAGCCTGAAAGCGGTTCTCGGCGGCTGCGGATTTGCCACTTCGGTTGGCGACGAGGGCGGTTTTGCGCCGAATTTAAGCGATGACGAAGAAGCGCTGAAAGTGATTCTCGAAGCGATTGAAAAGGCCGGTTATCAGCCCGGCGAGCAGTTCAAGATTGCGATGGACCCCGCTTCCAGCGAGTGGTACCAGCAGGACGGGACGTATTTACTGCCGAAGAAAAACAAGAAGATGACTTCGGAGGAACTGATTCAGTACTGGGAAGCCCTGGCCGCCCGGTATCCGATCGTTTCTTTGGAGGACGGCCTTGCCGAAGAGGACTGGAACGGCTGGAAGACCCTGACCGAACGGCTGGGCGGGAAAATCCAGCTCGTCGGCGACGATCTGTTCGTCACCAATACCCAGAGGCTGAAAAAGGGAATCCTAAGCGGCACGGCGAATTCCATCCTGATTAAACTGAACCAGATCGGCACCCTGACGGAAACGCTCGAAGCCATCCGCACGGCACAGCGGGCAGGTTATACGGCGGTGATTTCGCACCGCTCCGGCGAAACGGAGGATACCACGATCGCGGACTTGTCCGTCGCCATGAACGCGGGGCAGATTAAAACCGGCGCGCCCTCCCGGAGCGAACGGGTGGCAAAGTACAACCGCCTGCTCCGGATTGAAAAGGACCTCGGCCATACCGCAAACTATCCGGGTATGCTGGCGTTCTATAATCTTACAAAATAAGGAAAATCCCGTGGGATGCCGGAAACAACCGGCGCCGCGGGATTTTTTATCCTCTTTTATCCAAATTTTTGGCATTATTTTGCTGTTCGTTCAAAATTTCTACATTTTTGTTTATTATAATATAAGAAAATACTCTAAAAAATCGGGTACATGTTCTAAAAACATTTTAGCATGAAAGAAGGATTCATGAATGTTCAGAAATATTCCAATTAAGAGAAAACTGGTCGCTGCTTTTCTTGTGGTATTTATCATTTCCAGTATCGGAAGCGTGTACAGCCTTTTCGGGGTACGGTCGGGGATAACGTCCCTGCCGATTATCATTGTGCTGGCAGTATCCTTTGTGGCTTCCGTACTGATTGCCCTGTATATATCCAAAGATGTGTGCGGCAGGGTGAACGACGTAACCAACGCGGCGAAGAAAATGGCGCAGGGCGATTTGAACATAACAATCGCGAATCACTCCGCGGACGAAATCGGTCAGTTGAGCGCCGCTTTGGAGGAAACCAACGCGAGCATGAAAGCCTACATATCGGATTTAAATGGCAATCTGGGGAAATTGGCGCAGGGGAACCTTCGTATACAGAGCACCGTAGAATTTAAAGGCAATTTCGTTCAGCTTCAGGAATCGATGTTCGGGATTGTCGATTCGCTGGACAACGTGCTTGCCCAGATCCGGCAGGTTGCGCAACAGGTTTCCGGCGGTTCCGACCAGGTGTCCTCAAGCGCGCAGGCGCTGGCGCAGGGCGCCACGGAACAGGCAAGCTCCATAGAGGAATTGTCCGCGGCGATTACGGAAATATCGGAAAACATAAAACGGAACGCAGATCATGCCGTGAACGCGAGCAAAAATGTCGGCAATGTCAATGCGGAGCTGAAAAACAGCAACCGGCATATGCAGGAAATGCTGGCCGCCATGGATAAAATCAGCGTTTCCTCGAATGAAATCGGCAAGATTATCAAAACGATTGAGGATATCGCTTTCCAGACCAACATTCTGGCTTTAAACGCCGCGGTGGAGGCCGCAAGGGCGGGCGCGGCCGGAAAAGGATTCTCCGTTGTGGCGGATGAAGTCCGGAATCTGGCAAGCAAAAGCGCGGACGCGGCAAAAAACACAACCATCCTGATTCAGAATTCCATCGCGGAAGTAGAAAACGGCACAAAGATTGCAGATACCACCGCGGATGCGCTGCGTAAAGTCGTGGACGAAACGCAGGAGGCGGTTCAGCAGGTTCAGGAGATCGCACAGATTTCGGAACAGCAGGCAAGCTCCGTTCAACAGATAACGCTCAGTATCGATCAGATTTCCAGTGTGGTTCAAACCAATTCGGCAACTTCGGAAGAATGCGCGGCGGCGAGCCAGGAGCTTTCCGGTCAGGCGGAATCCATGAAAGAGCTGGTTGAAAGATTCAAACTAAAAAATTAAAAATAGGAAAGCGGTTCGGCTTCGGCCGGGCTGCTTTTTTTGTGCGCGTTTTTGCTTCCGGTTTTTGCTGTCCGTCTCCGGTCTCTCCCAATAGATCTCTTCTTTTAAGACCGCAGGCAGCTTACCCCTTTGGCGGCGCGGAAACATCCCCGGCGCCGTGCTCTCCTTCCGCCGCTCAAAGCCTTGAGAAAGATTGACTTTCCCTATCCGCGGGAGCATAATAATACCACGATAAATCCTGTTGGAAACGGACTGCCTTCAGCCTCGTATTGCGGCAGACGGCGGTGGGAGTGCGAAAATGAAAGATCGGTTTGATTTGGAGATCTTAAAGCTGAGCGCGGGGAAAAGCACCATGCATTCCGTTGCGGCGCAGATTACCGTATCCGTGATTGTTATATTATTAACAACATTGGTTGCTTTGGTTTTCCGGTTCTGGGGCTTTGCGGAAATCAGTATCGGGGTCGTTTATATTCTGTGCGTCCTGATCATCGCCCGCGTTACGCGCGGCTACATGTACGGGCTGGCCGCGTCCGTGGCGAATATTTTATGCTTCAACTATTTCTTTACGGAGCCTTATTATACGCTTCATGTGTACAACCGGAATTATTTTACGACGTTTGTCGTTATGCTGCTGGCCTCCGTTTTAACCAGTACGCTTACCAGCGAAATTCTGGATTCGTCCGCTCTGGCGAGCAAAAACGAAGGGATTACCCGGATGCTTTATCAGATCACCAGTTCGCTGGCGAAAGCTTCCGGCGTACCGGAAGTGGCATCCGTTTCCGTGCGCTGTATTTCGAATCTGATGGACTGCGACACCTGCTTTGTCACGCTGGGCGAAGACGGGGTTCCCGATTGGGAATACACCTATTCCGCTGCGGAGCACAGGGTGATTTCAAAACCGGCTCCGCAAGCGGAAACGAAGGAAAAGGGGAAATACGTCCTTCCTGTTTCCAGCCACGCCAAAAGGTACGGTATGCTTTGTTTTCCGGACGGCGCCGCCCCGGCCGGAGAGGACGAGGAAAAGCTGCTTCGTTCGGTTGCCGTTCAGATCTGCGTTGCAATGGAGCGCGAGCATCTGGCGGATGAAAAAAAGAAAGTGGAGGCGCAGGCGGAACGGGAAAAACTGAAAAGTAACCTGCTCCGCTCGATTTCCCATGATTTAAGGACGCCGCTCGCGGGAATTTCGGGTTTGGCGGAAATTCTGCAATACAATCTGGAGGAGGACGAAAACCGGGAAATCGCGCGGGCAATTTATGACGACGCGAACTGGCTTACCCATATGGTTGAAAATATTTTAAGTCTGACCAAAATACAGGAAGGCAAAATGATTCAGAATATACAGCAGGAAGCCGTGGAGGAAATCGTTGCGGAAGCGGTGAAGCGCGCGGCAAAATACGCGGAAAAGCAGAAGATCACGGTAAAAATTCCGCATGACGTCCTTTTCGTCCCCATGGACGGCAAGCTCATTATACAGGTACTGATTAATCTGATCGACAACGCGGTGAAACATTCCGCGCCGGAACAGGAAATCCGCGTGGAGGTGTACCCCGAAAACAATAAGGTGTGGTTTAACGTCGCCGACCATGGAACGGGAATCCCGGAAGACGAGCTTCCCCATGTGTTCGACCTGTTTTACCGTGCCGATCACGGGCAGGCGGATTCCAAACGCGGAATCGGGCTGGGCCTTACGATCTGCAAATCCATTATCGACGCCCACGGGGGTTCCATTCTGGCGGAAAATAATACGGAAGGCGGGGCGACCCTGCGCTTTTGGCTTCCGTATCAGGGAGGTATGAAAAATTGACGGGAAACGAACTGTTTTTAATCGTGGAAGATGACCGGCAGATTTTATCCTTTATCGGATTTTCCCTGAAATCAAAGGAATACCGCTCCGTGCAGGCGACCACCGGAAAAGAAGCGATGAATTTCCTTGCTACCCTGCACCCCGATATCATGATTCTGGATTTAGGGCTTCCGGATATGGACGGACTGGAAATCATCCGGCAGGCGCGCGCGGTTTCCGATCTGCCGATTATTGTTGTGTCCGCGCGCGATCAGGATCACGAAAAAATCGAAGCGCTGGACGCGGGGGCGGACGACTACCTGACAAAGCCGTTCAGCATTAACGAGCTGCTGGCAAGGATTCGGGTCATTTTAAGGCGCCTGCATAAAAAGGACGAGGCCCCCGCACAGAGCGATTTTAAAATCGGCGAGTTGGAAGTTCACCTCGACAAGCATCAGGTGCTTCTTTCGGGCAAGGAAATCCACTTTACGCCCATGGAGTTCAATGTGCTGGCTTTGCTGGTTCAAAACGCGGGAAAAGTGCTGACCCATACCTTTATTATCCGGCAGGTCTGGGGCTCGTATCTGGAAAGCGATAACCAGTCCCTGCGGGTGTTTATGGCGAATATCCGCCGCAAGCTGCAAGAAGACCCGGCCAAACCGCGGTATATTCTGACGGAAATCGGCGTCGGTTACCGTTTCGCAGACGAATAACGGGGGCGTTCCGTCTTCCCCGCCCCAACCGGTTCCGGGGAATCGTGTACCGCCTTTTAAAAATAAAAGACAGGGCTTTTGCCCTGTCTTTTCATTTTCTCTCACCGATACGGCAGAGAGAAAAAAACCGGTATTATGAGGCGGACTTAACGCAATTGCAGGAGTTTGTTTTTCAGGTCGGTCTCCAGCTTCCGAAGCTCCTGTTCGGCCTGCGCGCGCTTCTCGCGGCCTTCCTGCTGAATCTGCATGACTTCATCCAGTGTGGAAATGAGCGTTTCATTGGTATGCTGGAGCGTTTCAATGTCCACAATGCCGCGCTCGGATTCCCGCTGCGTTTCGACCGTCGCCATTTTGAGCGTGTCGGCGTTCTTGCGCAGCAGGGAGTTGGTCAAATCCGTGACCTCACGCTGGGCTTTGGCCGCCTGGGTGGAATGTTCCACGCCCAGTGCCAGCACCATCTGGCTTTTCCACAGCGGAATGGTGTTGACGATCGTCGACTGGATTTTCTCGCTCATAATCAGGTCGTTGTTCTGCACCAGACGCAGCTGGGGCGCCATCTGAATCGACACCGTGCGGGTCAGGTCCAAATCGTGCAGTTTCTTTTCAAAGCGGGAGCACATATTGGAAAGGTCGTTCGCCGCCTGCGCGTCTTCCGGCAGGCCGGAGGCCTGCGCCTTCTGCTGCAAGGCGGGCAGATCGACGGAACGCACCTGCTCCAGCTTCTTTTTTCCGGCAAGCAGATACATGGAAAGCTCTTTAAAATAGGTCTTGTTGACCTCATACATCTTATCCAGAACGGAGATATCCTTCAAAAGCTGCACCTGGTGCGCTTCCAGCGCGTCGCAGATTTGGTCGACGTTGGTTTCCGCCTTTGCGTAGCGGGCTTTCAGGGCGGCAATCCGGTTGCCCCCGCGCTTGAAGCGCGCGAAAAACCCTTTTTCCTCCTCGTCCACATCAAAGCTTTTCAGCTCGGCTACCACGCCGGAGAGCATCTGCCCGACTTCGCCCAAATCCTTGGTGCGCACGTTCTCCAGCGCACTTTCGGAAAAGTCGGACATCTTTTTCTGGGCGCCCACGCCGTATTGCAGAATTTGATTGCTGTTCGTCAGGTCGATCTTCGCGGCAAAATCAGCCACCATTTTCTGTTCGGCAGGGGTAAGCTGCGGTTCCGGCGTCGTCCCGGCTGCGGGAGCCGCCTGTGCGAGGATGGCCTGCGCGGTAACGGGCTGCTCGGGAACAGGGTCAAGCGTAAGTTCAGGAGCAGGGATCTCGTTCTGATTCATGGTAAACCTCCATACCAAATATTCCTAATCGAATTTTTTACGAAATTTTGCTGTCTTCCGGTGCTTTAAAATCGCTGCCGGTCAGGCCTTCCTGTTTGAGCATGGTTTCCAAAGTGGAAATATCTGCGGAAACGTCGAGGGCGTCGTCCGCAAAAAGGGTATCCAGCAGGTTTTCAAAAGCGGTGTTGATGGTATCCAGCGCCCGCTCAATCTCTTCCTTTGCCTTGGAAATATTTTCGCCGTGCACCGGCTGATTCTCAAATTCTTCGTAAGACTTTACCAGCTTCAGGGTCGTGGGCATATAATAGCGGATAAAACGGCGGATATCCGGCAGCTTTTCGGGATGCTGTCGGATGCATATGAAAATGCGGGCCGTTACGTTTTCGAGCCGGTCGAGCTTTTGGGAAATCACTTCGCCCGGCAAAGCGTCGTTTGCAGCGCGGATTTGCTGCAAATATTCGTTTCCCTCTTTTATAACGGCCGCAAGCTCCGCTTCCTTCGGGTCCGCCGCTTCCTTTTGTTCTTCCTCCTGTGCGGCCTGCGCGCGGGCGGTATACGCCCTTTCCGCTTCCAGATAATCATTATAGGTTTCGTCGTTCACGATAAAACAGGTTTCCCTGCGGTCCAGATGCCCCTGCGGGCAGGCGCCGCTGGAAATCATCCTTCGAAGGTCCTTTTTCGTGCGTTCCTGCGTTTCTCCGGTCATGTCGGCAAGCCGGTCCACCATGCAGAAAGCGGCGCCGCCCATTGCATTGCGGTATCGTGTAAAGCGGCGGGCGCGGCGGCGCAGGACGATGCCATAAACCATTAAGCCTAAGAAAACCGCCGTAACAGGCAGTAAAACCGAAACGGCCACTGCCAAATGCAGCAAAGGCACATATCCGACGGCGCCCATGATCAGCGTCACAAGATCGGCGATCAGCATCGGGATACCGGCAGCAGCCCCGATGATCGCACAGACAAGCCCGGAAATGCTGCCCGGCATCCTGCTGCGGAATGCGAAAGGTACGGCGGCCGGTTCCTGATAAGCGGGCGCAGAAGGCCGGCGGCCGTCCGCTCCGTTTTGGCAAGCGCCGCGCGGCCGGTTCTGTGTGTAGGCAGGCGGGCGCTGAGCCGCGTTTTTCAGATCGTCAAGGACTTCATTCCCATACATGGTGAATTCCTGGACGCTGTCGTCGACCGCGCGGCCAACTTCTTCCCAGTTGCCGGAGCGGATGGCGTCCCGAACAGCCCGGCCAACTTCCTTGCCAATATGTCTGTAATTTCTGTTCCGCATGGCTTCCTCCAGAGAACCCGCCGTGCGACCCTGCGCACGGGTGTACAATTTCCTT
Organism: Caproiciproducens galactitolivorans; assembly: GCF_026672255.1. GTDB lineage: Bacteria > Bacillota > Clostridia > Oscillospirales > Acutalibacteraceae > Caproiciproducens > Caproiciproducens galactitolivorans_A. The sequence continues at coordinate 218,192 of NZ_JAPOHA010000004.1, read as the reverse complement.
CATTATAAATCATTTCAAGCGAAATGACAACTTCTGCGCGCGGTTTGTAAAATTAAAATCAGCGGGTTTTCGGGATGGCATTGCGGCCGGCGGGCCTTTGCGCCCCAGATATTTCCTGCCGCCGTTATGCCCCCGGCCTGCACCGGGATTCCCGCCCCGCGGCGGCAAAAAAACAAGGACAAGGCAATCAGCCTTGTCCTGTTTCAGATTACAGACAAAGCGCCGTTTGGGCTTACCCCCTTACGGCGCTTTGTCTACAGGATATAACTCTAATTAGAGTTATATCCATTTTTCGTTTCCAAGCGTTTATCTGTAAAATATAGGATTTTCCTATTTTATTTTGCATGCTCGCCCGGGAATGGGATCGTCCACTGTCCGTTTACCGGCCATTCCTGTTTCGCAAAATCCCTGCCTTTCATAAGTACCTTATCCGGATAGATGTCAAGGCACAGCCCCTGGCTTCCGTTATCCGGCCCATAACCGTCGGAGGGTATGGTAGAGAAAGTAGTTGCGGTATTTACACACCAGAATCCGGAGGTAAAAATTGTGCATTTTGGATGATCCACTACCGCATGCGTATGTCCCGTAAGGAATATAACCTGTGGATATTTTGCCAAAAGGCTTCTTAGCTGGGAATCCTGCACCACGCCGTCCGGATAGCCCGACGTCCCGTATCCGTCTCCCGGGTAGGAACCCACAGAGGTGTTAGCCAGCGACTGATGCAGAAATACAAAAATCGGCTTGTTCCGATCCGCGCCTTCCGCTAATTTTGCGCTCAGCCAATTCAATTGGTCGTCTGAAATATTCGCCTGATCTTTCAGATCCTGATCGGTTGACAGAAAGATAAAATGAAAACCCTTGATTATCTCGTCATAATGTCCCGCAGGCATTTTGGTTTTCGTCAGGAACCGCTGATACGTCTCTTTGTATCCTCCGTCATGCCACCGGATATCATGATTCCCGATTACAAAATAGGTTTTCGGATGATCGACCGAGTCCAGTATTTTCATAAACAGATCATACTCATCGTCATTGCCGTGGTCGGTCATATCGCCAACCACACATAAAGCTTCCGCTTTTGGATTGATTTCCTTCAAATCAAGCAGCGCGTTTTTGAGTTTTTTACCGTTTTTGGAAGAAATACCGGTATCCACATGGGTATCGGAAATAACGGAAATGCTCAGTAAGGGGCCGGCACCTTCCGTAACCGTAATGCTTGCCTTAGGCACAATCGCCGTCCCGTTTAGAACACCTCTTACAGAGAAACTTCCCGCTTTGGAATAATCCGATGGATGAATCACATCCCAAATTACAGGAACCGGCTGAACCGTCCCATTGCTAAATTCTGCGGTTACCGTTTCCGGCAGTTTCGGTGCAGTTCCTGCGGCAGTATAAACAACAGTCTGGCGAACAGATTTTATTCCTTTACAATCCAGCATTTTTTATTCCTCCAAGTATTTCACTTTTTGATTGCCGGCTGGGCGCAGCCATAAACTTTGTTTCTATCATACCACCTTGCGCATTTGGATGAAAATATCAAAAATTATGAATGTTTGTCCCTTTTTATGTTTATGTTTGTTATACCGAAAACGCTTCGGGCAAGGAGGCTACAATTTACGGTATTCACTTGGAGATACCCGGAATTGCTTTTTAAAGGCGCGCGAAAAGTTAAACTGGTTGTCGTATCCGGTTTCTGCCGAAATTTCCTTTATTGAAAGTTTCGGATCTTTCAAAAGCTGTACGGCCAAACGCATTCTTAAGGATGTTACATATTCGACAAACGACATCCCAAGATGCTCATGAAGCATTTTGCTCAGATACGTATAGCTGATTGAAAAATTCGCGGCGATGTCGGAAAGAGTAATTCCTTTATCATAGTTTTCGTCAATATATTTCTGAACCATCTGGGCCATGGTTTTCATATTGTCCCGGTCTTTGGTCAATAATTCGATTACCGACCGCAATTTACTGAAAACCATTCCTTCCAATTCAGCAAAGTTGTGGAAAGAACTGAATGGAGGAAAAACAATACTGTCTTGCTGCTGCGTTTTCCGCTCCGCAAGAATCTTTCCCGCGTAATTTGCCGTGTAGTTATAGAAATTCTCAATTTCACCGGAAGACATTTTGGTAAACCAATAGCGCATGTTTGTTTCCAAACAGCTTATGCTGCGCAGATCGAGTGTTTCAAACAAAGTGGTTACCTGCTCGATCAATTTCGATGATAACGGGGTTTCTTTCGGGAGCGAATCCGTAAAGATATGCCCGTAGCCTTCGGAAATCCTGCGCGCAAGCAGGCCGTCGGCCTGATAAAACAGCGGAACAATCTCCTTTGCCTTCCCGATGGCACTGACAGCCGCCACCGTGGAATCCGTTGTGATCCGATGAAGCAAATCCTTGACGGCGCCGTATAAGGAATCAAACGTATTGTATTTACTGAAATTTAATAGGATAAAGAGTTTATCGTATGGGACAGGGGAACATAAAACACGAAAATCCCGCTGTGCTTCAAAATAGTCATAAACATTATTGATGGAGGAATTGATCACCGCTTCCTCCTGCGGATGATCAAAGGCCAGGATGATCACCGAAAAAAGGCCGTGCTTCATATACTCCAATAAACTTTCAATCAGCCTGTCCGATTTCAGCGGCGCGGTATCCGGCTGCAAAAGTTCCGGAAGGGTACGGGCCAATTCAAATTTCCCCGCGCGGGTATGAACCTCATAGTTCTGATTTTCGTCTAAGCTTTTGCAGGCCCGAAGCACCACTTCTTTGAGCTGTTCCGACAGCAAAGGCTTTAAAAGGTAATCGTAAGCGCCCTCCCGAAACGCGTTATGCACAAAATCGAAATCGTCATATCCGCTCAAAATCAGAAAACGGACGGGGAACAAAATCTGATTGAGCCGGTTAATCAGCTCAATTCCGCTGATGCCGCCCATTTTTATATCGGTAATAACGATTTGGGGTTTATAGGTGCGGCAGATGTCAAACGCCTCTTCTCCGCTGTAGCATGTCCTGATTTCGCCGATCGACGGCAAATGAAGCCGTTTCAGCTTCGATGCCACACCGTCGCAGATATAATATTCATCATCCACAATAAGCACCGAATACATCACGTTTCCTCCCTTGTTTTATTATAAGGAATGCGCACGGTAACGCAGGTAAACGAGTCTTCCCTGCTGTCAATCTCCAAAGACGAATTCTCACCGTAAAAGAGCATGATGCGTTTATAAACATTATTTAATCCGATAAAAGATGAATTTTCATTTGATAAATCCTGAAGCGGAACATCCCGGAAAATATTTCCGCGTACATCCAAAAGACGCTGCGCACTCATTCCGATGCCGTCATCCATCACCTTAATCACCAGCGATTCTCCTTTATGTACGGCGGTTATCGTGATATTCATATCGTCGTTCCTGCTGCGGAATCCGTGAAGCACCGAGTTCTCAAGGATCGGCTGTATCAGGAATTTAATGATTTTGCATTTCTTAACCTCCGGCGTACATTCCAGCTGTAACTGCAGCTTGCCAAGATATTTCATAGAGTACACTTTAATGAGGGAAACCGCGTTTTCAAGTTCCAGTCCCACCGTAGAATAAATCCCGTCGTCCTTCATATTATAACGGAGCAGATGCCCAAAATAGGATATGGCTTCCGAAAGCTCGTAATTCCCGTTTTTTTCCGCATTCCCTGAAAAAACATTCAGGGTATTATAAATAAAATGGGGGTTTATCTGATATTGAAGCGCCTTGAGCTGTGCGGTTTTACTGGCGATTTCCTTTTGTACAATATTCGATATCAGCGTGTTAATCTTATTCAGCAGAATATTGTACCGGCGTTCAAGATCGCCGATTTCATCATTCCGCGTTTCGGGGAGCTGGCCGTTAAAATCGTTTTGAATGATCGAATCAATCTGGCTGATATCGTGATTGACGGCGGCGAAAATACGGCGTGTTAAAATATTCATAATGAAAAACTGAATTAATGCGATCCAGGCAAAAATCAGGGAAATACGCAAAGTGGGAGAGGTATACGCCTTTTTATCAACATAATTGGAATCTGTAACGATAATATCAAACTGATTGATCGTTGAATAAAAATAGTCCCGGCTCTCTTCATGGAGGCTGCTTTGCCCGCTGCCTTTTAAATGGCTGGGGTCGCCGCTGAAGACCTCCGCCAGCGGGCTGGCGCCGTAAAATCCTTTGTTCGGCAGCAAAAGAGAATATTTTCCTCCTTTCTGGTTCGCTTTTTCCACAGAGTCAAACAACTGATCGGGTGACATTTCAAAAACAAGAAGCCCCAGCTCGTGTTCGGAGGAACTGTCCAGAATTTTACGGACACAAAGAACGATGCTGTCCGGATGTGAAAATTTTTCACCGTCCTTCGCCTCAAAATAAGACTTTGCTTTCTCCTTTTCCAGTAGGTAAAAATCAAAGTCTTTTTTATTCTCTTTAAAATCCCGGTAGAAGTCCTGACCAAAAATGCGGGTGCTGTGATAGAAATTATCCTTTTCTTTCACAGAATGATTATTGCTGTAGACGGCAATGTTGTTAATGCCTAAATTTTGATATTTTAAAGAATATTTTAACGCAAGCACGCTTTGATCAAAGTAATTGGCATACCATGTAGGAAATTGATCCAGATTTCGTCTGGACAAAAGACCGACAATCGAGCTTTTGTAAGCCAGATCCCGGGAAAGTTCTTCAACCGAAAGGAAAGTGGTATTCAGGTTGTTTGTAAGCTGATCGATGGAGGTTTGCCTGTCCTGCAGCGCCTGCCCATACAAACGGCTTAATTGGCTGGAATAAAAATAGCAGGAGAAACTTCCGGCCGGCAATACAATTAAAAAGATGAACATGATCGTAATTTTCTGAGTAATACGAAGGTTTTTATAATTGAATAAACGCATGGCGATTTTCCCACCCTCAACGTAAAATAAAACGTTTTATTATTTTATAACTATAAAACATTTTATAGTATCACGCAAAGAGTTTAATGCTGATGGCGGAATTTAGATATAATGACTTAAATTAGGACGAGTATATCCTGATTTTCAAGCAAAAAGCCAATAAATGATAAACATTCCTAAACTGTGATATGTTCAAGGAAGCCGCAGGTTGCTATAATAATGGAACTGATGGAACGATTGAAAGCGGAAATGCAGGAGGACGAATAGATGAAGGGGAACTTGAAACGGCGGAACAATGAAAATATAACAGGATTTTTGTTTATTTTGCCTGCATTGCTGCCCTTGGTTTTGTTTTGGATTATTCCATTGTTGTATTCATTTTTTCTAAGTTTCACAAACTGGGATATGATGACGCCGGAAATCCATTTTGTAAAATTTTATAATTATACCAGTCTTTTAAAGGATCCCGCGTTTTACAAAACGCTTTTGAATACGTTAACCTTTGCGGTGGGGACAACGATTCCCAGTATTATTTTGGGCCTGCTGATCGCGATGGCGCTGAACGGTACGCGCCGGGGCACCGGAATTTACCGCACGGTTATCTTTGCTCCCTATATTACCCCTATGGTTGCGGTAAGTATTGTATGGTCATGGATTTTTGAACCCCGCGTGGGTTTATTGAATTTTGTGCTTTCCATTTTTGGCCTTCCCAAACTAAACTGGCTCCAGAGCGCGGACACCGCTATGCTTTCTGTTATTATCGTAACGGTCTGGAAGCAGCTCGGATGGATTATGATTTTTTACTTACAGGCAATCCGCAGGGTACCGAAAAGCCTGCTTGAGGCCGCTACGATTGACGGAGCGGGCGTATTCAGTAAGTTTTTTAAAATCACCATTCCGCTGATCTCTCCCACTACATTTTTTTTGATTATCATTTCCACGATCAATTCGCTTCAGGCTTATGACCAGATTCAGGTGCTGACGCAGGGCGGTCCGGCCGGAGCAACCAGAACGATGCTGTACTATTACTACCAGGAAGCGTTTGAAGTCTTCAACGCGGGAAAGGCTTCGGCAATCGCTGTTTTTCTTGTTATCCTTACCGTGATCTTTTCTCTGATAGAAACTGCTGTTTCCAAAAAAACAGTGCATTATAATTAACTGTACAGGAGGTGATTACAGTGAAAAGGAAAATGCCCTCAGCGATAAAAGGGATAGCGGTGCATACGATCCTTTTGGTCAGCAGCATCGTGATTGCGTTTCCGTTTTTGTGGATGCTGACGAATTCCATTAAAACCAAGGCGGAAATTTGGCAAATCCCTCCGAAGCTGCTTCCCAGCACGCCGCAGTGGAATAACTATGCGATTGCTCTCGCCGACGGAACACTTTTTACCTATATATGGAACAGTACCTATACCTCCGCCATTATCACCGTCATTGTTTTAATCAATTCGGCAATGTTCGCCTATGCAATCACTAATATAAAATTCAAGGGGAGAAATTTATTATTTGTGATTGTCATGATAACCTATATGATGCCCGTGGCCGCGACCTATGTACCGGATTATATCATTATTTCGAGAATGGGCCTGATCAACACCCATACCGGCTATATTCTTTCCTGCACGGCAAGTATCTTTACGATCTTCTTTTTCCGCCAGGCGTTTATGCAGATTGACAAGTCGATTTTTGAAGCCGCAAAGATCGACGGCGCAGATCACAAAACCATCCTGTGGCATATTGTAGCGCCAATGTCGTCTTCCTCCTTTGCAACTCTGGGCATTTTCACTTTCGTTGGAAGCTACAACAATTATCTCTGGTCCTCATTGATCCTGAAAGATCAAAAAAAATACTTGGTAAGCATGGGGATTCAGGCTTTCTTTTCCGCCGAGGGTTCCTATGGCTTAAACTGGGGGGCGATTATGGCAGCCTGCTGTGTTATCGTGTTGCCGCTGCTGTTGATTTTCTTTATTGGAGAGAAGTGGATTATCAACGGCATTACAAGTGATGCCGTAATAAAAGGATAAAATCCGGAAAAGAGAATTTATGATGGAAAATAATAAGATTTATGGCGTTTTCAAAAGAATCCTCTGTGTTGTTCTTGCGGCAGGCATGGTCGTTTCCACATCGGCCTGCAATTCGAATGCACCTTCCCAAAAAGGAACGGATAAGAGCGGGAACTCTAAAATTGAAATAGAATACTGGTACGGGCTCGGCGGAACGCTTGGAAAAGAAATGGATAATATTATCAATGACTTTAATGCGTCCCAGAACAGAATCACCGTAAAAGGGGTAAAGCAGGCGGATTATACCGAAACCTCCAAGCTCCTTCAGGCGGCAATTGCGGCGAACCAGCCCCCAGCGGCCGTGCTTATGCCCCCGGAATACACGAATAAGTTTATGAAAAGAAAGGCTTTGCAGAATTTAGACGGGTATATTGAAAAAAAATCGGACTTTCATAAGGACGATATCATCCCGGCTCTTTTAAATTACGGGACGGGCAGCGACGGACATATTTACGCTCTTCCCGCATACAGTACCACCCATATTTTATTTTACCGGAAGGAATCCTTCAAAAAAGCAGGAATCGATCCCGATAAAGCCCTGAAGAGCTGGCAGTCCCTGGCGGAAGCTTCCAAAAAATTATCCGTGAAGAAAAACGGCGAAACCGTATCCTACGGCTGGGACCCTATGTATGAACCGGTTCATTTTATTGATATTGCGCGCGCCGCCGGAGGCCAGGTGCTGAGCAAGGACCAGAAAACAGTGACCTTTGATTCGCCGGAGTGGGTTGAAAGCTGGGAATCCATGCGGAAATGGATTAATCAGGATCATATTATGAAATTTAATTTCGGCGGGGAAGGCTGGGAATTCTGGTATAAAACCATGGACGATGTTTTGCAGGGCAGAACCGCAGGCTACACGGGGTCCACTGCCGATATCAGCGATTTGGATTTCAATATTGTAGACGCCCATGTCCAGCCCGGATGGAAGGATAAACCGGCGAAGCCCTATATTGACGCGGTTATGAGTTCTGTTCTGGCGGCGGCGCCGGAACAGCAGAAAGCGGCGGCCTTCGAATGGATCTCCTATCTTTCCAGTACAGAAGAAAATTCCAAATTTTCCATTAATACCGGCTATCTTCCCGTGCGGACTTCCTGCCGTGAGGATAAGCAATTTAAAGCATATGTGGAGAGAGTTCCCGCAATGGGCGTTGCGATTGACCAAACGAAAATTGCCATTCCCTTATTTGTCGATATAACGGGAGGAAAAGTCAGCCAGGCTATCAAGGATGCCCTGGATTTGGTTCTGATCGAAAATGTTCCGGCGAAAGAGGCCCTGACACGGGAAAAGAAAATCGCACAGGCAGCGCTTGATGAGTATTGGGCGGCTCAATCATAAAATATCCGATAAGAAGCTGCCTGAAAAAGCTGGCGATAGAAAGAAGGAGGTTAGCAGTCAACCGAAAATCAGCGGGCATATCTTGCGATGATACAAAATAACCGGGAAGAAGGAGGGGAGGTTTGAGAACCGGGCTGTTACTGCATCTCAAATTTATTGAAACTGCCGCACAATAACGCGGGCGGGCTTGACCCTGTTTCCATTGTGCGCAGTAAAAGGAAGGCTGACAAAGATGATTAAATTTAAATCACCGAAAGTAGAACGTTGGGTAATCTTGTTTATTGTGGCATTTGCAGGCGGAATTATAACAAAGCTGCCGTATTTAAAGGACATCTATTTCACAACGCTTCAATCATCAACAGGGACTACAAAAGAGCAGCTGGGTATTTTGCTTTCCATGTACGGGATTGTGAATTTCATTCTTTATTTTCCCGGCGGTATGATCGCAGATAAATTTTCTCCTAAAAAGCTGATCGTATTTTCCTGTTTTGCAACAGCGCTGATCGGCTTCTGGTATGCTACCCTGCCGGGGTACACCTCATTGCTTATTATCCATACACTGTTCGGAATCACAACCGTATTCACGTTTTGGGCTTCCATGGTCAAGATCGCGAATAATCTGGGAGATGAAAACGAACAGGGCCGAATCTTCGGATTCTTGGAGGGCGGACGCGGTCTCGTAGGAACCATTATCTCTCTTGCGTCTGTTTATGTTTTTTCCCGGTTTGCCGATGAAAAACTCGGATTACAGGGTGCGATTACTTTCTATAGTATTGCACTGATTGTTGCCGGAATCCTTGCCATTCTTTTTATCAGCGATCCGCAGCCAAAAGCGTCGGATAAGATGAAAGAAAATGCAAATAAAGTTAACTGGGCTGATTTTAAAGAAGTCGTCAAGATTCCGCGTATCTGGATGTGCGGCCTTTTAGTAATATGCAACTATTCCGCAGTTATTATATTTGGTTACCTGACTCCGTACCTAAGTGAAATTTATAAAGTAGACAGCTCCACTGTGGCTATCCTGGGAGTAATACGTGCCTATGTGCTTATGTTTGGCGGATCCCTGCTGGCAGGCCTTCTGGCGGATAAGCTGAAGAGCACCATTAAATTCATGGAATATGGATTTGTCGGTATGGCGGTATTTTCATTTGGCTATTTACTGATCCCTGTAAACCGTGGAATGTTATGGGTTTTAGTCATTAACTTTGTACTGCAGGGACTCTTCCTTCTGGGTGTTAAGGCAATGTATTTCGCTACGATCGATGAAGTACATATACCGAAAAAACTGGCGGGTACTGCATCCGGTGTTATTTCAATTGTCGGTTATGCCCCGGAAATTTTCCTGTACACACTTGTTGGTTCAACGCTCGATAATCATCCTGGCATAGCGGGCTATCAGATATGCTTCTATACGATGGCCGCACTGTCCGCTGCCGGTTTCTTACTTGCCATCGCCCTTAGAGTGATGAACAGGCGGTATGTTGCCGCTCATCCGGAATCCGTAAACGGTGACGTGGCATAATTGAATTTTTAATAGCGGGCCTTGGTTTTTCCACCGGCTTAAAAAGAAAAAGCTCTATAATGTTGGGGAAGAGCGAATGAAAATCTGAACAGAAGATAAAAAAAACAGAGCATATCCGATAAAAAAACCTTTCAAATGGGAATTGCCCACAATCACCATTTTGAAGGCCACGGATATGCTCTGTAATTTTAATACCGGAAAATAATACCGAAAAATGGCTTGGATGCAAAGAGAGAATCGTAAAAAATAGTAGACGATTACCTAGTCGGACAGAAATTGCCCTTGAATAGCCCCGCAAACCGGGTTATGGCTCCCCGATCCCCTGTACCGGGGTTCTCGCCTCGTGACGGCCAAAACAATCGGGTTGAGTATCAGATCAGGCTTTCTTCGCTCAGTGTAAACCATAGGCACACCCGGCCATTTGACGGACTACCATATATAAGGAATTAAGTGATATTTTACTTTTTTACAATATTCTTTATAACCTGATAAATTTTCCGACAAAAACTTTTCTTCATAAAGAAGTCTCGCGATAATTGATATAATTAAAGCTAGGACACAGAGTAAAGACCAATAGGATCCGAGCGCCACGGATGAAAAAACTAACATCAGTATGGCTCCAAAATACATAGGATGACGAACCACCGCGTACACTTCGGTCGAAATTACTTTTTGATCTTTATTGACTTCTATAATGGCGGAAGTATAGCTGTTCTCTTTGAATACCAGAAACACGATATAAAACCCTAAAAAGACAAAAGCGTTCGCTAAAATACTAATTAATTCAGGGATTCTCGACCAATGAAAATGGAAGTCAAGCCCGGCAACAATGTATATCAGGCAAAAAAACAGGTTTGCAATCGCCTGGATTGCTTTTTGGGCTTTTTCCTTTTCAGCGGTTGAGCCTGCTTTAACCCGCCGTTTTAAAAGTTCCGGGTCGTTCTTGAACAAATAGAGGGTAATCAATATTGTAGATACAGCAAATGTAAACAGGTAAAGCCATGCCTGCAAGTAACGAACAGTCCATGCAGGAATAAAAAGTAATAGCCCCATAGTAATTATAAGTATAAGAAATCCAGATATTGTTTTTAAAACTAAATGATTCATATTTACACCCTTCACGATAAACCGTTTGTAAAATTAATTATGCGGCCGGTATGGATTTGTCCTTTCGTATTAACCAAAATAAATCATCTTCTCAGATTAATTGCTTTATAAATTGTCGTAATCGAACGGTATAGGCATATATTCTGCAATAAGCAGTACCCGGTATCTTCGAATAGGTACAAAGCACCTATGCCGGGTGCGGCGTAATTCCTGATTCTTCTGCTGTCATATAATTCATTGAAATATCCTGGTTAAATAAATATTGTATATTATAGCGGCGAATAAAGCAATCAAATTGGGGTGTAAATTGGTGGAAATATTCATAGTGTTGTACTGAAATAAGGAGTGCTGCCTGACCGGGGTCCTCGCCCCATGACGACACAAAATAAGGACAAGGCAAAAAGCCTTGTCCTTATTTTGTGTTATTTACTCAATTTAGATGCAGAATAAAGCACGGCATAAAAGCCCCCCAAATCCTTGAAAAAAGGATTTGGGTGAGGCTCAAGATGGCAAGTTCGGTCAAAAAAGATGCACGACACTTTAGGAAATTGCAAGACATGCGGCTGTATCCTATAGGGGTTATTTTTTTTGCGCAGGAGCCGCTTCTGCATATCCATTCCATGCAAAAATCGCTTCTTTGCTTTCATCACCGTATATCTGCTCAACATCGCAGATATAAAGGTAGTGATTACCTGTTTCAACTGTCTGATTGAGCTTTGCAACGAGAGCTAATTTCGTATCTGCAGGAATTTTGATGCTGCATCCCGGAACTTCGGTAAGTTTAATTCCGAATTTCTTCACCTTGTTTGTGTTTCTGCCGCTGGATGAGCCGCAAGACATGACCGCCTCACGAAGACTATTGCCGGGAACAGTAATGATAACCTTACCGGTTTCACGTACCCGTTCACCTGTATAAGCTGCCTTGCCCATAGCGAACCCGACCATTGGCGGATTAAAAGAGAGATAGCTCACAAAGGATACTGGAGCGATGTTTGTAGTGCCATCCGGCTTCTCTGAGCAAATGAACGTCAGGGGATTCGGAGAAGTAAATTCTGTAGCTTTGCCAATGTTGATTTCCTTCATGGTGTAAACCATCCTTTCTGCATGAACCAATTTTTTAAATGTACCGGCATCGATATTGACTTTTACTGATATAAAAATTATACTTGATATATTAAATAATTCAAGTACGCAGATTGTTCTTACATAGTATGGCGTACCGTACTGCAAAAGAAATGAGGAATTACACAAAACGAAAGGAGCTATATGCGAATATGAAATACGATATATCCTACGAGGAATATATGGAGAAAGTAAAACTCGGCATTCTTACAGAATCCGGAAACTGTCCCGTGATACCGCTACTTAGGATGCTTCAAGGAAAATGGAAATTTGAAATCATTTACGAGTTATGCATGAAAGACGCAATACGCTTTGGTGAGTTGAAAAAGAACATAGACGGCATCACGAACACCATGCTGACCTCATCCTTGCGCGAACTGGAAGATGACGGTTTAGTTTCCAGAAAACAATTCAATGAAATTCCGCCTCATGTGGAATATTCTCTTACTGAAAAAGGAAAAGATCTTTTGCCGATTTTTTATGCCATGACGAAGTGGGGATTTAAATATATTCCATAAAATAGTTCCAAAAATCTGATTTGTGGCCAACACATAAGCTCTTATCTATTATGACCCCTATTTTAAGGCGTATTATTGTAGACAATGCGGTTGGATGGAAGAAGTACCCGAAAGGAAAGTTTTTAAACTTCATAAGCCTAAAACTGTGTTGCAAGATTCTGTGAAATGCGCTAAATTGGTTTTGTGTAAATAATTATTGGTCTATCGAGTAATCGGAGAACCCTATAAACGTGCCCTCTTAACTGCTTTATGGCAGCTGAGAGGGCTTTATTTGTTCTTGAATTAAAATATCCATATTTCCGCACACTTCCCTAAAAGTTGGTGGCGCAGGGACACGTTATACGTGCCGGATCATGGGTAAGCGGACGTATTTATGGTTGAAAGAGACACAGCGGTTTGCGGAGGCAAAATAATAGCCTATAAACTACTACTGTGTTACTGCATATTAGAGAAAACAAAAACTGCCTGAATCACTGATTTCTCAGTATCCATGCAGTTTTTCGTGGCACGCCCGGAGGGACGCGGGTGCTGGCACGCTTAACCCGCGTTCCGCGAATCCCTTCGCTGTTTTGCTATAGAAAGATTTCCGATTATGCTCCCAACCTGCACCGGGTTCTCGCCCCGTGACGGCAAAAAACAAGGACAAGGCAAAAGCCTTGTCCTTGTTTTGTGGACACCGTGGAAAAAAGATTTCTTATCTTTCTCAAAAAAGAGCATCCAGTCCTCAAAATAAATCGGATTCTCCGCAGGCAATGACCAATTTTATGATATCATAAACCCTCAGGCTTTTCACTGTTGTGTTCAGACATTCATGCGACTGTTTTCGGTCGGTGTACTCGACATTGATCATTCCTGCTCTGCTTTCTGCTGAAAGACGGCGGGAACTTGTTCGGCTGAACTGTGTCGGGCGGTGGCTTCAAATAGATGATTTGTTTCTGCGCCAATATTTTTGATGAAACAGAGCGTTCAAGAAACGGATAATCCCGCCAGCATAAAAAAGAATGTTTTCGCATATTTTTCATTCTTCTGTCGGTCGGAAGCATTGCGAGGATTTTGCTGTAGCTGCTGTCATTGCTTCGGTGCAGAGCATCCCCTTGGCGGGGAGGCTCACACGCTGTCACAAACGGCTCACACACCGTTCCAACGGACGCAGTAGTGTCTACTGCTTCATCGATGCGGCTATCGCTTACAGGGGCAAAGCTGGGTTCCATATTCGTGGCGTAATTTTCTGTATGCATAGCTTCAGCAAGGGCATCCTCCTGAATGACTTTCATGAGCGCCAGCTTGGAAAGGTTCCGTTCTGCCGCAAGGTCAATATAAAACGAACGCTGCTCATCGGTTTCACAGCATTCCAGTATCACGGCGTTCTGTGTCCAGCCAAGGGACTGTGCCCTTTCCATAAGAACCTGGTTGTTTTCATAAGTGCGGTAAAAATCACGCATCCTGCGGAGATTACGAAGAGAGAAGCCTTTCAGCGATGGAAATTGGTCAGCAAGCATTTCAGCCAAATGTGGGATAAATGCTTTTTCTCCCTGACGGCAGATACATTGACCGATCCGTGTATAAAGCTCCAGCAGTGCCCGATTGCAGGGCTTCTCGTCTTTTTTATAGCATTCAGCTACCGCAGAGGCAACCTGTTCCAGATACAGGGCACTGTTCTTTTTCAATGCTTTCATAGACTTCTCCTTTCCGGCTCCGTGGGAGCCTGTTTTTTTATGTACCCGGCAGAGCAAGCTCCGCCGGTGAAATGCTTGGAATTGTTAGTAGCTTTGTTTCATTTCAAGGCCGCCGTCCTGTTGTGCAGTTGCTTCATCCATATGAACGCCCAGCCGGTTGGGAAGATAATCACTCAGCCAAGTGCCGCCGAAGGCACTGTGTGACTGCAAACGCCATATGGCGAGCTTTCCCATAGGCGAATATGCTGGTGCGTCTACAAACCCGGAAATTGTTGCTCCGCAGTCGATCATTCGGGAAACAGTTACAGAGGGCAACGAAGGCATGGTGGCCGTACTTGCACAAATATTGGAAGTAGCTCAGAAGATAGCAGAAAAAGATACGACGGTTAATCTTGACGGTAAGAAGATCAGTGACAGCAATAACAAATATAATGCAAATCGTGGATACAACCTCGGTTTGCAGTCAACGTAAAGGAGATTGAGAAGAATGAAAGTTACCATTGAAGAAAGCGAGAAATCGGTTACTTTAGACGGGAAAGCAATTGCTAACGCTGTAAGCAAAGCCAACTATGACCCCGGCCTGCAAGCGGAGCAGGAGGAAGCAAGCGAAATTGAAAATTTAGAAATCAAACTCGATGTTAAGCCCAAAGAAGATTTTGAGATTCCGGCGTCGAACAAAGATAATAGCGCATTTGACGGTCATTCTGTAGGCAATTCTATGGAGCGGGGGAAACGAATTTACTGGAATCAAACATTTTCCGAAGCTTGCGAAGAAATTCTGGACGTTTTGGTCAAGCATAAGGTCTGTATGTGGGATTTGAATACAGCCTTGACTTTTTCCAACAACATACTTTCCGGGCATGGTGGCGAAATTTTATGGGATAAAGACCTTTCTGAACTTTGCAAAGAAATTGTGTATACTATTTTGAAACATAAGATCGCGCCTGACGATGCAAAAACCGTGTTTAAGTATGTTTACCACCTTGCACGGCAGAATTCACCGGTTGTGGAAAAATATCCCTACTAAAAAATAGCCGCCTCGGTGCCAGCCGGGGCGGTCAAGATTACTCTTGTTGCATGAACTTTTTGCCTGCGTCTGTTACGCGCGTGCCAGAACTTACTTTCTGTCCTATGACTTCGTTGTTTGCATTGTAACCGAACTGAATTCCTTCAAGATATCCGCGGTGCGAGCATTTCCACAGGAGTTCGTTGTCTGCGTTTGACATATTGTTTGCGTCGGTCCCATTGCTGATAAGGGTTAGAACGCGGCGCATTTCGGATTCCAGTTTCTTTTTTTCCTCCAACATAAAAACACCTCCTTTCGCTATAATTCTACAGCGAAAGTAATGAAGTATCAATATGAAGTACTTCTGAGAATTATTTTAGACATAAAATAAGCGCCCGGTGAAATATTCGGGCGCTCATAGCGGCTACATTAGAATTTGATTTCAATGCTTTTCGTGGTTTCTAAAACATTTGAAGATTTATCCATTACACAAATTTTGAAACTGATTTTATTTATTTCTTCGGTAGACTTAATTCCGGTTCCTTCATACTTGCCGAAAAACGAATGCGTTGCGCTTTTCTTCGGAAGTAAATCCAACGGAACGCCGCTTCCAACCGTAAACATTGTATCGTTAATATAGGAATTTTGCAAGTATACAGAAATTTCCCTATTAGATTTATTATTGGCTTTTACATCAAAGTAAAACATGTCTTTCACTTCCGGCATGTCATACTTTTTCACAAATGACATAGAAATAAGGTCGTCACTGTAAACCTCTTGCAATTTGTTTTCAGACGAATTTTCTTTGATGCTGTTGGCGCTATCGTTGCTACTCGATACAGTATTGTTTGAAGAACACCCCATGAGTGCAATACTCAAAAATAGAGCTAATGCCCCAATGTATATCTTTTTCATCGAAATCCCTCCTCACCCATATCTTACCACATAATTCTAAAAAGTAAAGCCGGATTCCGCTATAAAAATCGGAGCGCGCAAAGTTGCGCGGTCGCCCCCCCCAAAAAAAATAGACGGCTCAAAAGTGAGCCGTCCTACTTTTAAACTTTAATTGTAGAAACGCACATTAAAACGGTTTGTTCAAATGGGCGAGGCTGGATGAAATTATCTGGAACCGGGATATGCAATTTTTCTGCAGCTTGCTTAAAGGCTATTGCGCGCTCATATCCAGACGCTTTTTGTGCAACCATAATTTTGTCCACGAGTTTTAAAACGCTCGCGCCCTCTCCAACAGAGCTTGCTTTAGGCAGGAAAGAAAATTCTTTACTTGGAGTTAGTAATTTATCTTCCATGCTATGAAATGCGGTTATGTACTCTGCCGTGAACAAAATGCCCTTTTCTCCGGTCAGCTTGTTGGCAACGAATTCGCAGCCTTTCTTTGTAATGAGGTAGCAACGGCGAATTTCTCCCTTAGCATCTTGATATGTAGATTTTGCAAAGAAATCAACCGCCCCAAAATTGGGGACGTTAGAATCATCAGCCCTCAGTTTTGAGGAATGACCGATTACCTCAACGTACCTGTCAATATCGCGGACGAGATGGTCGTGTCGTTTCCCAACCATTTCAGCCACTTCGCGGCTATCTGCATAAAGCTTTCCGTCGTAATCAAAAATCTGCAAATCATTCATTTTAAATTTCTCCTTTCAATGCACTACTACCGCACCATTCGCAGTAAAGCAGGGTGGTACATATCAGTTTAAGATTACATCGGACACGCAGCCGTCGCTTATTCCGGGCAGTTCGGGTTTCCGTTTGGTTGCTCAATCTCATTGCGGACGAGCATGGTTCTTTAAATTTCAGGCCATCGGAAAGGCCGGCACCGGCGTGGGATTCTATTTGAATGGATGCAAAACGCCGGTTGCGGTGGCGACGATTAAATAGGGGGCGGTATTGTGCCTGACATTGCACAGGAAGCGCTGGACAGTGCAAAATCAGCTCATCACCGTATAGATGGGTTGGAATCAGAAATAAAGGACATACGCGGCCTGACTGCCGCTATGGCTCGGATGGATACCAAAGTCGACGGTCTTGACAGTGACGTTAAGGAAATCAAACAGGATGTAAAAGCAATTACCGGCCGCCCGGGTAAATGGTGGGATAAATTGATTGCAGCTATTATTGGCGCAATCGGCGCGGGTGTGGCGGCAGCTATATTGGCACTCATATTAAAATAGCCGGTAAACCCGGCGAAAGGAAGTATTATTTATGTATCAGCAGATTATTAACGCATTGGTTCCCGTACTTATTACCGCCTTTACTGGCGTTCTGGTGGCAATTGTTAAGGCTGTAGGTAACGCAGGGGTGCAACTTATTGAGGAAAAAGCCAAGGCAGTAAAGGCTAAGGCAGGCGCGGACAAATACGATCAATATATGAAATATGCATGGAGCGCATGGAACATGACCGATGAAAACTTCCGCATCACGCCCGCGCTGGAAAAGACCTTTGCCGCAAAGCAAGCGGAGTTTGAAGTCCAGATTAAAAAACTGATTCCCGGTATTACCGATGAAGAAATCGAAATGCTCCGGCAGGCGGTAGCTGGGGAAGTTAACAAGGGCCGTGAAGCAATTGAGGCAACCGCGAGCGATACGCCGGGCAACGGGGCCGAGGTAAATACGACGCCTGCAGCATAACTGAATATATGAAATGAGCCGCATCGGATTTAATTACCCAGTGCGGCTTTTTTTATTTATATTATTGATTTTTCGACATTAAATGTTAAAATATACTTATCTTAATTATGAAAAACGGAGGGTAAATAGGATGAAGTTATTTGACTTTGCTCTATGCGTCAATTTCAATAATAAAATTCAAGCTTTATCGCAATTATGCCCTGAAAACTGGGGAGAAACTAAATATAGCTATACAGGACACCCGATTAATAATCCAGTACTCCACAATTACATTAAACATGTATTTTCTAAGACGTATGAGGATTATGAAAACGTTTCAGACCCAAACGATCAAAAAAGCATCTTAAATATAAAGGAAGACAAATATTGCGTGTTTAATACTGGCCTTTACGATCAAAACTTTCAAAGTATATATGCTTATTTTGTACCGATTTCAAGACCAAGCAAGGATTTAAAGTGGTTTTTAGACGGATTTTACACCCAATATTCACTATCAATTTTAGGTGTGGACGTATTTCCCAAGAAGGCAAATTTTTTTAAAAATTCAAATGACTTTGTATTTAATTTTGATTATACTATAATTCCGCAATATGAGCATATTTTTGGAGATGAAGAAAATATAAAGCGAATTCCGGAAACCGTTCGCAACAGCCAAAGACGAATAGCCTTGTTTAATGGTGCATTGGATGAGGCAAGAAAAAGAATTGACGCAAACTATAAAACAGCAGTTCCACAATATTTTAATGGGAAAATTCAATTATTAATACCTATTTATCTTACGAACCTTAATGAACCTGATTTAGCTCTGGTTGTGACAAAAGATGAAGAAAATAAACATTATTTAGGGCATACTTGCTTAACGATGGATATGGCTTATAATAACGCTAGGCTAATTGCCCGCCCCGATAGCGAATGGCTAAGGCCATAGAAATCTATTGACAAATTAAATTATTAAGTATATACTGACAATGTAGTGAAAAACTACGGTTGAGCTCTTATGATTTTTTTTACTATTTTTATTTTTACTTCTCAAAAGAAATTTTTTAACTAAATGAATTTTTTATTTTTTATGAGATTTTTTTATTTGATTTTTTCTTTTTTTGTTAACACTAAGGAGGATGGGAAGGCTCTTCTCGTGATCGAGAGGGGCCTTTTTCCATTATTAACAGAGCGACATGCCCGCCGAGTGATCGACTGGCTTTTTCTATGTGATAAAAATTATCATTTTATGCTGCTGAAATATCCTTATAATATCTATATGCTGAATAGCAAATACGATAAAAGAAGGTTATTAAAATGGACGTAGAATTAAAGAAACAGCTTGAATGGATTAACGCAAATTTGAATACGATTGCAGAAAATCAGGCAAGGCTATATTGTGAATTGCTGGAGATTGAGAAAAAGCTTTCGGGACGGGAAAGAAAAGAATAGAGCTTATACCCTGCTGATTATTAAGTTGGCGGGGCATTTTTATGGTTGGAGGAGACTAAGTGGGGTGGAGAAAAGCGGTAGTAACGTGGTAGTAACCGCCCCGATTATTAACATTTTTCAGCGATTTTATAGCAAAAAAAGGAAACCCGCATGATTTACTGAAAAAATCAGCAACCATGCGGGTTTCCCTAATTTAATTTTGGCGCGCCCGGAGGGACTCGAACCCGCGACCTCTTGATTCGTAGTCAAGCACTCTATCCAGCTGAGCTACGAGCGCAATTTTTAGCCGCCAACATATGACAGCTTTACTATTATAGTAGATACGCAGACGAAAGTCAAGTTTTTTTCATAAATAGATGGGGATTTATCGATTTTTCTGAAATGGGTCCCGGAAAGGCTTAAAAAGCGGTTTTCGGGCGCGCCCCGGCTTCGCCCTGCGCGGCTTATGATTGGACAGGTGTTGCGGGAACTATGCGGAAATGTTGTAAGTCCGGCTTCGGGAAAAGCGCTTTGAAGCTTGCCGCGGCGCCCGCGTTTCCTTTTCCTTATTTATTTTTGTGCACGGAGAAAAGCTTTTTTTACGGTTGATATCGATAGAGAATTTTAAGAGAGCTTTCATATTTCTCTTACAATATTTTATGCGTATTTGCATAGATGTCTTATATTTCATTCAAAATATTAAGAAAAAAGGGGTATTTATCCAATTTGCAATAATGATCGGAATTGGTAGAAATCCTGCTAAATAATGGTAATAATATATAGAAGTTTCTGGTAATACTATAGCATATTATTGACAACATACAAAAATCAGATATAATGAGCACAGCGCAATGGTGGAATAATTTGTGCGATTTTTTTAATAAAATTTGCAGTATAGGTATGTTTATGCTTCATGCGAAAAAAGGGACATCCGGTTCCGTTCAGAAGCATTCCTGTGATTTTACCTATCGGTTATGCGAAATGGCAGGCTGCCGGTACTGCGACTTTTTGTCAGGTTGAGATTTAATGGTAAGCAGGATCAAATCACCGCTGGCGTATGGAATAACATGGACTTTTGGTGTGGGCTTTTGCAGCATGTACCGGGAGTCAAGATGAAGTTCCGTTAGCACCCACGGCGAGTATGTATGTTTCATTCTCATAGCACATGCAAATACGTACAACTAACCATTTAAGGGACAAAAAGGATAAAAAACCACAGGAAAAGTTATTTCACTCGTGCTCACTCACTTTAATTAATTAAGGAGGACAAACAGGATGAAAAAAATCACAGGAAAAGTTGTTTCACTTGTGCTTGCGTTGGCACTTGTTGTTTCAAGCTTTTCGGCAAGCTTCGCTCAAGCGGCTACCAAGACGATGACCGGAGCAATTACCGGCACCAACGAAGATTCGATTTATCTCGTAAACGGTGGCGCGGTAACAACAGCAAACCTCACGGATTTTCTGCTCAACAAAGGCAGCGATTTTAAATTTGAGACAGTCGATCACCATGCGGTTACAGACGAGAAGATTAACGCAATTTCTCATGTATCGGGTGACAAGCTCGTTTCATTAAGCGTAAACAGCTCTACGGACGTAGCAACACTCAAACTGAAGAGCAGCTCCGCTTCCGGTAAGGAAGTTATCTCTGTTCTTTACGAAGGCAGCTACACCGACGACGACGGCAATGACTTTACCGTTAAGGGAAGACATGACCTGACCGTATATGTTTATGACAAAGATCAGATCGTTTTCGGCGAGTATGATTCCAATTATGCCAAAAAGGATTCCGGCAAAGGCTTCGATGATTTCGAAACGTTTGCACAGACTGCCAACAGCACAAAGACTCTTGGCATCTACAAGGCAGAGCCGGCTGCCGATTCTGCGTTAGCTACATATGCTGCTGCAGACTTAACGAAAGAAACCACAGGAATTACAGATGCAAACAAGAATGCATACAGCTTCAGCATCACCGGCACGGATGTACATATTCCGAAAATTGATGCAACTTCAGCTTCAGCATCCACACAGTTCCCGGATGCTATCGTTGGAAAGACCGCTGTAGACGGCAAGTATACGAAAGACGCTGCAACCGGCAATGTAACCATTACGGTTAAGAAGCTTGTTGCAAGCGGCACAACCTATAAGGCTTCCACCGATTCCAGCGACAAGTACACCCTTAAGACAAAGATTGAAAAGAAATGCGATGCGAAAACCGTATTACCTGGCAGCAAAGTATTCTCTATTTCCAAGACGGACGGCAAGAGCGTTCTGACCGGCGACGCTACCGCGGATTCCGCTGTAGTAACAGACTGCGAAGTCGTATTCCCGGTTGGCACAACAAGTGTTGCCGTTAATGAAAAGACCAATGTAAAGAAGATCTCCGGCACGGTCGGAACTCTTACAATTGGCGATGCAACCGTTGGCTCCATTGATATTGACAATGGTACGGTAGACGTAACAGACGGTAAAGTCGGCGATATTAAAACCGACGGCGCACCGGTTGCTGCAGGCGGCGACGCTGTTCTTGTAAGCGGCGGCAAAGTTGGCAACATCGACGTTACAAGCGAAGACAATGACACAGACAGCAACGTAACGGTTAATTCCGGCACAGTCGGAACAATCAGCGCGGACGGCACCGTAACCGTTGATGCAACAGATGCAGACAATGCAGTTGTTACAGGCAAGATTACCGCCCCGACAGTTTCCCTGTTCTCCAATGAAGCAAAAGTCACCACCGCAGGCATTAAAGCAAGTGCGGACGGCACCATCACTTTATTAGGTGATGATACAAATGTCAGCGCAATTGATTTTGACTACCGTGACACCACATTGAACCTCGGCGACGAAGACAATGCCTTCACCGGCAAAGTTGCGGCTCCGACCAATGCGGTAAACGGCAAACTCGATACTACAAACGAAGATACCAATGCAACAGTCAGCGGCACCGTAAATATGGATACCATTTCTTTGGATTCCAATACGAACGTTGCTTTTGACGGTGCTGTAACCGTTAAGACAATTGACGGCGACGGCACAATGAAGATTGCCGCAGGCAAACTTTATGTATCCAACAGCGCTTCCAGCGTTACCTTAAAGCTTTCCGACAAAACACTGATTCCCGGCACAGTCGTTTTCAAGGCTGACACGGACGCAGTTGATGTTGACAGCTTCAACACCTACGGCTTTACCCTTGCCAAGAGCGCAGGCTCTTCGGTTGATACCTTCAAGATCGATTCCCTTTCCTTTGCCGGCATTGCAATCAACAAAGATTCTTCCAGCATTGCGAAGGGCTATTCCGAAACATTCACTGCTTCCTCTTATCCGGGCGGCACAGCTATCCCGGCCGGCTACACGGTTCAGTGGACACTCGACGGCGGCAGCAGCGATGTATTTACTTTAACTTCTTCCGGCAACACCGCAACGGTTAAAGTTAACAGCGTTGATTCCACTTTCGCTTCCGAGAACAAAACAACATTAACGGCAACACTCTATGATGCAGACGGCTATGAGCTGGACGATTACCAGCCGGCGAAGTGCGAAGTTACTGCAACAGCGACTCCGGCAGCCGTATCCGATACAAACGCCGACATGTCCATTGCAAAGGGCGCAAGCTATCAGATGAAAGTTACTTCCTCAACCGTTCCTTCCGTTTATGCCGGTACGAACGGGGTGTTCTCCATAGTACTTGCTTCCAAGAACGGGAACGAATACTTCTACAAGATCACTGCGACCGGTGCGGCTGGTGCTGCTTCCGGTATCTACCTCAACGGAACAAAGATCTTTGTTGCTACTGTAAAAGGAGTTGCTTTTACAACCGATACAACAGTGAACACGACCGTTAAGGGCGCATATCAGTTCCGGGTTACTTCTGCCGTAGCTCCGAATGTTACGGTTGGTTCCGCAACATTCAAGCTTGCTTTGGCTTCCAAATCCGGCAACGATTATTTCTACAAAATTACCTCTAACAATGCAAAAGGTTCACAGGCCGGTATTTATGTAAACGGCACCAGAATCTTCGTTGCAACGGTTGGTTAAGATGCATAACCAATCGCAGCGATTCTAATTTGTTCTTTCCTACTTCTATAAAATAGTTCGTTGTATTTGCGTGGCAGCGGCCCGGGCGGAAGTCCGGGCCGCTGTTTTTTTATAGTATATTAAGATACGGCGAAAATGCAAGCCTTTTTTAGAATCCCGGTCGGCGGCCTCCGTCATTGCCGGAATACATAAAAAGTACACAGCAGGAGTGCCTGCTGCGTACTTCGGTAAGGGGGGATTTGGCTGCCTCATAAAAAACGCTCCGCCACACGCGGGAAGTTTTCATCCCGGTATAAAAGAAAGTTTTTCAATCAGCAGCCCAAAGTTATGAGAAGGTCTTGTAATCAAAGGATTTCTCCGCGCCGTCGGCTCAAAGCTTGCCGCAGGGGCGGGAAGATTGAGAAAAGGGTTCCTTAACTAGTTTATCGTAAGATTCTTTTAAAAGATTAGATGTCGAAAGAAGAAAGATGAATTATTTAATTTGAATAAAATATTCGCATTTATCATAAATTGGTTTGTTAAAGTTCCATAATAAGTAAAGAGAAAGGGAGCGGATACAGGAAAACAAAAAGAAATGAAATTTTCGAAATATTCCGTCCCGGAGTATGGTAATTTCTGCTTGAATGTGTTAAAATTATGTCAAAGTAAACCGGAACATAACAATCTTTAACAGGAGGATTTTATGATGACTGCAATCGCTCAAAAACGCTCTTCCACAAAAACGCTCACTCTTACCGCCGTAATGATCGCGCTGACTTTAATTCTGGCCTTTACGCCGATCGGCATGATCCGCCTGCCTTTGGTCAGCATTACCATCGCACACATTCCAGCCATTATTGCCGCACTGGTGCTGGGGCTGTCCGAGGGCTTCGCCGTGGCGCTGACATTCGGCCTTTCCAGCCTTTTTCTGGCGATCAGCGCCCCGGGTTCCATACTGGACCCCTTTTTTGTGAATCCTTTGGTCTCCGTGCTGCCCAGAGCACTGATTCCGGTAACCGCGTATTTTACTTATAAAGGCCTGTGCAAGGTTTTGAAAAACCTGCGTCAGGGAGAAAACATCGCCATTATTACCGCCGCGGTGGTCGGCAACCTGACGAACACGTTCGGCGTTTATTTTATGCTGTACATCCTTTATGCGCAGCAGATTTTTGAAAAGTCGGGCAAGCCCGCGCTGAGCCTGATTCTTACGGCCATTTCAACGACCACGCTTTATAAAACGATCGGTGTGGCTCTTATTGTTTTTCCGATTGTAAAGGCGCTGAAACGGTTTCAGCGTTCGAGCCGGTAATCTTCCCGTCAGCGGAGCGCGTTTTCCTCGGAATTACACTTTTTCGATAGGCGGCGCTGCCGCATCCCCGCTCTCCGGCCGAGAAGATTCAACGCCGCTTTCCGTATCAGTAACCGGTTCCTGTTTCAGACGCAAAAGGGCGCAGCTTTCCGGTTCCAGGAAAAGCGCGTTGTGCGCGCTGGGGGACGGACCGATTAACGATTCCGCATATTTCCATTCGTCCGGTACGGAGATACTGCGGCCTTCGAAGCCCGCGTTCAGCGCGCAGAGAAGGCTTTCGTTTTCATCTTTCCGGATATACGCCAGACAGTGGTCAATGGATACGAGCGGGTAGAACGCGCCTTCTTTTAAGCAGGAGCAGCCGCGCCGGATAGCGCCAAGCTTCCGGTACCATTCGATCAATTCCGTGTCTTCCTTTTCCCAGGGATAACAAGCGCGGTTGAACGGGTCGCGGTACCCTTCCATCCCGGCTTCGTCGCCGTAATAAATACAGGGAACGCCGGGCAGGGTGAACTGCATCACGGCGGCAAGACGCAGCCGCTTTCTTCCGTGGTTCCGCCGCTCCTTCGAAAGGTGCGTGGTGCTCTGCCAGCGGCGGCCGTGGCCGCCGAGCGGTTCGCCCGCAAGAACGGTGAGCGCGCGTTCGGTGTCGTGGGTGCCAATATGGTTCATTAAAAGCCGGATGACCTGCGGCGGATAGTTTTCCAGCACGGTCAGGATGATTTCCATCATGTCGGCGGGATTCCCGCCCGTAAGGAAACCGAGGATTGCGTTTCGGAACGGGTAATTCATCACGCTGTCGAGCTGGCCGCCCAGAAAATACCGGCGCCTTATTCCGTAGGCCATTTTATTGGACGCGTCTTCCCAGACCTCGCCCAGAATCAGCGCGTTGTTGCTGCGGGTTTTCGCCGCAACGCGGAGCTGCTCGAGAAACGCGTCGGGAAGCTCGTCGGCAACGTCCAGCCGCCAGCCGCCCGCGCCCGCCGAAAGCCATTTTTTAATAATGCCGTCGCGCCCGTTGATATATTCGTTGTACTGCGGGTTCAGCTCGTTTACGCTCGGAAGCGTAAGGAAATCCCACCAGCATTCGTACTGGTCGGGCCAGTTCCGAAAGGTATACCACGGGTAATAGGGCGAATTCTTGGAATTGTACGCACCCTTTCCGGCGTAGCGGTTATGGCGGTTAAAATAAACGCTGTCGCTTCCCGTATGGTTGAAAACGCCGTCCAGAATCACGCGGATTCCCATCCGGCGCGCGGCGGTGCAGAGATGCGAAAAATCTTTCTCGTCCCCTAAAAGCGGGTCGATTTTGGAATAGTCCGCCGTATCATAACGGTGATTGGAATGCGATTCGAAAATCGGATTTAGGTAAATGCAGGTTACGCCGAGCGATTTCAGGTAGCCGAGCTTTTCCTCGATTCCGCGAAGATCGCCGCCGAAATAGTCGTTATTGGTGATTTTTCCGTCCTCGTCCGGCTCCCAGTCGGGCGTTTCGTTCCAGTTTTCGTGCAGTTTGCGGTCGGAGGGCACGCCGGTTTTCGGTTCGCCCGAGCGGAAGAACCGGTCCGGGAAGATCTGATACATTACGCCGCCGGAAAGCCAGTCCGGGGT
Organism: Caproiciproducens galactitolivorans; assembly: GCF_026672255.1. Classification (GTDB taxonomy): domain Bacteria; phylum Bacillota; class Clostridia; order Oscillospirales; family Acutalibacteraceae; genus Caproiciproducens; species Caproiciproducens galactitolivorans_A. Next base: position 191,943 of record NZ_JAPOHA010000004.1, on the reverse strand, counting down.
TTTAAAGCTGCGTTCGTAAACCGAAAGCTGCCACACGCGGGCGGATTCCTGAAGAATGCCTTCGCCGCCGAAGCCGCGCGTCATTTGCAGCGTTCCGCGCCAGGTGTCCAGGCTGAACCAGTAAAAATACAGCCCCGGTTCACCGGCGGAGAAATGGCATTCCCACCATTCGTAATTGTCGCCGTTCATACCGCACCAGAACATGCCGAGGGTTTGTTCCCCGCCGGTCTGGTCGCTGCGTACAATCAGGCGCGCGGCGCTGCAGTGCAGGTCGCGGGGCAGAGTGATTTTAAAATGAACCGGAATCCCGTTTGGGACCGCCCCCGTTGGGCAGCGGTACACCGAGTTGCGGGAATTGAACATGGAAATTCCTCCAAACGCATAAAGGGCGGGCCGAAACCCGCCCTTTTAGAATACCCATTTCGAAAGATGTCATACCGAAAAAACGATCGTCGGCGGGACGGCCGTTTCTTTATTTCTTTAATGCAAATGCGGTGTGCTTTGCCGGTTCTTTTTCCGGAACGGGTTTGGCGTTCCAGATATGATCGGCGTATTCGCGGATCGCGCGGTCCGCGGCGAAACGTCCGGCGTTCGCGATGTTGATCAGGCACATGCGGTTCCAGTTATACCGGTCGCCGTAAAGGGTTTCCGCCTTCTTCTGCGCACGGTCGTAGGAATCGAAGTCGGCAAGCACCATGTAGGGGTCGGAATTCAGCAGGGAATCGGCGATATCGCTGAAGGATACGCCGGAAAAGCCCGCGTTGAGCGCGTCCACCGCTTTCCGGATAACCGGATTGCTGTTGAAGAACGTGCGGGGGTTGTAATTGCGTTTCAGCGCCTCCACCTCTGGGGTGGTCATGCCGAACAGAAGAATGTTGTCGTCGCCGACGGAATCGTGGATTTCGACGTTCGCGCCGTCGAGCGTGCCGATGGTGACCGCGCCGTTAATCATGAATTTCATATTGCTTGTTCCGGAAGCTTCGGTTCCCGCGAGGGAAATCTGCTCGCTCAGGTCGGCGGCGGGAATCATCAGCTCGGCGAGGGAAACGCGGTAATCCTCCAGAAATACGACTTTCATTTTTTTATTGACCAGCGGGTCGTTGTTGATCGTGTTGCCAAGATCGACAATAAAGCGGATCATCTGCTTTGCAAAGTAGTAGCCCGGCGCGGCCTTCGCGCCGAAAATATAGGTGTGCGGGGTGAAATTCTCGCCCGGGTTTTCCCGCAGGTGCTGGTATACGGATAAAATATGCAGCGCGTTGAGGTGCTGGCGCTTGTATTCATGCATGCGCTTGACCTGCATGTCGAAAATCGAATCCGGGTCCAGCTCCACATTCAGTTCCTTTTTAATGTAATCGGCAAGGCGTACCTTGTTCGAGCGCTTGATCTGCGCCATCTTTTTCAGGACGGCGGTGTCGTTCTGGAACTGCTTCAGCTTTTCAAGCTCCTTCGCGTTGCGGATGTAGCCGTCCCCGATCAGTTCGGTGATCAGCGCCGCGAGAGCCGGGTTCGACTGGTTCAGCCAGCGGCGGTGCGCAATGCCGTTTGTAACATTGGTGAACTTTTCGGGAAGTTCGGTATAAAAATCGTGGAAGACACGGTCTTTTAAGATGTCGCTGTGCAGCTGGGAAACGCCGTTCACGCTGTGGCAGCTTGCCACGGCGAGGTTCGCCATTTTCACGTAGCCGTCGTTCAGCGGCGCCATGCGGCCGACCTTGTAGCCGTCCACGCCGCGCTCGTGCATTTTGGCGCAGAAACGGCGGTTGATTTCCTCAATAATCTGGTAAATACGCGGCAGGCGCGACTGGAACAGCTCGACGCCCCAACATTCGAGCGCCTCGCTCATGACCGTATGGTTGGTGTAGGCGATGGTGCGCGTGACGATATCCCACGCCGCATCCCATCCGTAGCCGCATTCGTCCAGCATGATGCGCATCATTTCGGGAATGGCCAGCACGGGATGCGTATCATTCAGATGGATGGCGACCAAGTCCGGCAGGTTGTCGAGCGTGCTGTACCGGAACAGGTGGCGGCGGATAATGTCCTGTATGGTTGCGGAAACCAGAAAATACTGCTGGGAAAGCCGCAGGCTCTTGCCCTCCAGATGGTTGTCCTCGGGATAGAGCACTTTCGTGATTACTTCGGCCATGGCGTTTTGTTCCATGGCGCGCATGTAATTGCCGGAGTTGAAAAGCTTCATGTCGAACTCGGCGGAGCTTGCCGCCCAAACGCGCAGGCGGCTGATGCCGCGGCCGTCCATGCCGGAAACATACATGTCGTACGGTACGGCGAGAACCTTTGTGTAATCCTTGTGGTTTACCACATGGTACTGGTTGTTCCAGTACTCTTCAATATGTCCGTTGAAGTGAACCTCCACGCTCTTTTCCGGAACGGCCTGCAGCCAGATTTTTCCGCCGGGCAGCCAGAAATCCGGCAGCTCGGTCTGCCAGCCGTCCACCAGCTTCTGGCGGAAGATGCCGTATTCGTAGCGGAGCGAATAGCCGGTCGCGGGGTAACCCTGCGTGGCAAGACCGTCGAGAAAACAGGCCGCCAGCCTGCCCAGCCCGCCGTTGCCGAGACCCGCGTCGGGTTCCTGGTCGTAAAGCGCGTCCAGCTTCAGCCCCATTTCGCTCAGGGCCGTGCGGTAGTCTTCTTCAATGCCGAGATTGTAAAGGTTGTTCCGCAGGGAACGGCCGAGAAGAAATTCCATGCAGAGGTAATACACCTGCTTGGTATGGGTTTTTTCGGCTTCGGCCATAAACTCACTGCGTCCCTTGGCCATTAAATCGCGGACGGTCAGTGCAACGGCTTTATAGCATTGCTCGTCTGTCGCGTTTTCAAGGCTTACGCCGAAAACACGGTCCAGTGTGGTTTCGATGGTCTCTTTGATCTTGCCGATCGGCTGCCTGTAGTTCATAAACCGTCCTCCCAAGGCGGGATAGCACCGTATATTACGATGCCCCGAATAGTAATATATTATCTTGACCTGGTTTGGTTCGTAAAATGCAATTATCCAAGTTGTGTATATTATATACCAATAATCGTTGATTTTCAAGAGCAATAAACAAAGCATTTCATTTATTTGAAAACAGCGATTTTCAAAGGTTTATCGCAGTTTTTCAGCATTTTAACCGAAATTTATTTCGGATGTTATTACTATTTATTTTGGCAGGTTATTTGTGCAATATACACAAACCTTAACTTTTTAGGAAACGGTTCCGGAAGTTTTGCCGTCAAAACAGACAGATTACAGAATCCGCCAAAAAACGCTATTGGAAACAGAGTGTAAAAAATCGGGAAAGCCCTTTCATCTTATAGCAAAATAGATTATAATGAAAAGAACCAGTTTCGTATCAGAAAACGATAGACCGCCCCGGCTGTTCCGGCGGGAAGGTCAGGAAATATTTATTTTCATTGAAAGGGGTATGGCCTCATGAGTAAAAATAGAGTTCGGCTGAATATCTGCGGATGCGAATGCGTCATCGGGTCGGACGACAGCGAAAGCTACGTCCGTTCCCTCGGCGATGAAGTGGAAAAAGCCATAGAGGATATTACCGGAAAAAACGACCGGGTTTCCATCACGATGGCGGCGATTATCACGGCGCTGCGCTTCTGCGACGAAGCGCAGAAATCTTCCGGCGGAGCCGACAACCTCCGCTCGCAGATCAAGGATTATCTGGAGGATTCCTCCCACGCCCGAATGGAAGCCGAGGAAGCAAAGCGCGAGGTGGAGCGCCTGAAACAGGAAATCCAGACCCTGCGCGGCCGCCTTGCCGAAAACGAAGGGCAGGAAGAGGACAAGCCCCGCGAAGAACCGCGCGTCCAAAAGCCGATTGCCGCCGGTTCGCCTGTTCAAAGGCCGCAGGCCGGAAGCTACTCCCGCGTAGTCCGCGAGGGGGCAACCGCCGAGCAGGACGATTTTATAAACTTCTTTGAAAAGAAAAATGATGAACTGTAATCCGATTGAGGTGCTGGCTCCCGCGGGGTCGCCGGAAAGCCTTCTCGCCGCGGTGCGCGCGGGGGCGGACGCGGTATACCTTGGCGGAAGCGCGTTCAGCGCACGGGCGAGCGCCAAAAATTTTAACGATGACGAGCTGAAAGAAGCGGTTTCCTACTGCCATGTCCGCGGGGTGAAGGTCTACCTTGCGGTCAATACGGTGCTTTTGCAGGACGAGCTGCAAAAAGCGCTCGATTTTATCGCCTATGCCTGTACCTTGCCGGTGGACGCCCTGCTGGTGCAGGACACGGGCCTTCTTTTGCTGCTCCAAACCTGTGCGCCCCAGCTTCGGCTGCACGCTTCCACCCAGATGAGCATCCATACGCCGCTCGGCGCGCGGGCGCTGTACAACGCGGGAATCCGGCGGGTGGTGCTCGCGCGCGAGCTTTCGCTTCCCGAAATCGCCGAAATCCATGCGGCGGTTCCGGTGGAACTGGAAACCTTTGTCCACGGCGCTTTGTGCATGTCGGTAAGCGGGCAATGCTATTTCAGCTCCGTGCTCGGTTCCCGCAGCGGCAACCGCGGCCTTTGCGCCCAGCCCTGCCGCCTTCCGTTTTCCGTCGACGGCGGAACGGGGCATGATCTGAGTTTAAAGGACTTATCCATGATATGCCGGATTAACGAACTCGCTGACGCGGGAATTGTCAGCGCGAAAATTGAGGGACGGATGAAGCGCCCGGAATATGTTGCGGCCGCAGCGCGCGCCTGCCGCCTTGCGGCGGACGGCCAGCCGGTCCCGGAAGACCTGATGAAGAATCTGGGCGCGGTCTTTTCGCGTTCCGGCTTTACCACCGGCTATGTCGACGCACAGCGGGGCCGGGAGATGTTCGGCATCCGTTCCCGGGAGGATGTAACCGGCGCGACCAATGCCGTATTCTCCGAATTGCATAATCTTTATAAAGACGAATCTCAGCGGATTCCCGTTGCTTTTTCGATTACGATCCAAAAAGATGAACCCGTTTCCCTTACCGCTTCGGACAGGGACGGCCATACCGTATCCGTTTCGCTCGCGGAACCGCCCCAGCCGGCGCTTCACCGCGCGATGGACGCGGAACGCTGCACGGAACAGCTGAAAAAGACGGGCGGCACGCCGTTTTACGCCGACCAAATCGACTGCGCAATCGGGGACGGGCTTTCCGTTCCGGTTTCCGCGCTGAACCGGCTTCGCCGCGAAGCGCTGGAAGAGCTGGAGCAGGCGCGCGCCGTGCGCCCGGCAATCCCGTTTCAGATGTGTGAAATCCCGAAACCGGGGACGCATGCGGCGGGCAAACGGAAGCTTCGCGCGCGGTTTGCAAACGCGGACCTTCCGGCACTTGCAAAAGAATGTGAAATAGTATATATTCCCTATCATACGGATTTAAAAAAGATAAAGGAATTGAGGGAAAACGGCTATCCCGTCGCCCTTGAAATCCCGCGCGGCATGTTCGGAATGGAAAGCACTCTGCGCGCCCGGCTGGCGGCCGCAAAAGAAGCCGGAATTACCGACGTCTGGGCCGGGAACCTCGGCGCGGCGGAGCTGGCAAAAGAGCTGGGTTTTGCCGTGCACGGCGGATTTTCCCTCAACATTACGAATACGGCGGCAATGGAATGGTACCGCCGGTACGGTCTTTCGGACGCGGAGCTTTCGTTTGAGCTGACGCTCCAGCAGGCCGTGGCAATCGGCGGGGAGCTGCCCCGGGGGCTTCTGCTTTACGGCAGGCTGCCGCTGATGCTGACGAGGAACTGTCCCGCCGCGAACGCGGGCGGATGCCGGAACTGCAAAACCGCACCGTTTTTAACCGACCGCAGGGGCATCCGTTTTCCCATCCAGTGCGACGGGGCTTGCAGCGAAGTTCTGAATTCCGTGCCGCTCGATATGGCCGACCGGCTTCGGGAGGTTCGCAATCAGGATTTCGGCGTTCTGCGTTTCACGATCGAAACGAAAGAAGAAGCCGAAGCAGTCATCAGCCGGTATCTCACCGGCGCGCCGGGGGAAGGCGAGTATACGCGCGGGCTGTATTACCGGGGGATTGAATAAGTGGACACACAGTGTTGTTTTACCATTTCCCCCGCGCCACAGGCAGTGCTCCTCCAACGGAAGAGCTAAGGTCAAAAAAATTGAAAGTTTTAATCAAACTTTTTCAAGAGTTTGCGAGGTTTGGGGCGGAGCCCCATCGTTCCCTTGCCTTTTAAAAGCGCAGGAAGGGAGTGAAAACAATCCAGTGGATTGTTTTCGCGTGGGGAACCCTCGCCGGGGGTTCCCCGAAAAGGTTGAGCCTGCATCTTGCCTGCTGTTTTCGGACAGGTCGAACCTATTCCTTTTATCCTTCCTATCAAATTACAGGAATGATTTAGTTCGCCCTCAGGCCGGGCGGGCCCCTACTTTCGGAATCGTCCGAAAGTAGGCAAAGGACGAGCAGGGGGCTTTTGAATTCCCGGCGAGAGGGTTCCACAAAAGCCCCCTGCACCCCGAGGTATCCCCAAAGGGCCTTTGGGGTACACGCTTTCTTTGTGGTTTTCATTGACGTTCCTCCGCGGCAGATTAGATAAAAATGGTAGATTATTTTAAACGTGCGTGCAGGCTCAGCGTGCCCCGGCGGGAGGGTTCCATAAAAGCCCCCTGCACCCCGGAGGTATCCCCAAAAGGTCTGTGGGGGACACGCGTGCTATGTGGTTTTCATTGACGTTCCTCCGCGGCAGCTTAGAGAAAAAAGGTAGCTTATTATAAACGTGCGTGCAGGCTCAGCCTGCCCCGGCGGGAGGGTTCCATAAAAGCCCCCTGCACCCCGGAGGTATCCCCAAAAGGTCTTTGGGGGACACGCGTTCTTTGTGGTTTTCATTGACGTTCCTCCGCGGCAGCTTAGAGAAAAAAGGTAGCTTATTATAAACGTGCGTGCAGGCTCAGCCTGCCCTGGCGGGAGGGTTCCATAAAAGCCCCCTGCACCCCGGAGGTATCCCCAAAAGGTCTTTGGGGGACACGCGTTCTATGTGGTTTTCATTGACGTTCCTCCGCGGCAGTTTAGAGGAAAAAAGGTAGGAAGCTGAAGAAAAAAATTTTTACATTGTTTGAAAAAACGCATATATGCGTTTTCTGTTGTTGCTATAATTTTCACAAAAAGAGGGAGTTCTTTCCTGATACATAAACTGGGGTGGCTTATGGAAACATTAAAAATAAAAAAGTTGAATGAAAAAGCCGTTTTGCCGACGCGGGGAAGCGAGGGCGCGGCGGGTTTGGATTTATATGCCTGCATGGACGAGCCCGTCACGATTGAACCGCGCGGGCTTTACAAAATCCCGACGGGGATTGCCATTGAACTGCCGGGCAGGAACACCGTGGGGCTGGTTTTTGGCCGAAGCGGACTGGGCGTAAAACACGGAATTACGCTTCCCAACGCGGTCGGCGTGATCGACAGCGATTACCGCGGCGAGCTTTTGGTGGGAATTACCAATCTGAGCGATAAACCCTATACGATTCAGCCGGGTGAACGCTGCGCGCAGCTGGTCGTAATGCCGGTACTTCTTCCCGTTTTGGAGGAAACCGATGAACTCGGCGAAACGGCGCGGGGCGACGGCGGGTTCGGGTCCACCGGAAAACGGAAGATCAAGAAATGAAGAAGAATGGTATCCGGACGCTTTTGTTGATGATCCTGCTGGTATTGGCCGTGGTTTTGGGGCAAGTGATCGGTACGTCCTGCGCAGGGATGAAAACCCTTTCCTGGCTCGGCGCTTGTGCGAAATTCGGGCTTTCGCCCGTGGATCTGGATTTATCCGTGGTAAAATTCACGTTTGGAATGACTGTCAGCATCAATGTCGCGCAGGCGATACTTCTGCTTGCCGCGATACTGGCTTATATAAAAATTAAAGTGAGGGAATAGGAGGAGTATCATGTTGCTGTTAGCATCTTCATCGCCGCGCCGCAGCGAACTTTTGAAAATGGCCGGCTATGATTTTACCGTTGTACCCGCCGATATCAATGAGGGATATCTCCGGGGAACGCCTCCCATACAGATTGTAGAGCTTCTTGCCGCCCGCAAAGCGGAAGCGGTGGCAAAGCTCCATCCGCAGGATATTGTCCTTGGTGCGGATACCATCGTTGTGTTGAAGGGGCGCGTACTTGGCAAACCGAAGAATGAGGAAGAAGCGAAAGCGATGCTCAAACTGCTCGCGGGCAATGTGCATCAGGTTTACACCGGATACTGCATTATCAACAACCGGAAATATTTACGCGGCCACGAGAGCACTTCCGTTGAGTTTTATCCGCTGAGTGAAAGCGAAATCGATTCCTATGTCGCGCGGGGCGAATCCCTCGACAAGGCCGGGGCCTACGCCATTCAGGGCCGGGGCGCGCTGTTTATTAAGCGGATCGACGGGGACTATTACAATGTAATGGGTCTTCCGATTGGTAAAATTAATCGAATTTTAGCCGGCATGAAAACAGCCGAAGATGGAAAATAGAGAAATATTACCTGTTCACAATTTAACAGTTGAGAAATCAACCTATAAAGGTTATAATAAGAACGATTGAATTTTGCCAGGTCTTGAAAGGGGAAATAAAACTCATGTTTTCAAAAGATATAGGGATCGATTTAGGCACCGCGAACACGCTGGTTTTTATGAAAGGAAAGGGCATCGTGATGCGCGAGCCTTCCGTTGTCGCCGTTGACGTACGCACCGATACCGTGCTCGCCGTCGGTTCACAGGCGAAGGATATGATCGGCCGTACCCCGGGTTCCATTGTCGCGGTTCGTCCGATGAAAGACGGCGTGATCGCCGACTTCGACATTACCGCCACCATGCTCAAGCATTTTATCCGCAAAGCAGTAAAATCGAACGCATTTTCCCGCCCGCACATCATCATCTGCATCCCGTCCGGCGTAACCGAAGTGGAACGCCGCGCGGTGGAGGACGCCGCCCGTCAGGCAGGCGCCAATAACGTGGAACTCATTGAAGAGCCCATGGCTGCGGCAATCGGCGCGGGACTTCCCGTCAGCGAGCCGACCGGAAGCATGGTGGTCGATCTCGGCGGCGGTACCGCGGAAGTTGCCGTTATTTCCCTCGGGGATATTGTTACCTCCGTTTCCGTGCGTGTAGCGGGTGATAAATTCGACGAATCCATTATTTCCTATGTGAAAAAGAAATACAATCTTCTGATCGGTGAACGCACCGCAGAGGAAATCAAGATCAAAATCGGTTCCGCTTTCCCGACCGAAGACAATGAGAATGCAACCATTGAAATCAAGGGCCGCAACCTGGTAGACGGTCTGCCGAAGAACGTAACCATTTCCGCCGAGGAAGTACGCGAAGCTTTGAGCGATCCGCTCGCGCTGATTATTGACGCGGTAAAATCCACGCTGGAAAAAACCCCTCCGGAGCTTTCCGCCGATATCATTGACCACGGCATTATGCTTACCGGCGGCGGCGCGCTGCTCCGCGGACTGGACAAACTGGTGGAACAGGAAACCGGAATGCCCGTCCATATTGCCGAAAGCCCGCTGGATTGTGTTGTGGACGGAACAGGCAAGCTTCTTGAAGTGAGCATGCCGGCTTCCTATTATAAAAACAACAAAAGATAAATTCTCAGAAAATACAGCGGAGGGTTGCCACTCTCCGCTTTTTGCACTTTTTAGGCGGGCGTTTTCCGGATTTTTCCGCTGCCCGCGGTTGGGCCGATCATAAAGGAGGCGCCGCTTTGAAAGATTATTTCCATTCCAACAGCTTTAAAATTTTAATCGCCGTTATCTTTATTATGTTCGGGCTGATGCTTTTTACAGCGAGCAACAACAGCTCCTTCACGGCGAACCTGATCAGCTTTGTGTCGACGCCGATGCAGAAGGTAAGCACCGTTGTAACGAATAACGCGACGGTTGCCGCGCAGTCCACGACCCGTTCCAACGACGACCTGATGGCGGAGAACGCCGCGCTGAAAAAGCAGGTTGCCGAGCTGAATCAGAAATTAATCAAATACTATACGTATCAGCAGGAAAACGCGCAGCTTCGCAAATTTCTGGAACTGAAAAGCGAAAATCAGGACTTTAAGCCGGTTTCCGCCGCGGTAATCGGCCGCGACCCGAACGACCTGTTTTACAATTTCCAGATCGACAAGGGAACCTCCTCCGGGATTTCCGTCAACGACCCGGTCATTACCGAAAACGGCGTTGTCGGCTGGATTTCCAGCGCGAACGCCAGCTACAGCCGCGTGACCACGATTCTTTCCGCGGACACCAAAATCAGCGCCATCGACAAGGTGAACCGTGACTCCGGCGTTGTCGGCAGCGACATCAAGCTTGCGGACAGCGGCCTGTTAAAGCTCGGCTATCTTGCCGCCGGCACAACGGTGAAAGCGGGCGACATCATTGTTACCAGCGGGCTGGGCGGCGTTTATCCGCGCAACCTTGCGATCGGAACGGTTACGGCGCTGAAAAACGATCCATATGACGTATCGCTTTACGCGGAAGTGAAACCCTTTGTCGACGTAAAAAGCGTGCGTGACGTAATGGTCATCACTTCTTTTGAAGGACAGGGGCAGGCGCTTTCCGCCGCTTCCTCCGCCTCCGGAGGAAAGTAAATGCAAAAGATGAAGTACATCCGCTATCTGGCCTATACAATCGAATTGCTGGTACTGTTTATGGTACAGGAAACGCCCGGGCTTGTTCCAAGCCTGTTCGGCGCAAGGCCGGTGCTCTTAATCCCCGCGGCCCTTTCCATCAGCATGTTTGAAAACGAGGTGGCAAGCATGAGCTTCGGCCTGCTCGGCGGCCTGCTGATCGATTTCGGCGGGGGCGCGGTGCTGGGCTACCACGGGCTTCTGCTTTCCGTAACCTGCTACGCGATCGGCCTTTTCGCGGCCAATCTGATTCAGACCAATTTCTTAACTTCGATGATTGCCGCGGTCGTGGTAACAGGGGTTCTGCTTTTTCTGCACTGGGTATTTTTCTACCTGCTCTATAACTACGACTATGCCGCCTATGCTTTAACCGCCCATTACATCCCGCGTTTTTGCTATACCGTTGCAGTCATGCCCATCACCTATTTTTTCAACCGGGCGCTTGCGATGCAGATCCGCGAAAAGGAAGAATGATTTGTACATGGAAAAGGAGGTTTCGCCATGGAGAAATTAAAAGAATATTCGCGTGCCATTGTCTGCGGAGCAATCGTCTTCGTCGTTATGGCCGTTTATACGCTGCGCCTTGTTGACTGGCAGATTTTAAAAGGCGCCTCTTTTCTGGAAACGGCAAATCGGTCCACCTCTTCAACGGTTGTTATGGACGCGGCGCGCGGCGAAATCGTCGATGTGAACGGCGTCGGGCTGGCTGTAAACAAAACGGGCTATGCCATTGTTTTCGATAAGGCGTACATGCCTACCAAGACGCAGAACAAGACCATATACCAATTGATTCATCTTCTTTCCCAGCGCAATGAAAAATGGACGGATATTCTGCCCATCCGGCTTAACGCGCAGGGGAAATATGAATTTATCCCGGGCGAGGATAAAGAAATCGCCACGATGAAATCCAAGGATTTTCTGAATATGAACTCCTACGCCACGGCCGACGAATGCATGGCGGAAATGATAAAACGGTATGAAGTGAACGGGTATTCCCCGGCGGACACGCGCAATATTATTTCCGTCCGCTATAATATGACGAAGTCCGCTTTCGGCATTTCCGCGCCGTATACCTTCGCGCCCGACGTCAGCCGCGATACGGTCGGAATCATCAGCGAGAATTCTTCGCAGCTGCCCGGCGCGACGGCAAAGGTCACGACGGTGCGGCAGTATCCGGACGGAAGCCTTGCGCCGCATATTATCGGAACCATCGGCGCGATTTCACCGGAGGAATACGACAAACTGCACAGCAAGGGCTACGCGCTGAACGACCGGCTTGGAAAAAGCGGTATTGAGCAGGCGTTTGAAAGCATGCTCCGCGGAAAATCCGGTGAAAAGCAGGTGGAAACCACCGGTTCGGGCTCGCTGGCGGCCGAAACCGTGAAAACGGCGCCTGTTTCGGGCAACTCCGTGGTTTTAACCATCGACAGCCGGATTCAGAAGGTGCTGAACGCTTCGCTTGCAAAGAATGTGGAGGCTGCGCGCGCCAACGGCCTGAAGCTTTGCGCCCAGCATTACAAGGGTTCGTCCAGCGCGCACGGCGAAGACTGCGTGGCGGGCGCCGCGGTCGTGCTGCGGGTCAAGGACTTTTCCGTGCTTGCCGCTTCCACCTATCCTTCCTATGACCTGACGGAATACCTGAATGATACGAACTACTATACCTCGCTGATTCAGGATAAAACAAAGCCGCTGATCAACCGCGCCTTCAACGGCGTGTTTACCCCCGGCTCTGTTGTAAAGCCCTATGTCGCGCTGGCGGCTTTGCAGGAGGGCGCGGTTACCACCTCCACCCGGCTGGAAGGAAACAGCGTTTACCGGCGTTTTGCGGACACCGGCCTTCTCCTGGGAAGTATCGGCAATTACGGAATGATCACCATGGATTACGCCATTGAAAAATCCAGCAACTCCTTCTTCTACGAAGTGGGATACCGGCTGGGAATTACGAATATGAACCTTTACGCGAAACATTTCGGGCTCGGCGTAAAAACCGGGATTGAACTGAGCGAAAACGCCGGTATCCTCGCCGGCCGCGAGGAGCGCGCCGCTTCGGGCGGTTCCTGGTGGGACGCCGATACCGTTGAAGCCGCGGTGGGACAGAGCGACAACCAGTTCACCCCGCTCCAGCTTGCGGCCTATACCGCGACCATTGCGAACAACGGCGTTCGGCTCAAAACCCATCTGGTCAGCAAAGTGACCGATTACACCCAAAAAAACGTGATATCGCAGACCCAGCCGCAGGAAGTGGATAATATCGGGGTTTCCCCGTCGTACCTCACCTACGTGCAGCAGGCAATGCGCAGCGTTGCAACCGACGGTACGGCCAGCAGCATGTTTAAAAATTACGGAATCCCGCTGGCCGCGAAAACCGGTACGGCGGTGCAGACCCCCCATTCGGATAACGTTACGTTTATCGCGTATGCGCCGTTTGACAACCCGGAAATTGCCGTCGCGGTTGTTTTGGAGCACGGCGCGACCGGCCTGTACGCGAACTCCGTTGCAAAGGATGTTCTGGACGCTTACTTCTACGGAAAAACCGTGGATGATAAAGGGAATATCGTGATGCCGTCCGCTTCTTCGGCGGCGTCGGGCGCGTCTTCCGGCTCCGCCTCTTCCGCGTCACATTAATAGAAGGAACACGGTTTATTTTGGACAGCGTTCGGGATATTCCGAATGCGGCAGGATGCGAGCGCGTTTGACCTGCCGGACAAAAATTCCCCCCGGCTGTTTGTATATCGCCGGAAAACCGGTGTTTCCATCCAAAAACAGGAATTGTTAAGAATTTATAAACTTTTTAAATTTGGTCAATTATTACAAGAAAAACGCTTTGACTACCTTGAAAATTTGTGGTAGTATGAGAATGAGGTCATGAAATGGGTGCTATTACCGTAATTACGTCCGGAAAAGGCGGTGTGGGAAAGTCCACTTTAACATCCGGCCTGGGTTTTGCCTTGTCGAAAAGGGGCAGGCGCGTCCTGCTGATCGACGGGGACGCGGGCCTTGGCTGCCTTGACCATATGCTCGGTGTTGAAGAGCAGAAAGTTTTCGATATTGCGGATGTGGTTTCCGGCCGCGTGGAACCACTGAAGGCGGTTTACTCCTGTCCTTTTTCCGAAGGACTGTTTTTGATGCCCGCTCCCGCAACGGAAGACGATTTAATCAGTCCCGACATTATGAAACAGCTTCTTTCCGTGCTTGGCAGATATTACGACCATGTGCTGATCGACTGCCCAGCGGGTGTCGGCGGAGGATTCCAGAGCGCGATCGCCGCGGCGAAGCGTGCGCTGGTTGTTTCCACCCCCGACCCGGTTTGCCTGAACGGCGCGAAGAAGGCGCGTACGCTTCTGGAGGAGTACGGGGTACGGCAGCAGCGGCTGATTATCAACCGGTTCAGCAGCCGGAACTTCCGTACGCAGAATGTTTATCCGGATCTGGATTCTGTTATTGACGCTGCCGGAATTCGGCTGATTGCCGTTGTTCCGGAGGATGCGCTTCTGGCGGCGGCTGCCGCAAACAGTGTACCGGCCTCGCCGAAGTCGTTCGGCGCAATGGCTTTGGGCCGGCTTGCCGCAAGGCTGGAGGGCGAACACGTGCCCCTTGCCTCGCTGCAAAAATTTTAACGCATATTCCTTATATAGGAGGAAGTATAGTATGAATATCGCATTAATTGCTCATGATGCCAAAAAGGAATTGATGGTTCAGTTCTGTATCGCATACTGCGGCGTTTTAAGCCGGCATTACCTGTGTGCTACGGGTACAACGGGCAAGATGGTATCGGAAGCGACTGGGCTGGAAATCCAGCGCTTTCTGGGCGGTTCCCAGGGCGGTGACCAGCAGATTGCCGCGCGGATCGCCTGCAACGAGGTTGACCTGCTTCTGTTTTTCCGCGACCCGCTGAACCCCAAACCGCACGAGCCGAACGATATGAATCTTCTGCGGCTCTGCGACATGCACAATATTCCGGTTGCCACGAACATCGCGACCGCCGAGGTGCTGATTCACGGTTTGGAGCGCGGTGATTTGGATTGGCGCAATATTTTGAACCCGAAAGCATAAAAAGAAAGGCAATGAACGGAAAGAGTACCTGAAAGACCGGCAAAGGGAGGGCGCGTCGTGACTGTAAGCGCGCCTGCATCGGCGCTTTCGGCGAAGACATCCGCGAGCCGGCGTTCCCCGCGTTACCGGGGATTTTTTGAGGAGGGCTTCGGCCCTTGAAAAAGGGTGGCACCGCGAGGATTTCCCTCGTCCCTTTGTGGGACGGGGGTTTTTGTGTTTTTTTACACCCTATTATTGGAAATCCACCCCTTTCTTCCCAAACGGGAAGGGCTCGGGGTTGAATAGAAAAGAACTTTATTAGAAAAACAAAAGCCAAGAATTTATTTTTCAAGGAGAAACGCTATGGAACTGATTAAAGCACAAAAGGGAACACAGGATTTGCTGCCGGTTCAGACGGAGAAATGGCAGGTTGTCGAAGACGTGATGCGCAGCGAGGCGAAAATCCACGGCTTCGGCGAAATCCGCACGCCGGTTTTCGAGGATACCCGCCTGTTTCAGCGTTCGGTGGGCGAAACGACCGACGTGGTTCAAAAGGAAATGTACACTTTTAACGACAAGGGCGATCGCTCCATTACCCTTCGCCCGGAAGGCACGGCCGGGGCGGTGCGCGCCGTTCTGGAACATGGCCTTTACAACGAGGGCCTGCCGCAGAAGCTGTATTATTTCACTTCCTGCTATCGCTATGAAAACACACAGGCGGGACGCCAGCGCGAGTTTCACCAGTTCGGGCTGGAAATGCTGGGCGCTCCTTCGCCAATGGCCGACGCGGAGCTGATCGGCATTGCGAAAAGTATTTTCGACCGCCTCGGCGTTCGCAATTTAAAGTTGGAGATCAATTCCATCGGCTGTCCCACCTGCCGCGCCAAATACCACGAGGCGCTCAGGGCTTATTTCAGCGGGTATAAGGATCAGCTCTGCGATACCTGCCTTGGCAGGCTCGAGCGCAACCCCATGCGGATTCTGGACTGCAAAAGCCCGGTCTGCTCGAAGATCACCGAGGGCGCGCCCCGTATGCTCGACTATCTCTGCGACGACTGCAAGGCGCATTTTGAAAGCGTGAAAGGCTATCTGGACGCGGTAAAGATCGAATACAACGTGAATCCGTCCATCGTGCGCGGACTGGATTACTACACCAATACGGTGTTCGAGTTCGTTTCCAACGACCTCGGCGCGCAGAGCACGGTCTGCGGCGGCGGGCGCTACGACGGACTGGTGGAAGAAATGGGCGGCCAGCACATGCCCGCGCTGGGCTTCGGCCTTGGCATGGAGCGCCTGCTGATGATTATGGACAAGCAGGAAATCGAATTTCCCGAACCCGAAACCTGCGATATCTTTATCGCGGCGCTGGGCGACGCGGCAAAGACGGAAGCATTTAAGCTTTCGCACAGCCTTCAGGAGTATTCCATTATTGCGTCCTGCGATATAAATGACCGCGCGTTGAAAGCACAGATGAAATACGCCGACAAAATCGGCGCAAAATACATGCTGGTGCTGGGCGACAACGAACTGGAAACCAAAAAAGCGATTGTTAAAAACATGAAGACCGGCGAAAAATCGAAAGTTGACCTGAGCAAGGATTTCGTGGAACAGTTTGTCATCCTGCAAACAAAGGACGAGGACGACATCGCTTTTTAGGGCACACAGTGCCCTTTTAGGCCGTTTCCCCCGCGTTGCGGTGCAACGCTCCTCCAACGGAATGCGAAGGCTTTCGTCAATGAAAACCACATGTGGGGCAGGCTGAGCCTGCACGCACGTTTTATAATAAGGTACCTTTTTCTCAAAGCTGCCGCGGAGGAACGTCAATGAAAACCACATAGAATGGCGTGTACCCGAAAGGCCCTTTGGGGATACCTCGGGGTGCAGGGGGCTTTTATGGACCCCTCTCGCCGGGATTTAAAAGCCCCCTGCTCGTCCTTTGCCTACTTTCGGACGGACGCACAGCGTCTTACATGCCTACGGCATTCACGACTTTGGCTTTTCTAAAAGATAAAAAACCTGCTCTTCGCCCAGATACACACCAATCTTAATTGCGTGCGAATTTGCGTGCAGGCTCAGACTGCCCTGCCCGGCCTGAGGGCAGACTAAATTATTACTGTAATTCAATATTAAGAACCAAAGGATAGGTTCGGCTTGTCAAAAACATCATTATATTTAACTTTGGAGGCTAATTTATGGCAGAATTCATGACGGGAATTAAACGGACAAACTACTGCGGCGAACTGCGCGCAAGCGATATCGGCAAGACCGTGACGGTGTGCGGCTGGGTACAGCGCCAGCGCGACTTGGGTCAGCTGATTTTTATCGACCTGCGCGACCGTACCGGCATTTTACAGCTTGCATTCAACGACGCGACCGACCGCGCTGTTTTTGATAAGGCGTTTTCCGCACGCTCCGAGTATGTTCTGGCAGCAACCGGCGTCGTGCGCGAGCGTTCCTCGAAAAACGCGGAGATTCCGACCGGCGATATCGAAATAGAAGTAGCCGACCTGCGCGTTCTGGCGAAAAGCGAGACGCCGCCGTTTGAAATCGTGGCAGATTCAAACGTAAAAGAGGATCTGCGCCTGAAATACCGCTATCTCGACCTGCGCCGCCCCGATGTGCAGGATAAGATCATCGGCAGGCATAAAATCGTCAAGGTTGCGCGCGATTATTTTGACGACAACCGGTTTGTTGAAATCGAAACCCCGGTTTTGATTAAATCCACCCCGGAGGGCGCGCGCGACTACCTCGTTCCTTCCCGTATGTTCCCCGGAAACTTTTTTGCCCTTCCGCAATCTCCTCAGCTTTACAAACAGCTTCTGATGCTTTCCGGCTTCGACCGTTACATGCAGGTTGCGCGGTGTTTCCGCGACGAAGACCTGCGTGCCGACCGCCAGCCGGAGTTTACGCAGATCGACTTCGAAATGTCGTTTGTCAACGCGGACGACGTGATGGAAATCGCCGAAGGCTTCATGAAACTTGTCTATAAAAAAGTACTCGATATCGACTTAGTGACGCCGTTCCGCCGCATGACCTGGCACGAGGCCATGCATCGTTTCGGTTCGGATAAACCGGACCTTCGCTTCGGCCTGGAACTCATTGACCTCACCGACGACCTGAAAAATACGGAATTCCGCGTGTTCAAAGGCGCGATCGACGGCGGCGGCAGTGTGCGCGGCATCAATCTGAAAGGCCTTGCGGACAAGCTAAGCCGGAAGGAAATCGACAAGCTGACCGAATGGATCAAGTCCTACGGCGCGAAGGGTCTTGCCTGGACAAGGCTGACGGCGAACGGGGAAACCTCCTCCTACGAAAAGTTCCTCGCGCCCGAAGAGGCCGCGGCGGTGCGCAAAACGCTTGGGGCGGAAACCGGCGACGTTCTGCTGATCGTTGCCAGCGACGAAAACAAGGTTGTGTTTGATTCCCTGGGCGCGCTGCGCTGTGAACTTGCCGCGCGCTTCGGCCTGATCGACAAGAGCAAGCCCTGCCTCCTGTGGGTTACCGACTTCCCGCTGTTCGAGTTCAGCAAGGAGGAAAACCGCTTCATGGCTATGCACCATCCGTTTACCTGCCCGTGCGTCGAAGATATCGACAAGCTGGAAAGCGACCCCGGAAGTGTGAACGCGATTGCATACGATATGGTGCTCAACGGCAACGAGGTCGGCGGCGGTTCCATCCGTATCAACGACCCCGAATTGCAGCAGCGCATGTTCAAGGCGCTGGGCTTAACGCCGGAAGAAGCGCAGAAACGCTTCGGCTTCCTGATCGACGCGTTCCGCTTCGGCGCGCCGCCGCACGGCGGCATGGCGTTCGGCCTTGACCGTCTGGTCATGCTGATGCTTGACTGCGACAGCATCCGCGACGTGATTGCGTTCCCGAAGGTTGCTTCCTCTTCAGAACTGATGTCGGGCGCGCCGACCGATGTCGACGAGGCGCAGCTTGCGGAGCTGGGCATTGCGATTCTTCCCAAAGAATAACGGCCAATCGATCATATTAAATGAGAGACGGACGGGCATTTCGCGCGGGCCGCAGAATCAGCGGATGCGCGGCTTGCCGTCCTTTTGAAAAGGAGGGATACCGCATGGGAAAGGTGAATTATCAGAAAGATCTGGAGAACCTCATCGACGGGCTGGACGGCAGAGCGCCGACGCTTTTGCTGCATGCCTGCTGTGCGCCGTGCAGCAGCTATGTGCTGGAATATCTTTCTGAATATTTTCAGATTACCCTGTTTTACTATAATCCGAATATCTCTCCATTGGATGAGTACCAAAAGCGCGTCGAGGAAGTTAAACGGCTCCTTTCCGAACTGCCGGTGAAATACCCGGTGCGGTTTCAGGAAGGGACGTATGATGCCGGGCGCTTTTTTGCCCTTGCAAAGGGGCATGAGCAGGAACCGGAGGGCGGCGAGCGCTGCTTTTCCTGCTATGCCCTGCGCCTTGAGGAGGCCGCGCAGGCGGCAAAAGCGGGCGGTTTCGATTATTTTACGACCACGCTTTCCATCAGCCCGTACAAAAACGCCGAAAAGCTGAATGAAATCGGTTTGGCGCTCGAAAAGAAATACGGCGTGCGGTATCTGACCTCCGATTTTAAGAAACGCAACGGGTATAAGCGTTCCATTGAACTGTCGGCGCAGTACCATTTGTACCGTCAGGATTACTGCGGCTGCGTATTTTCCAAAGCGGAGCGCGACCGCCGTTTAAAAGTGCAAAACTTTTCCACAGAGGGAGGGGAAACGGTGGAAAACCGTCCGACGTAAAAATGAAAACGGAATCACGGCCCGCAGGGGTCTGATTTTTTGCATTCAAAGGAAATTAGAGGGGCCCCTACGGAACTTTGCGGCAGACCGGTTTCTTCGTTTCGGAAAGGTTTCTTTGCTTTTACGCGGGAATGATTTATTATCCGCGTTATGAACCGTTTCCCGCTATGGATTGTCCTTT
Organism: Caproiciproducens galactitolivorans; assembly: GCF_026672255.1. GTDB lineage: Bacteria > Bacillota > Clostridia > Oscillospirales > Acutalibacteraceae > Caproiciproducens > Caproiciproducens galactitolivorans_A. The sequence goes on along the minus strand of NZ_JAPOHA010000004.1, from coordinate 172,394 downwards.
CTTTTCCCAATGTTTTCAACAGCTGTTGAAAACCATGTTGAAAACTTGGAAAACTTTCCCGAAAAGGCCGGGAAATTTCTAAAAACAATATAATTTAGAAAATGATACTGCCTTTTCTGTTTCCCGCGGCACTTTTGCACTCCTTCCGGCTGTGCCCCGGGGTGAAGGCGGCCGCCGAAATTTCTGTTTACTTTGCCCCATGGCGGTGCTATGATAGGCTTGATTTCATGATCTGCTCATTCTCAGGAGCCGCGCCAGCGCAGCCGAAATGGGATAGGCTGGGGTATTGGAGGAGACATATGAAAAAGGACAAGGATAAAAAGAAAAAGCGGGAAAAAAAGGCGCAGCCGATCGCGGTGCCGGTAGAAAAGACGCCGCCCCCCGCGGAAACGGAAACCTCGCTGAAACCGCTGGAATACGCTCTGTCCGTTGTGGGAGGAAAGTGGAAAATCCGCATTCTGTGGACTCTGCGCGGCGGGGAAAGCCTGCGCTACGGCGAAATCAAGCAGCAGATTTTTTCGATTACAGACATGATGCTCAGCCAGAGCCTTCGTGAACTGGCGGCTTCCGGCATGATCGTCCGCCGGCAGTTCCAGCAGATTCCGCCGAAGGTGGAATACTGCATTACACAGAACGGGCTGGACCTGATTCCGACGCTGGAATCGCTTTACGAGTGGGCCCTGAAACAAATGAAAGGAGAATAGAAGGATGGAAAGAGTTACGATTGTACCCCCCTATGTTGCCGATGAAGGCCGTTACGAGGATATGGAGTACCGCCGGTGCGGCAAAAGCGGGCTGAAGCTCAGCGCCGTTTCCCTCGGTTACTGGCATAATTTCGGAACCTACGACCAGTACGAAACCGCCCGCGCGGTTACGCGCCGCGCCTTTGACCTCGGCATCACCGTGTTCGACCTTGCCAACAACTACGGGCCGCCGGCCGGCAGCGCGGAGGAGACCTTCGGCCGCCTGATGCGGGAGGATATGCATCCTTACCGCGACGAAATGGTGATCACCACCAAGGCGGGCTACACCATGTGGCCCGGCCCTTACGGGGATTTCGGTTCGCGGAAATCTCTGCTTGCAAGCCTTGACCAGAGCCTGAAGCGCATGGGGCTTGACTATGTGGATATTTTCTACCATCACCGCATGGACCCCGAAACGCCGCTGGAAGAAACCATGGGCGCGCTTGCGCAGGCCGTAAAAAGCGGCAAGGCGCTCTACGTAGGCATATCGAATTACAGCCCCGAAAAAGCGGCCGAAGCTTCCGCTCTTTTAAAAGACATGGGTGTGCACTGCCTGATCTGCCAGTCGCGCTACAGCCTCTTGGATACCCATATTGAAAAGGCGGGTTTATTCGACACGCTCCAAAAATGCGGCATGGGCGCAACCGCGTTCAGCCCGCTTGCGCAGGGGCTTTTAACCGGCAAATACAATAACGGCATTCCGGAAGACTCGCGCGCCGCGGGGGAATCCGTATTTCTGAAAAAGGAAAACGTTACGCCGGAGATTATCGAAAAGGTGGTTGCCCTTGGCAAAATGGCGGCGCGCCGCGGCCAGACCACCGCGCAGTTTGCCCTTGCCTGGGTGCTTCACCAGCCGGTGATGACCAGCGTGCTGATCGGCGCAAGCCGCGTTTCCCAGCTGGAGGAAAACGTGGGCGCATTGAAGAATCTTTCCTTCACGAAAGACGAGCTCAAAGAAATCGATCAGATTCTGAAAAAATAGACTTAAAATCCTTTTGCATCCCGCAAAAAAGGGCCCGGACCGCCCCGGAAGGCGTTCGTCCGGGCCCTTTCGAGGGGCATTTTCCTTTGGTTAACAGAAGATTGTTAAATAATAGATATGGGGCTCATTATTCCAACAGTAAAATTTGATGCCTATATATTGTGGTTTTTTACCCTTGACAAGTATAAATAAATCCTGTAAAATGCATAGTGCTCGGGAAATGAAACAGTGAAATTATGGAAGTTGAAAGGGTGCATGAAATTGGCAATTGAAATAAAAAAGCGCAATGGCGTGGTTGTTCCGTTTGACAAACAGAAAATTCGCAATGCGATTTATAAAGCAAATCAGGCGGTTGAAGAAGAATCTATGAGCGACGACCTGCTGAACAAGCTCACCGACAGGGTTTCCTCCGTTTTTCCGGACGGCAAAATTCCCACCGTGGAACAGGTTCAGGATGCCGTCGAGGAAAAGCTGATTGCCGTTGATTACGCGAAAACCGCAAAGGCCTATATCCTTTACCGCGCGGAGCATGGGAAAATCCGCCAGGCGCAGAGCGACCTGATGGATATTTACAAGGAACTGACCTTCCGCGACGCGAAGGACGTGGATATTAAGCGCGAAAACGCGAATATCGACGCCGATACCGCCATGGGCACCATGCTGAAATACGGCTCGGAGGGTTCCAAATATTTTATCAATAACTACGTCCTGCCGAAGGATATTGCGGCGGCCCATATCGGCGGCGATATCCACATTCACGACGAAGATTTCTATATGCTGACCGAAACCTGCTGCCAGATCGACCTGATCAAGCTGTTCAAAAACGGCTTCTGCACCGGCCACGGCGCGCTGCGCGAGCCGAACGATATCCGTTCCTACGCCGCGCTTGCCTGTATAGCGATTCAGGCGAACCAAAACGAAATGCACGGCGGCCAGTCCATTCCGAATTTCGATTATTCCATGGCGCCGGGCGTTGCGAAGACGTTTCAAAAGGCTTATTTCAAGGCGCTGTCCCAATATTTCCAGATTGCGAACGGCATGAAGAATACCGACGCCGACGCGCTGTGCGCGGCAGTCCGGAGCGATGTGAAAGAGGAGATCACGCTTTCGGGTGCCGACCGGTACGGCGAAGCGCTGAAAGCCTATCTGCCGGAGCACCAGCGGGCGAACGGCTTCGAGGAAATCAGCGGCGAGCAGGCGCTCAAAGCGCATCAGTACGCGGTGACAACCGGTATCAGCAATACCGACCGGGCGACCTATCAGGCGATGGAAGCCCTGATCCACAACCTGAACACCATGAATTCCCGCGCGGGCGCGCAGGTGCCGTTTTCCTCCGTAAACTACGGAACAGATACCTCCCCGGAAGCGCGCATGGTGATACGCAACCTGCTGAACGCCACTTCCGCGGGCCTGGGAGACGGCGAAACCCCGATTTTCCCCGTTCAGATTTTCAAGGTAAAGGAAGGCGTCAACTATAACGAGGGCGACCCGAATTACGACCTCTTCAAGCTTGCCTGCAAGGTCAGCGCGAAGCGCCTGTTCCCGAATTTCAGCTTTATCGACGCGCCGTTCAACCTTCCGTATTACAAAAAGGGCGACTATAATTCGGAAGTTGCCTATATGGGCTGCCGCACCCGCGTAATGGGCAACAATTTCGACAAGTCGAAGGAAGTTACCTGCGGACGCGGAAATCTGAGCTTTACTTCCGTGAACCTGCCGCGTATCGGCATTGAAGCGAAGGGCGATGTCAAGAAATTCTATGAGCTTCTGGATAAGAGGATGGATATGGTTGTCCGCCAGCTTCTGCACCGTTTTGAAATCCAGTGTGCGAAGAAAGTATATAATTATCCGTTCCTGATGGGACAGGGCGTTTGGATTGATTCCGAAAAGCTCGGCCCGAACGACAGCGTAAGAGAGGTTCTGAAGCACGGTACCCTCAGCATGGGCTTTATCGGCCTTGCCGAAACCTTAAAAGCCTTAACCGGCAAGCACCACGGCGAAAGTGCGGAAAGCCAGAAGCTGGGGCTGGAAATCGTCGGCTATATGCGCAAACGCATGGACGAAGAATCCGCGAAAACCGGGCTGAATTTTACCCTGCTTGCAACGCCGGCGGAGGGCCTTTCCGGCCGCTTTGTCCGCATTGACCAGAAAAAATACGGAAAAATTCCGGGCGTTACCGACCGCGAATATTACACGAATTCCTTCCATGTTCCGGTTTATTATCCGATTAAGGCATTCCGGAAAATCAAGCTGGAAGCGCCGTACCATGCGCTTACCAACGCGGGGCACATCAGCTATGTCGAGCTGGACGGCGACACCTGCAAGAATATCGAAGCCTTTGAAGCGGTTATCCGCTGCATGAAGGAAAGCGGCATCGGCTACGGTTCGGTGAACCACCCGGTCGACCGCGACCCGATCTGCGGCTTCAACGGCATTATCGACAACGAATGCCCGAAGTGCCACCGCACCGAAAACGACGGCGGCCCGAAATTCGAGCGTATCCGCAGAATTACCGGCTATCTTGTCGGCACAACCGACCGTTTCAACAACGCAAAGCGCGCCGAAGAGAGGGACAGAGTGAAGCATGGCCTCTAAACTGAAAATCAGCGGCGTGGAACCCGAGTCCATCGTAGACGGCAGAGGCTTCCGCTACGTCGTTTTTACGCAGGGCTGCCCCCATCACTGCCCGGGCTGCCACAACCCGCAGACGCACGATTTTAAGGCTGGGAAATGGGCGGATATCGAAGATTTGTTTACGGAAATCTGCGAAAATCCGCTCCTGAAGGGCGTAACCTTCAGCGGCGGCGAACCGTTCTGCCAGCCGCGCCCGCTTTCGGAGCTTGCGAAGCTGGTACACGAAAAGAAGCTGGATGTAACTGTCTTTACGGGGTACACCTATGCGGAACTGGTGAACCGCCATGACCCCGACGTAGACGCGCTCCTTTCCCAGACCGACGTTCTGATCGACGGCCCGTTCCTTTTAGCGGAAAAGGATCTGACGCTTACCTTTAAGGGAAGCCGCAACCAGCGCATTATCGATCTAAACCGTACCCGAGAAACCGGGCGGATCGTGCTGGACGAAGAATGAAAATCGATACGCTTGGCCGGCTAATATCATTCAGCGGTACCGTTTAAAAGCTTCCACACAAAATATTTGGAAATAAAAAATTATAAATAAGGAAAGCGGGCGTTTTGCCCGCTTTTTTTCGTTGTAATGCTCCGCTTTCCATTTCCGGCGTATGGGAATAATAGGAACAACTTTGTTTCCCGTATGAACAGCGGGCAATTCATCGGCTCCCAAGACAATCTTCTCCTTCCTGATCGTATCTATGTGAAAAAGGAATAAAAGGGATTTGCTGAAAAGCGTTCATAACCCGCCTTTTTCGGGAGACAATATTTTTGAAATTCAATTGATCAGGAAAGGATTGTATTATGAAAAAATGGGTTTGTTCCACAACGGAAAGAGTACCGCAGCATACCTGCGAGGAAATAAATAAAAAAATCCGGAACTGTACGGTGTGCCGCATTCATTTTTATCTGGACGCCGACGAGGACGACCTGACCGACCGGATTCAGGAACTGGATGAAGAATGGGACACGGAACGGGTTCTGGAAACCAACGCGGCCATGCTGATTACCACCACATCGCTAGTCGGTTATTTAAAGACCAAATGTCCCTGCTTCCTGTTTACCGGCGCGGTGGGGTACTGCCTTTTGCAGCATGCCGTTCAGGGCTGGTGCCCTTCCATTCCGGTTATCCGCCGGTCGGGCATCCGCACGGCGAAGGAAATCCAGAATGAAAAAACAGTCATGAAGCTGCTGCGGGGCGATTTCATGGAGGGAATCGGCGACCCGGACGAAATGCTGTGCATGGCGGAAAAGTAAATAGGGAATGCTTTCAGGCTTCTTTTTTATCCTGCGGATTGCGTACAGCGATCTTACGGATAAAAAAGAAGCCTGTTTCTATAGGATGATAAGCTGCAAGCATCAGCCGTTGTTTATTCCGTTCGGTTCCAGAAAAGCCGAAATGAAATTCGCGCCCGCGTAAGCGGCGATCAGGAATTGAACGGTCAGGAAATTCCGCGCAATCAGGGGCGGAAAAAGCGGGGCGATCAGCGGAAACGGCAGCAGAGCCACAAGAAGGCAGAAAGCCGCTATGACAAGGAAAAAAGGCTTCCATATCCGGCGAAACCGGAATTTGCCGACCATGTTCAGAAGAATTCCCAAAACGAAACTGAGCGCCATTGCCTCAATCAGGGAATAGGGATTTCCCGTGAGGCGGATATAATTTTGATAGGCTTTTTCTTTCCATTCGAGGAACAGGAACAGAATCAGCAGAAAGCCGACGATATCAAACAGCGCCTTTTTAAGCCGCAGCGACATGGTGGATTCCCCTTTCAATTGAGTGGAGTAGAAATTCATTTTATCATTCCTGTTTTAACAGAGTACTTCGTTTCTTCTTACAAACCAACCAAAGGTTAATTGTTCATCAGCCACCAGATTTTTTGTTCGGATACGGTATAGCGTAATTTCTGATGCAGGCGCAGGGAGGCCGTATTGAACGTCTCAATCTGGGAAAACGGAATCTGTCCTCTTTCGAGAAAAGAGTTGGTAAGGTAGACCGCCAGCGTCACCGCAAGCCCCCTGCGGCGGTACGGCGGCAGAACCTCCAGAAAACCGATCGAACCCTCGTCGTGCACGCCGATGAACCCGGCCAGGTTTCCTTCTTCAAACGCCCCGAACAGATTCCCCGTTTGCAGGCGGTTTCGGATATACTTCTCGTCATCCGCGTGCGTGTAATTCTCCATAATAAAGGGCAGAAAAGATTCGTCCAGCGGCCGGATTTCCGCGGGATATTCCGCTTTCAGAGGCTCCTTTTCAAGGTAAGCCGCCTGATGACAGACAATTTTTCGCGGATACCGGTATTTTTCAGCGACCGCCCGCGCGCAGTGGCTTTGGTGCGCGTTGAAAAGATCGGCGTTTCCCGCAAAAGACAGCAGATGCCGGGCGGCTTCTCTGTCCCGTGCGCTGATAAAATATGCGCCGCTTTTCAGGAGCAGAACGCCTTTTTCGGAAGCATGGAGGATTTCCGCGCCGCCTCTGCGGATGTTTTCCATCATATCCATATGCAGAAGGGGTTCCTTTAATAAATATTCCATCGCGGTTTCTTTTATTGCTTTCAATTTTATCATCCTTTTTTCCGGGTACGGCCGAAGCTGCCGGTCTTTTTAAACGTCTTGTTTCAGCCAGTAAAAATGATTCCCCTTGTAATCCAGAATCCCGTCGGATTTCATGTGCGAAAGCTCACGGCACAGGGCGCTCCGGTCCACGCAGAGATAATCGGCCAGCTCGTTCCGGTTCAGCGGAATAATAAATTCGCTGGAACCGCTTCGCTCCATCCGATCGTAAAAATAGGCTTCCAAGCGGCTCCGGATGGTTTTGTAGGCGATAAACTCCATTTTCCGGCTCAGTATGGCGGTTTTCTCCGCCATAATCCGCAGAAGGTTCATAATGAGCTGCTGATGAAACGGGCAGGCGTTTTGGCATGTGTGGACAATCCGTTCCACGTGCACAAGCAGTACGTCGCATTTTCCCAGCGCGACAACGGAAACCGGCAGAACGTTTTCCCCCATGCAGGCGTAAACTTCGCCGAACAGATCGCCGGTTTTGAGCGTGCCGACAATCATCGCGTCCCCCTGCCGGTTTTCTTTCGTGATCTGCGCTTCGCCGGAAAGCAGAATGCCCACAGCGGGCTCTGTCCGGCCGGCCATACAGATATATTCGCCTTTCTGGAAGCTCTGCTTTCGCGCTCCAAGGCATTTCAGCATATTGGGGATGTCGGCTTCCTGCATATTTGCAAACAGCTTATTCCCTTTTAAAACGTCCGTATCGATAATGAAAATTCCCTCTTTTCTGTTTTTGTTGCATCCGCAACGGAAATCTGCTTAAAAGTATAGTACACTAAGGCCAGAAAGTAAAGGAAAATTCGAAAAAAGACGGAAACAGAGGTGTTTTTTATGATACGCAAGATTATTCATATTGACGAGGAAAAGTGTAACGGCTGCGGCCTTTGCGCCAATGCCTGCAAGGAAGCGGCCATTGCGATGGTAGGCGGGAAAGCGAAGCTGATCCGCGACGATTACTGCGACGGTTTGGGAAACTGCCTGCCGGTCTGCCCGACGGGAGCCATCACCTTTGAAGAAAGGGAAGCGGCGGAGTATGACGAGGAATCCGTGAAGAAGCATCAGAAAGCGATGCAGCAGAAAACCCCGTGCCACGCGGGCGGATGCCCCGGTTCCCGTTCAAAAACCATTCGGCGCGAAGCGGCGCCCGCGGAGGAAAAGGCTCCGGCGAACATACAAAGCCAGTTGATGCAGTGGCCAGTGCAGATCAAGCTGCTTCCGGTGAAAGCGCCGTTTTACGAGAATGCGAACCTGCTGGTTGCGGCGGACTGCACGGCTTACGCTTACGGCGATTTCCATAACCGTTTTATCAAAAACCGGATTGCTTTAATCGGCTGCCCGAAGCTGGACGAGGGAAACTACGCCGACAAGCTGACGGAAATCTTCAGGAACAACGAGATTAAAAGCGTTACGGTGGTGCGGATGGAGGTTCCTTGCTGCGGCGGCATTGTGAACGCGGTAAAAAGCGCGCTGATGAACTGCGGCAAGCTGATTCCTTGGCAGATTGTCACCATATCCACCGACGGAGAAATTTTAGAAGAAGCGTAAAATAAGCAAAGCCATATCCTCCCCTTCCCGTTCCAATTTGCGGGAAAGGGATACAAAAGGATATGTTAAACATTCAAATATAGAATCAGGAGGAATAAAAATGTCCAATATGTTTTGTTTTCAGTGTGAGCAAACGGCCGGATGCACTGGCTGTACCGGAAAAGCGGGGGTCTGCGGCAAGCAGGCGGCAACCGCCAATTTGCAGGATGAGCTGACCGGGGCGCTGATCGGCCTTGCGCGTGCGGTGTCGGGAGAGGAACCCACCGCTTCCACCAACCGTGTGATGCTGGAAGGCATGTTCACCACCATAACCAATGTAAATTTCGATGACGAGGCCGTGCGCCGTCAGATTCAGGCTGTCCACAGGGAGAAGAACGCGCTGGTTCCCGGCTGCGGCTGCTGTTCTTCACACTGTTCCCGTACCGACGATTACGACATGAAGCAGTTGTGGGAAGATAACGAAGATATCCGTTCCCTGAAATCCCTCATTCTGTTCGGCATGCGCGGGATGGCGGCTTACGCGTTTCACGCGCTGATGCTGGGCTATACCGATGAAGAAGTGAACCGTTTCTTCTACAAGGGCCTGTTTGCCATCGGCGAGGACTGGGGCATGGATGAGCTCCTGCCCCTTGTAATGGAAACCGGAACGGTCAACCTCAAATGCATGGAACTGCTGGATAAGGCCAATACGGAAACCTACGGCACGCCGGTTCCCACCACGGTTCCGCTTACGATTGAGAAAGGCCCGTTCATTGTGGTCAGCGGCCACGATCTGCACGATCTGTATCTGCTTCTGGAGCAGACCAAAGGGAAGGGCGTCAATATTTACACCCACGGCGAAATGCTTCCCGCCCACGCTTATCCGAAGCTGAAAGCCTATCCCCAGCTGAAAGGCAATTTCGGTACCGCGTGGCAGAACCAGCAGAAGGAATTCCAGAATATCCCCGCCCCCGTGCTGTTTACCACCAACTGCCTGATGCCGGTAAAAGAAAGCTACCGCGACCGCGTCTTTACCACCGAAGTGGTGGAGTACCCGGAAATGGTACATATCGATGATAAGAAGGATTTCACTCCGGTCATCGAGAAGGCGCTGGAGCTGGGCGGCTACGAAAACGATCACCCCATGACGGGTATCAACGGCGGCACACAGGTAACCACCGGCTTCGGCCACGGGACGGTGCTGTCCGTTGCGGATAAGGTTGTGGAAGCGGTGAAGAGCGGAGCAATCAAGCACTTCTTCCTTGTCGGCGGCTGTGACGGCGCGAAGCCCGGCCGCAATTACTACACGGAATTCGTGCAGAAAGCGCCGAAGGACAGCGTCATTCTTACCCTTGCCTGCGGAAAATACCGCTTCAACGACTTGGACCTTGGAGAAATCGGCGGCCTGCCGCGCCTGATGGATATGGGACAGTGCAACGACGCGTACAGCGCCATCCGTGTTGCCGTTGCCCTTGCGGAAGCCTTCCAGTGCGGCGTAAACGAACTGCCGCTGACAATGGTTCTTTCCTGGTACGAGCAGAAAGCGGTCTGCATTTTGCTGACGCTGCTGTCGCTCGGAATCAAAAATATCTATCTCGGGCCAACCCTGCCCGCGTTCATTTCCCCGAATATACTGAACTACCTTGTGGAAAACTTCCAGATCTCCCCGATTTCCACACCGGAAGAAGATCTCAAAAAAATCCTTTCCAAATAAATAGTTGCAAACAAGAAGCACCGCCCGATTTGGACGGTGCTTCTTGTTGCGGATAAAACGATTCTTAGGATACGCCGTTCGATTCTCTGTAATCGAAAGTGTTTTCTTTCGCACAGTAAACCGCGATGGCCTTCGCCAGAAATTCCGCTGTGCCGCTGCCGTATTGGTCGATGTTTTTCCGGAAGCGTTCATCGGCCGTGTACATTTGGCCAAGACCTGCAAGGATTTCTTTCGTGCAGGCATAGAATTTTGCGGAAATAAAATCCTGCCAGCGTTTTACCAGCTCCTGTGCCTCTGCGCAGTCCGCCGGTTTTTCCCGGACTTCGGAGAAAGCTTTCAGAATCGCGCCGCTTTCCGCTTCGATTTTCTGCCAGTCCTCTTTTTTGTAATTGGCGGCTTTCTTTTCGCTTTCGCGGTATGCGTCGGTAGTTCCCCAGCGCTTTTTGGCTTCCTCGGCATATTTCTTTTTTGTGTTTTCAATTTCCGTTGTGTCAAATTCCTGAAAACTCATCGTTGTTTCTCCCTTCATGATCTTGTCTGTCAGATCAATTAAATGATTCAGACGGTCACGCTTTTTCGTAAGAAGGTCTTTATGATTTTTTAACGCTTTCGATGGGTCGAACGAACGGCTGGATAAAATTTTCCGGATTTCGTCCAAAGGGAAGCCCAGTTCCCGGAAAAACAGAATCTGCTGCAGCTTGACCAGCGCACTTTCATCATAAATGCGATAGCCGGATTCCGTTGTTTCCGTTGGTTTGAGCAGGCCGATTTCGTCATAATAGTGCAGCGTGCGCACGGTTACGCCCGTCAGCTTTGCCACTTCATTGATCTTCAATTTTTGGTACCCCCCGTTTTGTTTTTTGCGGGTCATCGGCAGGAGTGTGTTTACGCCTTTGATTTTCCCTCTTTCCTTACCGTCTGAGTATACCATACACTATGACGTTACGTCAGAGTCAACAGGAATTTTTAAAATTGATAGAAAAAGTACCGTCCGCAGACGGTACTCATGGGTTCATCAGCGATTGGTTTCCTTCTTTTCGGTTCTCCCGAGAAGATAATCGACACTGACCTGATAAAAATCTGCGAGAGCGCATAAAACATGCGGGGGAATCATCCTTTGGCCGGATTCATAGTATGCGTAGGTCCTTTGGGATACATTAACAACGGCGCCGACTTTTGCCTGCGTCAGATCGTGATCTTCTCTGAGGTTGCGGATTCGTGTATATACCTGCATTTTTATCACCGAGAAAATTATAACTTAGAACAGATTATTCTATATTATGATTTTTTAAGGATAATGTTTTAAAATAGCATTCGAGGTGATAAAATGGTGGATTATAAAGAAATGTATACGATTTTGTTTAATAAGGTTACCGATATTATAGAAGACCTTCAACAGGTTCAGTGCAAAACAGAGGAGATGTACATACAAAGCCGGGAAGCGGAAATTGTACAAATGAAACAGGAATTGGACATGGTAAAAAAGCAATCTTTAAAGTGAAAAAGGGGGGCGTATTACCGCCTCCTTTTTATTTGCCGCATAAAAGAACGCTGTTCAAGGGAAAGATCATAGCAAACGGTATTGATTTTCCTGAAATTACTATTTATTATAATATCATAAGTTAGAAACTGCAATCAGGAGGTATGGAAATGAATGCAATTTTAGAGAGAAGAAGTATCCGCAGGTATACGGGCGAAAAAGTCAGCGACGCGTTGGTCGAAGACCTGCTGCGGGCGGCGATGGCGGCCCCCTCCGGCGGGAATGAACAGCCGTGGGAGTTTGTTGTTGTACGCGATCAGGAGCTGCGTGAAAAGATTACGAAGATTCATCCTTATTCCCAGATGCTGCCGGGTGCGGCCGCGGCAATTCTCGTCTGCGGGGATGTTTCGAGGGAGAAATTCAAAGGGCTTTGGGTGCAGGACTGCGCCGCGGCCACCGAAAATATCCTGATTACGGCGCAGGAAAAGGGCCTTGGCGCGGTTTGGCTGGGTGTTTACCCGGAAAAAGACCGGATGGACGGCCTGAAAGAGCTGCTGGGCCTGCCCGACACCGTCTATCCGTTTTCCATCGTGTCGGTGGGATACCCCGCCGAGCACAAAGAACCGGCCGGCCGCTTCGACAAAGCGAGAATCCATCACGACAAATGGTAATTTTTATGGAATATTATACAGCTTGTTGATCGAAAAACACGGATTGAAACGCCCTCAAATCGTAAGCGTGATTTGGGGGCGTTTTTATGGTATGGTTTGTTTTTCCGGAAGAAATGCGCGCGGAAATCCTCTCTAGCCTTAGTGAATCGAAGCGGAAATATTGCCTGCTGAACCCATCATACAATCCATTTTTCCGGAATATAACAATTTTTCATCCCAGCGCTTTCATAAATCCTGCCGAAATAAACAAACTCCACAAAAAAGCGAAAAATATTTTGGCAATCTATTACTTGTCGTATAACGTTATAGTATGATATAGTATGTTACAGTAACATATGAAGAAAGCGGTGGATTTTATGCGAACTGAAAGAGAAGAGTTTCTGGTGTTGCTGTCGAAGAATATTTTTACAGCGACGGGAGAAAAGCCGTTGGATGGATTCCTTGTGGTAAAAGGAAACCGGATTTTCGCGATTGGCCCGCGAAGCGAATCAGAAGTCTGGGTTCAGAAGGCAAGGCACGTGATTGACCTTGGCAGAAGGGTTGTTACCCCGGGTTTTGTGGACAATCACACCTTTTTTACAGGCTATGTTCTGCGCAGTATCGGAATTGACTTTACGGGAATCCGCTCGGATGTGGAAGGAATCGCCGCCATTCAGAAATATCGGGAAAACCGGCCTGCCGATAAGCCCGTTTTCGGCCATTGCTGGGAACCCGCCGATTTTCAGTACAGCGGGGAAGATTTGCTCAGCAAAGAATTCCCGGATTTACCGGTCGTGATCTTTACCTTCGACCGCGATACCTGCTGGATGAATCAGGCGGCGCGCGATCAATACGGATTTACGCCCGAAGAATGCTACGCCGAAAAAATTTACCGCATGATGCCCGAATATTTGAATGAAGAGGGCATTGAGCAGAAGTATCTGGATTACATACAGATGCTGAACGAACGCGGCGTAACCGCCATTAAGGAAATGAGCTTCGACACGTACTACGGCTTTACGGACGTAATGGAGCGTCTGGAAAAAGAAGACCGCCTGAACATGCGCGTGGCCTTTATGTCACAGCCGGTCGGGGAGGGAATCAATCTCGCCCACGGCGAAGCGATGCGGGAAAAATTCAAGGGCGATTTTGTCCGCTTTGAAGGCTTTAACCGCATGACCGACCGCGGAATCGCCCGCTTTTTGGGCGAGCTGATCGAGCCCTACGCCTCCAAGCCGGAAACGACCTGCCTTGTTCCTGTGGAGTGGGAGCTGATCGAAAAGGAAACGCTGGAAGCGGACCGGCACGGTTTCCGCTATTCCCTGCACTGCCAGGGCGACGGGGCCGTCCGCCATACGGTCGATCTTTATGAAAAATGTGAAAAAGTAAACGGCAGGCTGAAAAACCGCCATGCCATTACCGATTTGGAATACTCGAATCCCGCCGATCTGGAGCGTATGGGCAGGCTGGGCGTTATCGCGGAGGTTTATCCGCAGATTCAATCGCTGGATAAGAAGCAGGACATTCTGGACATGATTGCAACCCAGCTAGGCGGAGACCGCGGCAAAAACTACTGGAACCGCCGTAAAATGTGGGACAGCGGGGTCTGCGTAACCTGCGGTACGGACCTTCCGCTCCTGATTCCGGATATCCCGGAATCCATTTACTGCGCGGTGGGCGGCTATTTCAAGGACGGGGAAAGCTTTAACCGGCAGAATATGCTCACGGTGCAGGAAATCCTTACCGCATGGACAATAAACGGGCAGTACAATTGCTATAACGAAGACCGCCTTGGCACGCTGGAGGTTGGAAAGCTGGCGGATATCGCCGTACTGGACGCGGATGTTTTCCACACGCCTGTTGAAAAAATCCGTGATGCAAAGGTTTGCCTTACCATTTCGGACGGACGGATTGTGCACAACACATTAAGGTAAAGGGGGATTTATCGTGGCTCATTTAAAAAGAAAACAGGTTACGGGTATGAATGCCCATTATGTCTATTACCCGCTGGACTATTTTCTGAAAGTACAGCAGAATGCAGGTTTTCAAACAATCGAGCTGCTTGGAGCCGCTCCGCACTTTTTAATGGATTATACCGGATTTGAGGATACCGGAGAAATCCGCAAAAAGGTGGAAGATCATGGCCTGAAAATCGTGGCTTTTACTCCGGAATGTGCGGCATATCACTTTCTTCTGTGCTCGCCCGATCCGGCATTTCATAAACGAAGCATGGAATATTTTAAGCAGGGAATCAAAGCGGCCGGCGAACTGGGGGCAGAAATCATGCCGATCAGCTGCCTGGGAGGCACCTGGGATGAAGACCCGAAGGCTACTTATGAGCGCGCGGTAAAAAGCCTTGCCGAGCTTGGCCCCGTGGCCGCTGAAAACGGCGTGACCCTCGCTGTGGAGACGGCATGCCCCGAACAGGCGAGAATCATCAACACGCTGTCGGAACTGGAACGTCTTTATAAAGATGTCAATCATCCCGGGGTAAAGGTTGCGCTGGATACGGCTGCGATGGGGGTTGCCGGGGAGACGCCCCGCCAGTGGTTTGAAACGTTCGGCAAAGAGATTGTACACTGCCACTTTACGGATGGGCGGCCCTACGGGCATCTTGTCTGGGGAGACGGATTATATCCTTTGGACCGGTATATTCAGGTGCTCAATGACTTCCATTACGAGGGATACCTCAGCCAGAAAATTACGGACGGCCACTATTTGGATGACCCCGAGGCGGCGGATCTTCGTAATTTCAGGGCTTTTGAACCCTATTTTGTAGATTGAGAAAGAAGGTAACTGGTTTGGCAACGATTCGGCGTGAACAGGTAGCGGGTATGAATATCCACTATATCAACTATTCCCTTGATTATTTTCTGGACGCCCAGCAGCGCGCCGGCTTTAAAACGATTGAGCTTTGGTGTGCCGCGCCGCATTTCTGGCTGGATCATATGACGTATTCCGATACAAAGGCGGTCGGCAAAAAGATAAAGGACCGCGGCCTGACCGTGCAGGTGCTTACCCCCGAAAACTGCACCTATCCCTATCAGTTTGCCGCGAAGGAGCCTGCCCACAGGGAACGGAGCTTCCGCTATTTCGCAAACGGAATCCGCGTGGCCGCGGAACTGGGGTGCAGGTATATGGAGGTCAATTCCGGCTGGGGCTATTGGAATGAGGATAAGGAAGAAGCGTGGAAGCGCTCGCGGGAGATGCTGCGCCGCTTATCGGACATTGCCGCGCGGGAGGACATTACGCTGGTTATGGAATCCATACGGCCGGAGGAATCCCAGCTTGTTATCAATCTTGAAAGCGCGAAGCGGATGTTCGGCGAGGTAAACCATCCGAACTTTAAAGTGATGGTGGATACCTGCGCCATGGGCGTGGCGGGGGAAACGCTGGAGGATTGGTTCAAGGTGTTCGGCGGCGACATCCGGCATATGCATTTTATCGACGGCGAACCCTATGGGCACCTGATCTGGGGTGACGGGAAGCACCACCTCGGAAAATTCATTCAAACCCTGAATGATTACCATTACGAGGGGTATCTCGGGCAGGAAATTACCGACGGCCGGTACTACGCGGATCCCGCCGGACACGATTTACGCAACATGCGAAATTTTGAAAGGTATATGGATTAATTTCTGTTTCCATATAACAATATTTTTGGAGGAAATAAAATGAACGCAAAGAATGTAATAACAGACGTATTAAAGGAGAAGGGCCGGATAAAACAGGTGTATTGGGTTGCCTGCGGCGGCTCCTTAATCGACTTATATCCCGCGCACTATATGATGAACGCCGAATCTTCCACGATTGAGTCCGGCTGGTATACCAGCAAGGAATTCATCATTGCCGCTCCCAAAAAGCTTGGCAAAGACAGCCTTGTCATTGCCTGCTCGCACTCCGGCAATACGAAGGAAACGGTAGATGCCTCCCATTTGGCAAAAGAGCGAGGCGCGGCCGTAATCACCTTAACGGACAAGGCCGGTTCTGCCTGCGATCATCCGGAGTTCATTTCCTGGGTATACCCATGGGGCGAAGGCGTTTCGGTAAGCGAAACGCCGGGCTGCATTACGCTTGCGCTGGCAAGTGAACTGCTCGCCGCGCAGGAGGGCTTTGCAAACCACGGGAAGATGATGGACGCTGTTTCCAGGATGGACGAGATTATCAAAGGCGCTGTTGCCAAGGTGAACAGCGGAATGACGCGGGAATTTGCGGAAAAATACGGGGAGGAGCCTTTCTTCTATATTTTAGGCAGCGGCACCGCTTTCTCCCAGGCCTACGGGTTTTCCATCTGCTCTCTCATGGAAATGCAGTGGAAAAACTGCGCGTACCTCCACTCCGGCGAATATTTCCACGGCCCGTTTGAGTGCACGGAAAAAGGCGTGTTCTATTTCCTTCAGAAATCCGCCGGAAAATGCCGCGTAATGGATCAGCGCGCCGAAGACTTCCTGAAAACCCATACGGATAAGCTCATGGTTCTGGATGCGCTGGAGCTGGGAATGGATAAAATTGACCCGGATGTTGTGGACTACTTCAATCCGATTCTGTTCTACGCCATGAACTGCGAATTCCGCGAGGCTTTGGCAAAGAAGCATAACCATCCGGTGGAAACGCGCCGCTACATGGGCGTTGTTGCTTACTAAGTTTTATAGGATAAAAAATCTGCCTGCGGAATTTGCCGCGCGAAATCCGCAGGCAGTTACAAAAGATTATAGAACGCGCGGAGAAAAGGTGGACAAATGGCGGAGTATAAGGTAAAAGTTCTCGGTTTTGGCGACAACGTCGTCGACAAATATGAGCATATTAAAACAATGTATCCCGGCGGAAACGCCGTGAATTTCGCGGTTTACGCGAAAATGTTCGGCGCCGAGCGGAGCGCCTATATGGGCTATTTCGGCGACGATAAAGAAGCGGAGCATGTCATCGAATCCCTTCGGCAGGAAGGAATCGAAACGATGAAATGCAAACAGCTCGTGGGCGAAAACGGCTGTGCCCGCGCTACCGTTATTAACAACGACCGCGTCTTTCTGGGTTCAAACGAAGGCGGAATCCGCGGCGAAACCCTGTACGTGCTCGACCGCTTCGATTTGGAATATATGAAACAATTCGACTTGGTGCACAGCGGAAATTACTGCTTTACCGAGCGCCAGCTTCCAAAAATCAAAGAGGCGGGAATCCCGATCTCCTTTGACTTTTCGGATGACTCCACGCCCGAATATTATGAGCAGGTTGCCCCGCTGGTGGATTATGCGTTTATGTCGTGCAGTGAAATGCCCGAAAGCGCCATTGAGGAGCACCTGAAAAAGGTGACCGGCTACGGCGTGAAAATTGCGGTTGCCAGCCGCGGGGCCGAAGGCTGCATTGCCTTTGACGGCAGCCGCTTCTATAAGCAGCGCGCGCTGCCCGTGGAGAAGATGGTGGACACCATGGGCGCGGGCGACAGCCTGCTCACCTCCTTCCTTGTCAGCTATATGGAAAAGGTAAAGGAAGAAAAAGCCGACCAGAATGCGATAGCGGAATGCCTGGAAAAAGCCGCGGGGTTCGCTTCCAAGGTCTGCGGGATGGCCGGAGCCTGGGGCCACGGGAAAATCTACGAATAAAATTCGGAATGAAGGGTAAAATGGTTTTCCATTTTACCCTTTTCTAAAAAGGGAGGAGTAATGTCATGGTAAAGGTTACCGGTGTCGGTTTTTGCTGCGCGGATGTCTATGAAAAACTGAATAAATTCTATCCGACCGGAAACGGGGTGGACTGGGGTGTGCACCTGAGCAGGATGGGGATTCCGGTTTCCATCGTCAGTGTTGTCGGTACGGATCAGTATGGAACACGGATGAAAGAGGCCCTGCAAAAAGAAGGCATAGACGTTTCCCATTTAAGGACGGAACCGGGAGACACCTGTAAAATGATGATGGAACTGAAAAACGGTACCGATCGCGTCCATCTTCAGGAAATTGAAGGCGTCATGGCAAATTATTCTTTAACCGATGAAGAAATCGAATTTATCAAAGGCCATGATTACATGCACACCGATTTATTCGGAAAAATTTTAGACCATTTACCGGAATTCCACCAGGCGGGCGTGAAAGTTGTAATGGATTTTTCCACCTTTTCAGCGGACCCGGAATACCGTTGTGAAGAGATTTTCCCCTATGTGGACTATGTGTTCCTCTCTTATGAGCAGGACGATGCGTATATTGAAAACTGGATTCGGAAAATACAAAGCTATGGGCCTGAAATCGTAACCGCGACTTTAGGAGAGAATGGAAGCATCAGCTGGGACGGTAAGCATCTTTACCGTTATGGAATTGTGCCCGCGAAAGTGGTGAATACCGTGGGAGCGGGCGACAGTTATATCGCAGGGTACACCTACGGGATTATCTACGGCTGGGACATTCCGGAATGCATGAAAAAAGGCGCGGAGGTTTCGTCAAAAGTCGTTGCACAGTTTGAACCGTATTAAAGAAACGAGGGAATAAAAATGCTGATTGATATGCATATTCACCCCATATTTTACGATATCATCTGCGAAAATGAAAAGGAGCTTGGCTTTCGCAAAGATACATTCGGCGTGTGGAAGCAAGGCCCGATGCGCTTCGACGAGTTGTTTGCCGAAATGGAGGCCGGCTCGGTGGATAAAGCCGCGCTGCTCCCATTGGATTTAACGACCACAGCGGGGGGATGGGTTGTTAATAACGATCAGATTGCGAAAATTGTATCGGTCCACCCGGAACGGTTTATTGGTTTTGCCAGTGTGGACCCGCACAGGGAAGATGCGCTGGAGGTTTTGGATTATGCTTTTGGAACCTTAAAGCTCGAGGGCCTGAAGCTTCATCCCGCCAAGCAAAAATTCTATCCTACTGATGCGTTTATGGAGCCGATTTATCAGAAATGTATCGAGTACAATAAACCGATCCTCTTTCACGCAGGCTTGTCCTGGGAACCCAACACCCCCACAAAATACTGCCACCCGGTCGCGTTCGAAGAAGTAGCGATAAACCATCCGGATCTGCGTATTTGCCTCGCCCATTTTGCCTGGCCGTGGGTACGCGAGATGGTTATGCTGATGATCAAATATCCGAATATCTATACGGATACGTCCGTACTGTATTTGGATTCTCCGGAAGAATCGATTGCGCGGGTGTTTACGGTGGATATGGGGCCGCTCTGGTTTGAACGCAGCTTCTATAAGCAAGTGCTGTTTGCATCCAATGGCCCCCGGTTCCGCGCATTTAAGATTAAACGTGCGCTGGACAAAATACCCATGCGTGATTATGCGAGGGAAGCGCTTTACAGCGGAAACGCAATCCGGTTTTTGAAGGGGGAAGCATAATGGTGGTACTTGAAACGATTCAAACAATGAGCCATAAAGTGGAAGAATTTATTAACATCACCGGGCAGGTTCATCGGATTGTGGAAAACAGCGGGGTAAAAAACGGGATGGTGGCGGTGATCACCGCCCATACGACGACCGGAATCATGGTTAATGAAGGGCTTCCCTGCGTGGAAGTGGATATTGCCGACACGCTCAGCAAAATTGTTCCGCTGGAAGCGCCTTACGCGCATGCGCATTTTCTGCCCAGTTACGGAGCGACCGGCAATAATTCTACCGGCCATATCAAGAGTATGTTCAGCGGGAATCATTGCCTTTTTCCGGTGATTGATGGTACAATAGTCTGCGGAGGCGCGCAGGATATTTATCTTGTGGAATTCGACGGCCCTCAGGCACGCCGCATTTTTGTAGAGGTTATGGGAGAATAAGCCTTTCTTAAAAAGTACGAAATACATGGAGTGAATTCGGTGAAAACAATTCTTTGCTTCGGCGATTCCAATACCTACGGTTATATTCCCGGCTCCGGCGAACGCTATCCCCGCGATGTGCGCTGGCCGGGCAGGCTTCAAAAGCTGCTGGGAGAAGGCTATTATGTGGTGGAGGAAGGGCTGAACGGCCGCACCACCGCTTTCGGCGACGATATTGAACCCTACCGCAAGGGGCTGGATTATATCCTTCCCTGCGTAATGAGCCATTCCCCTGTCGATTTAATCATCATCATGCTGGGCACCAACGATATAAAAGAGCGCTACCACGTATGCGCGGAGGAAATCGGCTACGGGATGGAAGAAGTAGTGATGAAAATCACGGGGTATTTCCAGTTCCGCGAGCAGAAGCCGCAGATTATGATCGTCGCGCCGGTTCCCATCGGGGAAACCGATTCGGTGGAGTTTACTGCGCAGTCGATCGAAAAAAGCCGCAGGCTTGCGCCGATTTATCAGGAGCTTGCGGAGCGGTTCGGCTGTCATTTCCTGGATGCGGCCGACTATGTAAAAGGCCTCGGCTGCGATAAAATCCATTACGATCCGCAGCATCATGCGGCGCTTTGCGAAGGAATCGGGAACAGGGTGAAAGAAATTTTAAAATAACCGAAACACTGTTCGCACAGTCGACAAAAGGCCGGCACCCTCCGAAAAGGGGTGCCGGCCTTTTGCCGTTTTAAGAAAGGACGGACAAACAGGAGTGTATTCGTTCAGCGGGGAACCTTTTTGCCGGATTTGTATTCGGAAAGCGTCTGAACCCGTTTTCCTTCCGCCTGAAATTCAGCCAGCATTTTCTGCTTCAGCAGGGCGCTTGCCGTTTCTTCCCGGTCTTCCCCCCAGTCAAGAAGCGGGGGAATCGCCTTTTCACTGAAAAATCTTTGCATGAATTTGCGCGCCAGAACCAGCAGAATCCGGATCAGGGCGGCGGTCGCAACCAGAAAGGACAGAATCCCCCAGATATTTGAAAACCCGTTCTGGGCTACTTTAAACCAGAGAAGCTCGAGGAACAGATACAGGCCCAGCCCCGAAAAGTCGCGGCTCAGCTTCTTATTGATACAGCCCGCACAAACATAATCGCTGTAAAGGCTGTCGTCGAATGCAAAGCTGTGCGCAGGGTCCGGCTGTTCGGCGCGGGGAGTTCCCACATGGATGTCTCCTTTGTTTTGCGTTTCGTTTCCGCAAATCACACAATATCCCATTTTTATACCTCGTCGTTCTTCATCTGTGGACATTCTTCAATGAAATGGAGCTGTGCAAGCGCGTGGTAAACGCCTTCCTGCCGGATGGTTCCGGTAACCATGGCGGCAATATCCAAAAGCGCCTGGGGTGCGTTCCCCATGGCGACGGCTGTTCCCACGCTTTCGAACATGGTGCAGTCATTCAGGCTGTCTCCAAAGGCGACCGCATTCTGCGGCTGTGTATGATAATACCCGAGGATGCGGGTAATGGCCGAGCCTTTGTTGCAGCCTTTGCGGACGAGCTCGCAAAACGTCCCGTCCTCATGGGAGTAAAGGTCATAATACCGTTCTAAAAAGTCTTTTATGGGGTCAATCTGCGCGGGGTTCTGCATATGCAGGGTAAACTTCTCAATATTCTGCGCGATTCCGAGCTGTTCCAAGCGGCAGATGACCGGCATGGGGATGTGCCATCCCAGCGGCGTTTCCCCTTTTACAATATACATTTGCTTCGTGCCTTCCAAAACGCCGGAGATGTTGTGGGCGAGCATTCTGGACACGGTTTCCTTCAGCAAAGCGCGCGGGATGGTACTTTGGAACAGCGTTTTTTCTTCCAGGGTGATATTGGCGCCCGCTCCCGAAATAATCCCGTGAAAACCGATCGATGTAATCGCGGGATATACGTCGCACAGGGTCCGGCCGGTACAGATAAAGATACGGTGGCCCTTCAGGCGAAGCTGCCGCAAGGCATACTTTGTCAGTCTGGAGGGAGCGTTGTCGTTTTCAGCGATCGTACCGTCAATATCAAAAAATAAGTACTGTTTCGGAATCGGTATCACGCCCTTTGCGTTTTATAAAGTATGCATCAGGTCTTTTGTTGCGGCATACAGTCCGTCGAATATTTTGCGGTTCTTTTGATAAACCGCGTGGTTTTCCATATTCGGCTTGATTTCCATCGCCGGTTTCATCACCTTTTCCAGTTCGCCCCAGCTTTGATAGGCTCCCGCGGCCAGAGCGGCCATAAGGGCGTCGCCGTACGAAGCGCCGAAGGTGATGCTGGACGTGCAGACCGTTTTGCCGAGGATGTCCGCCACGACTTGCAGCCAGACCCGGTTTTGCGTTCCGCCGCCGACCGCCATAATCTTTTTGACGGGCAGATGGTTCTCTTCCAGAATATCAAAATGCTGCGCAATGGAGTAACCGATGCCTTCCAGCGCGGATTTGTAAAGATGCGACCGGGTATGGCTGAGATTGAGGCCGAAGAACATTCCCTTTGCAAACGGGTCGTTCAGGGGCGTTCTTTCCCCGGCGAAATAGGGCAGGGTAATCAGCCCGTCGCTGCCCGCGGGGATGGCTTCAATGTCCTTCACCATTGCGGCAAACGCATTCTCGCCGCCCGCCGCCTGCACCGCGGCCAGATCGAAATACAGGTTGTCGCGGAACCATTTTGTCAGGGTTCCCGCCGTATTGGTACCGGCGCAGACGCTGTACGTGTCCGGAATGATAAACGTACCCGGCCAGACCCTGCTGTCGTGGATAAGCTTGTCCGCAAGATAAACAAAATAGCAGGAGGAGCCGAGCTGAACCATGATATCGCCGGGCTGGAACACGCCGGTGCTGATCGCTTCGGCGCCGGAGTCCCCGGTGCCCACAAGGACGCTGGTACCCTCCTGAAGCCCGGTTTCCGCCGCCGCCTGCGCGGTGACGCCGCCGGCAATCTCGGTTGCCTTCATGACCTCCGCCAGCTGGGACGGTTTGCAGAACATGCCGCACATTTTTTCGTCTACGGAGTTGGTTTTCAAGTCATACAGCGGGGCGAAATCTTCCGCCAGATATTTATCAATGCAGTAACGCCCGGTCAGCTTCGCCGTGATATAGGACGACGCGGTCAGAAATTTATAGGTTTTCGTGTAAACCTCGAAAAGATTGTTTTTAATCCACAGGATTTTCGGGGCGATGTCGGAGGAACAAATGGGATGCCCAAAGACGGCTTCCGCGTCCTCTCCGTAGTACTCGTTCAGGTAATCCATTTCCTTGTGGCTCCGGGAATCGATCCCGTACAGAATCGCTTTACAGAGCGGCGTGCAGTTTTCGTCCACCGGAACGCAGTCGCACCCCAGCGCGCTGATGCCGAGGCAGGCGACCTTTGCGGGCGGAATCCCGGATTTCGCAAGCAGCGCGCGGCTTACGGCACAAACGTCGCCCCACCAGATTTTTTCCGCGTCATGCTCGAAAAAGTTCGGGCGCGGATTTTCAATATCGTGCGTTTTCGACTGGAACGCAACGACTTTACAGTCCGCATCAATCAGAACACCTTTCGTTTCATTGGTACCGACGTCAATTCCCATGAAAAATTGAGAGTTCATTTCTATCCTCTTTTCCATTATGACCCATTATAAATCTTTTCGGAATGCGTGTACTTTTTTCATGAATTCGGAAACGCGGTTTCCGTCGATTTTCCCGTCGAATTCCCCGTTTTCCTTAAATGTTGTGCCGACATAGGAGCCGTCCGCGATACGAAGGACGGATTCCACATTGCTGATGTTGCAGCCGGTTCCGCAGAACACCGGCGTTTCGCCCGCGGCGGCTTTTATCTGGGCGAGCAGGGATGTTTCCGGCCCGCTTCCCGCCATTCCTCCCGCCACCACAAGGCAGTCCGGCGCGCAGTTGAAAATCATGGTCTGTGTAATGCTCGAAAGGCTCCGGTCATTCAGATATACTTCGCCTTCGCCGTTAATAAAATACGTAAGGCGCAGATTATCGAGCCGGAGTGCGCTTTTTAACCGCATGGTTTCCCCGATGTCGCGGTCGACCACGCCAAGGTCGCCCACCCAGCCGCCGGTGAACATGCACCGGGTAAACTGCGCGTCGGTTGCGGCGCAGATTTCGATGGTGGCGTCCGGGTCGTAAATCGCCTCCACGCCGTAGGGGATTTTCAGGTCGTCCGCCAGCGCGCCGACCACGCGGCCCATTGCCGCCAAGGTAACGGCGGAAACTTTTTTCTGGTACGGCAGGCTGAATTCATTGGTAATCAGAACGCCGTCCACGCCGCCGTCCTGCAATGCCTTTAAATCCGCCTTTGCCCGCTTGATTACCTCGCCCATGGAGCTGCTGTTTATGTAAAACGAGGGGTCACCGGGTAATGCTCTTAAATGCAGCAGCCCGATAATCGGTTTTTCCGTGTGAAATAAATCCTTTATCCAGGACATTTTTGTACCTCCAACATCTTCAACAATATGACGTGCTAGAACGACATATGAAGGGCTAAGAAAATTGCCCATTCTGCACCGGGCAAAACGAGCATACGAACCAATTTCAACAATTTCATTCTACGATTACTCTTATAATATAGCATATGAATTCCCGGAATACAATCATTAAATTTGTATAATTTATAAATATAATTTAATCTATTGTAACGAATCCTGGAGAATCCAGCTATTTTTAAAGGAAATATTTCCATATTTGAATTAAAAATAGATTGTAAAGAACTAAAATATATATTATAATGAATATAAGTTGAATTAGGACGTTATTCTAGGAAAGTTATTGAGAGGATAAGTTTTATGGATCTTTCTTTAAATATAGAGTCACAAACTCCGCTGTATCAACAGCTAATGGAAGAAATTAAGAGGAAAATTGACATCGGGGAATTCCGGTACGGCGATAAGATTCCAAGCGAACCCGAATTTATGAATATCTACTCCATCAGCCGCATTACGGTGCGCAAGGCGGTGGAGGAGCTTGTTACGGAAGGCTACCTCGTGAAAAAACAGGGGAAGGGCACTTTCGTAAACAAGCCCAAGCTCAAGCGGAAAATCGAAAATGTTTTAAGCTTTAGAAACGCCTGCATTGCGTGCGGTATGAAGCCGGGGCATACCCTGATTGACCGGAAAATCATCAAGCCCGGCGTGGACGAAAAGGCCTTTTTAAACCACGGAAGCAACGACAAAATCATTTTTACGCAAAGAGTGCTGACGGCGGACGGCGACCCCATCATGCTGGAAAACAACTATTTTCCAATCAAGGGCTACGAATTTCTGCTCGAAGAAAAGCTGGACAGTTCGTTATATACCCTTCTGAACAAAAAAGGAATCTATCCCGCCGGTTCCGAAACCTGTACGCTGGAACTGGTGCGCGCTACCGCTTATACGGCCAAGCTGCTCCATGTTTCGCTCGGCGAGCCGCTTTTTTATATGATCGCGAACATCATGGACTCGAATAACCGCCCGGTACATATCGGCAGGCAGTATATTGTCGGCAGCCGGTATATCTTCAATCTTCCCTGATTTGTACAAAATAGAACCGCAGCATTCCCTGAAAAGTCATTCTTTTCCGGGAATGCTGTTTTTTTGTGCAAAAAAAACCTACCTGGGTTTCTTTCTCCTGAATTTCTGTTAAAACGATCTTTTATAAACGGACCGGATTCTCCCGTATAGAAAAGGGGAAACAGGCAAAAAATGAAAGAGATACAGGTTAATGATTCATATGGGACAAATAAAGTGACGGATATGACGAAAATGTGAACGAATTTTTTAATAAATCAACAAATCTGTTAAATCGGTCTTGACATTCCATGTGAAAATTGCTAATCTCTATATGACGATGTATTACGACATATGACATGCTAATACGATTACGACGTCGCTCGCACTCACAGAAAGCGGAACTGATTTTAAGGAGGAGAATTATGTCTACGGGAACTTCAGCTCTATTAAAAAAGAAAAAGTTCACACTGCCCCATGTTTACACCATTGCCTTTATGCTCATTGTTTTTGTTGCTATTCTCACATGGTTCGTGCCCAGCGGCGAATTTGACCGCAAAGAAGTTGAAACAGCGGCCGGCACCCGTTCGATTGCCATCGCCGGAACGTATCATACTGTTCCGAAGGTGGACGAGGACGGCACCGACCACCGCCAGGGAATCGCCGATATCCTTCAGGCGCCTACCAAGGGGATTCAGGCGGCTTCCGATGTTGTGGCGTTTGTCCTGCTGATCGGCGGCACCTTCCAGATCATCAACACAACGGGCGCGATTAACGCCGGTATGAAGCGCGTGGTAAAGAAGCTTCACGGAAAAGCAATTCTGATTATCCCGATTTCCATGCTTTTGTTCGGGCTTGGCGGTACGTCTTTCGGCATGTCCGAAGAAGCGCTTCCGTTCTATGCCATCTTTATGCCGATCATTATGGGCATGGGGTACGACTCCATGACGGCGTTTATGATCGTTTTCCTGGGGCCGCAGTTAGGATACTGCGCCTCCACAACGAACCCGTTCAACGTATTGATTGCGCAGGGAATCGCGGGGATCGCCGGCAATCCGCAGCTTGGATTCCGCTTTATCCAGTGGATTATTTTCATGGCGGTCGGTATCGTGTTCGTCATGTGGTATGCCAAGAAAGTCCAAAAGAACCCGGAAAGCTCCATCACGTATCGCGACGATATCGCAAAAAAAGAAGAATTCCTTGTGGATACACAGGAAGAAGAGAGTGAATTCACAGTACGGCAGAAGCTCGTTCTTCTTACCTTCACAATCGGCATGGGTCTCATTATTTTCGGCCTTGTAAAGTTCGGATGGTATATGGATGAGATCTCCATGGTCTTCCTTGGAATGGGACTGGCTGCCGGAATCATCGGCGGTCTGAAAGAAAAAGACATTGCGGATCAGTTTGTAATCGGTTTAAAGGATTTTGCTTATGCGGCCGTCATTATCGGCATTGCCCGCGGAATTCTTTACGTTGCGGAAAACGGCCTGATTATCGACACCATTCTGAACGGATTGGCAACTTCCCTGCAGGGTGTTCCGACCGTGATCTTCACGACCATGATGTACTTTGCACAGAGCCTGATCGCCCTGCTGATTCCTTCCTCCTCCGGCCAGGCTGCCCTTACCATTCCGGTTATGGCTCCTCTTACCAGACTGATGGGCGTGAACCCCGAAGCGTCGGTTACCTGCCTCCAGTATGCAAACCAGTGCATCAACACCATCAGCCCGACCGCCGGTATGACGGTTGCAGGTCTTGCGGTATGCAAAATTTCTTTCCAGCAGTGGTGGAAGACCTGCTGGAAGCTGTTCATCGTCATGACGGTTCTCGGCCTTACGTTTACGGCGATTTCCGGTATGCTTCCGGTCTGATCAAAAAGCAAACATAAGAACTTTGAAATACCCTATTACCTAAATTCAATTATGACGTTCCCCCCAATTTTCGATACAGGTTTTGCCCGGCGCCATATTTATGGCGCCGGTCGCATTTCCATCGGGAAACAGGATTCATTTGATGACAGATAGGAGTAAAACTTATGAAATTTACAAAAAGAATTTTACCCGTGCTGCTCTGCGCGGTACTAACGGCGGGACTGATAACCATGGCCGGCTGCACGAAGTCCGAGACGGCAGCACCGGCCGCAGACGGTTCCAAAAAAGTGCTGAAGGTGGGGATGGAGTGCAACTACGCGCCCTACAACTGGACGCAGGCGGACAATTCCAACGGCGCGATCCCGATTGCCAACAGCAGCGGCGAATACACCAACGGATACGACGTTATGATGGCCAAAAAAATCGCCGATTCCATCGGTTATGACCTGCAAATTGTGAAAACGGAGTGGGACGGCCTTGCGCCGAGCGTTGTTTCCGGCAAACTGGACGCGGTCATCGCCGGTATGAGCATTACCGAAGAACGCAAGAAAACCGTTGATTTCACCGACCCGTATTACAAAGCCACCATCTACGCGCTGGTGCGCTCCGACAGCAAATATGCCTCCGCAAAAAGCGTGGAGGACCTGAAAGGCGCTTCCTGTACCTCCCAGCAAAACACCGTCTGGTATGACATGCTTAAGCAGATTCCGGACGCAGCTATCCAGCCTGCAATGAAGAATGTTCCCGCGCTGATCGTATCCCTGACTTCCGGCAAAACCGATGTTTTTGTAACGGACAAGCCCACCGCAATGGGCGCCGTGTACGCGAACAAGAAGCTGGTCATGCTCGACTTTCAGGACGGAAACGGCTTTAAGGCCACGGATGCGGACGTGAACCTCGGTATCGCGGTTTCCAAATCGAATCCGGAATTAAAGGCCGCCGTCAACAAGGCCCTTTCCGGCATCAGCGAGGCCGACCGCGACAAAATCATGCAGGACGCAATCGCAAAGCAGCCCTTGGCGCAGTAATGCGAGAATACAGGAAGTGAGTTGTCATCTATGAATCTTCCCAGTGATAATGATTTCTTCGGTTGGGTCTTTTTAATCCTGCATAAGTACGGAGCGATCTTTCTTCACGGCGCGGGCGTAACGCTCCAGCTGGCGCTGGTCGGCACGCTGATCGGCTGCGTGATCGGCCTTCTGGTCGGTGTCCTGCGGACGCTCCCCATCCGTAAAAATGCAAACCTGTTTGCAAAAATAGGGCACGGGCTCCTGCAATTTATCCTTGCCGCCTACATAGAAATTTTCCGCGGCACGCCGATGATCGTACAGGCGATGGTTGTGTATTTCGGTTCCATGCAGCTCTTTAAAATGGATATGTCGCCCATGTTCGCCGGATTTTTCGTTGTTTCCATCAACACCGGCGCCTATATGGCGGAAACGGTGCGCGGGGGCATCGGCTCGATCGATATCGGCCAGACGGAGGGGGCCAAGGCCATCGGGATGTCCCACTGGCAGGCTATGGCGTATGTCGTTATGCCGCAGACTCTTCGCAACATTCTGCCGCAGATCGGCAACAACCTCATCATTAATATCAAAGATACCTCCGTATTGAATGTGATTCAGGTTACGGAACTGTATTTTTCCGGCAACTCCGCCGCCGGTGCGTTCATGCGGTACTTTGAGGTCTTCTTTATTATCTGCATTATCTACTTTATCATGACCTTCACCTGCTCGCGCCTGCTGCGCTGGATCGAACACAAAATAGACGGCTCCAGCTACTACTCGCTCGTAAAAAGCGATATGATGGCGGACCCGACCGGACACAACCCCGTTCACCTTGGAGGCGAAAAGATATGAGCGAAATAAAATCCCCCATTTTGCAGGTGCGGCACCTGAGCAAGAGCTTCGGCAGCCATCAGGTGCTGAAAGATATCGACTTTGAAACGTATCATGGCAACGTGATCTGCATCATCGGCGCTTCCGGTTCGGGCAAATCCACGCTCCTGCGCTGCATTAACATGCTGGAAACCCCGACTTCCGGCCAGATTCTGTTCCACGGCGGGGATATTACGGAGAAGGGGACGAACATCAATACCTACCGATCCAAGGTTGGCATGGTGTTCCAGTCGTTTAACCTGTTCAACAATATGACCGTGCTGGAAAACTGCATGGCGGGCGTTACGAAGGTTTTGAAAAAGGACAGGAAAACGGCGGAGGAAACCGCGCTGAAATACCTTTCCAAGGTCGGTATGGCGGAATACATCAACGCGAAACCGAACCAGCTCTCCGGCGGACAGAAACAGCGTGTGGCAATCGCCCGCGCGCTGGCAATGGAACCGGAAATGCTGCTTTTCGACGAACCCACCAGCGCGCTGGACCCGCAGATGGTCGGCGAAGTGCTGGAGGTTATGCGCGAACTGGCGGAGGAAGGCATGACCATGGTGATCGTTACCCATGAAATGGCCTTCGCCCGCGACGTTTCCTCCCATGTGGTCTTCATGAAGGACGGCGTCGTCGCCGAAGAAGGCGAGCCGTCGGCGCTTTTCGGCAACCCGAAACAGGAAAGTACAAAAGAGTTTTTGGCACGGTTCCGGAACCAGTGATGCAAAGCGTTGGCAACCATCCTTAGATAAAATAAAAATAGAAGGGGACGGCGTCCGGCAAAAACCGGATTCCGTCCCCTTCCTTTATGCGGTTGCCCATGCTAAATCTGCCATCAGCCCTCCGGCTTATAACGATTCCGATATGCTTCTTTGGCTATTTTTGAATAATGCTGCACGAATCCGGTCTTTGCGTCCGTATAGGCATCCCGATTATGCTCAAATTTCTGAAAGAGCGCAAGTTTCAGTTTCGCATATTCCGCCGCAACGTTGGGGTGCTCCATGAGGTAATCCCGGAAATAAAGCTCGTCCCAGTCGCCTAAATGCCGTACATGAAGGTGGTATATTTTTTCGGAAAAGCCGTTTTTCGTGTATCCTTTGTTGTAAGTCTGATCAAGTTCCGGCCCGGATGACGACCACATCAGCAGCCAGCCGTTGTTTGCCAGGGTGTTTTCCAGTGCTTCGGGATCACAGTCATCCGAAATTTCCAGAAGGATATCAACGGTCGGTTTTGCAATCAGCCCTTTCACAGAGGTGCTTCCAATATGATTGATGCGCTTTATGTATTTTGCGTCAATGCAGTTCAGCAGATACTCTTTTTCGGCGGCGTACCAGTCTTTGTATTTTTCATTATGCTCTTTCAGGATAATCGGAAACAACTGCCACAGTTCTTCCAAGGTCATTTCCGATAATTCTTTGTTCATGATATCCCTCCCATAAAGCTTCTTTAAAAGTATATCCCATGCAAATTCCACAGGCAAGAAAAAATTCATAGAAAGTATCCGCTTCTGAAAATAAGATAAAAAACTTAGCGGCTTTTTGCAATATATTTTTTTGTTTTTCATTGATTGGGAAAAGGGCTTGAACCATATGATTCAAGCCCCTTTTGTTTTCGTTATAGGAAGGACAAAGAAATGCAAGCGGCAGTCCTCCCCGTTCTCAATTATTCCATTTCCACAATCGTTGCGCAGCCCATGCCGCCGCCGATACACAGGGTAGCAAGGCCTTTTTTCGCGCCGCGCTTTTTCATGGCGTGCAGCAGGGTGACCAGGATGCGGCAGCCGGAAGCGCCCACCGGATGGCCGAGGGCAATTGCGCCGCCGTTCACGTTAATTTTACTCGTGTCGAGGTTCAGTTCTTTAATAACGGCGAGACTCTGGGCGGCGAAGGCTTCGTTTGTTTCGAGCAGGTCGAAGTCTTCCACCTTCATGCCGGTTTTTGCCAGCACCTTTTTCACGGCGGCAACCGGGCCGACGCCCATGATGGACGGTTCCACGCCGCCCAGCGCACCGGCCACCCACGTCGCCATGGGCTGAACGCCAAGCTCTTTGGCCTTCTCCTCGCTTATCACTACGACCGCCGCCGCGCCGTCGTTAATGTTGGAGGCGTTTCCGGCGGTAACGACGCCGTCCGGCTTAAAGGCGGGCCTTAATTTTGCAAGGACCTCTACCGTGGTGTCGGGGCGGGGGCCTTCGTCGGTGTCGAACATCACAATATCCTTTTTCATCTTCACGGGAACGGGGACGATCTCGTCCCGATATTCGCCGTCCAGAATGGCTTTGCAGGCTTTCTGCTGGGTCGCGGCGCTGAACTCGTCAAGCTGCTGGCGGGTAAGCCCCCACTTTTCAGCCACGTTTTCGGCGGTGATACCCATGTGGTAATCGTTAAAAGCGTCCCATAGCGCGTCGTTTACCATCGTGTCGATCAAGGTGCCGTTGCCTAAACGGTAACCGTAGCGCCCCTGTTTGATGGCGTAGGGCGCCATGGACATATTTTCCGTGCCCCCGGCCACCACGATGTCGGCGTCGCCGGTTTCAACCATGCGGGCGGCGGTGTTTACGCATTCCAGGCCGGAGCCGCAGACTACGTTCACCGTGACGGCCGGAACTTCAACGGGAAGCCCCGCCTTAATGGAAGCCTGCCGCGCGACGTTCTGCCCCTGCGCGGCCTGAATTACGCACCCCATGTAGACCTGATCGACCTGTTCCGGTTGAACACCCGCGCGGGTAATGGCTTCTTTTATAACGACAGCGCCCAGTTCGGCGGCGGGGGTATTGCTGAGGGTGCCGCCCATTTTTCCGATCGCGGTACGGCAGGCACCGGCTAAAACAACTTTTCTCATTGGAAACATCTCCTTTAAAAAACGAACCGTCCATTCCAAAATCCGAGACATAAGATGGCTGTTCGTTGGTTTTGTGTAAAATAAATTGCGTATAAAATAGGTTGTCCATTTCCGTCCCGCTGTATTCCTTCGGCAAAAGTGCAAAAAAGAAACGCCGCTCTTTCGAACGGCGTTTTTTGAATAAATTGATCAATTCTCTACATGCGTTATATGTAATTTCCTTGGAGCGTTATGCTCCGTATGCTGTTTCGATTGAAATTTAAAATTTTGGCTGATTAAAATCTTTTTTATTTAATAACTGAAACTTTGTATCCGACGGAATATTCGGAACCGGCCGGAAGCACAATCCGGTAAGGCTTGTCCTCGAAACGGCCGCTTTCGTCCGTCAGCGCCGGAAGCCCGTTCCACGGTTCCAGGCAGAGAAACGGCGCCTGCTTTTTCGGCGGCGTCCACAATACGAGAACCTCAAAGCCGTTAAAATCAAATTCGATTCCCGTCCCGTCGTTTTTCTTTACGAGCTTTACTTTGCGGCTCTTGATATCCTTTGCAATGAGCGCGTCAACGTCAAAGTCGCTGTAAACGATCGGGAAGGTGTCGGATTCGAGGCGTTTTTTAAATTTGTAATTTTCGCTGAACAGGCTGTTGGCGTCCGTATAGTAAAGGTTGAGGTCTTCCGCTTTCTCGAATTTCAGCTCATAATCTTCCGCCGAACCGTCAACGCAAAAACCGGCGTGTCCGCCGATGCAAAACTGCATAGCGCCGTTTCCCGTGTTTTTTACCGAATAGGTGGTCTTGTACCCGGCGTCGGAAATTTCATGCGTAACGGCAAGAACAAAGTCATACGGGTACTGCGCCTTTGTCACGTCATTGGAGACCAGTGTGAAAACGGCCTTTGTATCCGTGCACTCCGTCAGTTCAAACTGACTTTTCCGCGCAAATCCATGTTTCCCCGCCATGGAGTAGCTTTTTCCGTCAAACAAAACTTTCCCGTCTTTCAGCGCGCTGACAAACGGAAAGAGAATCGGAGCATGCCCGCTCCAGTATTTCGGGTCGCCCGTCCAGATATATTCTTTTCCACCATTTTTATAAGAGATCAGTTCTCCGCCAAAAGTATCCACAATTCCTTCTGCGCATCCGATTTTTAATGTTTTCTGCATTTTAACGTCCTCCATGTTTCTTGATTTTTGGTTGACAAAATGATTCTCTTTCTATTATATCGGTCTGAGGCAAGGGAAAATATTTCAAATATGCAAAATATAAGATTATTTATGGGAATTATAAAAGAATCCGGTTCGGCCAGACCGGCGGCTGTCTTTAAAAATTCTTTTTTTATTTTCCGCAATGCTGTCGGTTACCGCCACAAAAAAAGCACCGCCCGGACGGACAGTGCTTTTGTGTTGTTTCTTTTCATGCAAAATAACATACTTTTGCAGTTGTTTCGCTGCGAACAAGGTTTATGTAAGGAAACGGGATGTTAATCCTCCGGCTCTTTCTCCTGCGCGTTTTTCACCATTGTATCGAGCGCATCTTTTAAAATTTGCAGATTTTCCTCGCTGATTCCCGCGATGGTGTCGTTTTTAAATTTTTCCGCAACAGGAAGCAAACTGCGGTAAAGGCGGGTGCCCTTTTCCGTAAGTACCAACTGCTTAACCCGCTTGTCGGAATCAATGCCGGAACGAACCAAAAGGCCGTCCTGTTCTAATTTTTGAAGCAGCCGCACCACGGTGGGACCTTTTACGGACATTTTGTCGGCCAGTTCCCGCTGCGTGATCGACTCGCCCGTCGCAATATAATACATGGCGATCCACTGGGTCCTTGTAATGTTATACGGCCGGAATTTCTGCTCCATCGATTCGGCAAAGATTTTCGCGCTTTGGCTGGTTATAAAGGCGAGGCAATCGTCTAAATTGAACATCTCATTCACCTGCAAGTCCCCTACAAGAAACATTTTTATTATTATACCATACTTTCCCTTACTTTCCAAATGGGATACCGTTTCTTTGGCCTAAAATCCAGCCTTGTTTTGAACAAAATTCTCAATTGTGGCAACCAGCGCGTCCTCGCGGAACAACAGCCCCGCCAGCGACTTTTCACACGGGGAAAAATCAAGGGCGGCAAGGCTGTCCGTATAAATTTTGGCGCGGGAGACCTTTCCGCCGGAGATATCTGCGAAAACGGTTACATTCCCGAAGGACAGCTTCTTTTCGAAACGGACGTCAAAATCCGGGGACTCGCCGTAAATCCAGTCGTCCTTTCTGATTTTTTCATAAACGGACGGCTGCATACTGCGGCGGTCAATACGGGATACCGGCCTTTCCGCCCCGTATTCCGCCGCAAACGCGATCATCAGGGCTTCCTGTACGCGCTCCGGCGTAATTCTCGCGTCGATTTGCGACAGGTTGACTACGCGGCTTCGCACGGAATCGATCCCTTTGGAACGCAGTTTCAGAAAGGACGGCTTCAGCACGGCGGAGAGCAGGTCAAGGTCTACGTTTACCATAACGGTTCCGTGGTAGAGAAGATTTCCCCATTCGGCATAATAAGCCTGCCCGGAAAATTTTTTCCCTTCGGCCAGAAGGT
Source organism: Caproiciproducens galactitolivorans (assembly GCF_026672255.1). GTDB lineage: Bacteria > Bacillota > Clostridia > Oscillospirales > Acutalibacteraceae > Caproiciproducens > Caproiciproducens galactitolivorans_A. Next base: position 137,688 of record NZ_JAPOHA010000004.1, on the reverse strand, counting down.
CGTTCCTGCCGCCGAATGTGCAGGAAATGCCGAGGGAAGAAACGGCGTGCCGAAGAACCTTCCGGTATCGATCGGTATCCGCATCCTGTTCCTTCGACAGAAACGTGAAGTTCACATTCCCCAGATCATGAAATACCGCGCCCCCTCCGGAAAAGCGCCGGACCGGCAGAACGCCGTATTTTTTCAGGAGCTTTTCGTCGCATTCGGCAAAAACATTCTGGTTCCGCCCGAAAATAACGGACGGCTTGTTCCTCCATAAAAACAGGGAGGTTCCCCCGGCGGTGTCTTTCAATAGCTGATATTCCGCCGCAACATTGAAGTAAGGGTCGGTTTCCGCTGAAATGTAAATCCGGCTCATAGCTGATGAATCGCTCCAACCCCGAATCCGAGCGCGGCTTCGTGTATGATTTCCGCGGTGGTCGGATGGGCGAAAACCGTTTCCGCGATTTGCCGGTCGGTCATCCCGTTTGAAATGGCAAGCGTGAGAACGCTGACCAGGGAGGAGGCGTCCGCGCCGATGATCGAACCGCCCACAATGCGGCGGGTCGCGTTGTCCCGTACGATTTTAATAAACCCTTCCGGTTCGTTCATGGTAAGCGCCTTTCCGTTGCTGGAATAGGAGATCGTGCTTACGCTGCAATCCATGCCCTGTTTTTGGCATCCTTCTTCCGTCAGGCCGACGCTGGAAATCTCCGGGCTTGTAAAAACCACGTTGGGAATCGCGGAATAGTCCACCGATACGGATTTCCCCGAAATGTTGTCTACGGCCGCCATGCCCTGATGGGAAGCAACATGGGCGAGCTGGAGGATGTTTGTTACGTCGCCGATGGCATAGATATGTTCCACATTTGTACGCATGTGGGCGTCCACGTCGATTCCTTTGCCCCGCAGCTGCACGCCGGATTTTTCGATCGCAAGGCCGTCGAGGTTCGGTTCCCTTCCAATGGCCACCAGAACTTTATCGCTGACCAGAACCCCTTCTCCGCTTTTGCCTTCGTAGGTGATAATGGCCTGCCCGTCGTCCGATTCCTGAATTTTCATTACCTTCGAACCGGTATGGATACAAATTCCCGCTTTTTCCGCCGAATCCCGGATGCTTTCCGAAATATCTTTGTCCAGCATGGCGAGCAGGGAGTCCAGAAATTCAACGACATGGACTTTAACGCCCAGATTATTGTACAGGAAAGCAAATTCCATGCCGATAACGCCCCCGCCGATGATGGTGATGGATTTCGGCAGTTCCGTACAGGAAAGAGCTTTCGTGCTGTTCATGACGACCGGAAGATCGATTCCGGGAATTTTCACTCTTGAAATTTTTGACCCCGTGGCAATGATGATGTCCCGCGCGGAAACGGTGTAATTTTCCTTTCCTTCCACGGAAACCTTGTTTTCGGACAGAAAAGACGCGCTGCCGTGAAGAACCTGAACGCCGTTCCCCTCCAGCAGAGCGGCAATGCCGGAAACCAGCTTTTCCCGGACCGCGTCTTTGCGCCGGATGACCTGCGCCATATCCACGCGCGGGGCGCCGTCCGTTACAATGCCGAATTCCGCCGAACTGCGTACGTTCCGGCAGATTTCCGAGGATTTTATAAGCGCCTTGGTTGGGATACAGCCGACGTTCAGGCAGGTGCCGCCGAGCTCCTCTTTTTCCACCAGGGTGGTCTTTATCCCTTTTTTCGCCGCGTAAATGGCGGCGACATATCCGCCCGGGCCCGCGCCGATAATCAGAAGCTCGGTTTCCAAATCGGTGGCTTTCTTTGCCTCAGACGGAGCTTCCGCCTGTTGTACGGTTTCGGGCTGGGCGGCGTCCAGTTCAAAAAGGACTTGCCCGGTTGTAACTTCGCCGCCTTCCCCGCACACTATTTTCGTAACGGTTCCCGATTCGGGAGCCTTGACGGGGCGGTTCCCTTTCCCGGTTTCCACGTTTGCCAGAATATCCCCCGCCTGTACGCTGTCCCCGGGTTTCACGCTGATCTTCCCGACCTTGCCCGTTTTGTTTCCGGGAATTAAAGACATTTTAATCTCCACGATCCAGCCTCCTTTAAAATCAGAAAGAGCTGCGTTTGCAGCCCCTTCGCGAATTTTTTATTCTCTGACAACGCCGGCCCGGACGAACTTTACGCCGTTTACGAGGCAGTCTTCAACAGGACATCTCTTTTGAATGAAATCTGCGAAAGCTTCGGCCTTTTCCTGGCTTTCTTTTGTCTTGAAGTACATGGTAAAGCGAATTTCCTGGAACCCGTTTCTCACGTCAGCAAGACCCATGAACCCGTCCGGGTCCAGATCCCCTTCCAGTTCAACATGGAATTCCTCAAACGAAAAGCCCTGCATTTCGGCAAAAGCGCTGGCAACGATTGACTGGCATGCGCCCAGGGAACACAGAATTGCCTCTACCGGATTCATGCCGGTGTTGGTTCCGCCCATTTCCTCCGGTTCGTCTAAAACGATCTTAAAACCTCTCGCGTTTGTTTCGACTTTGAGCCCTTCGGGGCACTTTTTGGCAGCAGCCTTAAATGTAGTTAACATATGCGCATCTCCTCTTTTTTAATCATATTATCTACGGGATTTCCTATGATATGAGTTTAGCATAAAAATTTTCGAAAAACAATAGATAGCTAACTAATTATTTTTTTCGTTACTTCCAAATTTGTCGGACGGTACAAAAAAGATTCCCGGTTATGGAATAAAACGACAACAGGAACCTTTTCGCTTAAAGATGTCCGCATGCCGTGCAGCTTCCGCTTTTAAGGATAAATGCCAGTATATATCTCCGCATTTGCGCCGGTGGGTTCTTACCTGCCGAAATAAGCTCCATATGACAAAGGCACCCAGCGGTTAGCTGAGTGCCACAGAACGGGCTGCGCCCGCGGGGGAAGCAGTGGGATTCGCACCCGCGGGATTATTTCAGAAGCTGACGGTTTTGGAAAAAATCTTTCCACGGGTCGCTGCCTTCGATCCGCTTAAGGGCGTCCGCCATTGTGATGCCGTTGGGGGCGACGGTGTCGAGTTCCTCCCATGCGATGGGCATGGATACTCCGGCTCCTTTTCGTGCCCTGATCGAATAGGGGGCAACGCTCGTGGCACCCCTGCCGTTTCGAATCCAGTCGATGAAAATCTTGTTGGACCGCTTGGCTTTTCGGACGTTGCTTGTGTAGCGGTCGGGCCACTTCTTCTCCATTACTTCGGCGACGCGCCTTGCGAAATCATGGAACGTATCCCACGAAACGGACGGGGTTAAAGGGACGACTATATGGTACCCTTTGCCGCCGCTGGTCTTGAGATACGAGTTCAGCGAAAGCTCGGTCAGAATACTTTTCATGTCTTTTACACCCTGACGCACCGTACCTAAATCCATTCCTTCATCCGGGTCCAGATCAAATACCATCATATCCGGCTTTTCAAGCTCATCCACACGGCTTCCCCAGATATGGAATTCCAGCGTACCCATCTGTGCTTCCGATATCAGTCCGGATACGTTCTCAAGATAGAAATACTCCTCCGTTTCCCCGTCGCTGTTGGAGACCGGTATGGTGACGACTCCTTTGCTGCCCGCGCCGGGATGCTTCTTATAAAAGCAGGTTTGGGATATTCCCTTGGGGCAGCGCACAATGCTGAGAATCCGGTGGCCCACATACGGCAGCATGCGTTCCGAAACCTTTTCATAATAACGGATGACGTCCGCTTTTGTGATGGCGGGGTCGTCAAACATAACCTTATCCGGGTTGGTGATCCTGATTCCTTGAATGATAATGCTGTTTCCGTCTGTTTCCATTTGCGTCTCCCTTTCTTCAACGGATGAGGGGACTTTGTCATCCGCCTTTTCCCGTTTTATATCGCGGGGATTTTTATCCGTCCGCAAGCCTTTGAAACTTGCATGCCTTAATAAATCCTCTTCGGTCCATTCGGCAAATTGAATTTCCGCAACCAGTTCCGGTTCAAGCCAGGTAATTTTTTCATTCGACCGGGGCTTGGGCGCAAGTTTGAAGGGGGGCTCCGTTCTCTTCCGGCTTTCAAATTCGACTTCCAGTTCTTTCACGGCGCGCCCGCTCAGGCCGGTTCCGGCGCGTCCGGCATAGATCAGTTCGTCCCCTTCATAAACGCCGAGAAGCAGGGAGCTTACCCCGCTTGTTTTCTTATCGGAAAGCGTATAGCCTCCGATCACGAATTCCTGCCTTTTTCCGCATTTCAGCTTAACCCAATCGCCGTTTCTTGTCCCGCTGTAGACGGAATCGGCTTTTTTCCCCACGATTCCCTCCAACCCTGCCTTACAGGCCGCGGCGAAACTTTCCTTTCCGTTTCCGCTGACATGCTGACTGTAGCAGAGGTTTTTCGGGGCATTTTTCATAAGCGCTTCAAGCGTTTCTTTCCGTTTGCTCAGGCGGCGTTCCCGAAGGTCTCCGCCGTCCAGCGCAAGGAGGTCGAAGACGATATAGGTGAGGTTTTTGCCTGTGGGATTTTTTATATAGTTTTGCAGAGCCTGAAAATCTGTTTTGCCCGATGCGTCCGTAACGACCATTTCGCCGTCCAGAACCATTGCCCTTCCGGCGGCCCAATCAAGGAGGGAGGAGGCGACGCTCTGAAACCGGTTGGTATAGTCACTGCCGTTCCGGGTTATCAGCCGGGCGCTGCTGCCTTCAAGATACGCGAGAATCCGGTAGCCGTCGTATTTCAGCTCATAGAGCCAGTCGTCGCCTTCGGGGACCGTATTTACCAGTTTGGCAAGCTGCACGTCGGCTTTGCTGAAAGGGTTCCGCGTAATTTTTTCATCTTCCCCTTTTTCAATTTCCTCCATGGTGCGTCCGGTCCGGATACTGGTAATAAATTCGGAAATACCGTCGGTCGTTTGGGCGTACTCATCTTTTTCTTTGAGCAGAAGCCAGTTGTCTTTCGTTTCGCCCGCTTTCGCCTTCATCCGTACCAAAGCCCATTTCCCTTTGAGTCTTTTTCCTTTCAGAACAAACTTCAGCGAACCCTGGCGGAGACCTTCCTCCACATCCGCATAGGGTTCCCAATAGCCTTCATCCCAGAGCATGACCACTCCGCCGCCGTATTCCCCTTTGGGGATTGTTCCCTCAAAGTTCCGGTATTCCAGAGGGTGCTCCTCCACCTGTACGGCGAGCCGCTTGTCGCGGGTATTGTAGGAAGGCCCCTTGGGAACCGCCCAGCTTAAAAGGGCGCCGTCCCATTCCAGGCGGAAATCATAATGATCTTTGCGGGCCAGATGGTGCTGCACGACAAACCGGAGCTGTTCTTCGTGATTTGCCGTTTCACCTTCCGGTTCCCCGGTCCGTTCAAAATTCCTTTTTTGGTTGTACTCGTTCAGTTTTGCAGTCATAAAGATTACGCCGTTTCCTTCCGTTTTGCAGCCACCCGCCGCCGGTTTTAAAACGAGGCCTTTATATATAGATTACCCAACGATTCATGTGGAATGTATCCCGCGTGAATTTCAGGTTATCATCAGGCCGTTAAAAGAAACAACCCCCCGCAACTTAGGTGCATACCATTCCGTTAACAGCAGCAAATTGGGCCCTTTTCTTTATGGCAAAACCACCGGTAATACATGCCTATAATATGACTTGATGATGTCATGTTATAGGCGTATACTGAAACAGGGTGGTAAAATGCAAATTAATCGGTTATTCGAAATTTTATATATCCTGCTTGATCAAAAAACAGTTACGTCGAGGGCCCTTGCAGAGCGATTCGAGGTTTCCCAAAGAACCATCTATCGTGATATTGAAACGCTGTCTTCTGCCGGAATCCCTGTTTATATGAGCAAAGGGAAGGGCGGCGGTATATCCCTGCTGCCTGATTTTGTGCTGAATAAAGCGGTTATCACAGATGAAGAAAAAGAAGATATTCTGTCTTCGCTGAAAGCGGTAAACGCGGTTCATCCCAGCAAAACAGATACCGCGCTTAAGAAACTCAGCAGTTTGTTCGGTGAATCCAACACCGATTGGATTGAAGTCGATTTTTCTTCCTGGGCCAACGCGCAGAACGAAACGGAAACATTCAATACAATGAAACCTGCAATCATAGGCAAAAGGGTGGTTTCCTTTTCCTATGCCAGTGCAAAAGGACAGCGGACGTCACGTGAAGTCGAGCCGTTAAAGCTTTGCTTTAAAAGCGGTGCATGGTATCTATATGGCTATTGTAAGTCGCGAGATGATTTCCGGTTCTTTAAATTAAGCCGAATCCGGGAGCTTTGTGTATCCGGGCAAAATTTTCAGCGGAAATCCCCAAAACAAATTTTTTCCGGCAGGAATGTGTTTCAGGAAGAGTACGTTACCTTAAAATTAAAGCTGTCTGCGGAGGTTGCTTACAGGATATATGATGAATTTGACCGCTATGAACAGCAGGAGGACGGAAGTTTTCTTGCGGAAATTGACTATCCGAAAGGGGAATGGGTCGTTTACTATATCGCAACTTTCGGCAGCCATTGTGAAGTTTTAGAGCCGGAGAACGTGCGGAATGATGTGAAAGCAGAACTGCAAAAAACATTGAATCATTATCTTTAATACGACACGCAGTTGTCATATTAAACAAAGTATAATAGCCTCATCAAATATGTGGAGGTTATCCGTATGAATTATGAAATCGTAAATTTAGAGCAAAAAACAGTGGTAGGGCTCAGCGCAATTACAGGAAACGCCGATCCCAAAATGGGCGAAGTCATTAGCGGACTTTGGGAAAAGCTCTACCAGGGCGGAGTAAATGCCGCGATCAAAAACAAAGTGAACGAATATGCCATCGGGCTTTATTCGGATTACGCAAACGACCAATATTGCGTTACAGTCGGAAATGAGGTCTCCAAGCCGGAGAATGAGGAACTGACGGTAAAGGTGATTCCGGCAGGCAAATATGCGAAATTTTCCGTACACGGAGATATGGTAAAAGCAGTCGCCGAGGCCTGGGGCGAAATCTGGCAAATGGATTTGGACAGAAGCTTTACCGGCGATTTTGAGGAATATCTTAACAGTGACTGGGAGAGTGCAGACATCGATATTTACGTCGCATTAAGATAAAGTCAGGTGGGTTCCCACCCAGCCGTTCGGCAACAAAAAAGCAGCGCAATCCTTTGGACTGCGCTGCTTTTTTGGCGGAAGCGGTGGGATTTGAAGGTGGCGCTGAAACAGCCCGCGTGCCGCGATTCCCTCGTTTTGCATGAAGGATTCGTATAGAGCAGATTAAGAAAAACTTACCGGAAATTGTAAGTAGTTATCAAGTTTTTCATTATTTAAAAATAATTCTTGAAAAATATTTTTAATCGATATATCCTATATTTCAAGGATATCCTTTATAACTTAAAGGAGGCAATTGATTATGCATCAGGAAAAAATCAAAGAGCTTGAAAAAACAATAAACAGTGATTATAGCAATATCACAGGCATTGTTATGCAAAAAAACGGCATGAAATCATATGAAAATTACTTTAATGGATATACCGCCGATAACGCCGTTCATGTGTATTCGGTGACAAAGAGCGTTTTTTCCGTGTTGGTTGGCATCGCCATTGATAAAGGTTATATCAAAAGTGTAGACCGGAAGGTGTTGGACTTTTTTCCGGATTACACTGTTCAAACAGGCGAAAAAACAATACAGGGCGTTGCGATTAAAAATCTGCTTACCATGACGGCTCCGTATAAATATAAGACGGAACCATACGAAAAGTTCTTTGCAAGCCGGAACCCGATTCAGGATGCACTCGATTTATTAGGCGGGGATGGAGCCGTCGGGGAATTCAATTATTCCGCCATCGGAGGAACCCACATTTTGTCAGGGATCCTTGTAAGGGCGACAGGACAGTCCATACTTGATTTCGCTAGAGAAAATTTATTCTTGCCGCTGGGAATCAATGTTCCGCACAACGTGGTGCTGCGTAATAAAGAAGAGCATATCGCCGTTATGAATAATAAAAACACCAGTGGCTGGGCTGTTGACGCGCAAGGGATAAACACGGCAAGCTGGGGTCTTTTCCTGACGCCTTCGGAGATGGCCAAGATAGGCCAATTGTACCTGAATGGCGGAATGTGGGATGGTAAACAAATTGTATCGGCCGGGTGGATTGCTGAGAGCACAAGCGAACATAGCCGATGCGTCCAATGGGGCAATCTGGCCTATGGCTATCTTTGGTGGATCATTGACGGGGATAGCTACGCGGCTCTGGGCGACGGCGGCAATGTAATCTATGTCAATACAAAGAAAAAAATAGTGGTTTCGATTGCTTCTCTTTTTATGCCGGACGCTAAGGATAGAATAGGGCTTATTAAAGAGTATATTGAACCGATCTTTGATTTTTAAGATTGACAAATTTTATACCATAGCAAAGGTACTCAGCGATTAGCTGAGTACCACGAAACGGGCTGTGCCCGTGGCGGAAGCGGTGGGATTCGAAGGTGATGCGGAAATAGCCCGCGTACCGCGATTCCCTCCGTTTTTTATGAAGGGGCAAATAACCCGCCTGTATCTCCGTACTTGTGCCGGTGGGTTCTCACCCAGCGTTCGGCAACAAAGAAATCAGCCCAGTCCTGCGGACTGAGCTGATTTCTTGTGTCATTTGCTCAATTTAGATGCATAGTGTTATTGCCTCTGACGAATCTGTTGTCTGGTTTCGAGGTTATTGGTGACATATCCTCTTGTTCTAAGCCCATTTACTACTTCTGAATAAATATCATGTCCTGTAGGATCTTTTATGGTTAAAATCAAAACAAATTCCTGAGATAAGACATTTAACCCGTTTCTTGGATTCATATCAATACGAATTTTCCATCCATCTCCAAGTTGAATTCCTCTACTTATTTTTCTGTAATAAGATTTAATCGGACTCCATTTAAACCCGTTCTCAACTCTGGCTTTTTCAAATTTTTCATCCCACGAGCATTCAAGAGGAACCTCTCCAGAAAAATCGATCTTTCCGGAATTCGAATTATATTTGTAAGTGCCAAAGCTTACATCAATATTGGTTCTGCAGTACTCCCTGCCATAGCGATCATCTAGAATAGGATTATAAGCAAGTGTCATTCCTATTTCACCATAGCATTTCCCATTATTAATTAGCGAATTGGGATAGGGGAAATCGAACATTTCTAGGTGTGATCCTTGAGGTACTTTTTGACGAAATACAAGAGTCACCTCGTCCTCACTGCATTGTAAGATGTCTTGCACATTAACGGCTGGCATGCCAAAGCCATAGTATTTAATATTATCCTGATTTTTCTCCAAAAGATCACGAGATGTCATTCTGGCAGAATGGATAATCATTGCCTTTGCTAACAAAATATCTTTTTCAATCATTTCGTCGTAGACAGAAGCAAATTTTTGTACCACTCTAGGGTTAGAATAACTTGTACCATTTCCTTCAATAACGTTTCCTTTTATATCCAAACCTTTCATACCAAGTCCATTGATATGTAAATCTTTTGTAAGGTTGCCACCATAATCAACCACATCAGGTTTGACTATATAGTTTGCACCAGGGCCTCTCCTGCTGAAAGGTGATGGCTCATTTTCTTTTACAATCGAATTTTCGGAGTCGTAAAGAGCTACAGATCCAACTGTGATTGCCCTAACAGAATCGGCAGGCGAAATAATTCTATCTCGTTCCCCCATATTTGTCTGAGTTGGCCATTCTCTTAGAGGAAGTGAATTTAGATTACCACTTGAGACAAATATCTGGACTTGGTATTTATCTTGAATATAGTCTAAGAAAGTGCCTAAATCAGACATAGACCCTTTGCAAACTTTGCTTTCAATTCCCAGTGAAAGGTTCCAGATTTTAACGTTGGAAGAGTATTTCTGCATTACTTCTTCTATGATTTCCATTAGTTCTTCTTCGCCGATAGTATCTGTTGGGCCAAAATCCGGATTACTATTTGGCATGGCGATTATATCAACAAACTTGAATCTTTGTTTGTTGGTTGCTATGATTCCATTTAACTTGTTACCATATTGTATGGTGGATGCAATAAATGTTGCATGGCTTGAATTTTGGTAAGCCTCATTCACATATTTTTCGCGGGCTACAACGTAAGGTTTTAGAAATGCATTGTCATCGCTTATCCCACCATCGATGATTCCTATCATAATATCGCTGTTAGAATGCTCGTCGTCCAGAAATGATTTTAAATTGGTTTTAATAAATTCACTTAATGGAAGCGAGTATTCTTGAAAAAAATCAATTGACTTTACGCCATTTATTGAAGCTATTTTTACTATATCCTCATATGAAGACACTTCAATTTTTATAAATTTAATACGATCTCCGTATGTGATAAGTTCATGATTTTCTAAAAAACCATAATCTGAAAGCTTTTTCATAATATAGCTCATAATTTGGTTATCATCAAAGGCATCATCGAAATTAAAGATTTTTACTTTAATTTTATTTTTAATTGTTTCAAATTTTCCTTGAGCTGAAATTTCAACAAGGTCTTCTGATATTTTTTCGTCTGTTCTTATAGGCTGAATATCAGAGACGGCTGTCATATTTGCACGAAATGCTTTGGTTGGTGGATTTTGAATCAATGCAACAGTTTCTTCGATTGCCTTTTTAGTAACCCTTATATAAATTTCGTCTAAATCATCACTGCCAATAATAGGGCATTTGCGGCAGAGATCGCTTGGCTTGTGCGATTTAGCTATAGCTTCAGGCTTAACAGTGATTTTGCCAACAGCAGGTACAAGTTCATTTTCCGTAAAGACATCGTCGTAAAAATCAAGAACATCTTGAAACTTGTGTGAAATTTCGGCTTGCAATTCTGGAGTCACTTCTCCAAAAAATTTTGGGCCGCCACCTCCTAGATTCTTCTGTGTATCTGTAGCTTTTTGAAGAACCACTTTTATAGGTAAATTCTTTTCACTCATTGTCCATCCTCCTCCTTAATTAGTTTTGATACTGTCGTTTTTGAAACATTCAATATATCTGCAATAATTGCGTAACTGAATACCTTCTCATTACATTCGCGCAAAAAATTAGCTTTTATTTTCAAAAGAACCTTTTCATCTGCACTGCTTTGGGGCAGTATTTTTTTAAAATTAAAGAGTTCCTCATATATACTCATCTTGGAGAAATCATTTTCATGGATGACTGCATTTCGTAGAGATTTTTTAATTATTTCTTCAACATTTGCACCACTCAATCCTAAAAAAGCGGCCGCTAATTCATGTTTTTCTTTATTACTAAACTCCACAACCCCATTGATAAATAGATCAATCATTTTAACAATGGCCTCCGTGTCTGGTAATTCAATCTCCAACTTATAATCAAAACGTCGCCAAACAGCGGGATCAAGCAGACTATCATGATTTGTTGCAGCTAATAACAAACTGTCGCTACTCATTGAATCTACATTTTGCAGCAAGCTGTTTACCACTCGTTTTAGCTCTCCGAGTTCATTGCTATCATCACGAGCTTTTGCGATAGCATCAAACTCATCAAGAAATAATACACAAGGTGTTTTTTGCGCAAATTCGAATAATGTTCGGATGTTTTTTGCGGTAGTTCCTAAATAGGAAGATATTAAACTATCTAAACGCGCAAGTACTAAAGGCAAATGCAATTCTTTGGCAATCAAATAAGCACATTTTGTTTTTCCACATCCCGGCGGGCCATATAAAAGTAAAGTATTGGAAACCCCGATGCCTAAAGAATTTAGTTTATCGGCATATTTATAGCTCAAAATAAAGGAATTCAGTTTTTCTGAATTGCTTTTTGATAAAATAACTTCAATGTTATTTTCTGTGGGATAGATTACATCAGCCAGCCTTGTACGGGATTCAGCGTCCACAGGTACATTAGTTTCCTTATTCATACCCATAGCAGAAAGAGACGTTTCATTTTGCATCGCGAGCATATTACTGAATTTATTAGCTGCACGGGTTTCGCGGTCTTGTTCTAATTTCGCTATAAGTTGTTTTGTATAATTAAGCACTTTTAGTTGATCATGTTTCAAAGCCCCCTCTACTATCTTTCCTATTTCTATTGAGTACTTCATTTTGCTCACCTCTATCCATATTATATACGAACGATTGTAAAATGTAAAGAACGATTATTAAAATATATCAATTATTATGGAATAAATCAAGAACGTTATACACAAATTTGCGAACGAACATTATATTTCAAGAATTCCGTGTTTTACCCGTACATATCTTTATGGTGCGATTTTTCCTTGTGCCTATGCCCGACTCATAATGCCTGCTCCACCTCAAAACCACCCCTGAAGGTGATTTGTATCTTTTCTGCGGAAACTATAGTCACCTTGGCGATCAATTGTTTCACCAGTGCTTCGTCGTATTCATTGAGATTGAAATTTGCCTGTTCCAGTATCTCGAACAGTTCTTTCATCCGGGCATTGTTGTTTTGGGCGATGACCTGCCGCTGTTCGTGACCTCTCAGCCTGTTCTGCAGTTCTGTGCGTTCATCGGAAATCTCCTTGAATTTTGCGTCGAAATAATCCGCGCTGGCGGAGGAGCGGGAGCTTAATTCCACCAAATCCATCATGACGCTGTCCACTTCCTCAATTCGGGCGCTGATGGCGGCGGTATCGATGGTAGAATCATGTTCTCAACAGATTATCCATACGGATCAATGACTGCAGCACTCACCTTCTTAAATCAGCTTCCAATAAGTCTAATTGATAAAGAGCGTATCGAGCACGGAAATGCAGAATATCTTTTTAATTTATAGTTTATAAGATCGCAGTGGAAGAAATTTGCTATTTCAATCAGACAAGAAAAAACTACTCTCGCAAATCCCCCTTCTCTTTCGGATTCTGCTTTATTTTATAAAACTTCCATAATGGATAGTTGAGGTTCATGCAGGGCAGTTGTGCTGTATGCTTGTTTTACTGGGAGCACCTGATTGGGCAGAAAAAGGGGTTCGGCTGGCGCGGAAAGGTAAAAGGCAGGATTCGGCACCAGAAAATTCAGATAATCATATGGATAGACTGCTTTTTCCTTTCCCTGTACTTTTCCGGAGTCATGCTTTCCCTCTCGAAAGCATGACTTTTTTCATCTCGATCACATACGCAGAAAAATGTCGGACCTGCCAAGCTATTCTTTGACACGAGCCTATGAAAAGATAGGAAAATGTGTCAACGGATGATATAATGTCCGAATAGCAAATAAGAAATTTTAAGGATTTATGATAATGGAACAAACGAAAGATATTCAAACAATTTTTTCTGAGATGAAGACATCCCGGAATGAAGCGCTGACACAACTGTACGAGTCTTATTTTAAAACCATTTACGGAGTGGCTTTTTCCATCTGCAAAGATCAGGAACAAAGCTATGACATTGTTCAGAATGTCATGATTCGGCTGCAAACGCTCGCCAATGACAAACTTCCTTCTTCCGGCGAAATGACTTGGCTGTATACCGTTACGAAAAACGAAGCACTTCAGGAAATGCGCAGGGGTAAAGGTACGCTGCCCCTGAGCGAGTCCTTCGATCTTCCGTCGACCTATACGGAAATCGATGAATTTGTAGATATGGAATACTTCCGCTCCATCCTTTTCGGCATGAATGAACGGCAGAAAGAAATCATTACCCTGAAACTGAGTGGTAATATGACTTACAGGGAAATTGCCCAGCAACTCCATATGAAGGCTGGAACTGTCCGTTGGATTTACAGCACAGCGATGGTAAAGCTACGCACCAAGATTGGAGTCTCGACAGCGATCAGCGTCATTCTCTGCTTATGTTTCGCGGGAAAGCTCTACAAAGATCTGCATCCTGTCGACACCGGTATGATTGGCATTTCCAGTATTCCTACCGTCAGTCTAGCTGCCATCGCGCTGGGCATCGCATTTCTTCTCTCTTTGATCCCACTTTGTCGTGTCATCCGCCATACTGTCAGGTTCAAAAAGTCTGACAAATAAGCCTTTGACTGCATTTATAGCAGAAACCTCGAAGTGTTTTTTGGATTCTTGTATTCAAATACGGGAAAAGACCGTTCTTTTTAAAGGTATGAGTTTCTGCCGCAAATGCAGTCAAGCAATTAAAAAATTCGAAAAAAGGCCAGCAAAAACAGCTTATCGCTGCATCTAAATGATAGAACTCTGTGGATGCAGAATCGGGAAGGAGATTTATCGTGAAAAAAAGAATTGTATCGTGGCTGCTATGCTTATGCATTTTGGCGGCCATCCTGCCGACAGCAGCCTTTGCGACAACAAACGGAGGCTCCATTGATTCAAAATTTTCAGATGTAAAGAAAAGTGATTGGTATTTTGGAGCTGTTCAGTATGTGACAAGCCATTCCCTGATGGATAGCGTATCGGAAAATGTCTTCCAACCCGGCGAAACAGTCAGTCGGGGCATGACGGTACAGGCCATTTACCGACTGGATGGCGCGGAGTTTTCGGGCGGCAATCCCTTCACCGATGTGAAAAATGGCGTCTATTATCAAGACGCCGTCGGCTGGGCTGCGGAAAACAATCTAATCAAAGGTTACGGCGATGGCAGATTTGGACCGGAAAATTCCATAACCAGAGAGCAGATAGCTGCCGTCCTCTATCGCTACGCGCAGTCTCTCGGTAAGGGCTTCACCGGAAACTGGACATATTCCCTGGATTATTCAGATCGAAGCAAAATTTCTGACGGCGCTTACGAAAGCGTGGCGTGGCTTACGAAGAACGGAATTTTTTCTGGGAAGGAAGACGGCAGCTTTGATCCCGGGGAAACCGTTACCCGCGCTCAGCTTGCCATCCTCCTCATGAAGTTTGATCAGACTTTTGGCAAGGTGAGCTTTTCTTTCCAGTTTTCTCAGGATGACAGCGGCTTTCAGTCGTTGTTTGCCGACTATCATGATGATGGCAACAACTACGAAAGCTATCAGATGAAATCGGAATATGCGACAGCTCCTGTATCGAACGCGGAAAGCAAAAGCCTGTATCTTTGCTCTGCCAACCGCAGCGATGACCTATTTATGGGCTATGTTAAGAAGCTAGAAGGTCTCAAGCCGAATACCGGATATCAGTTCAACATTACGTTTAAGCTGGCCACCAATGTCACCGCGGAGAGCTTCGGGATTGGCGGAAGTCCCTCCGACAGCGTCTACGTAAAAACCGGAATTCTTTCAGTGGAGCCAAAACTTGAAAAGGACGCAACGGGAGTGTTGCGGTTTAGCAATATTGATATCGGTCGCCAGAGTCAAAGCGGAGAAGACGCACTCGTCATCGGGAATTTGGCCCGAGAGGACAGGAAATCGGACAACAGCTTCACATGGAAATCTTTCAGCACAAAGATCAACTCTGAGTCTGATTCGAACGGCTGCGTCTACCTGCTGATCGGTACGGACTCGGGATTTGAAGGCTTTACTGAATACTACCTGGACAATGTGTCGGTTGTCTGTAAGTAGGCAGGATTTCTCACAGGCATTGTCATTCTTAATTATTGCGCCATAGCGCCCGTAAGCGTCAAACCAATATACACCTGTCCCAAAACACCTGCGAATGAGAAATTTATTATTATTTCTTGGGTGTACACATTAGATTTAATTTTCGATTCCGCTTAAGCATCTTAACCTGACGAAATTACAAATGAAATTTTGTTGGATTCCAGTATGGATTTGGAAAAAGAATAACGGTATTGTGTGTTGCGAATGGGAGCAATAGTATGACAACAGCCGTGATTTATTACCGAATCAGCTAGAATAACGGCAGCGCAGATAAAACGGGCAATACTCAGACGCAAAAACACTGTTTAAGCAATGCTGCAGCAACCACCACATTACCATCGAAGGATATCCTTACGATGGTGGTTGGTCAGGCACAAGCTTCGACCTTCTAGACTTCAAGCGGATGTCGGACGATGTCGAGCCGGGAAACATCAATTTGGTGATCGTAAAAGATCTATTTAGATTCAGTCGCGAGTACGCACAAATGGAAATGAATATATACTTAATATATAGGCAATGAAAAAATGATCTTTGATAGTGTGGCTATTTTATCGAGTACACTTTGTAATAAATTTCGCAGAGCTGCGGGCAGTTTCCTCGTTTTGTACCCTTTTGTGCATTTGAGCGCAGCGGAAAGGAATGATTATAAGTATGGAAGAAAAGGTTCTAATTGTTGATGATGAATTTGGAATTGTCAATGCGATCGCTTTTGCTTTCCGAAAGGAAGGGTATCTCGTTGAAACGGCAGGTAACGGCCAGGAGGCGCTGGAGAAGTTATCAGCCTTTTGTCCTCATGTGATAATTCTTGATGTAATGATGCCGAAAATGACGGGTCTCGAAGTGTGCAGGCAGCTCAGTGACAAAAAAGATATTGGTATCATTCTGCTTACAGCAAAGAACGATGTCGTGGATAAAATTTTAGGCCTTGAGCTCGGAGCGGACGATTATATTACAAAGCCCTTTGATGTACGGGAATTGCTTGCCAGAACAAGATCGATCATCAGGAGGCTTCAAAAAAATGCCGAGGAGCCCGTCCAAAAAATTGAAGCGGGTCGGCTCGTGATTTTTCCGAGCCAGAGAAGGGTGCTTCTGAGCGGCGATGCGCTTGAAATGACCCCTAAGGAATTCGACCTGCTCTATCTTCTCATATCGCATCCCGAACGGGTTTACACAAGGGATGAATTGCTCAATGCCATCTGGGGGTTTGATTACGTTGGGGGCACAAGAACAGTGGATATTCATATTCAAAGGCTGAGAAGCAAGCTTGGAGAGCAAAATGCTTATATGATCCAGACCATTTATGGCATCGGGTATAAAGCGCTTGGAGAATAGTATGAAAATCAGTATAAAAGTCAAGCTGAGTGTATTTCTTGCAATCATGCTGCTGGCAGCCGTCGGACTGTTGAGCATTATGGTGCTGCGCGGTATCCAAAACAATCAAAAGCAGCAATATGAAGAATATCTCACACAGCAGGGCGAGGCGGCAAACAACTATATCAAAAAGACATATCTGATGCAGACGGCCGTATCAAACGTTCGGGAATATCTCTCCGCACGATCTCAGGCGCTGGCGAAAGAACTGGAGCTGATGAGCGGTATGGAAGTTGCTCTTTTTGACGGCACGGGAAACGAATTATCGAGTTCTAGGCCGGCCGAAGACAAGGAAGATGTAAGCAGTCTGCTGACTTATGCCCTCCAGGGCAAAAACGCCTATTATGAACAAGGAAGCAGTATTGTCTTTATGTCGCCTGTTTTCAGCGCGAATGAGCAGATCGGCGCGGTGGAGTTTGTCTATTCGGTTGAAAAGGGCAAGAGCTTCTATAAGGATACTGAGCGCCTTTTTTTGCTTTCCGCTTCTTTTGCGTTTGCGTTATGCCTCATTGCGGCATACATCTACGTCCATCGCCTGACGCGGGAGATAATGCGCATGAAAACCGCGGTAAAAAGAATTCAGGACGGCAGCTTTGACCAGCTCCCCCGTCTGAAAAGAAATGATGAGCTCGGTGAGCTGAGCGAGGGCATCTATTACATGGGACACACGATTGAGAAAAATATCGACGAGATGAGGCAGGAGAAAGACAAGCTCTCTTTGGCGGTTAACAAGCTTGAGATTTTGGGAAATCAGCAAAAGCAGTTCATCGGCAATGTGACGCATGAATTTAAGAACCCACTCACGGTGATCAAAGCCTATACCGATTTGATGAGTATGTATGCAGAGGATCCCAATCTGATTGCGGAGGCCAGGGACAATATCGAGCGGGAGACGCAGCGCTTATCCGTCATGGTGGAAAGAATACTCGAGCTGTCCGCTTTAGAGAAGTATGATTTTGAATTGCAAATGGTCGATATTGACATTGCTGACGTGCTGACCGAAATTTGCGGTAATGTCAAGGGAAAAATTCAAAAATTCGGTCTGCATCTGCACACAAGCCTGGAGCATCATATCATTGCTGCCGATAAAGAAAGCCTGACTCAGATTTTTATCAATCTTATGGATAATGCCATCAAGTATAACCGTCCGGGCGGAGAAATCTGGATCACCTGCGCCGAAGAAGCCCCTTGGCTGAACATTGTCCTGCGGAATACGGGCATGAACATCCCCCTGAAAGAGAGGGACAACGTGTTCCAACCGTTCTATCGGGCACAGCAGGCCCGTTCAAGCGAGATCGGCGGAACGGGACTGGGTCTAGCGCTTGTAAAAGGTCTCGTTGAAAAGCATGGAGGCACCATTTTGGTACTCGACACCGTGGAAGACGGGACAGCGTTTGAAATAAAGCTGCCCCTTCGATGAAATGTTTACAATTTTGAAATATTTGTTTATTCTGCTGAGAAGTTTGTCTCTTAGAATTGCCTTGCAAACGAAAGGATGTGAGAAAAACATGAGCAGATTCAGGCTGAGAGGCCTCATCGGGACGGTACTGATCGCAGCGCTGACGCTGTCCTCCGGCTGCGCCTCTACGGCGGCGGGGCGCGAGGAAATTCAAGTTGGGAGCCAGAAGATCACCGTCCTGGATGCCAAGCCTCAATCAGGAGCGGGTTATACAGCCGCCTCCGATACATTGGATTATGGAAAGATTGATCGGTATGAAGGAATTAAGAGCGAGGGCTGGTTGAGCGACGATTCGATTCTGGTCACTCAGGAAAACCCGGAGATCGCCCCCATACAGGTATTTGATCAAATGAGCCGCGTACGGAATCTCTATGCGTATGATCTGAAGACGGGCGAAGAGAAAGGCATGGCGGAAAAAACGGCATATATCTGGGCACCGATTGTTTCGCCTGACGGCAAGCACATATTTTACGAAAAATTTGAAGCGGGTCAGTATACCGGTATCCTCGCAACTCTAGAAGGCGCCGCGGTTGCATCGGTTCCTGTGGATGCCGAACACGGACTCAACCTGTCGTTCAGGCAGGCGGAGTGGGTAAATAACGAGGAAGTTCTTGTCCCGTCCTCAGATAACGGCGTCTGCCTGATCAATGTGAATTCGGATGTTACCAAAGTAAGCAACATCGGGCTGATGCAGACAGACCATGCTTCTAAAGTCGGCAATACCATCTATTATGTTTCAACCGACAGGAGCCTGGTTGCTTATGATATTCCCAGCAAGCGTAGCTCCGTGGTGAAAAGCAATGTGCTGGAGTTCGAGCTCTCGCCCGATAAAAACCTGTTTGCGATTCAAAAGAGGGTGAGCGACAGCAAAACCGCTTTGGTTTTAACGGATTTGTCCGGAAAAGAAACGGTCACGCTGACAGAGGGAAATCAGGTGTTCGGCATCAGCTGGTCACCGGATCAAAGTAAGCTGGCCTGTCTCGTAACGTCCAGCGACGAAAGCAAAAATGGGCTGCATATCTTCGATGTGATGAGCCGCGAAGATTTGTATATTTCCCGCGACTTTCTGAATGCCGATAGCGGTCTTTTCTGGAGTCCTTCCGGTAATAAATTACTTGCGAGCATCAGCACCGTCAAGGAGATGACGCTCGTTGACAATACGTATATCATTACACTTAAATAATTTGAATTAGTCATAAATACAAGGAGTACTGAAAATGAATAAAAAACGCAATAACGTTTCCCTGATCACACTGAGTGCGGCCCTTTTCCTGACGGCCGGTCTGGCGGTCCTTTCCGGCTGCGGCGCAAAAGAAACGTCAGCAAGTCCATCGGCGAATACAAGCGTCACAGCTTCGGGCAGTGCAACGGATAACAGCGCTTCATCGGACGCAGAAACGACCGAAGGGGTGCCGCCCGTACAGAGCACCCAAAACGCGCCGGCCGAATCAGGCGACAAGACGCTTGAAAACACTTTGGACGGTTATGTCAAATTACTGGGCCTTGACAAGGACGAACTGGTGAAAGCGGTGGGTGAAAAACCGGATTCCTCCGATGAGGGAGGGCAGGACTTTAAAAAGGCGGATATTCGTGTTTGGTTTGACGCAAAATCCGGTACGGTGAACCAGCTATTTACACAAAACAAGGATATTGATCTCAACGGCGTCAAAATTGGCGACACAATTGATAAATTCGAGGAGGTATTCGGGAAGCCTGTAAGTGACCGAAATGGTGACATACACTTTAAGTATAATGACATTTTTTTATCTCTCAATTATGATACAACGACAAAGGAAACCTTTGCATTGTATCTGCTGACTGTTGATTTTTAAATACCACATTACGATCCGTTTTTTTGTCAATGCTCCATATTGAATTCAAAATTCATAAGACAAACACAGTGCATTTTTTATATTACTTCAAAATTGTCTCTCAGGGTACTTTTCACAAGATTATGCGGAGCTCGAAAGGAAGGTTGGCAAATATTGTGCCATATAATAAAAAGAAATCAACATTAGCAGTCGTATCAGCAGCACTTCTGACATTTCTGTTTGTAGGCTGTGCGACCACGCCTAAAGCTGTGGAAAATTTGAAAAGTGAGGTTGCTTCTTCGGCCAGTGAGTCCACTCCTTCAAGCAGCGCGGCTGAATCTTCAAGCGACACGATGACCGAGCAGAGCAGCAAGAGTAATGAAAAGGATTACTATGGGAAATGGGTTATTCAAAAAATTCTGGCTTACGGTTCGAGCGGGACGTACAGCAGCGACAGCGCTGAAAAACT
Source organism: Caproiciproducens galactitolivorans (assembly GCF_026672255.1). GTDB lineage: Bacteria > Bacillota > Clostridia > Oscillospirales > Acutalibacteraceae > Caproiciproducens > Caproiciproducens galactitolivorans_A. The sequence goes on along the minus strand of NZ_JAPOHA010000004.1, from coordinate 117,179 downwards.
TATTGGCCAGAGCGTGAACTTTTCATCAGCAAAAGCCACTATCATTACTGATGAGCCGTCCAACCCTTTGGTAAGTATCACTGCTCCGAAGTATCAGGTAACAACTGAATCAGACTCCGACTTTCAGACGAATTATCAAATTAGTTTCGATAAGCTTGGTATAAAAGAAAATTATGTAACAATGGTGAATGTGACCGGATCAGATAAGACTGCCGGCACATTTTTAATAAAGAGTAACAATACGATTATTTTCATAGCCGGAGGAACCTACTTTGAATTAGAGCGAAATTCGGATAGCAGCGGCCAAAAAGCTGAGGAACCAGCAACGGGATCGTATGTGAAAGATAGCGGTGATCAAAAAATATTTGAGGAGAATTATGGGAACTCAAAGGATACTACAAAGGTTCTGAAATTGACAGAAAAAGAGCTGCAGTTTGATGCAATCACAGTCGTTTTTTCTGGAGATTTCAGTAAGATGTTTACCAAAGGGAAAGGCTATCCTTATTATTTAGATTCCGCTTCCGGCGGGAAAAGAGGGATTAATATAAAAGATAATTCGGGGGTATGGCGTACTTTTGTGTATACGATAAATTCATGATAAAGTGATAAAATAGTACTGTACTGTAATATAGAATAGGAAAACATTGCATAAACTGCACCTGAGGCAGACAGCGAAAACTGTCTGCCTCAGGTGTAATTTAGTTATAATCGGTCTGTTCAAACGTTAACAAAACGGGTTCGAAAATTAAACAAGTAACAAGAAAAATAAGTATCAAGCAGATAGAAGGTGTTGTCTTAACCGACTATAAGTTCGGGTGCCTTGTATGCCAGTCTGTGTTTAACTCATAAACGTAGCCAATACCGAGTACGGTTGCTTCATCAAAGGGGCGGCCGATCAGTTGCATATTTACAGGCATTCCAGCGGAGGAAAAGCCGCAGGGCATCGACAGGCTGGGCAGTCCTGTCAGGTCGGTCTGCGCTGTAAAACTTGTCAGGCGGAGCGCGTCCTCATAATTGTCTGCGGTTGGCGCCGTCAGCGGTGTTGCCGGCGTAAGCAGGACATCGACTTTGGACAGTGCGTTCAAAAATTCATCCGTAAAGGCTTGACGGGCTCGTTGCGCCTGCAAATAATCCAGCAGCGGAACCTGCCCGGCACTTTCCAGAAACATCCGTACATCGGAACCGTAATCATCGGGGCATGTGTCAAGCCAATGCTTGTGGACCGCCAGCATTTCGCCCATCATGATGTTCATTGCCGCGCCGCGCATCTGTGTGACAGACGGTATGTCAACCTCAACGATCTCCACTCCCAGCTCGCGAAATTTCTCTATTGCCTCCTGCATCGCCGCCTGCACATCAGAATCCAGATTTTCATAGTAATGTCGCATTGGTAGCCCGATACGCACGCCCTTTAGTTCATTTGAATACTGTCGCATCCCAGAGGCTGGAAGATCAACCGTTGCCTTGTCCTTCGGGTCGAAGCCGGACATGATATCCAGACACAGGGAGGCGTCCACCACGCTGCGGGTCAGGGAACCCGCGTGGTCAAGCGACCATGCCATTTCTATAATGCCATATCGGCTGACCCGACCGTAGGTCGGTTTCATTCCAACCACTCCGCAGCAGGCTGCGGGAATGCGGATTGACCCGCCCGTGTCCGAACCTGTGCCCAGATAAGCAAGCCCCGCTGCAACGGCCGCCGCCGAACCGCCGCTCGATCCTCCCGGAACCCGATCAAGGTTCCACGGATTTCGGCAAGGGCCAAAGTACTTACTGCTTGTCGTCATTCCCGCAGCAAACTCGTGCGTCTGGGCCTTACCGAGCAGCACCGCTCCGGCTTCCTGCAATTTGGCTACAACAGTCGCGTCATAATCAGGGATGAAGTCTTTTAATATTTTAGAGCCCGCAGTGGTTCGGATGCCCTTGGTATAATAAAGGTCCTTATGAACAATCGGTATGCCGTGCAGAGGGCCCTTATATTGTCCCTGCATAATTTCTTTTTCTGCCTGTTTTGCCTGCCTGATTGCAAGATCGGCGGTTTGAGTAACAAATACATTGAACTTGGAATTCAGCCGCTGGATGCGCTCAAGCGCCTGCTCGGTAAGATCAACAGGAGACAATTCATGTCTCTGAATCTGTTTCGCCAGATCGCTGATCGTGGCGAAGGAAAGCCTGGAATCTAATTCTTTCATATGCAGTTTCCTCCTGAATCTAATTTTTGCATGGAAATTTGGCACGACTCGATTCGGACAAGTTGTCCCTTTAAAATTATAACGGACATGTTGTCCGAATGTCAATAGAAAATTAAAGTTTATTTATTTTAAAAGAATGGAGTTGATCGATAATTCCTGAAAGGAGGACTAATGGCAGAATGAAATTCATTAAGAATAAGAAAAAAGCCAGTGGGAAGTTTGTTTTTCCACTGGCCAACTTTATTAATCTGAATTTCTGTGCTTTTAAAACTCACTCTCCATCGTTATGGAGCTGTACCTTATAGAGGGATGTTTTCTGCCGGCCCCGATTTTCATATGGCTGATCGCAGTTTCCCTGCATTGCCCAGATAAAAAATCTGGCTTACCTTGCTCCTTTACAATTTTAATCCTTTGATGAAAATACGGTCCAGACCTTTCACGATTCTTTCTAAGGAAAAGCCGTGATCATGTAAATGAAAGTCGATATCGTGAAGTGCGGATAACAAAGCCTCCACCGTGTATGGAATGTCCACATCGGCGGAAAGCTCTTCGCCTTGTTTTGCTTCCTCGAACAGCGACAGGCATGTATCACGCATCCATTGATACAGGGGGGTTTGCATGGGACGATATCCCAGGATAGCGCGGCTGACAGCGCAAAGCCATGGACTCTTAGTCTTTAAAAATTCGGCAAATTTTTGTATCACATAATAAAGCCTGTCTAAAGGCGGCATTTCTGAATTGCAGTCTAAATAGTCGCTGAGCTCGTCAAACAACGGCTTGCACTCTTGCGTTACAATCTCTATACATATGTCACCCATTTCCGTATATCTGCGGTAAAGGGTTGCCTGCCCTACTCCGGCTCCTGTTGCAATCTGGTGCATATTTACACCTTCAGGCCCTTGGTGTTCAATAAATAATCTTCTAGCTTCCTCCAAAATGCGTATTCTATTGAGCTCTTCCCTCGAGAGCTTTCCAGTTTTTGTTTCGTTAGTCATTTCAAAAATCTCCACTAAAAATAATTTTTAAGCTGCACTTGACAATCGGACAACATGTCCGATATAATAAAAAGCGTGAGTCGGACAATGTGTCCGAAATCATAATAACATAACGTCCATCAAAACGCAAGAAATTTATGGAGGGAGGAATCCGGTTGCTTTACGATACTTTTTGCCGCCTGCAAACTGTGTGGAAGGCAATGTCATACTGCTGTTGAATCTAAGGATGAAATGTTATGTTGCAGTTAACAGGAAAAAGAAAGGGTGTCAATTATGGTTAAAAAGCTGTATTTTTTGCCGGCTGGTTTTTGTTTTCTTGACCAGTCGCTTGTGAACGGGAATCTTCCCGCAGGGAAACTGATTGAAATGCCGGTATGGTGTTTTTTGTTGGAGACAACGGACGGACCGATTTTGATTGATACAGGAATGCCGGATCCTTTTGTGAACAACCCGGATTACTATAAAGGAACCCGAAGAGAAGGCCGGCTCGTCCCAAAGATGACGGAAGATGACCGAATTGAAAATATCCTGAAACGGGTCGGCTATCAGATCGACGATATCCAGACTGTGATATCCTCTCATCTTCACTTGGATCATGCGGGAGGAAACGAACACTTTCGTAAAGCGCCAATTGTGCTTCAAAAATCGGAATTTGATTTTGCAATCCATAACGAGGACTATTCACCAAAGGAATGCAGAATTCCGGATTTAAACTATCAGCTTATTGAAGGAGATTTTGAATTGGTACCCGGCGTGCAGATCTTATCTACACCAGGCCACTCCGTGGGGCATCAATCGGTGCTTGTAAAAACCGAGCGGTCAGGGGATGTTCTCCTGACAATTGATCTGGCGTACAATAAGGATATTTTTAATCATGATCTTCCATTTTTATCGGCAAATTCCAAAATGGCTTCCAATTCAATCGAAAAAATAAAAAAGCTTGTTCAGGAGGTTCATCCCGAAGTCATATTCTTTGGGCACGACGGAGTGCAGGCAAAGGATTGGAATGTTTTATACCCCAATTTTTTATAAGGGAGAACCTATTGTGAAAGATCAATCAGTTTCATTATCTAAAAATGATAAAAAATTAATTGGAACACTGTGCATTCTGATTGTTTATGCAAAAATAAATCTTACCATGTTTAATCTGGCGGTTCCATCCATTTCATCGGCGTTTTCCCTTTCCACTTCACAGGTGAGCTGGATTATGGCCGGATACACCGTCATATTGGCGGTTGGGGCAGGGGTCTACAGTAAACTCACGGGCCGATTTTCCTTCAAATTCTTATATGTCGTCGGACTGCTTCTGTTTACGGTGGGCTCTCTGTTCGGCTTTTTGGCCACATCGTTCACACAGGTGATGATTGGCCGCATTATTCAGGCGACGGGAGCCGCCGCCATATCGCCGCTGTCCTATGGGATTGTAACTCGTTTTTTCCGCTCCAGCATAAGAGGCAGGGTGCTCGGCGCATTGTCGGCCACCATTGCCTTCGCATCGGGGTTCGGCCCGGTATTCGGCGGATTTGTCGAAGAATACGCCGGATGGCACGCCCTGTTTTTAGTTTCGGGTTCCTGCCTGTTGGTGCTCCCGTTTATCTTCAAATACATTCCCGACGCGGCCCGCCAAAAAGAGCCTTTTGATATAGCAGGTATGGTGCTGTTTTCGTCGGGAATCACTTTTTTTATGCTGGGAATCACCATGAATCCCTTTCTCTGTCTTGTGGGGCTGTTGGTGCTGGGAGCCTTTTGGATTTATATCAATAAAGTCGACCACCCGTTTATTTCTGCGGGTCTGTTAAAAAAGACGTATTACCGAAGAACGCTCTGGATTGCATTTATCACATTTTTATGCAACACAGGGTTGACGTTTTTCCTTCCGATCATCATGAAGAGCGCTTTCAGCATGCCAACAAGTGAGATCGGACTGCTCATGATTCCCGGGGCTTTGGCAGCCACGCTGCTGGGCTCTGCGATCGGGCTGTGGAGTGATCGGTACGGAAGTCGCCGGGTTCTTAAAATTTCACATTGGCTGATGATAGGAGGATTTATCCTGCTAAGTTTTTCCTCTAAGCTTTCACCGCCGGTCATTGCCCTCTTGGTTATTCTGCCGATGATTGGTACGAATGGAATGCTGACTGCCTCAGGAAAACTCATTTCCTTGACGCTTGATCAATCGGAGTTGGGCATGGGAATGGGCATTTTTACACTTGCTTACCTCTTAGGTGGAGCATTCGGGCCAGCGCTGGTCGGGCGGTTCATTGACCTGAATATGTCGTTTGAAATGATTTATATAATTCTCGCGGTCATTGGGCTGGTATCCTTTTTGCTGACGCTATTCGTACAGGAAACAAAGGACAAAACGGATCAGACGTCCTCGTTCTCAAAAAAGGAAGAGCAGACGGTTTCAAATTAATCTGCGTGTTGAAATGGCTCGTTGCAGCAGCGAACTTAATGGAGTTCTCCCGCAACGAGCCATTTATATTTTGGTATAGAGGCATTGACGTGAAAAAAACATGAGCGATCTGGGCGAGTTTTTATCTAGACAGGACTATGCGGGGTATCTACTCCCGTTTTTCAGTGGTTGCGGAAACGGAGTCTCGTTTCTTTATGATCCCCTAAAGTAATTGGTAAATATCGTTGTTTTCTTTAATTTTCAGCACATCCCGCATGGGAGAGCACTGAAACAGGCGCGAATATTCCCGGCTGAACTGCGACGCGCTGCTATACCCCACACTGAAGGCAGCGCCTTCGGCGGTTTCCCCGTCAACCGCCATCAGACGCCGTGCTTCCAGTAAACGGAGGCGCTTCTGATACTGGATCGGGCTCATTGCCGTCGCTTCTTTAAAAGCTTTAAAAAAGGCAGAACGGCTCATGTTCGCAGTTTTTGCCAATGAAACCACATCTATCTCTCCGCTGAGGTTGGCTCTAAGCGTGTAAATTGCCTGTGATATCTTGTACATCTTGCTTCCGGAACGAATAAACTGCCGGAGTGCCGGTCCGTCCGGACCTTTTAAGAGACGGTAGAATATCTCTTTGACCGCCAAAGGCCCCAGTACCGACGCGTCTTCCGGAGCCTGAAAAAGCTTTCCTAATCGGATGGCAGTCTCCAGCATCGGGTCGCCCACTTTGCCGATAAACATTGCGCGCATGGACTTCTCCATCTCTGCCGGCAAGTCCGTTTCAATCTGCGCCGCAAGCTCGTTCAGTATCGCCGAATCAAACATTATTTTGAGACATAAAAAAGGCTGCCCCGGACCCTCCGCATAAAGATGGCTGTTTACAGGCAGATCAACTGGAGTGGCGATATAATGAACCCCATTATATCGGTAAACTTCGCTGTCCAATGTGATTTCCGTATGCCCCTGAACAACAATGCATAAAGATGCGTGCCAGCGCTGCCAACGGCAGTCCGAATGAGAAAATTTAACACAATACGCGCCGGGAAGAGACGTTTTGTTCACACCATCCTCAGGAGCGGAAGCATGAATCGCTTTTGCCAACTCATACCGTAAGTCCATTGTAAAACCTCCCAGTCATATGAATGTAGTCTATTGGTATTATAAACCATCGTGGACTTTTAGGCAATAAATGTGGACGTTTGGGAATTTTCTCTATAAAAGCGCGATGGTATACTAAATGCATCACCATGAATCAAGACAAAACCAAGGAGGTTGAATACAGTGGCATTTACTATTGCGAATCAAAAGAATCCTACGATTCTGCTCGTCGCGGCTTCACGGGGCCTGGGCCTCGCCATGGCGGAAGAATTCCTGAAAAAAGGCTGGAACGTCGTCGGCACGGTACGACCGGGATCGGGCCGGACAAAACTGCACGATCTTGCGGACAGGTTCAAGGGGCGGTTGGAAGTGGAAACGCTGGACATCTGCGAACAGAGTCAGGTGGCGGCCTTGCGGGAACGTTTGTCGGGCAGAACGTTTGAGATGCTTTTTGTAAACGCCGGCACCACGAACAGCAACGAGATGGCACCGATCGGAGAGGTATCGACCGAGGAATTTGTACATGTGATGGTCACAAACGCGCTGAGCCCGATGCGGGTAATTGAGACTTTCAAAGATCTTGTTCCCGCAGATGGCCTGATCGGTGTGATGTCGTCGGGCCAGGGCAGCGTCGCCAACAACACTACAGGGTTGCGCGAAGTATATCGCGGAAGCAAGGCGGCCCTGAACCAATTCATGCGGAGCTATGCGGCCCGCGACCCAGAAACCTCGCGCGCAATGGTTTTGATGGCTCCCGGATGGGTCCGTACGGAGTTGGGCGGACCGGATGCGCGTCTGAGTATCGAGGAAAGCGTCCCGAACTTAGTGAACGTTCTGCTTAAAAAACAGGGGCACGCCGGTCTGGAATACCTTGACTATCTTGGCCGGACCGTTCCGTGGTAACACAACTGCTTTTACTTCTTCCCCGGTTTCCATTCTGGATAAAATTGATCCGACAGAAAATTTATAACCAAGGAGATTGAATACAATGGCGTCGATGATCTCAAATCGAAAGAATCCTGCAATCCTGCTCGTCGCGGCGTCACGGGGCCTGGGTCTCGCTATGGCGGAGGAGTTCCTTAAAAAAGGCTGGAACGTCGTCGGCACGGTACGGCCGGGATCGGGCCGGACGAAGCTGCATGATCTTGTGGACAAGTTCAAGGGACGGCTGGAGGTGGAAATGCTGGACATCTGCGAACAGAATCAGGTGGCGGCATTGCGGAAACGTCTGTCGGGCAGAACGTTTGAAATGCTCTTCGTAAATGCCGGCGTCACAAGCGGCAGCGAGACGGAAACCGTTGGCGAGTCGTCAACTGAAGAATTCATACGCATCATGCTCACAAACGCGCTGAGCCCGATGCGGGTCATCGAATCTTTTCAGGATCTCGTTCCCGTAGATGGCCTGATCGGCGTGATGTCGTCTGGTCAGGGCAGCATTACCAATAACACCACAGGAATGTATGAAGTTTACCGCGGGAGCAAGGCGGCCCTGAACCAATTCATGCGGAGCTATGCGGCCCGCAACGCGGAAACCCCGCGCGCGATGGTATTGATGGCTCCCGGTTGGGTCAAGACGGAGTTGGGGGGACCGAATGCGCACTTGAACATTGAGGAAAGCATCCCGAACTTAGTAAACGTCTTGCTTAAAAAGCAGGGGCACGCCGGTCTGGAATACCTCGACTATCTTGGCCAGACCGTTCCGTGGTAACCAAATGGCATCCGTTTAATTTCTGATTTCCATTCCGGATAGAATCAAATTCAATACGGCGTCGAGTCGATTTTCAATATCGGGATTCTGCCATTCCGAAGCAAAAGCGGGATGATGGAACCGACTGGTGGCGATAAAAACGGAGATGGCCAGCTGCCGCGGATCTTGATCAATAAACGCCTTGCTGTGAATGCCTTGCTGGATAATCGACTCCATCTGATTGAGAATATGATGGAGGTGTTCCTTCAGGGCACGGCTGGAACCTTCCGACAAAACGGCATAATTTTCGAACATCTCCGGATCAGTCGCCGCGCATGCGCGTTTTGTTCGGCACAGCTCCTGCAGGTAGTGCCGAAGTTTCTCTTCCGGCCGGGCGTTTTCCCGCATAATCGGATCCAGTGAACGGAAAGTGCGCGCCAGCCATCGTTCCGTAACGGCTTCCAGCAGATCAGCCTTGTCCGCGTAGTACCGGTAGATCGCGGCATGGCTGACGCTCAAAGCTTTGGCGATATCCGTAAGGTTCGTTTTGCACGGGCCATACCGCCGGATAGCATTTTCCGCCGCCTGCAGGATCGACTCTTTATCCAATACAAAACGGTTCATTTCCTCACCCCCATCTTGAATTGATTTGCTTCCGTATTATAGCACGTCATGTTACAAATTTCAAATAGTATCACATGAATCAAAGTTACAAATGATAGAATATGTACTTTGATTGATTACAAATGTCCGGCAAAGACAGGTATCCGTTTTTAGAAGGGAGGAAAACCATCTCCCGGATTTTCATAACCGGTTCTGCCGGAGGCCTGGGACAACGGACCGCGAATCTTCTCATTCAATCCGGTCATCGGGTCGCTCTGCATGCCCGTAACGGTAAACGTGCGAAGAATGCCGTGAAAGGCGCGCTGGACAGTCTGAAGGAAACGCCGAAAACGCAGGTATGGCTGGCGGCCGGCACACGCGCATCATCTGCAGCAGACGATGTTCAGACGCAGGAGCGGTTTCTTGCCGCGTGTGAGAGGTATTCCGGGATCGCATTTCAAAAATAGCTTCGCAGCGGAGATTGTTTCAAACGAAAAGATGAATTTATGGAGGAAGCAAAATGAAAGTAATAGCTTTTGTTGGTAGCTCGAGAACGGACGGAAATACTTCAAAAGTAGTCGGCGCGGTTTGCGCGGGTATGAAAGAGAGCGGGCATTCGGTCGAAATCTGCAATTTGTCGGAACTCGACAACAAGGGATGCCGGGCCTGCGGCTCATGTCAGGCAGGAAAAGTGGAATACTGCGCGGTTGACGACCGGGTGACGGCTCTTTTGCCGAAGGTCGCGGACGCGGACTGCATCGTTTTGGGAACGCCCGTCTACATGATGCATCTGAGCGGGACTGCGAAGAATTTTATTGACAGGCTGTTTGCGTTTTATGTTCAGTCGAACCACACCGCGAGATGCTTGCCGGGGAAAAAGTATATCACGGTCACCTGCAGCGGCGCGCCTGTGGGGGCCTTCAACAATGTTACGGAATATCTGAATCAGCTTTTCGAAGGTGCATTTCAGATGAAAAATTCAGGTAACATTATCGTTGGCAATGTATTAGGCAAAGATGATGTTCTCAACCAGCGGGATATTTTGAAGTCCGCCGAAGATGTGGGCAGAAAGCTAAAATGATCATACGCATCAATGAATATGAGGTAAAGATACAGCGACCCGCTTTTCAAGGTCCGGTAACTGGAGCGGCAACTGCTTGTACTTTTCAGCATCCATGTACTACTGCAAAATGAACTCCGGCCTGAAACGTCTGAGTAAAGGCGCCTGGCTCATTATATCCAGTCACAGTTAAATAGTCCTTTCGTTTATCAAAAATAAAATACGCCAAGAGCAAATCTGCCAAAAGGCAGAGACGCAAAGCCATAGGATCTAAGGTGCTGGTTAAAGCGCTATGACAGCCTGGCTGCCGATTGTCGTAACAAAAGCCTGCCCATCCATGGGTGGGCTTTTGCTCTTTTATGACATGTATACGTGCTTTTTGATACTGTGGGCTTCTGTCTCCTTTTGCTTGCGGCTATAGGAGGCGCTTCACAAATGAAAAGAAGCACTGATCAAGTGCGGAGGTTGAAATAAAGACCTCGCTCTCAGAGAACACCAACAATATAAAAGCCTAAAAAAGTCAGCAGTTGGCACTATGCAAACTGCTGACTTTTTTTATTCGACTTTTTTCATGCGTTTTCGACCTGGTTGTATCTCCTTTGCATTTCATTGGATGTGCTTGGGAAGCAATGGAAAATGCCTTTGCTGTCGCTCTCCGCCTGTTCTTCATTTTCAAGTTCAAAAAATATTGAAATGGAGGACAAGCCTTATGGCAAAGTATCAGAAAAAAACGGATTACCAGGCGAAGTATCCCGGTGTGAGCAGAGAAATCATTGAAGTTTTGGAAAAGAGCGACCGTCAGATGGAATACCTGCAGTATGACATCAAAGTCGAGCGATGCCGGATTGATTCTGCCAGCGGTACCGTTACATATCTCCCCAGCCGGGAGGACTCCTATGAACGGCTTCTGGAGGAAAATAGGCAGTTTGCCACCGCTGGCGAGGATGTGGATGATGCCGTGATTAAGACCGTGATGATTGAAAAAATGCTGACCTGTCTCAAGCAACTCACCCAAGAGGAGCAGGAACTAATCACCGAGTTGTTTTTCAAAAGCAAAAGTGAGCGACAGTTGGCTGCAGAAACAGGCATTCATTTTATGACCATCCATGACAGAAAAATAAAAATTCTCGGCAAATTAAAAAAACTGATGGAAAAGTAAAAAGTTTTTCCGTGCAACCCCCTCGCTCAGCGTGTAAGTAAGTGAGGGGGTTTTTCTATTCCCTCGTTGTTCCTTGAAAATTTCATATCCGGCAGCATAAATACATGATCTGTTCGGCCGTGATGAGCGGCAGCGACAATGACGGGCACGCCAAGACTACCTGCGGATGGGTGACAGACATCCGTCGAACCGATGGCATCGAAGGCGACGAGCGGCAAGGCCCGGTCATAAAACAGCCTGTGGTGGGCTGTCTCGCAATGAAACGGACAGTGCCAACGCTACTTCCGTCCAGCCACAGACTCAAGCAATGGGGGCGGCTCGCAGAGATCCTGGGAGAGGTGAGATTCCTATGGCGTTTGCTTAACCGGCAAACCGTTTATGCTGCCGCCCTAGTTTCGGGAAGCAGTGCCGAATAGAAGCATCAGACCAATAAAATGAAGAACAAGCTTTATATAGATTTGAGGGACAGCCATGTCCAACCGGCTGTCCCTTGTTACATACAGTGACGGAGGTGCTTGGCATGAATGTAAGCAGAGGAGATGTTTTCTATGCGGATTTGATGCCGGTCATCGGGTGCGAGCAGGGCGGCATCCGCCCCGTCCTTATTATTCAAAACAATATCGGGAACCGATACAGCCCCACCGTGATTGTGGCGGCGGTCACCAGCCGTATGGAAAAGAATCCTTTGCCTACCCATGTACCCCTGACGGGAAAGCATATCGGACTGCGGCAAAACTCCATCGTCATGCTGGAGCAAATCCGCACCATTGACCGCTCCCGCCTGCGCGCGTATCTGGGCCGCATCGGCGGCGAGTGCCTTCGGAAGGTTGACGAAGCCCTGGGCGTCAGCCTGGGGCTTTTTATCAGACAAGCTGAGAGTAAGGAGGAGCAGTATGAAACGAGCATGGCTTTATTGCCGTGGTGACGCGCCGGAGGATCGAAACAGCGTATTAAAGAAACAGGAAAAGCAGCTTTATGATTTCGCGGAACAGTTGGGATATCAAGTTACCGGAGTAAGCGTTGATCTTGATCAGAATACGGAATTGGAGAAGCTGAAACAGGATGCCGACGTGAAACGTTTTGATGCTCTCCTTGTCACCAGCCTGTTCCATATTCATCGTGACCGCCGTCAGGCGCTTGCCTGGGTGCATGAATTTCAAAGCTTTGGAATTGAAGTCTTTTCTCCCTTGGAAGGACATATTTCCGCGGGGGAGGGTTTGATATGATTGCCGTTTCCGAGCGGGTGTATCTCTCCATGTTCAGGGATGAGCCGGAGGTTCTCACGATTCCGGAAGCCGCCAAATTGCTGCGCATCGGTATCAATCAGACCTATCGCTTGGCACGGAGCGGCCGATTGGGGAGCATCCGGGTGACCAACAAGGTCTTGGTCCCCAAGCTGTCTGTTGTGGCGTTTCTGGTCGAAAATAACCCGTGCAGGTTTGTACCGTTTGACACCTGGCTTTCTCCGTCTGAGTGTGGTATTGTGTGTACTGCCGACGGCAGTACCGGAGAAAATCACGCGAAAGGAGAACGGAAATGAAACGAATCACAGGCCGTTTGGCCACGAAAAATCAGAAATGGTACGCCGTATTAAATTTGTATGACACAGATGGAGTCCGCAAGCAAAGATGGGTCAGTCTTGACCTGGAGGACAAGCGCGGCACGAAAACGGAGGCCAACCACCGGCTTGCCGAGGTATTAGCGCAGTACAACGTCGGGGATTTATACCTTCAGGAAAACATGACCCACGCGGAACGGGAACGCAACCGGATCGCCAATATGTTGGTGGAAAATTATCTTCCGGAATGGCTGGAGCAGCACAAGCCCAATATTTCAAGCTCCACCTACTTGAATTACAAGAGAATGATCAACGGCAGGATGACAGCTTTTTTCAAGCCGATGAAGCTCAAGGTAAAGGAGGTCACCGGCGACGAAATCAACGCCTACTACACGACGATTCGCTCCGACGGGCTGAAGGGCACGACGGCGCAGCGCCACCACGCCATGCTGCACAGGGCTTTCCAGCAGGCGGTAAAACGGCGCATCATCCCCACGAATCCCTGCCTGCAGGCCGACAGGCCCAAATCCGTGCCGTTCATTGGCAGCTACTACAACGCCGAGGAGCTGAAGGGGCTTCTGAACTGCGTCGAGGGGGACCCGATCCGCCTGGTCATCATGCTGGCGGCCTACTACGGTCTGCGCCGCAGCGAGGTGCTGGGGCTGAAATGGTCCGCGGTGGATTTCACCGCCAAAACGATCAGCATCCGGCACAAGATTCTGGAGGAGGAAACCAAGAGCGGTGTCGTGCTCAAGGGCTACGACGTGATGAAAACAAAATCCTCCTACCGCACCCTGCCGCTGATTCCTCACATTGAGGAGGAGCTTCTGGCGGAGCAGGCGAGGCAGGAGGAAATGCAAAGAGTCATGCGCGGCGCTTATGACAAGAAATATTCGGAGTACATATGCGTAGACGCGCTGGGCGGCCTGATCACCCCGCAGTATGTCAGCAGTCATTTTCAGGTCATTTTAAAAGATAACGGGCTTCGAAAAATCCGCTTCCACGATTTGAGGCACAGCTGTGCCTCGCTCCTGCTGGCAAACAATATTCCCATGAAGATGATTCAAGACTGGCTGGGGCATTCCGACATGGCGACCACCGCCAACATCTACTCCCACATCGACAGCTCCAGCAAGCTGGCCAGCGCAAACATGATTGAAGAAGTGCTTGGAGCGACTGAAGACGAGGATAATCCGGAGAACGACAAGGACGAAAAACCGGAGTAAGCTCTCCGAAGGTTCGAACCCACGCAATGTCGCAGAAGACTTTCCCATCTTGCAGTTTTCTTGCAGAAAATCCCCAGAAAATTTGCAAACCCGCTTGCCTCGATTTCTGCCAAAGTGGGGGAAACAATGTGAAAATAGGCATAAAAATGTCCTAAAAGCCCGGAATATTCGGACTTTTAGGACAAATGTGGCGGAGAGGATGGGATTCGAACCCATGTGACGTTGCCGTCAAACTGATTTCGAGTCAGCCCCGTTATGACCACTTCGATACCTCTCCATGTATTTTCAACCGATTGCTCGGTGAAAAGGCAATATTCAGTTGATTGCAAAATTGCAAGAAAACTGCAAGATGAAAATTAGAACCGTTGTAAAATTGAAGCCGCAAACCCGCATGAAATCAGGCTTCTTCGAACCTGTCCCATCGCCGACCACACGCGATTTCGAGTCAGGCCCGTTATGACCACTTCGATACGCTTCCCTATAAAATTTAAACCTGCGCAAAAACGCTACCTATACATTTTACGGATTTGTTCGTAAAATGTCAAGTGTTTTCCTCTTTCCCAAAATCTTTAAAATATTCTGCAATTTGAAGGGTTCTTGTGCCATGCGGACCAAGGGGGACATATTATGCAGTAAAACAACTTATGAATTAGGTGATGATATGCCCTTAACAACCAGAGAACTCTTTGCAAAGCTCCTGAAATGCGAGGCCGGAGGGGAAGGGGACAACGGCATGCGCGCGGTGGCTTCTATTGTTATGAACCGGGCCAATGTGGATTACGGAGAATTTTCCCGTGTAAGCCAGGGAGGGAACGTACGCAATATCATTGTACAGCCCGATCAGTTTACATGCATGTTGGAAACAATAGGCGGTGTCTACAATTCGCAAAACGTTTTTAACATGGATCCGGATGAAATTCAATACGAAATAACGGATTGGGCGCTTTCCGGCAATACGGCTTCCTCGGTCGGTTCGTCCCTTTTTTACTTTAATCCGTACAATCCCCAGTGCCCCCCGTATTTTCCGTCAAACCGGGCGGGTGTCATTTTCAACCGGATCAATCAGCATTGTTTCTATACCCCAACCAGTATTTATGCGAGCACATGATAAAAGGAGGACATTATGGACAACAACCGTTCCAATTCGGAATTTGCGCCGGCCTGCGGCAACTGCCAGGGGCCCGGCATGCCGACAGGACTTTCCATGCAAAGTACAACGCCTACGATAGAGGACGTTGCAAGCTATAACTATATGAATCCGCTGCAGAAGCAGCAGTTCGGCCAGCAGCTCAAAGAAATGGGGAAAGGCCATCCTTCCATCCCAAGCCCAAACCGTATGGGAGCACCGCCGCCCCTGATGTTTGCCGGAACCGGCGGCGCGCAGATGGGCGGCGCACCGGCCCCTGTAACCTCCGGGCAGTTCCCGGGACTTCTCCCTTCACCGGCTGCCGGGAGCGCAATGACCCCGGCCGGCGGCATGCAGATGCCCGGAACCTTCGGGCAGCCCCAAAGGATGCCTGCTTCCCCGGCGGCTCAGGCGGCCCTGCTTCCGGCGAGCACGGGCGGGACGATGAGCGCGGGCGCTTTAAATCCGACTCTGACACAGCCGGTTACAATCAACTCGGAGAGTCTGCAATATTTGAATGGCTTTCTGCGCACGCAGATCGGAAGGCCTGTCCTCGTGGACTTCCTGATCGGCACCAATACGCTGGTCGATAAATCGGGCACGCTGCTCGGCGTAGGCGTAAACTATATTTTATTGCAGGAAGCGGAAACCGACGATCTTTTGGCATGCGACTTCTATAATATCAAGTTTATTAAATTTTACTATTAAATTTTTTGTCTCCCTTGACGGGCGGTGCCGAAAGGCAGGCCCGCAAGGGAGTAAAACCGGCGATTGCTTAACCGGCGGCTTGCACTGTTTGCGCGGCGGCGGCATCGGCGGGCAGCACTATGGCGGGAGCCTTGCCGATATTCGTAATATCCCCGCTGGTTACGCATCGGGATACGTTCACTTTGATTCCGCTGCCGTCGATTGACTGGAATATTTTATTCACCGCTTCCGTAGCGTCCAGCTCCAACCGGACGAGCTGTCCGGTTGATTCGTCGACGTAGCCGTATCCGTAAACGGCGGGGGCGTTTTCAAGCAGGGTTTGTACGATGGTTTTCGAGCCCTGCCCCATGCCGGTTGCGGTAACGATCGTCTCTACGGTGCTGCGAAGCGCATTGCTTTGAAAAGTAAGTTCGATTTTATGTACCTTGCGGGAATTGATTTCCGTTTCGCGAACATATTTCTGGCCGGAGATACTCTCCGTCAGGCGAAGGATATCGATCTGCTCCAAAGGCGTGGTGCCCACGTCTTCGGCCGAGGTTTTCTGCCAGCCGCTGCCGGTGTTGGAGTAAAACCATACGCCGTCCGGGTCGGTTACGGTATAGCTGACGCTGCCGGTTGCCGTGCTGCCCAGCAGGGTGTTTTGGGTGGATTTCAGCGCAAACGGCTTTGCCCGGTAAACGCAGTTTGCATTCGTCTTGAAAACGCTCTCTTTTCCGTTCGCGGTAAAGACCAGTTCGCTCACATAGGAGGCGCTGCAATTCTCGATTGCGTTCGCGTTGGTTTTTGCCTCGCGCATCAGTACGTCGGCGTCCGCCTTTTTTCCGCAGGCGGACAGGCCCAGAAGGAGAACCGCCGCGCAGAGAAACAGGATTGCTTTTTTCAATTTCATGGTAACCCTCTTCATTTTACTTCTGCTAATCATAATATCAAATTTTTACTGGAATCGCAACCCAAATCATCCCGATAACTTGACATAATACCTGCGATAAGGGTAAAATAACAAAGATAGCAGTCTCATACGACATAAGGAGCAAAATATGAATGAAATGAAGCGGGCCGCAATGAAAATGGCGTCCCTTTCCATTTATAAAGGAATCTTAAACCGCACCGTTCCAAAGGCCTTTTATCGTCTTCTCTGGTCCTGCGATAAGACGGAGCAGGAATTCCTGACCGCCTGGGGCAATTTCTTCGCCGTGCTGTGCGAACGCGGGTGCAGCGAAAGCCTTGCCGAATGCATTACCGGTACGGCGCTGTTTGATGAAAACGCGTATTCGCTTGCCGCGGCCGCGGGGAAAACGGATTTCCCGCCGACCATGATGGAAGCGGTGGAGCGCGATTTGAAAATCATTCTGGAGATTTCCGCCGTTACCCCGCAGGAGCTTTTAAAGGGCTGCCGCTTCGAGCAGCAGGTGGAATCCCTCGCGCTGCCGCAGTGGAAAACCGGGGAACCGGTCGGCGCGCTGAAGGGCAATTTAAAAGACTGCATCCGTAAAATGACGGAATATTACCAAAAAAACGGCTGCGGTATGTACGCACGTTACCGCGCGTTTATCTGGCGTGATAAAAAAATCGAGCCGGTTGCCTATCCCGACAAAACCGTGCTTGCCGATTTAAAAGGCTATGAGGTGCAGCGCGGTCTGGCGATCGACAACACCCTTTCCTTCCTTCAGGGCCTGCCCGCGAATAACTGCCTGCTTTACGGCGACCGCGGAACGGGCAAATCCTCCACGGTGAAGGCGCTTTTAAACGAGTATTATCCGAAGGGACTGCGCATGATTGAAATGCCGAAGGAATATCTGATGGATTTTCCGCTGCTGGTAGACCAGATTGCCGCCATCCCGATGAAATTCATTATTTTTATCGACGACCTGTCCTTTTCCAAACAAAACGATACATACGCCGCGCTGAAAGCGGTTTTGGAAGGCGGACTTGCTGCCCGGCCGGAAAACACGCTGATTTACGCGACTTCCAACCGGCGCCATCTGGTTCGGGAAACCTTCTCCGACCGCGACGGGGACGAGGTGCATCGGGGCGACACCATGCAGGAAAGCCTTTCGCTGGCCGACCGGTTCGGCCTTTCCATCGGCTTTACCCTGCCGGATAAAGAACGTTATCTGGAAATTGTCCGCCAGCTTGCGAAACAGAGGAAGCTGGATGTTCAAAGAGACGAACTGGAAATGGGTGCAGAACGGTGGGCAAC
The DNA here is from genome assembly GCF_026672255.1 of Caproiciproducens galactitolivorans. Lineage (GTDB taxonomy): Bacteria > Bacillota > Clostridia > Oscillospirales > Acutalibacteraceae > Caproiciproducens > Caproiciproducens galactitolivorans_A. The sequence goes on along the minus strand of NZ_JAPOHA010000004.1, from coordinate 99,168 downwards.
CGCGCGCGGCGGGCGTTCGCCCCGCTGTGCAAGGCAGTTTATCCGCGATGCGGAGGCGCGCATCCGGCGCGGGCAGGAGCTTTCGTAGCTGCTGCGGAAAGGAGCGAATATGCTGAAAAAATTAACGGCGCTTTTTCTGAGCGCGATACTTGCCGCCGGCATGCTGATGGCCTGCGGACCCAAAAACGATATCTCTTCCGGCGCGGGCGAAAAGGATTTCCCCGTTAAGATCGGGGAGGTAACGATTAATCAGGAACCGTCCGGCGTGGCGGTGCTTTCGCCGAATCTTGCCGACGTGATTCTGACGATGGATTACGAGGTTTCGTTAAAGGCCAAGAGTGCGGATTGTACGCAGAGCGATCTGGCGGTCCTGCCGAACGTAACAATGGACGAAGCGCAGAAGATAAAGGACCTCGGCGCCAATCTGGTACTGACCGATACGAAGCCCCCCGAGGCGCAGATGGAAGCATTCAATAAAGCGGGCATCACCGTTTTAACAATTGCCAAAGCAACCGGGCGGGAAGACCTTGACCGGCTTTATTCGCAGGTGGGGTCGGCGCTGAAAGGCGCGAAAACTGGTTATGAACACAGCAAGAAGGCTTCCCAGAGTATCTTCCTTACTATTGACGATATCAGCCGCATCATCCCCAAAAGCAACAAGCCGATCACGGTAGCCTATCTTTACGACACGGACGGCGGGGTGGTTACCGGCGACACTTTGCAGGGGAAACTGATTGAAGCGGCGGGTCTGATCAATGCCGCTTCGGACGGAACCGGCAATAAAATGCCCGTGAATGAATTGCTGATTGCGAATCCGCAGTACATATTCTGCCCGACCGGTGTGAAGGCGAAGCTTGCCGAATCCCCGGAATATAAAAAACTGGACGCGGTGAAGTCGGGCAAGGTTTATGAAATGGATCCGAAACTGATGCTCCTGCAGGGCAGAGGAATGGTGGATGCGGTTACCTTTATCGCCGGAAAAGTCTATCCCCAGCTTTTGGAGGGCACGAATGCTTCCGGCACGTCTTCCACAGGAAGCGCTTCCCCCGGAACAGGCGCTTCCGGAACGTTTGATACGTCGATTACGCTGAAAAAGGGCGATAAGAACGACAACGTCCTGAAAATGCAGAACCGCCTGCAGGAGCTGGGCTATATGTTTGTGAAGCCGTCCGGTGAATTTGCGGAAGGCACGGAACAGAGCGTGAAGGACTTCCAGTTCCTGAACGGCCTGCCGGCAACCGGCGTTGCCGAGCCGAAAACACTGCAAAAACTGTTTTCCGACAACGTAAAAAAACGCACGACACCGTAAAAAAGAACAGAAGAAGAACGCCCCGTACAATCCCTATGCGATGTACGGGGCGTTTATGCATTTCATTTAATGCTTTTCTTTTCCATTCAAGCGACGGTGCATCAACCGGTCAACCGCGTACCGGTTTTGTAGAGGGAAGCGCGGAACAACCCTAAAAGATACTGCCGCAGCAGGTAAGCTTTCCGGGTAAATCCGCGCGGTAGTCGGGCGCCTGGGGGTCAAGGCTGTTGATCACCACGCCGTGGCAGTTGTTGCCCGCGGTGGAGTGGATATACCGCCCGTTCCCAAGGTACATGGCGACATGGCCGGGAAAATACAGCAGGTCGCCTTCCTTGATTTCACTCCGGTCGATTTCATGCACGGGGAAATCCGGCAAAATATGCGCGTCGCGGTAAATGACGACGCCGTTCAAAAGATAGGCCATGGAGCAAAGTCCGCTGCAGTCGATGCCGAGCGGGGTTTTCCCGCCCCAGCGGTACTGGGTGCCGAGGTAGGAAAGCGCGGTTTCCGTAAACGCTTTCCGCAGGGCCGGTTCGTCTTCTTTTTGCCACGCGGTACGGTATTCCCCCAGAAACGCGCCCCAGAGAAAACCTTCGCGCCCGTCACAGAAGCGCACCTTTTGCCAGCCGTCCTGCGCTTCCCCTACGGGGCTTAAAAGGCCGCCGCGCGGGATTTCGCCGATGAGGTGCCCCTGTACCTTAGGCGCGTCCAGAACGTCGGCCCAAGCCTGCAAAACGACCGCTTTCGGCGCGTTCGCCCACTGCTGTACCAGAGTCTGGTGAAAGCAGAGATGGGTTTCGTTTACCCAGCCCTCGTACCGGTAATGCGTGCGCACGTGAACCCACGCGCCGCACCGGCCCAGCACCGCCACGGCCACGCCGCAGAGCGCTTCGTCCGTAATTTCGTTTTCGTGCGGCGGCGCTTCCATCAAGGGGGCGATCGGGGACTTAATCAATGCGTATTCCATTTTACGCCTCTTGAAAATATTCGTAGACCGCCCGGGAAATCCGGCCGATCAGCCTTTTGGAAACCGGATTCTCATCCGTGTCGTCCATGGATTGAGAAACGAAGCAGCCGAAATAGTAGACTTTATCATCCAGATAAAACAGGCCCGAATCGTGCTTCAAATAATCCAGACCGCCGGTTTTGTGCGCGGCGGTGAACGACTCGTCCGCAATATACCGGAACGCCATGCTGTAATCGCGCTGGCGCTTTAAAATTCCGAGCGCCCGGTCGCAGAGCGCGGGGGTCAGGATGGCCTTGCGGTGCAGGGCGGCAAAGACGGTAAGCTGGTTGACGGCGCTGGTGTAATTGTTGCGCCCCCGCTCCACCGCGTCCCAGTCGAGCATTTTGCGCTCCAGAACCGTGGATTCCAGTTTCAGCTTCCGGCAGTACGCGTTGACGGCGTCCATACCCAGCAGCTCGATCAGCACATTTGTGGCGGTATTGTCGCTTGTAATGATCATCCAGGTGAGCAGTTCCTCCAGACGGTATTCCCGCACGCCCCGGTCGAACACGCGGGTGTCCTCCAGAATTTCCTTCGCGGGAACGACGACCGTCTGGTTCAGCTCCAGTTCGCCGTCCCGCACCTTTTTGAGCGCGGCGAGCAGAATCAGCGTTTTGATGGTGCTTGCGGAAACGACCTTCTTTCCGGCTTCAAAGGACAGAAGAGTTTCGCTGCGGGTAAAATCATGGACAAGCAAAGAAACGTCCGCGTTGATATCGTTGATTTCATTTTCCGCGTAATCGCGTAATTCCCTCAGTTTCATAATATCAGTCCAATACGTTTATTTTGCAGGAAATAGAGTTCATTTCGATGGTTTTCCCCAGCGGCAGGGACAGGGCCGGCATGCTGTGGCCGCAGGCCAGATTCATGATCGCAGGCTTGTGTTCGGGTACGATCAGTTCCTGGAACACCTCTTCCAGCGTAAGGGATTTTTCCGGATTTTCCGCTTCGCTTTTCGTAAAGCTTCCAAGGAGGATTCCGGCGCAGTCGCGGAATTTCCCCGCCGCTTTCAGATGGTTCAGCATTCCGTCAATCCGGTACGGTTCCTCGCCGACGTCTTCCAGAAACAGGATTTTATTCCGGGTGTCGATTTCATACGGTGTGCCGAGCGACGAAGAAACCAGCGAAAGGTTGCCGCCGGTCAGTATTCCGCGGGCGCAGCCGCCCACAAGCGTTTCCAGCGGCTTGTTCGCGGGGTTTTGCAGCTCGCCGATCTTTTCCCCAAACAGCACCTTTTTCAGGCTGGAAAGGGTGTATTCGTCCGGATTCATGCAAAGCTCCGTGGAGGGCATGGGGGTGTGGTAGGTGACGAAGCCGCATTTCTGATTAAAGACGATGTGCAGGGCGGTGATGTCGCTGTAACCGCAGAAAACCTTCGGGTTTCTGCGAATGAGGTTCCAATCGATTAAGTTCATCAGGCGCTGGGAACCGTACCCGCCCCGGATGCAGAAAATGCCGTCGATGGTATCGTCCGCGAACGCGTCGCAGACGTCTTTGGCGCGCATACGGTCGTCGCCGGCAAGGTAGCCGTGCGCCCGGCGGCAGCTTTCATAAATAACGGGATTTAAGGAAAGTTCCTCCACCGCCCGGACGGCGGGGCCGAATTTTTCCGGCGGAACCGGGCCGGCGGGCGCAATCAGCGCAACGCGCGCGCCCGGGAACAAGGGTTTCGGTGTAAACATGTAATCACTCCAATGCCTTTTTATACTCCGCAATTTCGGGTTCGTTCGCCAGTACGAAGTGCCCGGGTTCCATTTCGCACCACTCCGGTTTCTTCACCGAATAATCGTGCATGCCCGGGTCGTATACCAGCAGCTTCTTGTTCTTTTCCGCCTGCGGGTCGGGCAGCGGAATCGCGGAAAGCAGCGCGCGGGTGTAGGGGTGCAGCGGGTGCGCGAACAGCGTTTCCGTTTCGGCAAGTTCAACCAGAACGCCTTTGCGGATGACCGCGATGCGGTCGGAAATAAAGCGGACGACGGAAAGGTCGTGCGCAATAAACAGATAGGTAAGGCCGCGCTTTTTCTGCAAATCGGAAAGCAGGTTCAATACCTGCGCGCGGATGGAAACGTCGAGCGCGCTGATCGGCTCGTCGGCGATAATAAACTGCGGCTGCATAATGAGCGCGCGCGCAATGCCGATGCGCTGGCGCTGTCCGCCGGAAAATTCATGCGGGAAACGGCTGGCGAATTCGGGCAGAAGCCCAACGTCCGTCAGCGCCGTGTCAACTTTATCCCGGCGCTCGGCTTCGCTTAAATGTCCGCCGAGGTTATAAAGTCCTTCCGATACAATATAATCCACTTTGGCGCGCTCGTTCAGGCTCGCCATCGGGTCCTGAAAAATCATCTGAATCTCGCGCGTTAGGCGGCGGTCGAGCTCCTTGGATATTTTTCCACTGATCTTTTGGTTTTTATACCGGATTTCGCCGCCGGAGACCGGATTAATGCGGATAATCGAGCGGCCGATGGTCGTTTTTCCCGAACCGGATTCCCCGACCAGCCCGAAGGTTTCCCCTTCGTAGATGTCGAAGCTTACCCCGTTGACGGCATGAAACGGATGCCTGCGCGTGCCGAAGGTGACTTCCAGATTTTTTACCTGAAGCAGCGGTTCCCGGTTCTCAGCCATTCGCGCTCACCCCCTGTCGCAGCTTCCGGATGCTTTCCGGCGGGTCCACTTTGGGCGCGCGCGGGTCCAGAAGCCAGGTGCGCGCCTTGTGGGTGGGGCTTACGTCGAAATACGGCGGGCGCTTCACAAAATCGATTTTCAAAGCGCGCGGGTTGCGCGGCGCGAAAGCGTCGCCCGCAATGTGCGTGAACAGGTTCGGCGGCGCGCCCTTGATGGAATACAGGTTTTCGCCCTTTACGCCGAGCTGGGGCAGCGAAGAAAGCAGCGCCCAGGTGTAGGGGTGGCGGGGATTGTAGAAAACCTCGTCGCATTTGCCGATTTCCACGATATCGCCCGCGTACATCACCGCGATGCGGTCGGCCACGTTGGCGACCACGCCTAAGTCATGCGTAATATATATTGTTGTTAAATCGTATTTAGCCTTTAAATCCTTCAGCAGGTTCAGAATCTGCGCCTGAATGGTTACGTCCAGCGCGGTGGTCGGTTCGTCGCAGATCAGGATTTTCGGCCTGCATGCAACGGCGATGGCGATGACCGCGCGCTGGCGCATGCCGCCGGAAAATTCATGGGGATACTGGCTGAAACGGCGCCCGGCTTCGGTGATGCCGACGTCCTCCAGGATGGAAACCGCCGCTTCCTTCGCTTTTGCGCCTTTCAGCCCCTGATGAAGCTCCAGCGCCTCGCAGATCTGAAAGCCGACGGTTTTGAGCGGGTTCAGGCTGGTCATCGGGTCCTGCAAGACCATGGCCAGCTCCTTTCCGCGGATCGCAAGCCATTCCTTTTCGGTCTTGAATTTGGTGAAATCCTGCCCGTTGTACAAAATTTCGCCGTCCGTAATCCGGCCGTTCGCGTCTAAAAGCCCCATGAAGGTCTTTACCAGAACGGATTTGCCCGAACCGGATTCCCCAACGATAGCGAGGCTTTCGCCTTTGTAAAGGTCGAGGGAAATCCCGCGGATTGCGTTGAGCGTCCGCCCGCGAAGGTCGAATTTTACTTCCAGGTTTTTAACGGATAAAAGAATTTCCTGTTCCATTCTTCAACCTCCTTAAATATGGTTTTTCGGGTCGGACGCGTCGGCAAACGCGTTGCCGATGATGTAAAAGGATATCGTTACAACGGACAGAGCAATCGCCGGGAAGAACAGCTGATACCGGAGCGCGGCGGAGGTCATCAGCACGCGGCCCTCGTTAATCAGGTTCCCGAGCGACGGAATGCTGACGGGAAGGCCCAGCCCGATGTAGGTTAAAAATACCTCGTTGCCGATTGCCGCGGGAATGGCGAGCGCCATGCGGAGCATAATGACCGATACCAGATACGGCAGCAGGTTGCGGAGAATAATCCGGCGGGACGGTGTGCCTAGGCACCGCGAAGCTAAATTGTAGTCCCGGTCGCGGATAATCAGAATCTGGTTGCGGATAAAGCGCGCCATGTCGAGCCAGCCGGTCAGGCACATGGCGATAATCAGCGTAGAGACGCTCGGGCGCATGATATACGAAAACAGAATGAGGATGATGGTCTGCGGAATATTGTCCAGCACATTGTAAATTTCGGTGAACAGCCGGTCGAGCCTGCGGATATAGCCCCACAGAACGCCCATCAGGATACCGAGCACCGCTTCGCTTAAAGCGACGGCGAAACCGATCAGCAGCGACGTGCGCGTGCCGCTCCAGACGCGGCTCCATAAGTCCTGTCCGATGGAATTCGTTCCGAACCAGAACTCCGCGTTCGGCGGCAGGTTGCGGATCTGCATGCCGGAAGCGTCGTTGTAAATCTGCGTGGCGGAACGCTGCCCGGGCAGATGCGGCTGTAAAAAGGCAAACAAAAGAATAATGCCGATCAGAATGAGCAGGGATACGGCGACCCGGTCTTTCAGAAACACCTGAAAGGTGGAGCGCCAGTAGGAATAATCGGAATAGCCCGTTTTTTCAGCCGCCGCCTCGTCGAAGCCGGCGAAGGTAAACAACTCGTCGTCCGGGAGGTTTTTGAAGGATTCGTTGATGCTTTCCTCCACGGCGGCGGTTTTTTTATGCCGTAAAGCCATCAGCGGGCGCCCCCTTTCTTCTCGAAGCTGATACGGGGGTCCATCAGGTTCATCAGGATATCCCCGAAAAGAAGGCCGACAATACCGATCGCGGAGTAAATCAGGACCAGCGCCTGCACCATGTTGTTGTCCTGCCGCTGAATCACGTTGACCAGAAGCCCGCCCATGCCGGGAACGGAATAAAGGGATTCTATGTAAATGGAACCGGCGATGGTGTAAAGGAGCGAAGTCGGCAGGTACTGCACCATCGGGACAAACGCGTTGCGGAAAACATGCTTCTTCATGATGGTTTTGCTGTCCACGCCCTTCGCCCGCGCCAGCCGGATATAATCCTTGTTCAGCTCGTCCACCATATAGCGCCTCAGCCACATGGCGTAGTAGGCGATGTTGCCGAGCGAAAGGGAAACCGTCGGCAGAATCCAGCTTACGGGGTCGGATTCGCTGAACAGAATCGGAAGCCCGAGCCAGTCCGTAAAATACACCTGAATTAAAAGGTAATAGACGGCGGCGGGCACGGCGGTAACAAACACAATAAACGCGGTGCCGAATTTATCCCAGAATTTCGCTTTACTCCGCGCCATTGCGGTACCGAGCGGCAGTCCCAGAAGGAGCGCAATTGCCATGGAAGCAAGGCCCATGAAAATCGAGACCGGCGCTTTGTCGGCGATAATGTCCAGTACCGGCACATTGGGGCGGTAAATGAGCGAATTCCCCAGACTGCCATGCAGCAACTGGACGAAGAAATTCTTGAGCTGTACGGGCAGAGGGTCCAGCAGGCCCATGCTCAGAAGGGCGGCGTGAATCTGGTTCTTGTCCAGCTTGTCGAAGTTCTGGAAGTACCCTTCCACCGGCATGAGCCGCAGAAGGGAAAACACAATGGTAATAATAATGACGAGCGTGACAAGCGATTGAATCAAACGCTTGGCTGCGTATTTCAACATGGCAATGCTCCTTTTAAAGCGGGATACGCAAACCGGGTTGATTCACATAGCCCTGTCAATCAGATTGGTGGTTCCGCCGCGAGACGAAAAATTGATACCATCCTCTGAGGCAACAGAAATGATAGGAAAAAGAGGTACGGGGGGTGCACGGTGCCTTGCGGGGATTTGTCACATTCTGTATGTCTACAACCTGTAATGGCTCCGCCGAAAAACAGCGGAGCCATTATTCAGAAAAGAAATGAATTCTCTCGTGAGCAGTGTTAGCTCTTGGCTTTCGCCAGCGCTTCGGCGCGTTCCGCTTTCCACTTTTTCTCGGCGGCATAATATTCGTCCATGCTCATCGGCTTCGCGAGAAGGTGCTGCCCTTTGTAGCGAAGAATGGAAACGCCGAACGGGGCGTACTGGTAGTCGAATTCGTTCCGCTTCGTAACCTGATAGCCGTCGGTGTTCAGGCCGTACGGAATGACAAACGCGTGGTTAATCAGGAACGCTTCCGCTTTCGCAAACGCGTTGTAGCGCGCGGAAAGGTCGGTGGACTGCGCTTCGGCGGCTTTCAGCAGGGTCGAGTAGGTCTTTTCGCCGTTCGATTCGGTATAGCCCTGCACTTTTTCCGGCTTATTGTAGCTTCCTCCGCCTTCCCCGTTCGCGTCGTTCGGCTGGAACGGGTCGGCAAAAGTCTGCGGGTCGGCGTAATCGGGGCCGAAGTTGCATTTCATCACCGCGTATTTGCCGGAACGGCGAACCGCGGAAAGGAATCCGGTCGAGGGGCCGGCTTCCGGAACAATATCAATGTAATCCTTGCCCAGCGTGTTTTCCAGTTGCTGCTCGATTACCTGGCACTCCTTATCCCAGTTGGCGGTTGACGGATTGTAAGGCATCAGAATCTTAACCGGGAAGGTCGCGCCCGCGGCTTTCAGCTCCGCTTTGGCCTTTTCGGCGTACTGCTTCGCCTTGTCCGCCTGATAGGAATCCCGCGCGGTAATCGCTTTCAGGTCGCCGATATTCGTATAATCGGTACCGTTTAAATCAACCAGATCGGGCGGGGTAACCGTGTTCAGAAGCTGGCTCTTGGGGTTGATCGGTTCGCTGACGGAAAGAGCCTTTACGCGGTCGAGGCCGCAGAGCAGCGACAGGCGGAAGCTTTCGTTGTTCACCGCTTTCTTCCAGTTGTCCGGCTCGTACTTCGCGTCGAATTTCGGGTCGAAATTCAGGCAGAAGAAATAGGAATAACACTGACTGCGGCTGGGGCTTACCAGATTTTTTGTGTCCGCGTTTTTCAGCCAGTCGTCCAGAATATCGGAGGAAATAAAAGTCTTGTCGATTTCGCCGCGCTTGTACATTTCCGGCCCGAGCGTGTTCATTTCCTTATTATAGGTTTCGGTGATTTTGTTGATATAAACTTTATCTTTGTCCCAGTAGGCATTATTTTTCGTGAAAACATGGGAAATCTGCGGCTCGAAGGTGGAAAGGATATAGGCGCCGTTGTAAAGCAGGGAGGTGTTGTCGGTTCCGAAGCCTGCGCCCTTCTGCTTCAGAAAATCCCCGTTTGCCGGAAGGAAGCATACATAAACCAGCATGGAAAGGAAATAGGGAGTCGGCTTATTCAGCGTGTAGGTCAGGGTGTAATCGTCTACCGCTTTTACGCCGACCTGAGAGAAATCGGTGATTTTTTTGTTGTAGTAATCTTCGGCGTTTTTAACGACGCTGTAAAAGATATTGGCGGTTTCCGATTTGTTTGCGCTGTCCAGCAGGTATTTTGCCGCGTCGACGAAATCCTGCGCCTTGACTTCGGCAACTTCCTTGCCCTTATAATCCACCCATTTCACGCCTTTGCGCAGATGGAAAGTCCAGGTGAGCTTGTCGGCGCTCGTTTCCCATTTTTCGGCAAGGCCGGGCTGCGCCACGCCGTATTTGTCGTATTCGATCAGGCCGTCCACGCAGTTTGCCGCGACCGCCTGCTCGGCCTGCGTCCCGGTGGTCAGATAGTTCATCGTGGTGAATTCGCTGGAATACAGCTTGCGGAAGCTATCCGCGGAATCCGTGCTTTTTTTACCGCATCCCGCCAGTGTACCGAGGAGCATCGCGGCGCAGAGCAGTATGGACAGAAACCTTTTCATTTTTAATCCCCTTTTCTTTAAAATAATCACTTTTCGAACGGCGGCAGACTGCCGCCGGATTTAAATGAGGGAACTGTTTGGATTCCGATACCGGGCAGGTCGTTCATTACGATGCGGTTTTCAAGAAAGTCCGGGCCGCCCTCGAACGGGTCGGTTTTGCAGAGGGACGGGCCGTCCAGATCGGCGCGCGTAATAATGCCCTTTGCTGCGGCAAGGTGCGCCGCCGCGCTGACGGCCAGCTTGCTTTCCAGCATACAGCCCATCATGCATTCCACGCCATAGGTTTCCGCAATGGCGCAGATTTTTAAAGCATTGTAAATCCCGCCGGTTTTCATGAGCTTTATATTGATTAAATCCGCCGCGTGCGTGCGGAGAATTTCCAGCGCGTCCCCGGCGGAAAAGACGCTTTCGTCCGCCAGAATCGGGGTGGAGACCGCTTTCGTCACAGCGCGCAGGCCGTCGATGTCGTGCGCCTTTACCGGCTGCTCGCAGAGCTCAATAGCAAGCCCTTCGCGTTCCATTACCGAAAGGATGCGGACGGCTTCTTTCGCGGTCCAGCCCTGGTTTGCGTCGACGCGGATTTTCACGTCTTTTCCCACCGCGTCCCGGATGGCGGCAATGCGCGCAATATCCTTTTCGCCCTCTTTGCCGACCTTGATCTTTAAAATACGAAAGCCGCGTTTTACGGCGGCAAGGCTGTCGCGCACCATTTCGTCAACCGGGTTGACGCTGATAGTCAAATCCGTTTCCAGTTCCCGGCGGTAACCGCCCAGCAGGCGGTACAGCGGCGCGCCATAGCGTTTTCCGAAAAGGTCATAAACCGCCATGTCCACACAGGCTTTGGCGCTGGAATTCTTTTGGATGCAGGAGTGAAGCTTTTGCATAATCCCGTCGATATTTTCAATTTCCATGCCCAGAAGGGCGGGGCGTATGTAATCGCGGATGGCGCAGAGAATGGAACCTTTGGTGTCTCCGGTAATAACCGCGGTGGGCGGTGCTTCGCCGTAACCGGTTTCGCCGGTATCCGCGGTTATCTTTACGACGATATCCTCAATGGCCTCCACGGTGCGCAGTGCGGTTTTAAACGGCGTTACAAGCGGAACAAAAATCTCGCCGACCTCAATTTCTGCTATCTTCAAACGGCTGCCTCCCAAAAATGAAATGCAATTATTGAAAAATAAAAATTCATTTTTTCAAAAAAATATAGATGAATTATACCACTGTAAGGGATAAATGTAAAGGAGAGGATTATAAAAATGAAGCCGAAAATTCAGAAAGTTTCATTACAGCTTTGTCATACTTCATAAGTGAAGGTTTATGAATGCATGTCGTACAGCAGCTTTGCAATGCCCTGAATGGCGCGTTCAAAGCACGGCACGTCCGTTTCGTTCGAGCAGAAACACACGACGAACGGGCGGGGCGCAAAAATGATGCCGACGTCGTGCGTAATGCCGTCGTCTTCGCCGGTTTTATGCGCAATTTCCGCTTTGCCCTTCAGATAAAACGGCATTTTTCCGTTCAGCCGCTGATTTTTCAGCACGGAAAGCATTTCGGCGGAGGCCGCCGGGGAAACCAGCTCCCCGCGGTACATCTGTTCCAGCAGAAAACCGATTTCCTTTGCGCTGATCATATTTTCCAATCCTTTTGCCGCAGCTTCGGAGTCGAAAAGCAGCCGGTTCAGCGTGGTTGCCTTAAGGCCGAGCCCGCGCATGCGGCGGTTCACGGCTTCCATGCCGAACCTTCGAATCAGCAGGTTCGTGGCGGTGTTGTCGCTCAGAATGATCATCAGCGTGTATAAATCCTCAAGGGTGACCTCCAGGCCTTCGTGCAGATAGTTCAGCGCGCCGCAGGAGGGCAGCTTATCTTCCTTCCGGATGCGGAAACGCTCGTTTTTGTCGGCGGTGCCCGCCGCAAGCTGCGCAAAAACTTCGGTAAGGACGGGGATTTTGATGACGCTCGCGGCCATCAGTTCCCGGTCGGCGTTCAGGCCCCACTCTTCGCCGGTTATCAGATCTTTATAGTAAAATCCTGTTTTGCCGGGGATTTCCCTCAGCATGGAAAGGATTTTTTCCTTCATGACGTTCGCTTCCATTTCCTTATTTTTTTACATTATAACCGGATTCCTATAGCAATACAAGAAGATTTCTCGCTTTAAAGTGGTTCATAAGTAAAAAGAGCGGCGGCAAGGTTCTGCTTATAATGATTCACGATCCGAACAAATATTACAAATTCTAAGCTCTGATTGTATAAATTATACAAATATTTTCCCTGTCTTACGTTAGAATTTGCTATAGATGCAAAGAAATTTAATATAAGTCAAAAGAAAATTATATGGATTTCCGAATTTCCGAAAGTTATACTATCCAATAGAACAGTGCAAACGGATTGAATTTTGTGCAAATGCACAATAAGAAGTCTGCACAATAATAAAAAAGAAAGCAGGGGATTTTACAATGAAAAAAATGGCTGCATTAATTCTTGCCGTATTGATGATGGCATCGGCGGCAGTCGGCTGCTCCAGTTCATCGGCGGAAAGCAAAGCCGCTCCGGCGGAGAGCAAGGCGGCGGAGAGTGCCGCGGAAAGCAAGGCGGATGCTTCCGATACAAACATCGGCGTCTGCATCTACAAGTTCGACGATACATTCATGACAGGTGTCCGCAACAATATGACTGCCCAGGCCGGTACATTGGGCGCGAAGCTGGACATCGTGGATTCCCAGAACAAACAGCCTACCCAGAACGAGCAGGTGGATACATTTATAACGAAGGGCGTTAACGCGCTGGCAGTCAACCCGGTTGACCGCACCGCGGCTGCTCCGCTGGTCGAGAAGGCAAAAGCGGCTAGTCTCCCGATCGTATTCCTCAATCGTGAGCCGGAAGCAAGCGTTATGAAGAGCTACGACAAAGTTTGGTATGTCGGAGCGAAGGCGGAGCAGTCCGGAACCATGTCCGGTGAACTCATCGCGGACTACTTCAAGAAGAATAAAGAAGCCGACAAGAACCACGACGGCGCAATCCAGTATGTTATGCTGCAGGGCGAGCCTGGCCATCAGGACGCAACCCTCCGCACCATGTATTCCGTCAAGGCGATCGAAGACGCCGGCTTTAAGACCCAGAAACTGGCCGCCGATACGGCAATGTGGGATAAAGTTAAAGCCACAGACCTTATGAACACCTTCATCTCCTCCCAGGGTCTCGACAAGATCGAAGCCGTCCTCGCGAACAACGACGACATGGCTCTCGGCGCAATCGAAGCACTGAAGGCACAGGGCTACAACAAGGGCGACAAAGCCAAGTATATCCCGGTTGTCGGTGTTGACGCGACGGCTCCGGCGCTGGCGGCAATGGCGGACGGTTCCATGCTCGGCACGGTTCTGAACGACGGCGAAAACCAGGGCAAAGCGACTGTGAACATTGCGGCTGCCGCTGCACAGGGCAAGGAAATCAACAAGGCAAACGTCGGCTATGATGTTACAGACGGCAAATACGTTTGGATTCCTTATGTAAAGGTAACAGCAGAAAACTACAAGCAGTTCCAGAAATAAGCGCTGGTTCCCTGCTGAATAGCGATTCAAGGCGATATCTGTTCAACGGGGAACGGCAAAGCGTCCGCTTTCCGTTCCCCGTTGATTTTGGTAAAAGGAGGTATGGTGTATGGGCGAATATGTGTTGGAAATGAATAACATTACAAAGGTCTTCCCGGGCGTAAAAGCGCTGGACAACGTCAGCCTGAAAGTCCGCCCCGGCAGCGTGCACGCGCTGATGGGCGAAAACGGCGCCGGGAAATCCACGCTGATGAAATGTCTTTTCGGGATTTATCAGGAAGACGGCGGGGAAATTATTTTAGACGGCAAGCGTGAAAATATAACCAGTTCAAAGCAGGCCCTCGATTTGGGCGTATCCATGATCCATCAGGAGCTTCACCCAATCCGTTTCAGACCGGTTATGGAAAATATCTGGCTCGGCCGCTTCCCCATGATGGGAATCGCAGTCGACAAAAAGGCCATGATCCGTAAAACAAAAGAGCTTTTTAAGGAAATCGAACTGGACATCAATCCGGAGGTCCTCGCGGGCAGCCTGTCTGCTTCCAACCTGCAATTGGTGGAAATTGCAAAGGCTGTCAGCTACAATTCGAAGATTATTATTATGGATGAACCGACATCTTCCTTAACGGATAATGAAACGGAGCATCTGTTTAAAATTATACGTCAGCTGAAAGCAGGGGGATGTGCAATCATTTATATCTCCCACAAAATGGAGGAGATTCTGAAGATTGCCGACGAAGTCACCATCATGCGCGACGGGCAGTACGTGGGAACCTGGCCTGCCGGTGAGCTGACCACCGACCTTATCATCAGCCGCATGGTCGGCCGTGATATGACAAACCGGTTCCCGCCCCGAACGCACACCCCGGGCAAGGAAGTCGTACTGAAGGTTACGGATTTGTGCTCGCCGCTGAAAAGGTCCTTCCAGCATGTCAGCTTTGAGCTGCACCGGGGGGAAATCCTGGGAATCGGCGGCCTCGTGGGCGCGCAGCGCACCGAAGTGGTGGAAGCGCTTTTCGGGCTTCGCACCATTGAATCGGGCGAAGTGGAAAAGGACGGCGAGGTCTTTAAGGTGAAATCCGTTCAGGACGCAAAGAGGCACGGCATTGCCCTTCTGACCGAAGAGCGCCGCGCAACCGGCGTTTTCGGTATTCTTTCCGTACTGGACAACACCGTAATTGCCAGCCAGAAGAACTACGCGAACAAAGGCGTGCTCCAAAAGCGTAAGCGCGTCAAAGCGGCGGAGGAATCGAACCGGCAGCTCAATGTAAAAACGCCTTCGCTGGAAACGCTGATGCAGAACCTTTCGGGCGGCAACCAGCAGAAAGTGCTGATTGCGCGGTGGCTGCTGACCCACCCGGATATCCTTATTCTGGACGAACCGACGCGCGGCATCGACGTCGGCGCGAAGTACGAAATTTATACGATTATGCTGGATTTGGTAAAACAGGGAAAATCCATCATTATGATTTCCTCTGAAATGCCGGAGCTTTTGGGCATATCCGACCGGATTATGGTTATGTGTGAAGGCCGTGTATCCGGTGTTCTGAACCGCGACGAGGCGGATCAGATCAAAGTCATGCAGCTGGCCACGAAGTTTGCCCAGTAGAATCAGAAAAGAAAGAGAGGTTGCGTATATGCAAGGAGAAAAAGTCATCCCCAGGCAAAAATTTGCTCTGATATACATAATTGCCGGCTCAATCCTTTTCGTATTGGGCTTTATCCTGAAATTTTTGCTGTACACAAAGAAAATGTATGATATGCCGTGGTTTCTGGTCGGAATCGGCGCATGTCTCGGAATTTACGGCGGACTGCAGATTCTGAACGCAAATCGTATCGGAACCGACGTTGTGATTTCCCGAAAAACGGTGAAAACCTTTTTAACGAATTATGCGATTATCCTCGCACTGCTCGTACTGGTTGTCATCATCATCTTTATCCAGCCCCGTTTCATGCAGATCCGGGTTCTGCTGGATATTATGACACAGTCTTCCACAAGGCTGATTATCGCTTTGGGAATCTGCTTTACCCTTTTGATCGCGGGCACCGACCTTTCGGCAGGCCGCATGGTCGGTCTGGCGGCGGTTATTTCCACCTCCATGATGCAGACGGCGGACTACGCGAACCGGTTCTACCCGGGACTGTCGCAGATTCCGGTCATATATGCCATTGTGGCGGCGGTCGTTGCCTGTCTGCTGTTCGGCGTGCTGAACGGCTTTCTGGTCGCGCAGTTTGATATGCATCCGTTCATTGCAACACTGGCTGTGCAGGTTATCGTTTTCGGCGCGTGTTCGCTGTATTTCGACATGCCCCCGAACCATTCCCAGCCGATCGGCGGTATCCGCAGCGACTTTACCATTCTGGGTCAGTTCAAGTTTTTCAAAGGTTTTGCCGGAGGGATTTCGATTCTGATTCCGATTGCTTTGCTTATCACGGCAATTATCTGGTTTGTGCTGAATAAAACCGTGTTCGGCAAAAATGTTTATGCAATCGGCGGCAACCGGGAAGCGGCCGTCGTATCCGGCGTAAACGTATACGCTACCATTATGGGCATCTTTATTCTGGCCGCAGGCCTTTACGGCATCGGCGGCGTGCTGGAAGCGGCAAGAACCGCCGGCGCTACCAACAATTACGGCAACGGCTATGAGCTGGACGCCATCGCGGCGTGCGTGGTCGGCGGGGTATCGTTAAACGGCGGCGTCGGGAAAATCGGCGGTATTGTATCCGGCGTTCTGATTTTTACGGTTATCCAGTACGGCCTTCAGTTTATCAACGTAAGCCCGATGTGGCAGCAGATTATCAAAGGAATCATCATCGCCATTGCGGTTGCGATCGATCTTTCGAAATACAGAAAAAAATAAACAACACCTATTTTTGCCTCATACCATTTCTCAGAAAGCCTGCGCAGATTTCTGCGCGGGCTTTTTGCAGAAAAATCTTTTCTATGAAAAATAGAGAGAAGCAAGTATGTTACAATAGAACAAAATAGCATGAATTGGAGTGAAAAATTTTATGGGACTTTACCGTATCCTTCTTGCCGACGACGAGGAGGAGATACGCGAGGGCATCATAAAGAAAATAGATTGGGGAAATTTAGGCTATACGGTCGTGGGCGACGCTGAAAACGGGCTGGACGCGCTGGAAAAAGCCGAGCATCTGCACCCGGATGTTGTGATGACGGATATTAAAATGCCGTTTATGGACGGGCTGGAACTGGGAAGCCGCCTGCGGGTTTCCATGCCATCCACAAAGCTGATCATTTTTTCCGGCTTCGATGATTTCGAATACGCGCAGAAGGCGATAAAAATCAACGTGGCCGAGTATGTGTTAAAACCGATCAATGCAAATGAGCTGACGGAAACGCTGAAAAAGATGAAGCAGCAGCTCGACAGCGAGTTTGCGGAGCGGCGCGACGTGGAAATGCTGCGCAAAAGCTATATGGACAGCCTGCCGGTGCTGCGCGAGCAGTTCCTTGTGGGCCTGATCGAAGGCCGCATTTCGGAGGAGCGGATGCGGGCGCAGGCGCCGCTGTTTCAGATTAACCTCCTCGCAGAGGGCGGCTGGGCGGCCGCGGTTGTGCGCGCGGACTGCTCGCCGCGGGACGGCGCCGCCCTGCGCGAGGAGGAACTGATTCCGATTTCCCTCAAGCGAACCGTGGACGATATACTGGGAAATTACTGCCGTTTCGCCGGGTTCCTTTACTCCGACTGCGTTACGGTGATTGCGGAGCTGGACCCGAAAACCGGCGTGGTGCCGCTGATCAACGGGATGAACGAGGTCTGCAAGTACGCGGAACTCGTTCTGGGGGTAAAAATGCTTTCCGGCGTGGGAACGCCCTGCTCCTCCCTGCCGGATATCCGCCACTCTTACCGCGAGGCGCAGAACGCGATGGACTACTGCGCGGCCATGGGCGCGGGCAAGGCGATTTATATTTCGGACGTGGAGCCGGAAACTTCCGTAAAGCTCCAGTTTGACGAACACGATGAGCGGGATCTCTCCAACGCCATCAAAATGGGTTCGGAAGAGGAAATCCGGGAAAAAATCGGCGCGCTGTTCGCCCGTTTCGAAAGCTTGCTTCTTCCGCCGAACCAGTACCAGATTTATCTGATGGAAATGATGACTTCCCTTCTCAAGGTAATGCACGCGTATGAGCTGAGCACGGAGGAAATCTTCGGGGAACATTTCAATTATGCAAACACGATTGCAGCCCTGCGTTCACCCGCGGAAATGAAGCAGTGGTGCATTGAATGCTGTATTAAGATCAGCGCGCTGGTCAAGCATGAGCGGATTCATTCCACCCGGGTGCTGGCGCAGAACGCAAAACAGTATATTGCGGAAAATTATCAGAATTCGGAGCTTTCCGTGGAGAGCCTGTGTTCCTTTCTTCACGTAAGCCCCACTTATTTTTCAACCGTTTTCAAGCGGGAAACCGGCATGAGCTTTGTTGCATACCTTACGGAAGTGCGTTTGCAGGAGGCGGTCAGCCTTTTAAATACGACAAATGATAAAACGTACATCATCGCCGGAAAGGTCGGCTACATCGAACCGAATTATTTCAGCTATGTCTTTAAGAAGAAGTTCGGCGTGTCCCCGTCAAAATACAGAGGTCAGTAAGGTTTGCTGTTTCGATTACCGTACAACCCCTGTGGAACGGAGTGGATTTCCATGCGAAGAAAAGCAAGGGAAATACTTGATAAAATCACGCATTTCCTTCAGAAAAGAAGTCTTCAGTTTACCATATCGCTTACCTTTACCGCCGTTTCGGTTATCGGAATGCTGATTGTCGGGCTTTCCCTGTCCATGCGGTATATCAACCTGAGCGAAAAAATGATCGCCGAAGACAACACGCACATGGTCAACCAGGTGAACCTGAATCTGGATACCTATCTCCGCAACATGATGCGCATTTCCGATTCCATGTATTACCGCGTCATTAAAAACGCGGATCTGTCCACCGATAATATCAGCAACGATATGAGCCTGCTGTATGAAACGAACCACGACCTGCTGATCAGTATCGGGGTATTTTCCAATTCCGGCAAGGTGATTGCCGCCGAGCCGCTCGCGCAGTTAAAGCCATCCTCCGGCGTAACCGACCAGAGCTGGTTTACAAACGCTTCCCAGAAAATTGAAAACAGCCATTTTTCCACCCCGCATGTCCAGAACCTCTTTGCCGATCCGGACAATAAATACCACTGGGTGGTTTCGCTCAGCCGCGCCGTGGAACTCACCAACGCCGGTTCCATTACCCACGGCGTCCTGCTGGTGGACATGAATTTCAGCGGGATTGAGCAAATCTGCAAAAACGTGGATATGGGGGAATCCGGATACATTTATCTGACCAACGGGGACGGCGAGCTGATCTACCATCCGAGGCAGCAGCTGATCTACTCGAACCTGATGCAGGAGAACAACGCGGCCGCGGCGCATTACGACGATAGCAGCCACAGCGAAACCTTCCAGGGGCAGAAGCGGATGGTCACCGTAAAAACCGTAGGCTATACCGGCTGGAAAATCATTGCCGTAACGCCCATGCAGGATATTACCTCCAATTACCAGCAGATTCGGATTTTTGCGGGCTTCTTTGTTTTCTTCTCCATCTTCCTGATGGTTTTTCTGAATATGTTCCTTTCTTCCCGCATCGCCAACCCGATTAAGGAGCTGGAGCATTCGGTCCGGGACCTCGACAAGGGAAACCTGAACAGCGTGGACATTTCCGTTTCCGGTTCCTACGAGGTTCAGCATCTGGGAAAGACGATCCGCTCCATGGTGGACCAGCTGCACAAGCTGATGGACGATATCGTTGCCGAACAGGAATCCAAGCGCAAAAGCGAGCTGGACGCGCTCCAGTCGCAGATCAATCCGCATTTCCTTTATAATACGCTGGACTCCATTATCTGGATGGTCGAAAACGAGCGGTACGACGGCGCGGTCACCATGGTTACGGCGCTCGCAAGGCTTTTCCGCATCAGCCTGTCCAAGGGGAAGAACATTATCTCCGTCGCGGATGAGCTGGAGCATGTGCGGAATTACCTGACCATTCAGAAGATGCGCTATAAGAATAAATTTGTTTATGAGATCGACGCCGAGCCGGAAACGCTCCATTATGCCACGATTAAGCTGATTGTTCAGCCGCTGGTGGAAAACGCCATTTATCACGGCATGGAGTTTATGGGCGGGGACGGCGAAATCCGGATTCATGCCTACCAGAAGGAAAACAGCCTGTATATCGATATCATCGACAACGGGCTGGGGATGCCGCAGGAACAGGCGGACGCGCTTTTAACGGAGACGCGTGTGCGCGGGAAAGGCTCGGGCATCGGGCTGAAAAACGTACAGGAGCGCATCCAGCTTTACTTCGGAAGTGATTACGGCCTTGCGATTTACAGCGAACCGGACGAGGGCACAACCGCAAGGATTCACCTTCCGCTGAAAACGCTCGAGGAACTCGATAAGGGAGGCGACGGCAAATGACCCGGAAAAAGATTTTTGTATTTTTCCTGATTCTTTTTGCGTTTATCGGTTCCTTTACCCTTTTAAACCGGGACCGCTATTTCGGCAAGAAGATCAGCAGCCCCTACGAAATTTCGGTGATCTGCCGGAGCGGCAGCGCGGAAAGCAGTACTTCCGTCCGGCAGGGAATCGATCAGGCGGCGAAGGACCTGAATGCGGAAATCAGTTTCATTACCCTTTCCAGGGAAAACAACGCCGAAGAGCAGGTTTCCCTTTTAAAGAGGGAAATCCGCAACGGCGCAAACGCGATTGTCATATCGCCCGTCAATTCGGAGGATTTGAAGCAGCCGGTGGAGGAAGCGATGAAAAGCGTTCCGGTTGTCGCCATGCAGTCGACGGTGGAATCCATCAAGGGTCTGCCGCTTATCTCCTGCGACAACGAAAAGCTGGGCAGCGCACTTGCGCAGGCGGCCGCGGGAAACGGCAGGGTCCCCCGCCGGATTGCCATCCTGCGCAACAGCATGGACTGCAGCAGCATTCGTCAGCGGTATTCCGGCGTAATGAAGATACTCGGCTCCGGCAAAAATAAAATCGAGTACTGGGATATTCCAAACGGAAGCCAGGAGGCGTACGACACGGCGAAAGGAATGCTCCAGAGCAGCATGGCCGACACCATTATCGCGCTGGACGCCTCCACACTGGAAGCCGCGGCAAAAGCGGAGCAGGACCTTTTAAAAACCGGCAGCGCCGAAGTGCAGATTTTCGGGATGGGCAGGACGAACACGATCGTTTCCCTTTTGGACGGACAGATTATTGATTCGATCGGCGTGGAAAACGAGTACAATCTGGGCTACCTCAGCATTCAGACCGCAGTGGATAAAATCAATAAAAAACAGAACACGGACTATCCCAGCATCAATTTTGCCGTTGTAAACCGGAAGAACATGTACAGCCCCGAAAACCAGAGACTGCTTTTCCCGTTTTCAAGATAAAAGGAGGGTTCTATGAAAAGAGTGATGTTGGCGGTATTTGCCGCGATTCTCCTGCTTTTTCCGCTCGATGCCTGCCATCCCGCCGGCAAAGGGGAAAAGGTGGAGACGATTAAAATCGGCGTTACACTTTACCGCAAGGAAGATACCTTTGTGGCGAGCCTTTGCAGTGACCTTGAAAAAATTGCGAAACAGAAGGAAGCCGAGTCCGGTAAAAAAATCGTTATTAACATGGTTGACGGGCAGTCCAGCCAGGCGCTGCAGAACGATCAGGTGGACAGCTTTATTTCCCGCCGCTACGACGTAATCTGCGTCAATGAAGTCGACCGCACGTCCGCCGCGGTGATTGTGAATAAAGCGAAGGCCGCCGATATTCCGGTGGTTTTCTTTAACCGCGAGCCGGTCGAAGAGGATATCCGGCTGTGGAACCGCGCGTATTATGTCGGCGCGGACGCGGCGCAGTCCGGCCGCTTGCAGGGGCAGATTATTGCCGAGGCGTTCGCGAAAAATCCGGCTTTGATCGACCGGAACGGGGACGGAAAAATCCAGTATGCCATGCTGGAGGGCGAGCAGGAGCATCAGGACGCCCTGCTCCGCACGGAATACTCCATCAAGGCGGTGACCGGGGCGGGCATAAAAGTGGAAAAGCTTGCCGACGATATTGCAAACTGGCAGCGCGCGCAGGGAACGGCAAAAATGAACCAGTGGCTTGCAAAATACGGCGACCGGATTGAAGTCGTGTTCTGCAACAACGACGATATGGCGCTCGGCGCAATCGATGCGATCAAAGAAAGCAAGATTAAACAAAAGCCGGTTGTTGTGGGAATCGACGCGACGGAAAGCGGATTGAACGCCATAGAGGACGGCAGCATGTTCGGAACGGTCTATAACGACGCGCAGGGGCAGGCCAAAGCGATTTTCGATCTTTCCTACGCCCTTGCCACCGGCGGCGACCCGTCTGAAAAAGTGCAGCTGCAGGACGGGCATTATGTATGGGTGCCCTACCGAATGGTAACCAAGCAGAACGCGGATGATATTATGAATATTCTTCGAAATTAAATAAATCCATTTGCCATACATTCCCATTCTCTTTTATTTGACAAATTTTTCAAATTTCTATATAATAATATAGTTAGAAAAAAATAAACTACGAACAGGAGATAGGAAATGGCAACTTGCGAAAAATGCGGCGCTGCAATGGAGGATGGCCAGACGATTTGCCCACAGTGCGGAGAGCCTGTGGCGCAGCCGAAAGACCGGCCTGCCGCTGCGGACAGCGAGGCAACCTTAGAAAGCACACCCCTGACACCGGCAGAAAACGCGGTGGAAGAGCACCCGGAGGAAGAACATGCGGCGGAAGCGGGAGAGCACCCGGCGGACTCCCATTTACAGCCGGAGCGCAAACCTTTACAGAAGTCGAAGAAAATAGGGATTATTGTGGCGTGCTGCGCCGTGTTTCTCTTACTTTGCGGATTTGCCGCAAAAACGTATTTTGCCCGTGATCTGAAAATGCTCGTCATGGGAAACAGCAAATACATGCAGTCCATGGAAAGAAGTACGGCCGAAGCGCTCGCCGGCCAGACGGTTGGCGCCGTTGACATGGTGATGCAGCAGCTTCCCACTAAAAATAACAATATTGCGGAGGAGGGTAAAGTTTCTCTCCACGTTGATCTGGACAATGCCTTCAAAGAGATGGTGAAACCGCAGCTTGGCGGCAAAGAGGAAGTCCTGGATAAAACACTCGACTACATAAACTCAATCTCCATGGAAGCCGGTTCCAATATCAATAATCAGCAGATGCAGTCCAATACCGTTGTAAAGGACAAATCCGGAAAACTGTTTTCCGTGAATATGTTTATCGATAAAGACGGCAAGTATCTGATGCAGATGCCGGAAATTTCGAAAACCTATTTCGTTATGGAAAACAAGGGCGTCCGCAACCCGGTAATGGCTGCTTCCAACCTCAGTTATGATCACGATAAGCTGAATGCAAGCCTCCGTGCCCTGACTCAGCCGTATGTGGAAGCGGTACAGAACGGAAAAGTTACGGTTCAGAAGAATCAGAGCCTGAAGGTAGGCGATGTATCGGTCAATAACGCGGCGAAGGTTTCCGTAACCTTTACCGAGGAACAGTTAAACCAGGTTATGAAAAAAACGCTGGAAACAATGAAGAAAGACGATTACCTCTGCACCTATCTTTCCGAAAATTACAACCTGTTTTCCACAACGGAGAAGATGGATAAACAGAAATTCCAGCAAATGCTCGACGAATACAGCAAACAGATTGAAAGCGATACCAAGGCAACCTTTACGGTTTCCGCATATGTTCTGGCGGACGATACGCAGGTTGCCCGCAGTTATGAATTTAATGACGGCAGCGCATCCACCAAAGGCGCAGTAAACTTCATCTTTCAGCAAAAACAGTTTGCGGCGAACGTCATCGCAAACGATAAGGAATATTTTTCGGCGAAGCTGCTCTTTCATACGGCGGACAGCGGCGTAATGCAGGTTTCGGTCAAGGATCCGGACACTTCCGGGGATATGGGATTGAAAATTGATTTTTCGGATGTTAAAAAAGCAAAGTTCGCGAACAAGGATACCCTGCTCGGGAAATTTAATGTCTCCCTTTCCGACCCGAAGGGGACGCTTCAGAACGCATTCCTGCCCTCCGTGGGGCAGAATCCATGGGCAAAGGATTTGCTGAAATCAACCCTCAAGCTGGAATGCTCGATGCAGGGCGATACATTCCATTCGAATTGTACGCTGGATATAAAAGGCATTGCAACCGTGAAGCTGACCGGCGAAACGAAGCAGAAAACCAGCGGCGCGATTACGATTCCGTCCGTTAAAGAGGACGAAGCCATCAAATTGGACACTTCCGGAACCGGAGCCCAGCAATACGAATTGCAGAAAAAATTCCCCGGTGAAGTGATGACGTATCTGTCCGCGCAGCTTGGCAAAGATAAGGAATTGGCGGATCTGCTGCAGGAATTCGGAATCAATAAGACTATCATTGATTATTACCGCGCGCAGTTACAATAAGAAATTCAGATAAATGCAAAAGCGCCGCTCATTGAGCGGCGCTTTTGCTTCTCTCTGTTTCTTTCGGGCGGAATTCCGGTATCCTACGTTCAAAAAGAAGGCGGCCGGATGGATTACGAACAAGACCGGGCCATGCACCTAGGTTTGTTCGGAATCGGCACCGCCGTCATCCTCGCCCTTCCCGACACGCCCTATAAACCGGAGAATCCGCCGGGCAGGGGCATTGTGGCCGACGCCCCGATAGAGAACCATGCAAAGCAAAATTCCGGCGCCCATCGTTGCCGAAAGCAGAATCCAAACGTAAGTTAAGGAAAATTCTGTGAGAATCAGACCGCCAAGAACGGAAGTGAGGATTGCTCCGCTTCTTACAGACAGGGAGGATAAGGACAGCATGCTGGACCGATGGCTGTTCTCAATGGAAGCATGAAGTATCGTGTTTTCAAATAAGTTGCCGGCCCCTAAAACGGTATAAGTCAGGACGAATAAGAAAATAAAGAGAAATATGTTTCTGCATAATCCCAATGAGAGAATGATGAATGGAAGCAAAAGCCGCAGGGACCAGTAACCCATCATCGACCGCCCGGTCTCTTCGGACGCATGCGAATACTTCCAAAGCTGCTCCGCCCCTTTGCTGCCGAGACTCGCTCCGAAATATCCCAGGCAATTAATGATTCCAAAAACCCAGCTCAGGTGTTCCGGCAGATAAAGCTTTAGTGTGGGCTGCCAATAGGTCTCAATGGTGCAGAGGCCAAGGCCGAGCATGGCGGACATGGCAAGTATGGTCATGACAATTTTGGAGTGTTGTATGGAAGAAAAAAGGGAGCGTATTTGATTTTTTAATTGCACGGCGGGCGTTCCGTCCATTGGCTTTTCCCATGTCTCCTTCACAAAAAGAACGGTGAGGGTTAACAGCAGGAATTCAAGGAGGATACAGACCGTTAGAAGCAGAGTATAGGTGGGATCGAAATATCCGAGAAAGCCTCCGCAGAGAGAGCCGGAGGCTAATCCCGCGCATTCAAGGACCGCCAGCGTGCTGCTGATTTTGGGAATTCCCTCTTCCCCGTTTTCTTTTATATACGATTCTATCTCCAATACTTCGATGGACCCGGAACTGAAAGCCTGGCCCATTCCCTGAAAGCCGCAGGCAACCGCCAGGAGAAGGAAATGACGGCTAAAAAGAATCAACAGGAAATTGCACAGGATGAAACACTGGGAAATCAGGAAGATTCGTTTCCGCCCGATAAAATCGGTGAGGATTCCGCTCGGAAGTTCCAGAACCACCACCATAGCCGCAAAGATACCGATACAAAGCGATAATGTTTTCAGAGTTGCGCCATGCGAGAGCAGAACCAGAGAAAGCACCGGCGTCATGATTCCTATACGAAAGGAATTTGTAAAAAAGATAATTTTGTGACTTGGCTCCATGTCAATCCTCCCTATTCTCTGAGAAAGTGACCGCAACTTAGCTAGATTTATGAGGAAATGCGATGACAGCGGTTTCCCATGGGACGGTGTTGGGGGCAGGCTCCATATGATCGGCATAAAATTCCATGATGAATTTCTTCATCTGCTTCGCTTCTTCCTCCGTTAAATAAAGGATACCGTTCATGGT
Organism: Caproiciproducens galactitolivorans; assembly: GCF_026672255.1. Classification (GTDB taxonomy): domain Bacteria; phylum Bacillota; class Clostridia; order Oscillospirales; family Acutalibacteraceae; genus Caproiciproducens; species Caproiciproducens galactitolivorans_A. Next base: position 73,491 of record NZ_JAPOHA010000004.1, on the reverse strand, counting down.
GTCGCCTGTTTCCATCAGGTTACTTCGGTCTTTTACCTGCTCCATATTTTCCTTAAAACCGTTCCAAATCTCATTCATGAAATAGTCCGAGAGCAGGGCGCGTTCTGCTTTTAAATCATCGTTCTTGTCATTGCCCAGATTGATTACGACAGGAAGACGTTTGTAATATTTCGCTTGGATTCCGTGGATCGATTCCGTATGGTCCAGACCGATTATCCCCAGCTCCGCCAGCTTCTTTAAGTGGTAAGAGACGGCGGAGGCGGAGATGCCCAGCTGGTCGGATAATTGTTTAGAGGTCATGGGCGCTGCGTGGATATCCATGACTTTTAAAAGACGCTGCCGCTGGGGATTCATATAGATATCCAATTGCTTTCGCGTAGTTAATGTAATATGAGTAGGCATAACGGTTTCCCCCTTATAATACTATTCAACATTACATATATTATATCGTTACATAATATGTAATGTCAATAGTCTTGCATATTTTCTTTGTAATAAAACAAATACCCCCTGCAATCTGAATGATCAGATTGCAGGGGGTATCGGCGTTCCGCCTTTCGGGCGGCTCTTTTCATTTTAGAAAGCTTAGGAATTGTTTTTAATGAAGTTCCAGTTGTCCCTGCACATGTCGTCAAGGGAATACTTTGCTTCCCAGCCGAGTTCCTTTTTCGCTTTGGAAACGTCGGCGTAGCATTCGGCAATATCGCCGGCTCTGCGCGGGGCAATGGTGTACTTTACCTTTTTGCCGCTGGCCTTTTCAAAGGCGTGAACAACGTCCAGAACACTGCTTCCTTTGCCGGTGCCAAGGTTATAAGCCTGCGCGCCCTCAATATGGGGGAGCTTCTCCAGCGCTTTCAGATGGCCGGTTGCAAGGTCGCATACGTGAATGTAATCGCGTACGCCGGTTCCGTCCGGTGTCGGATAATCGTCTCCGAAGATGTTCAGGCATTCCAGCTTGCCGACGGCAACCTTCATGATGTACGGCATCAGGTTATTCGGAATGCCGTTCGGATTTTCGCCGATCAGACCGCTCTGGTGGGCGCCGATCGGGTTAAAGTAGCGCAGAAGCGCAACCTTGAAGTTTTTGTCCGCAAAGCAGACGTCCCGTAAGATGTTTTCAATCATCAGCTTGGTTGTGCCGTAAGGATTGGTGGTGGAAAGGGGCATATCCTCGTTGAACGGCGCTTTGTTGTTCATGCCGTAAACCGTCGCGGAAGAACTGAATACCAGCTGATAGACCTTGTATTTCTTCATTAACCGCAGAAGGTTAAGGGTGCCGGTCAGATTGTTGTGGTAATATTCCAGCGGCTTTTCAACGGATTCACCCACGGCTTTCAGCCCGGCAAAATGGATGACGGCGTCAATTTTATTTTCCTGAAAGATTTTCTCAAATCCATCGTAATCGAGCATATCGCACTCGTAAACCGGGAAGGTTTTCTTCGTCAGTTTTTCAACGATTTTTACGACTTCGGGGGAGGAATTGCTGTAGTTGTCCATCACAACGATGTCATAGCCGTTGTTCAGAAGTTCAATGCAGGTATGGGAACCGATATATCCTGCTCCGCCGGTTACTAATACTCTCATCTTGAATTCTCCTTATAACGTTTGTATGCCTCGCGAAGCTCCTGTGCGGTTTCTTCGGGGCAGGTTGGGTTACAGCACGCCCATGCGCCCGTTTCACTGGAAGCGTTGAATTTCTGCTTTTCCGCGCTCCGCATCGGTGGGAAAAATTCAATGTGGAAATGAAAATCCTTTGAATAATCACCCATGTTGACCGGAGCATTGTGCATGCACATCATGTAGGGGAACCGGTAGCCGAATAAATTGTCCAGCATCCCGACGGTGTCGCGGATGGTCAGCCCCAGTTCGGTTTTTTCCTCTTCGGTAAAGTCCGTCATATACTCCGTATGGCGGTTGGAAAGGATGTACACGCCGTAGGGATATTCGCAGTAAAACGGAAGAAACACGGTAAAATACCTGTTTTGAAAGATAATGCGTTTCTTTTCCTTCAGTTCATTTTCCAGCATGTCGCAGAACAGGCATTTGTGCTTTTCTACATAATACTCTTTTGCCGAGCCGGTTTCAAGTTCAAGCTTTTTAGGAAGAAAGGAATATCCGTAAATCTGGCCGTGCGGATGGGGCATGGTTACGCCCACCACGTCGCCGCGGTTTTCAAACGGGAAAATATATTTAATTTTTTCATCCGTACGCATAAAAGCGAACCGTTCGCACCATAAGTCCACCAGCTTGCGCATATGCTCATCCGAAAGCTCCGGCAGGGTTTCGGTGTGGTTCGGGGAATACAGAATCACTTCGCATTTGCCGTAGCTCGGTTTTACCTTGAAGAAATCGGTTGCAACGCTGTCCGGCTCGGGCGGGTTCTGCGAGAGCGCCGGAAAGTCGTTGTCGTACTCCATTACCTCGTAGTCCGGCACGTTGCCGAAGCTGGGGCAGAACGGGCAGTAGTCCTTCGGCATCTGCGGGCGGCCCTGCCGGTTTGATGCAATCATGATCCAGTCTTTTATTAATGGGTGCCATCTTAATTCAGCCATGAAAAATCCTCCGTAGTTTATAAAATCCTTGTGCCGCCGACCGGCCGGATCGACAGTACGTGGCAGCTTCCTTCGCCGAGCACGGCCTCCATTTTGCCGACAAATTCCGTGAGGTATCCGTCGGGAACAAAAGTCTGAACCGTTCCGGCAAATCCTCCGCCGTGTACGCGGTACGCTCCGCCCTTTCCGTCCAGATATTTCTGGCAGAGGGCGAGCGTAAGGGAAACGCCCTGCTCCTGCACATGCGACGGGGAAAAGACGTTTTGCAGATACATATAAGACGAATAGCCGCTTTCAATAATCAGCTTTTTAAATGTTTCAAAATCGCCGCGGTTTAAGGCTTCGGCTTCCTGCTTCGCCCTTCTGTTGTCCGCGTAAAAATGGATGGCGCGCAGCACCGCACGGTCGCCCGCCTGCTTCCTTACTTCCGCAATCTCCCGGTAAAACGCATCCTCGCCGACTTCGGAGAGAACCTCTTTCCCGAAGTACGCCGCAACCGCCTTCATCTCCGCCGGAATCGCCGCGTAATCCGGAGTTAAATCGGCATGGCTTCCCTTGGTATCGATGATGCACAGGGAATAGCCGCATTTGGCAAAGTCAAAATCGACCTTTCGCACCGTCGGATTTTCGGCGTCCCGGAAATCAATGGCGACAAAACCGCCGACCGAGCTGGCCGCCTCATCCATCAGGCCGCAGGGTTTCCCGAAATAAACGTTCTCGGCGTACTGCCCGATCTGCGCGACTTTCAGCGCGCTTTCCTTTCCGCCGCAGAACAGATCGTTTACGATCGTGCCGATCAGCACCTCAAACGCCGCCGAGGAGGAAAGCCCCGATCCCGACAGCACATTGGAGGTGGTATAGGCTTCGAATCCGCCGACGCGGTAACCCATTTGGGCGTACCGGCTTAAAATTCCGCGGATGAGCGCGGAGGAAGTGTTCTTTTCCTCCTTCTTTTTTCCCAGATCGTCCGCGTCCAGCGTGTCCGCGGGGTAACCTTCGGATTCCACCTGAACCCGGCTGTCCTCCCTTTTGGAGACAACGGCGATTACATCGAGGTTTACGCTTGCCGCAAGCACGTTCCCGCGCTGATGGTCGGTGTGGTTCCCGCCGACCTCCGTGCGGCCCGGCGCGCTGAAAATACGGATATCGCGATCCGTACCATATCGTTTTTCAAAGTTTTCGATCGCTTTTATCAGCCGGTTTCGATAATCCTTCGCTTTATCCGGATTGCAGACGTAAAGATAAGCCAGTTTTACATCTAAGTTTCCGTTTGCAATCCATTCTTTTGCTTTTGAAGAAAGCACCACGATCCCCCCTGTATCAATAAAGTCTGTCAAAAGATTATGGAATATCTGACTTTATTCTATTCTTATCCTCCGGTTGTTGCAAGGACAAAATTCTCAACTTTATGGAGAAATGTTGTGAACCGAAAAATCGTTCCTTGCAGTTTATTTTCGCATGTGATAAAATAAATCATAATTATAAGAAATTTACATTTGTGTAGAAAAGGGCAAAGAAAAGAGGGAGTTTATGAATAAAAGATTTGCTGCGGTAGTTGTGCTGTTTATCCTGTTCAGCGTGGTTTTGTCACGGGTTATGAAACCGGCGACCGTGCAGGCGGCGGAAAACCTGATGACGGACGTTCCGGCAAAAAAGCCGGCTGCGGATGCGCAGGTAAGCAAGGATTTTATCCGTTCCCAAACGGCTTTTTCCGTCCGGCTGTTCCAGAAAACCGCAATCAAGGATAAGAACACGCTGATTTCCCCGGTTTCGGTCAGTCTTGCGCTCGGCATGACGGCGAACGGAGCGGGCGGAACGACTTTAAAACAGTTTGAAAACGTACTGGGCGGCAATATTGCGGAGATGAATCAGAATTCCGCCATTTTGCAGAACCGGCTGCAATCCATTCAGAACGGAAAGTTCCAGGCCGCCAATTCCATCTGGTTCCGGAACCAAAATTTAAAGGTGGAAAAGGACTTTCTCCAGAAGAACGCCGATTACTACGGCGCCGGTGCGTTTCAGCTCGATTTTTCCAGCCCGTCTGCGTCCGATAAAATCAACGGCTGGGTTAAAGAGAACACCGGCGGAAAGATTGATAAAATGGTGGGGAAAATCGATAAAGACACGATGCTTTACCTGATGAACGCCCTGTATTTTGAAGCCGACTGGAAGAAGCCTTACTACCAATATAATGTTCAGGACGGCACGTTTCACTCGCCCGCAAAAGACCGCACGGTGCCGTTCCTTCATTCCGACGAACTGTATCTCCACGACGGCGGCGCGCAGGGGATTCTGAAACCATTTAAGGATTCCCGCTTTGCCTTCGCGGCGATCCTTCCGAACAGCGGCACAGATTTGAGCACCTATGTTTCCAAGATGACCGGGGACAGCTTTACAAAACTGCTCGGTTCTTCGGATAAAGAAACAGCCGTGTGCAGTTTCCCGAAATTAAAGTATGAATACGGAACCGAATTAAACGGCGCGCTCAAAGCGCTGGGCCTGACCGACGCGTTTGACGATAGGCGGGCGGATTTCCGCCCCATGGGAAGTTCGCCGAACGGCCCGCTCTTTATCAGCAACGTGCTTCACAAAACCTTTATTCAGGTGGATGAACTGGGCGCCAAGGCGGGCGCTGCGACCAAAGTGGAAATATCGGCAACAAGTATGCCGATTCCAAATAGGAACAAAATCGTGTTCGACCGCCCGTTCCTTTTTGCGATTGTAGACACGGAAACGAACATACCGGTCTTTATGGGAGCGGCTTATAATCCGTAAAATGTTCTTTAGGATGATTATTTAGATTCAATATAAATATTTGCTCTGCTCCGGACGATATATATTATGGTTTGCAGGTAGGCGCAGCGAAAGGAATCGCTGCGGACGGATTTTTAAGGAGAAAAACCATGCGCATCCAACACAATCTCAGCGCGATGTTCGCACTGCGGCAGTTTGCAATCCATCAAAAGCTGTGCGAACGGAGTATCCTAAGGCTCTCTTCGGGGTACCGCATCAACTCGGCCGCCGACGACCCGGCGGGGCTTGCCGTTTCCGAAAAAATGCGCTCCCAGATCCGCGGGCTCGGCGCCGCCCGGAATAATACGCAGGACGGAATCAGCCTGATTCAGACCGCCGAGGGGAACCTGAACGAAGTGCATTCCATTTTAGATCGAATGATGGAGCTTGCGACACAGTCGGCCAACGGGACGTATCAGAATGAAACGGACCGAAAGTTTTCCGAAAAGGAATTCGACGCGCTCCGGAATGAGATCGACCGTATTGCCAATACGACGCAGTTCAACGGCCAGTATCTGCTGAACGGCAATTTCGCGAAAAAGGAAGGCCCAAAACCCGGCGGATTAACGCTTCAGGTCGGAGCAGACGGTTCCGCGGCCAGCCGGTTTACGACGTATCTTCCGAATATGGGCGCCGCCGCGCTCGGCATTGCCGATGTCTCCATCCTTACGCAGGAAGATGCCCGAAAAGCAATGGAATCCATTAAAAAGGCCATCGACAACGTTTCAGAAGCCCGGGCGGATATGGGGGCGGCGCAAAGCGCGCTGGAACATACGCTGAGCTGCATCGACACCATGTCGGAAAACCTGACTTCTGCGGAAAGCCGTATCCGGGATGTGGATATGGCGGCGGAAATGATGGAGCTTGCCAAGCAAAATGTTCTTATGCAGGCAAGCCTGGCGATGCTGGCGCAGGCGAATCAGCAGCCGCAGCTAATTTTAAAGCTGCTGGATTCCTGTTACGTCAAGCACGACAAATAGCAAAAAGAAAAGCTTCGGTACCGAAAATCGGCTCCGAAGCTTTTTCTGTTTATATTTACTGTCTTTTTTCCCAATAGATGTCGACATAGTCGCCGTCCGCAAGCGTTTGCAGGTACGCGGCGTCCTGACCGTTGACATGCAGAACGATGTTTCCCTGCGGCTTCGACAGGTCGATATCCACCAGATTCAGCATATCGATCAGGCGGTACGGGGTTTTGTCCGGCTTCGGTTTCAGCGAGAGGGGGGCGTGGTTCAGCGTAATATGAACCTTATTTTCCGGCGGTTCCGCATCCGTTTCCTGCGCCGGTTTCGCTTCCGGCTGCGGTTCGGGCTTTGCCGGCTGCGCCTCTGCGTCCGTTTTTGCGTATTCAATCCGGTCGCCCTTGCAGAGCGCGGTATCCGGCTTTACGGGTTTCCCGTTAATGATAAAAGCCTGTTCTTCGTCTTCGCCCAAAAACTTAAGAAGCTCCCGCAGGGTGCCGATGGAGTAGGTTCGCACCTTGTCGCGGGCGCAGAGCGGCTGCTCCGGCTCGGCGGGCTGGCCGTTTACGGTTGCGCGGGTGCCGATTTCCACTTCCATGCCGTTAAAAAGCACCTTGCAGGGCGCCTGAAAATGCACAACATCCTCCAAAGAAGGGTTCGCGTTTTCGCCCGGGACAGCCGGTTCGAACACGATTTCATCCCCGGCCTTGATGAGTGCGGTAATGCTGCTTTCCGCGCCGTTCAGCAGGATGCGCGCCGCGCTGGGGTGCCCGCCGTACAGGACTTTTTTCTCGCCGTTCAGGTCAATGATTATGCTCTGGCCGGAGCGGCTGATGAGCTGGTTGTAAGTATATCCGTTCATCAAAAGGACGTCCAGAATGGTAAGCTTGCCGCTGCGGAACAGCTTGGCTCGGCTGCCGTTCAGCCGGATGGAAAAGCTGTCGTTAATCAGGTTGAGCGCGGCGGATACGGCAATGCCCAGCGGGGTTGCGAATTCCGGCCCGGTCACGTCCTCGTCGGATGAGGAAACATGCATCAGGAAGTTGTTGCCGCCGATCGCCACGCGGCTTGCCGGCAGTTTCAGGTATTCGGAAACGCATTCGCACAGGCCGGGCAGCTTGCTGCCGCCGCCGACCAGAAATACGGCGGAGGGCGCGCCTCCGTTCGCTTCGGTAATGCGGTCGCAGATTTCTTTGCACAGGATTCGCTTAACCGGTTCGGTTTCCTGCTTTACTTCTTCCGGCGTAACGGTATGCTCCAATCCAAGGATATCCTTGAACGAAATCTCGCTTTCGCCGCTCATCTTCATTTTTATATCCTCCGCCGTTGTAAAATCGACGAGGTACTTTTTCATAATCGCTTCGGTAATTTCGTCGCCGGCAATCGTCGCCATTGTGTAGCCCACCACGCCGCCGTCTTTGGAGATGGCGATGTCCGAGGTACCCGCGCCGATATCCACCAGCGCCAGGTTTAACAGGCGCAGCTTCTGCGGAATCGCCGCGTTCATGGCGGCGATCGGTTCCAGCGTCAGGCTGGCGACTTCGAGTCCGGTCTTGTGCATGGTCGTATACAGGCTGTCGACCACCTCGCGCGGAAGGAACGTTGCGATCACTTCTACGCTGATGCGCTGCCCGCGGTGCTCAAGGAGGTTCGATATCGGATAATCGTCCAGATAATACTGGACGACGGAATACCCCACAAGGTAGAATACCGGCTGGTTTTCCTCGCCGGTTTCGGGGGCAAACTGCTGTTCCGCCGCTTCGATCGCGCCCGCCTCCAAACGGCAGATCATTTCTTCGTCGATGGACTGCGACGGTTTCAGCTCCATTTCATAGGAGGCCTTCTGCGTTCGGAGTGCGCGTCCCGCCGCGGCGACGCAGACGTGGCGCAGCGGATAACCCAGCCGTTTTTCCAGCCGGCTTTTGGCAAGACCCGCGATACGGCTTACCTGCTCGATATCCTCGATCTGCCCGTCGATCATGGCACGCTTCGGGTGCTCGACCGTTTCAACCGCCGATATCCGCAGCATTTCGCCGTCCATCACGCCCACAACGCCGATCACGCTCCGGGTGCCGATATCGAGCGCAAACACATAATTCTCCGGGGTCTCCCCGGCAGCCGTATTTTGTTTCTTTTGTTTTTCCTTTTGCATCGTTCGGCCTCCACTCGCAGAATTCCAGTTTACGACCATAAATTCCATTTTATTTTACTATAAATTCACAGAAATTGCAATGGAATCGGCGGTTTCCCGAACTGCGGGCTTTCTGATACAGGCAGACGAATAGACAAATGCGAACCATAGTTTTTTATTTCTAAAAAACTATTTACAACACCGATTTTTTATATTAGAATTATATAAATTCAGTATTGGAATAAAGATAAAAGAGGAGAGCATTATGCGTAATAAAATTATTTCAATGCTTTGTATCGTTTGCTTAACAATGATGCTTACAGCCTGTTCGGTAAGCGGTTCAGCTACTACTTCGGCTAGAACTGTCGTGCCATCTTCCTTAGAAAATATTCCTTCATCCAAGAATACTAAGGTGGTTGTGGAAAAAGGAGACTCTTATTATGATCCTCAGTCACTCGAAGAAGTGGAGAATTTATCTGAATTTATTGTAAAAGGACATCTTCTTGATGACGCAAGGCAAAAATTGTATAGTCCTGAATCAGGAGTTGTAGTCTATGGCGTTACAGTCTCCTCGTTGGAAATTTCTAAAGTTTATAAAGGAAAGTTAAATGCAGGCGAAACGATACCAATTGCAGAAAAGTATTATACGTTAGACGAAAACGGAGAAACTACCCGTTATGAACTTGGCTATGCACCTTCAAATCCTGGCACAGAATATATTTTCTTTCTAAATAAAGCTATTGACAGCAATGAATTTATGCGAGGATTCTATTCTCCCATGGTGAAAGAAACAGGCAGATATCCAGTACTCAGGACAAAAGACAGCGGTTATTCCCGTTTAAATCTCATGTCGGAAAATGAATTGAATCTTGTCCAGGAAAATCCGGAAACCTATAAAAGAATTTATCAACAGGTTATAGATAAGTATCTACAGTAATTGAAAATTTGAAAAGAACCCAGGTTGTTCATTTGGCCGGTCAAAAAAACAAAAGGCAGATCAAGCGAAAGCGAGATCTGCCTTTTGTTTTTCGGCTGGGGCGACACCGCCGCCTTTTAGCCTTAAAGGTTTAATTGTTTCCATTTTCGAAGGGATGCCGCTTTTACGCGCGGAGAAACCGTTACGGTTTCCCTGTGTTTCCGTCATTTCTCTGAAAGCTTTTCCAGCTTTTTTCGGTTGCTGATCGTAACCCCGCCGCGGAACAGCGTGACCATGCCCTCGCTTTGAAAATATTTGAGCATGCGGGTGACCACCTCGCGCGCGGAACCCAGATGGTTCGCGATCGTTTCCTGTGTGATATGGAGCGTGTCGGAACCGTCCACGGCGGACTGTTCCAAAAGGAAGTTCGCAAGCCTTCGGTCGAAGCTTGTAAAAAGAACCTGTTCCATAATCCACATCACGTCGGAAAAGCGGGAGGAAATCAACTGGTTCGTAAAACTGGATACCGCGAGCGCGCTCTCGTTCAGCTCATTGTAAACCGCAGTCGGAATCAGCAGTACGCGGCTTTCGCATTCCGCCTCGATATAGATGTCGAAGGTGATGTTTTTCAGCATGCAGGCCGCCGAAAAAATGCAGATATCCCGCTCGAACAAGCGATAGATGGTGATCTCCTTGCCGGTTTCGGAAAGGATATAGGCGCGAAGGTGCCCGGTTTTCACAAGGATTAACCCTAAGCAGTCCTGTGAACCGTCGTGCAGGCTCTGCCCTTTTTTAACGGTGAACGCAGAAGCTGAGTTTTCCAGCCGTTCTTTTTGATTTTGCGTAAGAGAGCCCCAGAAAGGGAGAACCTCTCTCATAAATTCCAGTTCCGTTTGTGCGATCGCCATATAGCCGCCTCCCTTTTCCATATGCTTTTTCAGCATATGCCAATTATCCTTATTATACTACAATATCGGGTACCGAAAAAGTACAGCAGGCAGATATTTTACAAAGCCGGTTTGTCCGCGGCAAAACAAAGCCCCGCGCCAAGCGGCGCGGGGCTTCAGGAGGACAATCAATTTTAAAGCATCCCCAGAATGGATTGTTTGCTGCGGGAACCGACGGCGGTATTCGCGACTTTTCCGTTTTTCATCACGATGAGCGTAGGAATGCTCATTACGCCGAACTGAGCGGCAAGCTCCGGCTGCTCATCCACATTGACTTTGCCGACCTTTATATTCGGAGTTTCCTCCGCAATTTCGTCCACAATGGGAGAAACCATGCGGCAGGGGCCGCACCACGGCGCCCAGAAGTCAATAAGAACGGGCTTATCGGACTGAACGGCTTCCTGTGTAAAATTATCTTTTGTTAATGTTAATACAGACATCTTTCTTCTCCTTTTCTGATATGGAATTGGTATTTGTTTTTCTTTATTGTATTATACGGAATCGCGTTTTTATTTTCCGTGACGTAATCACAGACGGACGCGCAGCGTCTTTCGCCGTTTTCTGCGCCGCACAGCGGCGCTCCTCCACGGAAAATGTTTTGGAAAGCTTTTGCCCGCCGATGCTTCTTTGAAGGGGTTACAGAAGAAATACTTTGCGGATTTCAGTGATATACAAAAACACATCTATTTTTTTACGGCGCTTTTCTGCCTGCGGTAATATTGAATGGCGCTGGTGGCGGCTTTTGCGCCGTCGTAAACCGCTTTGGAAATCTGGAGCATTCCGCCGGTGCAGTCGCCCGCCGCGTACAGCCCGGGGATGCTGGTCTGCATGTTTTCGTCCACCACGATGCGGCCGCCGTCGGTTTCGGCGCCCATGGTGCGGGCGAAACTCCCGCTGGAGGCAACGCCCTGCGCAACGAATATGCCGGAAACGGGCAGCGTGGTGCCGTCTTTAAATTGAACGATTTCCAAAACCTTTTCGCCGCGCAGACTGGCTATCTCGCGTTTGTCGACCGGGATTTCGGCGGGAAACGCGGCGGTCGGTTCATGGCCGTTGGTCAATACCGTAACCGAACCGGCAACGGGAAGAAGCTCCTTCGCTTCATGCAGGGCGTAGTTTCCGTCCCCCAGCACGGCGACGTGCTTTCCCCTGTAAAAGAATGCGTCGCAAACGGCGCAGTAGCTGACGCCCTTTCCCTCGAATTCGCGCAGACCTTCAATTTTAGGCGCCCTGCGCGCCGCGCCTGTAGCTAAAATAACGATGGGCGCTTTATATTCATTCGTTTTTGTCTGAACCGTAAAGCTGCCGTCGTAGGTGATTCCCACAACTTCGTCCTCAACGGTGGAAACGCCGAGCCGGGAAGCCTGATCCAGACCGTTGCGGACAAGCTGTTCGCCGGAAATCGGCTCGGGAAAGCCGTAGTAATTTTCAATTTCACCCGCTTTGGAAAGCGCTCCGCTGTCCCGCCCGATTACCAGCGTTTCCAGTCCGGCGCGCGCCGTATACGCCGCCGAAGAAATTCCGGCGGGGCCGTTTCCCAGAATAATAACATCGGACATTTTTTAACACCTCTTTGCCATTCTGAAATTATTATATGCCGAAGTCCGGCAATATTCCGTGATAACATCACCAAATCTTCCCTTCTGTGATTTTGTCACGGAATTTGGATTTCTTTCATGATATCATAAATTCAGAAAAGAGAACACTCTGTTTTTGCTGTTCTTTTAAAAATTTTTAAATAGAGATATTGAAAGGCGGAAAAGAATATGAAGGTATTGATCGTAGGCGGCGTTGCTGGCGGCGCAAGCGCGGCGGCAAGGCTTCGCAGACAAAGCGAAGACGCCAAGATTATTCTGTTTGAAAAAGGCGAATACATTTCCTACGCAAACTGCGGCTTACCTTATTATATAGGCGGGACGATCCGGGAGAAGGAGCGGCTGATTGTAACGACGCCGCAGCTCCTGCGCGACCGGTTCCGCATTGACGTGCGTACGAAGAGCGAGGTTGTAAAGATTGACCGTGAAAAAAAGATGGTCACGGTGCAGAACCATGCCGACGGTACGACGTATGAGGAAAGCTACGATAAACTGATCCTGTCCCCGGGCGCGCAGCCGAAACGCCCGCCCCTGCCGGGAATCGACAGCGAGGGGATTTTCACCCTGCGCACGGTTCCCGACACATACCGGATTGACGAGTACATCCGGGAAACAAAGGCGAAAAGCGCGGTTGTGGTCGGCGCGGGATTCATCGGCGTGGAAATGGCCGAAAACCTGAAAAAGCGCGGGCTCGACGTGACCATTGTAGAATTTCTGGATCAGGCCATTGCTTCGCTCGACCCGGAAATGGCGGCGATCCTGCACCGGCATCTGCGGGAAAACGGAGTTCGTCTGCTGTTCGGCACAGGCGTGCAGGGCTTCGAAAAGGCGGGGAATTTAAAAGTAAAGCTGACCGGAGATAAAGAAATTTGCGCCGATCTGGTGCTTTTGAGCATCGGCGTTGCGCCGGACAGCCGTCTTGCAAAGGACGCCGGGCTGGAACTGGGCGTCGGCGGAAGCATTAAGGTGAGCGATACCCTCCAGACCTCCGACCCGGACATTTACGCCGTGGGCGACGCCGTCTGCGTGCGCCAGCTCGTAACCGGCGGCGATACGCTGATTCCGCTCGCCGGGCCGGCAAACCGTCAGGGCCGCCTTGCGGGGGAAAATGTTCTGGGAAGAACCGAAAAGGACAGCGGCGTGCAGGGCAGCTCGATCTTGAAAGTGTTTGAAATGACCGCGGCTTCCACGGGCATGAACGAGAAACAGTTGAAAGCACAGAAAATTCCGTATCAGAAGACGTACATCCATCCGGCGGACCATGCGACCTATTATCCGGATTCCTCGCAGATGAGCATGAAACTGCTGTTTGCGCCGGACGGAAAGATTCTGGGCGCGCAGGCGGTCGGCTTCGACGGCGTGGATAAACGCATGGATGTGCTTGCGACCGCGCTGCGCCTTGGCGGCACGGTGTATGATCTGGAAAAGCTGGAGCTTTGCTACGCGCCGCCCTATTCCTCCGCAAAAGACCCGGTCAATATGCTTGGCTTTACAGCGGCCAACATCCTACGCGGGGACGTAAAGGTGTTCCACTTCGACGAGGTCGATGCGCTCGACCGCGAAAAAATCAGCCTTGTGGACGTAAGAACCCCCGTGGAAATGCAGATGGGAACCATTGAAGGCGCAATCGGAATTCCGCTGGACGTCCTGCGCGACCGTATGCAGGAGCTGCCGAAGGAAAAGCCGGTCTATCTTTTCTGCCAGGTGGGCCTGCGCGGCTATGTCGCGGCGCGTATCCTGATGCAGAACGGCTATGACGTGAAAAACCTCAGCGGCGGCTACAAAACCTATATCACCGCAAAGGGCGACCGGGAACAGCCGACCGGAACGGACTGCATCGGCTGTAAAAAAGAGGCGGCCGAGCCGGTGAAATCCGCCTGCTGTCAGGATGTAAAAATGATCGAGGTGGATGCCTGCGGCTTACAGTGCCCGGGACCGATCATGAAGGTTTCGGAGGGAATCAAAAGCATCCGCGACGGCGAATGCCTGCAGGTTCGCGCAACCGACCCTGCCTTTGCTTCGGATATCCGCGTCTGGTGCGAAAGAACCGGAAATCTGCTTCTCGGCGTGGAACGCGAAGGAAACGCCTATCTTGTTAAAATCCAGAAGGGAGCCGTGGCGCCCGCCATTCCTGCCCAAAGCGGGAACGACAAAAGTATGATTGTGTTCAGCGGCGACCTCGACAAAGCGATTGCGGCGCTGATTATCGCCAACGGCGCGGCCTCCATGGGCAGGAAGGTAACCATGTTCTTCACCTTCTGGGGACTGAATATCCTTCGCAAAAACGAACGTGTAAGCGTAAAAAAGAACTTTATTGAGAAGATGTTCGGCAGGATGATGCCCCGCGGCAGCGAAAAGCTGGGGCTTTCCAGAATGAATATGCTCGGCATGGGGCCGAAAATGATCCGCAGCGTAATGAAGAGCAAAAACGTGACTTCGCTGGAGGACCTCCTCCGCTCTGCAATAGACAGCGGTGTGCGGATTGTCGCCTGCCAGATGTCCATGGACATTATGGGAATCAAGCCGGAGGAACTGATCGACGGGGTGGAAATCGCCGGAGTGGCGACTTTCCTCGGTTCCGCGGAACAGTCGGACACAAATCTGTTTATCTGATAACAGTATGCGGTTTGCTGCTATGCCGCACGGAGCGAAACTAGAATTCATAAATTGTAGCCGTCTATCAGACGGTTCAGATTGCAGACAAAGCGCCGTTTAGGGTTAAGCCCAAACGGCGCTTTTTGCGGTTGTTTTCAAAAAAAGAAAAACCCGAGGAAAAAATATCAATAAAAAATTGTTTTTGGTTCTGAGCCATTTTGTTGCTCCGGCAGACTTACAAATGCGCCTTGTATCGGTGAAGGAGCCTTCTTGTGCCGCTCTCCTTGGGAGGGCGGCACATTTGGTGACGCAGAAGTAATTCAATATATATTCTAAAAAAACAGGTATACAATTCCAAAATAATATGCTAATATATAATTATTTTAAGGAAAAGAAAAGGAGGGTGAAAAGTTGAGCGCCATAAAAGTAAATTTGGACGGGCTCGACTCCAGCGCTATACAAATCAGAACAGTCGCCTTGACATTGGGCGATTTAAAATCATCGATAAACAGCGTGTTCAGCAGTATAGACCCAAAAATAAAGCGCAGAAGAAATATTGGCGGGTCGATTGCAGATATTCAAAAAGAGATGGAAATGCTGTATACTGAAATGAACGAGTTGAGCGGGTTCATTTCTTCTTCAAAAAGTCAGTATGCCAATACGGAAGCACGGCTTTTCCAGATGTCAAGCGATTATACAAACCGGTTCCGCGCTATGCTTGCATCCGCAAATGCCGAAGAAAACTGGCTGGAGCGAATCGGATACGCTGTAATCGGTAACGCAAAAGGTTTGGAAAGTTTTCTGAAACAAGCCGGAGACCTTATTGTAAACGTTGGTTCTAAAGTTATAAGCGGCGTTGAAGGCGTGGCTGTATCGTGGCACGGCGGAATTATAACTTGTTTGACTTCCGGACAGGATTATACAAGCGCACAGAAAGGTATATATATTGCTAAGGATAATCAAGCGATTATATACAACGGAGAAACATATCCAATTGTTGTCCCGAATACAAAAGATACTTGCCAGATCGAAAAGTCATGGAAAACAGTATATGAGAAAAGATTGAACAAAATAGCTTTTGACTGGGCGGCTGCAACATTAGGGATAAATTTGCAGGGGATACCGAAAGAAGAGGTATGTGCAGGTAACCAACTTAATCATCATGTTGTTAGCGGTCAAGTTTCTAAAAGTGAAAAAAATGTAAGGAAGGCGGGTGCTTTTTCGGCAATATTAGGAATTGAAAGCTTTATAGACGCTGGTATTGATAAATCGGAAATAACTTTTATTTTCCAACAAAGCGGTTCTGATAAACGTGTACTAATACCAATTGGTTCTTATACGAATAGAAATAAATTTAATAACGTAGATTGCAATATACCCAACAGTATATATATTGCAAATGCCGGTTCTGCTGTTAATCAGGTAGCATATTCTAATGGCTTTGGAGAAATGTATGAAGCACTCACAAAGAAAAAGAGAGATCAACGTGATATCTTTGACGTTCAATTCACAATTGATAAGCAACATCAGGATACGCCTTATTATGCATATTTATCAATCAGCCCCAAGGGAGAATTAATAGAAAATCCTATTGTGTTTAGCAAAGATAAAGCAGTTCTGGGAAGAAGGCCGGACTTTTTCCGTTTGAACTTTGAGCCTCTAGTAGATATTACAGATAAAATGAGCACACCTTCTACCGTCCCTGCGATTTATAGCGAGATATTAAATAAAGCTCTTACGAAAGTGGGTAATAAGTAAATGAAAAAGAAAGTATTAAATATATTTTTAATTATAATTTTTTTTGTAATATCATATGGTGTGGTAGATTATATTTTTGATGGTTTAACGCAAGTTTCTTTTGAGGCGGCGTGGAATGGCGCAATTGAATGGAAAGCGGTTCTCTTTCATGGGCTTTACTTATTGGGATTAGTGTTTTTATATCAATGGACTGTTAATGAAAATTTTAAAAGATTATCATGGGGAATTGGAAAAGGATTAGGTTTCATTACTTGTGGGTTGGTAATCCGATTTATTTTGGATAAGGCCTTTGCAAATATTTTACAAATCGAATCTATAAGAGAAGGACTATTTGAAGATCACTATATCATGCTAATGTTTGAAATCTGCTTTATACTGATTGTATTTTCTTCGCTGTTTTTAATATTCGGTAAACGCAGAATTGTTTTTCAAAAAGTTACCATACTTTCCATTCCCATTTTAATTTGTATTGGTTTAATTCTGCTTTCCGCTGCGGCATATGCAATGAATGCATCCTATTACGGAAATGTTTACTATGCAGGCAAGGAATATACTGAGCTAACTGCTGAAGAGATGGAGAAAGTAAAGATTTATGTGCAAAGTGCAATGACGAATGTTAGTGGCGCAACGATTGGAATAATTTCACCATGTATATACATTCTATTTATAAAGTTGACACAGCCGAGGCGTGAGCCCGAAAGCTTGCAAAAACAGGGTTAAGATAATTTATTATTTAATTTGCTGAACCGGGATAGTGGATCAGAAATCAGGAAAAGCAAAAATTTTTAACGATCATTTTTCCAAGTTTCATCAGGAGGGGCAAGAGAAAAATGAACTGATATCTTCTTCTTGCTACTAGCTTATTGGATAACAGTATTCAATCGGAAAGTGACACATCGCTAAGGATATGAGCGAATATCCGGTATTTATCTATTCTCAAAGCATAGGAATACGCTTTGCCGCGCGAAGTTAGAATTTAAAAAATAGCCGTCTATCGGACGGCTATTTTTTAATTGCCAAAACTCGCCGAGACAAGCTATACACAAGCTATACAATTTTATGCGGCTTGTTTTTTTATGGCCGATAGCGTTCATGTTCGGAATACTTTCTAAAAAGGGCTTTTCCAAACCGAAATACAAGTGTATTATTATAGAATTGGCAAAGCGGTCTCCATCCTGAGAAGGAAACAGGAATACATTCGTAAATTTTTTACAGAATAAAAGGTTGCCGTGGCTTTCGGAGAACCAAAGAAGGGCGCGGGAACCGGACGTGATTTTTACAAAGGAGCTATAAAATGAGTATTCGAATCGGAATTATGGGCTATGGAAATTTGGGGCGCGGCGTTGAATATGCGATTCAGCAAAATCCGGATATGGAGCTTGCGGCAGTCTTTACCCGGCGCAACCCAAAAGATTTGAAAGTATTAACCGGGACAGCAAAGGTTTTTCCTGCGGAGGAAGCGGAGAAAATGAAAGATGAGATCGACGTAATGATTCTCTGCGGGGGAAGCGCAACAGACCTGCCCGAACAGTCTCCGAAATACGCGGAAATGTTTAATATTATCGATAGTTTTGATACGCATGCCGGAATTTCTCAGCATTTTGATGAGGTAGACTCCGCCGCCAGGAAAAGCGGCAAACTCGGCATTATCTCGGTTGGCTGGGACCCCGGCATGTTCTCGCTGAACAGGCTGTATGCCAACGCGATTCTGCCGAACGGAAAAGACGATACCTTTTGGGGCAAGGGCGTAAGTCAGGGGCATTCCGACGCGATCCGCAGAATAGAGGGTGTTAAGGATGCCATACAGTACACGATCCCAGTCGAAAGTGCGATTTCCGCGGTTCGCAGCGGGGAAATGCCAACGCTTTCCGCGCGCGAAAAGCATACCCGCGAATGCTTTGTTGTAGCCGAGGAAGGAGCGGACAAAGCAAAAATCGAGAGCGAAATAAAGAATATGCCCAACTATTTTGCAGATTACGACACAACCGTCCATTTCATTACGGAAGAGGAATTGAAGAAAAATTACAGCGGAATCCCGCACGGCGGTTTCGTTATAAGATGCGGAAAAACCGGGCGCAAGGAAGAGCATACCCATATTATAGAATATAACCTGAAGCTGGATTCCAATCCGGAGTTTACGGCTTCTGTTATCGTGGCTTATGCAAGAGCCGCATACCGGCTTCATCACGAAGGGCAAAGCGGCTGTAAAACGGTGTTTGACATTCCCCCGGCGTACTTGTCCCCCAAAACCGGAGCGGAGCTTCGCAAAACCTTATTATAATATTTTCGAAAATACCGAAAAGGTCTCATGCAGAAAGTTTAATTGAGGGAAAAATGGTTTTTTTAAACGGTCAAAGAAGATTCCTTTTTACGGAAAACGGGGAACCGGAAATGCACAAACAGAATAGGGTGTCTTAAAAGATAAAAGGCTGTCTGCTTTACGAAAGTAAAACAGGCAGCCTTTTGGGTTGCGTCTTTGCCGGCGGTCAGGATTTGCTGTGTTTGGTTGTATCGCTGTCGGAGGAATGATGCGTTTGATTTGTCTGAATCATTCCTTTGAATAAATCCATAAAGGTATCCAGATCTTTTTCATTCGTCATCCGGTAGGAAGCGTCCACGTCCAGCAGGTTTTCGAGCAGGAAACGGGCGCTCTTGCTCAGATCGAATTCTCCGTGAAAAATGGCCCACATCAGGCCCATGGAGTGAAGCACCTGATGCAGAAGCACAACCAGGACCCTTGGGTCGGACGTATTGTGGAACTGGCCGTTCTGCTGCCCTTTTTTAATAATGCTGATTTCCAGTTTGGAGATTTCCCGCATTTCGTCGCTGATATGGAAGGTGCCCACGTCATGCGTCAGATTCTTAATCAGGATCTGCCGGATGATGTGTACCCCGGTTGTTTTCGTGTAGTCAATATATTTATCAATAATCAGCCAGATCTGGTCGACGCAGTTGTCGGAAGTCAAAATGGCCGTCGCCTCGGCGGCGGTAAGGCTCCATGGAAAGCAGTAGAATTTTTTCAGCAGTTCGTCCTTTGATTTGTAGTAGTAATAAAAAGTATGTTTGTTGATTCCGCTGGCTTTGCAAATGTCGCTGAGGGTAACGGCTTCAAAGGATTTTTCGCGGAAAAGGCGCGTAGCGGTTTCTCGGATTAACCTTTTTGTATCGTTTTCGTTCCCTTCCGGCATTTTGCATTCTCCTTTCTGTTTTGAACCAATTTAAAGCTTCTATTATTACAATATAGTACCAAAGATCGCCAAAATAAATCAAGGGCAATTCTCACTAAATTTATTGAATTGCAACTGTGTTTTATCATTATTATACCAGTTGTAATTATTATGGTACCGTAGTACTATATAGAAAATTTGGCTTTATAGGAGGTGATGACCTCATGACAAGACTCATGAAATACTGCACGCCGTACGTCGCACATGTTTTGCTGGCGATCGCGCTTTTGTTCGGCCAGGCCTACTGCGACCTTTCCTTACCGGATTATATGTCGGATATTATTAATAACGGCATCGCCTCCGGAAATACCGGCGTTATCCTGAACGCGGGCGGGAAGATGCTGATTATCGCGCTGATCAGTGCGGCCTGCAGTGTTCTTGTCAGTCTTATTGCCGCGCGTGTGGCGGCAGGTGTGTGCCAGACGCTCCGTTTGGATCTGTTTGAGAAGATTGAAACGTTTTCGAACGCGGAATTTGACAAATTCTCGACTTCTTCTTTGATCACCCGTACCACCAACGATATTACACAGGTTCAGACGCTGATTGTCATGGTTATCCGCATGGTTTTTTACGCGCCGATTCTCGGTACCGGCGGCGTGATTCACGCGCTTTCCAAAAGCAGGTCTATGTCGTGGATTATCGCGCTGACGGTATTTTGTCTTTTGCTTTTGGTTTTATTTATGTTTGTGGTTGCACTGCCCAAGTTCCGCATGGTGCAGAACCTGATCGACCGGCTGAACCTGATCGTACGGGAAAATCTGGAGGGAATGCTGGTGATCCGGGCGTTCAGCACCCAGAATTTTGAGGAGCGGCGCTTCGACCGGGCAAATATGGATTTAACGGAAACGAACCTGTTCATTAACCGCATCATGTCGTTTATGATGCCGACCATGATGCTGATTCTGAACCTGACGACCGTGCTGGTTGTGTGGGTCGGCTCTTTGCAGGTTTCCGCGCTGCATTTGCAGGTGGGCGATATGCTGGCTTTTATGCAGTACGTGATGCAGATTATTTTCGCCTTTCTGATGATGGCGATGATGTTTATCATGATTCCCCGCGCGTCGGTTTCCGCCGAGCGAATTGCCGACGTGCTCGAAACGAATCCGTCCATTGTGAACCCGGAAAACCCGAAAACTCCGGAACCGTGCCGCGGCCTTGTCCGCTTTGAGCATGTTTCCTTCCGGTATCCGGCCGCGGAGGAGGACGTCCTGCACGACATCGATTTTACAGCCGCCCCGGGGCAGACGACGGCGTTTATCGGCTCGACCGGTTCCGGAAAATCCACGGTGGTAAACCTGCTGCCGCGTTTTTACGACCCGATGGGCGGAAGGGTTACCCTTGACGGCGTGGATATCCGCGAATTCGACCTTCACTTGCTGCGAAAGCAGATTGGATATGTTCCGCAGAAGGGAATGCTGTTTTCCGGCACGATTCAGAGCAACCTGGCCTATGCCGACCCGGAAACCGCCACACCGGAGGAAATTTCCGAGGCGGCGCAGATTGCGCAGGCCATGGAATTTATTGAAACCAAGCCCGACCGGTTTGAAACGGAAATCGCGCAGGGCGGCTCCAATGTCTCCGGCGGGCAGAAACAGCGGCTCTCCATTGCGCGCGCGCTGGTGAAAAAGCCGCAGATTTACATATTTGACGACAGCTTTTCCGCGCTCGACTTTAAGACCGACGCAAAGCTCCGCGCGGCGCTGCACGAGAAAACCGGCTGGGCGACCACTTTGATTGTCGCGCAGCGTATTTCCAGCATTATGTACGCCGACCAGATTATCGTTCTGGACAACGGCCGGATTGCGGGGAAGGGAACTCACAGGGAGCTGATGGAGAACTGCGAAGTATACCGGGAAATCGCACTGTCCCAGCTTAGTAAGGAGGAGCTTGCATGAGTGAAAAAAAACAGGCTCCCCGCCATATGGGCGGATTCGGCCCCGGCCATATGGGCGGTTCGGGTGAAAAAGCGAAGGATTTTAACCGGACCATGTTGAAGCTTTTTCATTACGCCGACGAATACCATACGCAGATTATCGCCGTCTTCATTCTGGCCGCGGCTTCCTCCGCGTTTTCCATCCTTGGGCCGAAGATGATGGGCAAGGTAACCACCAAGCTCTTCGAAGGCCTGATCGCCTACGCGCTGGGAACCGGCCTGCTGACGGATTTTAAATATATCGGGAGCCACATCCTTCTTTTGATCGGACTCTACCTTTTATCCGCTTTGTTTGCCTATGTACAGGGATACATCATGTCCGGCGTATCCATGAAAATTACCTACCGGCTTCGCAAGGACATAACGGAGAAGATCAACCGGATGCCGCTTCGCTATTTTGATTCGCGTACCCACGGCGAAGTGCTTTCCCTTGTTACCAACGACGTCGATACCATCTCGCAGACGCTGAACCAGTCGCTCACCCAGCTCATCACTTCCGCCGCGACGATTCTCGGCGTACTCGTCATGATGCTGTCCATCTCATGGATTATGACGCTCGTTACGTTCCTGATTCTTCCGCTTACGGGGGTTCTGCTGGGGGGGATTATGAAGCCCGCGCAGAAGCAGTTCCGCCAGCAGCAGGAATATCTCGGCCATATCAACGGGCAGGTGGAGGAAAACTTTTCCGGCCATAACGTGGTTCAGGTTTTCAACGGCGAAGCGAAAGCGGTGGAAACTTTTAAGAAATACAACGGCAAATTGTTTGAATCCGCGTGGATTTCCCAGTTTTTAACCGGTATGATGATGCCGATCATGACGTTTGTGGGGAATCTGGGCTACGTGGTTGTCTGTATCCTCGGCGGGTACCTTGCGGTGAAAAAGGCCATTACGGTCGGCGACGTGCAGGCGTTTGTCCAGTATGTCCGCCAGTTCACCCAGCCGATTGCGCAGATCGCCAATATCATGAACACCCTTCAGTCCACCGCCGCCGCCGCGGAACGCGTCTTTGCGTTTCTGGCGGAGGAGGAGCAGACTCCCGAAACCGAAACGCCGGTTTCCCCCGAAACGGTGCAGGGAATTGTGGAATTTCAGCATGTCCGGTTCGGCTATACCGAGGATAAAATCATCATCCATGACTTTTCCTCCAAAATCCGCGCGGGGCAGTCCATTGCCATCGTCGGCCCGACCGGCGCGGGCAAGTCGACCATTATTAAAGTGCTCATGCGTTTTTACGAGCTGAACAGCGGCGATATCCGGATCGACGGGCATTCCATCCGGGATTACACCCGGGAAGGGCTGCGAAGCATGTTCGGCATGGTGCTTCAGGACACCTGGCTGTATAACGCGAGCATCCTGGAAAATATCCGCTACGGCTCGTTCGATAAAACGGATGAACAGGTGATTGCGGCAGCAAAGGCGGCGCACTGCGACGAGTTTATCCGCGCGCTGCCGGACGGTTACCATATGATTTTGAACGAAGAGGCAAGCAATATTTCACAGGGGCAGAAACAGCTCCTGACCATTGCGCGAACCGTGCTGTCCGACCCGAAAATCCTGATTCTCGACGAGGCGACCAGCTCGGTTGACACCCGTACCGAGGTAATGATTCAGAAGGCAATGGATTCGCTGATGAAAAACCGCACCAGCTTTGTTATTGCCCACCGGCTGTCCACCATCCGCGGCGCGGACTTGATTCTTGTCATGAAGGACGGGGATATCGTGGAGCAGGGCAATCACGAAGAACTGCTTGCAAAAGGCGGCTTTTACGCCGACCTGTATCAGTCTCAGTTTGAAAACGGAGACGAAGACGAGACAGGATAAAACTTTTTCCCGTCAGACAATCTTAGATTGAAGGAAAAGAGGTACATATATGAAAAAGTTCAAGAAAATAGGAATCATCCTGCTTTTCGTCCTGGTTATCGGCGGCGGCGTTGGCGGATTCTACTATTTTTCGGTAAACTCCAATCTTCTGAAAACCGACAATGCGAAGGTAACGGCAAAAATGTACACCGTAACCGGAACGTCCGCAACGAGGCTTCTGGAATGGGACGTTGCAAAGGGGGACTTTGTGGTGAAAAATCAGGTTCTCGGCAGGCAGGAAACCCTGCCCAACATCACTTCCCCGATTAACGGCACGGTGGTGAAAAGCGACGCCATTGCCGGCCAGCCCGCGGGCCCGGCTTCCCAGCTTGCCGTCATCGCGGACACCGACGATATGTATATCGGCGTGAATATCGAGGAAACCGAAATTACGAAAGTGGCGCTGGGGCAGAAGGTGGACGTCACCATCGACGCGTACGGGAACCATGTGTTTTCCGGAAGGGTTACGGAAATCGACACCGCCACGCAGACTTATTTTACAAACGGCCTGACCAGCTTTTCCACCAGCGGGGACTATACCAAGGTAAAACAACTGATTCCGGTAAAAGTCGTCATCGACAACCCGGATGAACTGCCCCTGCTGTACGGCATGAACTGCGAAGTTGCCATTCATCTGCATTGATAGGGAGGGAAAGAACAATGAAAAAAGGAATTTCCATCATCCTATGCGCGGCGATGCTTCTCACGTTCCTGACGGCGTGCGGCTCAAAGGACGACCGGCTCAGCGTAACAACCGCAAAGGTGAAAAGCACGGACGCGCTGGCCAGCGCCGATTACAACGGCGTGATCCACTCGGCAAAATCCATGGCGGTTATTTCCACCGTTTCCGCTAAAGTGGTTTCCGTAAATGTTAAAATGGGGCAAACGGTAAAAGCGGGCGACGTGCTGATGCAGCTCGATACTTCCGATGCCCAGCTCGCGCTGAAGCAGGCGCAGGCGGGGCTCGACACCGCGAATGCGAACGCGCAGAAAATCGGTTCCGCGGGAAGCAAACAGGCGGCGCAGCAGGCAAGCCAGGCGTTTTCCGCCGCGCAGAATGAAGTGCGCGACTCCGCCGCCAATTACAATCTGGTAAAAAAGCAGTACGACCAGAATCAGCTGACTGCCCCGGCGCAGGCGGCTTACGACAGGGCAAAGAGCGACTATGAAAAAACAAAACTGATGGTGTCTACCGGAGCGGCAAGCCAGTACGATTTAAAAAATGCGCAGAATGCGCTGAACAGCGCGGGCGCGCAATTGGAAAGCGCCAAGGCCGCCGCGCAAAATACGCTGAACGCGGCGGATACCCGCAGAAAGAATGCGCAGAACGCTTTCAATACCGCGCAGGTGAACTATAATCTCACCATGCAGGCGATTAATCCGGAGAACGAAGCCGCGGCGAAAGCGGGTGTGGATTCCGCGTCGGCGGCCGTCCAGATCGCGCAGAAGCGCATCAGCGATTCCACGGTGAAAGCGCCGATGGACGGAACGGTGGGCGCGGTGAACGTGAAGGAGGGCGACCTCGCCGCACCGCAGGCTCCGGCCTTCCAGATCGTCGGAAACTCCGTAATGGAAGTGGCCGTGAACGTGACGGAATCCATGGTCCGGAAGCTTTCCGTCGGGCAAAAGGCTTCCGTGTTCCTTGCGGCGACCGGTGCGCAGGTGGACGGGACGGTTACGGAAATCACGTCCATGGCATCCCCGCAAAGCGGGATGTTCCCGGTGAAACTTTCCATTGCAAACACCCAGAACCTGAAAGACGGCATGCAGGCAAGCGTGCATTTCTCCGACACCGGCAGCGCCGGAACCGTTCTGGTCCCAAGCCGTTCCGTTCTGAACCGCGACGGAAAATCCATTGTTTTTGCGGCGCGCAGCGGAAAAGCCGCGCAGGTGGAGGTAACGGTTGGGGAGACGCAGGGCGCGTATGTGGAGGTAAAAGGCCTTGGCAGCGGCGATGAAGTCATCGTTCAGGGCGTCAATAAGGCGAAAGACGGTGTGAATCTGCACATCGTATCGAATACAAACGGATAAAGGAGGAGTTTTTATGAAAAAGCGTTTTTTATCCTGTCTTCTGCTGTTCAGCCTGCTTCTCGGCGTCTGTGCCCCCGCGGCTTTCGCGGCGGATGCGTGGGACGTTAAAAATGTCAGCTACGACGACATTGCGGATTTGGTGGAGGACTGTGTGAATTTCACCGACGCGGTCGGCGAATTGCAGTCCGCGTCCGGCTCGCTCAGCGCTTACGCCGCAACGCTGACAAACCAGTTAAGTACATTGCAGCCCGGAAGCCCGGAGTACCAGTCGGTTTCGAATCGGCTTACCCTCGTAAAGGCCGGTCTTGCGGAGATCGGCGCGTCCATCGGCATCCTTAAGCAGTCCATGGGCGGCAAGGACAACCCGCACGATGCGACCGTGATTGCCGCGAAAACCCTGTTTATCTCCTGCAACAGCCTTCGCGACCAGATCAACGAGATGAGCCGGAAGCAGACGGTTTTCGATGAAAACCTGAGCAACATTCAGCAGCTGCACGACGGCGGCTACATCAGCGATTTACAGCTCGAACAGACCAAGGCGCAGGGCGATTCCCTTCAGGCCGGTATCCAGACCATGCAGACCCAGTTCGCCGCGCTCAGGCGCAGCTTCAACACCATGCTGGGAAGGGACTATAACCACTCCCTTGACATGCATTCCCTGCCGTTTGCCCGTCTGAACGACGTCGGAAAAATCAAGTTCAGCGACGACCTAGCGGACGCCCTTGCAAACTATTCCGGGGATACCTCCGGTTCCGCCTATAAAAATCCGGATTACAACGATGAGAAGGGAAGCTTTGCCGCTTCGTTCCGGAAACTGTACGACGCCGTAAACGACAAAAACAACCTTCTTACCGTGGAACAGAAGGCAATGGCGGTGGAGCAGAAGAGCTTCGACGCTTCCAAAAAGCAGTATGACGCCGGGCTGATTTCCAGGCTTGCTTTCGTCAGCGCGCAGGATCAGTTCGATACCGAAACCGTGAAGGTAAAAGCGGCGCAGATTGCCCTTTTCTCCGCCTACGAGAAATACCAGTGGGCGATTCAGTACGGCATCATCAGCGACAACTAGTTTTTACATAAAGAGGAAAACAGGGCAGAACCCGGAGAAAGGAACCGGATTTCTGCCCTGTTTTTTTAATGAAAGGAACCTGCGGTGTTATGAAAAAAGATTTACTCTTATGGAAATGTGGGGTATTTGAAATGAATTCAATCTGTGCTTAGCCCTTAATCACGGCGCCTTCCTTCATAATAACCTGCATGTTGTCCACCTGAATCGCGCGGATATTTTCCAGCGGATTTCCGTTAAGAACAAGCAGATCGGCGAATTTGCCCTCTTCCAGCGTACCGGTGACATCCCCGACGTTTAGCATTTCCGCGCCGACTTTGGTGGCCGCCAGAATGGTATCCATTTCGGAAATCTGTGCTTTTTCCACGAAGGAGTACATTTCGCCGATCGCGGTTGTGCCGTAAGGGGTAAGGCTGGAGCAGAAGGAGTCGGAACCGATGGTCAGGCCGATGCCCTTTGCTTTCGCTTTGCGCAGATTGGCGTACACGCGGTTCAGCTCTTTCTCGGCGACCGTGTCCCCGGGGAACTTGTCGTGGACTTCCGGAATATACGGCGGGGCATAGGTCTTGAACCATTCGTTCAGGAACTGAATCGTCGGGCAGAAGTAGATTCCTTTCTGCGCCATGATGTCCAGGCATTCGTCGTTCAGGGCCTGTCCGTGGATAATCAGGTGTACGCCCGCTTTGGCGGAATCCAGAGCGCCGCCGTAGCCTTCGGCATGGGACCATACCGGAATGCCGACCATGTTGCATTCGTCAACAACGGCCTGAATTTCCTCAAGAGTGTAGTGCTGATCGAGCTTTTTATCCCAGCGCCAGACGCCGCCGCCCGTGGACCAGATTTTAATCGCGTCCGGGTTTTCGCGAAGACGCCTGCGAACGGCTTTGCGCAGTTCCCAGGGGCCGTCCACGCGCTCCGCCCAGGGATGGGATTCTTCGTTGTACCAAAGGGGAAGCCGGTGGCTGTCGCCGTGGCCGCAGGTGCGTGCAAAGCCAAGGCCGGTGCCGACTACGCGGGGGCCGGTCATAACGCCCGCTTCAATCATGTTGCGGATGTGCAGGCCGGAACGGGAGATTTCACCAACCGTTGTCAGGCCGTGCTCCAGGCATTCATGCGCCTGCTGAACGGCAACGACGGTCTTTTGAATCGGGTCTTCCAGTACCCAGTCGCTGTCGTCGTCCGTCAGGTTGCCGGAAAAGTGCAGGTGGCTGTCGATCAGGCCCGGCATAATGGTTTTTCCGGTAATATCCCGAACCTCATAGCCCGAGCCGAACTCTTTCTTCGGGCCGGCGTACTCGATTTTTTTGCCGTCAATCAGCACCAGAGAATCTTTAACCGCCTCCCTGCCGGTGCCGTCGATCAGAAGACCGCCTGTAAACGCTGTTTTTTTACTCATAATTGATTCCTCCTATATCATGATTCTGTGTTAAGAATGACACACGAAAATTAAGCCCTCGCCTTTTTCTTTCCGGACAGGATGCTGAGCAGCAGTCCGATGGCAAGCCAGCCGAAAACGATGACCCATTCCACCGGCTTTAAAGCCGCGGGGCTTGCGGGGACAACCAGCAGCCCGATGATAATCGAGCCTGCCGCGCAGGCGGCGCCAATGCCGATTTTTCCGCCGGGTACTTTGTAGGGGCGGTTCAGATTGGGTTCGGTTCTGCGCATCTTCAGGCATGCGAAGCTGACCATTGTACAGGAAAAGATGAAAGCCAGTGCGGAAACGTTGGTCAGCGGAACAAGCATTTTTTTGCCGAGGAAGGGGCCCGCCAGCGTCAGAACGGACATCAGGATATTCGCGGTGATCGGGGTTCCCTTTTTCGGGTCGAGCCGGGAAAAGGTTTCCGGAAGCTGGCCTTTCCGGCCCATGGCAAGCATAATACGGGTTGTAGCGCCGTAGAACGAGTTCATGGGACCCATCGGGCCCATGGTCGCGATGCAGAGCATAACCACATACAGAACAATGTTGATGTTTTTCAGGCAGGCCAGCGCCGGAACGGAGCTTTTTACAAATTCGGTCCAAGGGATGATGGAACCGAAGGAATAGATACAGATGATGTAAAATCCGCCGGAAGCAAGGAGCGCAAGGCTGATGATCCTGCCGAATTTATGCCAGTCCAGTCCTTCGGCGGCTTCTTCGGCCTGCTGAGGGATGGTGTCGAATCCGGCGTAGAAGAACGGGGTCATTACCAGCACGCTGACGATTCCCGCAAAAAGGCCGGTTGCTTCGGTGCTGGACGCGGGGCCGGTCACCTTGCTGAAAAGCGGCTGGATATTCTGGGGGCCGCCCTTAAAAAGGGAGATTCCCATTGCCAGCACCATGCCGGCCAGCAGCGCTTTGGTTAAAAAAGCCTGGAGCTTTGCCGCCGAGGACGCGCCTTTGAAATTCAGGCGGATCACATAGACCGCGAAGCAAAGCGAAATAAGGGTCGGGAACAGATAGACGTCCGCGCCGAGAATCGTATAAAGCTTGACGCTGCGGAGAACGGGAAAGAAGTCGCCGAATTTTTCGGAAACCAGCGTGGAAATCGCGATTGCCTCCCACGGGCAAAGGATTCCGTTTCCCAGCGCCAGAAGCCAGCCGGTGTAGTAGGAAACTTTCGAACCGTAGGTTCGGTCCACATATTCCACAATCCCGCCCGAAATCGGAATCGCCGCGGTGAGTTCGCCGAATACCGCGCCGATCGGCAGAAGAAACACCGCGCCGACCGCAAACGCGATGATCGCCGCTGTGGGGCCTCCTCCAATGATCATCCAGTCGCCTACCAGCAGAACCCACCCGGTTCCGATGATCGCGCCGAAGCCGATGGTGAAGTAGTTCCACAGGGAAAGCGTTTTTTTCATCCCATTGCTTCCATTGTTTTCGGCAGGTATTTTTTCCGCTGAATGGTTTGACATGAGAATATCCTCCTCGATAAAATTTGTATAACAAACGGATTTTTGGAACCCGCATGTCTGTCCGCACAGGGGAATCCGGGTTAAATGCTGCACAGAAGATTCTGTTTATAATCGTCATTTTGCAGCAATATTTCGTGAAATTATCTATAAATGATATTTTTGTAATACCATTTTTTAAGCTTAATATCTATATAAATTTGAAAAAAGGGAGTTTTCGTGTCAAAATCGAGTGGGAAGCCTTGCTCTTTTTTCCGCAACTGTTATAATAAAAACAACATGGAAAAGGAGGACTCCGCAATGTTTTTTATCGCGCTGTGCGACGATAGTCAGTACGACTTGGATATTTTAACGGATTATTTGGCGGAGCTGAAAAAGGAGCGTTTGCCCATTGAAACGACGGTTTTGAAGAATGGAGAAGAACTGATTGATTTACATAAACGGGGGCACCGGTTCGATTTGCTGATTCTGGATATGTTCATGAAACCGATCAACGGGATCGAAACCGCGGAGGGAATCCGCCGATACGACGAAACGGTGCCGATTCTGATTGTAACCGCAACGGAAAAGTTCGCGGTGGACGGGTATAAGGTAAACGCCCGGCGCTATCTTCTGAAGCCGGTGGACAAGGAGGATTTTTTAAATGAAGTGCGGCAGGTGCTGAACCGCTCGGAACAAATGAATGAAAAATACTTTACGTTCACCGGCGACAGCGGCGTTACCAAGGTTCCGATTCAGGATATCTGCTATTTTGAATCGCAGGTAAGAACCATTACGCTGGTTACCGCGGAGAAGCGGTATGAATTTTCCGGAAAAATCAGTGAAATCGCGGAGCAGATGATTCCGTACCATTTCTTTCGGGCACACAAGAGCTTTGTCATTAATTTTGAAAATGTCCGCAATGTGTATAAAGATGTCATTACGATGAAGGACGGCAATCAGGTTCCCTTAAGCAAGCATAAGGCAAAGGATTTTCGCCGGAGCTTTTTGGAGTATACGGAGGCGCAGTTTTAAATGAATCCGAACCTCCTTGTAACCGAATGTATGCTTTCTCTGGCGGAAACCATCATCCTGAACCGCCTTTACGCCGCGTTCCTGACGATGAAGAAGCAGGTGACCCTGGCCTACAATCTGCTCGGCCTTTTGTCCTATTTTATTTTTCAGTTCATCTCGTACAGCCTCAATTGCCCGCTGTTTTCAACCGCGCCTTATTATCTGATCTTTACTTTTATTCTGGCGGTTATCTATTTTGAAGAGAATCTCCAGGTGAAAGCGCTGACGTCGTTTCTGTTTGTGATTCTGAATTACGCCGGAAAGTTATTCGCTGTTTATTTTATCATGGGCGGGCTGGAAAACCAAACGCCGCCGCCGCTGCCGTCCCAGCTGGTGTTGGGGGCGGAAACGCAGATTGGGGCCTGCTTTTTCTTCCTGCTCTTTGTAGCGGTGATTCTGAGGTTTCGCAAGCTGCGGCTGGAAAATAAAAACATCCCTTATACGGCTTTCGTATTTTTGGCGCCGACGGGCCTGCTCTATATTGCGACCCAGCTTTTTTATCACAGTCTGAATCGAAAGACCCTCCTGCTGTACGGGGACGCCGGAATTCTGCTCATCTGTATGGCGCTGGCGCTTTTTTATCTTCTGGACAAGACCGTTGTGATCGATGAAACCAGCGAAAAAAACGCGATGTTCCGGCAGATGCTGAAAATGCAGAAAAGTTATTATACGAAGCTGGAAGCCTCCCAGCGGGAAGTCATCGCGATACGCCATGATATTAAAAACCATATGCGCTGCGTTTCCTCCATGCTGAAACTGGGGCAGTGCGAGGAAGCGGAACGCTATCTTTCTTCCGTGTATCAGGACGTCTGCAATACAAAATTGCCTTATAAGAGCGGAAATGTCATAATTGACATTATCGTGGCCCAGAAATTGGCGAAAATAGAAGAGATGGGCGTATCCCCTTCGGTGTCCATTTTCCTGCCGCCGTCGCTTCCCATTGAAAACGTGGATTTATGTATCCTGTTCGGAAATCTTCTGGACAACGCAGTGGAAGCGTTCGAAAGGATCAAGAATCCGGCGGCGGTAAAAGAGCTGTCGATCGACGCGAGGGTGAAAGCGGACTGCCTGTTTCTGAAAATAGCCAATACCTACAACGGCTATGTGCGAAAAGAAAACGAAACGTACCGTTCCGTTAAGAACGGGGAAAGAATCTGCGGCATTGGGCTTTCCAACGTGCAGAAGGTCGCCGAAAAATACCACGGTACCTGCTCCATACAGCATGACAGCCGGACTTTTACGGTTTCGGTAATGCTGAATTTGATACAGAAAGAATTTTGACCAATAATAGAGAAGAAGAAATCCGCAAAGCGGATAGAAAAACGATAGGAGTTAACACAGTGACAGAGAAAACGGAAAAAACAGCAAAAGAAGAGCGGGCCGTAAATTCGGACGCCTGTCCGCTTTATCATAAATGCGGCGGCTGCCAGCTTCAGAATATGACGTATCCCCGGCAGCTCCAATGGAAACAGAACCGGGTGGAAAAGCTGCTCGGGAAATTCCATAAGGTCAGCCCGATTTTGGGCATGAAAAATCCGTACCATTACCGCAACAAAGTACAGGCGGCGTTTGGCGCGGACAGAAAGGGAAAGATCATTTCGGGCGTGTATCAGTCCAGTACGCATCGGATCGTACCGGTCAGCAGCTGCATGACGGAGGATAAAAAAGCGGATGAGATTATCGTCACCATACGGAACCTGATGCCCGGTTTTAAGCTCCAGCCATACGACGAGGCGACCGGCCGCGGGTTCCTGCGCCATGTGCTCGTGAAGCGCGGATTTTCCAGCGGACAGATCATGGTTGTTCTTGTCGCGGGAACGCCGGTATTCCCCTCAAAAAACAATTTTGTCAAGGCGCTTTTAAAGAAGCATCCTGAAATTACAACCATCCTTTTAAATGTAAATAATCATTATACCAGTCTGGTTTTGGGTGAAAACGAAAAAGTCCTGTATGGGCCGGGAACCATCGAAGATACCCTTTGCGGCTGTGTGTTCCGTATTTCCGCCAAATCCTTTTACCAGATCAATCCGGTGCAGACGGAGGTTCTTTATGGCAAAGCCATGGAACTCGCGCAGCTTACCGGAAAAGAAACCGTCATCGACGCTTACTGCGGAATCGGAACCATCGGGCTGATCGCCAGCCGGCAGGCGGGGCGCGTCATCGGGGTGGAAGTCAATAAGGACGCCGTCCGCGACGCGATTGTAAACGCGAAGCGCAACAAAATTCAAAATGCCTACTTTACCTGCGCGGACGCGGGAGAATTCATGCTGGAAATGGCGAGGGAAAAGGAAACCGCAGACGTTGTCTTTATGGACCCGCCGCGCGCCGGCAGCGACGAAACCTTTTTGTCCTCGCTCGTAACGCTCGCCCCTAAAAAAATCGTCTACATCTCCTGCAACCCGGAGACACAGGAGCGCGACCTGCTGTACCTGACGAAATGCGGCTACCGCGTGGAAGCCATTCAGCCGGTAGATATGTTCCCGCATACGAATCACGTTGAGACGTGCGTATTGATGTCAAGGGTAAAAAAGTAACGGCTGAAAAGCCTTTGATTTCAGGGCGCTTACGGGGTTGATGACTAATTCTGCTGACTGGAGCAAGTTGCTTTGTGGAAACTTATCTACGGAGCGCTTCTGAAGCTGTTCCAGAATTCTGTCACATAGTTGAGTTGCCAGATTAGATGTTAGCCTTTGAGGCAGTGGATTAGATGTTTTTTGATGCTGCGTGTCGAGGATAGATGTCAGGAAATGCAGTCGCGAAATTTATCATTTCTTTTTTGGAATAGTAAAAAGGGGAGGGCTCAGCTGTGGAGTACGTAGTAGCCGGAATATGTATTGTAGCAGCTATGATTATCTGCGCAGTATTTATTTATAGGTCAAGAAAGAAAAATGAGAAAGCTCCCTCATCTGCAGTAAAATCTATTACTGATGATAAATCAGCTAGACTGCTGACAGTGGAGAACGAGCCACAAGAGGTGGCATTCCGATGGAGATGCTTCCGGCTGAATCAATACCAGCCGGATCGAAAAGCAGATAATCCAATTTCGTTTTTGAAGGGTTTCCGCGGATATCTGCATACGGACGGTTACCAGGCCTACGGAAAGCTGGAAAATGTTACGCTGGTCGGCTGCTGGGCTCATGCGCGGCGGAAATTTGACAAGGCAGTAAAAGCTTTGCCAAAGTCCCAGCAGAAAACATCTTCCGCTGGAATCGGGCTGCTGTACTGCAGCAGGCTTTTTGAAATAGAAAACAGGATCGCGGAACTGTCGCCAGAGGAGCGGAAAAAGCAGCGGCAGAGTCAGGCAAAACCGATTCTGGACGCCATCCTGGCATGGGTAAAGACGAGAAACGCGGCGCCGAAGTCCGCCCTCGGCCAGGCACTGCACTATCTTGTGGAACAGTGGCCGCGTCTCATTCATTATCTGGATGATGGGCGGCTGGAAATCAGCAACAACCTTGCCGGAGTTGGACGCGAAAGCATCCTGCAATGGATCAATAAGCGTAATATGCCTGCCTATAAGGTCGGCAGGCTTTGGAAATTCAAATTGTCCGAAATTGACAAATGGATCAGATCCGGCGGCGCATCAGAAGAAAGCAATACGGAAGATAATGAACAGGCTTAAAGGAGGGAAAATCCGTTTGTGGAAAAACTTATAGACATTCAGAGCGGTCCGGTGGCCTCTCTTTTGGATTTGCTTCTTAAGGATAAATCAACAAAGAAAAATATTATCTGGGCAACCGATACCTATGAGAAACTTGGACATGGCTTCACAGATAAGGAGCCGATAAGCCGCAGCCTTCTCTTGCAGCATGCGGACATCATCAAGCCCCGCATCCAGAAATCTCAGGAAGCGCAGCAGGAACGCACACGAAAAAAGGCCGAGGTTTTCACCCCGGCATGGCTATGCAACCTGATGAACAATTACTGTGATGAGGAATGGTTCGGCAGGAAAGATATATTTAATGCAGAAAATGATGACCACACATGGACGGTTGCTGACGAACTGATTGCGTTTCCAAAAAGAAAAAACTGGAAACAGTATGTGGATTCGCGGCGACTGGAAATTACCTGTGGAGAGGCGCCTTATCTTGTATCCCGCTATGATGTGTCAACCGGGCAGCTGATCGTACCGCCAAAGCGTCGGACTGGGCAGCTCGACCGGAAGCTCCGCATTGTGAATGAAAATGCTGCGGATTACGACGAGTGGGTCAAATGGGCAATCCGGGCATTCGAGGCGACCTACGGGTACGAGTATCAGGGCGACAATCTCTTGATAGCCCGAATCAATTTGCTCCTGACATTTATCGACTACTATCAGGAACGGTGGGACAAGAACCCTGACGGGAAGCTGCTTCAGACAGTGGCAAATAAAATTGTATGGAACATCTGGCAGATGGACGGCCTGAAAGACACTGTCCCGCTCGGAAAGCCATATGAAGAGTACCCTCAGATGACACTGGCAGATTTCATCCCGGGAATGGCCGATCTGGCCAATGATGAGCCAGAAGCTATACCATGCAAAATATACGACTGGCGAAGAGATAACTCCAATCTTTTTAACAAGTTAAAGGAGAGAAATTCTATGGGACATAAACTTTTCGATTTTGTGATTGGAAATCCACCATATCAAGAAACTTTGCAAAACACATCAGATAAACCTGTCTACAATAATTTTATGGATGCGGTATATCAAGTGGCGGATTCAGTGGAGTTAATTACACCCGCACGTTTTTTATTTGATGCAGGAAAAACGCCAAAGGCTTGGAATGAAAAAATGCTGTCAGATCCAAATCTTAAAGTTTTAAGTTATGAAGAGGACAGTAGCAAAGTATTTCAAAACACAGATATAAAAGGTGGTGTAGCAATTACTTATCATGATACAAGGCGGAAATTTGGCCCAATTGAGCATTTTACTCCCTATAAAGAGCTAAACATGATTCTTTCTAAAGTTAGGCAAGCCAATGGATTCAAATCTATTATGAATATTGTGGTTACGAGCTTTGCCTATCATTACACACAAAAACTACATGATGATTTTCCAAAAGCTGCAAGTCAGCTTAGTAATGGGCATGCCTACGATATTAAATCAAATGCATTTGATAAGTTGCCCCAAGTGTTTTTTACATCTAAACCCGAGGATGAGAATGAATATGTTAGCATTTTAGGAAGGCAAAACAACGAAAGAACTTATAAATATATTCGAAGAGATTATGTAAATAATGTTCCAAATCTGGATAAATATAAGTTATTCATTCCAAAAGCAAATGGCACCGGAGAATTCGGAGAAGTGCTTACTTTACCGGAAATATGCGAACCCGGTGTTGGAGCCACAGAGTCTTTTGTGGGAATCGGTTTGTGCGACACTTTGGATGAAGCAAACAATTTGATGAAATACATTAAAACAAAATTTTTGCGTGCGATGTTGGGCATAGTTAAGATTACACAAGATTTAACTCCATCAAAATGGGAATATGTACCTCTTCAAGATTTCACTTCAAATTCCGATATTGACTGGTCAAAATCCGTTCATGAAATCGATTTACAGCTGTATCGCAAGTATGGGCTTGATGAAAAGGAGATAGCCTTCATCGAATCACATGTCAAGGAGATGGCGTGATGGCGGGCATAAAGATCAAAACAGCTTATCCGGTTGTTCCCCAATGCTATGCGTATACGACGCCGGGAGTACCTGTGCATGACGGTTGGACAAAGATCGGCTTTACGGAGCGGGATGTGGAAACCCGCATCAAAGAGCAGACGCATACCGTCGGCGTGCCGCATAAAACATGGTGGCACCTGCGCGCAGCATATATGACGGAACCATTCGGAACCTTTACCGATAAGGACTTTCACGCTTATCTGAAGAAGCTTGGCGTCAATCGTGAGGAAGGCACGGAGTGGTTCCGCATTGCGCCAAATACCGCAAAAGGCGATTTTGTCGATTTCACCCAGAATCACGGCGTTGTTTCCGACCATGACGCGGACGCAGTCATTCCATATAAGCTCCGCGATGAGCAGAACAAAGCGGTCGAGAAGGCGCTTGCTTACTTTAAGTCCCACCTCAACGGCGAATTTTTATGGAATGCAAAACCGCGTTTTGGCAAGACGCTTTCGGCTTATGATCTGTGCAAAAGACTTCATGCGACGAATATTCTGATTGTGACAAACCGCCCGGCGATTGCAAACTCGTGGTATTCGGACTATGAGACGTTTTTCGGCCCGCAGTCGGGGTATCTCTTTGTCAGCAGGGTGGACGGCATTAAAGATAAAAAATATGTGCTGAGCCCTCAGGAGTATTTTGACAAGGCGCCGGATCAAAATAGCCAAATTAAAGGCTGCATTGAATTTGTGAGCCTGCAGGACTTGAAAGGCTCCCTCTATTTAGGCGGGGATCACGACAAGCTGCCAGAAATAAATGAAAAAGGCCTTAACTGGGACATTATGATTGTAGATGAGGCGCATGAAGGCGTTTATACCGACAGGACATATACCGCCTTTCGTCATATTAAGCGCAAATGGACCTTGCATCTTTCCGGTACGCCGTTTAAGGCATTGGCAAACGACAAATTTGCGGAGGATGCGATCTTTAACTGGACGTATGCAGACGAGCAGAAGAAGAAGCGTGATTGGAATGATTCCAGCGAAATCGAGAACCCGTATGAAAACCTTCCGCAGCTCAGCCTGTTTACATATAAGATGTCGGATATCGTCCGCGACAAGGTAAAACGAGGCATTGATCTGGCAGATAAAGGTGTTAAGGAATATGCATTCACGCTGAATGATTTTTTTGAAACGAACGAATCGGGCAAGTTTATCCATGACGCGGATGTGGACAAGTTCCTCGATGCACTGACACGTCAGGAAAAGTTCCCGTTTTCCACACCAGAGCTGCGAAATGAGCTGAAACATACGTTCTGGCTGCTGAATCGGGTCGCAAGTGCAAGGGCTTTGGCAAAGAAGCTGGAGCTTCATCCCGTGTTTAAGGATTATCACATTATTCTTGCAGCGGGCGACGGCAGGCTGGATGACGATGATGAAAACGAGAAGGCATTCGACCGTGTTACCAAGGCCATCAAAGAATACGATAAGACCATTACTCTGTCTGTCGGCCAACTCACAACCGGTGTCACGATTCCGGAGTGGACGGCAGTTCTCATGCTTTCGAACATGGCAAGCCCGGCACTGTACATGCAGGCCGCTTTCCGCGCTCAAAATCCGTGCCTGTTTCATGATGCACAGGGCAACTCTTACAGAAAACAGAACGCTTATGTCTTTGACTTTGATCCGGCGCGTACACTGACGATATTTGAAAAGTTCGCCAATGACCTGATTCCTGAAACAGCGGGCGACAAAGGAGACTTCGACCAGCGTAAGAAGCATGTCCGTGAGCTTCTAAATTTTTTCCCTGTTTATGGCGAGGATGACCAGGGATCTATGATAGAACTGGATGCCGAGTCTGTTCTCACGATTCCGCGGCACATCCATGCTAAGGAAGTCGTAGAGCGCGGTTTCATGTCCAACTTCCTTTTTGCCAACATTTCCGGCATTTTCGGAGCACCGAAAGAGATCATCGATCTTATCAATGGCATGCAGGCAATTGAGGAACCCAAGACGCTGGCGCCTGTCGAGGTTGACGAAGGGACAGCTGATAAGCTAAATCTTAATGAAAAAGGTAACGTGGAAGTCCCGAAGGAACAGGTTATCGGCACGGCAAGCGAGCTTTTCGGAGACAAAGTATATGGGGATGTCGATCAAAAGCTGGCAGCTGCAGTTGAGGACATCACCAAACAGGTTGAGATGACAAAGGATCCAAAGAAGGATGAACTGAAGGAACTTCGCGAAAAATTTTCCAAGCCTATAGCCAATACGCTTATAGACTCAGCAAAAACGCAGTATGGCCATGACCTGAAAAAATCTACACAGAATCAGATGGAGCGGAAAATTCAGGATACCACGGACACTGTAGTCAACCATGAATACGGTGATTACGCTATCCGCAATCACCAACTTGTCAAAGAACGTAAAGACAAAATCGCCGATGCACAAAAATCAGGCGCTCCCATGTCGGAAATCTCAAAGCTTGCTGAAGAATATAAGAAACGAAGCATTAAAGAATATAATAGCATGGTAAACAGCATATACCAAAAGCTCCACAGTAATGAAACCGTCAAGAAGGCAGCGGAAACCATCGTCAAAACAGTAGAGACGGAAAAACTTAATAATAAGAAAGATTCTATTGAAGGCAGCGTGAGGGATCACCTGCGTGGTTTTTCCCGTGCCATACCTGCATTTCTTATGGCCTATGGTGATGAAAATACGACACTGGCAAATTTCGATTCACTCGTACCAGCAGATGTATTCTGGGAAGTGACTGTTAATCCGCAGACCGGTAAAGGTGTGACACTTGATGAGTTCCGTATGCTTCGCGATGGCGGCGACTACTACCAAAAGAATGAGAATGGAAACGGAATTCGAGACGAGGAACACAAGAAACATTTTGACGGCCACCTGTTTGATGAAGTTGTCTTTAATGATGCAGTTCTGGAATTTATGAAGAAACGCGCCAAACTGGCCGATTACTTTAATGAGACCAGCAAAGGTGACATCTTTGATTATATTCCGCCACAGAAAACAAACCAAATTTTCACGCCAAAACGTGTGGTCAAGAACATGGTTGATCGCCTGGAGCAGGAGAATCCCGGGTGCTTCGATGATCCGAACAATACGTTTGCTGACCTTTATATGAAATCGGGTATGTATATCACAGAGATTGTTACCCGCCTATACCAAAGCAACCGTATGAAAGTTTTGTATCCTGATAATGCGGAAAGATTGAATCATATCTTTGCAAAACAGGTATATGGTTGTGCACCGACAGAAATCATCTACCGGATTTGCCTAAGGTACATTCTTGGATTCAGTGATGAGATCCATATCGATAAGCACAATATTAAGCTATGCGACACGCTGGATTATGCAAAGAACGGAACGCTTGAAGAAGAGATGAAAAAGCTGTTCAACCTGTAAGGTAAATTGCCTATCAAGACAGCTTACTCTTATTCTTTTATATTCACGCTTACACCGGACTTGAATTCCACCGTAAACTTGTCCGCGTAGACGGTGATTTTCTGAATCAGCCGCTTGACCAGAGTCTCGTCAAATTCAGTGAGTTCGGTCGGCTGAGCGGCGATGAATTTCTGCAACTCGCGGATGCGGCTTAAGGTTTCATTTCGAAGCGTGTTTTCGGATTCAGACTGCTTTTTCTGTGCCCGGAGCCGGAATATCTCATCTGTGATGGCCTTGTAATCGTCCTGATTGTTTGCTCTTTTGATGAGCTCTATTTGCAGTTCTTCCAGCCGTTTCTGAATCCCCTCTGGCGAAAGGGTATCTGTTTGCCGTACGGCAGCGGCGATATTCTGCTGCAGGGCGTTTGTGAAGTGGTCTTTATCTTCAAGAACCTGATTTATTGCTTTTACGGAAGCATCCTGCAATACGGTTTCATTCACCGTGCGGTTGCGGCAGGGCTCTTTTGCCGAAGTGGACTCCAACCGGCTGATGCAGCGCCAGACAATGGATTTTTTGCCCCGGTTGCACCAGTGAATCCGGCGGTAAAGCTCCCCACATTCCCCGCAGTAGATCATCTGCGCGAACGGGTGGCTGCAGGAGAAATTCCTTTTTCTGCCGGAAGGGCTGACATACACCACGCGGCGGCGGACCAGTTCTTCCTGTACCTGCATAAAAATGTCCTTCGGGATAATGGCTTCATGGTCGGCTTCCACATAGTACTGCGGAACCGTGCCGTTATTCTTGATTCGCTTCTTGGTAAGAAAGTCGACCGTATAAGTCTTTTGAAGCAGGGCGTCACCCATGTACTTTTCGTTGCGGAGAATCTTGTTAATGGTGCTGGTGTGCCATTTTGTATTTCCGGCTCCGGTGAGGATGCCATCTGCCTCAAGCCCGATAGCAATCTTGTCCATGCTGGAGCCTTCGAGGTATTCGCGGTAAATTCTCTTTACAATCTCTGCCTGTTCCGGGTCAATGATGAGATGGCCGTTCTCGTCTTTGGTATAACCGAGAAATCGGTTGTGATTGACCTGCACTTTTCCCTGCTGGTAGCGGTACTGCAGGCCGAGCTTTACGTTTTGCGAAAGGCTCTGACTTTCCTGCTGGGCAAGGCTGGCCATGATTGTCAGCAAGACTTCACCTTTTGCATCCAATGTATTGATGGATTCCTTTTCAAAGTAGACCGGGATGTTCTTGTCCTTGAGCTGCCGGATGTATTTCAGGCAGTCCAGCGTGTTTCGGGCAAACCGGCTGATGGATTTTGTGATAATCATATCGATGTTTCCAGCCATGCAGTCGTCAATCATCCGGTTGAATTCATTCCGCTTCTTGGTGTTCGTGCCGGAGATGCCGTCGTCGGCGTAGATGCCTGCGAACTCCCATTCCGGATTCTTCTGAATGTATTCCGTGTAGTGTTTGACCTGTGCGTCGTAGCTTGTCGCCTGTTCATCACTGTCCGTACTAACCCGGCAGTAGGCTGCAACTTTCAGCCTTGGATTTTCTTCATTTCTCTCATTGTTCCCGACCTGCCTTTTTGCAGGAATGAGCATGACTTTTCCCATGAATCTGCCTCGCTTTCAATCCGCCCATAGAGGTATTCCGCCTGCAGAACCGGGTCGTTAAAATGCTTTTCTGCAGGTTTTACGGAAAACCTCGTCGGCGGTGCCTGTGGAACTGTTTCCTTTCTCCTGTTCTTCCGGCCGAGCTTCTCAGCACGGCTTTCCAACTCTTCCTCTGCTTTCCGGAATGTATCTGCATCGATAATGGCCGGATAGAAGTCATCGCCGAGGTAATGCCGGTTTCTCAGGATGCGTTTTGCAGAGCAGTGGTACATTTCGATACCGGCTTCTTTGGCGGCCCCGGCAAGGGAAAGTCCGGAAAGATAACTGGCGTAAAGCTTTCGTATTTTCTGGGCATTCTCTTTGTCAACGACGGCAATTCCGTTTTCAATCCGGTATCCGAATGGTGTATGTCCCATGGCCTCAAA
This sequence comes from Caproiciproducens galactitolivorans, assembly GCF_026672255.1. Classification (GTDB taxonomy): domain Bacteria; phylum Bacillota; class Clostridia; order Oscillospirales; family Acutalibacteraceae; genus Caproiciproducens; species Caproiciproducens galactitolivorans_A. Next base: position 32,130 of record NZ_JAPOHA010000004.1, on the reverse strand, counting down.
TCCTTTCTGTCAGCGTCAGACCGCATTTCATCTCAAAGCAGAGTTCATTTCTAGATTTTACAAGAATGCGGTTAACGAATTTTTCAAAAAGCACCCCGTCAAAATCATCCAGCATGACGCCTTTTTCCGTAAAATGGAGAAGGGCGGTCGCTTCTGTAACCGTGTGGATGCCTTCACTTTTTCGGTTATTCAGGGAATCAGCTTCCGCCCGGAGGTCATTGGCCTGCATCAGGAGTTCATTCTTTTCTTTGCTGTAAAGGATTTTATCGAGGTATCCTTGTGCCATGAGTTTCTGTAGCGTTTCACGCTGTTCGGCATTCTGCAGCAAGAGCGTCTGAATTTTCTGGACGCGGCGAACCGCATCGTCGGCAGATGAGCTTTTGATGGTATCAACATAGGGCTTCAGAATGAAACGGTGCGCAAAGACCAGCTTGTTTATCATTGTGACAAAGGCAAGCTGAATCGCATCCTCTCTGATGAACTTCATCGAGCACTTGCTCTTGTCCTCAATGTGCGTTTTGCAGCACCATGCAGCATATTTGGAATCGCAGCAGGTGTGAATTCTTCTTTTAAATGTGCTGCCGCATTCGCCGCAGAGAATCTTCCCGGAAAAAGGGTAATGATTCTGGTATTTGCGGTTTCCCTTTTCTACGCCTTTTTCAGCGGCGCGTTCACGAATGAGTGCCGCCGCCGCGTTGAAGTCTTCATGGCTGATGATTGCCTCATGATGGTTCTGTAATAAGTACCGGTTTTTCTCACCGCAATTGTGACGCCGGTTAAACTGGGAATCGGTATATGTCTTTTGAAATAGGCAATCGCCGGTGTATTTTTCGTTTGTCAACATGTCGCGGACAGTCGTACTGGTCCAATGCCCGCTTCTCCTGCTGGGAATATGCCCGACATTGAGTTTCTTTGCAATGGCAGGGCTGCTTTTTCCGGACAGCGTTTCAGAAAAAATCTGTTTTACAACTTGGGCCTGAGCGGGATTGATAACCATCTTTTCTCCGTCCCAGTCATAGCCGTAGGGTGGGTAACTGATTTTGAAGGTCCCGTTTTCAAATCGTTTCTGAACCGACCATTTGCTATTTTGCGAAATGGAAACAGATTCGTTTTGAGCCATACTGGACAGGATAGAAAGGAACAGTTCGCTTTCCATTGCCCCGGTGTTGATGTCTTCCTTTTCAAAGTAAACGGGAATATTCAGTGTAAGAAGTTTTCGCGTCAATTCAAGACAGTCAGCCGTATTCCGGGAAAAACGACTGATGGATTTGGTTAAAATGAAATTGATCTTTCCAGCTTTGCAGTCGGCCATCATTTTCCGTAGCTGCGGACGCTTCTCTTTCTTTGTGCCAGTGATACCTTCATCATAATAAAGCCCAGCGAACTCCCAGTCATCACGCGACTTGATGTAAATTTCATAGTGCTCCTTCTGGGCCTTCAGGCTTTCTGCCTGTTCATCAGAATCGGTCGAAACACGGCAATAAGCGGCTACGCGAAGCTTCTTACCATTGAAATTGGCCTTTTTGTTTTCCTCAATTTTCGTGACCTTTTTCATGGACCTACCTCCTCTTGGTACGTCTATCTATCACTCTGAATGCCAGAAGTATCAAGCAATTTTCGGCATGATTTCCACGTACAGAGGGGAGAAAGTTCTGCGATTGATGTCCGTTAATTTGTTGAATTCAGCCTGTGAAATCAGACCGTTTGCGAGCATGGCTTCTGCAATTTTCTGAGCGCGGTAGTAATCGAAGTCACCCTGCAGCTTTTCCGGTGTAAAGAATCCGGTATTATTCGTTTTTGCTTCTTCCGCCATCGGTTATCCACCTCCACTTTTCACTGGAGATGGAGGAACGACTTGAGCGAAAGAAAATAAAAAAAGCCTGCGGGCATTCCGATGAGGGAACACTCGCAGGCAAGATAAATGCTGTGCAATATGTTATTTTACTGGGATTTGCCTTTACCCTTGTTGAAATCAATAGACCCCTACCATACCAATCCGTCAATCTCTTTGACAGCCACGTTACTTGTCCTCCTTTCCTTTTTCATCACGGTCATGCAACTGCTCCAGCACGGCCTTAAGCTTTTCCGGTATCGGAAGCCCGAGGTGCGCCGCATTCTCTGTCAGGGATAGGCCTTCGTTCGAGAGATAAAAGAAGATGATTGCCGTCCGGAGCACGCCCGGCTGGCCGAGAACTTGCACGTCAATTACGTTTCCGATTCCGACCAGCAGAAAAATCAGCACCTTCCGGCAGATTCCCCTGAAACCGATCTCGGATGAGAGCTTCTTGTCTGAAATTGCGCACAGGACGCCGGTGATGTAGTCACAGATGACGAAGATGAGCAGCGCATAGAGCAGGCCGTCGCAGCCACCGAGAAAATAGCCGAGCCACCCGCCGATGGCAGCAAACACAAATTGTATGGAATTCCAGAATTCTTTCATAAGACACGCCTCCTTGAATTTGTGCATGAAAAAAGCGGCCGCCCGTATGGACGACCGCTCAAAAGCTTTCTGAAAGGATCAAACGCTTAAAGAAGCCTTGACTTTAAAAACTATCCATTCGCGGTGCTGGTCCGGGTCCATCGGGTCGATGATTGTGTAAACAATGTTGCCACGGATCAGCCTGCAGGAAGCGGTAATCAGCGGATTATACCGCAAAACAACATTCGCCGCGTCAATCACCTGGACGGACTGGGCAATCCACGCTTCGGTTCCGCCCAAAGGATACCATTTGCACCGCAGATAACGGGGCGGGTCAGTGGGAAGCAGGTTTCCAAGGTCAATCCAGTCGGTCGTTTTGTGAATACCTGTGCCGGTGACCACTTTCCTTTGAATGCGGATTAAGGTCCGCAGTTCACTGATGTGCATTTTGTATCTCATGGCAGGCGCTCCTAAAACGTGTCTTTGCGGATGCCAAAAAGGATGGCACGGAGCATGGAAGTCAGCTCCTTGAAATCCGCGTTTTCCCGGTTTTCGTACAGATAGGCCACCGCGTAAAGCTCCGCAATCCGAGCGGTTTCTTTTGAAGCAAGAAGCCCCGTTTCGTCTACACGTGCGATGTTCATACATAGTTTCTCCGCTGTTTCTATAAATCCCGTTATCATGGAATCCTCATCTGTAGAGTCAATATGCAGATAAAGCTTTGCTTCATCCAGTGTAATCAGCATAATGAATTACCGCCCTTATGTGCTCGCTCCGGCTTTCAGAATCTGGACGGCTTCCGGCAGCACGAGCTTGCCGTCGACACGTTCCTTCGCCACATAGCCAATCATTCCGTTACCGGCAAAGAGCTCGCGGAGTTCCTGAAAACTTCTGGTTCCTCTGTCACCGATGTTGTAGTAGCTGAAATCACCGAAGGCGATCGCGGCTTTTCCGGCTTCAAGAGCAGGCGCATAAGCGGAAGTGCGCACCGGATATCCGCAGAGCCTGTCCGGTTCGCCAGCCTGATAGGACGGCTGCCAGATGTAGGCCTGGTTGTTGTCCTTGAGTTTGCGGATTGCCGCGAGGGTGGAGTCATTCAGAATAAAGCAGGCGTTCTTGCGGTACGGGCGCTTCAAGGCATAAATCAGGGTGAGAATATCATCCGTCGCGAGCTTTGTACCACTTAAGGTTACAGCCGTTACACCGCCGCCTTTGTCCGCAAAGATGCCGGTCGGCTTTCCGGTTCCGCTGCCGTTCAGGAAAGCGTCCTCTTCGGCATTGCCGAACGCTTTGCCGAACTGGTCAATGATGTAGTTCTCCAGATTGAAGGCGTTGTCGTAAAGCAGTTCCTCGGTTAGCGTCCTTCCTTCAAACACTGCTCACAGAGCGGATGCTTGCGGACGTAACGGTCACGGATTTTCTTCCACGCTCTGCCGTAGCGCTTGCTGGTGGAGTAACCTCGGGTAAACTGTTCGTAGTGCCGCCGCACAAGCTTCACGTGTTCTTCGCAGTAGGTACCGTCAGTTAGACGCGGGCACCCGGGGTAACGGCACGGACGTTTTGGTTTATACGGCATTCATTCACTTCCTCACGGGTATCAAAAAAGCCACCGGGGATTTCTCCTCGATGGCTTTCACCTTTTCAGTTCTCTATGCTATTAGTATAGCACACTCAAACGGGAAAGTCGTCCACGATTTTACTCACTTTACTGCTTTCCGTACAGCAGCAGCGCCAGATGCTTCAGCGCGCGGTTCTTTTTGTTGTAGGCGGAGGAACGCTCTATGCTGAAGTGCTCACAGACTGTGCCAACGGGTTCATCTGTTCCGTTGGAAAGGTAAAACGCTTTCAGCACATACCGCTCACCCTCGGTCAGATTTTCCCACGCTGGCTGGAACCACGCCATGTACTCCAGCGCCTGCCAGTACCGCTCTTTCAGCACGTCGATTTCCTCGATGCCGTTTAAAATGCGTTCCTCACAGGCCTGCGGGTTATAGGCGTGCGGCATCCTATCAAAACTGGGACTGCGGACGCTTTCTATCTTTTCATGCTCCGCTCGGATGTTGTCGGGCGTGTGTTCCAGAATGAATTGCATGCTGCCGTAGTCCTTGAGGGCATCCAAGGCGGCAGCCCTTTTATTCAGGTATTTCCATGCTATCTGCATAACCGTACCTCCGTAAAGATGAATTGAAAGTTTCACTCGGATTGGCACGGATTGTCAAAAGTTGTCTCTGATTTTCAGGTCCGCCTTCACGGCGTTGATCAGGGCTGCCTGTGTGTGGTTCTTATGCGAGAGGGCTTTCAGAATGCGACCATCAATGGTTCCCTTTGTGATGATGTGCTGAATCACCACAGTGCTTGCGGTTTGGCCCTGTCTCCAGAGACGGGCGTTTGTCTGCTGGTAGAGCTCCAGCGACCATGTCAGCCCGAACCAGATGAGCGTTGAGCCGCCGCTTTGCAGGTTCAGCCCATGCCCGGCAGAAGCGGGATGCACGAGGGCCACGGGAAGTTCGCCGTTGTTCCATCTGCGGATGCTGTCGGAAGTATTAAGGCAGGAGGACGGGATGTGGAGTTTGTGCAGCCGCTCGGATATTCTGGCGAAGTCATGCTTGAACCAGTAGGCCACCAGCACAGGCTTCCCGTTTGCCGCTTCGATCAGGTCCTCCAGTGCGTCCAGCTTTCGGTCATGAATGTGAACAACGATTCCGGTGTCAGAGTAAACGGCACCGTTGGCCATCTGACACAGCTTTCCGGAGAGGGACGCGGCATTGGCGGCTGTGATGTCGCCGGCCGGAAGCTGCAGAACCAGATTCTTCTTTAGGCTGTCGTACCGTTTCTGTTCCTCATCGGACAGGCGGACTTCATATTCGCTGCTGATGAGCTTTGGCATTTTTAGGTGATCCGTCGACTTCATGGAAATCGTGATATCCGAAATTTCCCGGTAGATGGTGTCCTCCGCGCCCGGCAGCGGCTTATAGGAATAGATGATCTCACCATTTCGCTTATCCGGCATGAAGTAATTCGTGCGGTACTGGGTAATGAACCGTCCGAGGCGCTGGCCCATATCCAGAAGGCGGAACTCCGCCCAGAGATCCATAAGGCCATTTGATGAAGGGGTACCGGTGAGTCCTACGATACGTTTTACATTGGGCCTTACTTTCATCATGGAACGGAAGCGCTTTGACCGATGATTTTTGAAGGAAGAGAGCTCGTCAAGAATGACCATATCAAAGTCAAATGGGAATCCGGACTCGTCAATCAACCATCCGAGATTTTCACGGTTTATGATGGTGATATCGGCATTCTGCATTAGGGCGATTCTGCGTTCCTTTACATTTCCTACTGCAACAGAATAGGTCAGTTCTTTGAGGTGCGACCATTTTCTGATTTCGGAAGGCCAGGTATCGCGGGCGACGCGGAGCGGTGCGACGACGAGAACCCGGTGAACTTCAAAACTGTCGAACAACAGGTCTTTGATGGCCGTCAGACTGATTACAGTTTTGCCAAGGCCCATATCGAGGAGAACTGCGGCGATAGGATGCGTTTCGATATAGTCTATAGCATATTTCTGATAATCATGTGGCTTGAAGTTCATCCAGCATCCTTCCAATCTGCTTTACGCTGTCGATCACATATACTTTAAAACCCAACGACCGAAGCAGCCGGTGCCTTGCCAACTGGAGCGGGCGCGGCTTCTTTCCGGGTGCCTTCAGTTCCGCAAAGGCGATAAGGCCGTCAGATAATAAGACGATGCGGTCTGGCATTCCCGCAAAACCTGGAGACACGAACTTCAGGGCGATGCCGCCTGCCTTTTTAACTGCCAGCGTTAATTTGTTTTCAATATCTTTTTCTCGCATTCCGTATACTCCTTCCAACATTCCTCGAACGTTTTCAGACATTTGTCACTGGCATTTCTACAAATGAGATATTTTTTTACCTTGTCATGTCTGCCAGCTTTCGGAAAATAAAAACCATCATCCTTTATGTCACGTGCCAGATTGCCTTTCGGGGAATCGTCAGTTAAGAAATTGTGTTTCATCCAAGTGTAAAACTGCATATCTACAAACCCTTTCTAAACGTTGATTTTTCGGACTTTTACAAGGTGTATCAAGGTAGCTGCACGAACTTTTTCTTATATGATTTTTTATGGCCTATAGAAAAGTCTGTGTAGAGAGGTTGATACACCTTGTCATCGGTGCCATTCATTTCAGAAAATCCTCCTCGGCGCCGGTATCCTCACGAATGCGAAGACCCTTAAAATAGCGTTTTCGATTCAGCGTCAGCCGTTCAAATCCAGCCTTCTCCAGAGCAAAATAGAAATCCGCAGTGCTGCGAACATATTCGTTACAGTCGAGAGAATAGTTCCGGTACGCTTGGTACAGGGCCGCGGAGCTTTCCTTAAATGAAGGGCCGGCTTCACATTTATATTCAAGAAAATGCCCGAACCAGTCATTCTGACTGCGGTATTCATTGATGGCTTTCGCCACACAGTCGGGAACTGGAATCTGGTAGTCGAGTGCGATTACTTTCTTTGCACCTTCAATGATCCAAGCCAGAATGCTTTCACCAGCGTTTTCATACAAATACTCGCCATAATTCTTGATGTCGGTATTGCCTTCAATCTTGGCACCAAACGGAATGACAATACCCTCAAGTGCCAATCCCACACCTAAGTTTGCACAGGTGGTGGTTTTACCAACACCGCCTTTTTGGTTGGTGATGGCGATTGTCTTTGCGTTCAACTGTCTGTTCCTCCTTTCGATTTTGGTCATAAAAATAGGCAACTTAAAATTGGCTTGTATATATAAAAATTGCCCCTTATAAAATTAAGAAGCAATTTTCATATCCATATTTAGTTTTGTATTACTTCAAAATAAGTTAGTGCATCTTTGATAGCATCTACTTGAATAGGAGTGGGGTGCTTCCTTGGCTGTTTTAGTGTTTCAACTGCATTAGGAGCATCGTACATTGGCAAACCTAAGCCACGTTTTACTTCAGCAATGTATGCGGTATGGACTTTGAAGCTATATTTTTCGAGAATATATTCTTGAAGCATTTTGTAAGTAGTTCGTGGTTTTGGCTTGTATGCCTCTGCCCTTTGAGCTATATTATTAAGGGTAAGTCTATTATGAATAGTGTCGATAGGTATCATTCCATCCCCATTGCCAAAGTCTACGGTTATATTAATGTAGCTGTCTGGAGCTTTGTGGGACTTTGGTAATACCGTTGAGACAGTGGTATTGATGTCGAGGGTGGAGAAGTGAGTGTGTGAAAAGCCCAGTAAATAAGCCATTTCCGAGGTTTCATGGTTAAAATTGGTGCCTTGAAAATCATGCTTTTTACTGTTCGCGGGAATAAGTCCAAAGGGCCATATTTTATCGTGACAAAGCAGACCAGATGTCATAGTTTGGCGCGTGTTCAGGTTAGATGTTAATATTAATTAGAATTATAAATGATATTTAGCCCTTGAATAGCTGTTTAATATGTTGCAATTGCAACATACAGGGGCTGTTATTCCATATATAATGAATGTAAATTGAAAAATAAGGAGGCATCATTTATGGTTGAGCAGATATTTAAATTGTCAAAAGGGAATGAAAAGGCTGTCGAGAAGGTTATTTTCGATGATAATCTGCACTATCTGCACATGGTGTTTAACAAAAAAGAGGGGATGCCGGAACACTTTGCCAACTCGAATGTTTATATGACCGTTGTTCGCGGGAAGCTTTCGATCGGCTTGAATGATCAGGAGGTGCATGAATACGAGGCCGGCACTCTGCTGAAAATCCCCTATCAAACCAAAATGAATGTGAAAAACCTGCATGAGGAAACTTTAGAGTTAATAATCGTAAAAGCGCCTGCCCCGAAAAGCTGACGGACGGGTCCTATGAATGCGTGTTTACGCGCGTTGCTGTGTTTTGCAGACGCCTGAATTCTATAAAATAAAGAGGGGATCATTATACAGGGATATTTTGCAGTCATAACAATCATCTTGCTTGTGATAATGGTCCTATCCCGCATCTTGTTCATGCGTAGAAAAGGGATAAAAGCTCTGAAATTTGGGGAAACGGATAAAAAAGATTTTCTGATTCCTCCCTTTGGGTTACTGTATTTTTATCTTATACTTGCCAATGCTTTCAATTTACCAAAGTTGGGATTTGCACTATTTCATAATGAAATGATTCGTTGGGTCGGGGCAGGATTATGTATATTGGGGCTATTCCTTTTCCTATCCGCTTTGATTTCCTTTGGAATGAGTCTTAGAGTCGGTATCGATAAAGACCATCCCGGTCCGTTGGTAACTTCCGGAGCTTTTGCAATTAGCCGCAACCCACTTTATATAGCCTTCGGATTGGTATTAATCGGGATATTCTTCATCTTTCCGAATTCTATCCTGTTCCTATATCTAATAGCAGGGCTATGGTTATTGAATAGGCAGGTTCTTCGTGAAGAAGATTCTTTGAAAAAAATCTACGGCGAAGAGTATAGGAGCTATTGTAAAAAAGTTCGCAGATACCTTTAAGTATTCTGTAAAACGGAAAATAGATGCGGAGCAGAAAAACATTTACATCCACCGTCACGCCGGACTTGAATTCCACCGTGAATTTGTCCTCGCAGACGGTGACTTTTTCAATCAGCCGCCGGAGAATCGGCTTAGAGTGATTATTACAAAAAGAATATTCAATCGATTACTGCGGATATTATAAGATAAAAAGATTTTTATGATATTTGGAGTAGTTGTTATGGACTCAAGCTTTGAACCTGTGATTTGGCCGGAAGATCAATGGCCGAAAGAAGCCGCCGGTTATAAACAATGTGAAATATGCACGGAAAAATCGCGTGTCATTTGGGGAGAAGGAAATCCCAATGCGCCTATTGTTATCATTTTAGATAATCCCGGTGCCCGCGAAGACGTGGATGGCAAAGAGTATGTCTGCGGAACAAGGCAAACGTTGCAGACCGCTTTGCATCGAGTCAATTTGGCGCCGGGTGATGTCTATTTAACTTATCTTTTAAAGTGCAGGCCCCGTAGTCGGTATAACAAAGAAGAAGTCAGGGCTTTCAGCAAACCGTTTCTTATTCAGCAAATACAAACGATGCAGCCGAAATTCATCGTTTGTCTGGGGGACACCGTTGTTCAGGCGATGTTTGGCGATCAGGAGGCCCATGTAAAGAATCTGAGAGGGTCATGGCATGAAGTACTGGGATATCCATGCATTGTCTCCTATCATCCGCTGGCGGTAAGGAGACGTCCTAATCTGACGCGTCATTTTATGGAGGATTTGGATATGCTGGCACAAGAATATAGTAAACGATGATTCTTTCATATCCTTAATTTGAAACGGTAGTCATCAACTTACGAGCGGTTTTCCCAAAAAACAGCGGGTGTATTTTCAAAGGAAGATACCCCGTTTTTTTATACCCTTTTTGGGCTTCAAGGCATTCCGGTTGGCGGCACGCTCCGGCGGATAATCGGCATGCACGGAAGCACTTGTTCCGGCTCTTTATGAAGCTACACAAGAATATACAATTAAGTACAACATCTGTTATTTATTCGATTTCGGATCTGTTCTATAATTTATTCAGAATAGAAACCGAAGGAGAATTGGGAGAATGAGATACGGCTATTTTGACGATGAAAATAGAGAATATGTCATTGATCACGTAAACACACCGGTTCCCTGGACAAATTATATCGGTGTAAACGATATGTGCGCCATTCTTAGCCAAACCGCGGACGGTTATGTCTTTTATAAATCTCCGCAGTACCACCGCATTACGCGCTTCCGTCCGAATGCGCCGATCAGCCGTCCCGGCCATTATGTGTATCTGCGCGACGACGACACCGGCGAGTATTGGAGCATTTCGTGGCAGCCTGTCGCAAAGGATTTGACCAAAGCGAAATATGAATGCAGGCATGGGCTGTCCTACTCGAAATACAGCTGTGATTATAATGAGATTTCCGCCTGCCAGACGGTTTTCATTCCCCTGAACGAGCCGGTCGAATTATGGGATGTGGTCCTGAAAAACAACGGAACCCGGCCGCGCCGTCTCAGCGTTTACTCTTACCTTGAGTTTTCGTTCCACCAAATCGATATGGACAATCAGAATTTTCAGATGAGCCTGTATGCATCCGGTTCCAGTTATGCCGACGGGATCATTGAATACGACCTTTATTATGAAGAATTTGGCTACCAGTGGTTTACCGCGAGCTTTGCACCCGACGGATTCGACTGCCTGCGCGATCGCTTTTTGGGCGCTTACCGCGACGAAAGGAATCCGATTGCGGTGGAAAAAGGAGAATGCAGCGGCAGTTTTGAAAAAACAGGCAACCACTGCGCCGCCCTGCAAAAGAAACTCGTTTTGCAGCCGGGGCAGGATATTCGGCTTGCCTTTCTTTTGGGCGACGGAAAACGCGAAGCAGCCGTCCCCGTGCGAAAAAAATATTCGGATCCGGCGAATGTGGACAGAGCGTTTTCCGACCTCGCGGCTTTCTGGGATGAAAAGCTTAGCAAGCTTCAGGTAAGCACCCCGAATCCGGGAATGAACACTTCGTTAAATATCTGGAATTTATATCAGTCCGAAGTAAACATTCTATTTTCACGGTTCGCTTCGTTTATTGAAGTGGGCGGCAGAACCGGCCTGGGATTCCGCGACACTTCCCAGGACGCGATGACCATTGCATCCTCCAATCCGGAAAAGTGCAGGCAGCGCATTATTGAACTTTGCCGCGGCCTCACACAGCAGGGCTACGGGCTGCACCTGTTTCAGCCGGAGTGGTTCGACCCCGCCCTTCAGGGAAAACAGCAAAGCTTCAAATCCCCGACGGTGATTCCCACGCTCAGCATGGAAGAAAAGGTTCACGGAATCAAGGACGCCTGCTCGGACGACGCCCTGTGGCTGGTTGCCGCGATCAGCGAATACGTTAAGGAAACAGGGGAAGTTTCCCTTCTGGATGAAACGGTTACCTATGCCGACGGCGGAGAAGGTACGGTCTATGAGCATATGATGCGGATTCTTGATTTTTCCGACAGACAGGTTGGCGCCACGGGAATCTGCAAAGGGCTTCGCGCCGATTGGAATGACTGCCTGAATTTAGGCGGCGGAGAAAGCGCCATGGTCTCCTTCCTGCACTATTGGGCAATTCAGCATTTCCTTGATTTGTCCCGCTTTATCGGAAAAATCGAGGAAGTGGAGACCTATGAAAAGATGGCTGCAAAGGTGAAAAAGGCCTGCAACGATAACCTGTGGGACGGCGAGTGGTATATCCGTGGGATTACCGCCGGCGGCAGGAAAATCGGTACGCATAACGATGAAGAAGGCAAGGTACATATGGAGTCCAACACCTGGGCGGTTTTTTCCGGTGTGGCTGACCGGGACCGTGCGGTTAAGGCGATGGATTCCGTCGACAAATACCTCTATACAAAATACGGATTGATGCTCAATGCGCCGTCTTATACAAAGGATGATGACGAAATCGGGTTTGTCACGCGGGTTTATCCGGGCGTTAAGGAAAACGGTTCGATTTTCAGTCATCCGAATCCGTGGGCATGGTGTGCCGAGGCGGCACTTGGGCGGGGAGACAGGGCGATGAAATTTTACAATGCCCTGCTGCCCTATAACCAAAATGATGAAATCGAAGTTCGGCAGTCGGAACCCTACTCTTACTGCCAGTTTGTCATGGGAAAAGACCATACTGCTTTCGGGCGGGCAAGGCATCCGTTTATGACGGGCTCGGGCGGCTGGGCGTATTTTGCCGCAACGAGATACCTTCTCGGCATAAGACCGGATTTCGACCGTCTGATCGTTGACCCGTGCATTCCAAAGGCTTGGGGCAGTTTTGATGTTACCCGCGTCTGGCGCGGCGCCGCCTATCAGATTCATGTTGAGAATCCGTGCGGTGTCAGCAAGGGCGTTAAAACCATGGAACTGGACGGAAAAATCGTTTCCGACGGCATTCCGGTGCAGAAAACCGGAACACAGCACCGGGTTCATGTGGTTATGGGATAAACGGACAGAACGCTCGCCGTGCAGAGCGGTTTTTTGTACGGAGAAAAGTGGGATGAAGATATGATTCAATTTGGAACAGGCGGATGGCGCGCAGTCATCGGTGACGAATTTACCAAAGCAAATGTCCAGCTTTTAACGGCCGCCATTGCCGGAAAGCTAAAAGACGAAGAGAAAGCGGCAAGCGGATTCGTAATCGGATATGACCGGCGGTTCCTGTCAAAAGAAGCGGCCCAATGGGCCGCGGAGGTTATGGCGGGGGAGGGAATCCTTTGCCGCCTGATCGACCGGGAATCGCCTACTCCGTTAATTATGTTTACGGTGCAATATTACGGGCTGCCTTACGGCATGGCGGTAACCGCCAGCCATAATCCTGCCATTTACAACGGGATTAAGGTTTTTATGGAGGGCGGGCGTGACGCCGACGAAGGGTTAACAGGGGAATTGGAACAGTACATAAAAAATATAGACCCGGCTGAAATAAAGCGGATACCGTTTGAAGACGGCGTAAGAAACGGCATGATTCAGATGATTGATCCGATGAATCAATATATTGACAGTATCATCCGTTCCATTAACATGGACGCGATTCGAAGCCGCAACCTCAAAATTGTACTGGACCCGATGTACGGGGTCAGTAAAACGGCACTGCAAACCATTCTGCTTACGGCGCGATGCAATGTGGATATCATCCATGAGCGGCACGACGCGCTGTTCGGGGGCAGGCTCCCCGCGCCGAACAGCAAAACACTTGCCGGGCTGATGAATTATGTGGAGGAGCATCACTGCGACATTGGAATCGCAACCGACGGCGATGCCGACAGGCTGGGCGTAATTAATGACCGGGCAGAGTTTTTGCACCCGAACAAAATACTGGTCATGCTCTATTATTACCTGATGAAGTTTAAAGGATGGCACGGAGCGGCGGTGCGAAACATTGCCACAACCCATCTGCTCGACCGTATTGCCGAGGATTTCGGAGAAACCTGCTATGAAGTTCCGGTAGGATTTAAATATGTTTCTTCAAAAATGGCGGAAACCAATGCGATTATCGGCGGGGAATCCTCCGGCGGACTGACCGTGCGCGGGCATATTCAAGGCAAGGACGGCATTTATGCGGCTTCGCTGCTTGTGGAAATGATTGCAACCACAGGCCGCAGGCTGTCGGAGATCTACAGCGAAATTACCGATCGGTACGGGAGCTGCGAAATGGAGGAATGCGACTTCCGGTTTTCACAGGAAGTAAAAGATAAAATAACCGAAATCCTGCTCCAGGATAAACGGCTGCCGGAATTTCCGTACGAAATCGAAAAGGTATCGTATATGGACGGCTGTAAGGTTTACTTTAAAAATAAAGGCTGGATTATTGCACGCTTTTCCGGTACAGAACCACTGCTGCGAATTTTTTGCGAAATGCCTACCCTCGAGGCTGCGCGGGAAACCAGCGATGTTTTAAAACAATTCCTTTCTCTTTCATAATCACTCCTCAAAAAGGCAGCTGCAAATTGCGGCTGCTTTTTTGAGGTATAATGTTATTATTGACGAAAATAGGAAAGGAATATAGAATTGGACGCATACCGTATTTTGCATTCAGGAAAGCGGAGAATCGTTAGGAACAGGAGGGTCAAAGGGAGGACGGACGGGGCGGTGAAGGGTTAAGGATATCCCCTGTTTGCATTCATAGATTTTGTATAAAACGGGTGTATTTTTTATAAACATGAAAAAATATACCCGCTTTTTCTGCGTTCTGTGCTATAATTCCAGTATGATGATTCGGAGGCATTCAAGATGTTTAAAGTAATTCTTATTGATGATGAAGAAATGATTGTGGAAGGGCTTAAAAAGGTGGTCGATTGGGCGCAATATGACTGCCGGGTCGTCGCCGCCGCATCGGAAGCAAAATCCGGTGCAGAAGTGATTCGGGCAAACAATCCGGATATTCTGTTTACAGATATCAAAATGCCGAATATGGACGGGCTCACCATGCTGGCCGGGCTGAAAGGCGAGTTCCCCAACATGCAGATTACCGTCCTCACGGGATACCGGGACTTTGAATATGCGACGCGGGCGATTCAAATCGGCGTAACGCGGTTTTTGCTGAAGCCTTCAAAAATGGATGAGTTGGAGGAAGCGCTCCAGGTCATGACGGAAAATCTGCGAAGGCAGCAGAAAGGGATGCCGGAATCAGGAGAGAAACCGGCGGAAGAATTACAGGGTACAAGCCCGGCAAACAACTTTATTGTGCGGGGCGCTTTAAAATACATAGAACTTCATTATGCAGATAAATTAACGCTTACGGAGCTTGCGGAAAAAGCCTATGTGAGCCAGTGGTATCTCAGCAAGCTGCTGAACAAATATACGAATAAAAGTTTCTGTGACCTGCTGAACGAAACCCGGATTAAGAAAGCGGAAGAGCTGCTGCGGCAAAACCCTTCTTTAAAGATTTACGAAATTTCAGATGCGCTGGGCTTCAACGATGTCAATCATTTTTCACGGGTCTTTAAAAAGATCAAGCAAATGTCACCCAACGAATACCGCAATAATCTCTATAAACAATGATTACGGCGGCAGTTTTTGCCCTGCTTTTTCGATGGGAATTTGGATGATATCGGGGATTTTACGGCTTTTGGGGGTAAAACAGGTGATTGGGAGGTAGTAAAATGCATATTGAAAACGGACTGAGAAGCAAAAAAATATTACTGGTGGACGACAGCCTTCTGACTTCTAAGATGGTGTCGGAGTTTCTGAATGCGAACGGATATGAAACAGAAACCGTTGCGGCAGGAGAAGAAGCGGTGCAGAAAGCCTGCAGTATGCCGATCGATTTAATTCTTATGGATATTGAATTGGCCGGCGAAATGAACGGAATAGAAGCCGCGCGCAGAATCATAAAATACAGGGATATACCGGTCATTTTTTTCACAGGGAATACGTCCCAAGACATCATTGACAAAATGAAAGAAGTCAGGGCATACGGGTTTGTCATAAAGGGAATGGACAAGGCCTTATTGCTGTCCACCGTGGAAATGACTTTAAATCTTCACGAAGCAAATACCCAAACGATTCTGTTTAACCGGATTTTCGAAAATTTTGTGAATGAGATTTATATTTTTGACGCGGAAACCTTAAAATTTTCCGCTGTAAACCGTGCTGCTGTGAAAAACATCGGATATACAAGAGAAGAGCTGCATACGATGACCCTCCTCGATATTAAGCCGGAATTTGATCGGGACTGTTTTCAAAAAGTTCTGAATCGGTTAAGCAGCGGCGAACAGCAGCAGATTTTCCATAATGCCGTATACCGGCGAAAAAACGGCTCCCTTTATCCGGTGGAAATGAATTTGCAGCTTCTGAATTACGGAGGGAAAAAATTATTTCTGGCGCTGGCCGTTGATCTGACGGAACGCAGCGCGATGAAAGACCAGCTTACGAAAAAGGAATCCATGCTGGACGCCATTATTAATTCGGCGCAGGATGCGATCGTTATCCTGAACAGTCAGGGAAACGTAACGCTGTGGAACCATGCGGCGGAACAAATCTTCGGTTATACACGGGAAGAAATCCTGGGAAAGAATCTGCACAGGCTGGTCGGGATGGATGAACACACTTTTCAAAACAGTTTCGAGTTCTTTCGGTTGGCCGGGGCAAAAAATGCAAAAGGAAAAACCATTGAGGTAAAAGCGAAACATAAGAACGGGCACGAACTGAATATAGAGGTTTCCATGTCGTTCCTGAAGATCATGGATGATTTGCACTGCATCGCAATCATCCATGACATCAGTGAACGCAAACGGGCGCAGGAAGAACTGATCAACAGCCGGAAACAATATTTTGAATTGGCGGAAAATGCGCCGATTGGAATCATATTGTGTGACGAAGAATGCAACATTCTTTATGTAAATCCCAAAACCCTGGAAATCCTGGGTTCGCCGGGGATTGAGGAAACAAAAAAGATTAATTTAAGAACATTCCCTCTTCTGGTTCAATACGGCTTATCCAATAGACTGGATGAATGCATGCAGAATAATGAACTGGGTATCTTCGAGATGAATTATGAATCGAAATGGGGCAAAAAAGTATTCCTGAGGCTGCATGTGAAACCAAGGAGCGACAAAGGAAAAGTAACGGGCGCTCAGGTCATTATTGACGATATCACTGAAAAAAAGCAGATGGAAGAAGAACTGCGTTCTTTATCTTTAACGGATTATCTCACCAATGTATACAACAGGCGTTTTTTTATCCGGAAGCTGGAGGAAGAAATCGAGCTTATCCGGCGGCGGAACCGGGGGACGTTTTCCCTTACCATGCTGGATGTGGACCATTTCAAGCGCATCAACGACCGTTACGGGCATAACGTCGGCGATCAGGTCCTTAAAAATTTGACATACGTAATCAAAAACAGGATTCGCAAGGCGGATTGCCTGGCGCGCTGGGGCGGGGAAGAATTCGTCATCTTGATGCAGGGTACAACGGTGAACAATGCGATGGCTTTGGTGGAGGAATTGCGGGAAAGCATCAGCAAGATGATTCTTACAGGGGTGGACAGCGTTACGGCCAGCTTCGGAGTGGTGGAATATAACGCCGGGGATACGGTGGATTCCTTGATACAAAAGGCGGACAACCTGATGTACGAGGCAAAGGCGGCGGGCAGAAATTGTGTGCGCTGCTGAAAAAGAAGATGGAATGCGCTCAGGGGGAATAAGGGATATAACGGAAGAAATCTACAGGCAAAGCGAATTGACAGCGCATGAAAAAAAGTATATGATAACAGTAAATTGAATAAGAACACGGGGGGACTCATCCGAGTTGAGAAGGTAAAACCTGACCCTTTGAACCTGTCAGTTAACACTGTCGTAGGGAGCTTTGATTTAGAGATATCGCTATCGTATGCTCGCCGTGACGGCGGGCATTTTTTTATTTTCAAAAGCCTTGCCGAGACGATTCTCTCCTCCGGTCTTTCCGTGATGATTTGTTCTAAGGAGGAATTACTATCAAGAATGTATTAACCATTGCAGGCTCGGACTGCAGCGGCGGCGCGGGGATTCAGGCGGATTTAAAAACCTTTGCCGCGCACGGCGTCTACGGAATGAGCGTGATCGTATCCGTTGTCGCGGAAAATACCTGCCGCGTGATTTCCATTAAAGATATCCCGCCGAAGAGCATTGCCGACCAGATCGACGCCGTCTTTGAAGATATCCGGGTCGACGGCGTGAAAATCGGGATGCTGTCCAATAAAGAGCAGATGAAAACGGTGGCGGACAAGCTTTTGCAGTACCGCCCGCGCGGCGTGGTGCTCGACCCGGTGATGGTGGCGAAAGGCGGGTGCGCGCTGATGCACCCGGAGGCGCTGGAAACGTTAAAAAAGGAAATGCTGCCGCGGGCATTTCTGATTACGCCGAATATACCGGAAGCCGAAGCCCTGACCGGAATGAAAATCGAAACTGCGGAAGAGATGAAGCAGGCCGCAGCTTTGCTGTTGAAAATGGGTACGCAAAACGTGCTGATAAAAGGCGGGCATCTTTCGGGTGATGCGGTGGATATCCTGTATGACGGCAAGGAATTTTCTGCGTTTACAGCGGAGCGGATTCAAACCAAAAATACCCATGGAACGGGCTGTACGCTGTCGTCCGCCATCGCGGCGAATCTGGCAAACGGGATGGGAACGGCTGACGCCGTAAAAGCGGCGAAGGAGTATGTAACGACCGCCATCCGCCACGCTCTGCCCATTGGAAAAGGGCACGGCCCCACCAATCATTTTTATACCCTGTATCAAAAAGGAGGATTACGCAATGCGGAATTATAAAACGCAGATGGAAGCGGCCAAAAAGGGAATCCTAACAAAAGAGATGGAAACCGTAGCGAAGAAGGAGTACATAGAGCCGGAAAAACTGCGGGAATTGGTCGCCTGCGGCCAGGCGGCGATTCCGGCGAATATCCACCATACCGCGCTTTGCGCGGAAGGAATCGGCACGGGGCTGAAGACGAAAATCAACGTAAACCTCGGAATCTCCGGCGATTGCAAAAACTACGATGTGGAAATGCGGAAGGTGGAGATGGCTCTGCGCTTCGGTGCAGAAGCGATCATGGATTTGAGCAATTACGGCAAAACCAACACCTTCCGCCGCGAACTGATCGCAAAATCCCCGGCAATGATCGGAACGGTTCCCATGTACGACGCGATCGGCTATCTGGACAAGGACCTGCTGGAAATCTCCGCAAAGGATTTTCTGAGGGTAGTGGAAGCGCACGCCGAGGAAGGCGTGGACTTCATGACGATTCACGCGGGAATCAACCGCCGCGCGGTGGAAGCGTTCCGCCGGGAAGGGCGCAAGATGAATATCGTTTCCCGCGGCGGCTCCCTTTTGTTTGCTTGGATGGAAATGACGGGCAACGAAAACCCGTTCTTTGAATATTACGACGAGGTGCTGGAAATCCTGCGTGAGCACGACGTTACCATCAGCCTTGGCGACGCGCTGCGCCCCGGCTGCCTGAACGACAGCTCCGACGCTGGCCAGATCAGCGAGCTGATCGAAATCGGGAACCTCACGCGGCGCGCGTGGGAGAAGGACGTGCAGGTTCTGGTGGAAGGCCCCGGCCATATGGCAATGGATGAAATCGCGGCGAATATGAAGCTGCAAAAGCGCATCTGCCACAACGCCCCGTTCTATGTGCTCGGCCCTCTGGTTACCGATATCGCGCCCGGCTACGACCACATTACTTCCGCAATCGGAGGCGCAATCGCGGCGGCCAGCGGGGCGGACTTTCTCTGCTACGTTACGCCCGCGGAGCATCTGCGCCTGCCCGACCTGGACGACGTGAAAGAGGGCATCGTCGCCAGCAAGATTGCCGCGCACGCCGCAGATATTGCAAAGGGCATTCCCCATGCCCGCGATTTGGACGATAAAATGGCGCTTGCCCGCCACAAAATGGACTGGGACGAAATGTTCCGGCTTGCGATCGACGGCGAAAAGGCGAAACGGTACTTTGAAAGCACGCCCCCGGCCGACCGGCACACCTGCTCCATGTGCGGCAAAATGTGCGCCGTACGCACGACAAACTTAATTCTGGAGGGCAAAAAGGTAGAGTTCTGCTCTGAAAAATAAGGGGGACGAGAAATATGAACGCAATTACAAAAGAGGTTTCACAGGCGAACGCGGAACTTCGTAAAACCGCTCCGCTGGTGCATAATATTACAAACTACGTTACCGTAAACGACTGCGCGAATGCGCTGCTTGCCATCGGCGCTTCGCCGATTATGGCGGACGATCTTTTGGAAGCGGGTGATATCGCCGCCATTTCCTCCGCCCTTGTCCTGAATATCGGCACGCTGAACCGGCGCACGATTTCCTCCATGATCGCGGCCGGGAAAAGGGCCAACGAATGCGGTATCCCGGTTGTGTTCGACCCGGTCGGCGCGGGCGCTTCCAAACTGCGCAACGATACCGTGAAGGAAATCCTTGAGCAGGTGAAAATCACCGTCCTGCGCGGCAATATTTCGGAGGTTTCCTTTGTCGCCGGGCTGGACGTGACCACGAGGGGCGTGGACGCTTCTGCCGCCGACGGAAACCGGGATGCGGCTGCCGTGGCAAAAGCGGTCGCCGAAAAATTTGGCTGTACCGCCGCGATTACCGGCGCGGTGGATGTAATCTCCGACGGAAAGCGGATTGCAAAAATCCGCAACGGACACCCGATGCTCAGCAAGGTGACCGGCACAGGCTGCATGACGACCGCACTGGTCGGCGCTTACGCGGGTGCGAACCGGGACGCGTTTGTTGCGGCTGCTGCGGGCGTTGCCTCCATGGGAATCGCGGGGGAAATCGCCTATGAAAAAGCGGGGCGGCTTGGCACCGGCAGCTTCCATATTGCGATTCTCGACGCGCTGAGCCATTTGGATTCTGCGGTTATGAAAGCGAGGGGGAAGCTGGATGAAGCGTAAAATCGATTATTCCCTGTACCTTTGCACGGACCGGAGCCTGATGTCCGTTCCGACCGTGGAGGAAGCGGTGGAACAGGCGATTCTCGGCGGCTGCACGCTGGTTCAGCTTCGGGAAAAGGATTGTTCCTCGCGCGATTTTTACGAAACTGCCCGTTCCGTAAAAGCCGTGACCGACCGCTACGATATTCCGCTTATCATCAACGACCGGCCGGATATCGCGCTTGCCGTCGGAGCCGACGGCGTGCACGTCGGCCAGAGCGACCTGCCCTGCGGGGTTCTGCGCGGGATTTTGGGCGGGGATAAAATCATCGGGGTTTCCGCTTCCAGTCTGGAGGAAGCGGTTCAGGCCGAAAAAGACGGCGCGGATTATCTCGGGGTCGGCGCCATGTATGCCACGGGCACGAAAACGGACGCGAAAATTGTTTCCATGGACGAACTCTTGAAAATCCGGGACGCGGTGAGCTTGCCGATCGTCGTGATCGGGGGGATTAACCGGAAAACCGCGCCCGCTTTCTGTAAGATTGGCATCGACGGCCTGGCGGTTGTTTCCGCGGTCATCGCCCAGCCGGACATCCGCGAAGCCGCCCGCGAACTTTTGAAAATATTTAAGGGGAAAAGCAAATGAGAGATAAAAACGGCGCAATCTTTGATCTGGACGGTACCCTGCTGGATTCCATGGGAATCTGGGCGAAAATCGACGAGCGGTTCCTTTCCAAAAGAGGAATCGCGCTTCCGGCGGACTATGTCGAGAAGGTAACCCCCATGGGCTACCCCGCCGCGGCGGCTTATACCATCTCCCGCTTTTCCCTGACCGAAACAGCGGAGGAAGTGATTGGGGATTGGATTGCGCTTTCGAAAGAAGCCTACGAGTCGGAGATCCGGCTGAAACCGTACGCCGAAACCTACCTTCGCCAGCTGAAAAGCCGGGGGGTAAAGCTGGCGGTGGCAACCGCGCAGACGAAGGAACTGTACCGCCCAGCGCTCCAAAATAACGGCGTATTGGATTTATTCGACGCCTTTGCCGATTTAAGCGAGGTTACGCGCGGAAAGGGCTTTCCGGATATCTACCTGCTCGCGGCACAGCGGCTCGGGCTGAAACCGGAGGAATGCGTGGTGTTCGAGGATATCTCCCCCGGAATCCGCGGGGCGAAAGCGGGCGGCTTTTCTGCCTGCGGGGTTTACGATTTCTATTCGGAATACGAAAAAGAAACGATTATGCGGGAAGCGGATTGCTATATCCATTCTTATCGGGAACTGTGCAAACCGGATTCGTTTTGAACGATTTGCAAAGAAGGCCGAATCCTGCCGCGCCAAGGAGTGCCGGGGAACATTTAGCTGAATTTTTTTTAGAATAAAGCTTCTTTTTTATAAAAAAAATATTTAAAAGAAAAATTTTTCGTATCATATTGACAATAGCATAGTAACTATATTATAATAGAGGAAAATTAAAGTATGTAACTGATTCGATCAGGCATAAGCTTTCAGAACTCCCGGTTTGGGGAGGTATGACTGCTTATGCCTTTTTTTACGCCTTCAAGGGGGGAGATTTGAGGCCGAATCGTCGAAATTTGAAAGCTAGAAAAAATTGAGAGGTGCGGAGGCTGAAATGTGCTTGAAAGTGATTAAGGCATTGAACAACAATGCGGTTCTTGCTCAAAAGCTGGATGGCAGCCAGATTGTCCTGATGAGCAAAGGAATTGGCTTTGGAAAAAGGCCCGGAGAAGCTGTTGACGAAGATACGGCGGAACAGAAGATGTTTTACATACTGGACAGCAGTGGAAATGAAAATAAGCTCAGGCAGCTAAGTCTGGAAGAAGCGAAAGTGGAACAGATCACGCGCGAGATTGTCGAAATTGCGGAAAAGAAGCTTGGAATTCAAAATGAAAATTTGTACGGCGCGCTGCTGGATCATATCACATTTGCGATTGAATGCCTGCAAATGGGTTTGCCGATCGACAATCCGTTTATCGGGGAAATTTCCATCCTTTACAGTAAAGAATACGAAATCGCGCAAATCGCCGCGGAGATCATAAAAGAGCGGACCGGCGTTGAAATCGGCACCGGCGAAACGGGTTTTATTGCGCTTCATCTTTACTCGGCGCGCAAAAACAAACATGTCCGAATGGCCATGAAAAGCACAAGGGTATACAGCGAAATTCTGGATATGGTCGGTGTGATGATCGGGAAAAAACTGGATAAGGCGCACGCGCCCGCAAAAAGTTTTTTGCTTTCCATCCACTGCCTTGTTACTTCGGCCGCGAATGAAAGTCCAATCGTTATGAAATTAAGCCAGCAGGTGAAGCTCAGTATGATCGATTCCTATATGGCGGCAGCAAAAGTAGCGGAGGTGATTGAAAAAGAAATGAATGTATGTCTTTGCGAAGATGCAATTGCCTATATAGCGGAGGATATAGAGAAGCTCAGGCAACTTGTCACCTGATCGGGGGAGCTCGATTAAAAATATATATTTTAGGGGGAAAAACAATGCAAAAGGTTTTAGCGGCATTTCAAAAGCTTGGTAAATCATTGATGTTACCAATCGCGACACTTCCAATTGCAGGGTTACTTTTACGATTCGGGCAGCCGGACTTGCTCAATATTCCGTTTATTCAAAATTCAGGCGGAGTCCTGTTCGACAATCTGCCCATGCTGTTTGCAATCGGTATTGCGGTCGGTTTGGCAAAAGACAATCACGGCGCGGCGGGTTTAGCCGGCGCAATCTGCTATTATGTTCTTACAGAATCCAGCCAGGCGGTTAATTATGCGCTGCAAGTACATACGATGTTCGTACCGCAGGGCGGAATGCCGAAAGACTTGGCCAAAATTAATATGTCCGTCTTCGGCGGCATCATTGCCGGTATTATTGCCGGACTGCTCTATAACCGATTTAAAGATACGAAACTGCCGGATTGGCTAGGGTTCTTCGGCGGCAGAAGATTTGTTCCGATTGTTTCCGGCGGCATGTCCCTTGCAACAGGCGCCGTTCTGGGCCTCATTTGGCCGACCATTCAGAGAGGCCTTGACGCCACGGCGAACTGGATGCTGACAAGCAGAGGCGTCGGAGAATTCTTTTACGGATTCCTCAACCGTCTGCTCATTCCGTTGGGCCTGCACCACGTCATCAATACCCCGATCTGGTTCCAGTTCGGTACGTATACAGCCCCTGACGGTACGGTATCTCACGGCGATATTTTCCGTTTCCTTGCCGGCGACCCAACCGGCGGCCATTTCACAGCAGGATTCTTCCCGATTATGATGTTTGCTCTTCCCGCGGCTGCTTTAGCCATGTACGTATGCGCGAAGAAGGAAAACAGGACAATCGTCGGCGGCGCTCTTTTCTCCGTTGCTTTTACGGCTTTCTTAACGGGTATTACAGAGCCTATCGAATTCATGTTTATGTTCCTTGCTCCGGTTCTGTACTTAATCCATGCGGTATTAATGGGTGTATCCCTTGTTGTATGCAGCGCGCTGAATATTCATGACAGCTTTGCCTTCTCCGCAGGCTTGACGGACTATCTGCTCAACTGGAAGATTGCGCATAACGGGTGGATGATTATTCCGGTCGGCCTTGTATTTGCGGTTATCTATTTCTTCCTGTTCGTCTTCTTTATCAAGAAGTTCAACCTGAAGACACCCGGCCGCGAAGATGACAACGAAACGGCTGATTTCTCCAAACTGGTTGCGGATCAGGGCTTTGATACCTTAGCGAAACAGTACCTGGATGCGCTCGGCGGTTCCGAAAATATTAAGGAAATCGATTCCTGTATTACAAGAATCCGTCTGGTGCTGAAGAGCAATAAGGAGCTGGACGAAGGCGCATTTAAGTCTCTTGGCGCTTCGGGGCTTCTGAAAGCCGGAAATCAGGTAACACAGGTCATTGTGGGTACGAAAGCGGAGCTTCTCGTTGACGCAATGAAGAAATTAATAAAATAATAAGTTGGCGGCCGTTTTAGGATTCCGGCTGCCCTTGAATTGAGACGGTGAGGAAAGTCTTCCGGCTTCGGCCGGAAGACGGCTCCCCTCCGACAGTTTCCGTCGAATAAACGTATTCGTGCGGAATTTTATCACTGGAGGTTCCTATGGGATTATTTAGAAAAAAAAAGAAGTACGAAATTCTGGCGCCGCTGACCGGGAAGGCCATTCCCATTGAGGAAACGCCCGACAGCGTCTTTTCCGGGAAAGTTCTTGGAGACGGGGTGACGATTCTGCCGGAAAGCGGGGAAGTGATCGCACCGGCGGACGGCACGGTGGTCAACATTGCGCATTCGTACCATGCCTTATGCATTGAGGGAGATGACGGAGCGGATATTTTAATCCATTTGGGTATTAATACCGTTGAACTGAATGGAAAAGGATTTACCTGCCACGTAAAACAAGGGGATCATGTTCAGGCAGGGCAGAAGTTGATGGACGTTGATCTTGAATTCATAAAGGGGAATGGTTACAGTATAGCCTCCCCCTGTATTGTAACCAACCTGGAAAACATGAAGAATCTGTTCCCGAAGACAGGGGGAACAAAAGCGGGAGAAACCGTAGTTATTCAATATGAAAAAGCATAAGAATTCATCAGAATGACAAGAGGAAAATAAGATGAAAAATTTTCAATATACGATTACGGCTGCCGACGGCCTGCATGCAAGGCCGGCAGGGCTTCTGGCGAAATGCGCGCAGGGGCTTGATTCCGAAGTCATCATTACCTGCGGCGGAAAGAGCGCGAACGCAAAAAAGCTTTTTGCGATCATGGCTTTGAATGTAAAAGAAGGAGACGCCATTGAACTGGCGGTTTCCGGAAAAAACGAAGAACAGCATGTAAAGACCATCAGCGATTTCTGCCGTGAAAATCTCTAGATACAATTTACAACACCATGTATTTTGTTTCCATACCACTGAAGTCAATAACCCCAATCTGACCGCGCCGGAGGAATAAAATCTTCCGGCGCGGCCCTCTATAAAAAATAAAAAGTCCGGATGTATTAAAAACGATCTTAAGTAAGCATACTCTATACGCGATAAGCAGTCAGGTATTGAACCATGCCGGAAGAAATAGTATGATATTATCAATGGTTATCCGGTGCTTTGCTGGGCGTCTGTTACCCTAGACAAGCATTACCACTGATTAAGAATCATATTTTATGACTTATAGCAATAGACAGAAAGGCACAGGAAGCGTATACTAGAAAACAAAAATTTATCCGGCTTTACGACGAACGAACAGCACACTTTGAGTTTTTCAGGGTGTGCTTCTTTTCGGGCAACCGGATGCATTTTTATGATGATGGAGGTAAAAATGAGACATCTGATTGATCCGCTCGATCTATCCGTACAGGAGATTGACAAGCTGTTGGATTTAGCCGATGATATCGCAGGAAATCCAAAGAGGTATTCACAGGTTTGTTCAGGAAAAAAATTGGCAACCTTATTTTATGAGCCTAGTACACGCACCCGTTTAAGCTTTGAATCCGCAATGCTGAACATGGGGGGCAGTGTATTAGGCTTTTCTTCTGCAAACAGCAGTTCCGCCGCAAAAGGGGAAAGCGTTGCCGATACCATTCGCGCCGTTTCCTGCTACGCCGACATTTGCGCAATCCGTCATCCCAAAGAGGGCGCTCCGCTGCGGGCTTCCCAGTATTCCAAAATTCCGGTCATCAACGCCGGCGACGGCGGGCACCAGCATCCGACCCAGACATTGACAGATTTAATGACCATTCGTGTGAAGAAGCACAGACTGGATCATTTAACGATTGGACTGTGCGGCGATTTAAAATTTGGCCGGACGGTTCATTCTTTAATTACGGCATTGTCAAGATACGAGGGCGTTCGCTTCGTGCTGATTTCCCCGGAGGAGCTGCGGGTGCCGGACTACATTATCGACAATGTGCTCAAGGCGAAGAATATCCCTTTCGAAGAAGTCGAGAA
Source organism: Caproiciproducens galactitolivorans (assembly GCF_026672255.1). Lineage (GTDB taxonomy): Bacteria > Bacillota > Clostridia > Oscillospirales > Acutalibacteraceae > Caproiciproducens > Caproiciproducens galactitolivorans_A. The sequence continues at coordinate 5,854 of NZ_JAPOHA010000004.1, read as the reverse complement.
TATTGAAGACGTGATTTCGCAGCTTGACATTCTTTACATGACAAGGGTACAGAAGGAACGCTTCTTCAATGAGGAAGATTACATCCGCCTGAAAGACAGCTATATTCTTACAATGGACAAAATGCAAAATGCGAAGCCGGATATGGCGGTTCTGCATCCGCTGCCGCGTGTAAACGAAATCGCGCTGGAAGTGGACGACGACCCGCGCGCCGCCTATTTCGACCAGGTTCAAAACGGTGTATACGTCAGAATGGCGTTGATGATGACGCTTTTGGAGGTAGAACATGCTTAATATTGACAGCCTGAATAAAGGAATTGTGCTGGACCATATCCGTGCCGGAAGCAGTATGAAAATCTATGATTTGCTGGGACTGTCCCAAATGGACTGCTGCGTTGCGGTGATTAAAAACGCAAAGAGCAACAAGCTCGGGAAAAAGGATATCATTAAAATCGAAGGAACCACCGATATTGATCTCGACGTTTTGGGCTTTATCGATCACAATATTACCGTCAATATTATCGATAACGGGCAGATTATTGAAAAGAAACAGCTTTACCTTCCCAAAACCCTGACCAATGTGATCAAATGCAAAAATCCCCGCTGCATCACCAGCATCGAAGAAGAAATCAACCATGTGTTCCGGCTTACCGAAGACGGAACGCAGCGCTACCGCTGCATTTACTGCGAGCAGGAATATCAGGATAAGTAAATCCTGCCGAAAAATAAGTATCTTCCCGCAAAACTTATTTTTATTAACTTTCAGTCTTTTGTTTTCATATTTAATTTTCCTTTTCCCGGCGTCTCTTTACGTGTGAATTTTCGGGTGCTATTCTCTAGAGAGTGAAAGAAACGATGTGTTTCGGAAAGGGTCTGGAGGAGAAAAAGTATGAAAACAAGAGTCGAGAGCGATTCGATTGGAAGCATGGAAATACCGGAGGACGCCTATTACGGCGTTCAGACGTTAAGGGCAAAGCAAAATTTTCCCATTACCGGTTTAAGAATGAACGATTATTTTATAAACAGTCTGGCGGAAATCAAAAAAGCGGCCGCAATAACCAACTGCGAAGCGGGTACGCTCGATAGAACGAAAGCGGACGCCATTGTGGCGGCCTGCGACGAAGTCCTCGCGGGGAAATGGCACGACCAGTTTATCGTCGACCCGATTCAGGGCGGCGCCGGCACTTCGGCGAATATGAACGCCAACGAAGTCATTGCAAACCGCGCTATCGAGATTCTGGGCGGAAAAAAGGGCGACTACACCATGGTTCATCCGAATGATCACGTCAATATGTCGCAGTCGACCAACGACGTGTTCCCCACCGCCGGAAAACTGACGGCGCTCATGCTGATGCCGAAGACTATCGCCCAGATGAAACGGCTGCGCGACGCTTTAAAGCAAAAAGGAGTCGAATTCGACGGGATTATTAAAATGGGACGCACCCAGCTTCAGGACGCGGTTCCCATCCGCCTCGGCCAGTCGTTTCACGCTTATGCGTCGGTTGTTGACCGCGACATTAAGCGGCTGGAAAAAGCCGAAGGGGAAATCCGCGCCGTGAACATGGGCGGCACCGCCGTCGGTACGGCGATCAATGTCAGCCCGTCCTATCTGGTGCATATCGTTGAAAACCTCGGAAAGCTCAGCAAAATTGATATCAAACAGGCGGACGACCTGATCGACGCCACGCAGAATCTGGACGGATTCGTTGCGGTTTCCAACGCGCTGAAAACCTGCGCGGTGAACCTTTCCAAAATGGCGAACGACCTGCGCCTGCTTTCCAGCGGCCCGAAGACCGGCATTGCGGAAATCAGCCTGCCGGCAAAGCAGAACGGTTCTTCCATTATGCCGGGCAAGGTAAACCCGGTGATCCCCGAGGTCGTGTCGCAGGTGGCGTTCAACATTATCGGGAACGACCTCGCCGTAACCATGGCCGCCGAAGCCGGGCAAATGGAGCTCAATGCGTTTGAGCCGGTTCTTTTCTACAATTTGTTTGAATCCATGACCACGCTGGAAAACGCGGTGAAAACGTTTGTGGACAACTGTGTGTCCGGAATTACCGCAAACGAAAACCGCTGCAAAGAGCTGCTCGGCCAGAGCGTCGGCATTGCAACCGCGCTGTGCCCCTACATCGGTTACCGGAAATCCGCGGAAATTGCCAAGCTTGCGCTGAAAACCGGCAAAAACGTAGAAGACATTGTTTTGGAGAAAGGTCTCCTGTCAAAACAGAATCTGGACAGCATCCTGAATCCGGCGGCAATGACCCAGCCGAACATCCGGGGTTGACGATTTCACAATTGCGGGTTAAAATAGCATACATAACAAAGAAAACAGAAACTGCCTCCTGCCATCGGCGGGAGGCAGAGTGATGTCAATCGGTACGCCGAAGGGAAAATGAATAAGGGATGGGGAAAACCGTGAAAAAGTATTTGCTGGAATGCTGTGTCGATTCGGTGGAATCCGCGGCCGCCGCGCAGGCGGGCGGGGCCGACCGTTTGGAATTGTGCGGCAATTTAATCATCGGGGGAACCACGCCGGATATTCATTTGTTTTCAGCGGTGCGGAAAAAAGTCTCCATTCCGGTAAACGTTTTAATACGTCCGCGCTTCGGCGACTTCTGCTACACGGACGAAGAATTTGAGATCATCCGGAAAGACGTGCGAATGTTCTGTGAAAACGGAGCGGACGGCGTGGTCATCGGCATTCTGAAGCCGGACGGAAGTCTGGACAGGGAACGGATGAAAATCCTGATGGAGGCGGCCGGGGATAAGAACGTCACCCTCCACCGCGCGTTTGATGTTTGCAATGACCCGTTCCAAGCCCTCCATGACGCCGAACAGCTTGGCGTGCGCACCATCCTGACCTCCGGGCAGAAGAACGCGAGCTATGAAGGCAGGGATTTGCTCAGCCGCCTGGTGAAAGAAGCGGACGGGAAAATCGATATTTTGGTCGGCGGCGGCGTCGGCGCGGAAAATGTCGAAGAACTTGCCAAAGCGACCGGGGCGCAGGCCTTCCATATGTCGGGCAAGGTCACGCTGGACAGTGCCATGACCTACCGGAAACCGGACGTGAGCATGGGGCTTCCGGTTATGAGCGAATATGCGGTCTTCCGTACGGATGAAAAGAAAGTGGCAGCCGTCCGGAACATTTTAAATAAGCTTGGTTCGGCCGGCTGATGAGGAGAGACGGCTGTTACCGCTGCGGGGGGATATGAGGATGTTAGATAAAATCGACAGAAAATTAATTGAACTGCTGCAGTCCAATGCAAGAATATCGGTCAAAAAGCTGGCGCAGGAGGTGTTTTTATCAGCACCGGCGGTTTCGGCGCGGCTGGAACGGCTGGAAAAGCTGAAAGTTGTAACGGGATACACCGCTTCCGTCGATTACGTGAAACTGGGATATCATATCGTTGCCTTTATTAACCTGGAGGTCGCCCCCAGTGAAAAGGTGGTATTTAACCCGTTTATTCAGCAATGCCCCAATGTAATCGAATGCAACTGCATTACGGGAAACTATTCCATGCTGATTAAGGTTGCCTTTCCCAGCACGGTGGAGCTGGATACCTTTGTAGGGCAGCTGCAGCAGTACGGCCATACCCAGACGCAGATCGTTTTCTCTACACCCGTGCCGCACAGGGGGATTAATCCGGCGGATTACAATGAAGATTAAGAAGATAAATAGGGTGGGAGCATATCAAAATCGCTGATATGCTCCTTTTGTTCATAAATAATGAGAAAAGATGCAAAATCGTTTTGCTTTATAACTGCGAAAATGGTATAATGGAATACACTTTTGAATGAATTGTGAATTCGCCGCCCGGCATAAAAGGGGAAAGATGGGATTCGATGATCTATAAAATTCTTACTTTTAATTATTTAATCACAATTGGCATTGCTTCTTGGATTGCCGCTCAGGCGATTAAATCCTTGATTTTTATTTTCCGCAATAAGCGGATCAATTTCAAAACCCTCTCCGGTGCGGGAGGAATGCCGAGCGCGCACTCCGCGCTGGTTTGTTCCGTAGCGGTCGGCACCGCCCACAAATACGGTCTTTCCTCTCCTTATTTTTCCTTCGCGTTTACCCTTGCCGTTATTGTCATGTACGACGCTATGGGCGTTCGCCGCGCGGCGGGGGAACAGGCGAAGGCCATCAATTCCATGCAGGAATATTTGAAAAAGAACCGGTGTGCGCTGCCCGACGGCGACGAATATTTTAAAAATATGGTTACGGGACTGAACGAATCGCTCGGCCACACGCCCGTTGAGGTTGCAGCCGGCATGGCGCTGGGAATTCTGATTGCAGTTTTATCCATTATCTGGGTCCATTAAAAAGGCAGTGCGCAGTGTATCGGCAGTCAGAGACGGAAGCCTTTACAAATCCAAGGGAATGAATCGTTTGCAGCCGCCCTTTAAACGCAGGTTTATCGGGCGGCTGTCTTTCGAAATTTGTCTTTGCCGCCGCGTTATAATTTCCTTCTTTTGCATCATGCTAATCTGTAAACAGAAGAATATTTCTTTCGAAAAAGCAACGCGGCCGCAAGCGGCGTCAAATATTTGACACATTTTGAAAATCGTGTAAAATGATAACAGCGATTGTAATGAAAGGATGGAGCAGATGAAGAGTTTTACATTTTATTCGCCTACGGAAGTGATCTTCGGAAAAGACGCCGAACTTCAGGCCGCGGATGAAATTCAAAAACACGGCGGCACACGTGTGATGGTTCTTTACGGCGGCGGAAGCGCGGTAAAAAGCGGCCTGATCGCGAGAGTGGAACAGACGCTTCAGAAAGCGGGCCTTCCCTTTCGGACGGTTGGGGGAGTCAGCCCGAATCCGCGCGTATCCTTTGCACGCGACGCGGTTGCCAAAGCCAAAGAGTTCGGCGCGGACTTTTTCCTTGGAGTCGGCGGCGGAAGCGTAATCGATACGGCGAAGGCCGTCGCACACGGCGTGGCAAACCCGGATACGGATTTCTGGCTTTTCTGGACGCATGAAAAGGAACTTACGAAAACCATGCCCGTCGGCGCAATCCTTACAATTTCCGCAGCCGGAAGCGAAACCAGCGATTCCGCCGTGCTCACCAACTCGGAGCTCGGCGTAAAAAGAGGGCTGAACACCCCGTTCAACCGCCCCAAATTTGCCATTATGAATCCGGAGCTGACCTATTCGCTTCCTCCTTTTCAGGTTTCCTGCGGTATCGTAGACATCATGATGCATACGCTCGACCGCTATTTTACACTGACGGAGGGGAACGAGATTACCGATGAAATCGCGGAATCCCTTCTGCGGGTTGTAATAAAGAACGGAAAAATTGCACACAGGGATTCGCATGATTACGACGCGATGAGCGAACTGATGTGGTGCGGAAGCCTTTCGCACAACGGGCTGACCGGCCTTGGCGCCGTAACGGATTTTGCGCCCCATCAGCTCGGCCACGAACTGAGCGCCCGTTTTGACGTGGCGCACGGCGCAAGCCTTTCCGCCGTATGGGGCTCGTGGGCCGAATATTGCTGGCGCGAGAAACCGGAACGCTTTGTGCGTTTCGCGGACAAGGTCTGGGGAATCCAAAAGAGCAGTACCGAGGAAACCGTAAAAGCAGCGATTGCCCAAACGGTCTCCTATTTTGCTTCGCTCCAAATGCCGACCTGTTTTACGGAACTGGGAATCGGCGTGCAAAGCGACGATGTCCTCCGTCAGCTGGCGGACAGCTGTGTTTTTCACGGGGAACGCACCATCGGCGGCTTTAAAGAGCTCGACGGTGAGGATGTCTATGCAATCTATAAACTGGCCAACCATTAATAACAGGAGGAAAATTCATGAACAAAACGGAAAAGAAGGAACTGCAGATTCTTGCGTGTAAA
>NZ_JAPOHA010000031.1 GCF_026672255.1 Caproiciproducens galactitolivorans | reverse complement strand
TTGGTGACCCGTGGGAGAATCGAACTCCCGTTATCGGCGTGAGAGGCCGGTGTCTTAACCGCTTGACCAACGGGCCATATACATGTCAGACGCAGAGGTCAGAGGCTTCCGGCCCCTGTTCCGACTTCTTAATGGTGCACCATCAGGGACTCGAACCCGGGACACCCTGATTAAGAGTCAGGTGCTCTACCAACTGAGCTAATGGTGCATATGGCAGGTTGAGCCTGCACGCTCCGGGTTTCCCCGTTTGCTCTTTGTTTGTAACTGAAATCCGGACTACCATCTTTCAATTACTTTTGTACACTGAAAACTG
>NZ_JAPOHA010000030.1 GCF_026672255.1 Caproiciproducens galactitolivorans | reverse complement strand
TTCCATATTTGTACTTTAAATTTGCGTGCCTATCGAATATCATGAGGCTACTTTTTTCTTTGAGATATCCCATAATCTGCGCTACACTATATTTGGGTGGAATACTTATCAACATATGTATATGGTCGGGACAAGCGTTCGCCTCTATGATTTCCACGCCTTTTTGCTTGCACAGCTTTCTAAGTATTAGTCCTATATCTGTTCTTATGTCTCTATATATCACTTGCCTACGATATTTCGGCGCAAATACAATGTGGTATTGACATCTCCACTTCGTATGTTCTAAACTATTTATATCTTTCATTTTGAAAGACCTCCTGTATATTTTTTGTTAGGTTGACAGACCTTAACTTTAATATATACAGGAGCTTTATTTTTGTCCATATCTAAAGATTTTTA
>NZ_JAPOHA010000003.1 GCF_026672255.1 Caproiciproducens galactitolivorans | reverse complement strand
TTTACACGCAAGAATCTGCAGTTCCTTCTTTTCCGTTTTGTTCATTTTATCCATCCTTTCCCAACCCACAGCCTATTTGCAGGTTCACCCATCTGTTTCGCACATAAATTTCATCAGAAAGCTATACTAATTCACATTCAGCTCTTAAATTGTTCGATTTACGGTTTCTTTGATCATAATTATGATGTTATCATCCCGAAAAGTCAATGATAATGTGAATTTTCGTTGTTTTAGATGAATAGTCTTTATGTTTCATAGTGTATTTAACAACTATATCGAACAATATCTAATTAAACGATCATTTATCTAACATTAAAATGTTATTTTTAACATACTAATGTTCATTTGAAACGAAAACTATAAAAATAAGTTGATTTTTACACAGGATTTGGTATAATATTAGAAATATGACTGATAAATAGTTTGGACGTGTGAACATGAGCAATCGAAGTGAACGATTAAATAAACTGATCGCTCTATTAAAAGAAAATAAAACGTTAACCGTTCGGCGGCTTTCCGAAATTCTGGGTGTTTCGGAAATGACGATCCGGCGGGATCTCGACACCTTGAAAAGCGACGATATTGTAGACCGCAGCTACGGAAAGGCCACCTATCACCGCAACAGCGTTGTGGAAAACAGTTTTTCAAATTACGAACTTTATTCTGCAAAAATACAGATGAACGAGGAAAAAGACCGCATCGGGAAGTTTGCGGCAACGCTGATTGAACCGGGCGACGTGGTAATTATCGACTCAGGCTCTACCGCGGACAAACTGGCAAGGTATATGCCGGAAGATATGGACATCACCGTTCTTTGTTATAATTACAACGTTCTTTCCTATCTCATCAATAAGCCGCTCATCAAGCTGATTTTCCCCGGCGGCTATTTCCACCCAAACGGGCAGTTGTTTGAATCTCCCCAGGGCATCGACCTGATCAGCGAAATCCGGGCCACAAAAGTATTTATTTCCGCCACCGGCGTACATGAGAAGCTCGGCATTACCTGCGCAAACAATTACGAGGTGCTGACAAAGCGTACCGCACTGCAGTCCGCCCAGACGAAAATTCTGATTACCGACTCCAGTAAATTCGGGAAAGTAAGCCCGGCCTACTATGCCCAGCTAAATGAAATGGATATGATCATTACCGATTCCGGATTGCCGGTGGAATGGAGAAACGTGATCGAACAGTCCGGTATAAAACTTTTTATTGTTTAGAAAATGCAAGGAGCATGAACAAGCCGGTTCATGCTCCTTTTTTTATTTGGAAATCCATTCCTTTTCTGGGTAAGATTTTAAAGGCTAAAACTTTAAAAAACGGAAAAATTAAATAGGAAATTCAAAGCCGATAAGCGGCGGAAAGAGCGATCAATATGCCTTTATATATTTATCATAAAACCGAACCCGGCGTATGGTCTGTCGGTTATTATGCAGACTCCGGAGACTGGATTTCGGAAAGTCAATGCATCAACGCGGAAGAGGCCGCTCTGCACGCGCACTGGTTAAATATTGACAGGAAAGATTCCGAATCCGAAGATATACGGAATAATATTTAAATTTCATCCTATATTTCCCCATGATGGTGGAACGATAATAACGGAAAGGAGGGTTAACATGAAAAAAACATTGATGGTAATGATTTCGGTGTGTACTTTGATTCTTTTTTCATTTACAGGCTGTAAAAATATGTACTCCGGTATAGGCAACACCGCCTCCGGCGCGGTATCCAAGGTAACTTCCGAGGGGAAAGCGCTCGGCGGCCAGGTTTCCGGCGTTGTTTCCGGTTTAGGCGGCAACCAGTCCGGCGTAATATCCGGCAGTCAGGCCGGCACGGTGCCCGGAACTTCGTCAAGCGCTATAACATCTTCAAGATAAACGAACCGAATCCCTGCCGGACCGCAATACGACAGGGATTCACCATTATTTAGGGATTTTACCATGATTTACATTTGCAAAATATTCCTTTATTCTGTAGTATAGAATTGTGCTATGAGAATACGTAACTATGGGGGTGATGCCAGGTTACACGTCCTTCCAGTGAAACATTCTCCATATAGCCGCCCTGTAAAAAGGGGCGGCTTTTTGATTTTTTGCAAAAACTTTTTATGCTTATATTATCCTGTTTTGGGGCAAACTAATTTCATCAAAAAAGCAGGAGGAAACGATATGAGTGATGAAGATAAACGTAAGCTCAAATTGCAGGATGAAGATTCTTTTTTTGGTTCGGAAGGCATTGTGTCCTCAATGGACTGCACCGGCCTGATTCAGACCCCGCCGGCAAATGAAGAGGAAGCAGATGCTTATACCGATATCTACGACATTCCGAAACCGGTGAACGAAGTGCCGAACGGCTTGCAGCATGAATAATTCCGGCGCACAGACAGAAAAAACAGCAGTACGGTCCCGGTTTTCCGTTACTGCTGTTTTTTTGTTCCTGCTTCCCGGAAAGCACCGGAAAGATTTACATTTTGCTTTCGCAGGGCTGCGAGATATTTTTAAGAGCCTGTTCCGCGTTATCCTGAAGGTCCGGTTCAACGGAAATATCCCCTAAAGCAACGATTCCGACAAGGCTGTTATTGTCAACGATGGGCAGCCTGCGAATCTGCTGATCGCTCATAATTCGGGCAGCATCGTGAACGTCCATATCCGGATTGCCGACAACGGGATTGGCGCTCATAATATCGCTGACTTTCTGCTGTTTGGAATCCCGGCCTTCCGCAATCGTGCGAACCGCGATATCCCTGTCCGTTACAATACCGACGACTTGATTCTGCCGGCATACCGGGATGGAACCCACGTCATACTGTTTCATCAGCTGCGCGGCCCGTTCGACCGAATCCTCTGAATTCAAACTTGCAATTTTTTTGGACATAATTTCTTTTACTTTCAAATCACTCACCTCAGCTATAGATTGCCCGCCGCGGCTGCTGAATATTACAGTCATTTCAAATTAAATCAAAGCTGATTCCGGATTCGCTTTTCTATGCGGCGAACCGGCCGAATCGAATGACCCGGCCGGTCCGTTTTAAAAGAGTTAATATTTATTGTCTTTTTCCGTTGAAATGACTGGGCTGATATAGTCGGCGGTATTCGCTGAATCAGCCGTCTTTCCTGTTTTAAATTTACTTACCAGCACCTTTAAAGTCTGCGCCTGCCCGCTGAGTTCCTCACTGGAGGCCGCGCTTTCCTCACTTGTGGCGGAATTGGTTTGTACAACGCTGGAAATCTGATCCACGCCGAGGGTAATCTGTTCAATGGCTGTCGCCTGGTCGTTGGACGCTCTTGAGATTTCTTTAATTAAGCCGGTGGTTTTATCAGTTCCTTCGATAATTTGCTGTAATGACTGTGCCGTCTCGTCTGCAATCTTCTGCCCTTTTTCAACCGACTCAATGGCGTCTTCAATTAATCCGGTCGTATCCTTCGCAGCCTGTGCGCTCTTGCTTGCCAGATTCCGGACTTCGTCGGCTACAACGGCAAAGCCTTTCCCCGCTGCGCCGGCGCGTGCGGCTTCCACGGCCGCATTCAACGCAAGGATGTTCGTCTGGAACGCGATATCATCAATGGTTTTGATAATATTCTGGATTTTATTGGACGAAGTGCTGATTTCCAGCATAGCCTCCGTCATTTCCTGCATCAGCTTATTTCCGTGTTCAATTTCGGACGAGGAAGTTTCGGAAAGATCGTTCACTGTTTTTGCATTCGCCGCATTTTCTCTTACCTGCGAAGCGATGTCCGCGATCGAAGCGGAAAGTTCCTGAATGGAACTGGCCTGCTCGGTTGCGCCCTGTGCCAGGGACTGCGACGCGCTGGCAACCTGATCGGAACCGCTGGCAACCTGATCGGCGGAACTGTTGATTTCGGTAAAGGTCTTGACAAGCGTTGCCCTAATGTTCTCCAACGCGGTTTTAATCTTTGAAAATTCGCCGATATAATCGCAATGCAGGTCAAAGACCAGATTTCCGGCGGCAATCTGATCCAGCACATTCGAGATTTCATCAATGTACTCAATATATTTCTTCAAACTTTCAACCGTTCTGGAGAAAGCGGTGGCAACCTTGCCGACTTCGTCTTCCGATTTCACATCGATCTTTACGTCGAGATTGCCGTCCGCAATCTGATTTGCAGCGGCCTCGAGTTTCTCCAGCGGATTGACGATTCCTTTCGCGATGAAAAACGTAATCAGGCAGATAATCAGAAGGGCAATCAATAAATCGATCAGGAGGGAACGCTGTACAGAGTCATAGGAGTTGTTGAATTCCGCTTCCGGCATACCGGTCGCTACTTTCCAACCGGTTGATCCGACCGGCGAGACATATCCGTAATCCTTCTTTCCCATTGCGGTATAGGTAAGGAATCCGGAGGATTTTCCCTGCATTTCATTGATAATATTTTGGGACATTTTCGAATCCGCTACATTTTTGCCTTTCAGCGATTGGTCGGGGTGATAAATCAACTGCCCGTCCGCACTGGTCAGGATATAGAATCCGGAGGTTCCCAGCTTATAATCGCTGACCATCTGGTAAAGACGATCCAGTTTAATATCAATTCCCGCTGCGCCGATCAACGTTGATCCGTCGCTTTTATAAATCGGGGTAATAATGCTGACGGTTAACCCTTTTGTCGCTATATCCGTATAGGGATCCGTTATAATTGTCCTCTTGCTTTCTGCCAGCTTATTATACCACGGCCTGCTGGCAATTTTAAAGGATATAATTCCATTTCTCTCATCAATAAGGTTATCTGTTGCCGTATCTGCAACCCAGGTAACCATGATATTCTCTTTATCAGACGCTGTTATATTTTTAAGGGTCTGATCAACATCGTTAAATCCGGGGACTTCCTTCAGATCCGGTTTGGAAGAGGCATTCAGCAGAAAATTCTGAAGGGTAGCATTCATTTTCAGCTGTTCCGTTATTCCTGTGTATTTGGCAAAAAAGTTCTCGATCTGATTCGAAGCGTATAGCGACTGCGTCGTTAATTCACTTGTCGTCAATTGGGTAACCGACTGCTTTACCGGCTGAAGAATCATTAAGGACATACAAATAAAAATAATGATGACAGGAAGGCCGATAAACAGTAAAATCTTGGCTGCTGTGTTTCGCTTGAAAATCATGCTCATACGCCCTCTATTAATTTTTTATAAAGATTTTCTCTTCTATAATATCGACCAAAAAGTGTAAAATTTTACAATATTCTGAATAAAATTAAAAACCATCTAGTAGAAGTTTTACGATTTTTACTGGAGTTCTTTGTATAATATTTTTGGTTTATTGCTTCCAGGCGCAAATACTGTCCTGTTTCCCATAATCCGGCCCATCACAAAATTTTTATATTGATAAAGCCTGTTGAATTCCTTTGAAAAATTCCGGAATGCAAAACGGAAACAAAAGGAAAAGAGGGTTCCTGTTCGCTGTAATGAAATGCGCAACAAAATCACCTCTCCGCAATATTATGGATTAAGAACTTCCATTGAAAGAGGCGGGTAAAATGAACGCAGAAAATTCAGCGAATCAGCTGGAACGGATTCGTCAGGCACAGGGGATTGAAGCTTGCAGAAGGCAATTCCTGATGATGGAAAAAGGGAAACCGAAAAGCACCGTTCGGATTTTGAATGACGCAGGGCTGCGTTTTGCAACTCTGTTTGTCTTGCGCCCGGATATTGTTCAGCTCGACCTGTTTCACGAGCTTAATGAGCGCAATCGGATCGCTCTGCGCTTTTGCGATAAAGTTCTGCCCGAAAAAACGCTTGCCGATGTATCCGGTATTCCGCTGGCCATCAACAACGAAGCCTATTATGCTTCCCTGTTCTGGATTTTGCGCACCGGCGCTCCCGACGACGGGCTGAGTGAAGCGTTCGACCGGGTACTGGATGTCTCGGCAACGATTCTTATCAAAAAATGCTGCGAAAAGATGGTGCTGCCCATTGCCGCGGAGTTGATTTTCAAGCGCAACCAGAAAGGTACCTATTATCATGATCTGGTATGGGCTTTCTTCAGTTCCCGCGATGTCTATGCCCTTCGCCTGATTGCCGAACGGCTTCGTTCCAACAACCCTAAGGATACTGCGCTTGCGTGCCAGCTGCTCAGCCTTCCGCGGGACACGCCGCTCGGAACCAGAATGGAAAGGCAAACCCAATATTCCCGCTACCTGTCATGGCTGAAGGAGAACAATCCCTATCTGTACTTTACAGGGGAAAGCCTTATGCAGACCAACTGCCCCACGCCCTGCGGGGTTAACCTGGAAGCAAAATATCTATGTAAAAAAGTTTCCCCCCGTAAAAAGGAGCCGGTATCGGCTCTGTCGGATTCGGAACAGTCGTGCCTGAATCAATTCAAAGACACCGAAGAGAACGAAAAAGCCGTATTGGCGAGTTACTCCAACAGCCTTCATTCGGAAAACCCCTCCAACTGGAACCAGTGGATACAGTATCCCATTGAAAAACAGCTCGAAATCGCCAAAATGGGCAGGAGGGATTTCGCATGATTATTGTAAACGGCACGGCCGTAACCCCGGAATCCCTTCTGGCGGAATACCCGGAAGACAGCGTGGAGCAAAAAATACTCCGGAAACTTGCCGCCGGCGACACGCATTTCTCCTATCCGTCGATGGATCAGCTCAAGTTTGAGCTGCGCCTGCGCAAAGAAATCATCGCCGCTTCCTACGAACTGAACCGGAGCGGGTTGGGATTCGAGGTTTTTCGCGAAACCCGCTGCAATCCGACCTATTGGAAAAGGCTCTGGGACGGCGGCTTTGCGTTAAATGACGGAGCAAATCCCGCCGCGGCGATCGCGGATATCTTTCACAACGGCTCCCAATACGGTACGGAATGCGCAACCGCAATGATGATTGTGTATTACGGCGCACTTTTAAAAGTCTATGGGGAAGCTCTGTTTAACAAGACCTTTCCCAAAATCGATCTGATGAACTGGCACCGAATCGACAGGCTTCTTTGGGAAGTCGGCAATATGCAGAGACGGGACGTTTACCTGCCGGGCGACCGCAGATACTTTAATAACCCCGACGTCAATCTGCTTACCCCGGAGTGGCAGGGGGAAAATACCATCGATCTGGGCAACGGCATGTTCTATGGCCACGGGGTCGGGATTTATAAAGCGGAAGCCATTATTCAAGAACTCAATAAAAACAGAGTACCCAACGCGGATGAATCCGCCGCGTTATTGGATTCCGCCGGACGACCGGATTTTATAAAACTGGGGAACATCTATCTGCGGGGCGGCTCCTGAACAGAATGGCATGGCTTTCTGATTGACAAAATCGCTGAGCCATGCTATGATGTACGAAATAAGCCATGAAGGCTTTCAAAGAAGTTTATTGCACATGTGAAATTGGATGAACTCAAAAGGGCGCTACAGAAGTAGTTTCTTTTTGGGTTATTTTTTTGGCCTTGTTTGTAAAGCGAAAATCAACGGATTTTCGAATCTCTTCAAGGCGCTGAATGCGCGAATCGTAATTAATGAAACTTTTGATTTTACAGGCAAAGCCTATTGAAAGGAAAAGAAACTATGCATATTCCGGACAATTATCTGAGCCCGTCCACCTGTGCGGCATTGGGCGCGGCTATGGTACCGGCATGGACGGTATCCATCCGTAAACTGAAAAAAGAAGTCACACGGGCAAAAATGCCCCTCCTCGGCATCGGCGCCTCGTTCTCCTTTCTCATGATGATGTTTAACATCCCTCTCCCGGGCGGCACAACCGGCCACGCCGTTGGAGGAACGCTGCTGGCCATCCTTTTGGGGCCGTACGCGGCCTGTATTTCCGTTTCGGTTGCGCTGCTGATTCAGGCGCTGTTTTTCGGAGACGGAGGGCTTCTGTCCTTCGGCGCAAACTGCTTCAATATGGCGTTTGTCCTTCCCTTTGTGGGCTATTTTCTTTATAAATTCATCAAAGACCGGGTAGGCGGCGAAAAAGGCGAATACGCGGGAATCATCGTCGGTTCCTACGTTGGAATCAATGCAGCCGCCCTGTGCGCGGCGATTGAATTCGGCATTCAGCCCCTTCTTTTCAAAAATGCGGCGGGACAGGCGCTTTACTGCCCCTACCCCCTGTCCGTATCCGTACCGGCAATGATGATTCCCCATCTGGCGGTTGCCGGTATTGTGGAAGCGGTGTTCACGGTCGCCGTCTTTACCTTTATAAAAAAGGTTTCCCCGGGAACCCTGTACGAAGGGGAAAAACAAAAAAGCAAGGCGGTTTACGGCCTGCTCGCCGCGCTGATCTGCCTTACCCCTCTGGGGCTTTTGGCCACCGGAACCGCATGGGGCGAATGGGGCGCGGACGAAATTCAGAACGTCGCCGCAGGCGGCGGCAAACCGCTCGGTTTTGTGCCGGAAGGGATGCTGCACGGAATCCATTTTGAAGCCGCCATGCCTGATTATTCCATTGCCGGGCTTCCACCCTACGCGGCATATATCCTGTCCGCTGTGGCAGGGGTCGCTATCCTGCTGATTCTATTTAAAATTTTCCGGAGCATAAAATCCAAAAACAAAGGAATGCAATAATTTAACTTGGAGGAAACGGCGATGCCCGAATGGCTGCTGAAAGAAGAACAATATGAGCCCCTGTCGGACAGGGATTCCTTTCTCGACAAAAGCATTCTGTCCCTGCTGGGGATTCTTTCCCGCATCCGGGCGCAAAGCGGCATTCGAACAGGAAAATACGCTGTACATGCGGCCTTTAAGGTCGCATGTACTTTTCTGTTGATCGTGCTGCTTTCCCTTTCAAAAAACCTCTTTTTTATTCTGACCGTCAACGTCGCCCTTTTGGCGGCCATAAGCCTTCTTTCCGCAGATAAAATTCTGCGCATTTTAAAAGCAGGATTTGTGGCGGCACTTTTTACGCTGGTCATCCTCCTTCCGTCCGCCTTCTGGGGAAACCGGTACGGTATCGTCATGATTCCGCTCAAGGTATTCGCCGCCGTATCGGCCGTGAATATTCTTTCCCGCACAACCGAATGGCGGGATGTGACCGGGGCACTGAAAAGCTTTTTTCTTCCGGATATTTTTATCTTCGTGCTCGATATCACCATCCGGTATATCTTTATGCTCGGGGAATTTTCCCTCCCCCTGCTTTACGCGCTGAGACTGCGGTCCGTTGGGAAAAACAATCGGAAATACGCTTCGCTTTCAGGCGTTGCGGGCACCATGTTCATTAAATCGAAGGAAATGGCGGAGGAAATGAACGCCGCGATGGAATGCCGGGGCTTTACGGGCGATTACCGCAAAAGCAGCCGTATCCGTATGAATTGGACCGATTCCGGGTATCTGCTGATCCATATGCTTTTGCTGCTTCTATTCTTATATTTAGGATGAATAAAATGATCGAATTATCGGATGTATCGTATTCCTACGAAGGAACAGCGGCGCTGAGAAACGTCAGCCTGCGCATTGAAAAAGGGGAATCCGTCGCGCTGATGGGCATGAACGGAAGCGGCAAGTCCACCCTTCTGAAGTTAATCAACGGCATTCTCTTCCCCGACAGCGGCGTCTACCGTTTCTGCGGCGAGGAAATTACGCACAAAAAGATGCAGGACCCTCTGTTCTCGAAACGATTTCATCAGAGAATCGGTTTTGTATTTCAGAACGCGGACACTCAGCTCTTCTGCGCCGACGTTTACGATGAAATCGCCTTTGGCCCGCGGCAGATGGGGCTGGAGGAGAGCGAAACGGAAAAGCGGGTGGAAGACTGCCTTTCGCTTCTGAGCATTGAAGCTCTGCGGCACCGTCAGCCCTATCACCTCAGTGGCGGTGAAAAGCGGAAGGTCGCGATTGCCAGCGTTCTGGCGCTGAACCCGGAGGTGCTCGTCTTCGACGAACCGCTGGTGGGCCTTGACCCGCGCGCGCAGAGGTGGTTTGTTTCTTTTCTTATGAAGCTGCATGCGGCCGGAAAGACGCTGATTGTTTCCACGCACAACCTGGAAATGGTACAGGAAATCGCGGGACGGGCCATCCTTTTTGACGAAAACCATACCATTGCCGCGGACCGTCCGGCCGAAAGCCTTTTGGAGGACGTCGACCTCCTGATTCAGACAAATCTGGTCGATGAATATTATCATCATCACCCGGGCGCGGGACATCAGCATTTTCATATTCATCCTTTTTAACCTGTTTCCTCAAGCAAACAGATACTGACAAAGCGTGGTACTTTCGCGGCGGCCAAAAAGAGTACTTGATGTGAAATCTCTTTCATTCTCATCGCACCGTCGGTGATTTTGCCATAAAAAGTAAGGCTATCAGAATACACATTGTATTCTGATAGCCTTTAATACTTTTTGTATATTATTTATACTGCTTTCTGAAGTGCATCACAAATTTAACGAGTTCATACCAAAAAACGGACAGGATGCCTATCCCGGCCGCGGTGAAAAATTGACCGGCACTAAGGGGGGCAAATTTCAGATAAACGCGGAGCGGGGAATAGAGGATGAGCAGCAGTCCGGCGATGGTTCCGAAGAATACCGTCCACATGATCCGGTCATTCGCCAGCTTTTTGATCGACTGAAACGCAAAGTCATAGTGGGAACTGTTGACCTGAACCAAAAACAGGTTTGCCAAAAGGATAACCGTAAGCCCCATGGCACGGGCAAGCGGGGCGTTTTGCGGATTTCCCGCCATATAGGAAAGATAAATGCCGAACGACGCGGCGAAAACAGCCAGCCCCTGCAAGGTGCTTTTCAGTAAAATCTGCGGAGTAAGGAGCTTTTCCTCCGGGTCCCGGGGCGCCCGTTCCATAATCGCGCGCTCCGCGGGCTGGCGCTCCAGCACGATGGAACAAGTCGGGTCGATCACCAGTTCCAGAAGGACAATATGAAGCGGAAGCAGGAACAGCGCGGAAGGACTGATTCCCAGAAGGGGCGCGAGAAGCGACGCCAGCGCAATCGGGATGTGAATGGTGAACACATACCCCATTGCTTTTCGGATATTGTCGTAAATTCTTCTTCCGTCCCGAATCGTATCTACGATGGTGGAAAAGTTATCATCCATTAAAATCAGGTCGGCGGCTTCCCTCGAAACCTCGGAGCCGCGCTTGCCCATTGCAATGCCGATGTCGGCGTATTTCAGGGCGGGCGCGTCGTTAACGCCGTCGCCCGTCATGGCGACAACCTCTCCATTTGCCTGAAACGCTTTGACAATCCGCATTTTATGCTCGGGAACCACGCGGGAAAAGATGCTGACGTCCTTTACGCGTTCCCGCAGTTCGTCGTCGTCCATTTGGTCGAGTTCGTCGCCGGTAATCACGCGCCCGCTGTCCGGAATGCCGATCTGCTTCGCGATCGCACCCGCCGTCCTGCCGTTATCGCCGGTGATCATAACCACGCGCACTCCCGCGCGGGTACAGTTTGCAATGTCTTCCTTCACCGATTCCCTCGGCGGGTCGGCAAGGCCGACGAGACCACACAAGGTCAGTTTGCAGTCGGTTATAGATTTCGGAATTTCTTCCTCACTGCTCAGTTTCATCATTCCGACCCCGATTACACGCAGACCCTTTTCGGACATTTCCCGTATTTTTTCTTCCGTCCTTTGGCGCTGCTCGTCGGTCAGGCCGCAGAGCGTCATAAGACGTTCCGGCGAGCCCTTCGCCGCAATCAGGATTTCCCCTTCATGCCGCCAGACGTGCCCCATCATTTTCAGGTCGTTTGTAAATGCATATTCCGTAAGCAGTTCCCCGGAAAACAGGTGATCCCTGCCGATGCCCAGCTTTTCGCAATGGGCGAGCATCGCTTTTTCCATGGGGTCGTAGGTTTCGGTTTCACAGCCAAGGCCCATCACTTCCGACAGGGAATCCGTATCCCCGTTCGGCGCCCAGGTATCCTGCACCGTCATCTGGTTCATGGTGATGGTTCCCGTTTTATCCACACAGAGAACGGACACCGCCCCCAGCGTCTCCACCGACGGAAGCTTTCGCACCAACGAATTTTTCTTTGCAAGCCGCCAGGCGCCCATGGAAAGGAAAACCGTCAGGATAACGGGAAATTCCTCCGGAATCATCGCCATAGCAAGCGTAATTCCGGACAAGATACTCTCGATCATCCGATCCTTAAATGGATGATCGGGAATGTTGATATACGTAAGTATCCCAACCAAAAGGAACAAAACGGCGGCAATTCCGGCGCAGAGCTTCACGAGTTTTCCCGTCTGCTTCTGAAGCGGACTGGGCGTTTCCGGGGCCTCGGCAATATCCCGGCCGATTTTCCCGTACTCCGTCTGCGTTCCGATTTTGTCCACCAGAACAAAGGCGCTTCCCTGGGTAACAAGGGTGCCGGCGTAACAATAATCTTTCCGCCAGTAATCGGACGAAAGCTCCGCTTCCTGCACGGTCGTTTTCCAGACGCCCTCGGCTTCGCCGGTCAGGGAGGATTCCTCCACACAAAGGTCGCTGCACTTGAGGATTTCGCCGTCTGCCGGGATTTTCACGCCCTCCACAATCAGCATAAGGTCGCCCGGCACCAGATCGGCGCTGGCAATCCGCTGTTCCTTTCCGTCGCGGAGAACCGTAATATGCGGCGCGGAAAGATCCTTGAGCGCGTTCAGGGTTTTATCGGTTTTCCATGCCTGTATTACATCGATACTGATCATGCCTACCACAAAAATCAGCATGACCGCCCCGTCACGCGGTTCTCCCAGAAGGAAGTAAATAACCGCCGCCGCGATCAAAAGCAAAAACATCGGTTCGCTGATGATATGGAGCGCTTTCCGGAAAAAGTTTTCTTTTTTCTTGGTTGTCAATTCATTTTTCCCGAATTTCTCCTGCTGTTTTTTTGCTTGTGCGGAAGTCAGACCCTGTTCAAGTATTTTCTGTTCTGTCATAAAATTTACCTCGCTTTCGCCTCACGGCGTGTTGTTATGGATCGTTCTATGGCACTTCATTCTCGCTATTTCAGCTTCTGTTCCGTATTCTGTGTATAAAAAAAACACACCTGCGGAACATAAAACTGTCCCGCAGATGTGATATCTGCTGCCATGTGGCCCAGCCCCACAAACTCCATGGAGTTCATCGCCTGCTCAGTTTGTACTGTAGATTCAAATGCAGTGCAAAGAGATTCTTGTATAATACAATATGCAAAATATTTTGTCAAGTGAATTTTTATTAAAATCCTATTTTTTGCTTCTTTTTCCTTGCTATATTTTATCCCTCCATGGACAAACTAAACCGTGGAAAGGAGTTGTATAAAAATGGCGAAAGCAAATGCGAATCAAAGCATTAAATGCAGCGTGGATCAGTGTGAATACCACTGCCAAAATCAGCAATACTGCTCACTGGACAGTATAAAAGTCGGAACGCACGAACAATATCCGACGCAAAAGCCGTGTACAGATTGTGAATCCTTTGAATTAAAAAGTGAATTGAAAAATTCCCCACAATACGCACAGTCCGCACAATCACAATCCTCACAATACTAAAAAAGGCCCTGCCGCAAAAATGAAATGCACCCCCAAAGTTAGACAGTATGAAATACTGAATAACTTTTGGGGGTGTTTTCATGCCAAAAAGGAACCGAACAGGAAATATCCGGAGAATTTAAGCAGCAAGTATCAGAAATCATGGCGCGAAATATGATACATTTTCCCGAAAAAAATCAGGCTAAAAACTTACTTTAACTGTTGCAAAATATATGAATGGTTGTCTTTACATTTTAGAAAGGAAAAAATTGTAAATTCTGTAAAATCAAGTAAATACATTGAAACCTCATGGGTGGAAATTTGCGGCTGACTACCGTATTTTTCTGCCCTTTTTTGTTTTCTTCGGGAAGGTGAACCATAATGACGAAAAATTAGTTTTTCTTCTTCCGAATGTTTACAAAAACAGGCATCCCATCTCTTTAACAGTTGAAAGGTGGGACGCTTAATGATAGACGGTTTAATTGCGCAATCACAGGCCGGTAACAGTGATGCAACCCTAATGTTAATTGAGAAGTTTAATCCGCTTCTGAGAAAATACGCTTATAAACTTTACTATGATGATGCCTACGATGATCTCCTTGCAGACTTTATAGAACTTTTGCATAACCTAAAGCTCGACTGTGTACGAGATAAAAGCGAAGGCAGTCTGGTGTCATACATATATAAATCCATTTATAGCAGTTACATTAAAAAATTGATTGCCCTCAAAAAGCTCCATAATTGTATACCGGAATCAAATCTAAGCGATCAGGAACTTTATTATGTGGAAAGTTCCACAGCAGGTAATGACGTTTACTTTGAAAACGAATTACCCGGCATTGATCTCATTCTAACCAAACCGGAAGCATCCGTTATAAAAATGATCTATATCTCTGGTTTTACCGTTAAGGAAACCGCTTATATGTTGGGTATTACAAGGCAAGCCGTGAATCAAATGAAGATGCGGGCACTAAAAAAACTAAAAGCTCAATTAGTGGACAAGCCATAGGTAAAAGGTGATGTTTATGGATAATATTTTTAATTACTGCAAAATCATATCTGCGTTTGCAGGAGGTGTTCTGGGATGGGTATTCGGGGCGGTCGATTCCCTGATTTACGCGTTGATCGCGTTTGTCGCGCTGGACTACATAACAGGGGTTCTGTTGGCTATTCATGACAAGAAACTCTCAAGTGAAATCGGATTTCGAGGCATCTGCAAAAAAGCCATGATCTTCGCACTGGTCGCAGTGGGACACATTCTTGATCAGTACGTCATCGGCACCGGAAGTTCCCTGCGAACTATGCTGATCATGTTTTACTTGTCCAACGAAGGAATTAGTATTATTGAAAACGCAGGCAAGATCGGGCTTCCCCTGCCGCAGAAATTAAAGGACGCCATACAGCAGTTAAATGGGCGTGGTAAATAAAATTTCTAAATCAGTTTACATTTTACGCAACTTTCTCTCTTTAATAATCAGACTTGCAAGTCAGATAAAAAATAAAAATGCCGGATTTTTATAATTCGGCGCAACTAAAGGAGGAAATATATTATGGCAAAAACCAACACAGGACTAGTTACATTTTGCAAGGCAGCATTAAATGCTAAAACAGGTTACGTTTTATCTACTTTTGGGCGAGTATTTACTCAAGAAATCTATAATGATAAGGTTAAAGAATTTAAAAATTCTGAACCTACTTTTGCCCAAGACGCCAAACAATGGATTGGAAAACGAACCGTTGACTGCTGTGGGTTAGTTAAATACTATATGTTTGCAGACAAATATGGAGAAAATCCAGCATACACATCAAAGTATGACCATGATGCAAATACGATGTTTCGCGAGGCAACAAGCAAGGGTGATATTGATTCCATTCCCGAAATTCCGGGTTTATTATTGCACGCCGAGGAGCATGTCGGCGTTTACATCGGCAACGGTCAAGTAATTGAAGCGTTCGGTACTAGGGAAGGTGTGATTCAAACGGATCTAAAGCATAATAAGGAGAGGCACAAACCATGGACGAACTGGTTTAAATGTAAATGGATTACCTATCCCAATAGTCCCGGCACCGTTGTACAAATTGACACAACAATGGACGTAACTAAAAGGCACGGAGAAACATACATTTTTAAAACCACCTCACCACAAACACCTACCGTTACAGTCGGTACCAGCGGTGTCGTAACGCTTACACACCTTCGTCGCGAGGGTCAATCCGATTTTTGGAAGCTGCTTTTCGTCGGAGCTTCCGGACAGTCGGCCGGTATTTACACCGCTGGCCCGGGGGAACAACCCTTAAAACGTTTCGTCGCTCGAGTTGCATAAGGCCGAATCAAATTTACAGCCTCATGAAAATGTTAGATTGACACAAAAGCAGAATAGCGAGGATGAATCCCCGCTATTCTGCTTTTATATACAACTGTTATTACCATGCCATGTATACCTCTACCGAAGATAAAGCCTTTGTTTTGCTCAAGCCGCCAATAGCATAAATCTTATTATCCAACACTTCCGTTTGGAAAAACAGTCTTGAAGTAGTCATTGTTTCTTCATATAGCCAAACATTATCCGAAGGAATATATACTTCTACTGCGGATAAACTCGTAAAATATTGTGCCTCGCTACTTCCGCCGATCGCGTAAACCTCTCCGTTAATTACTTCTGTTTGAAAATCATATCTGGGGGTATGCATTGTTTTTTTAGCTGCCCACCGATTCGATTTTGGATCATATTCTTCTACTGAAGACAGTTCTGTATTCATTGAACCGTCACCATTATTATAGCCACCAATCGCGTAAATCTTCCCGGCTATCGATTGTGCCTGAAAAGCGATTCTTGGAGTAGCCATCGGCGCTTTTTTAACCCATTTATTGATTTGCGGATCATATTCCTCCACGGAAAGCAAAGCTTTGTTATCGCTGTTTCCGCCGATTGCATAGATTTTCCCATTCACGACTGCTGTTTGAAATTGTGCTCTCGGAACAGACATCGAACTTTTTGTCGTCCATGTATTTGATCTTGGATCATATTCTTCCACTGAAGATAAGAATTCAGCATAATCCCCTATACCACCAATTGCATAAATTTTACCATCAATCACTTCTGTTTGGAAATCCGTTCTTACTGCGGACATAGATGCCTTTGCTATCCATTTGTTAGATTCCGAATCGTACTCTTCCATTGAAGATAAGGGGTCGCCTTGACCATTGAAACCACCAATTGCATAGATCTTTCCGTCGATTACCTCTGTTCGAAAATTCAATCTTGTGGAAAGCATCGGTGCCTTCTTTGCCCAATGATCCAACATCGGATCGTATTCTTCGACTGTAGATAACCCGTGGCTATATCCGTCGTACTCATCCGTACCACCCATGGCATAAATTTTTCCATTTACCACTGCCGTTTGGAACCACTTTCTTGCAGTGGACATTGGTGCTTTTTGCACCCAACTGCCTTTGTCATTTTCTTTTTCCATGTTTGTATGAGAGAAATCAGCGCTCGAACTCTTTACGGCGAAGGAGTTTGTATTTTCGGACACCGGCACAGTTGCCGCACGGGACGGGTCGCACGCCGCCGTACAAAGAAAAAATGCTGCGCTTAAACAAAGCCCAATTATTTTTTTAGCTTGCATTGGATTAATCCCCTTATAAAAATTTTTAAGCTATTACATTTTATGGGAAACGCAATTTTAAGATATGCCGGTCCGGGAGAACAACCCTTAAAGTGTTTCGAGTTGCATAAACCATACCCAATAAATAATAAAACCCCCGAAGCCTGCCATCTTACAACGGAAAATCAATTAATTCTTGATTTTGAATCGTTTTTTCAGACTCATTGTCAACTAATTATTTACTTCGGTAATCTTATTTTCATTCAAATCAAGCTTAAAATAGCATGGGGAATATGAACTGTTGTTCCCTACCTCATGCAATTGCTGTGTTTTGTACAAAATGTATCCGTTCTTATATTCCGCGGTAACCGCCATGTTGCCGTTTAAGTGCATCATCTCAGGTATATCACATACTTTTGTTTTTTGCGAACCATCCAGCTCCACCTTGTCAATCTCTATTAAAGGATTAATATAATACACCCACTCGCCCGCTACGCATGGGGCAAAAACAGTATCGTTTACAATGACTTTATCCTCACTGCCGTCTGCTTTTTTGATATGAAGTTTATAATGATCTTTATTTGTGACATATGCTACCCAATCGCTACCATTTCGCGGTTTTTCACTTTCTGCTTTTGACACAGCCTGCGTAGCGGAAGAATTGGCATTCCCATTACTGGAAGCTGTCGCAGACGAAGAAGAGGGAATCTGCGAGGTGGATGATGGACTACCCTCCGAACGAATACCGGAACTTGCCGCCATCCTCTCACCGAGTGTTCTGCAGCCCGCCGCAGTAATAAGCAGAACCGATAAACAAAGCGCGAGAATCTTGTGGATTTTCATAAAAGACCTCCTAAAATATTTATTGTAAAAGTTGACAGAGTGAACGAACTGAAATAGGAAGAATTATTTTTTGACTGTTCCAGCTCGTTCCCATTTAAAATGCGTACGGTGAATTTAAAAATAATTGTTTTGTGCTGCAGAACTTGGGACACTCGAATTCGTGTTGTTTTCGGTGCCTCCCGTATTGCACGCTGTCATACAAAGAAAAAATGCTGCGCAGAAACAAAACTCAATTAATTTTTTTACTTGCATTGGGATTAATCTCCTTCTAAAAAACTTTAAAACATTACATTTATGCAATTTTAAGATGCGCCGCTTAGCACCTTCGCTGCGAAAGCCAATCCGATTTTTGGAAATTGACTTTCGTCGGACAGTCTGGGCAGTCGGCTGATTATTTACACAGCCGATCTGGAAGAACAGCCCTTAAAACGTTTCGCTGCTCGTGTGGCATAAAGAATGAGAATGTGAAAACTTGATATGTAAAAACATTAGAATGGGGTTACAACAAAAGGCTAATTTAAAACAATATTATTTTGTCAAATAAGGGGTACTTCTATTTAAAAACATCTCTGTCGAATAGTTACCTCCTTCTATTCCGTAACAAACAGCTTTTGCACCTTCAACATTCATCAGCATTGTTTTTCCAATGCCATACAAGGAATTTAATTCCAGCATACTTCCATATGACAGATAATTGGCGCCTTCTTTTGTAAAGTCAATCGTAATGATTCCATCCCTGTTCATGGACGCGCTTGAGTAGGAAAAATTCATAGTGCCATTGCCGACCGGTTTGGAAAGATATTTTTCCGTATATAGTTTCATTATTTTTTCAGGGGTTGCCTCATCAGAGGACATCCTCACAGTTTCCTGCACTTCTTGGGCATCCGGCGGCACCTGCTGAGTGAGTGTGTATTCCGTTGGAGAAGGTGCCATTCCTTTATAAGTGTATAATATAACATCTTTACTATTTGACTTCGAACTGGACGATTGTAAAACAAGTAAAGAAGCACTTCCAGAACTTATTTCAGGTCCTGCAGATGAACTTGCCCGCTGACTATTACAACCAGTGAAAAAGATAGCTATGGATAGACAAAAGGCGCCAACAAATAATTTGCTTATTTTCATATGCTTTATCTCCTTAATAATCCGATTAAAACATGGAGTAAACGCTACTCTATTTTTTTAATCAGTGTTTCCTAAGTTTACAAAATCAAATTTAATCTCTCTTTACTTTATGTACAGCAATGAATGAATTATTTCGGCGTTTATAAATTGGACACGTTATAAATGTCGTTATGTCCAAACAAATAATTTATAAAGTTGTTGTAACTATTAAAATGGAGGTCTTTAAAATGGCAGAAAGCTGTTATATTAATCAAGGAAATTCAAGGTGGAAGGATCTTAAATTCGGAAGTTCAACCGTGGGAAAAGCGGGTTGCATCGTTTGTTGTGCGGCAATGGTAATTTGCAAAAAACTTGCGATCAACGATGATACCGGTAAATTGGCCGTTATTAAATCTGTAATCTCAAATTGTACAGATGCAAACGGAGATTTTAAGACTACATCCACAATCAAGTACAAGGACACAACTTTTAAATTTACCCGTACAACCACAAAACCCAGTTATGATACATGGCCCATTGTCTATTATAGGCACATTAATGGTAATCCTAATGATTATCATTCAGTTTTAGCTACGAATTCTACAACTGTTTTAGACCCAGGAGCTTCTAGCATTACAACAGTAAGCGCAGCAGAAAATCGATATAATAAAGACGGTACAGACAGTATGGCTTATTGGACCCATACTTCTTCTGGGGACGATGCTTCTTTTGATTGTGACACTCACTCGACGGTCACCATTAAAAAGGGAAACAAATATCAGGCGCGTATCACTTGTGCGTCGTATCCAAAGGTCGTGGCTGGAACAGGCGGCATTGTTTCCATCAGCCTTGCGAGCCAGTCCGGGAGCAATTACTACTTTGCCTTTACTGGAGTAAGCACTGGCTCCACAGGTATTTACATCAACGGAAGTTCTTCTGCCGTATTTGTATGTAAGGTCGTTTAAACTGTTCAACAAAAAGGATGAGATGTTCTAAGGCTAGTTGGACGCATTAAAGATTTGGGATAATGGCACCCCACACCACCTATAAAAGATGGTGCGGGGTGTTTTATTAAGCAAAATACTAAGCTGGATCAAGTTTTAGCAATCCCTCCGAATCCGAATCGATTTCTAAGAAAGTAATAAATGCTATTTAATTGTTTGCTTTCTCAGTATAAATAATTGTAACGACCTTATTATAATTATTCCCTTTTGACTGCGATATGTTAATACGCAAGTAAACCCCTCTGCCGCTTTTATTCTTGACAGTCTGTACTTTATAATAATTGTCCAGGTTGATTGGAATATCGTAATAATAGGCCACGCCTAGACCGTTAAGATTATCCCCGTATTTTACTTGTTCTACGGGTTCACCATATAATGTTCTAACCATTTCAACTGCATCGCCTATTTTTAGCCCTTTTTGTGTTTTATATGGACTGTGCAGTTGTGTGTCTGAATCAGACTCTATTGATATCATATCGAATAAATCAGTTCCCGGTGTAAAAAGCAAGTCGATTCCATGATCAGTGGAAATTCTATTCGGATTAGGATCTTCATTTTTCACGGTTTGCATTTGATTCTCAGTTAAAGCCTGTTTTACCTGATCTGATGTCATACCAATATGAAATATCGCCTTTGTATAATCATCTTCAGCGAATAACAGACCTTTTGCTTCTGAAGCTGATGAAGTCGTAGTTGAATTTGAAGATGAATTTGTTGTGACCGGTGACTTTGATGGATTGGACGAAGTTGACGGACTACCGGAAGAGGAAACGGATTCGGAAGACAGGTTTTTCGCTGCGGAATTGGTCCCGGAGTTTACCGCATCTCCATTTGTTGCGCTGCAGCCCGCCGTGAGTATTAACAGCGCAGACAGACCAATAAAAAACAGCTTTCTGAATTTCATATAAAATACACCCCTTGAATATTATTGATACTTCTAAAACAAAACTGAAAGTAGTTTGTTAATCAGTAGCTTCGTCTTCATGAAAACGATCATTAATAAACAATGGCCTCAACTCTGTTAAATTTGTCGCCTTTCATCTGTGAAACACTAATTACCAACTGTGCGCTTTTTTTTGTAGAATCACTCGAGTTATTACCCGAGCCGATTATTTCTTTACTTTCCTTATAATAATGATTCAGATTAATCGGCAAATCATAACAATATGCTATTCTTAAATCTTCATTAACAACATCCCCACATTTTATTTTTTTTAAAGGTTCACCATATAGTTTTATTACCGTTTCAACTGTATCGCCTATTTTTAAACCCTTTTGTGTTTCATACGGACTGGACAATTCTGTATCGGAAGCCGGGAATATTATCAGCTGGTTCAATAGGTCGGTTTTCGAGTCGTAGCTTATGTCTACTCCGCCGATAATACGAAATCCAAGATAATTGTTTAACACTTCTTCATCTGAAGTTCCATAATCATCTGGCTCCAGCCGCAACTGATTATCCTTTAAAGCTTGTTTTACTTGTTCCCGTGTCATTCCTATATGAAATATCGCCTTTGTATAATTATCTTCGNCGCAACTGATTATCCTTTAAAGCTTGTTTTACTTGTTCCCGTGTCATTCCTATATGAAATATCGCCTTTGTATAATTATCTTCGGCGAATAACAGACCTTTTGCTTCTGAAGCTGATGAAGTCGTAGTTGAATTTGAAGATGAAGCTGTTCTGGCCGGTAAGCTTGATGGATTGGTCGAAGTTGACGGACTGCCGGAAGAGGAAACGGATTCGGAAGACAGGTTTTTCGCCGCGGAATTGGCCCCGGAGTTTACCGCATCTCCATTTGTTGCGCTGCAGCCCGCCGCAGCAATAAGCAGGGCCGATAAACAAAGCGCAAGAATTTTGCGGATTTTCATAAAATACCCCCAAAAATATTTATTGGTAAAAAATGTTGACAGAGTGAATGAGCTGAAATAGGAAGAATCCATCTTTCTATTTCAGCTCTGTCTATATTGATTCTGAATTTACTTTTGTACCATTGCTGGCTGATGAAAAAGAGTTTTCTCCGGCGAAAATACGATTTGCTGATTACTTTATCATTTTATACATCGCTGCCGAATTCGTGCCGGGTTCCGCCTGGGTGTTGGAGCCTACCGCACCGCCAATGGCGAAGAGATTGTCGCCGTAATGAATTGTTTTAAATAAACTTCTGGCAGGCAGGAGCGGCAATTTTTCCGTCCATGTATCGGATTTGGGATTATATTCCTCGACGGAGGATAAAAAACTTTGCGATAAATAGTCCCCAACCTTCCTCCATCCGCCAACGGCAAGTATTTTCCCGTTCGCGGCGGTCGACTGAAACCAGCTTCTGGGCGTTTTCATCGATCTTTTCGTTGTCCATTTGTCCGCTGCGGGATCATATTCTTCTACGGAAGCCAAAGAATCTGCTTTGTCATTTAAACCTCCCATCACATAAATTTTCCCCTCTATGACTTCTGTTTGAAAGGAAAACCGGGGCGTTTGCATCGGCGCTTTCTTCGTCCATTTATCCGTCTCTGGATCATACATTTCTACTGTTTCTAAACTCTTTTCCGTGCTGCATCCGCCGATGACATAAATCTTTCCCCCGATGACTGCCGTTCCAAACTGCATCCTTGGTACCGACATCGGTGTTTTATCCGTCCATGTATCGGAAGACGGATCATAGGCCTCAACGGCTGGCAGAACGGAAGAATCCGCCGAACCGCCGATCGCATAAATGATACCGTCAAGAACAGCCAGCTGATGATACATCCTTTCCGCGCGCATTGGCCGCAGGGGTACCCATGTATTCACTGCCGGGTTGTATTTTTCAACAGCAGCCGTCGTCACCCCCATTCCGGTAAATTTGGCTTGACTGCCCCCAATCGCGTAGATTTCGCCGTTTAACGCAGCCGTTTGAAAGTTGCTTCTCGCTTCAAGCATCGGTTTCAGCCGTTTCCATGTGTTGGATTGTATGTCGTATACTTCCGTTGAAGATAATTGCCCGCTTTCATTTTTTCCGCCGAAAACGTAAATTTTTCCGTCCATTACTTCGCTTCCGAAATCGTACCTTGGCGTATACATCGGGGCGATTTTGCTCCAGCATCCCTCCGAAGCGCCGGGGAAACCCGAAACAAATTCTTCTTTGGGACTGCTTGTCGGGAAGGTGTCCGATTTTGGGGAGTTTGCCCCGCGGGATGGATTGCATGCCGTCATGTTAAGAAGGGTCAATAAGCTCAAACAAAAAATACTGAATTTTTTTCGTTCCATAATGGACGGAGTCCCCTTTTAATTTGAAATACTATTTAAGGGTATGTAATCGTTAATAAGTCTTTTCCGCTGAATATGCGGATTCCGTTTCCACCAATTTGCCGGAGGCATTGTAAACTCTTGCTGTAGTGCAGACTCTGTATCGCCCGCTGGTTACATAATAATGAGCGGACAACTGGGCACCGGCATTTCCTTTTCCATTTACAACCCAGGTCTTAACAGATGACCATCCGCTCCCTGTGGATTTTTGAAGGTCAACTGTCATCTTTACCGTGTACGAATCATCATAGAGATTCACCGCGCCTGTGCATGTGGCTCTGCCGGCGGAATTGATGGAAAGACCGGCCGCCATGGACATGATGTTCACAAAGGTCGGATGAACCGTACCCGACTGAACATCTGCTTTCCCTTCCGCCGCGTAAGCGGGCAAAGCGGAGAAAGCCACGATAAGGGCCAAAAGAAGAACGCTAAAAAACTTTTTCATAACTGGACACTCCTTTTCTTTTAATGTTTATACTGTTAAAGACAACTGAACTGAATTTTTGCAACACTTTATTTTATAAAATTTACATTTTCGGCCATTTTCACAATTTCATCCCCGTCTACATTCCCGTTAATGGTAAAAATATGCTTATCCATTTCCCATGAAACGGTAGTAATCGAATTTTTTATAACAAGCGTCCCTTTGTGCCCCTGAATTTGAACAAGTTTAATTAAAGACGCATTTTCCGTATCAAGTTCCACATCGTTTGAAGCATCGTACTCCGAATAGGCAATAAATTTCTTCTCACTATTCTTTTGATGGAAGGTAATCGTTTTAAGAGAATCCGAATAGTAAAGATTATCCGCTTCAAAGCCCGCCGGGATATACGTCGGCACATACGCATTTTTCCAGTTAACCGTCAGATTTTCATCCTTTGTCTCATTTTCACTTTCATTCAACTGAATGGAGGTGTACTTTGGCTCGATACTGATCAAAAAATTCAATACATCGGTGCGGAAGGCCTGAACGGTTAAAATTGCGCCCGTAAATACAAAGACGACTGCCAGCACCGCAACCGCAACTTTATTGGCAAAGTTACAGATCATCTTTCTTTTCGGATGATTTCTTACTTTATGGATATGGTGATTTAACAGTTTCTTAAAGCGATTTTCCTCCTCCGCAGAGGGAAGAAACGCCGGGTCATTTTTTAATTGTTCGTTTTCTTTCAGAAACAATTTTCCTTCTTTTTCCGCCGCTTCAAATAGGATGAGTTTAAATAAACTGTCTTCATAGTCTTCGTAAAGCTTCTTGTGAATTTGGTCTCTTCCGCTGTCTAACATTCTGTTTCATCCCCCTTCTCCAATAATTTTTTAGCGGCCCTTCTGGCCCTTGTCAGATATTCGCGCACACTGTTCGGATTGATGGAAAGATCTTCCGCTATTTCCATGTCCGTTTTATCCAGTACATACTTAAAGTACAGTAAATCTCTTTGCCGGTCAGGCAGCTTTAAAACGGCGTCCGACAGGGCATCCCGCGCTTCACGGCGAACGATGAAATCCTCAACGCTGTCATCCGTATCGACCGTATCGCCAAGCACATCGGATTCACTTCCGTAAAAAGCATGTTTTCTCTGTATATCCCGATGCTTTATGTAATTGATTGCTACGCTCCTAGAAGTATAGACAACATAGGAGGCTGTTTTGCAACAGTCAAAAGAGCGAATCAGCGAAATTTTTTCAATTAATTTAATAAAAACATCATTTATAAGGTCATCCACATCCCGGCTGTCGATCAGAATCTGATAAATGGTTTTCCGTACAATCGGGTAATATTCCTTATATAAGTCCATCATAAAAGATTTATCATCCTCGTTATCCATTGCCGCCAGCATTAACAGGAACATCGCATCATCTCCAGTTTCAGAAAAATTAAAAGGGCCTGCCCATTTTTCCATGGTGACATTATATCACCTTTTTATCCAGAAAGCATTAATTCCTAATTTAAATAATAAAAAAATAAACGGCTTCTTAGCAGTTGACGTTATCTGCTGCGAACAGGGGATTTTTCATATCCGTCTTCGGGTTCAACGCATTCATTCACCTAAGATAGTGGTTTTATTCTGATTTATGGGGGAATTCTTCAGGTATTTACGGAATTATTCACTATCGTCATGACAGGCCTTTCATAAGCAGGGTACATTTGATATAATATTCCGGAAAAGATATCGATTTTTAGTAATGATTTCTTTAAGAAACGATTATTGTATAGGGGAAGAAGGTAGAATTGTGCTGGCAATCGGAGTGGATATTGGGGGAACAAAATGCGCGGTGAATTTAGGGGAAGTTTCCGGTGAGGATGCCGCAATATTACAGAAATGCAAGATTCGAAAAACCTCGGACTATATGCCTGCTGAAATGCTGAATGCCTTCGTTGAAGATATCCTTTCCTGTAAAAAAATGCTGAAGGATTCCCAAAAAATTGAAGGAATTGGAATCAGCTGCGGCGGCCCGTTAGACAGCAGCCGGGGGATTATCCTCTCCCCTCCGAACCTTCCGGGATGGGACAACATTCCGATTACGGATTATTTACGGGATAAGACTGGGATACCGGCATGGCTCTGCAACGACGCCAATGCCTGCGCCCTTGCGGAGTGGAAAATGGGTGCCGGCAAAGGGTGTAAAAATGTGGTTTTCCTTACTTTTGGTACAGGGCTTGGCGCGGGGATCATTCTGGATAACCGTCTGTATACCGGCGCCTGCGATATGGCCGGAGAAATCGGGCATATTCGTCTTTCGGATTACGGCCCTGCCGGTTACGGAAAAATGGGCTCGTTTGAAGGCTTTTGCAGCGGCGGCGGTATCGCACAGCTTGCAGCGACCATGATCCGGGAAAAACGGCAGTCCGGAAAGAAAACAACGCTTGGCGGCAGTCCGGATAAACCTGAGCAGATTACGGCCGCACAAGTCGGTTTGGCAGCAAAAAACGGCGACCCCCTTGCTTTGGATATCCTCCGGCAAGTCGGTTGTCAACTGGGAAAAGGGCTGTCCGTTATCATTGATTTCCTGAACCCGGAGTGCATTGTGATCGGAAGCATTTTTGTCCGCAACTATGATGAAATCTGGCCGTACGCGGAACAGGTAATTCAAGAGGAAACGCTTCCCGCCGCCCGAAAAGCTTGCAGGGTTCTGCCAAGCCAGCTGTCGGAATCCCTGGGGGATATCGCCGGATTGATCGTTGCCGGCTATCATTTGCAAACGGAGGATGAAAAATGAAAGAACACACGATACAGTTATGCACGCATTTTTATGAAATACACCCGGATTTGCTCTTCATGAAAGAGCCCGTTTCGGAGGTCTGCGAAGCGCTGCTGAAAATCTTTCAAAACGGAGGAAAGGTGCTGATCTGCGGCAACGGCGGAAGCTGCGCGGACGGCGACCATATTGTGGGGGAATTGATGAAGGGATTCCTTCTGAAACGTCCTTTGGATGCAAATGTCAAAGCACGGTTTACACAGCTCTATAACGGGGAAGGCAATTTTATCGCGGAAAAGCTGCAATGCGGCCTGCCGGCTATCTCACTTAACGCGCACGCCTCGCTGATATCGGCTTTCAGCAACGACGTCGATCCGGACTTGATCTATGCGCAGCAGGTAATGGGTTATGCGCGCAAAGGGGACGCCGTGATCGGAATCAGCACTTCGGGCAATGCGAACAATGTGGCGTATGCGCTTATGACTGCAAAGGTCATGGGCGCAGCTTCCCTTGCTCTGACAGGGCGCGATGGAGGAAAAATCGCGAAAATCGCGGATTACAGCCTGATTGCCCCCGAGCAGGAAACTTACCGGATTCAAGAGGTTCATATCGCCCTTTATCACCTCCTCTGCGCGTATATCGAGTCGGAAATGTTTTCTTAACATTTAAGGAAACTTATGGAATTGAAAGGAGAGGAAGCTATGATTAAGGTTATTATTGCGGACGACGAAGAAAACGTATGCCGGCTGATTCGCGGGCTGATCAACTGGGACCTGCTCGGTATGGAAATCGCCGGAATCGCGCATAACGGCGTAGAAACGCTGGATTTGATAAAAGCTCTTTCACCTGACCTGATTATCACGGATATCCGCATGCCTGGCTACGACGGCTTGGAAATGATACGCCGCGCCACAAATATCAATCCGGAGCTGGATTTCATCATTATCAGCGGTTACGACCATTTTGAATATGCGCAGAACGCCATAAAATACGGTGTAAGCGATTACCTTTTAAAGCCTATTAAAAAGGATGATCTTCTTGCCGCGCTCAATAAGATGCGTGAAAAATATTTAAGGCGTACGGAACAATTGAATCATGAAGAACAGTTACAAAAACAGATGAAAAATGACGTTCGGAAAATCCGGGCGAATTTTATTAAGGAAAGACTGCTGAGTGACAGCAAAACAGCACAGGACCTGTTAATGGAATCCGTCAATCAAAATTACCACTTCTCCTTTTCACCCGGACTTTTTCAGGTATGCGCGGTAAAAATCGACTGCGGCTATGAAGACGATTATAACAACACCATTCCGATTCTGGAAGATAAGATCAAGTGGATTTTGGAAAGCATGCTAAAAGGCCGGTGCTTCGATCTGGAATTTTATTCGGACGACAGCATCACCTATTGCCTGATGAATTATGATACGGACAGCCGCAAAGCCATAAGGAAACAGCTGAAAGAAGTGTTCGACGAACTGATGGTTCAGAAAATTACATACAGGCAGCATGAATTTACAATTGTAACAGGGATTGCCGTGGACGATATCGGGCAATTGCAGGAAGCGTTCCAAACCGCCGGGTATGCGATCGGGCAAAGGCTGATTTTGGGCACCGGCAGGCTGATTGAAGATCAGACGGTGCAGATGCATCCGCAGACAGTCAGCGCGCTGCTGGCTGAACTGAACCGGACGATGGGCACGGTGGTCGAGGTGCTGAAAAAAGAAGCCGTGCTGAACTGTATCGCCGCTCTGCGAAACCAGATCGATTTGGAAAATCTCAGCGGAACAGAGGTTTTTTCCATCGCCAAACAAGCCTGCGAAATGTATTTGACCCATCTTCGGAACAATCAGATTTCGATAAAATACGGTCCGGAATTCTACGAAAAATTCTGCGTCCATGCGAGCCGGTGCGGTTCGATCGACCGGTTGTTCCAATATCTTTCCGTTATGATCGGGGAATCCATGGAAGTAATCATCGAAGATAAAAGGCAGGAGAACACCCGGCCTATCCGCCTTGCAAAAGAATATATTCAGAAAAGCTACATGAATCCGATCACTCTGGAGGAAGTCAGCAGCTACGTCGGATTTAATCCCACGTATTTCAGTACTCTGTTTAAAAAGGAAAGCGGAAACAATTTCGGGAATTACCTTTGCGAAATCCGTATGAACCGCGCTAAGGAACTTTTGAAGGAAACTAACCTGACCATAGCGGTTATCTGCGAACAGGTTGGATACAGCGACCTGAAGAATTTTACAAAAAGCTTCATAAAAACCGTAGGGATTAAACCCAACGAATACCGAAAACTTTATTCGTGAGGCAAAAAATGAGAAGAAAAAAATCGATGTATTTATCCTTTCGGGTCTTTATCCTGTTCGCCGTTTTGTTTGCGCTGTTATTCCTTTTTTTGATTATTATCACGATCGATTCCATTCAATGGAGCAGAAATCCGATTACCGTCCTGCTGGGCTATTTGGCTTTCAGCGCCGTTGTATATGCTTTTTACTGGTGGATCTACCGGCCGTATCAGGAGAACGCCAAATCCCTGAAGCTGTTTTTATCCGGCTACTCCGTCCGGTCCCTTTTCGACCAGGGTGTGCTTCTAAGCCCGGAAATTGAGGAAATTACCAAAAAGGTTGAAAAAATAATCAATACGGATGAGCTTGTCAACGCGTCGAAAAAGCAGGCGCAGTACCTTGCCTTGCAAAACCAGATCAATCCGCATTTTCTTTACAATACGCTCGAGGGCATCCGCGGCGAAACATTGAACGCGGGTTTGGAGAATGTATCCAATATGGCGGAAGCTCTCGCCACCTTTTTCCGCTATACCATATCCAATGTTGAAAATCTGGTACTTCTGGAGGACGAACTGGCGAATGTAAAGAATTATTATATCATTCAGCGTTACCGCTTCGGGGAACGGCTCAATCTCAGCGTAGAATACGACGACCCGGAAAATGAAATGAAAATCATGGCCTGCAAGCTTCCCAAGCTCACCCTTCAGCCGATCGTGGAAAACGCCATATACCATGGCATTGAGCGGAAGATCGGAAAGGGTACTGTGCGGATTCGAATCGAAACAACCGCTTCCAGGCTGATCATCACGATATCCGACAACGGGGTCGGCATGACGGAAGAGCGGCTCCGGGAAATCAACGACAAACTGAACCGGACGACGCTGGAATATATTAAGCCGAACGACGAAACGCACAACGGGATTGCCACCGTGAACGTCAACAACCGGATTAAGCTGCTGTTCGGAGAGGAATACGGAATCTGTATGTACAGCACCTTAAACGTTGGAACGGATGTTGAAATTACGCTCCCTCTGTTAGAAGGGGACCGGATAAAATGAAAAATGAAATACTCCGGCTGGAACAGGTTACGATTATGGAGGATGAAACCGCGCTGCTGGATAACTTTAACCTCCATATTTTCAAGGGCGAAATCATGGGGCTTGTCTGCATTAACGCCAACGGCAGGGAATCTCTTATCAATCTGATCAGTCAAAACCTTCCTATCCATTACGGCCGCGTTTATTTTGACGAGGTTCTGGTCAACAGTTACCAGCACAGTCCGCTTACCTTGAACAAGATCGCCGTCATTGAACAAAAAAGCCGTCTGGTTGAGGATTTGAGCGTTGCGGACAATGTGTTCGTACTGCGCAGGGGTTTTAAAAAATATATTATTAACCACAACGTACTGAATGACCAGCTGAACCGGTTTTTAAAAGAAATCGAGCCTGACATCGACGGAAACGACCTTGTAGCCAATTTAAGCCCTTACGAAAAATGCGTCGTGGAACTTTTACGCGCCGTCATCATGGGGGCCAAGCTAATCGTAATCATGGATATCAGCAACCGTGTCAGTGCGGCCGATTTAATAAAGCTGCATAATTTTTTAAGGTATTACAGTAAAAAGGGAATCTCCTTTTTATATATCTGTAACCATCATGAGGAAGCATTTAAGATATGCAACCGCATGTCCCTGATGAAGGACGGAAAAATTCTAAAGGTGTTCAATCAGGATGAATTCCTCAATGATAACATGGTACCGTTTTACATCGGGGAATTCAGCGATTTTAAGAGAAACGCCGAAATGCGGTACCATACGGTAAATATTCTTTCTTTTAAGGACGTCTGCACTGAAAAATTAAATCATTTGTCCTTTTCAGTGGCAAAAGGTGAGTGCGCGGTATTATTTGATACCGACAACACGGCGCTGTCGGATATTATGCAGCTTATGAACGGAACACGAAAACCGGACAGCGGAAATATATTCTGGGAAGATGCAGTCTACAGCCCGCAAAAGGCATCGGATCCGTTAAAAAGCGGTATGGCTTTTGTCGGGGAAGACCCCATCCATACCATGCTTTTTGAGGAAATGAGCTACATCGACAACCTGTGCTTTCTGCTTGACCAAAAACCAAACGGAATCCGGCTGAGCAAACGGATTATCAAAAGCATTATCCGCGAATATGAACCTGTAATTGGCGGGGATCTTTATGAGCAGAATATTATGAACCTGAATAAGCAGTCGCTTTATGACCTGATCTATTACAGATTGCAGCTTTTTCATCCCAAAATCGTATTTTTTGTCCAGCCCTTTGCCGGTGCGGATATGTATTTGAGGAAGCATTTAATCGAACTCTTAAGCCAAATCAAAAAAAATGGGACCACGGTTGTTATTCTTTCCGTGAATATTGCAGATTCCCTTGTTGTTGCGGACAAACTGATCTTATTAAAGAAGGGCCGCCTCAGCGGCGAGTATTACCGGCCGGAATTCAAAAAATTCAGCTCCGAGGGAATTGTTCTTTAAGGAACCGCTTGACCGTCCGGATGCACCGTCAGAAGAATGTATGCCGGATTTCAGCGGTTCCTTACTCTATTTCAGACAAAATCATTCAACAAATTTTTCAGTATATAGCGAATCAATATAAAAAAACAGAATTTTACCCCCCTAAATCGAAATCCACCCCCCTTAAAGGAATCGAAAATCAATGCTATACTTTAAACAGAAAAGAACGATAAGGACAGGTGAGTTTGAATGGGGGATTACATAGCCGAGCTGACCCATATCAGCAAAAGCTTCCCTGGCGTAAAAGCGCTGGATGACGTTTCTTTCAACGTTAAAGCAGGAGAAGTCATGGCTTTGCTGGGTGAAAACGGCGCGGGAAAATCGACCCTGGTAAAAGTCTTAAGCGGCGTTTACACAAAGGACGAAGGAGAAATAAAGCTATTCGGTAATCCTGTGGAGGATTTAACGCCGAAAAAAGCACAGGAACTGGGCGTGGCCATTATCCATCAGGAATTAAATATGTGCGCGCATCTTTCTGTCGCCGAAAATATTTTTCTGGGACGGGAGGAAACCCATTCCGGTGTTCTCTCCAACCGGGAAATGAATCAGAAAGCAAAGGTGATCTTAAACCGGCTGAACATGGAGATCGATCCGGCCACAATCGTAGGCGACCTTGCCATTTCCAAGCAGCAAATGGTTGAAATTGCGAAAGCGCTATCCACAAACGCAAAAATACTGATTATGGACGAACCGACTTCCGCACTAACCTCCAATGAAATTGAGGATTTATTCAAAATCATAAAAAAATTGAAAGCGGAAGGATGCGCGATTATATACATATCCCACCGTCTTGAAGAGTTACAATATATCGTTGACCGCGTCACGATTATGCGCGACGGAAAATTCATTACATCCATGAATTTTTCGGATACCGACATGGCGGAAATCATCTCCAACATGGTCGGCCACGAAATCAAGGAAAAATTCCCGCGCGTTCCGTGCAGCCGCGGTAAAAAGATTTTTGAAGTAAAGAATCTGAACGCCGGAAAAATGGTACGCGACGTTAATTTTAGCCTGTACGAAGGAGAAATCGTGGGAATTGCCGGCTTGATGGGCGCCGGGCGTACCGAAACAACAAGGGCCATTTTCGGAGTGGATCCGAAGGAATCGGGAGAAATCTTTCTGGACGGTAAACAAATTGATATCAAAAAGCCGATGGACGCCATTCGCGCGGGGATTGTACTCGCCCCGGAGGACCGCAAAAAAGACGGACTGTGCGTCAAGCTCAGCGTGACGGAGAACATCTCCCTCCCCAATCTGGATTTACTGAGCAATGGGATTGGCGTGATAGACCGGAAAAAAGAAAAAGCAATGACCGAAAAAGCGGTAAACGATTTGCAGATTAAGCTGCCGAATGCGGATGTTGACGCAGCAACGCTTTCCGGAGGGAATCAGCAGAAGTTGGTTGTTGCAAAATGGCTGGCACGCAATTCACGCGTGGTTATTTTTGACGAGCCGACCAGAGGAATCGACGTAGCCGCGAAAGTCGAAATCTACAACCTGATGAACGAATTAAAAATGCAGGGAATCGGCGTACTCTTTGTATCTTCTGAAATGCCGGAAATCATGGGAATCAGCGACCGGATTCTGGTTATGTGCGACGGAAAGATCACCGGCGAACTTGAAATTGAGGAAGCAACGCAGGATATCATCCTGCAATACGCAACAAAGTTTGATTCAAAATTCGCGCAAAAAGAAGCGGTATAGTAACTTAATAATGTCGGGAGAGCGTTTGAAATGGAAAACAGAGAAAAACAAAATGTTTGGAAGAAGGTCATGGCCATCCGCGGCATGGGCCAGGTCATTACCGTGACAATCGGGCTCATTGCCCTGTGGATTGTTTTTGGACTTTTAAGCCCGTCTTTTTATTCGGCAAGAAATGTCGGCAACCTGCTCCGCCAGGTTGCGCCGATCCTGATTATCGGCATCGGCCAGTCCTATGTTCTCATTACCGGAAATATCGACTTGTCCATTGGTTCCGTCGTCGGCATGAGCTGTATGATTTCCGCCACCTTGATGACAAAAGGCATGAATCCCTGGGCCGCCATGCTGCTTACGATCCTCATCTGCATCGGTGTGGGCGTGCTGAACGGCCTGTTGGTTGCACAGTGCAAACTTCCGCCTTTTATCGCAACGCTGGGCACGATGACGGTTGCCAGAGGGGTCGCCCAGATTGTAAATAACAATTACAATACGGACGCAATCGGGGAAGCCGCGCAGGGCTACCGGAACCTGTTTTACTATGGCAGCACGTTCGGTGTTTACAATACGATCTGGATTGCGGTTATCCTGTTCCTCGTATTTGATTTTCTTCTCAGCAAAACACGTACAGGACGTCATATTTATGCGGTGGGCAGCAACATCGAAGCGTCCAAATTATCGGGAATCGATACCGATTTGATTACCATCAAGGTATATGTCGTAAGCGGGTTCTGCGCCGGTATCGTCGGCCTTATCACGAGCGCGACCGCCGGTATGGGCACCATGGACGCCGGGAACATGTATGAAATGTATGCCGTTGCGGCTTCCGTTATCGGCGGCGTTTCCACCCTCGGCGGCCAAGGCATCCTGATCGGCACCGTTGTCGGCGCAGCAATTTGGGGCACCCTTCAAAACGGGCTTCAGTTTGCAGGCGCTCCGGTTGCAATGCGGAATATTGTAATCGGTATTATTGTAATCATCTCCGTATTGCTGGACGTCATTATCCGAACCGGGAAACCGAGAAAGTCAAAAAAATCGAATCATTCCAACTCCGTATCCGGTACATCACAGGGAAGTTAAAGCGGAAAGCTTTAATTTATAAAATTCGGGAGGTTTATGTAATGAAAAAAAGAATCTTCGCTATTCTACTATGCGCTGCCATGGCAGCAATGTCAGTGGCTGGCTGCAGTCAGCCGACAAACGCCCCCGCATCTGCTCCTGACGCAAAGGCGGAATCCGCAGCAGCCCCGGCTTCCGACAAAAAGGTGAAAGTTATTCTGATCACAATGGACAGTTTGGATCAGCACTGGGTATCCGTTGACAAAGGCGCTAAGAAAGCGGTTGAAGAACTTGGAAACGTAGATTATAAATGGATGGCTCCGGATAAGAAGGACGATGCGCAGCAGATCGAGCGTGTAAATAACGCAATTGCCGACCAGGCAGACGCAATCATGATCGCTGCGAACGGCCCGGACGCGATTTCAAAGACGCTGGAAGACGCAAAGTCGAAGGGAATCAAGATCATTTACGTTGACTCCCCCGCAAAGACGGAAGGCGTAGCGACATTTGCTACCGATAACGAACAGGCCGGTAAAATTGCAGGCCAGCAAATGCTTGATGCTCTGACAGCGGCAGGCAAAAAGGACGGCAAGATCGGTATTGTCAATGTCAATTCCGCTACCGCGTCCACTGTTGCCCGTGAAAAAGGCTTCCGTTCCGCATTTGAAGGCAAGGGTTATACCCTGCTCCAGACCCAGTACGGGGAAGGCGACGCGACAAAATCACAGGATATCGCAGATAACTACATAACCGAAGGCGTTGTCGGAATCTTCGGATGCAATGAAGGCAGCACCGTTGGCGCCGGCAATGCCATTAAAGGTTCCGGCAAAAAGGATATCGTCGGTATCGGTTTTGATAAGTCCGACTCCATTTTCTCTTTAATTAAAGATGGCTCTCTCCTTTGCACAATGGCTCAGAATCCGGATGTCATGGGCTATGAAGGCATGAAAGCAGCGGTTAAGGCAGTTAAGGGCGAAAGCATTGACAAAACGCAGGTTGATACCGGTGTTTCGATTCTGAAAAAAGATAATATAAAATAACAAGTCAGAAATTTCAGTTAGCGAAAGCGAGGTCACTGTTTCGAACAGTGACCTCGCTTTCCTGTGCAAACACCAGATTGGCATAGGTTTATCAAAAAGCAGCCCGGTAGATCGGAAGCAGTTTTGTCAGGGCGGTTTGGAATATCCGCCGCTTCTTCATACAACGGACAAACGTATCATACCCGCCTGCCTTGAGGCGCAGCGGACGGCAGAACAAAGCTTTAAGATAAGGCATTCACAAAACGCCGTGTAATCTCTCTCGGCCTTGTAAT
Organism: Caproiciproducens galactitolivorans; assembly: GCF_026672255.1. Lineage (GTDB taxonomy): Bacteria > Bacillota > Clostridia > Oscillospirales > Acutalibacteraceae > Caproiciproducens > Caproiciproducens galactitolivorans_A. Next base: position 279,279 of record NZ_JAPOHA010000003.1, on the reverse strand, counting down.
CGCGGTTCCGACGACGGCGGTCCACACACCGGCTGCAAACGCTTTGTGAAGCTGCTCCGGCGACCAGATTCCGCCCTCTGCAACAACCGGAATGTTCAGTGTATCCACATATCTTTTCATTAAATCATAATTCGGCAAGACCGTTCCTTTTGTATATTCGGTATACCCGGACATTGTGGTTCCAACCAAATCAAACCCCAGTTCCTGGGCGTGCAGTCCCTCCTCATAACAGGAAGTATCCGCCATAAACAACTGGTCCGGATATTTGCTTCGCGCCTGCCGGAACAGTTCGTCCAGCGTCTGGCCCTTGGGGCGGATGCGTTTTGTGGCATCGATTGCAATAATGTCACATCCGGCCTGAATCAGCCCGTCAATTTCCTTCATGGTCGGCGTGATGTAGATTTCGCTGTCCGGATAATCCACTTTGTGCAGACCGATTACCGGAAGGCCGACCGTCTTCTTGATTTCCCGGATATCCTCCGGGGTGTTGGCGCGAATTGCCACCGCACCGCCCTCATACGCGGCAAAGGCCATTCTGCCCATGATATACGAGCTGTGAAGCGGTTCGCCCTCCAGTGCCTGACAGGATACAACCAGCCCGCCCTTTATTCGCTGTAAAATTTCATCGTTTCGCATTCTGTTTACTCCTATATGTTGGTTTATAGCGTAAATGCAAGCTGATCCAGCTTTACGCCAAAGTGAATGTAAAATACGCCGTCCCAGTTGAAAAAAGATTATTTGAGGAAAATAGTAGTTGCAGGCCTTTCATCCAGCGGTACATAAATTACCTTTACGATATTAGCCATATAAGCCCTTCTTTCTCTACAGAATCTTTTTATAAATAAACAGCCTTTTCGTACATTTTTTATTTAGTATAGCATAATCGAAGCCCATTTCAATTGGATGGGAAAAGTTTTCTATTCTGCCGGCAAAATTGATTGAGGAAAAATTAAGAATAAGATAAATTGAGGGACCGTAGCAGAACGCGGAAATACCGCGATACGGTCTCTTGCTTTTTAAGTGGCGTTTTCCTCCCAACTCCCCTGTTAAGCAGAGCAAAAAAGGAATCCGGTTTAAATCGGATTCCTTTTGAAAATTGAGTATTCATTTCCGAACCAAATCTGAATTCGCCGGTTCGTTCGGCTGGCAGGTCATCGTCAAAACGTCGCTGTCCGCCTTTAACCGGTAAGTAACGCGGTCGCCGCGGACAATGGATTTGGAATAGTGGATGGGCACGCCATGCGTATCCATCATCTGCTTGCGCAGAATAAACAGCGGATTTCCGACAGTGCAGCAAAGCAGGTGTGCTTCCTCGATTTTTGCAGTGGAAACGTCCAGCATAACTTCCGAATTTCCAAAATCCACATGATAATGCTCGGACAGCAGATTATATAAGGAAACGTTGCTTTCGAAAAGACTCATCAGGTCGGGAAAACGTTCCGGGGAAACAATAAGCTCGTCAATTGCCAGCGGGAATTCATCCTCGAATATGAGGCGCTTAATATAAATGATCCTGTCGCCCTCGCTGACGTCCAGCATCGCCGCTTCATGTGCATCGGCAAACCGGTAAACCTTGTCTAAAATCTTCTGCTGCGAATGACGGCCTTCCTTTTCAAGGTAACTGGAAAAGCCGCCGTGGCTGCTGGCTAAAACGACATGTTTCGGCACCGCAACAAAAGTTCCTTTTCCGCGATGCTTTTCCAGAAGGCCCATATCCACAAGGCTTTGAATGGCACGCCTCACCGTAATACGGCTGACGCCATATTGGCTGCAAAGCTCTTCTTCGCTGGGCATCTGATCCCCTACTGCGTACTTTTTAAAGCGTATGTTCTGCTTAATGTCATCTTCCAACTGTAGATACAGCGGTTTCGGCTGGTTCGTCTGCAGCAATTACGTTCACCCAATCTTTTACTATTATTTATAGAATATATATTACAGCAAAAATACAGAAAACACAAACGAAAATTCCTTTCAAAATAGATTTTCGGGAACCGGGCACCGCAGGGCTTTCATTGTGTCCATTCGGCAAATTCCGTATCGGTTGCCAGCACACGGTGGGTCTCCGTCAGGCTGTGTGCAGTACCTTCCGTGTAGCGGATATGAAAAGCCTTTGGGTCGTATTCCATAGGACGGCGCCCCCGCTCAACATGCGGATTCATGCGCGGAATAGCGGAAAGAAGGGACTTCGTGTAAGGATGGACAGGGTTTTCGAATATTTCTTCGGTACAGCCGGTTTCAACCAGATGGCCGAGATGCATTACCCCGATATGGTCGGAAATATAGCGTACCATCGAAAGGTCATGCGCGATAAAAAGATAGGCTGTGCCGGTCTCCTGCTGGACATCCTTCATCAGGTTGACCACCTGCGCCTGAATGGAAACGTCCAGTGCGCTGATGGCTTCGTCGGCAATAATGAGCTTCGGGTTCATGATCAGGGCGCGGGCCAGCCCGACACGCTGCCGCTGCCCGCCGGAAAACTGCGTGGGGTAACGGTTCGCCTGCGATTTGGAAAGGCCTACCTTTTCCATGATTGTATAAACCCGCTCATTCCTTTCTTTGGTCTCCATGTGCGGAAACCGGGCATCCAAACCCATCGCAATGGTGTCTATAATCTTTTTATAGGGGTTCAGCGAAGCCATCGGATCCTGAAAAACCATCTGCATGTTGGTACGCAGCATGGCGGACTGCTGTTTGGACAGATTACCGCTGATGTCCTCCCCGTTGAAAACAATCCTGCCGGCCGTAGGTTCATACAGGCGTATAATCGCCTGACCGGTGGTGGACTTGCCGCTGCCGGACTCCCCTACCAAACCGTAGGTCTCGCCCGGAAAAATATCAAAGGAGATATCATCTACCGCTTTTACCGTGAAAGTCTTGCTGACGCGAAAATATTGTTTCAGTCCGCGCACCATCAGGAGCGGCTCCTTAGTTTCCGCCATTTGACGCATCCTCCCTTTTCATGATTTCGATGCGCCTGCGCAGCTGATCCGGCATTTCCACCTTGGGAGAGCGGGGATCCAGCAGCCACGTAGCCGCCTGATGATGACTGTTGATCTTAAACATCGGCGGTTCCTCCTCAAAGTCGATCTCGAGCGCGTAAGGATTACGCGGAGCAAACGCATCGCCTTTGATCTCATTGAGCAGATTGGGCGGGTTTCCCTGAATGGTGTAGAGCCGATCCTCCTTATTGCCGGAAAGATCCGGCATACTTGAAAGAAGTCCCCATGTATAAGGGTGGCGCGGATCGAAGAAAACGTCTTCGGTTCTTCCTGTTTCAATAATTTTTCCGGCATACATTACATTGACATAATCCGCCACCTTCGCTACGACGCCCAGATTATGGGTAATGAAAATAACAGAAATATTGAATTTCTTCTGCAAATCCATAATCAGCTGCAAAATGCGCGCCTGAATGGTGACATCCAGCGCAGTTGTAGGCTCATCGCAGATCAGGAGGTCCGGGTCGCAGGAGAGAGCAATGGCAATGACAACGCGCTGGCGCATACCGCCGGACAGTTGATGCGGATAGTTTTTCAGCCTTTTTTCGGGGTCGCTGATTCCAACCATTTGCAAAAGCTCCACAGCGCGCCCGGCAGCTTCTTTGCGGCTAAGGTGCAGATGCAGCATCATCCCTTCCATCAGCTGTTTGCCAATGGTCATCGTGGGGTCCAGCGAGGTCATAGGGTCCTGAAAGACCATGGCGATGTGTTTCCCCTTTAGCTGATTCTGCATGAAATGAGGAGAAATTGTAAGCAAATCCACCGTTTTTTCTCCGCTGCCGCTATCATAGGTAAAGGCAATGGAGCCTCCTTCAATCACCTCGTTCGGAGTGTGAATCCCCATAACCTCTTTTACAGTTACCGACTTTCCGCTTCCGGATTCGCCCACAATGGCAACCGTTTCCCCTTTGTAAACATCCATATTCAGCCCACGCACCGCTCTGACGAGACCGTTGGCCGTATGGAAAGATACCGAAAGATCCCTTATTTTAAGGATCTGTTTTCTTTCTGACATAAACGCGCCCCCTTATGTCTGTTTCATTTGTGGGTCTATCGCATCGCGCAGGCCGTCTGAGAACAGATTGAATCCCAGCATCAGCAATGCCAGCACGACGACCGGCGCCATTACCATATACGGATAAGTCATGGCTGATTTATAACCGTCATTGATCATTGAGCCCAGTGAAGCGATGGGCGCCGGAACACCAAGCCCCACGAAAGCGAGAAACGCTTCAAGGAAAATGGCGTTAGGAATGGAGAACATGAAGGTTATAATGATTTGTCCAAGGGTATTCGGCAGGATTTCCTTAAAAATGATTCCCCTGTTGCTCACTCCCAGTGTGCGGGCGGCCAGCACAAATTCCTGATTTTTATATTTCAGCACCTGTGCCCGTACAATCCGGCTCATATTGATCCATCCGGTGATCATCAGCGCAATGATGATGTTTGTAAGACCCGGTTTCATGACTACCAGCATCAGCGTAACAATAACCAACTGCGGCAAACTGCTGAGGACTTCCGTAATGCGCTGCATAATGATATCCGTTTTTCCGCCGAAATAGCCGGAAACAAGGCCGTAGATCACGCCGATGAACACATCAATTAAAACCGCCGCACCCGCGATGAGCAAAGAAATCCGGGTGCCGCACCAAACACGGGTCCAGATATCGCGGCCAAGGTTGTCCGTTCCGAAAAAGTGATACTGGTTCAGCGCGCTCTTCTGGGCGTATACATTAACGCCGTCCCGGCAGCCATTGAAAACGCCAAGCTGTTCCAGCCCGGGAATGCGCGGCGGCAGGTTGCTGAACTGGGACTGCACGTCTTTATAAGAATAGGGGCTGAGAATGGGTGCAATAATCGCCAGCAGGATAATGATGACGATGACGAACACGCTGATTACCGCCCCTTTATTCGCGACAAAATGATACAGTGCTTCTTTTGCATAGGAATTGTTGGCGTATTCCTTCTCCGCCTCTTCCGTATGTTCTTTGGTACAAAGGCAAAATTTGCTGTCGTCCATCTTCATTACTCCTTTGCCAACCGAATTCGGGGATCGATGATTCCGTATAAAATATCCACCAGCAGCATCGCGGCGATGAACATAACACTGTAAATAAAGCTGATGGCCAGTACGACGTTGTAATCATTGGACTGTATTGCCGTGATATACAGGCTGCCCAGTCCGGGAACGCTGAACGCCTTTTCCACCACCAGGCTTCCGGTCATCAGGTTTACCAGCAGCGGAACCAGTACGGTAATGACGCTGATCATTGTATTGCGCAGCACATGGCTTACGATCAGTTTCGTCCTCGGCAGGCCCTTTGATTCCGCCAGCATCATGTAATCCGACGCCATCACACTGATCATCTCGGTGCGGGTATAGCGTGCCACGCTGGCGATCGTAAACATGGACAATGCGATCGTCGGCAAAACGGTGGATACCAGCGGCATGGCCGAGTTGTACAGAAGAGGAAACAGCCGGTATTTGAATCCGAGAAAATAAGAGAGCAGCAGTGCAAATACAAAGGAAGGCAGGCTGACGCCCAGAACCGAAATGACGGTCGTAAGGCTGTCCCATACCGTTCTGCGGTGGAGAGCCGCCACAATTCCCAACATAAGGCCTATCAGCGTACCCAGAATGCCTGCCTGCAAGCCGATGGCGAGCGTGACGCCCAGACGGCTGAAAACCATATCGCTGATGGGCATATTTACCTGGATGTTATAGGAAACGCCGAAGTCGCCGTGAAGCATATTCCATAAATAAATGAAAAAGCGCTGCAGCACCGGTTTATCCAGCCCATAGAATTCCTTCATCTGCTGGATTTGCTCCGGGCTGAGTTTTTCCTGATTATTGAAGGGCGACCCGGGCATCAGATTCAGCAGCATAAACAAAAGAAACAAGATAACAAATACCGTAATCACCGAAATAGCCGCCCGTTTCAGAACATATTTCTTCATTGTGTAACTCCTTTTTGCAGCAGGTCTGCAAATACAAAGAAGGGTACCGGATTAAGGCACCCTCCTGTTTGGAAATGCACCTGCTTTTACAGCGTCAACACGAAAAGCGGATTACTTGATTTTTACAAACTTGTAGAAGCATTTTACACCCGTCAGATGATTGCTCAGGCCGCTGACGGTCTTGCGGGTCAGCTGTGCGAAACCGGTCTGGAAAATCGGGACACAAACCGCTTGTTCGGTGCAGATATTATTACACTGAATCAGATCCTGCCAGCGCGCGGCCTCATTGCCGGCATCGGCAGAATTTGCTTTGTCATACAGCGTATCGAACTCTTTGTTGTTCCATTGGCTGTAGTTCGAGGGATGGTTGGACTTATACATTGCCAGAATCGCGGTGGGGTCGGAGTAGTCGGGGCCCCATGCATGCAGACAAATCTGGTAATTGTGGTCGGCCTCTTTCTGAAGACGGTTCTTTTTCGGAGTAGCCTCAATATTTACAGTCAAGCCGTCCAGCGTACTTTCCAGCGCGGACTTAATAAAGGTACAGGTATTGGCCGCAAAATCCTTCTCCTGATCGTAAACAATGGTAACTTCGCGCAGCTTCGTTTCCGCCTTAGCCTTTGCCCACGATTCTTTTGCCTTTTGGGGATTATACTCGAAATACTGGCCGCTGGCCTCTGTAAAATCTTTGCCGCCGGAATTTGAACACAGACCCTTCATCGTCATGTTATAAGCAGGTACGGAACCATTGTTCAGCACATTGCTGCATAAAGATTTTCGGTCAATCGCATAGGCGATGGCCTGGCGGAAATCTTTGTTGTCAAGCCCTGCAATTTTGGTATTAAATAATAAGTAATAATTGTATGGGCCCAACACACTGGAAAATTCAGGATCCGAAGAGTTTTGGCTGACAAGATCCCCCGTCAGCTCAACATTATCCACCGTGTTGTTCTTATAGGACATAACCGCCTGCTGAGTATCCGAAATCACCTGAATGATAACCGTACCGACGTCTACCTTGTCAGCATCCCAATACTTTGGATTTTTGGTCAGTGTGATTGTGTTGCCGCCCACTTCATAGTTTGAAATATAGTAAGGTCCATTGTAAAGGATATTATCCTTTGTAACGCCGAATTTATCTCCCTGCGATTCGAGAAACGCCTGGTTAACCGGTACCCACGGAGTGAAAGCCAGCAGATTCAGCAGGAAGGGTACAGGATGCTCCAGTTCCAGCTGGATGGTCTTATTGTCCGGCGCTTTAACGCCCAGTTTATCGACCGGGAGCTTTTTGCTGATGACTTCAGCCTGATTCTTGATGGCAGCCATCTCAATCTGATACTGGAATGCAGACAGATCTCCGGTTGCGGTAGCGTTGCGCTGCCATGCGTAAACAAAGTCCTGCGCCGTGACCGGTTCCCCGTTGTTCCAGGTAATGCCGTCGCGGAGGTGGAAGGTATAGGTGAGCTGATCCTTGCTTACTTCGTAGTTTTTGCACAGACCGGGCTGAATGTTTCCGTCCGCGTCTACAACGAAAAGGCCTTCATCAATATTGGATATGATGTCCATGGAAACTGAGTCGCCCGCAATCAGCGGGTCAAGTGACATAACAGCGGTTGGGACGGCCAGATTCAAAGTTTTTGCTCCGCCGGCCGATGAAGTCTGCGTGTTTCCCGACGCGGAACCGGAACTGCCCGACGGGGACGGTGTGCCGCATCCGGACAGGCTGGAAAACGCCATAATTCCCGCAATTAAAATCGAAAGTACTTTTTTCGTTCCCATTTACTTTTCTTCCCTTCTCTTAAACATTTTTATGAGGGTATCCAAAACCTCCGTTTACTGTACAGGCATATGCCGCCCGATCCGCGGCAAAATCCAGCGAAGTCTCCATGTCGCCGTTGTCGGTATAACGGGTAAGAAATGCTGCAATAAATGCATCACCGGCGCCCATTGTGTCCGTGGCTTTGACTTTTTGGGCTTCATGACGGTAGGATTTCTTCCCGTCCGAAAAGACGGATCCCTGCTCCCCGCGGGTTACGCCCACTATGCGGGGCCCCAGCGCCAAAACTTTTTCAATTAAACCGGATACTTCTTCGTCCCGCAAACCGGAGCCTGAAAAGAAGGCGTAGGTCAAAAACGGACATACCGCCCGCAGATAGGCATCGTCGTTCCGCGTGGAAAAATCGAATGAGACCGGTATTTCCGCACTGAGCGCCGGCAGCTGGGTTTCAATATGGGCTTCGTTGGTGGTGTGGCAAACATCGTAGCTGCGGATGATTTCATAGTCCTCGCTTACCAGTGACAGCGCAAAAAGATGCTGACAGGAGTCCCTTGGGCCGCGCACAAAAATGCGTTCGCCGCCCGGCCCGATCCGCACCCCCGGCTGGGCTGTGGGCGCATATACCTTGCGGCAGCGCAGGGTGGTAACCCCTTCCCGCTCAAGGCAGGCACGTATGTACTCTGCACGGTCGTCATCACCGAAGATTCCAAGATAATTCACCTTTTCCGCACCATCGCGTTTGGCGTTTACCGCTACATTCACAGCTTGTCCGCCCGGATAGTAAAGTCCGTCGCTGAGGTAGCAGTCCGTCACATTATCGCCGATGGTAATCAGTTTCATTCGTTTTTTCACTCCTTTTTGATATGTTAAGCATGGACCCCGTTCTGCCGACTTATAAAATGCAATTCGGTTGAATCCTGCGTTTCTTTGATCCCTTTCCGCTCTGTTTTATGGCCGCACGGCAGTCATAAATTTCTTACCCAATTAATATTCCATCTGCCACATATAGCGGCGGACAGACAGATCATGGCCGCGTTCGTGTGCGATGCTGTCGACCATTTCACGAACGACACTGCCTGCCACCAATGGAGCATAGTATTCACGGACGGATTCGTCAATGCCGGTCATATCAAAGTCCGCCTCGTCGATAACATAGACGTTATCGGAGAATTTTTTGCAGAAAGCGCAGGCACGCTCATCCAGATGCCGGGTTGCGCCATTGCTGATCGTGATAATAAACGGCACATCGTAATCAGTAATCTCAAACGGACCGTGGAAATACTCGCCGGAATGAATGCAGCTCGAATGGATCCACTGCATTTCCATAAACAGGCAAATGGAAAGGGAATACATTTCACCGTAGTTAGCGCCGCTGCCCATAGTATAAATGACCGTATCGCGCTTGTTTTCTTTGCCCCAGCGCACGGCGGAATCCTTAAACTTCTTCATCGTGCGGTTTGTTGCCTCTTCCAGTGCATCCAATGCCTTGAGGCCGCTTTCCCATTTTGTGCTCTGCTCCGGTGCGACAGCTTTCAGAATTCCAAACGCCAGCGCATACAGAACCGCTTTATTCTTATCGGTTGTGGCGGCGCTTGGACCATGGTCATAATGAATCGGATATCCGGCTGCCTTCCACAGCGGAGAATCCACTTCGTTGGAAAACGCAATGGATACGGCCCCGACTTCGGTGGCCTTTTTTGCTGCTGCAACCGTCTCCGGTGTGGTGCCGGAATGGGAACAGGTAATCACAACCGAGTGCTCATCAAAATCCTTCGGTGTACCGTAATTAAACTCATTCGATGTGTAAATGCTGGCCGGAATGCCAATCTCGCGGTCAAACATATATTGCACCGGCATCATAAACGCATTGGAACCGCCGCAGGCCACAAAGTAAAAATGATGGATTCCGGTTTTTGCCTTCTGGGCAACCGCAGCAACCGCTTGTTCAATTTGTGCGCAATGTTCAGCTTTCATAATTTAGCCTCCAGTTTTTAATACATTATATAATGTTATAATCTATTATAATCTAGTTATTATAATTGTCAATAATTTTTTGCGTTTTCTCCCCGTATTTTAATATATTTCGCTAAATCCGGAATTGAAAGGGAAGTTTTCAAAGACTCCCGGCATCATTGAAATTTCCAACCTTCGATTCTCGAAAAGCTGAATGGTGAAAGCGCCGCGCCCCCAATCTCGTTTTGGCCACAAAAGATCGGGCGGCTATTTAATCTTTGCCGTAAACAGAAAGCAAGCCTGACGGTACAAAATTTCTATCTTGAAAGCCGGAGAAATTATTGTCGCTAAAGCATAAAAACACGGCAGGAAGATATCATCTCCTGCCGTGTGATTGATATTTTAATTCGATAAATTACCTACATAATCGGGCTTTACTTTTCCTTTTTACTTCCCGCTGTGTTTCTTTTCAATCTCTGCAATCAAATCAAGACGGTGCTGGTGACGGCCTCCCTCGTACTCTCCCTTCAGCCATGCATCCAGAATCATCAGCGCGAGGTCTCCCCCGACTACACGGGCGCCGAGCCCCAAAATATTGCTGTTATTATGCTGGCGGGAAAGCAAGGCCGAATAGGGCTCACTGCACACCACCGCACGAATACCGGGCACTTTGTTTGCTGCAATCGAAATACCTACTCCGGTACCGCAGATTACAATTCCGCGGTCATATGCCCCGGAAGCCACTGCGTCCGCCACTTTCTCGCCAAAGATAGGATAATCGGTCCGCTCTGTCGAATTTGTCCCGAAATCGTGGTATGCAATCCCCAGTTCTTCCAGATGCTGTAAAATCCTGCCTTTTAATTCATATCCCACGTGGTCACAGCCTACCGCAATTTTCATAATAAATCCCCCATCTGTCATGAAATGGAAAGAAGGAGACAAAGAATGTTTCAACCGAAACGGCTTTTGTCTCCCTTTCCCTTATCTACTTTTATTAAAAAAGTTTATTTCGCAGTTTCTTTTGTAATCAGGTTTGAATCAACCGGAATTGTTTTTGGTTCTACATTCGGATCGATTTTGGTTTGTCCTTTTACTGCATTGATCATTTCTTTCAGGGAAGTTGCGCCGATATTGGCGGGGTCTTGCGCAACGGTTGCAGAAAGCTGATTCTGTTTAATAGAATCAATTGCTTCCGTATCGCCGTCTGTACCCACTACAAAGATCTTTCCTGTTTTGTTCGCATTGATCACCGCCTGCATCGCGCCAAGCGCCATACCGTCGTTACAGCAGTAAATTCCCACTAAGTCCGGATTCTGCTGAATAAAGCTTGCCGCAACATCCAGCGCCTTCTGACGGTCCCAGTCGGCCGGGAGGCTGCCCACGATCTTGAATTTGCCGCTTTTTTCAAAGGCCTGCGTTGCACCCTTTTTACGGTCTTCACCGGAAGCATTCCCGGCCTTGCCTTCTATAATCGCGACTTTTCCTTCTTTTGCGTTATCAATGATATAACCGGCGCCCTTTTCGCCTACTTTTACGTTATCCGTCGTAGCAAAACCAATGACACTGCCGCCCTGCGCTTTCAATGTTGCAAGGTCAACCTTTTCATCAATATCCATAACGTAAATGCCCTTTTGGTTTGCTTTTACGATGCCGGGAATCAGGTTAACCGGAGAAAGCGGAGCAACACCGATTGCCTTATAGTTCTTTGTCAGGCAGCTTTCTAAAATTTTAAGCTGGCCTTCCGTGTCTTCTTCCGACTGTGCCGCATAAACATCCACCTTAATCCCAAGTTCCTTTGCCTGTTTCTCAACGCCTTCCTTCATCTTGACCCAAAAGTCCGACGACTGATTTTTCAGGATTACGGCATACTCCGCTTCACCGGCCGCCGCTGCGGAAGAAGTACCGCCGGACGCCGGTGTACCGGAAGCCGCAGGCGCTTTGCTGCAGCCCACCGCAGCCACCATCATCGCTGCTGCAAGAAATACAGATAGAATTCGCTTTTTCATAAACAATCCTCCTAAATTTTTTTTATCATTTAATACGAATAAACGTATTAAAGTTTTTATAAAGAGAGAAGCTGCCGCCATGCAAAATCCGCACTGCCCAGTACACCGCTTTGCTGTGTGTGTTTTGAAAAGCGGATGTCGAGATTCTGCGCGGGATACGGTTTGCGTAAACGCTCATACAGCGCCTTCAGCAAAAGTTCTTTTGGAAAGCCTGCCATGAAGATAACGCCGCCCGCCAGAATAATGGTATCCGGATCTAAAATGTTCACTTCTGTTGCAATGGGAATTGCTAAATCGGTTACATATTTCTGCAAACGGGGATCATCTATATGCTGCTTAAATACATTTCGCACGCTCGTTCCGGGAAAGCATTCCCGGGTAAGCTCTTCCAGATATTTTCCGGAGCAAAGGACTTCACTGCAGCCTATATTTCCGCAGGAGCATGTCCGGGTAATCCCATACATGGGAATGTGCCCCAGTTCCCCTGCCGAACCGTTTTTTCCGGTATAAAACTTGCCTTCGATATACACCGCATTGCCCAGGCCTGTCCCAACATAAAACCCTAAAATCGTACTCTTCGGGTTCAGCCCTAATTGTTTGATATCGTTTTGCAAAAGATAATTCACATCACGGTCAATAAAGACCGGTACCTGAAAATATTCTTTTAAAGGGTCGGCAAGATTTAAATTATCGAACCCTTTTAGATTTGGCGTGGAATAAATCGTTTTCTTATCTTTACTTACAAGGGATGGAATACCAATTGAAATTGCGGCGACCTGCCCTCGCAGCCGGTATGTATCCAGATACATGTCTATCTGCTTACTTAGTATTTCCACCGCATTCCCGGTAACCAATACTGAACTGGAATGTTTTTCAAAATTTTGAAGGCTTCCGTCCTGTGAAACCATTCCAATGCGAAAGTTGGTACCGCCAATATCGATTCCAATTACATATTGCTGCATGATGCCTCCTATTCCCCCGCGGCGGGATTTTTGCTTATTATTTTCCGGTTTGCTCATGGAAAATTTTCTTCATCTTATCCCACGCGGCAGCCAGATCCGGATCCAGGTTAAACAGTCCGGAAGAACCTAAAATAAATACTTCTGCGCCTGCTTCGTCTAAATCTTTAAAAGTACGCTCATTGCAGGAACCGTCCACCTCAATCAGATAGGAATAGCCGTTTTGCTCTTTCCATTCTTTGGCCTGCCGAATCTTGCCCAGCATTTCCCGAATAAACGGCTGCCCCGCAAAGCCGGGGTCCACACTCATAATGGTAATTTTGTCCAGAAGGTGGATGTACTGCCGAATATACTCGATGGGTGTAGCCGGATTCAGCACGACGCCTACTTTGCACCCCAGACTTTTAATTTTATAGATCATGCGGAACGCATCCGAATTGATCGTTTCTGCATGCGGACAGATATACCCCGCCCCCGCTTTCGCAAGCGGTTCAATAAAGTCATCCGGGGTGGTCACCATCAGATGACAGTCAAGCGGAAGCTTAGCCACACTGCTTACCGCCTTTACAAAGTCGGGAGAAAGGGTAATGTTTTTTACAAAATGCCCGTCCATGATATCCACGTGGTAAAAATCCGCGCGGCTGTTCAAAATCTCCATTTGATGTTTGATATCCATCAAATCCATGCACATCAAAGAGGGAGAAAACATTGGTTTTTTGCTCATAATCGAACCCCCATTGTATTTCGCAATTATTTCTTTGACGCAACAAACCGGTCCAGCGCTACGGAACCGATAATCAGCGCACCCATTACAATCTGCTGATAGCTGCTCGGTACAACCATTACGGTCATTCCATAGTTGATAACGCCAATAATCAGGCCGCCCATAACTACGCCGAAGATTTTCCCCTTACCGCCGAAAAAGCTGGTGCCGCCGATAATGGAAGCCGCGATTGCATACGTTTCAAATCCGGTTGCCGCGCCCGGTTCCGCCGCGCCCACACGGCCAAGCAGTACAATACCCGCCAGACCCGCGCATAAGCCGGAAATAATAAACACAATCAGCGTATGTAGCTTTACATTGATACCGGAAAACCACGCCGCTTCGCTATTGCCGCCCAACGCATAGATGTTGCGGCCTGCCCTTGTCTTAATTGTGAAAAAGCCGAGAATAACCGCCATAAGCAAAGCGATAAATACCGATACCGGAATGCCTAATACAGAGGAGCTTATCCCAACGGTAAAGGACGCCGGAAATCCAAATACGGAACGCGCATTGGAAAGAACCAGGGTAATGCCGCGGAAAATAGCCTGCGTGCCAAGAGTGATAATAAATGGATGAAGGCCTGTGGAATTCACCAAAGCGCCGTTTAAAAACCCGATAAACGCTCCGATTACAATTCCCATGAAGATCGCTGCCAAAGGGGATACGCCCGCTACCATCATTTTGGCAACGATAACGCCGACAAGGGCGGCTACAGAACCGACCGAAAGGTCGATACCCGCGATCAGGATTGCAAAAAATTCTCCTAAAGCCAGCAGAATGTTAACCGAGCTTTGATTTAAAATCTGAGGGACGCTGTCCGCAATAAAAAGGCTTTCCGGTTTTATAGCACCCAAAATCACAAGCAAGAGAACTAAAATCCCAAAAGTGCCGTATTTCTGCCAAAGTTCATTAAAGGATACTTTCTTTTTTTGATTTACCGTCTTTTCCATGCTTTTCACCTCATTTTAATTTGCGCCTGTGGATGCACGAATAATTTTTTCTTCCGTACACTCATCGCTTGTAAAGATCATTGCAATTTTCCCTTCGCGAAATACAGCAATCCGGTCGCATACCGCGAGAAGCTCCGGCAATTCGGAAGAAACCATCAGCACGCCCCTTCCTTCATCGGCCAGCTTGCGCATAAGCACATAAATTTCGCTTTTACTGCCTATATCAATCCCTTTTGTAGGCTCGTCAAAAATAATAACCTGTGAATCGGCCGCCAGCCATTTCCCCAAAATAACTTTCTGCTGATTACCGCCGGAAAGTTCCAAAATACTCTGGTCTACCCCGGCGCATTTGATACGCAGATTTTCATGCTGTTCTTCTGCCCATTTCCGATCCTGCTTTTCATTCACCAGACCGGAAAGCCCTCCCATGCCCGATGTTTTGACATACGGCAAAAGGGAAATATTCTTTTTGATATCCATCGTATTAATAAATCCGGTTTCACGCCGGTTTTCCGTTACCATGGCCAGCCCGTGCTGAATCGCCTGATAGGGATTGTTAATAAAGATTTCTTTCCCATTCATAAAAACCTGACCGGCGCTTTTGGGTTCCGCGCCAAAAATAGCATTCATCATTTCACTGCGCCCCGAGCCAACCAGTCCGGCAAATCCAAGAATCTCCCCGCGATGAAGCTGAAAAGAAACTCCTTTCACTCTTTGATCCTTACGGGCGATGTCCCGAACCTCAAAAATAACCGGTTCCTTTGAATAATCCGTCCGGTCTTCATGCCGATACGTTGCCTTGATTTCACGCCCGACCATCATCGTAACCAGTTCGTCAATCGATACGTCCGCAACGTTGCGTGTTCCCACATACGTCCCGTCTTTTAAAACGGTGACACGATCGCCGATCTGTTTGATTTCATCCATTTTATGAGAAATATAAACAATGCCTTTTCCTTCGCTCTTTAATTGAGCAATAATGTGGAATAGGTGGTCTATCTCTTCCTTGGTCAGCGAAGCCGTAGGCTCATCCATGATGATTACCTCCGCATTGGCGCACAACGCCTTGGCAATTTCCACCTGCTGCTTTTCCGATATACTGATTTCTTCTACAAAGGTTTTGGGGTCACGATGCAGCCCCACCTTTTTACACAGCTCCAGCGCGGTTTGGTGCATCAGCTTGCGGTTAACGATCGGAAAACCCGCCATTTTTGCCATCGGCAATTTTCCCACAAACAGGTTTTCTTCAATCGAAAGCTCATTAATTACGCTGAGTTCCTGATAAATGATACTGATTCCATTTTCATAAGAATCCTTTGGAGTCAGCCTGTCGTACTCTTTGCCATTCAGGATAATCGAGCCTTCTGTTGGCTGGTATACTCCGCTCAAAATTTTCATCAGAGTTGATTTACCCGCACCGTTTTCTCCCAACAGAACATGGACTTCTCCCGCTTTAATATCAAACGAAATATTCTGAAGTGCTGTAACACCGGGAAATTTCTTGGTGACGTTTTTCATCTCAACAAGTGTTTTCATAATGACCTCCTTGAAATCTCTATTTTTAGGCGTCCAAGCCCTACTGAGCCGGAACCTCTTATTGCCCGGCAATTCCTTCCCCATATCATTCCAAAAATTTATATAAAAGGTTGGGTAATCGTTTGCTCAACATTCTCACTTAATTCTTTCAAAAAGGACACCCCTTTCCTTTTAAAAAATAATTCCCTGTTATTGCCAAAACAAAATTAAAATTCTTGTACCATTTATTGGGTAATGGTTTACCCATTTAGGATAAATAAAAGACGGACCCAACTTTTAAGTAGTCCCTCTTTTATTTAGAAAAACCGGAAGCATGATATTGTTGGAAGGAACGCTTCCCCCCTGTATACGTTTTAACAGCAGTCTTGCGGCGCGCTGACCCATAGCTTCCGTATCCTGCGTAATCGTAGTGATCGGCGGGTTGCAAAATTCCGAAAGCGAAATGTCGTCAAACCCTACCAGTTTCATTTGTTCCGGTACGCGGACATGATGCTTTTGCAAAGCATGCAGTGCTCCCAGCGCCATCATATCATTGGTAGCGAAAACACCGTCAAAGAAAAGGGATTCCTCCTCCAAAATCATGCTGATTGTGTCTCTTGCCAAAGTATAGTCAACCGTACTATCTACTATCAGTGATTCATCCATGGGGATCCCATATTTTTCATGTGCCTTGCAATACCCCTCGTAACGCTGCCGGACCGGAAAAAGCATGCGGCGGTCACGCAGCAACAAAATGCGGCGGCATCCGGAACGAATGAGCTGTTCTGTTGCTAAAAATCCGCCATACTCATTATCGGACTGCACGACAAACTGTGCATGTTCCGCCTGCCGGTCGATATAGACCACCGGCATACTGAAATTCTGGTCTATATCCCCTACATCCGCACGCCCGGCAATATAAATCACACCGTCTACATTCTTACTCACAATATTCTGAATATGCAGGGTCTCAATTTTTTCATCTTCATGGGAATCACAGACAAAAACAGAGTAGCCAAACGGAAGAACCGTGTTTTCGATGGAGCGTACAATCTTTCCGAAAAATTCATTTGTTATATCCGGAACAATTACGCCTATACTCAAGCTTTTATTCGTACGCAATGTTTTCGCACTTAAATTCGGCAGATAGCCATATTTATGAACGATCTCCATAACGCGTTTTTCTGTTTCCGGCGAATAGCGGCCGTTTTTATTCAGCACACGGGAAATCGTTGCTGTTGAAACCTCCGCCATACGGGCAATATCGACCATTGAGATTTTTTTTTCGCTCAAATATATCCCTCTTCATTATTTGATAAATTTTAAAGACAATGGATAGTATTCTAAGCATACACAATAAGGGTTGGATATTTGAGTAATCGTTTACTCTTTGGTTTTTACTATACACTCTCTTTAAAATACCGTCAACTAAATTTTTATATTTTATAAATATTTGTGGATTTTCACAAATTTCGTGATTTAAAATTATTTAAAATATTCCTTGATTTTACGGTCTCTCGCAATTTCCGGCTGCCGACATCTCCGTTTTAAAATACGTCCGGACATGTTTGAGAAACACCAAGTTTCGCCTCAACATTCTTTCTGGAAATCTTGTCTTTCTCTCCGCTTTTTTGTCATTCAAGTTTTGCTAAATTATTTAATGAACTGTTTTCGGTATTTCATCGGAGATGTTCCTTTTTTTAAGCAAAATTGTTTGGAAAAACAGGAAAAAGAGTTAAAACCAACCGCATATCCGATTTCGGTAACGCTCATATGACTTTTGCACAATAAATCACAAGCCTTTTCAATACGGAAATTCAGAAGATACTGCTTTGGGCTGATTCCCATTTCCTTTTTAAACAATTTATAGATATATGTGCGATCGAAATTAAATTCATCCGCCATACTTTGAACCGAAATATCGTTTGTATACTGTGCATAAATATACTTAATCATTTTTTCTAAACGCTGCCTGTGGACTGTTTCTGATTCAAGCAATATGCTGTTTTCCTTTTCAGTAAGTGTGCCAAAGAACTGATATAAATATCCAAGTGCTGTATAGTAATCAGATTTGGTACAACGCTCATAAATCTGCTGGAAGCATCTTAGAACCGTATCATCTTTATCGTAGTGAAGTACAAAGTTGTCATAAGAAAACCCGCATTCCTCTAAAATAGATTTTACCATAGAACCCTTTACGCCAACCCAGCGATAACTCCACGGATTTTCTGGGAGTGGGTAATATTTGTTTGCTGTATTAGGCAGAATTAGAAAAATATCTCCGGCTGTTATGTGACGCTGGTCATTGTGCAATGTTAAAAAACCTTCACCGCTTACGCAATAATGCAATAAGAAATAGTCGATGGGAATAAATTCAAATGGCTTGTCAGGCTGGCATACTTCAAACCCGGACTCATAGAGGTGGAGGTCCTGTCCGTGGAAACGGTTCATAAAAATCACGCCAGCTTTATCACTATATTTATTGATAGATCATTACTCCCTTCTTGCAAATTTTGCTGTGCGTTATCCATTGAAAATACGAAACGGATGTATATTTATGCATAGTTTGAAATAATTTTAAACTTTTTAGCCGCCAAAATTACTATCATTGCTTTTCAAAAGGTATCATAAGTTATTTTACACTAAAAATCACACTTCGTAAAGCGCATTCTATAGCAATCAACGAACGGCGGTACTGTTTTTATAAATAATTAATCAACAAAATGATATATTTTATCAACAAATTTATATAGCCGATAATTAGGCAAAGAAACTATGATATATACATGTCAGTTGTACAACTTATCAAAAACATATAATAGGTGGAGATGTCTTTTATGGAAAATGCCAATCAAAGAGCGAATCTAGGTTCTCTAGCATTGCTAATGTTGACCTTCTCAGCCGTATTTAATTTTGCTAGTCTTATCGACAATACAGTAGCAATCGGTTTGTCGGCGCTGCCGGGATACCTATTCGGCACAATATTTTATTTTCTTCCGTTTGCTTTGATGGTTGCAGAGTTTACATCTGCGAATGCAGAGAGTGAATCCGGTATTCATCAATGGATTTCAAGTGCACTTGGTCCCAAATGGGGCTTCTTAGGTGCATGGTCATATTTCTTTGTTAATTTGTTTTTTTTCTGCTCACTGGTTCCAAAGACTTTAATCTATGCATCCTATTTCATTCTTGGCTACAATGTATTTGACGGCAATAACATGGTAATCGTATCCTCTATTGTGTCAATTATCGTTTTTTGGATTGCAACCTTTATCTGCATCAAAGGCATTGGCTGGATGTCAAAGGTAACCAACATTGCTGGTTTTGCTAAAATTGGTATTGGTGTTCTATTTATTGCTTTCGCGTTTATTATTGTATTTGGCCTTGGTGATAAATCAGCACAGCAATTTAACGCAAGCACTCTGACACCAAAGTTTGACTGGACATTCTTCATGGTAATGGCATGGATATTCCAGGCTGTCGGCGGCGCAGAAAGTATCGGCTGCTATGTTAAAGATATTAAGGGCGGTAACAAAGCGTTTGTGCGTACCATGATAACTGCAAGCCTTGTAATCGGCGGTGTGTATGTATTGGGTGTAGTTGCAATTGGCCTTATTGTTCCTTCAAATGTATTATCTAATAATTTCTCCAACGGTATTTTCGACGCATTCTATATCATTGGTCAACGCTTTGGCATGGGCGGTATTGTTAGAAGATTTGTTGGTTTTGTTATGCTGCTCTGCAACTTAGGTTCTTTGATGGTTTGGACTGCTGCTCCTGTAAAGGTTCTTTTCTCAGAAATTCCGGAAGGCATCTTTGGATCTTGGGTTGTTAAGACTGATGATAAGGGCAATCCTTACAATGCACTGATTCTTCAGGCTGCTGTTGTCAGCATTATGCTGATGATTCCGGCACTTGGTGTAAATTCTATGAACAGTTTCCTTCAGACTCTAACCAACATGACCGCATCTACTGCATTGGTCCCAATGCTGTTCTTCTTTGCAGCATACATTGTTCTAAGATGGAAAAAGGATAGTATGCCCCGCAATTTCAGATTGGGAGGCCGTAAGTTCGGTATCGCAGCTGGTATTACTTTGTTTTGCATATTCTTGTTTGTATTCTTTATGTCCACAGTTCCGGAACCGTCTACTATGATCGCACAGCTAAATGGCACACTTGAAAAAGGCGTAACGAAGCCGATTAATATACTGGTTTATAATATTATAGGCCTGGTTGTGTTCCTTGGATTTGCCGTTATTTGCTGGAATAGATATGAGAAGAGAAGCAAAAAGACTGCTTAGGCAAAGATTTCGGATAAGAACGAAAAAGAATAATCTGAAATAGGCTTAATTACAACGAAGAGGTAAAATACACATGAAAACATGGGAAAATATTTCGCAAGACTGTATAAATCGTTTACCGGCTCGCGCACATTTTCTGAGCTTTCCGAATAAAGATGCAGCCGATCGAAAGGATAATTGCTATACACACGCTTTTAAGAATTTGAACGGTCAATGGAAGTTTATGTTCCTTGATGCACCAGAATACAGCCCTGAAAATTTCTATAAAAGCGATTTCAATGTAGCTGATATGGATAACATTGTAGTGCCGGGAAACTGGCAGTTGCAAGGCTACGGAAAGATGCATTATTCCGATTTGTGGTACAACTTTCCAATTAATCCGCCGTATGTACCGACCGAAAATCCGACCGGTATTTATAAGAGGACTTTCACAATCGGACAGAATTTTGCGGACAAGAGAATCATTCTACGCTTTTGCGGAGTAGACTCTGCCTACCATGTATGGGTAAACGGCGAATTCGTTGGCTACAGTAAAGGTGCAAGAAACGAAGCTGAATTTGATATATCCGACATCGCGGTTATCGGTAAAAATGATATTACAGTTCGAGTATATCAGTGGTCGGATGGAACCTACCTTGAAGACCAGGATATGTGGTGGCTCAGCGGCATTTATCGTGATGTAGAGCTTATTGGCCTTCCTCGAAACGGCATTTATGACTATAAAGTAGTAACAGAGTTAGACGATGCCTGTAAAAATGCGGTTTTACATGTCAGTGGTAAGTTCTCTAAAGCGGATGGACAGGTCGCGAATGCTGCACTTTATGATTACAAAGGCAATCTTATCTTTAAAAAAAGCGTTACAGCTAGTGAAGATCATTTCGAACTGAGCGAAGCCGTGGAAAATCCTAAAAAATGGTCGGCGGAGTGCCCGAACCTGTACAGGTTGTATCTGACAACAGAAAAAGACGAAAAAATAATTGAAGTCATTTCACAAAACGTCGGTTTCCGTAATATCGTCATCCACGGTGACACATTCCTTGTTAACGGCGTTGCGATTAAGCTCAAAGGTGTAAACCGTCATGACTATAATCCAAAAAACGGACGTGTAGTTGCAAAAGAAGAAATTGAAAAAGATATTATTCAGATGAAGCAGCATAATATCAATGCAATCAGAACATCGCATTATCCAAATTCGTACTATCTGTATGACCTATGCGATGAATACGGTATGTACCTTATTGCGGAGACTGATTTGGAATGCCATGGCTTTGAACTGACCGGCAATTACAAGTGGATTACAGATGATCCGGCATGGGAACTCGCATATGTTAGCCGTATGGCGCGTATGATCGAGAGGGAGAAAAATCATCCATCGATTCTGATGTGGTCTCTCGGCAATGAATCAGATTTTGGTTGCAATTTCCGCGCTATGGCAAAAAAAGCGAAGGCAATGGATCCGACAAGATTAATTCATTATGAGGGTGATTTCGAGGCTGAGGTTGTTGATGTATACAGCACAATGTACACTTGGTTTGAAAACGATAAGAAGCCGTACCTCATGAAGGATATCATTGAAAAGAGTAAAAAGCCGCATGTGCATTGCGAATATTGCCATGCCATGGGAAATGGTCCGGGAAACCTGAAAGAATACCAAGATGTCACATATGCACACGATAAGATGCAGGGCGGCTTCATTTGGGAATGGTTCGATCAAGGTATCTACACTGAAACAGAAAATGGTGAAATCTATTATCGTTATGGTGGCGATTTCGGAGATGATCCGAGCAACAAGACTTTCTGCATTGACGGTCTGTTGATGCCAAATCGTCAGCCTTCTCCAGGATTACTGGAATATAAGAAAGTTATTGAACCAATTACGACTACTGCTGTTGATCTTAAAAAAGGAGTTTTCCATTTAATCAGCAGATACGATTTCGCCAATTTGAATTGCTTCGAGCTTGTTTATTCGATAATGGAGGACGATATTTGTCTGCAAAGTGGAGTTATGCAGTTGCCGTCTGTTCCCGCACGCAGTGAAACAGATATTGTCGTCCCATATCAGCTAGGATTTGAACCGGTAGCCGGCGCAAAATACTATATTAACTTCTCATATCGTCTCAATCGGGATACCATGTATGCAAAGACCGGCTATGAGCTGGCTACTGCGCAGTTTGAACTTCCGATTCATAAGGATAAGTGTCAAGTGACACCTATCGGAAAGCTCAGCGTAACCAAAGAACATACCATGCTTCATATTATCGGCAATGACTTTAGCGTTTCTTTTGACCTGGTGCGCGGCACGATGCTGAAGATTGTACGCGATGGTGTAACAATGCTTGAAAAAGGGCCAAAGCTTAATTTGTGGAGAGCCCCAATCGATAACGATATGGATGAACTGGTACCAAACTATAAAACAAAGTATTTTCTGCATTTGCAGCACGAAGTTGTTCAGAATATTCAATATAGTATGGAAAATAACCATGCTGAAGTACAGGTTAACACTTTAAACGGAACGACGAATGGTGCATGGCATTATCTGACTAAATACCTTTACAAGATTTATCCTACCGGTGATATTGCAATAACAGTATCCGGTGTTCCGGGCGGAAAGTTGGATTGTGCACCGAAAATGCTTCCGAAGATTGGCGTTACCCTGCATATTCCTAAGGAACTGAGCAATGTAAGATGGTCTGGACGCGGTCCTGCTGAAACCTATGTGGATTCCAAGGAAGCTGGACTATTTGGTCTTTACCAGCGTACAGTAGACGAAATGTTTACTAATTATGTTCATCCGCAGGAAAACGGAAACCATATTGACACCTCATGGGCATCATTTACCAATGACAGAGGGATGGGATTGATGGCAACTGCAGAGGATACATTCAATTTCAGCGCGCAATATTACGAAGATCAGGACATAGAACTGGCAAAGCACACTTGTGATCTGAAGAAACGTGATTATATTGTTTTGGATATTGATTACAAACAAAACGGCTTAGGCAGTAACTCCTGTGGACAGCGTCAGTTGGAAAAGTATCAGTGCAAATTTGAACCATTTACATTGTCGTTTAAACTTACCGCCTATAATAATAAGGAAAAAAGCGATAAAAATATTGCAAGAGAAATTATTTGTGATTAATTAGTATTTATAAAGCTTTCGTTTTGACAACGAAACGATGAGTTCGCGCCCTTAATATAAAAAGTGTCAGCTAAATCAAAGCGCCGCATAAAGTGGGCGGCAGCGAAATCGCAATATGGTTGATTTCAATACTAATTCAAACCTATCCGAGGAGAACAGCTTTTCTCGACGAACTGTCAAAGCAAAAAAGAAGTTCGTTTCATAAACATTGGAATTCAAGCTTGGTTCTAACTATAAAAATATTTTCTCGGCGCTACAATTGAAACAAAATGATATATTATGCCGAATTGTCTAATATATTATGGTTGTAATTTAAATGAACGTTTTTCTGTTATGGTGAAATAAATAAAAAGCCAAGGATTTCATGTTCTCTTCCATACGAAGAGGCTGAAATCCTTGGCTTTATTTGATATAATCCTTAAATTACTCATCCATGCAAAACACCGCATACAGCGGCACGGACTTGATATTATTTTCAAAGCCGAAGTTTTTCGCACCGATTCGAATGGCGTAGGCAGACTCGTATTTCTTCATGAAAACTCCCAGACTTCTAGTCCGTACGTTATCCGCGGCTTTTACTTTCAATCGGCACAACTTTGCCGTGTCTGTTTTGAATCACAAAGTCCACTTTCGCCTGACCGTTTGACTCCCACTAGTAAGGAACATATCCATCACACACCAATGCGGTTGCAACATAATTCTCTGTGAGCCCCTTTAATACTATTAGTGCGGCATCGCCATGCAAAATCTTTTCAGCAGGAATCCCACATGTGGAACATAACAGGCCAACATCGGTATGATAAACTTTAAAGGAATCATTATGCAAAAGCAATTAATGGTAATTTACCCTCCTTCACCTTATTAATCTTGGTAGTTGTATCTACGCTTGACCGCCCGTTGCATCACGCTCATGTGATATCAACATCCGGGATGAAACCTACCGGCTGAAGGACAGATTGAAAACCGGTGTTCGCACTGTCCCGGCGGTAAATATCCCGGCGCTGGACAAACCGGCGATAGAATAACCGGCGTTTGTGAGTCAAATTTCACCGGCGATTTCAGTCAAAAACATTCCGGCGTTGACATCGGTGAATTTGTTTGGTAACTTTGTTCTACCAAACGACTGAATCTATGTCTTCTTTTTTATCCTTTTTAATTTGCGAAACTGATTATACCTTATCTAGCAACCGCGGGAGTAACCACCCCCGATTTGCAACATTTTTCAACGATTTTACAATATAAAGAAATCCCGCACAAATCACTGAAAGATTCAGTGTCCATGCGGGTTTTCACAATTTAATTTTGGTGAACCATCGGGGGTTCGAACCCGGACACCTTGATAAAAGTCAAGATAATATTCAGGTTTTATGCGGGTTTTCATGGTTTTTACGACATTTGTACTTTTGTGAATAACCGAATGATCCCAAAAGCATAAGAAAGGGGCTGCACAAAATTCCGATAGAGTATATCCTATAGTTAGTAAATAGGGCTCTCTTGCGATTTAACAGAATACGAGAGACTCAAAAAGTTTTCTATCTCAGTCTTGCCCCGATAGTTTAGCAAGTGGGGCATACTTTGTTAAATATACTGTGTTAAAAGTATAAGTCATATTTATTTAGTAAATTTATTTACTAAATGTGCAATTTCCTCCACATCAGCTTTGGTTAGCCATAAATGAAGAGGCATAGTAATTATTTTTTGAGAAACACAGTGTGCATTTGGGCATGTACCATGATCATAAGCGTACATTTCATATTCTGTGTTATCACGATAATGAACACCGGCATAAATATCATTTGCGGCTAGAGCATCCATAAGACCATCCCTATCATCTACCTGAATTTCGTAGATATGATAGGAGCACTCATCTTTATAAGGCGCGTCAACTACCCTT
Source organism: Caproiciproducens galactitolivorans (assembly GCF_026672255.1). Classification (GTDB taxonomy): domain Bacteria; phylum Bacillota; class Clostridia; order Oscillospirales; family Acutalibacteraceae; genus Caproiciproducens; species Caproiciproducens galactitolivorans_A. Next base: position 254,065 of record NZ_JAPOHA010000003.1, on the reverse strand, counting down.
ATTTTCGGATTGTTCGCAAATAATTTGTCGTAACAACGTGCCAACTCACGGCGATAAGCATTGTCTTCGTCCAAATACTTCAACTGTACCAAAGCGATTGCTGCCATAATGGAATTACCATGATCCTTCTGTCCTACATACTCGACATCATACTTCCACTTGTACGTCCCCTTGTCACCGGTTCTAGCATAAGTATCCTTGTTAATGCCAAGCCAACCAAGTTCACGAGCAATTTTATCATACTTATCTTCTGCAAAGCAAATCATCCCGCTATCTGCAGTAGGCAAATTTTTAACAGCCTGATAAGAATATACTGTTACGTCTATTCCATCCCATGTTCCAGGGCATATTCCATTAACGCGTGTACCACTCATATGTGCTGCATCCAAAATTAACTTTAGGTTATGCTTCCTACATATTTCTATAATTTTATCTAGTTGGCCAACCCTACCACCGTAACCTACAAAAATGACAGCTCTTGTTTTATTGTTAATCTTTTTCTCAACGTCAACAGGATCAAGGCACAAATATTCATCCACATCCGCAAAACGGGCGACCATATTTTGTTTTTTAATAGCATGATTAGTAGAAATAAATGTAATCGGAGTTGAAATGATTTCATCTCCATCATTCCATCCATTCTGCATTTTTAAAATTTGAACAGCCATGTAGAGCCCAACTGTATTTGAATTTAAATAATAAGCATTTTTATGTCCCGTATATTTTTTCCATTGTTCCTCAAATTCGACTGTCTTGAATCCAAGGCCAGTCCATCCCTTTTCTAAACATTCACGAATTTCTTCTAAACATTCATCCACATGAAACTTGGGTTTTAATACTTGAATTGGCATATAATTCATCCTCTTTAATTATTTCTATTTTGATACATTATTTAACTCCATTGAAATCATTTTACGGCCTTCTTCAATCTTTTGAATTCCTATTACAGAAAACCCGGCCTTCTCATAGGTCTTTTTAGCAGCTATGTTATTACTATATACCTCAAGTTTTATTTTGGAAATACCTAATTGTTTAAACCCAATTTGACAGGCGCAGATGGTCGTGTCTAGTCCAAGACCTCTCTTGTGAACACTTTCACCGTCTACCACAATTCTTCCAAATTCCGCCTGATTATTTATAACATCAATATTATAAAGCGCAACTGCACCAATCCACTTACCGCTTCCTTTGTGGTATACCGAAAACATTATATCATCTGGCTTACACAAATAATTTTGATACCATTTTTTCTGTTCTTCCTGTGTAATCTCTTCTGAGTAGATAAACCACTGTTTGTTTTGATTACGAAGAATGCGCATCCACTCACTTTCTTCCAAGGTCAACGGTGTCAAAATGACTCTGCCATATTCCCCATTTATCTTATGATTCATCTTGTTTTTTCCCCTCTACACCATAATCGGGGCGTCTCTGCAATGCAAACAATCCATACCCAAATATATAAATCAATATTATTGCTATAACCCTTGCAAAAGAAAAATTAAAACTCATGGGATTGATAATAAGGGTAATATCCTTTAGTAAAATTCCTTTACGATTTGAAAGATCAAGACGTAAATCTTTTATATTTTTATTTACCTTCACCGTTTCACTTCCGCACAGAATACTAGCATCATTATTAAATTTCCCAACTTCATCACCTGTATAAAAAAGTAGAATGTAATCTGGCTTTTGCTCTACCTGCATATTTATTTGTATTATATTAATTCGGGTATTCAAATCTTTTATAATTAGGTGCTGGTCTCCTTCACTTACCCATCCCTGAGAAGTTTTTGTCCAATTTACTTTTTCCATCTGGTTCACATTATAAACAATATTTTTTCGCGTAGAGGTATCGACCTTTTCCATCCAATATTCAAAATTAAACACCCATATTTCCAAGAACACAGCCAAAGCAACTGTAATCCCTAACCTAATCAAAAATTTCTTCTTCATTTTCATCCCTTAACTTCTAAAGTCTATCATTAAAGTATCCATACCCTTTAATGGGAAACCCAATTTATTAAACACTTTGTACCAGAACGACCTTTTGCTTCTGTCCTCAAATACGCCTATCATCCCTTTGGTATACTCTGCAGAGATTTCCACAGTCAGAACCTTTCCCGCTGCACAGTAAATGCAGTCGACATCAAAATAATTCCAATAAGAGAAATCCAATTCTTTGATTGTTTTGGTAATACTTCTTAGCAAGTGTCTACCTGTGTAAACTTTTATTGTTACAGTGCCTTTGCTGGGTACTTCCTGCCCGAATAATATACCAATCATACGCACTGCAGGTGATTCACAAAAGACTTTGTATTTCCGTGGTTTTATAATAGCTTTGGAAAAACACAGCATCTCAGGATCATATGCTCGGGGAAAAGAAGTTTCACCGCTCAAGGCGCTCCGCATTCCCACTAAACTAGGATAAATAAAGTCTTGTATTTCTTTACTCCCTGTATGATACCTGCAGAATACATTCATCAGCGCTTTTGCAAATTTTTCGATAGAGTAATTTTTTTTGATATCACCCCATGCATTTTCTGCAATAGTCTCTCGTAGTGTTGTATTATCCAATAGCTTTTTGATTGCATAATACCACGCATCCTCGGTGTTTTTCACCAGAAGACCATTAATGCCATCCTGCACACAGTAATTGTAGGTAGCCATATTGCTAAAAATACCGGCAACATGAAAACTGGAATATTCACGGTACTTATTATTAGTTTTACTGCGATTAAATTCTGTATCCTTTAACGGCCCTAAACCGATGTCCCACTTCCGTGAAGCAAAAAATTTTCGGAACTCATTGTAGTCATCCATAAAATCAAAAGTTTTAACATGATTATATTCTTTTAACTCTTTGGGGCAATACCCGATAAATTCCACACATATTCTGCTGCCGTATTCCTTAATAATTCTTTGCAAAGCAGGCACAACGCAATCGAAATCACTGTCGCGCATTAGCGTTCCCATAAATCCAATTGTTAACGTTCCCTTTTCCCGTTCAAAATTTTTGATCAGAGTATCGTTATTCACCTGGTAGGTAGGAAGACGAAAAATATTATCAGTAAACTGCCTGCCAAAGTGATATAAACTCCCGCTATTTACCACGACCGCACTGCTTTCCTTATACATACGTTCATATAGCTCGTTGGTAAATTGTTTATGTATCACATTGTTATTTTCTATTTTTAACGCGCTGTAGTTGTCGTCAATAAACCAGACAAATGGCTTGTTTATTTTCTTTGCTGCCCGCAAAACTCCGTAGGCAAAATCATCATAATACCGCAAACAGTAAATAACATCCGCGTCTTCCATATCCTCTACTTTAAACTGCTGAGGAGTTACACTATTGTATTCTACTAAATCCCTTTCGACTAAATAATCCAGTGGGATTTTTGCCGCAATATAGTAGGTAGCCATAGCCTGAAGAGGATATAGCACCAAAACTTTTTTCTTGGGGTATTTTGACAGTGATTTCCCTACAATGGACTCATAAAAACCGCCAACAAAATCGGCAAAGTGACACCCCTTACTGCATGATGAGTCAACCCCATCAAAGACTTTCTCAAAATTTCTTACATACTGCTGATCTGAGAAACAACTCTCAGCCCGTTTTCTGCCCTGTTCTGACATATTTTCTACCATTTTAGGATGATCAATTAGGTAGATGATTCTGTTTGCCATGATTTCAGGAGAATTAGTAATATAGCCTGTTTTTCCTTCCTGAATTAATTGAAGTGTCCCATCGTTTGGTGTTCCCAGCACAGGCATACCACAAGACATTGCCTCAATAACGGACATTGGCAAGTTTTCCGTAATGGAACTGTTAATATATAAATTAAAATTGCCTAGATAATTGTAGATATCATCGCGGAATCCTTCGAACACCACTTGCTTTTCCAGTCTGTATTCTTTCACCATATTCTTCAGCATTTTCTGATAAACTGGCTCCCCCGGGCCTATCATGGTGAAGGTCACACGTCTTATCAATTCAGGCCGTATCTCTTTTAAGATCTTTAAAGCTCGAAGCACAAAGTCTTGCTGCTTATTGGCATTGTAATGTCCTACGCACACCATGTTTAGACTGTCTTGATCACCTAAAATGCGTTTTTTATACTTAAATTTCTCAACATCCACTCCGTTATATATATACATCGAATTATCTGTATATTGACACATAAAATCATGGAGCAGTTTGGAGCAACATATCACCTTATAAGAAAGCTTTCCCATTAGCATATATAGAAATTCTCTTGTTTCCTGCTGCATATCGGTGTAAATATTGCTTGTATACTGGGCATGGATAAAAAACAGATGCGGTACGTTGCATATAGCAGCCGCAATTGCACCATCATAACACACACTGGTATTGGAAAGAACAATATCAATGGTATTGTCCTTTATAATGTTAATAAGAGGATCCACTTTTTCTCTTAGGGTAGGGAGTACATGTAGCAGATCATTACCGGAAAAACCAACAGGAAACCACCAGTTAATAGGAAGTTCATAGCAGATAATTCCCATTTCCTCAAATTTTGGTTTTAGAATCGCGTCCTTCGGAAATACTACAATAGGAATATACTTAGTTTTGTCCATTTCACAGACCAGTGTTTCCAAACAAACATCTATTCCGGCATAACCGCCTGTGGGTGATATTATTAAAATTTTCTTCATTTTTCTACTCATGCCTTTCCGGTTTTATGCAAAAAAGGTGCAAAACATTATAATTATTTTTGATAAAAAAGCTAAGTGAAGGTTTAAATTTTAGGAATAAATTAAAAGACTTCATTCTTCATTTTATACCATACTCTTTATATATGCCTTTGTGACGTCTTTAGGATCACCATCCATAACAATACTTCCCCTTTCCATCCAGATACATCTATTACACATTTCTACCGCAGAATCCATTGCGTGAGTGACTAATACCATTATTTTAGAAATTTCGACCATCTCTTTCATTCTTTGGTTTGCTTTACTTAAAAATGCAGCATCTCCTGCAGCCACAACCTCATCTAATAAAAGTATATCCGGGTGAATTGCTGTTGAAATGGAAAAAGCAAGCCGAACAAACATACCCGATGAATAATACTTGACCGGCATATTTAAAAATTCTCCCAGTTCAGAAAACTCTGCAATCTCGCTCATTTTGGCCTTTATGCTGTCAGGAGTTTCACCCAGCATAAGTCCCCTCAAATAAATATTATCCCAACCATTGGACTCCATTTCAAAGCCTGTAGCAAGCTCAAACATACTGGAAATTCTTCCTTCAACTGTCAAACTTCCCGAAGTAGGCGGATAAATACCGGACACCATTTTTAAAAAAGTACTTTTCCCAGCACCGTTATGTCCAATAATTGCCAGCCGTTCTCCTTCATTAATGGTTAAATTCATATCACGAATGGCGTGTATCGTTCCATCTTTGTCAAAATCATTAAATTTTTTGCTTCCTGGAATTAAAATATTTTTAATCCTTTTTTCTCGCCATACTTTAAAAATCAGATTCACATCTTCTAATTTTATAATGCTCATTTCATACCTCTTATAGTTTAAACGCTATCCCTTTTTTTGTCTTCATAACCAGTTTTACACTTATAAAAAACAGAACCACCGTAATAGCAATTGCTATTACATAAACATCCCATGTAGGAAGTTCCCGTCCTAGCATAGGAGTCCTCACAACCTCTAAAATATAATAAATAGGATTTATCTGATATACAATGGCGAATCCTTTTGCCGCCAACATGGACGGCTCATAAATAATTGGGGTAACATAAAATAATCCTTGTAAAATTAAGCTTTGCAAGGGTTGATAATCTCTTGCATTTAAATTTAGTACTGCCGAAATATTAGCAAGAGAAACAGCAAATACAAACATAATAATAAGTCCAGGAAACATCATTAACATTTTAGGCCCAAATAATTGTGGCTGCAAAAACAGATAGACTGCAAAAAACGCTAAAATACTGTATAACAAATTTATGAAGCCCCCCATTACCACGCGTACAGGGAAAATCTGAGCATTGACTGTTGTCTGCTTTAAATAGCCCTCTGCTCCAATAAAGGACATCGTACCCCCATCTGCGGCTATGTTAATGAATAGCCACGGATTTAAGCCTGCAAAAAGAGCGGGAATAAATACCTTTGGATCGGCGCCAAAAATAATGGAATATACTGATCCTATAATTAAAACTAACCCTAGTGGGGTTAAAATCGCCCAAGCCACACCTAGCGCTGATCTTCTGTATTTCAACTGTAAATCTTTATTTACAAGGCTTAATAGAATATATCTATCCTGCCAAATGCCTTTAAAATAATCTTTTAGCAATATCAAAAACTCCCCATTCTATTGAAAAAATAATTTCTTAACCTTTTTATGGCTTTAAAAAACATTATTGGAATTGCGAAGATTCCATGTTTTTTCCACAAAAGAGAAGCTCTTTTTACATAAAAGAGGAAATACATATTTTTTAATTTAATTTTGGACTTGTTTATGAAAGGTGCATGAAAATACGTTAGTTCTGGAATATCTTCCAACAATTTTACTCCTACTTTGTCATAGGTGAATTTTTCTTGTAAGTCGTTATAGGCCGTCTCTGCGCACCGCTTTCTTAAGTCACAGTCAACTATCGTTTTCTTTAAAGTATTATACCAATCTTCAAATGTGTTTTCACACAAGAAGCCATTTTGGCCGTCTTGAATTACTAATGTATATGGCAAACTGTTTGTATACACACCAACGGCTCCAATTTTAGTGTATTCAATAAATTTATTATAGTATTTACACTGGTAAAATTCCGTTGTCCTCACAGGGGCCAATCCAATATCAAAGCGCTTTTGCAATAAAAATGAATAATAATCTTCATAATCTTCAAAGAACTTAATGTATTCTACATTTTCATATCCGGATAAGCCTGGATCGGCACCAATAAAGGTAAATGATACCAGTCCTTGAAACTCTTCACAAAGGCGTCTGACTACTGGAGTAATATATTCTCTTATTACAGGAGTATGATCTGAGGAGCCTGCATATAAAATACTAATCGTACCGTGTTCCTCGTATGAGAAATGTTCCAAGGGAACCGGAACCCTCTCCATAACCCACCTTTTATTCCCAAATCTGCTATATTTTTCGCCCAAATAGGGATTTACACACCAAAGCATATCACAAAAATTAATAATTTCACTCAAAGCCTGTTTTTGGCTTTCATCTGAAAAATAGTCTTTGCTGCCAACATCCTCAGGAACATTAAGTAAATCATCATCCAAAAAATAAATAACCAATCTTCCAGCCTGCTTTGCTGCTTTCGCAGCTTTCATTGAAACATATTCAAATCCACGTACGCAAATAAAAATGTCACACCAAGCAATATCTACCTTCTTAATATGCTTTGTCTGTAAAAAGTGCACATCACATTTCCCCTGCTCCTGCAAAGGCTTCAGGGGCTCCAGCACCCCTAATCTTACAGAAGCAATTAAGGCAGGACATTCTACTAAAATTCTTGTTTGTCTTTCCAATTGATCCACCTATAAATTATACTTTCCAAAAAGATATAGCACTTTAAAAGCAATTGTCTCCAAACCAGTTTGTCGATAAGTCCTACACTTTAACACATAAAAGAATCTACTGATAAAACTTTTTTGGTAAATAAAATAACGGTCTACTTCTTCCTTGTTCTCCTGCTTAATCTTTGACTGGTAGCAATTAAAAAAAGCTTGTAATTGTATGGAAATTGCATTGGCTTGGTCACTACGAATTCGTTTAATGCGATGAAGGAAGTTCTTTCGTTTATTGAGTTCATATCCTACAGCATTATCTCCGTGTTGACGGTGCAAAACCGTGAATTGATTAGTAAATACAACTTTTCCAATTCCGGATGCAACTAAATAAATCCACCAATCCATAACAAGAATATTTTTTGTATAATTCTCAATTAATTGTTGCATTAGCGCGAGATTAAATACCTGTGTATGTCCTGGGGTAACGTTTTGAACCATTGCATTAAAGAAGCCAACACCCTTTTTAGGTATTAACGTACTTCCTAAAGGCTTCAAATCTTTTGTAACCACCTGAGAACAAGAAGCAAACAATAGTGGCAAATTGGAATCATACTGTTCTAATTTATCGAGAGCAATTTTAAACTTGCAAGGTAACCATACATCATCCTGATCACTTAGCGCGAAATAGTCACAAGTTTTATCACTTAAGCGAAAGAGTTCAAACATACTTCTATTTACGCCCAAATTCTGGCCTTTAACTATCTCAAACCCACAATTTTGATGATATTCATCTAAAATATCGGGTGTGCTGTCTGTAGAACCATCATCCCTTATTAACACCTTAATGTTTTCAAAGCCCTCAAGCTTAAGGTAACTATCCAATTGTTCTCGCAAATACTTCTCTCCATTATATGTTGAAAGAAGTATCTGAATCTTCCTATCTGTTTCCATACATTTTTTCGTAATAATTCTGGTATTCTCCATTAATGATATGCTCCCACCACGATTTGTTATCGAGATACCATTTTACTGTCTTCTTAATGCCATCGTCAAATTTAGTTGTCGGTAGCCAGCCAAGCTCACTATGAATCTTTGTCGGATCAATCGCATAGCGGCGGTCGTGACCCGGGCGATCTGTAACATAATGAATTAAGCTTGCCGGCTTATCCAGTTCATGAAGAATTGTTTTTACAACCTCTAAATTGGTACGTTCGTTATGTCCGCCGATATTATAGATTTCACCTATTCGACCCTCATGAATAATCAGGTCAATAGCAGAACAGTGATCCTCAACATACAGCCAGTCGCGAACATTCTCTCCCTTTCCGTAAACCGGAAGAGGTTTGTCATTCAGCGCATTCGCTATCATAAGCGGAATGAGTTTTTCGGGAAAATGATAGGGTCCGTAATTGTTGGAACAACGGGAAATCGTTACTGGAAGCTGGAATGTGCGATAATAAGCCTGCACAAGCAAATCAGCCGAAGCCTTGGACGCAGAATATGGGCTGGAAGTATGAATCGGCGTTTCTTCCATGAAGAACAGGTCTGTTCTGTCCAATGGCAGATCACCATACACCTCATCGGTGGAAACTTGATGATATCGCTTAATTCCATATTTCCTGCAAGCATCCAGAAGTACACCTGTCCCCATAATATTAGTCTGCAGGAACAACCCCGGATTCACGATAGAGCGGTCAACATGACTTTCCGCAGCAAAGTTTACAATTATATCAGGTGTTTCTTTTTCAAATAGAGCATAAACCGCATTACGGTCTGAAATGTCGCCCTTCACAAAAGTAAAGTTGGAATTTTCCATCACATCTGCTAGCGTTTCCATGTTGCCCGCATAAGTGAGAGAATCCAAGCAAATGATTTGATCCTCTTTATATTTATTCAACATGTAGTGCACAAAATTTCCACCGATAAATCCGGCACCACCCGTTACGATTATTTTCATGTCTTCACCTCATATACAAAGTCAACATCGCTTTCGCACAGCCTGGGTGCTTTTGCATCCTTATCTGATACAATCGGGTTCTGAATTCCCCAATTCACACCGATTTCCGGGTCGTTCCATATGATATTCCGATCAGTTGCGGGTATGTAAAGATTATCTTCCTTATACAAAAATTCAACATCATCCGTCAGCGTTAGAAAGCCATGCGCAAAGCCACGAGGAATGAGCAGTTGGCGCTTATTTTCAGCGGAAAGTTCCACGGCAGCCCATTTTTTATAAGTAGGAGAGCCCTTTCTCAAATCCACAGCAACATCGAGGACAGAGCCTCTTCCGCAGCGTACAAGTTTCGCCTGCGCCGCATCTCCCTTTTGAAAGTGCAGCCCACGGAGCGTTCCCTTCGTCGCAGAATATGACTGGTTGTCCTGTACAAAATTGTAATACAGACCGGCTTTCTCCATGTTCTTAGTAGACCATGTTTCCATAAACCAGCCTCTTTTGTCACCAAAAACCTGTGGTTCCAATATGTAAACATCAAAAACATTCGTTTTAATAACATTCATTCTAAGTTTCTCCCTTAATATAAAATTTTCCCTTCTGCGACACGTCTCAAATGTGTACCATATGCTGATTTTCCATATTTTGTTGCGGATTCTAACAGTTTGTCTTTATTGATCCAGCCATTACGGTAGGCAATCTCTTCAACAGCGGAAATTATAATTCCCTGTCTTGTTTCAAGTACTTTTACAAACTCTCCTGCATCGGTTAAAGCATCGATGGTTCCAGTATCGAGCCATGCGAATCCGCGGCCTAGTGTGACCACATTAAGATTGTTATGTTCGAGATAGACTTTATTCAAATCAGTAATTTCAAGTTCTCCTCGTTCAGAGGGTTGTAAGCTTTTTGCATACTCACACACCTTATTATCATAAAAATAAAGACCTGTAACAGCATAGTTTGATTTTGGATGTGCAGGTTTTTCTTCTAAAGAAACCACTCTGCCTTTTTTGTCAAACTCTACTATTCCAAATCGTTCAGGATCCTCAACATAGTAGCCAAAAACAGTGGCGCCATCTTCATGCCGTACCGCTTCCTGCAAATGCTTGACAAACCCGCTACCATAGAAAATATTGTCCCCCAGCACCATGGCGCAACTATCTCCGTTAATAAACTCCTCGCCTAAAATGAACGCTTGGGCCAATCCATCGGGCGATGGCTGTACCTTATATGACAAATGTATCCCGAAATTTGAGCCGTCACCTAAAAGGCGCTCAAAATTCGGCAAATCATTTGGTGTGGAAATTATTAAAATATCTTGAATTCCGGCAAGCATTAATGTCGAAAGCGGATAGTAAATCATTGGTTTATCATAAACTGGCAGTAGTTGTTTCGAAGTTACCATTGTAAGCGGATAAAGTCTTGTTCCGCTTCCTCCAGCCAGAATAATTCCTTTCATCGTTCATACCTCTATCCTATAAATATTTTGAAGCAATGTATGGTTTGCTACACAATCAGCCTTTATCAAGTTCATAGCAATTCATAATTTTTGTAAAGATATTCTGAATATGGAATTGCTCTACCTGTTCTCTTCCTTTATTACCTAACATCTTTGCTTTTTCCGAATCATTCACCAAATCAATTATCCTATCTTCCAGTTCGTCATGACTTTTTAGGTCAAACAGCAATCCCGTCTTTCCTTCTTCCACCAATTCCCGATGTCCTTTAATATCACTGGCAATCACTGGCAGACCGCAGGCCATTGCTTCCATCACATTAAAAGGCAGGCCTTCAATTCGGCTTGTTGTAACACAGACGTTACAGGCAGAATATAATTTCCTCATATCTTCCACATATCCTAAAAATAGAATTTGCTTTTCTACATGTAAGCCCTTGGTAAGTAATTTACATTCTTCCAGTAAAGCCCCATCTCCTGCAAGCAACAGTTTTGCATTCGGTATTTGTTCCCGTACATTTGCAAAAGCATGAATCAACAGGCTTTGGTTTTTCCGTTTTGAAAACTCTGCCGCATAAACAAAAAGAAAATCTTCCTCAGCAAACCCCTTTTCTCTGCGGGCAGAGATACGCTCCTCTTGCAAAACAGGCTTGAATTTGGAAAGATCAATTCCCATACCATTAATATAATACAGCTTGTCCCGATACAACTTATGTTTTTCCGCAATATCGTAATCTTCATGGTTCATAACCATCAACACATTAGTCACATGTGCACAAATTTTCTCAGGCAAGAGATAAATCCATTTTTTAATGCCGTCATTTTCATTGAAAAGATAGCCATGAACGGTGCAAAACACCTTCGGCTTTCTATGTATGAGCATAATCGCCGCGCGAATGACAGCACTGGCGAGTGTGGTATGGGTGCTGATTATATCAAAGTTTTGATCTTTTAAAAGCTTTTTAGCTGCAAAGATTGCTTTCACATTTTGAAAGCTCATCAATTTTTTGCTCAGCGGCAATGCTACAACATGATCAGCGTATAGAATCGATTCGCTCTTATTCGCGGCAACCCAGACTTCATACCCTTGCTCATGGAACGCTTTTAGATACGGCAAATGAAAATTATTTATGTGGGATATCGTAGAAGCACAAAATAATATTTTCTTCCCCATTACATTTCCTCACTATAGTTCATAAATCCCTTGAAAACTGTCATAAATAAAGTCTCTATGTAGTAAATATCACTTAATCCGCTCCTCAATGGAAGTATCCCCACGCCAGCCATTCACCTGTGCCCAGCCGGTAATACCGGGGCGAACCAAATATTTAATCACATAGAGGGGTATTTCCTCTTTAAACTTGTCCACAAAGAACAGGCGCTCCGGAGGCGGGCCGACAAGGCTCATATCACCTTTCAGCACATTAAAAGCTGTGGCTCAATGCTGCATTTGCGGATGAATGTGCCAAGCTTCGTGCGCCGGTCATCATTTTTGTTCCCCAGGTTGTCATATCTGAGCCGTCATTATCCATTTTCACGGATCGTAACATGTTTCAGATTATAGCCCTTGGCTCTCAAATGCCTCAACAGCTTGTGAAGTGCAATACGGCATAAAGAAGTCAGCACGGAATTCAAAATTCCGAACAGTAGAAGGACCATTCTGGAAACGTGAACTTCTTTCAAAAAGAAAAGAAACACGAAAACAAAATAACACCTATGAAATTCGCTTGAATTACCTTGCCAATCTCTGAGAGCAATGTTTTGTGACGAAAAGAATCATGCAATTCGAAATATTTATATAATAAAAAGCAGACTGGAATGACAAAGATTATCAGCTTCAAATATGTAGTTGAAGCCAATATCCTTAAATTATAAAAATGAAGGATGAATGCCAATACCATTGATGCAAAGCAAATACAGGCATCTAAAACAGCAAGCACCACATTCGGTATTCTTGGTTTTCTTTTATCATTTTTATCCCCAAATTATGTTAACACATTTTTTATATTATACAATATTCGAGAATTATTAACAAGGCAAATCCGTAATTTCATGTAAAATATGAGAATATAATCCCACCTTGTAGCTGACCAACATTTTCGATCAAACGTATTTCCCTACTTCATACCTTCATATAGTTCGGAACGAAATTTTATCTGATATTTTCAGCACCTTGTGAAAATCCAAAAAGCGTCCTCCAACCTTTGCAATATTCCTTCGCTCTTTGGATATTCGGCGCACAACGCATGCTTTCCCAGATATTCCTCCCGGGATTGCCTTCGAAAACGCGGGATGAGTACTAATTTCCTCCTTCCCAGCATAACTATTATCAATTGGAAGTTGGGGAGGAAGAAACGTGAAAGGCATTGTTGAGGAGCGCGCCGTTGAGCTCGGCGAGTACATAATCAAAAATAAAACGACCGTGCGCGGCGCAGCGAAAAAATTTGGTGTCAGCAAAAGCACCGTACATAAGGATGTGGCGCAGCGTTTAAAATACGTCGACCCTCAGCTATACAAACAGGTAAAGCAGGTGCTTGATATTAATAAGGCGCAGCGCCATATAAGAGGCGGAATGGCCACAAGACTGAAATATAAAAAAACATAAGGAGTTCCGTGCAATACTGCACCCCCATTTGTTCGCAGCATGATTTGCTGAAACAAACGGGGGCTTTTTTATGATGAAAGGGAAAATTGATAGGAAATATACGGGCAAGTCTAAGCGGATGGTCGTGGAGGCAATCCGTTTTGCGTCCTTAATTTTCCTCATGTATACGCATAATTTTAGCATCGTGTCAAATATTAACAGATGTAAAAACTTATCGTTCAGAAGGTGAAATCATGGCAAACAACGAGAACACAAACGAAGCAAAGGAACAAATTAAGTTCACAAAAAAGATTCAGGAAAATATCGAGCAAATACAAAAGGAATTTGAAAACGATGAAACGCTGGTTTTACGAAAGCTGAAAAACCCCGCCGTCGGCGAGTGCTGTATTATTTATATAGACGGCATGGTAAATAACAAGTTAGTAAACGAAGACGTTATCCGGCCCTTATTGGAATTTCACCCGGAGAGTAAAGAATCCGTTACCCTTGACGTAATCCAGAATCAGGTAATGCTGTCCGACAGTGTGGAGCGGACTTCCGAGCACGAAGAACTCATTCAGGCAATTGTTTACGGCGATACCATTTTGCTGATGGACGGCTATGATGAGGCATTAATACTGAATACAAAGGGCTGGACAACCCGTTCTGTCTCCGAGCCGGAAAATGAAAAAGTCCTGCGCGGCCCGCGCGAAGGTTTTACGGAATCGATCATGACCAATCTTTCAATGGTCCGGCGCAGAATCCGTACATCCGACCTGAAAATAGAATTCGAAACATTCGGTACAAGAACCAATACCAAGGCCTGCATCTGCTATTTGGACTCCATTGTAAATAAAGGCGTGCTGGAAGAACTAAAAAAAAGGATCCATACGTTTTCGATCGACAGCACTTTGGACGCGAATTACGTCAGTGAATTCATAAAGGATTCGCCGTACTCCCCCTTTAAGACAATCGGTATTTCTGAAAAGCCGGACGCTGTTGCGGGAAAGCTGCTGGAAGGCAGGGTCGCCCTTTTTCTTGACGGTTCCCCCAACGTGATTACTGTTCCTTATCTGTTTACAGAAAACTTTCAAAGTGACGAGGATTATTATCTGAACTATTATTTTGCTTCGATAAACCGTATCCTGCGTTATATCGCCTTTCTATTTTCCACAAGTGTCCCTGCAATTTATGTCGCCCTCACAACGTTCCATCAGGAAATGCTTCCTCTTGCTTTAACAATAAGTATTTCGAAAGCCCGGCAGGGCGTGCCGTTTCCTACGGCGATCGAAATGATCATGATGCTGATCGTTTTTGAAATGCTGCGCGAATCCGGCGCGAGAATGCCGGGTTCAATGGGACAGGCGCTCAGCATTGTGGGCGCATTGGTAATGGGGCAGGCCGCCGTCTCCGCTAAAATCGTCAGCGCGCCTATGATTATTATCGTTGCAGTCACCGGAATCTGCGGCGTTATGCTCCCGCGCGTAAAAGGCGCAACCATTCTTCTTCGTTTTCTGTTCCTTGCGATGGCCTCTTTTTTCGGTTTGTACGGTTACATGTTTGGCGCGCTTGCATTAATGATCCATCTTTACGGCATGAGTTCCTTCGGCGTATCAATTATGAACAGTACCTATACAACCTCGCTTCAGGATAAAAAAGACATTATGATCAGAGCCCCCTGGTGGTTCATGAAAAAGCGGCCGAAGTATCTTTCCCAAAATGCTACAAGGCAGGAATCGACAAGGAGCACTAAATGAAAACAGCAAAACGTTTTTGTATCCTCATTCTGGTTATGAATATGATGTTTTTAAGCGGCTGCTGGAATTACCATGAGCTGGAAGATATGTCTCTTGTGACCGGAGTCGCCATTGATAAAGGAATAAAAGGGTGTCCTTACCATCTTACCTTCGAATTTATTGATTTAACCGGCGATAAAATAGGGTCCAAGCTTGTTGAGTCCGACGGAAATACCATTTATGACTGCGTCCGGAATATAGCCAACAAAGCAGAAAAAAAATTAAACTTCAGTGAGTGTAAAGTGATCATCATCAGCCAGGACTCGGCTTCTCAGGGGATCGCTCCCCTAATGGACTGGTTTATCCGTGACCATGAGCCCCGCATAAATGTAAATTTAATTGTTTCAAAAGAAAAAACAGCCAATGAAATTTTGCAGCAAAAACCGGTAACGGATGAGCTGATCTCCCTGGAGATCTGGAAAACGCTGCAGCGCAACGTTACAAGTTTGGGGAAGTCTCCCAATGTAGAATTATACCAGGCTATTAACATGCTTTCCGACAATGGAACCGCACTGGTTCTTCCCACTATTAAGATCGATAAGCTTCCTACTTCCACTACATTGGCTCTGGATGGCAGCGCTGTTTTTAAAGGAGATAAACTAATTGGTTATCTGGACGGTGAAGAAACCAAATATCTGCTGCTCATCAAAAATCAAAATCATGGAGGTCTTCTAATCGTTAATACCGATACCGGAAAAGTCACCCTTGAAATAATAGACAGCTCTACAAAATTAACCCCAAAAGTTGAGAGTAATCAACCTTCGATGGAAATTGAGATCAAAACGCGTGCCATACTGTCCGAAGATGAGGCTTTAACCGATCATGACTCTTCCAACGGAATTAAAGAAGTCCAAAAGAATGCGGAAGATACCCTGAAAAACAACGTCACCGATTTGATCAAAACCGTTCAAAGTCAAACAGACAGCGACATTTTTGGATTCGGAAGCCTATATTATCAAAACAATCCGGAGTTTTGGAAACAGGAAAAGCTGAAATGGAAAGATGATTTTCGCAAGCTGAAATGCATCGTAAATGTAAAGGTAAAAATTGAGAATACCGAAGTTATAAAACAAAAAGTCAAAGTTGGTGGTTAAATGAATTCATTTCTTATTTTTATCATTTTATATGCAATTATGATTTGCTTTGATTTGATTCCCGCCTTTAAAAAGAAAGAAAAGAAAGTTCTGTTTTTTTCAATTCCCGTCTATATTCTGACATTTACATTCGATGTAATGTACTCCTTCGGTTCAAATCAGATGAATCCGAACCAGGTTATTATAGACTTTATTGGCTCTATTTTTCATATAAAATCATGAGGTATCACTATGACAAAACAAAGCATTACAGAAAAGTATCTTCGGTGCCTTCTGATTGTATTTTGGTGCGGAAGTATGGTAATAACCAGTGGCAGTTCATCCGTCAAGCAGGATTACTGGATCTCCATGCTGATTGCAGGCGTAATGATTCTCCCTCTCTACTGGGTCTTAGCCCGGATTCTGAGCCTTTATCCCGATGAAATCTTTTTTGATGTGTTAATTAAGATATTCGGCAAAATAATCGGAAAGATTTTTTGTTTTCTGTATGTTTTTTTTGCGATTCATATCGCTGCGATTCTGATGTATATTTTTTCTTCGTTTATCCGTATGTTAAACATGCCGGAAACACCGGAAATTGCAACGGTCGCACTCATCTCACTTGTTTCGATTCTATCTGTTCAACACGGTGCGGAGAATATTTCCAGAGTATCGAGAGTCGCCTGGTTGGTGCTTCTTATAACCATTCTCTTTTCATTTATTATTGGACTCAAGGAAATGAATTTTAATAACTTAAAACCCATTCTGGGCACGGATTTAAAAACAGTGCTCGGAGGATCGGTTACCTTTTGTCTTCTGCCGCTCGGCGAAGTTGTGCTTTGCCTTCCATTTTTTGCATTTTTAAAACCAAATGCAAAGCCGAACAAAGTCCTGCTAGAAGGTTCTGTTCTTTTCCTCCTATTGATTATCATCGTAAATATCCGAAATCTCGCAATTCTGGGATTTCCTTGCGTTTCCATGTTTTCCTTTCCCTCTTATCAGGCTGCGAGCCTACTTTCCGTCGGAGAGTTTTTTACCCGGTTTGAAGTAATCATCGGCCTCAACCTGCTGCTGGCAGGGTTCGTTAAAATCTGCGTTTGTCTGTACACCGCTTCCGCCGGTTTGGCCAAAATTATGAATCTCACGGATTACAAACCGCTGGTGATTCCTTTAGAGCTGATTACAATCACCTTTTCCGTGATGACACAGTCGAATGTGCAGGAGCTGTTCCGATTTCTCAGCATTTTTCCGTATTATGTTTTTCCCTTGGAAGTAATCTTCCCCATTATCATTCTGATCGGGGCGGAAATCCAGACGAGGGCATCGAAAAAGCGCGGCGCTGATAAAGCACCCCAATTCGCTTGCCCAATCAATAGTCCCTCCAATAATAAAATGCCTCAGCAGACAAATCAAACGGAAAACTCGTCCAACAATACGGCCCAGCAGGCAAATCAGGAAGGAAGCTTGAACAATATGCCTGAACAAGCCGATCAATCGAAAAGCTCTTCCAGTAACGAAACACCTCAGCAGGAGAAGCAAACGGATAGTCCGTCCGTTAATCAATTGCTTGAGCAGGTGAATCAGATGGAAAACGCATCCGATAGCAAAATGCCTGAACAAGCCGATCAAGCGGGAAAACCTTCCGACAGTAAAACGTCCCAGCCGAAAAACCAAATGGAAAGCTCCTCCGGTGAGAAGATGCCCAAACCAGCGCACTTAAAGAAAGACTCCTCCGACGGTAATACGCCCCAACCGGCAAAGCAAATGGGAAACTCCTCCGGCAAGAATATGCCTGAACCAGAGCACTTAAAGAAAGACTCTTCCGACAACAAAACGCCCCAACCGGCAAAGCAAACGGGAAATTCCTCCGGTGAGAATATGCCCCAACCGGCGCATTTAAAGAAAGAATCCTCCAACGGCACAACGTCCCAATCGGCAAACCAGACGGGAAGTTCTTCCGGCGAGAATTTGCCCCAACCGGCGCACTTAAAGAAAGATTCTTCCGACGGCAAAACGCCTCAATCGGCAGAGCAAACGGAAAGTTCCTCCGGCGAGAATTTGCCCGAACCGGAGCACTTAAAAAAAGATTCTTCCGACGGCAAAACGTCCCGACCGGCAGAGCAAACTGAAAGCTCTTCCGGCGAGAATATAACCCAACCGACGCACTTAAAAAAAGATTCTTCCGACGGCAAAACGTCCCAATCTGCAGAGCAAACGGGAAACTCCTCCGGCAAGAATATGTCCGAACCGGCCCACTTAAAGAAAGATTCTTCCGACGGCAAAACACCCCAATCGCCAAAGCAGGCGGGAAGCTCTTCCGGCAAGAACATGACCCAACCGGTGCACTTAAAAAAGAGTCCTCCGACAGCAAAACGCCCTAGTCGGCAGAGCAAACGGAAGGCTCCTCCGGCGGGAATATCCCCGAACCGGCACACTTAACTTTCAAGCTCCGATTTTGTACTTTTCACCGTGGAACCGCGTACAATCAGTACGGGCAGAGTGGTATAAGACTGTACCTGTAAAGAAGGATTTTTCAATTTCCGCAGGAGCATGATGCCGGCCTGCATCCCCATATCGTAAACATCAATATTAACGACCGTCAATGCAGGTTCCATGATCCGCGAATACGGATAATCATCAAACGAAATTACGGCAATATCGTCCGGAATCGCCAGCGCCTGCTCGTGAATGGCCCGAACGGTCCCCAGCGCAACCGTGTTATTGGCGCAGATAATCGCCTCCGGGCGGTTTTCCCGGATAAGCTGCTTTGCAACGGTTTGAGCATCCTCGATCGTTAGCACCCCCTGCCGGATATTTTCCGGCAAAATCGCCGAGCCGAATTCTTCCGCGGCTTTTTGCGCGCCCTGAAGGCGATGCAGGGAAATCCGGTCATCTTCCCCGCCGCCGATATACGCGATGCGGCGGCAGCCCACATGAAACAGATGCTTTGCGGCGATTGACCCGGAGAGGTTGTTATTCGTATCAATCCAGCACAGCTCGCTTTCAAAGTCCGGTTTGCCGATAACGATGTGCGGAAAATTGCCGTCGGCAAGGAGCCGGGGAATTTTTTTAGAAACGGCGGAAACGTGAAGCACGATTCCGTCCGTATTTTTTTGTTCAATCAGCGACTCGACCAGACGGGCTTCGTCCTGTTCCTTTGCAAGGTTAATAAAGGTCAGGCTGTATCCCTTGTTGCTCAGCGCGTTTTCCACGCCGCACATAATTTCAAACAGATGCGGGTTGTTAAATGCGGCATTTCTTTCTGCTCTGGCAACAAAGGTAATGCTGCAAGTCTTCTGCCGGGCAAAATTTTTGGCGCGCATGTTCGGATGGTAGTGCAGGCGCTCCATAGCGTCCTGCACTTTCCGGGTCGTTGCCTCCGAAATAAGCGGGGAATTATTCAATACTTTGGAAACCGTGGAAACGGAAACACCCGCTTCCCGTGCGACGTCACGGATGCTGACAGCCATTGCATACACCTCAAATTTTCTAAATCATCTGCCTTATATTACACCGGTTTCATAAAAAAATCAATAGTTATCCACATAAAATCATTGACTATTTAATAATAACTACATATAATAGAGCTGAAATAGGAAATAAAGATTAAAATAATTTAATATTATATTATAACGGTTTCATTATTAAAATTTACATATGGGAGGTTTTTCTTTTGAAAAAAGTATTTGCATTTTTCATGTCCGTTCTCTTCATGCTCGGAGCCCTTACCGGCTGTCAGCAAAGCAGCGGGGCGAGCCCTTCCGCAAACCCATCCGGCGCGAGCACAAGCAACGCCGAAAAAAAGGAGCCGGTGAGCCTCACGATCTGGTATGAAAATGATCAGAAGATTGGCGACGCGCTGCAGCAGCAGCTTGACAAGCTGCCGGACGTAAAGGTCAAGGTACAGCGCAAGGACAAAATGACGGACGCGCTGAAACTCGTTGGAAACGACCCGCAGAGCGCGCCGGATCTGTTCTTTTTCGCTCATGACAAGACTGGATTGTATGCCGAAATGGGCATCCTTGCCCCTATAACCGATTTTATTTCCCAGGACGCATTCTCCGATTTCATCCCCATGACCTTGAAGGCCGGTACATATAAGGATACGCTGTATCAGCTTCCCATCTATTTTGAAACGCAGATGTTCATGTACAACAAAAAGCTGATGAGCACCCCGCCCAAGACGACGGACGACTTACTTAAATTTGCGCAGAAAAATACAAAAAACGGGGCATACGGCTTTGTTGAGCAGCACAGCACCGCATATTACGCGGTAAGCTGGATGCATGCTTTCGGCGGCTATATTATCGACAAGGACGCGCAGCCGGGGCTGAATTTGCAGGGTACTGTTGATTCTTTAAAATACCATAAACCATTTATCAAGTATCAGCCGGCGGACGGCGATTATAACACCATGACGGCCCTGTTCAAAGAGGGCAAAGCCGCTTCTACGATCAATCTGCCGAATCTGGCGGTCGATGCGAAGCAGTCCGGTATTGACGTCGGTTTCGCGCCGCTTCCGGTTGTGAATGCAACGGGCAAGCCGCTTTCTCCCTACGCGGGTGTTCAGGGCGTCTACGTGCTGAAATCATCCGAAAGCGGCAAAAAAGACGCGATCGCCGCCGTCCTTCAGGAACTGGCAAAGCCCGAAGCCGGAATCGCCCTGTCGAAAATCACGAATGACGCCCCGGCAAACAACAAGGCGTATGCGGATTCCTTCGTTTCCTCCAACGAAATCGTCATGAACCTGAAAGGCTCCGCCGACGCGGTCGTTCCCATGCCGAACGTCCCGGCCATGGACGTTATGTGGTCCGTTACGGAAAATATGCTTTCCGCTGTGAACAAAAAAGACGGCGACCCGAAAGCGGAAGCCGAAAAGGCACAAAAAACCGCGCTTACACAGATCGCAGACATGAAGTAATCCCGCTGTGGGGCGATGCGCTGGCAGCATCGCCCCTTTTCAAAAAATGCAAGAATCGAGGTACATTGTGAAACAGAATAAACTCCGTCCTTATTTGTACCTGACGCCATCGCTGATTGTGATTGGGCTTATCGTCGTGTTCCCCATTTTGTATACCGGCTATATTTCCTTCACAAATATGAATATCTATCACTGGTTTAATCCCAGGTTCATTGGATTCGACAACTACGCGAAAGCCTTTTTCGTGTTTGACTCGGGCTTTCTGTCCGCTTTGCTCCGAACCGTGCTGTGGACCTTTCTGAACATGGTCCTTCAGATGGCGGTCGCTTATCTGATTGCCGTCCTGCTCAACACGGAGGGGCTGCGCGCGCATAAGGTCTATAAAACGATTTTGATGTTCCCTTGGGCGATGCCCGGCTATGTGTCTATTTTACTTTGGAAAATGGGTATGTTCAACAACGAATACGGGCTGCTGAACCAGTGGCTCCGAAAGCTCGGCTTAAACGGGGTGCGATGGCTGGACGGGAACGTATCCGCCTTTCTCTCCTGCACGCTGGTCAACCTTTGGCTGGCGCTTCCGTTTATGATCATGATCATTGACGGCGCGCTGCAAAGCATCGACAAAGCCTATTACGAAAGCGCGACGCTCGACGGCGCGGGGTTCTTTGTAAAGCTGCGGAACATCACCGTTCCGCTGGTGCGCCCGATTATCGCGCCCGCGGTTGTAATAACCGTCTTTACTACCTTCAAACAATTCGACATTGTCTATCTGCTTACGCAGCAGCAAGGCTCGAAAACCGGCGCCGATATTCATACCGTTATTACCTATACCTATGAAAAAGCGTTTGTTACAAATAACTATGGGTACAGCTCCGCCATTTCGATGATCATCTTTTTGCTTCTTATTTTCTTTTCCCTGTATACGAATAAAGAGTTAAGGGAGGGCAACCGGTGAATTACAGAAAAAAAATCAGCCTCGTATTCCTCAACCTGTTTTTTATCCTGATCTGCCTGCTTTGCCTGATCCCCATCCTCTATGCGCTGGGCGTTTCCCTGAACAGCCGCAACGACCTGCTCAGTTCCAGCTTTTCGTTCATTCCGAAGGACTTCACCTTCCAGAACTACCGGGCTGTATTATTTGAGAAGCCGTTTTTGCTCTGGTTGAAAAACAGCCTGATTCTTTCGTTCTCCACCGTAGTTATCGCCATTGCTGTGGCGGTTCCGGGCGCGTACGCGCTTTCCCGGAAGCGTTTTCCGGGCAGGAAACCGATTTTGAATCTTTTGATTCTCCTGAACGCGTTTCCCTCCATCCTTTCCATGTTCGCCGTTTACCGGATTTTAAAACCGATGGGTCTGGTAAACAATTTCACCGGTTTGGTTCTTATTTATATTGGCACAATGGCGATTTTCGGCCTTTGGAATATGAAAGGCTACTTCGATACGATCCCGCTGGAAATCGAAGAGGCCGGAAAGATCGACGGCGCGGACGATTTCCGGCTGATCCGGGATATTGTTCTGCCGCTTGCCCGCCCTTCCATCATTGTAACGGCGGTCATGATCTTGATTTACGTATGGAATGAGTATATTTTCGCGGTTACCTTCATCACCGGTTCGGAAAAATACACGCTGGCGGCCGGGCTGTACGCCCTACAGGCGACGGATTACACCCGCAATTGGCCCATCTTCTCCGCGGCGTCGCTGCTTGTGTCGATTCCGGTGCTGATCATCTTCTTCTGTGTCCAGCGGTATATGACCTCCGGCCTTACCGCGGGCGGTGTGAAGGGATAAATTGTTTAATAAAATCATGGAGGTTTCCAAATATGAAATGCGAGGCAATTCTCCACATTCCTCTTTCCAATTACGCATACGGTGTGGACGAAACCCACGTTGTTTTTCGTCTTCGGACTGCCCGGGGAGACATAAAAACCTGTACTCTGCACTACGGCGACCGTTCCTGTAGAAGGACCCCGGTTATTTTTTCAGCGGCGCCTATGCGGATAATGGCAAGCGACGACCTGTTCGATTATTATGAAATCAAACTCAACAGTCCTTATACCCGGATTTGTTATTATTTTGAGATCAGCGACGGGAAAAACACCTGCCTGTATTATGCCGAAGCCTTTCATTCGGAGCTGACGGACGAACGCTCCGAATACTACCAGTTCCCTTTCAACCGCAGGGAGGATATTGCGCGTGTACCGGCCTGGGTAAACGACGCGGTTGTCTATAACATTTTTCCCGACAGCTTCGCAACCGGGCGGCGATTTATCTCCCGAAAGGGTACGCAATGCCTTTTTGACGGGCAAGTTACGGCCGGAAAGAACGGCGGGACCATCCGGGGC
Organism: Caproiciproducens galactitolivorans; assembly: GCF_026672255.1. Classification (GTDB taxonomy): domain Bacteria; phylum Bacillota; class Clostridia; order Oscillospirales; family Acutalibacteraceae; genus Caproiciproducens; species Caproiciproducens galactitolivorans_A. The sequence goes on along the minus strand of NZ_JAPOHA010000003.1, from coordinate 230,439 downwards.
ATCATCGAAAATCTGGATTACATAATGGATTTGGGCGCAAACTGCATTTACCTGAACCCCATTTTCGTGGCGGGAGAATACCACAAATACGACCTGCTGGACTATTTTCATATTGACCCCTGCTTCGGCACGGACGAAGATTTCCGGGAATTGGTGGAAACGTGTCACCGGAACCGCATAAAGGTGATTATCGACGGCGTTTTTAATCACTGCGGATGGAACTTCTTTGCATTCGACGACATCATAAAGAACGGCGAGAAGTCGAAATACAAAGACTGGTTTTACGGTCTGACTTTTCCGGTAATTCGTCCCGACAACATGGAGGACTATCCGAATTATGCGTGCTTTGGCTATGAGCGAAAAATGCCGAAAATGAACACGGCAAACCTGGAAGTCATCGACTTTTTCCGGAAGGTTTGCCGCTACTGGCTTGAAAAATTCGATATCGACGGCTGGCGGCTTGACGCGGCGAACGAAATCAATTTCGATTTTTGGCGGATCTTCCGCAAGACTGCAAAATCCATTAAACCGGACTGCCTGCTTATCGGCGAGGTTTGGGAATCCGCTTACCCGTGGCTTCGCGGCGATCAGTTTGACTCCTCTATGAACTACGATCTGCGCAAGAATTGCCGGGATTTTTTTGCGGCCGGAAAGATCGATGCCCAAGGCTTTGAAGGCAGAGTGACCCAAATGCTCATTCGGTATCCGGAGCAGATGCTCTGCGCGCAGTTGAACGTCCTTGATACGCACGACGTCCCGCGCTTTCTGACCCTTTGCAGGGGAGACTTCCTGAAATTCCGCCTGGCGGTCGTATTCCAAATGACGTTTATCGGCATTCCGTCCGTATTTTACGGCGACGAGCAGGGCCTTCAAGGAAGGATGGAGGACGAATATCGCCAGGTGATGCAATGGGAAAATAAAACCATTTTTGACTTTTATAAAAAATTAATCGGGCTGCGCCGTTCCAATATTGCTTTGGAACAGGGCGATTTTCGCACGATAAGCGCGGAAAAAGGAGCCCGTCTGTATGTCTTTGAGCGCAGATACAAAAAACAGTCTGTTCTCGTCGCTTTGAATGCCGGCAAACGAAAAGAGGTGATTTCTTTTTTAAGCGAAGATTATAAATGTGTTTTACAGGAGGGGGTGAACGGAAAGGAAATCCATCCTTGGGGATTCGGTATTTTTGAAAAGCGCTGATGTGAAAAAAGTTATTGAAAATTGGAGGGAATTTTATGTGTAAAAAATCCAAACAGCTGAAATCGGTTTTTACCTGCATGATACTTTCCCTTGCCATTGTTTTTTCAACATCGTTTACCGGCATCGGCACAACAGCCTGGGCTGCCACAGCAGCGGCTGCTTCCGATTCGCCGGTAACATCCAAAGACGTCGTTTATCAGATTATCACGGACCGGTTCTATGACGGTGATCCGTCAAACAATGTTCCAAGCGGATTTGACCGTTCGCTTTTCGACGGCACGGGACAGCAGTACAGGCTGTACCAAGGCGGCGACTGGCAGGGAATCATCGACAAAATTCCCTACCTGAAAGCGATGGGCATTACTGCGGTATGGATTTCCGCCCCGTACGAAAACAGGGATACGGAAATTGATGATTACAATGCAGACGGCAGCATGGACAAATGGACCAGCTATCACGGCTACCATGTAAGAAACTATTTTGCCACCAACAAGCATTTTGGAACCTTTAAGCAGTTTCAGTCCCTTCGGGACGCACTGCACGAAAACGGGATAAAGCTTGTCATCGACTTTGTTACAAACCATACCAGCCGTTCCCACAATCCCACGCGGAATTACGCCAACGAAGACGGCAAATTGTATGAACCGGACAAAAAGCCGGACGGTTCCTATGCGATAAATGCCGACGGGGAGCCCTACGATTACAATGGCGACGGCAAAGTTGAAAATCTTCTTGCGGACCCGAACAACGACGCAAACGGTTGGTTCCACCAGTTCGGGGACAGGGGCGGCGATAATTCCGTATGGGGCTACCGCAACAAAGACCTTGGCTCGCTCGCCGATTTTTCACATGAAAACGCAAATGTTGTCAGTTACCTCGAAAGCGCTGTGAAATACTGGAACGGTCAGGGAATCAACGGCCTTCGCTACGACGCGACGCTGCATGAAAACCCTGCCTTTGTAAAGGGGCTGATGGACTCCGTAAACAAACAATCCACAGTCACCCAGTTCGGAGAATTCTTCATTGGACGCCCCTCGGATAAATATTCCGAATTTTGCAGCTTCCCAAAGCGCACGGGCGTTAACAACCTCGACTTTGAGTATTATCGTGCCAACTCCACCTGCTTCGGGGATTTTTCAACGACCATGCGCGATTTTGCAAATATGCTCGCCTATACGCAAAAAGATTACCAATATCCCAATCAGACGGTAACGTTTATCGATAATCATGACGTTCCCCGTTTTGGATATCAGCAGCAAAATCAAAAGCCGTTCAACGCCTCGCTGGCGGTACTTCTCACCTCAAGGGGAATCCCCAATATTTATTACGGAACCGAACAATATGTAAACCCCGGAACAAACGATAACAGCATCGGCAGAATCTTTATGCAAAAGCAGTCCGGCTTCAACCAAAACACAACCGCTTATAAGCTGATTCGGAAGCTATCCGATTTAAGGCAAACGAACGATGCGCTTGCCTACGGCGAAACATCCGTGCTTTACAGTGATGATAATGTCATGGTCTTTGAGCGCAAATTTTACAACAATGTTGTTGTCGTGGCCGTGAACCGCCAGCCGGACAAATCGTATACCGTTCCCAGTGTCAGCGTCAGCCTGCCGAACGGGGCGTATTCCGACTATCTCGGTTCCATGCTTTTCGGCGACTCCGCAACCGTATCAAACGGTAAAATCAGCCCAATTGCCCTGTCGGGCGGTGAGGTCGATGTTTGGTCTTATACCTCTGCCGACTCCGCAGCCCCCGAGATTGGCGATATTCTGTCTGCACAGGGCAGCGCGGGAGCGACCGTTTATATCTATGGCAAAAACTTCGGCACCGCACCGACTGTTAAATTCGGAAACACGCAGGCCACGGTCCTCTCGTCCTCTTCTACCATGATCAAAACGACCGTCCCCCTCGGCGCCGCTTCCGGGGATAACGCCGTTACGGTTACGAACAACGGCGCAGCAAGCAACGGGATTCTCTACAATGTGCTGTCCGGCGACCAAAATCAGGTCATTTTCCATGTGAAAGCCTCCACGAATTACGGCGAAAACATTTATGTTGTCGGCAGCATTCCCGAACTGGGCTTCTGGGACACAAACAAATGCACGGAAGCCATGATGTGCCCGAACTATCCGGAATGGTATTTACCCGTAAGTGTTCCGGCAAATACTGCATTTACATTTAAATTCATTAAAAAGGATGCAAACGGCAATGTTACATGGGAGAGTTCGAATAACCGTACAGTAACATCTTCATCCAGTCCGACCGGAGTACTGGATACGCCGGTTTATACTTGGAATGTAAATTAATTTGCCAACCCCCTCTATATTCCTCATGCAGACAGGCTGCCCTGAAAATAGAGTTTCAGGGCAGCCTGTCTTTACAGCTTAACGCAACTCGGCTGGCGCCGCTCGAATGACGACGCCGGTCTCCTTAAAATTGAATTTCCTGCTTCGGGGCCTTCATACAATTGGAGGCTGTTCATCGGCGGACCGAAGCAGAAGGGAGCTAAAACACGCTTATTTAACGGCAACTTCCTTTTTCAGGACTTCTTTTGCGTTAACAGGAATCTGAATGACCCGGCTCAGCGGCTTCCAGACAAAAATGGAAATTCCGAAATCAATCATGCTATGTATAAGCGTTCCTAATCCAACAAGCAGAAGGACACTGGTAAAGTAACCGTGTGCATAATAGCTTGTCGGCATATGGTTTCCAAAATAGAAAAGGGTAACCACCGTAATTTCACTGACGGCATGGATAGCCGAAAGCAGCAAGCCGAAACCAGCGGATTTGGCAAAGGAAGAAAGTAGGCTGGTGTTCTTCTTTAAAAGCAGTGCGCCGATGAGTGCGAACAGCACATGGCTTAAAGCGCGAAGGACAACCACAATCGGAAAGCCGGCAAAGAAAAAGCCGAGCGTTGTTCCCACCGACACCGCCAGCGCAACGGGCGGCGAAATAAACAGAGCGATAAAAATCGGAACGTGGCTCGCCAGTGTAAAGGAAGCCGGTTCCAAAATAATCTTCGGCGCAAACATCGGAATGACAATCCCAATTGCGCAAAGCAGCGCTGCAATGACCATGCTGATTAATTTTGTTTCTTTTTCTCTCATGTACATCCCTCTTTACAATATTAAACAATAAGTACGTTTACATATGTCTTGACACCTGTTGTTTGTATTGTAAAGGAAAAAACACGATTTGTCAAGGTTTTTATTTCTCGAACAGGATTCCGTCTTTTCGTAATTCGTTAAGAACCCGTTCGTACGCTTCCTCGGACGGACAGGACAGGGTGTGCAGATGCACTCCGCCGGTCAGATCGCACAGAGGAAGCGCTTTTTCCTTTTCCAGCTTTTCCATAAAACAGTCCGCGTCATAACGGGAAAAGATATGAAGCTGACCCGATATTTGCCCGTATACCGCATGCTCCACGATCACGTCAATCAGTCCGCAGCCGTTGTCCACAATCACATAAAGCTCGCGCGCCAGATTATCCCGCCCGTGCCGGCACGCAATGGTTTTTACCAGCCGGCCTGTCTGGGCGGCGGCGTCCGTTAAAATATATCCCCGGGGCGTCGCGGCAATGGCATGATTCGCCGCCCGGAGCAGCGCGATATCCCCCACGATAATTTGACGGCTGACTTTAAACCGGCCCGCAATCGTACTCGCGCTGACCGGCTGCGTGCTGTCCTGTAAAATGCCGAGTATTTCCTCACGCCTTTGCGCGGCTTCCATGAATCATCCCGCCTTTTCTGTGTTATTTCGTATTCGCCGCCCGCTGCGGCTTGTCCGTTAGAATTCTATCGGAAAAAATCTGTTTTTCAACTTCGTATCGGCGAAAATCTCCGCCGGGAAACCATCCTGCCCGTTTCTTATTTCCATGCAGAATCCTCAACCGTTACAAAATATTTTTCCAGCAGACGAACCGGGTGATACGACAGTTTTGATTTCCGCAGACCGAGATCGCCGGAATCATCTTCGCGGTTAATATAACGGACTTCCTCCGTTACCTCGTGCAGGGCAAATTGCTGCACAATCATTTGATAAGAGCCTTCATATTCCCGCATCGCTTTTTCTATGTGAACAAAGAGCGTATCTCCAACGATTTCCCCAACCGAAAACGCAACGATCTGCTCGTCCACTTCCAAAAAACCGCCCAGCAGTTCGAAGCGTTGAAAATACGTCAAAATTTCTTTTGCGCGAAGGGTTTCTTCCTTTGCAATCGGGCTGTCCTTAACATGCTCCGGAGCGTAACGGTCGAAAAATTCGATTACCCGCCCGATATTTTCCGCATTCATCGGAACATAGCGGTAATTCGGATACAGCTTTCGAAATTTGTTTACATGGTTTCTTTGCCCGCTGAATCTTCTGCCGGCAAAGCTGCGCATATCCTCGGCAACATAAAGGTAGTCATACCAGTCGCGGCTTTCCGTATAGGTTACCGCATCCCGGTAGCGTTTTTGCAAAATCGCAAGGCCTTCTTCCGGCACGGTACAAAAGATCAGACGCAGATTGTTCCGGCGCGCGTAGTCTTCCAGACGGTCAAGCGCGTCTTCGGTGGAACCGCATCCAATCGGAAAGGTAAAAGCGGTAACCCCGTTTATATACTTGACTCTAAAAAACAGCATCTTTTCTTCCACGGCATATTCACTGTAAAAAAACTTCCTCCACATAAAGGTTCCGGCAAGCGTATAATCACATGTCCTGGATTTTTGGCATTGAAAATACTTGGAAAATCGGGCAACATTATCTTCTTCAATCGGTTTAAATGCCAGCATAAAAGCTCCTTAAAAAGTTATCGTTGATCTTTACGTTATTATATCACAAAATGCAACATCATACAGCAAATACGCAAAAGAGCACATGCGAAAGCCCCCTCATGCGGTTCTTCCGATATGCCCTTTTGTAAATATTCGGGTAAAAGGTTAAGCCGTTGCGATCATGCGCCCGCTCACGCCGTGAGGCACAACGCCGCTTGCCACCTCGATCTGCGTTTGCACCGACTGGCCGCTGCCGGTTTCAAAAATGACGAATCCGGTTCCTTCCGCGCCCGCCTTAACCTCGTACAGATCCAGCCCTTTCTGATCTTTTCCGGCATAATTCACCGTAGTGCAGTTGTTCGCGGAGTGTACATTCAGGCTTTTCCGGTCAAGCCCGTAGATTTTCACCCCGATCAAATATTTTCCGCCGGGATTCATAGTATAGGAAGAAGTATCGACCACAATGCATCCCGCCGCGACCGTTGCAATCATTTTCTGGCCGCCAATTTCAATCGTAACCTGCCCTTTGGATACGCCGGTAACCGGGTAGAGCCAGCCCTTTTTCCCGTCTTTATTATATACGGAGGCTTTCCCAACCGTGGCGACCGAGGAATTGTAGGACAGAGCAGCCGGAGCGCTGCCGGAATCCGTTAAAGCGAGAACGCAGTAAACATTCCCCATACCCACGGTCACCGCGCTGGTGTCAAGGGAAAGGCCGCCCGGACCCTGCGGGGCGGACGCGGAGCCGCTTGTAAGAATGCAGGAATCGGATTTATAGTCGAGCAGTCTGCTTCCTCTGCCGTCTACCAGATAAGCCACCAGCGTCGCCTTGCCGGAACCCGTTCCGGTCGCCGTTACCGCGCAGCTGTGTTTCTGATCATTTGCGCTGATGGTAAACGCGGAAGTATCGCCGTGCAGCTCCCATACCATCTTGGTTCCTTCCGCAAACTCGGAAAACGCGGGCTTTACCGTCGCCTGTATCGTAGCGGATTTCCCTTTTTCAAGGTACAGCGACGAATTGTTCAGGGTGACGCCCTCTTTTAAGGAGCTTGTCAGAACGAAATCTTCGCTGTCGCCGGAGGATTTCTTGTCGAGCTGGTAATCGTAGATCATGGGCTCGTCCCCCGTGAGCATTCCGCGGTCTGCCTTAAAGGCCGTTACGCCGCTGTGTACCGGATTGATAAAAGACAGAAGCGGCTTCCCCGTTATCGCGTTGTGAATGGTCAGCTTTCCGGCAAGATAGGAAAGCGTGCCCGGCCCGGTGAGCGTGTCCAGTTCCAAAGGATAATTGGTTGTAAATTCTCCTTTTTGCGCAATGACCAGTTTCCCCGCTTTTAGTTTTCCGCTTGCCGTTACCGCGCTGCTTGCGTCAACATTGATTGTGAGCATATTGGAAACCGTCGGCAGCAAGCCTTGATAGCCTTTTAAATTCAGCTCGGCCATATTCTCTCCGTCGATCTCTTTTACTTTTAAATTTTTGCTGTTCAAAACAACGGAATTCCCCGCCTTCATCGTGCCGGAAATCGATGCCCCGTCGCAGGAAGAAGCCTCGACATCCTGCGCGGTTAAGGAACCGTATATCGTAATCTTTCCGTTGATCGTCGCCTTTTGGCTGGTTTCCACGTTTCCCTTAATCGTACCTGTATTTAAAGTTACTCCGCCCGTGGAATCTACGGAGCTCATGGTTCCGCCTTTAATTTCAGCCGTGCCGTCACAGTCGATCTTCCCCATCGTACCGCCGGAAACGGTCAGCTTCGAGCCGCTTCCCATAACGTCAACGTCTTTTATATCGCCCGCTTTTATTGTCAGGTTCCCCGTAAAGGAAACGCTTTTATTGGTTACTTCTTTAAAACTGTCCTCGTTCCATTCGGCGCTCCAGGCCGAAGAAGGCCCCAGATACGTCTTCGCGCCATGCTTGTCCACAATGCCGTCGCCATCCGCCGCATTGGCCGCCACCGGCACCGAAACAGCGAGCAGGGCCATTGACAGAAACATGGAAAGAAATTTTTTCATGATAATCCTCCTTTATATATCCAATTCGAACAAAAAGGCCGGTTTAGCCTTATCTTTATTTTCATATTATATATCGTCCGTTTTCCGTATTATTTTAAGAGAAAAGGCAAGATTCCCCTGATAGGAATTTTCTTTTTCCTTTTTTACCGTCAAAATCGGAATGGAAAGGGCGGGACCGACAGACAGGCAAAGCTGAAACGAAATCCGTAATAAACAAAAAAGGTGCGATTTTCATTCGCACCTTTTTCGTTGGATGATGTTTGCAAACGGAAAGCATCAAAATTTTCTAACTCAAAGACATTCTTTTTCCATGATCGCTTTTATTTTGCAGTTGAACCTGATTTGCACCAGCCATATTTATCAATGACCGCTTTCGTATTTACCGCATTGGAGTACAGCGCAAAATTGTTGGTTCCCCGGATATTGATTTTGCCGCTGTACCCGCCGAGGAGGGTTTTCAGTTCTCCGTCCTTTAAAGTAACCGGATCCGCGTATCGGAAGACGATGTTCATAAAATTCTCTTCATTGCGGTAAGGGTTAAACGCACAGTTGACCGTTCCGTTAAGGCAGTCCTTCCGTAATGCTTCCAGCAGCTCCGTCTTTTCATTTCGGTTCAGTACGACGGGAATTTCCTTTGCCTCTTCATTCTTGGAAATCATAGAAATATTTAAACTGTCGATATATTCCGGTTCAAGATAAAACAGAATGCTTGCGGTTTTATGGTATTCGTCTATTTGGGTAATTTGTTCTATCATTTCATCCGATCGCCTTTGAGCCGCATCCTCCGCAGAGTTGTTATAAGTATAGGAATAGGATCTTTTTACTACTCCGCCGTTTTTCAAATGATAGGTAAGGACAAAATTCTCATATTCCCTGCCCTTTAAAGCGTAGGGGAAGAATGTTTTCCGGTTATCTTCTGTAAAAGTGCGATGAATGTTCAATACTTTGCCGATGTTCTCCTTATCCTTAATGGACGGGCTGAGTTCTCCGATTTTTCGGAAATGTTCGTTTTCATTTGCACTGTAAAATTGGTTTTCAGCTCTGGAATTGGGCGCGGTCACTTCAATTTTTTCAACCTCCGCGGCATTTGGCACGCGGGTATCGTACCCGAAAAATCCGGTTGCCAGTACCCCGTAGAACAAAAGGAAAGAGGCCGCGAATACGCCGTACCATGCAAAACTTTTCCGCATTTGCTGAAAACCACGCGAATAAACCGCTTCTACCACAATGTGCGCGGCCAGCGAGCCGGAAATCACACCGATAAAGAAGCTGACCGGCATGCCTGTTGCCATCAGGAGCAGCACGCCGAAGCCGATACCGGACACTGCCGTAACCATGAAGCGGATGATGATTTTCGGAATAGGAAAGGCAAAATTACTTTCCGCGCATTCGCTTTTCCGCCTGCGGCAGAGAAAGATGGACGCACCTAACAGAATCAGGGTGCACAAAATCCACCAGATGAGAAAACCGGCGGAAACGCCGCCTGTTAAATCCCCGTTCCTTCCAAATGGGTAAAACAGCGGAAGAAATCCCGCGGCAAACGGAGAAAACGCGGTAAGCACTGTGGTTTTCGGTGTTAAGGCAATTTTCAGTCCCGGAAGAAGATGGGACGCAAACACGCTGGAGACATAGATCAGAAGCGGGTACGCGGCGTTAACGCCAAGGATGGAGATTACCATATCAAAGGACGTTCCGGTGCAGACCGCCATAAATACGGAAAAAGTCAGCGCCGCGGCAATCATCAGCATACACCACAGCATTTTGCCCCCGACAAACGAAAAACTGTATTGCATATCAATGCGGTAGGATAATCCAATAATCGACACGATTATAAAATTCAGCAGAATCGGTGCAAAGAGCGCGGTCAGCCCGGCGAAGTACCGCCCCAGCAGCATGGGGGTGCGCCGGATTGGAAGGGAATGAAACAGATCCACACTTCGTTTCCGATGCAGGTAACAGAACAACATAACGGCGATAACCACTGTGAAAATCAGGAGAAGCATCATAACAAAGATCAGCATCAAAGAAACACCGTCTGTGTACGCGGAATTCAGCGTATCCACCGTGAAAACCTGCTGCGTATTATTCACAACGTTCGACATCATGATCATGATAATCATAGGAAAACCGATAAACATGAGCAGCATCAGCAGCGCTATCATGCCGCGGATTTTTTTCAATGCCATCCAAAAAGTTACTTTAAACTCCCGCCAACCGTCAGTTAAGAATATTGTCGATGTCATAGCCGGCCACCTCCATTTCACTGATAAATACTTCCTCGAGCGTAAGCGGCAAAATTTCGACGAAGATCGGATGAAGCGAATTGATTTTATTTAAGATCTCTTCTTTAGAACCGCGCACGACAAGGTTGACCAGAGAACCGCGGTTTTCCATTTTTACAATGTCGAGCGGAGCGAATTCGCGGATGTCCGGCGTTGGCTTCAATACCGCCTGAACCTTGTTGATTCCCAGCTTCAATTCGTCCAGATCGCGTTCGAAAACCACCCCGCCCTTGTGGAACAGGCCGATATGATCGCAGAAATCCTCCAGCTCGCGCAGGTTGTGCGAAGCCACGATCACCGTCATGTCGCGCTGGGCAACCTCGCCGGAAACAATCCGCTTCAAAAGCTGGCGCATAACCGGGTCCAGCCCGTCAAATATTTCGTCGAGCAGCAGATAGTCCGGCTGTGCCGCCAGCGCGCAGATCAGCGCGGCCTGCCGCTGCATTCCTTTCGACATATTGCTGATTTTATCCTTTGCGCTGATGGGAAACAGCCTGCAAAGTTCCTCATAACGTTTTTTGCTCCAGTTCGGATAAATCCGTATGTAAAAATCCGCCATATCGTTCAGGGTAGCCTGCGGCAGGAAATACGGATAATCCGAAATAAAAAACAGCTTGGATTTTACATCCGAATTTTCAAAAGGCGTTTTTCCATCAACCAGAATCTCGCCGCCGTCCGGTTCGTATATCCCCGCCAGGGTGCGCAGGAACGTCGATTTTCCCGCTCCGTTTGAGCCGACAAGGCCAAACAGCGAACCGGAGCCGATGGAAAAAGAAATCCCGTCCAGCGCGTTGACCGAATTGAATTTTTTCGTAAGATTCCTTACTTCTATCATTATCTAATGACCCCTCCCGTTAAAAATAGCATTAACCTTCGCAAGGATTTCCGACTTTTCCATGCCGCAGTCCGCGGCGGCCAAAACCGCTTCCTCCAGCTTCTTACCGGCAATTTCCCGCTGCTGGTCGATCGCCGCCCCGCCGCCGGAAACAAACGAGCCTTTCCCCGGAACCGAATAGATAATTCCATCCCGTTCCAGCATTTGGTAAGCTTTCTGCACTGTATTCGGGTTTACGCCCAGCTCCTGCGCCAGTGCCCGGACGCTTGGCAAAGGTTCGTCCTTGTCCATTGCGCCCAGTGCAGCCATCTTCGTAATGGATTTATAAAGCTGCTCATAAATGGGAAGTCTGCTTTTATAATCCAATGTAAACACGAATTTCACCCCTGCTGTACTGTATTATTTGTATTAATACAGTTATAGCATTGATCTGGGATATTGTCAAGATAGAATCTATAAAGAATAATAAAAAACATTTGCTCTCCATGCGCAGAAGCAGGCGCACCCCTCCCGCTCATGCATAGGACTTGAGCAGGGAACCGAAGCCATGTCTTTTCGCTTTGAAACAGTTTTTCCGATTTCCCCGGCACCGCTAATGGGATTGCATAAACAAAAAAGTGCTGTTCGGACAGAAAGTCCAAACAGCACTTTTTGTTTTATTCCGACCGGAAAAGAATCCGGTTCTTTATTCCTCGTACAGGCGGCAGGCGACAAAATGACCGGGGGAAATTTCGCGCAGTTTCGGCACATATTCCTTACAGCCGTCCGTTTTCTTAAAGCAGCGCGAGCAGAAGCGGCAGCCCTCGGGGGGATTGATCGGGCTGGGAACGTCGCCGGTCAGGATAATCCGTTTCTTCGGCTTTGTCGGGTCAATGGACGGAATCGCCGAAAGGAGCGCCTGTGTGTAAGGGTGCAGCGGATTCGCGTACAATTCCTTTTTCGGCGCGATTTCCACCAACTTTCCCAGATACATAACGCCCACACGGTCGCTGATATGCTTTACAACATTCAAGCCATGAGCGATAAACAAATAGGTAAGCCCGAATTCGTCTTTCAGCTCATCCAACAAATTCAGCACCTGCGCCTGTATCGAAACGTCCAGCGCCGAAACCGGCTCGTCGCAGACAATCAGCTTCGGCTGCACCGCGAGCGCGCGCGCAATGCCGACGCGCTGGCGCTGCCCGCCGGAAAATTCGTGCGGATAGCGGTTGCGCAGATGATTGGCGAGCCCAACGCAGTTCAGCAGGTACGTTACCCTTTTTTCAACCTCATTGCCGGGAAGCAGCTTGTTGATTTTAATCGGCTCGGCGATGATGTCGCCGACGGTCATACGGGGATTCAGCGACGCGTACGGGTCCTGAAAAATCAGTTGGATATCCTTGCAGAAGCCGCGGCGCTTTTCTTCGGACAGTTTCGTCAGATCGGTGCCTTCGAACCGAATTTCTCCGCTCGTCGGCGTGTACAGGTTCACCAGCATTTTGCCGATCGTGGTTTTTCCGCATCCGGATTCCCCGACAAGGCCGAAGGCTTCCCCTTTCTGTATCGAAAACGAAACGTCGTCGACCGCCTTCAGAACCGAAGTCGGTCGTCCAAAAAAATCATGCTCCAGATGAAAGTATTTTTTCAGGTTTTTAACCTCAACCAAAACTTCACTCATGCCCGCGCCTCCCCTTCTTCACAATCGTAAAGGAAGCAGCGCACTTTATGGCCGTCGGTTTCCTTTAATTCGGGCACTTCCCTGCGGCAGCGCTCCATGCACCGGTCGCAGCGGTCTGAAAACGGGCAGCCCGCCGGCATTTTCAGCGGGTTCGGAACCATCCCCTGAATCATATATAACGGCTCTTCGCTTTCATCTTCCAGCCGGGGGATGGATTTCAAAAGGCCCAGCGTATAGGGATGCATCGGATTTGCAAATAAGGAGCGCACATCCGCTTCCTCAACAATCTGGCCGCAGTACATCACAAGGACGCGGTCCGCCGCTTCGGAAACCACGCCGAGGTCGTGCGTAATCAGCAGCACCGCCATATTGAATTTTTCGCGCATATGGTACAGAAGATCCAGAATCTGCGCCTGAATCGTCACGTCCAGCGCGGTGGTGGGTTCGTCCGCAATCAAAAGCTCCGGACGGCAGGCAAGCGCCATGGCGATCATGACCCTCTGCCGCATCCCGCCGCTCATCTGGTGGGGATAATCCATTGCGCGCTCTTTCGGGGAAGGGATGCCGACGATTTCCAGCATATGCACCGCCCTTTCCCACGCTTCTTTTTTCGAAAGCTTCATATGCGTCATAATGCTTTCCATAATCTGATCCTTAATGCGGTAAACCGGATTCAGCGAAGTCATCGGCTCCTGAAAGATCATGGAAATCTGGTCACCGCGAATGGCCTGCATTTCCTTCGCGTTCTTTTTCAAAAGGTCCTCGCCCTTGAAGAGGATTTCGCCCCCCGCCACTTTGCCGGGCTCCCGTACCAGTCCCATTACGGAAAGAGAGGTGACGCTCTTTCCGGAACCGGATTCGCCGACGATTGCAAGAATCTCGCCTTTATTGATCGAAAAGCTGATGTCGTTCACCGCGTTGACCGTACCATGCTTCAATTGAAATTCCGTCTTTAAATGGTTTACTTCAAGTAACATGAAAATTCACCGCCCTCAATTCTTTCTCATTTTCGGGTCCAGCGCGTCGCGCAGGCCGTCGCCAAGCAGGTTGAACGCCAGAACCGTCAGAGTAATGGCGACGCCTGGGAAAATCAGCGTGTAGGGCGCGGTGAAAATAAAGCCCCTTGCCCGGCCCAGCATATCGCCCCATTCGGCTGCCGGCGGCTGTACGCCGAGGCCCAGAAAGCCGAGCGCCGCGGTGTCCAGAACGGCGGTGGAAATACCCAGCGTCGCCCGCACCACAATCGAGGAAAGAACGTTGGGAAGAATATGTTTAAAGATAATGCGGCTGTTTTTATTGCCGATGACGCGCGCCGCCTGGATATAGTCATTTTCCTTAACGGACAGGATACATCCGCGCACAATCCGCGCGTATTCCGGAATGGAAACAAGGCCGATGGCGATAACCGCCTTGTCGATGCCCTTGCCCAGCGCCGCCATGAAGGCGATCGCCAGAAGAATGGAGGGAATCGCAAGCATCATGTCCATAAAACGCATGATCACGGTATCCGTTTTGCCGCCGCGGTATCCGGCAATGGAGCCAAGCACCACGCCGATGGTCAGGGAAATGGCAACCGCGCTCAGGCCGACGGTCAGGGAGATGCGCGTACCGGAAATGACACGGCTGAAAATATCGCGGCCAAGCTGGTCGGTGCCGAACCAGTGCTCGGAATTCGGCCAGATAAAGCTTTTCGTCATATCGGAAAGATTCGGGTCGCAGGGCATGATAAACGGCCCGAAGATGGCGACCAGTACAAGAAACAGAATCACAAACAGGCCGGTAAGGGCGGCTTTGTCCTCGCAAAGCGCCTCCCACATCTCTTTTAACTGGGATTCCGGCTTTTCCGGAAGGTCGGCCGTCTGCTCCGGAAATTCGGGCTGCGGAAGTTCCGCTTGATGAATACGCATAACAGGCTAAGCCTCCTTCTTTGAAAATTTGATGCGGGGATCAATGAATGCATAGATGATATCCACCGCAAGGTTGATCAGCACAAAAATACAGGCAATCAGCAGGACGACCCCCTGAACGACCGGAAAGTCGGATTTCAGGATGCATTCTACGGTATAGTTGCCGATTCCCGGCCAGGAAAACACGGTTTCCGTTAAAACCGCGCCGCCCAAAAGGGAACCGAGCTGCAGGCCGATAACCGTCGTAACCGGAATCATCGCGTTGCGCAGGGCATGGTGCGAAACCACCCGGTTTTCGGAAATGCCCTTCGCGCGCGCCGTACGTATGTAATCCTGATTCATGGTTTCCAGCATGCTGGAACGCGTCATGCGGGTAATAATCGCCATGGAGTACATTCCGAGCGCCAGCGCCGGAAGGATTAAGTGCCGCAGGACGTCGGCGAACGCTTCGGTATCGCCGGAAGCAAGCGTGTCATAAATATAGAACCCGCTCGACACAACGGGCTGCAGCAGCGGATCGATTCTGCCGCCGGAAGGCAGGATGTGCCAGACACCGGCAAACAGGATGATCAGCAGAATGCCCAGCCAGAAGATCGGCATGGAAACGCCGATCAGCGCAAGCAGCATGCCGGCGTGGTCAAATACGGAATTCTTTTTCACGGCGGAAATGACGCCGATCAGGATTCCGAAAACGGACGCTAAAATGATTGCGGCAAGCGCAAGCTCGATGGTTGCCGGGAACCGGGCCAAAATCTCCTGTGTAACAGGCGTTTTGGTGTAGTAGGAAGTCCCCAGATTTCCGGTAACGGCGCCCTTCAGAAAATCAAAGAACTGAATGTAAAGCGGCTTGTCCAGGCCGTTTGCCGCCCGCCACGCGTTTGCGGCCTCCGCCGTTGCATGCTGCCCCAAAACAATCGGAGCCGGGTCCGGCGAAAAGACGCGCATAATTAAGAACACAATGACGGAAACGCCCAGCAGTACGGGAATCAGCATCAGAATGCGCTTGACAATATATTTGAACATTATTAACAACCTTTCGTTGCAGTCATCCGAAGAAAACAGGAGAATGCCGGAAGTCGTAACGTACAACCTCCGGCATTTATAGAAGATTCAGAAGTTTCTGCGTTGTCCGGCAAACGCCAGTTAACCTTTGGAAACACCGGAAAGGAACACAACGCCGGTCATGTGGTAGTAGAAGTCTTTCACATTGCTTCTGTACCCGCAAAGGGTCTTTCCGTGGGAAATCGGGAGCCATACAGCCTCTTTGGCAGCCATGTTTTCAAGGTCGGTATAAATCTTGTTCCGCGCGTCGCCCGCGGGCGCGGCAACGCCCTTGTCGATCAGCGCTTTAAATGCGGGGTTGTTGTAACGCGCGACGTTCATGGTCGGGTCCTTGTCGGTCATCAGCTCCATAAAGTTGTCCGGATCGCCGTTGTCGCCCGTCCAGCCGTAGAAGCAGATGTCGTAATCGCCCGCTTTCACTTTCTCTTTGTATGTGGTCCAGTCGTAGGAATCGATAACGGCTTTTACGCCGACCTTGCTCAGGTAGCCCTGAACCGCTTCGGCAAGCGCCTGGCCGTTCGCCGTGTTGTACGGCCGCGGGTTGGAATAGGTAATCATATGAACGGATTTTATGCCCGCCGCCGCCAAAGCGCTTTTCGCCGCAGCCGCGTCATAGGGGACCTGCTTGATGCCGGCGTCGTAGCCGGGCATAAAGGAAGGCATGACGGACGTTGCCGGATCGGAATACCCCTGATAAAGGCTCTTTACGAGTTCCGGAACATTCACCGCCTGCGAAACCGCGGTGCGGGCTTTCGCATCCGTAAACGGCGCTTTGGTCGTATTGTAAGCCATATAGTTGATATTCATGCCGGGCGCTTCGTAGATTTTGTTCCCCGCGCTCTGAATCTGGCTGACAACGGTGGCGTCGATTCCATCGATAACATCCGCTTCCCCGTTGTTCAGTGCGACAACACGCGCGGAATTATCCTTGATAAACTTGAAGATTACGTTTTTGGTAACCGCCTTGGTTCCCCAGTAATTGTCGTTGCGGGTCAAAACAATGTTCTGGCTCTTGGTCCAGCTCACAAATTTGTACGGGCCGGTGCCGCAGGGATGTTCGTTTACATTGTTCTGATTATCCTGGAGCGCTTTCGGGCTGATCATCGGCGCGCCGAGGGACATGGCAAGGTTATTGAGGAACGGCGTGCAGGCCGCTTTCATGTTAATCTTCACCGTGTACGGGTCGACCGCTTCCACGCTCTTAACCGAACCGAATACAAAGCCGGCGTAGCCCATGTCCTCCGTTACCTTCGGCGGAATCTGGCGGTCAATGTTGAATTTCACCGCGTCCGCGTTGAAGTCCGTGCCGTCGTGGAATTTCACGCCCTTTTTCAGGTGGAAGGTGTATGTAAGGCCGTCTTTGCTGACATCCCAGCTTTCCGCGAGGCAGGGCTCCACTTCTGTGGAATCTTTGTTGTACTTCAAAAGACCTTCGTAAATGTTGACAATGATTTTTGCCGATTCGCCGTCGTCAACCAGCGCCGGGTCCAGTCCCCTTGGATCCGCGCCCTGCGCGTAGATCAGCGTGTCCTGCGCGCGGCTTTTTGTCCCGGATGCTGGGGAACCGCTCGACGCCCCTTTGCCACCGGAGCAGGCCGCCAGGCCGGAACAGGCGATTACCGCCGCAAGTACGGCCGACAGCAGTCTTTTCCTCTTTTTCATTCATAAAACCTCTCTTCTTTTTCTATATTCTTTATTTATGCTCCACATTAACACTAAAATGCTTTATCACAGCAAAGCGTTCGGGGTAAAAAGACAGGCGCCCAACATATTTAAGTTAAGCGCCTTTGCTTGAATATGATTTTATCATTATATCTGCAAGTTTGCAATAGAAAATATGCAAAATTATTTTAATTGATTGCATTTTCGTACATATATTCATATTCCATGCAAATACCGCTACATAAAGTGTCATGAGGAGACGGATTCCCGCCGACATCCGGCGTGCCTTTCTCGATAAAAAAACAGGCTCCCAAAAGAACCTGTTTTCATTCGGATATGTTATTTTATAAGGTCTTTAATCACTTCACCGGCCAGAATCATTCCGGCAACGGGCGGCACAAACGAGTTGCTTCCGGGAATCTGGCGCCGGACGGAACATTTCCGTTTGGTTCCCGGCGGGCAGACGCAGTGATTTTTACAGCTGTTCGCCTCATCCGCAAGCGGGGTAAGCGCGGGCTCTTTCGAATACACTACTTTCAGCGAGTCTACCTTCCGCTTGCGAAGTTCGGTCCGCATTACGCGGGCAAGGGGGCAAACCGAGGTTTGATAGATATCCGCCACTTCAAATTTCGTCGGGTCCAGCTTGTTTCCCGCTCCCATGCAGCTGATAATCGGAACCCCCGCCGCTTTTGCCTTTTCGATCAGAACCAGCTTGGAAGAAATCGTATCAATCGCGTCCACAATATAGGAAAAGCCGGACAAATCCACTGTGTCGGCGTTTTCCGCCGTATAAAACATCGGGTAGATTTCGACCTGCGCATTCGGGTTAATATCCAGAATGCGGTCGCGCATTACCTCGACCTTCGGCTTTCCGATCGTTTTTCGCGTAGCGATCATCTGGCGGTTGATATTGGTAAGGCAGACCTTGTCGTCGTCAAACAGCGCGATGCGCCCGATTCCCCCGCGCGCCAGCGCCTCCACCGTATAAGAACCGACCCCGCCGACCCCAAAGACCGCAACGGCCGCTTCCTGAAGCTTTTGCATGGCAGCCGCTCCGAACAGGAGCTCCGACCTGGAAAATTCGTTCAACATAAAAATTCCCACCTGTATGCGCAGCATCGGCGTTTTCCCGCCAATGTCCCCGTTTATTTCGGTTTAAATTATAGCGTAACGGTTCGGCGTTTACAATGGCCGTATAGAAAAAATAACCTACTTTTCCTATCATGATAGTAATGTATTGACTTTTTATTCTCCGCACAGTATGATAAAAGGCAAATCCAACGAAAAAGGATACGGAAGGGAAGGATTTCACATGAATCTGAACATCACCCGCGAGCAGGCCTGGGCTTTGCTCACAAAATACAATCAGGACCCGTTTCATCTGAAGCATGCCCTGACCGTCGAAGGCACCATGCGGTATTTTGCGGATACGCTCGGTTTTAAAGAGGAACAGGATTTCTGGGGCATCGTCGGGCTGCTTCACGATCTGGACTTTGAACGTTACCCGGAGGAACACTGTATCCGCGGGCAGGAAATCATGCGGGAAAACGGGATCAGCGAGGATATCATTCATGCGACGGCAAGCCATGGGTATAACCTGACGGTGGATATCAAGCCGGAGCACACCATGGAAAAGGTGCTTTACGCAGTGGACGAGCTGACCGGGCTGATCGGCGCCGTGGCTCTGATGCGGCCTTCAAAAAGCGTGCAGGATCTGGAATTAAAATCCGTCAAGAAGAAATTCAAAACTGCGAGTTTTGCCGCTGGCTGCTCTCGCGACGTCATCCGAAACGGAGCGGAAATGCTCGGCTGGGATCTGGACAAGCTGATTGAACAGACGATTTTAGCCATGCGGACGTGCGAAGACGCGGCCAAAACCGTTTCAGAGTAATTTTTCGAGTTCCTCAAGGGTATAGACCGGGGGCGCGCATACATTGTTTTCACAAACAAAGTATGCGCTTTTTTCTTTGTCCGGCGCATAGGCTTTCGTAAACTCCGCAACCTTTTCCAGCCGCTCCGCATTTTCCGCGTTTTTGACGAGTACCGCAGTGTTAAACAGGAATTTTTTGCGGAACAGGGCTTTCAGCGGCTCCATCTCCGCTTTGTCTTTCACGACGCAGACAATTTCCTTGGAAGGGTACAGCGCGGACATCATCGCAAGCAGGGCAAAGCAGTATCCGGCCGGATAACCCTGCGCGGCTGCGGCTAAAAACGCAAGCTGTTCTTCCGCAGTCTCCCGCAGTTTTGTGTCTCCAGTCAGCGCGAACAGCTTCAGCATGCAGGACGCGGCAACGGAATTTCCGGAAGGAATGGCGCCGTCGTAGGTTTCTTTCGGGCGGCGGATCAGCGGCTCCGCTTCCTTGTCGGAGAGGAAAAAGCCGCCGTTTTCCTTATCGTAAAAGCGGTTTATCATTTCCTGATTCAGTGCCGCGGCCAGTTCCAGATAATGCACATCAAACGTGGCGTCGTACAGGTTCAGCAGCGCCCAAACGGAAAAGGCGTAATCGTCCAGCCCGCCGACCCCCGCGGCTTCGCCGTCGCGCCAGCGAACCCGAAGCCCGCCGTTTTCGTTCATCAGATGGTCTGTTAAGAAACGCATTGCTTTTTCCGCCGCATCAAGATACTGCGAATCGCCTAAAATGCGGTATGCTTTTGCCAGAGCGGCAATCATCAGCGCGTTCCATGAGGTGAGAATCTTGTCGTCCACGCGCAGCTCGGTACGTTCTTTCCGGTACTGATAAACGCGAGGAAGCAGCCGCCCGATTCTCTCCTCCATTATTTGATCATCTTCCTGACCGATCAAATTGGGAATGCTTTTCCCTTCGAAATTTCCGTCTTCCGTGATATGGAAGGTCCGGTTGAACGCTTCCCCGTCCTCCTTCCCCAGAAGCGACAAAATCTCTCCGGGGGTAAAGACATAATATTTTCCTTCTTCCCCTTCGCTGTCCGCGTCCTGCGCACAATAAAATCCTCCGCCGATGTCCGTCATTTCCCGTAAGACATAATCCATGACTTTCACCGCAACCATTTTATAAAAGCCGGTTCTGGTAATTTGATAGGCTTCAAGGTAAGCCATCGTCAGCAGGGCGTTGTCATACAGCATTTTTTCAAAATGCGGAACCAGCCACTCCGCGTCCGTTGAATAGCGGGAAAAGCCGTAGCCGATATGGTCAAAAATGCCGCCGCGGTACATTTGCCGCAGGGTTTTTTCAACCATCTCCAGCGCCCGCTCCTCGTTTTCCAGCATGGCAAAACGCAGCAAAAAGAAAAGGTTCTGCGGCGTAGGGAATTTCGGGCTCCGGCCAAAGCCGCCGTTGCGGCTGTCAAAATGATCGGAAAGCTGCTTTTCCGCGTCGTGAATGAACTGTTTGGACGGCTGGCCCGTTTTCTTTTCCGCACCGCCCCGAATTGCCTCCGTAATCTCTTTTCCCGACCGGACGATCTTCTCGCGGCGGTCACGCCACTGCTGCGCGACCGAGCCCAGCAGATCCATCAGTCCTATCGAGCCAAACCGTGAGTTTTTGGGGAAATAAGTGCCCGCGAAGAAAGGCTCCTGCTCCGGCGTCATGAAAATCGTCAGGGGCCAGCCGCCGCTGCCGGTCAATGCCTGACACACCTCCATGTAAACCGCGTCCACGTCGGGGCGTTCTTCCCTGTCCACCTTGATACAGACGAAATCGCGGTTCAGTCTTTCCGCAACTTCCGCGTCCTCAAAACTCTCCCGCTCCATCACATGGCACCAGTGGCAGGTCGAATAGCCGATGGAAAGGAAAACCGGCTTGTCTTCCTTTTTTGCCGTTTCAAACGCTTCGTTCCCCCATGGATACCAGTTCACGGGATTATAAGCATGCTGAAGAAGATAAGGAGATTTTTCATGGATAAGCCGATTCGCTTTTTCCTGCATATTTCGCATAATATCACGCCCTTTTCCATTTTTGCATTTCTTACTATACCCAAAAAAGCTATGGGATATCATCCCACAGCTTTTTTGGGCGAACTTTTTTTATGGCTTTTGGATTTCCGGTACTTCAATTATGATCGGCTTCACGAAGGTTCCGCTCCTAAATTGATCGATGGAAACTCCCGCCGGGACCTTTAACCCGGAGAATCATTCCCGGAAACCTTTTCCCGATAAAACGGATTTTGAAATAAAATCAGAACGAGCAGCGCATTGAGCAGCAAAATCGCCCCATTCAAATAAAACGGAACCGCGTGCCCTGCAAAATCATACAGCCAGCCGCCGAGCAGCGGGCCGATCGCCGCGCCCAAACTGGATATAAAAAGATAGAAGCCATAAGCGGAACCGCGGAAATTCTCCTGCGTCAAGTCCGCCACCATCGCTTCTTCCGCGGGCGACGCCATAACCGTTCCGACCGATTCCAGTACCCACAGAAGAACTAAAACGGCAAGACTGTTGCAGTATGTAAACCCAAAGGATACGATTCCGGACCCCAAAAGCCCGAAAATCATCGGAGGAATCCGGCCGATTTTGTCGCTGACCCCTCCCAGCTTCGA
Source organism: Caproiciproducens galactitolivorans (assembly GCF_026672255.1). Taxonomy (GTDB): domain Bacteria; phylum Bacillota; class Clostridia; order Oscillospirales; family Acutalibacteraceae; genus Caproiciproducens; species Caproiciproducens galactitolivorans_A. The sequence continues at coordinate 208,549 of NZ_JAPOHA010000003.1, read as the reverse complement.
AGGCAGCAGGGCATAGACCAAGGCCGCCGGTATGTAGGCAAGCCCTATGACACTCGGTTCCGTCGTGAATTTGTCCTGAAGATAAATCATCAGCAGCGGACTTAGCATGGAGGCCGAAATCGAGCTGATAAAAACAATGGCCAGCAATTTCAGAAAATTTTTATCGAACTGCTTTTTTTCATTCGGAAGATGTTCTTCCTTCTGCATTTCTTTTTTTGTTTCCGGGATAAACCGGAAGGCAATCAGCGCCGCGGCGAGAGACAAAACAGCATACCCTTTAAACAAAGCGCTCCATCCGCGCAGAAAGGGCACGCTGCCCAAAATCGCAAAACCAATACAAGCGCCCAAAACCGCGCCTTTGGCGCTGGCTCCGTCGACCTGCCCAATGGAGGAACCCCGCTTTTCCGTGTCCGAAAGATCCATCGCGATGGAATAAGCCGTAACCCACATAAACGACGCGCCGACCGCCTGTATTAACCGGCTGATATACAAAAGCGTAATGCTGGTTGAAACAGAGAACAGAAACATGGAAGCCGCGTAAAACAAAAAGGAGCAGACAATAAACCGCTTTCTTCCTAGCGGTCGATTCCTTTTCCAATCCAAGGGCGAAGCAGGAACGTGACAATGCTGAAAACGGAAAACATTCCTCCGATGGTTACCGCGTTTCCTCCGATTTGTTTGCTGTAAATCGGCAGAAGAAAAGCCATCAGTCCAAAGGAAAACGAACCAAGCATTACGCAGGTTTTCAGTCTATTGCGAATTTTGAGCTTATCATCCATAAAGTTCCACCTCGAATGGTATTGACCGTATTGAGACTGATAAAGGAAGGGGAAAATCCGGGGAGCAAAACATTTAATTAGAAGTTTCTATTTTGGATTATTGTAACACCGGATACTTTTCTTTGCAAGAAATGATAAGATAGTCAAAACCTCCAGCTAAGTGAACTGGTCAATAGAAAGTAGACAGAAAAAACAATTTTTATGTACCCCTGTCCAAACGAAACTGGACAGGGGTTTTGTAATTCAGTTTAGATACAGGCCTTTGAAAATTAAAATAGGTCACAGCTTGTTTGATAACCAGGAAAATGTCATTTAATTGTTTGAAATGAAAATCAAGATTTAACTCCTCTTTAAACCAGCCAAAGAAACTTTCGATGACAGCATTGTCGTGAGGAGTCCCGGCTCGGGACATGCTTTGAATAATACCGTTACGTTTCAGCAGGGTGGTAAAAGCCGGAGAGCAATATTGCGATCCCTGGTCTGTGTGGATGATAGTCTTCTGTACAGAGGCTTTTCGACGGATTTGAAGAAATTCTTTTAAGGGCTTCAGAATAAAGGGCAAATCCTCTCGGAAGTCAAGATTCCAGGAAAGCATCTCGTTGTTGAATAGATCCAAATAACAAGTAAAGAAGCATTTCCTGCCATGCCAATAAAACTCTGTAATGTCTGTTACAACTTTTTGTAAGGGTATCTGTGAATAGAACTGACGGGCGAGGATATTTGGAAAGACAGGATGAGGCTTTCCCACTCCGCCCCAGTGCTTTTTCTTTCTTGCTTTCGACTGAATGCCGGCGGCCCGCATACAGGCTAAAACACGGGGCAGACAGACGTACCAGCCGGTATTGGCTAAAATGCGGTTACGGATTCTCCGATAACCAAAGCTTGGCTTTTCACTATGTATTTCTCGAATCATGGAAATGATTTCGTGCTTCTGAATTTCCGAATAATTCGGCTTATCCTTACGGCGTATCCACTTGTAATATCCCGACCGTGATACACCAAATTCCTGACATAGCCAGATGGTTGCATAATGACTGCTTAATTCTAATATGGAGTTGTAGTATAGCCGCTTCAGCTGCCTTTTCCGGCATTCCCCCTCTGATATTCTAACAGTTTTTTTAGCTTAGCCAGTTCAATATCCTTTTTTGCCAACTCATATCGCAATTGATCTTCCGTGGATAATCTTTTTCGTTTTTGATAAGTGAGTAAAGGGTTCCCAGGATGCCGTTTCGTCTCCAGCCCAATCTCACCTTTATCCCGGTATGCTCTTGCCCAATGGCAGATCCGTGATTTGTCTAATCCCAATTCTTTTGAAAGCTTTCCGCTGCTCTCACCATCGATATTCCTCTTTACAACTGAAAGTTTGTACCCTTTACTGAAATATCTTCTTGTTCCACCTTTTTTACCCATCCTTTTTCACTCCCCAATAAAAGTATAACCTGTAAGTAAACAGTGGTTTTTCTGTCTACTTACAGGTTATCACTTCACAGAACTGGTGGATTTTATACCATAGAAAGAAAAAGAGATGCCCTTTTAAAAAGCATCTCTTTTTTCTATTATAGCTTAAGCGCAAAGAACCACCAGCTTTGCTGGTGGGATAAAAAATCTTTAGATACAAGAAAACCTCCTTTTGTTAAAATAGATGCAGGTTTGCCAACCGCATTAAGAAAACAAAAGGAGGTTATGTCATGAAAGACATACAAAGTCTATCACATTCGAAGTGGAGATGCCAGTACCATGTTGTATTTGCTCCAAAATATCGTAGAAAAGAAATATATGGGAAGATAAAAGCGGATATAGGGAAGATACTGAGAAAATTGTGTGAGCAAAAAGGCGTAGAAATCATTGAAGCACAGGCATGCCCAGACCATATTCACATGTTGGTGAGTATACCGCCGCACATTAGCGTAGCACAATTCATGGGGTATCTTAAGGGAAAAAGTAGCTTGATGATATTTGATAGACATGCAAACTTAAAATACAGGTATGGAACTCGGCATTTTTGGTGCCGTGGATATTATGTTGACACGGTAGGCCGCAATAAAAAAGCAATTGAAGAATATATCAAAAATCAATTGCAAGAGGATATTGCCGCAGATCAGATAAGTTTTAAAGAATATATAGACCCGTTTACGGGTAGCAAGGAATCAAAGGCATAAAAGAAGGCCGCTTTAGCGGCGGCCTGTAAAAGTAATGCGGTTGGTAAACTATTTCAGTGCGTCTTAAGACGTATGCCAGTACTATGCCCTTCTAGGGCTTGTGCATACCACGCGTTCAACGCGTGGTTTTGATTTACGATCGCTGACGCAGCTTATTATCCTGCATCAGGGGGTATTTTATCATTGTCTGTTTTTACTGGTCTCGTTCCCATTCAGACCGGGCGTTCGTCCGCTTCCGTATTCTGTTCTTCCGGCAGGATAAACCGGATTTTTGTTCCTGTTCCGGGCTTGCTTTCCACGCGGATTTCTCCGCTGTGGCGTTCCACAATCCATTTTACGATGGACAGCCCCAGCCCGGACGATTCCTTTGCTTCGCGCGACCGCACGGTATCGGCTTTATAGAAGCGGTCGAAAATATAAGGAAGGTCTTTTTCCGCGATTCCTATGCCGGTATCGGCGACTTCAATTTCAACACAGCCGTCTCCCCGGCGGCAGGAAACACGGATGGTCCCGCCTGAAGGCGTATAATGCATGCTGTTTTCCAGTACCGCACGCACCGCCTGTTTGATTAAATCCGGGTCCGCGGTAAGGAAAACATCCGGCTCTATCTCCGACACAATGAAATGTTCCCCGCTGATCAGTTCGGTATCTTCGGCAATATCCTGCACCAGCCCGCTGACGTTAAACCGCTCAAAGCGGATGGGCTGGGTTTTCTGATCGGCCCGCGCCAGAAACAGAAGGCGTTCCACAAGCTGCCGCATATTTTCGGTCTCCTCCACGATTTTCGCAACGGACTCGTCCCTTATTTCCGCGTCCCCGCTGCCCCAGCGGCGCAGGAGATTCGCGTAGCCGGAAATGACCGAAAGCGGCGTGCGCAGCTCATGGGAGGCATCGGAAACAAACTGATTCTGCTGTTCATAGGACGCCTGTATGCGATCCAGCATTTCGTTGAACGTTTCCGCCAATTCTTTCAGTTCATCGTGGGAATGGACGGTATCGATGCGCTTGCTGAGGTCATTTGCGGAAATGGAACGCGCCGTACAGGTCATGTCGTAAATCGGACGCATCATTTTCCGCATAAGAAACGCGCCGTATACGGCAGCCAGTAAAAGCAAAGCGGACAGAATCACCAAAAAGCCCGGAACGGAAAGGTTGCCCACGACGGAAGTACTTTCACAGTCGACTACCCTCACAAAAGCCCCCTTTCCGGGGCGGTCGATACGCCTTACGGTGTCCGCATAATTTCCCCCGCCGGCCGGCATTTCCCCGAAACGGACAGCACGGTCCGTCTGCTCGAAACGGACTTCAATATAGACCCTGTTCGCCTTTGCAAAGGATTCGAAATCAATGCGCCTTTGCTCACGTTCCAGATGTTCCTCCACAAACGAAGCAATATTGTCCAGACGCTGCATATGTACAGCCCGAACCGTAACCGCCCACGAAAGGACTCCCACAGCAGCGGCAAGAAGCAGCCCGAAGATCGTCGTATAAATCGCGGTCGCTTTAAAGGCAATCGAGAATTTCATGTTTTTCCTGCCGGACCAGCTAAAATTTTTAAATCGGTTCATTTTTTTCATTTAAGTTAATGATGTATCCTACGCCGCGGATAGTCCGTATCAGTTCCAGATGATACGGATAGTCAATTTTATTGCGGAGATAACGTATGTAAACATCCACCAGATTTGTTTCGCCCTTAAAATGGTACCCCCACACCTGTTCCATCAAGCGGTCGCGGGAACATACCGTATCGTGATTTTTTAAAAGATAATATAGGAGATCAAATTCGCGCTTTGTTAAATAAACCGGTTCCCCTGCATAGGTCACCAGATGCTTCGAGTGATCAACAACCAGTTTCCCCGCCGTCAGAATTTTGGGCGGCTCCGGGGGCGCCGTTTTTTTCAGCGCCGAACGCATACGGGCAAGGAGTTCTTCAATTGCAAACGGTTTGGTCAGATAATCGTTCGCGCCGCCGTCCAGCCCCGAAACCTTGTCCGCAACCGCGTCCTTCGCCGTAAGCATAATGACCGGCGTTTTCGAAGCGTTCCGGAATCGTTTCAGGATTTCCATCCCGTCCATCGACGGCAGCATGACGTCCAGCAGGATGAGGTCGAACTCTTCCCTCAGGGCGCGCTCAAGGCCGCTGAAACCGTCATACTCCTTTTCCACGGAGTACCCTTCGTGAACTAATTCCAATTCCAGAAAGCGGACGCTGTTTTTATCATCATCTATAATCAGTATTCTTTGACCGGGCATTGCTTTGCATCCTCTCTAAGATGGGAATTATGAGATACGAATTTTATTTCTTATGGAAAATTGTTGCATAGAAATTTCATTTTGTCTCATTTTGTAAATTAATTCCATTATAAATTGGTACCGCCGAAAAGTCAACGAACATTGCCGAATTTAGGATGAATGCGGCATTCCCGCTGTCTGTTCGCCTTTTTAACCTTCTCAGCAATATACTTAAAAACAGGGAAAAAAGCGAAATTTGATCACTTGGTTCCAAAGACATACCGTTGTATCAATCCCGCTTCCAAACGGACGCACTCCTATGGAAAAGAGGCTTACAGCTACCAACTGCAAGCCTCTTTCTTATGTATGAATAATAAAGCTGAATTTACAGCTTGAGCGGGTGCTTTTGTTCGCCGCCAATAGAAAGAGAATGGAAAACACCAGGACAATAATTCCGAAAACCGCCAGAATGATCACCGCGTGATACTGGCCGTTGTATCCGTTTGACGAAATATGCTTCATTAGGATTCCGACAAACGTCCAAAGAATGGCCAGACCATAGCCGACATCTTTCAGATTCACAATTCCGGACACGCCCGCGAGGAGCACCAATACCATTGCAATTGCCGTCCATACCTGGTTTGAAAATCCGGTGAATCCTATGCTGACCAGCCAGACGATGATATTGACAAGGGCGGCGGCGGTAATCCATCCGAAAGAAATACTGAACGGAAGCTTGACGAAAAGCTTCTCTTTACCGGAAAATTCTTTTTTGCTCAGTCTTGACACAATGACTTCCAGACTGCCCAGCAGAACCAGCATAAACAGGGCGGAAAGGAGCGTCAGGCGGTAATGCCAAGCAAAAATCCACGCCGCGTTAGCCAAGGAGGCTACCGCAAATGCATATCCGATTTCCTTTATGTAATCTTCCCGGGCATCTTCACTTCCGTTAAAAGTACCGAACTGGTAAAGCACAAACAGCGCCAGCAGGAAATAGATGAACCCCCAAATGGAAAACGTGTAGGAGGATGGGGTAAAAAGATTGGGATAGGCATCCGACACCTGCCCCGTAGTAACTCCGTTAATCGGCAGAAGGTTCGCGAGGATATTAACAATGACCATAAAAACAAATGCGGCCGTATTCAGAATTTTCAGGCCGGCCGATCCTTTCATGTCTGCCATGAATATCACCCCCGCATAGTATATGAAATTTTATCAGATAAAATAATAGGAACGGAAAAAGATGTGGTGCATTTGTTACTTTTGTCAGAATTTTCTTGACTGATTTTGGTGGTTTATTTGACCGATTTTGATTGACTGTAATCGAAAATGAGTGTATTATAAGGGCAAAGAGAGGGAGTAGCCATGCTGACAGAAGAAAGATATGCCGCCATTTTGAAAATGGTGGAAAAGAAAAGGGTCGTTACCGTATCGGAGCTGACCGAAGCACTCAACAGTTCCGAATCCACCATCCGCAGGGATTTGACTGCGCTCGGCAATATCGGAAAGTTAAATAAAGTTCACGGCGGGGCAACCGCGATCGACGTTTTGTACAGCACGAAGGACGACGACGTATCCATCCGCCAAAACCGGAATACGGAACAGAAAAAGGCCATCGCAAAATATGCGGCGTCGCTTATTCAGGAAAACGATTTCGTCTATATCGATGCGGGGACGACAACCGATCTGCTGATCAACTATATTACGGAAAAAAACGCGGTCTATGTTACGAACGGCACGGTTCACGCAAAAAAGCTGGCGCAGAAGGGCTGCAAGGTTTTTATTCTCGGCGGCGAACTGAAAATGGCGACGGACGCCGTCGTCGGCAATGAAGCGATTTCCAGTTTGAAAAAATACAATTTTACCAAGGGCTTTTTCGGTACAAACGGCATCAGTGCAAAAATCGGCTATACCACGCCGGACGTAAGCGAAGCGCTGGTAAAAGCGGAAGCGCTTTCAAAATGCGGCGAGAAATACGTTCTGGCGGACCCGAGCAAATTCAACAGTATTTCCCCCATTACCTTTGCCGGTCTCGAATCCGCCTGCATCATTACGACGGCGCTGGAAGACGGGCAGTACCGAAAATATACGACCGTATTGGAGACTGAAAAGATATGATCTACACCGTAACCTTCAATCCGTCCCTTGACTACATCGTGAAAGTGGATTCTTTCCGTCTGGGGGAAGTAAACCGCACCCGTTCGGAAAAAATCCTTCCCGGGGGCAAGGGAATCAACGTATCCATCGTTTTAAAAAACCTTGGTATTGAAAGTGTTGCCATGGGATTTATCGCCGGTTTTACCGGGAATGAAATTCAAAAGCGATTAAAAATCTTCGGCTGTGAATCGGATTTTATCCGGATTCAGAACGGGATGTCCCGAATCAACGTAAAACTGAAATCGGACGAAGAAAGTGAAATCAACGGGCAGGGGCCCCGAATCGGCGGAGCGGACCTGCAAAAACTGTTTGACCGGATTGACCGGCTCCGGGAAGGGGATGTGCTGGTTCTCGCCGGAAGCATTCCCAATACGCTTCCGGAGGATATCTACGAAAAAATACTTGACCGTATCAAAGCGAAAAACATTCTTGTGGTTGTGGACGCAACCCGCGACCTGCTTTTGAACGTGCTGAAATACCATCCGTTCTTAATTAAGCCGAACAATCATGAACTGGGTGAGCTGTTCGGACGAAAGCTGCAAAGCGACGAGGAAATCATCCAATGTGCGAAGGAGCTTCAAACGAAGGGCGCGCGGAATATTCTGGTTTCCATGGCCGGGGAAGGCGCGATTCTGGTGGAAGAAAGCGGCCGGACGCACAAAAGCCCGGCGCCGAAAGGTGTTGTACGCAACTCCGTGGGCGCGGGCGATTCCATGGTAGCCGGATTCCTTGCGGGATACCTTGCGCACGGAGACTATCAGGAAGCCTTCCGCACCGGCATCGCCGCGGGGAGCGCCAGCGCTTTCAGCGAAGAACTCGCTTCAAAAGAGGATATTCTGGCATTAATGATGCAAATTTAAATAGCTACAGGAGGAGTAAACATGCGCATTACCGATTTGTTAAGTGAGGAAGGCATTCATCTGAATGCAAATCCGAAATCGAAAATGCAGGCAATCGACGAGCTTGTTGATCTTATGGACCGAAGCGGAAATCTGCTGAATAAGGCAGAGTACAAAAAATGCGTTCTGGAAAGGGAAAAAGAAGGGACGACGGGAATCGGCGAAGGCGTAGCCATCCCGCACGCGAAAACAAACGCGGTATCCCAGGCAGGATTGAGCGCAATCGTCGTAAAGGACGGGGTCGACTACGAATCGCTGGACGGCGAACCCGCCAAACTGCTGTTTTTAATCGCCGCCCCGCAGACAAAGGAAAACATTCATCTGGACGTACTCGGCCGCCTGTCCGTGCTTTTAATGGACGACGATTTCCGCCAGAAGCTGATTCATGCAAAAAGCAATGCGGAATTCCGGGATTTAATCAACAAAGCGGAAACGAAGAAACTCGCGGAGGAACAGAAGGAAGAAACCCCCGGAGGATATCGGCTGCTGGCGGTAACCGCCTGCCCGACCGGCATCGCCCACACCTACATGGCGGCGGAGAATCTTGAGAAAACAGCGAAGAAGCTGGGCGTCAGCCTGAAAGTGGAAACCGACGGCTCCGGCGGCGCGGAAAATATTCTGACCAGAGACGAAATCGACAAAGCGGAATGCATTATTGTTGCGGTGGACCGGCAGGTTGAAATGGACCGTTTCAACGGAAAAAAGGTTCTTCAGACAAAGGTATCCGACGGGATCAGCCGCGCGCCGGAGCTGATTCAGCAGGCCTTGAGCGGCAATGTTCCCGTATTCCACAGCGCCTCCGGCGGGCAGTCCGGAGAATTCGTTCCGGAAAACGAAAGCGTGGGCCGTCAGATTTACAAGCACCTGATGAACGGTGTTTCCCATATGCTTCCGTTCGTAATCGGCGGCGGCATTTTGATCGCGCTGTCCTTCCTGTTCGACAACTACGCGATTGACCCCTCTAAATTCGGCAACAACACCCCGCTTGCCGCTTTTCTGAATAAGGTCGGCGGCGCCGCGTTCGGCTTCATGCTTCCGATTCTTGCGGGCTATATTGCGCTCAGCATCGGCGACCGCCCCGCGCTCGTGGCCGGTTTCGTCGGCGGCGCGCTGGCTATTTCCGGCGGAGCGGGCTTTCTGGGCGCGCTGCTTGCGGGCTTTCTCGCCGGATATCTGGTTCTCGGCCTGAAAAAGCTCTTCCGCGGTCTGCCGAAAAACCTCGAGGGAATCAAGCCCGTCTTACTGTATCCGTTTTTCGGCGTTCTGCTGATGGGTCTGCTGATGGTGTTTCTCATCAACCCGCCTCTCTCCGCGTTTAACCAATGGCTGACCGCCAGCCTGAACAGCATGGGCAGCAGCAGCAAGGTTCTGCTGGGAATCCTTCTCGGCGCGATGATGTCCATCGACTTCGGCGGGCCGATTAACAAAGCGGCCTACGTATTCGGAACCGCGTCCCTTGCCTCCGGCAATTTCAATATTATGGCGGCGGTTATGGTCGGCGGAATGGTTCCGCCCCTTGCCATCGCCCTGTGCACCACTTTCTTTAAAAACCGCTTCACGGTTCAGGAGCGCCAGTCCGGCGTGGCAAACTATGTAATGGGTCTGTCGTTCATTACGGAGGGCGCTATCCCCTTCGCTGCCGCCGACCCCCTGCGTGTCATCCCTGCCTGCGCCATCGGCTCCGGCGTTGCCGGCGGGCTTTCCATGCTTTTCAACTGTACTTTACGTGCGCCGCACGGCGGCATCTTTGTCTTCCCCGTGGTCGGAAACCCGCTGCTGTATATCGTCGCCCTTTTAGCCGGCTCCGCTGTGGGAATGCTGCTACTGGCCATTCTGAAAAAGCCGATCGAAGAAAAGGCTTAAAGAAAATTCGATGATAAGAAAAGGAAATCTTCTATGAAAGAATTCAGCTATGTTATTACCGACCCGGATGGAATCCACGCAAGACCGGCGGGGTTACTCGTAAAAGAAGCCGGGAAATTCACCTGTTCGATCAAACTCAATAAAAACGGGAAAAGCGCAGACGCAAAACGCATTTTTGCCGTTATGGCTTTGGCTGCCAAAAAGGACGAAACCGTTCAGGTGGTCGCCGACGGCCCCGACGAAGAAGAAGCCATTGCGGTACTTCACGATTTTTTTCAGAACAACTTTTAAACAATCCTTCTTTTTCAGCCATAAAACCTTCCTATAACCTAAGCCTTCGCATGGAACATGCGGGGGCTTTTTTATTGCCCTAAATTGGTGACGGAATCTTCTCCCTGCATCTTGACTCTATTTGAAAATATGATATAATTTTAACAAAATACTTTGGTGAGCCGGAAAGAGGATTTTCTTACGGCAAACCGTGTGTGCTGATAAAAAAAATCGTACTGACTGCATGAGGGTTCGTCCCGAATGAAAAGGCGAGTGAATAGTAACGAAACCGGGGAGCGTGTGTGCTCCGGTCTTGCTTTGCTGTCCCTGTGCCTTTTTGGCACAGGGATTTTTTCTTTTCAGGCTGCAAATCATTTTATTTAGGAAGAAGGGATTGAAAATGGATTCACGAATCGCACTCATCGGCATTGTGGTTGAAAACATCGAATCCGCTGAAAAAATTAACGCCATTCTGCATGAATACGGGGAATACATTATCGGCAGAATGGGCGTACCGTACCATAAGCGCCAGATTTTCGTCATCAGCGTTGTTCTGGACGCGCCGAACGACGTCATCAGCGCGCTTTCCGGCAAGCTGGGAATGCTGCCGCACGTCAGCACAAAAACCGTTTACTCCAAACTGCCCGCTTCACAAGCACAGGAATAAGGATGGCTGCCAATGAAAAAATTAATTGACAAGCTTTATGAACAAAACACCCTGAGCAAAGACGAGCTTTGCACCCTGCTGGACGGCCTGACAGAAAGGGATGACGACTACCTTTTTGAAAAGGCACGAAGCGTTTCCAAACGGTATTTCGGCAACCGGATTTATGTCCGCGGTCTGATCGAATTCACAAATTACTGCAAAAACGATTGTTATTACTGCGGAATCCGGAAGAGCAACAAAAAAGCGGAGCGCTACCGGCTGACGAAAGAGGAGATTTTATCCTGCTGTGAAAACGGATATTCCCTTGGCTTTCGCACCTTCGTTTTGCAGGGCGGCGAGGATCCGTTTTTTACGGATGAAAAGATCATCGATCTTGTATCCTCCATTAAAAAAGGATACCCCGACTGCGCCGTAACCCTTTCGATCGGGGAAAGAAGCGGGGAAGCGTACCGTAAATTCCGCGAAGCAGGCGCCGACCGCTATCTCCTGCGGCATGAAACAGCAAACCCGCAGCATTACGGGAAGATTCACCCGCCGGAGCTTTCGCTTTCGAACCGCATACAGTGCCTGGAGCGGCTGAAAGAATCCGGCTATCAGGTCGGCTCGGGCTTTATGGTCGGCTCGCCTTACCAGACAACGGAAAACCTTGCGGAAGACCTGCTTTTTATCAGGCAGTTTGAGCCGCAGATGGTAGGAATCGGCCCCTTTGTCCCCCACCACGATACGCCCTTTGCCGGTTTTCCGGCGGGAGGGCTGGAAAAGACGCTGCGTTTGATCAGCATCCTGCGGCTGATGCTTCCAAGCGCCCTGATTCCCGCCACAACCGCCCTGGGAACCATCCACCCGGAAGGACGGGAAAAAGGGATTTTAGCCGGAGCGAACGTTGTCATGCCGAATCTTTCCCCGGTAGGCGTCCGGAAAAAATACGAGCTGTACGACAACAAAATCTGCACCGGAGAAGAAGCCGCCGAATGCCGTTTCTGCCTTCAAAACCGTATGCGAAAAATCGGATATGAAATTGTAGTAGACAGGGGCGATTACCGCCCGCCAAAATAAATCATTAAAGGAGCGTTCACCATGTACAACTGCAAATCGAAAATTGCAACCGAGTTCATTAACGACGAGGAGATACTGGATACCCTGGATTATGCTCAAAAAAACAAGAGCAACCGCGAGCTGATCGACAGCCTGCTTGAACGCGCGAAGGACTGCAAGGGCCTGACCCACCGGGAAGCCGCTGTGCTTCTGGAATGCGACCTGCCGGACGAGATTGAAAAAATGATTCATCTGGCAAAAGAAATCAAGCTGCGTTTTTACGGAAACCGGATTGTTCTGTTCGCGCCGCTGTATCTGTCGAACTACTGCGTGAACGGCTGCGTATACTGCCCCTACCACCACAAAAATAAAACCATCACCCGCAAAAAGCTGACGCAGGAGGAAATCGCCCGCGAAGTTATCGCATTACAGGATATGGGCCATAAACGGCTGGCGCTGGAAACCGGCGAAGACCCGGTGAACAACCCGATCGAATACATTCTGGACAGTATCCACACCATTTACAGCATCAAACATAAAAACGGGGCCATCCGCCGCGTAAACGTCAATATTGCCGCCACGACGGTGGAAAATTACCGCAAGCTGAAGGAAGCCGGCATCGGCACCTATATTCTGTTTCAGGAAACTTACAATAAAAAAAGCTACGAGGAGCTCCACCCCACCGGACCGAAACACGACTACGCCTATCACACCGAGGCGATGGACCGCGCCATGGAGGGCGGCATCGACGACGTGGGCATCGGCGTACTGTTCGGATTGAATATGTACCGCTATGATTTTGTCGGGCTCTTAATGCACGCGGAGCATCTGGAAGCCGCCATGGGCGTCGGCCCGCACACGATCAGCGTACCGCGCATCCGTCCTGCCGACGACATTGACCCCACCACCTTTTCCAACGCCATCTCGGACGAGATCTTCGCAAAAATCGTCGCCGTCCTGCGGATTGCGGTTCCCTACACCGGCATGATTATTTCCACCCGCGAATCGCAGAAAACCCGCGAGCGCGTCCTCGATCTGGGCGTTTCCCAAATCAGCGGCGGCTCCCGCACCAGCGTCGGCGGCTACTGCGAGCCCGAAGCGGAGGGCGAAAACTCCGCGCAGTTCGACGTAAACGACACCCGCACCTTGGACGAAATTGTCAACTGGCTGCTTGGGTTCGGCTATATCCCCAGCTTCTGCACGGCGTGCTACCGCTCCGGCCGCACGGGCGACCGCTTTATGCAGCTTGTAAAAGCCGGCCAGATCGCGAACTGCTGCCATCCGAACGCGCTGATGACGCTGAAAGAATACCTGGAAGACTACGCTTCGCCGGATACCAAGCAAAAGGGCGAAGCGCTGATTGCAAAAGAAATTTGGAATATTCCGAACGAAAAAGTCCGCGCCATTGCAATGGAGCATTTAACCGAACTGAACGAAGGAAAACGGGATTTCCGTTTCTAATCTTTAAACCTTGTGAACCGGCGGATTTCGAGATAAAATAATGACTGACAGGAAAAACAAAAATACTTACCATATTAAATATTTGACGCAGACAGAATTTGAGCGGAAACAAGATTCCTGATTTTGCAAACAAGTCCCGGGAAATAACAGAAAAGAGGGAAGAAAGATGAGTTTAACGGATACCCCAAGGGCAAACCGCCTGCACATCGGCATCTTCGGAAAGCGCAACAGTGGGAAATCTTCGCTGGTGAACGCGCTTACCCGGCAGGAAACCGCGCTGGTTTCGGATGTGGCCGGAACCACAGCCGACCCGGTCTATAAATCCATGGAAATCCACGGAATCGGGCCCTGCGTCTTCATCGACACCGCCGGGTTCGACGATGTCGGCGAGCTGGGACAAATGCGTGTGGATAAAACCAAAAAGGTGATTGAGAAAACGGATATCGCCCTTGTTGTTTTCGGCGGCGGGGATTTTTCGGAAGAGACCGCATGGGTACATGCCCTGCGCAAGCGGAACATTCCCGTCATTGCGGTTCTGAACAAATCGGACCTTCTTCCCGATTCGCGGCAGCTCAGCCGGGATATTGAAAACGCCTGCGGACTGAAACCGATCGTCGTGAGCGCCAAAGAAAAAACCGGCATCGATAAAATCCGGGAAGAGCTGATTCGCCTCCTCCCCGAGGACTACGACGTGAAAAGCATTACCGGCGGCCTTGCGGAAAACGGCGACCTTGTCCTGCTTGTTATGCCGCAGGACATACAGGCTCCGAAAGGGCGGCTGATCCTGCCGCAGGTGCAGACGCTTCGCGACCTTCTGGACAAAAAATGCATCGTATTAAGCGTAACGACCGACAAACTGGACGAGGCTCTGGCCTGCTTAAAGGAACCGCCGAAGCTGATCATCACCGACTCGCAGGTTTTCAAAACCGTTTATGAAAAGAAAACAAAGGAAAGCAAGCTCACGTCTTTTTCCGTACTGTTTGCGAATTATAAAGGCGACCTGAATTATTACGTGGAAAGCGTCCGGGCGATCGACCGCCTTACGGAAAATGCAAAGGTACTGATTGCCGAAGCCTGCACCCACGCCCCGTTGGCGGAGGACATCGGGCGCGAAAAGATTCCCCGCATGCTGCGGAAAAAGTTCGGGGAAAAGCTGACGGTGAACGTCGTAAGCGGTTCGGATTTTCCGGAGGACTTATCTTCCTATGATTTAATTATCCAGTGCGGCGCCTGCATGTTCAACCGGAAATACGTTCTGTCCCGGATTGAACGCGCCCGCGCGCAGGGGATTCCGATGACAAACTATGGCGTTACAATCGCTTACCTTTCCGGTATTCTTGATAAAATCGATTTGCATTAAAAAGAAGCGGAAGCCCGAACGGGCTTCCGCTTCTTTTTTAATCTGTGTTATTCCACCGTAATAACCGACACCGGGCAGCCTTCCTGCGCCTGAATCGCCTTGTCCTCCGCTTCGGGGGGAACTTCCTCGTTCCAGACTTCGGCTACGCCGTCATCGCCCATGCGAAAAACTTCGGGGCAGGTTTCCGGGCAAAGCCCGCAGGAAATGCATCCGCTTCTGTCAAGAGTTGCTGTCATAAAAATCCTTCTTTCCGGTCAGAACCGACCAATAAATTTATCGTAATCAGGAAAAGATTCCCTAATCGGATAGTTTCGCCTCACGGCGGATATTTATTCCACAAGCCTTTTAAAAAATGTTGAAAACTTATGCCGGGCCTTGTTTTTACCGCTTGGTATTGGGGCCCAGAGCAACCTTTTTCACGTTATGCTCCTGATTCTGATCTTCGGATTTTCCGGCAGTATTTGGAATATTGTCCTGATCGTCCGACCGAATCATTTTATGATTGTTCTTTTTCTTCTTGTCCATAGCCCCTCCTACATCTTATGCGCCTGATTTTCTTCGGAAAGAATCTGAAATCCCATTTCCTGTATCCTGCCCTCAATTTGGTTATATTCAACACCGGAATTGTCGTAATCCACGGCTACCGTGCCGTCCAGATCATTGGTGCTGACGGAAATAACCCCCGGAAGGGAATCCAGCTCCTGCTTTATTTCTTTTATGTCCCGCTTACCGGACAGATTATCCAGCCGAAAATAAACACTTGCTTTCGACATCGCTATCACCTCAGCGATAGTATTGACGAAACGGTGCCATTTATCAGGCTTCTTTCCCGTTTTCTTCCTTCCGGATGCAGGCAAGAAGCGGCTGAAGGGCTTCGCGGCTCGTGAAGTCCGCCGGATGGTCGTAGCAGGCGAGCATTCCTTTTGCGTCCTTATCGGTGTCCGGTGCTTTTTTCAGTTTTATTTTCAGCAGGTTCATCAGCATTTTATCTTTTGCATTGCATTTCTTGAAATCAAACCCGCCGCGCAGCAGAAAGAAGCGGATTTTTCCCCTTAATTCAGCGGGGATATTCCTTTTCTCAACCCCTTCGCAAACCTCGGGGCGGCAGGGGGACGCGCCGACGCCAAAAACGATCAGCCGCCGGTCTCCAAGTTCCCTGCTGTGTTTGGTAATCAGCTTAACGCCGTTAATTCCGCCGGCATAAAGCCCGCCGCCGTACACAATCGTGTCGTAGCGGAGCAAGTCTTCCACTTTTATATGATCCGCTTTCAAAAGGTCGGCGCCAACCTCCTCCGCCAGCCAGCGCGCATATTTTTCGGTAAATCCGGTTTTTGACCGATAAACGACAGCCGTTTTTTCCATAGCGTTCCCTCCGAAATTTTATTTTGCTCTGCATTTCTCCAGAAAAATCCGGACATTTTCCTCTTCTTTTTCCCTGTCCGGGTTTAAGCGCCCCAGCCGGTCGCAAAGACCGAGAAGCGCAACGTCGTCTATCGAGGTCTGGCTTTTCATTGCCCTGATATCCGCAAAGGGAAGGTCTTTGACGACGAATAAAATCTGCATATGCCAGCGTACCAGCGCGCATACCTTTTCAATCAATTCCCGGTCATCCAGAAACGGGGACAAAAATTCGAAAGCAAGTTTCGCGCCGAGCTTTTCGTGGTCATACGACGTAATCCTGCCTTTGCGCACTCTGGTTGTGCCCGGCTTTCCGAGATCGTGCAGCAGCGCCGCCCACATAAACATTCCTGCATCGCTGCTTTTCTCTTTCACCTTCGCCGCTTCATCGATCACGAGCATGGTATGATTCCAGACATTCCCCTCCGGGTGATGTTCCGGCGACTGGTTGGCGTCCTTCAAATGAAGAAGCATGGAAAACGGATGCTCCAAAAGCGCGCCGGTTTCTTCCAGACTTTTAAAATATTCGGAAGGGCGGTTGTCCCCCGTCAGGTGCCGTTCCATCTCTTCAAACTGCTTTTGCTTTGCTTCCATCGTATCCATACCGTATCCGCCGTTCTTTAAAATTCCTAACGGTTTTCCGACCGTTAAATTTCTTTTTCGTTTCCTTATTTTTCCCTTTTCAATCTTCTTTATTATATAAAATTACAGGATCAATTTTCATTAAGAATTATTAAAAATTTGATGAATATTATTCTTTTCTTCCCTGTTCCAGGCTTAACAGCTTCTTTTTCAAGTCCAGTCCGCCCCCGTAGCCCACAAGCGTTCCGTTTGCCCCGATGACCCGGTGGCAGGGTATGAAAATCGGAATGGGATTCCGGTTGTTCGCCATGCCCACCGCCCTGTATCCGCGGGGGCATCCCGCCATTTCCGCAACTTGCTTATAGCTGCGCGTCTCTCCGTATGGAATAGCCAAAAGGCTCTTCCAGACTCTTTTCTGAAATTCCGTTCCATTCGCTGAAAGCGGCAGGGTAAAATCCTTTCGAATCCCGCTGAAATACTCCTGTAACTGGCGGAACGCTTCTCTATGCAGCTCCGTTTCAAAAATGGTTTCTGTGCCGCCCGCCGCCTCTTCCGGAAGAAAAACATCAGTGATTTCATTCTGCTCACAGCAAATACCGATTCTTCCGATGTCCGTTTCATAGTAAAATAAATTTTTCATTCCATTGCCTTTCCGTCCTGTGTAAAAACTTCCTGAACACGGCCGACCTGATCGTCTTCCTCCAGCATCACCTTAATCCCGTGCGGATGGCTGGGGCTGTGGGTCAGAATACGCTTCACATGTCCGCGTGTCAGCTTGCCCGTCGGCTGGTCTTTTTTCAGCACGATATCCACAAGCGCGCCGATCTGTATATTCGCTCTCAATTTTCCGTCCATTATTCACCTGTTCTCTCTTCATTGTTTATAGGAAACGCGTTTCATAAATTTCCGTATAGGTCAGTTTCCCGTTGATCCGTTCCGATTTCATCAGGCTGATTTTCGAAACTTTCATGGTTACGGGCATAACCTGACCGGAAAAACCGAAAAAATCAAAATCCGAAGGGAACACTACTTCCCTGCCGACGGTAAGGTGCGGTTGAAACTCCCTGTTTTCAATGGAAAATCCCGCAAGCCGCAGGGCGGAGCAAAGCGCATTGTGCAGGGAAACCAGCGCCTCATTCTTTTCCACGCCGATCCAGCAGATATCGCCGCCGTTCCGGCGAAAGCGGCCGAACCCGCCGACCGTCAGCGCAAAAGGTTCTGCGGAAACCTTGTCCATTGCCTGCTTTACTTTGTCCACATCTGCCGTTTCCCCGAGAAAGGCGAGCGTAAGATGCAGATTCTCCCTGCGGGAAAAGTTCCCCCGGGCGCCGCAGTCTTTCAATTTCTGTATCCATCCGGTAAGGCTGTCTTTCACCGGTTCGCTGAAATTCACCGCGATAAAAAGGCGCATGCCGCTCACCTGATTTCCCTTGCAATATTTGTAATTTCCGCTTCGGTGTTCTTCTCGATAAAATCAAGGACGTGGTCGATGATGCTGTCCGCCTGGGAAACGGTACCGGCAGCGCAGGCAAACCCAAGGACAGCCGTCTGATGGACATCCTGCATGTCCGTTTCCGCGGCGGATACGTTGAACCGATTTTGCACCTTGTCCAGAATGCTTTTCACGACCATGCGTTTCTCCTTGAGGGAATGAACCCACGGCGCATACAGCGTAATTTCCGCCGTTCCGACGATCATATCCGCCGCCTCCTAATGAATCTGTTATGATTGTATTTCTTCCCCCGCCTGCGGCGGGGGAAGAAATACAGATTAAATAATATTAGCATTTCCAATATTATAGCAAAACGATTCTTTACTGTAAATCCGAAAAATGTTTTTTTCGATTTCGGGCGGAACGTATTTCTCCTGCACCGCAGGAAAAATGCCGGAAACGAAATCCGCCGGTGGTTTCATCCGACAAAAAAGCGGACCCGCCGCATGCTTTCGCATAAAGACGGATCCGTGAAACCAAGGAGATTGTTTAGTTCTCTTTTTTGTAAGGAACACCCAGCTGAGCCGGAACATTGAACGACTTTCTCGTAATCGTCAAAACAATGGTCAGAATATACGGCAGGGCAATGAACAATTCGTTCGGGAAAAATCCGCCGCCGCTGGACTGCATGCTGATGGCAAGCGCCTCGGTAAAGCCGAATACAACGGTTCCGGCCAGCGCGCCTTTCGGATTCCAGTTGCCCAGAAAGCAGATGGCAAATGCGATCCAGCCGCGTCCGCCGATCATATTGGTTGTAAACATGCCAAGATAACCGATGGAGTAAAACGCGCCCGCGATTCCGCCCATTACGCCGGCAACCAATACCAGAATAAAACGGACACGGTCTACATTGATACCGGCAACGTCAACCGCTTCCGGGTTTTCGCCCGCGGAACGGATGATCAGGCCGATCGAGGTTTTATACAGCAGGAAATAGGAGGCGGGGACAATCAGATACATGAGATAAGTCAGGATATTCTGATTAAAGAAAACCGGGCCAAGCACCGGGATTTTGGAAAGCAGCGGGATCGGAAGCATCGGAAGCGGCGTAACCGTCAGCGGAGAAACCGGAACGCCGAAAATCACCCTTTGTAGAAACGAGCACATGCCCACTGCAAGAATATTAATGGCCGTACCGGTTACAACCTGATGCTGTTTCAGGTAAACGGTAATCCAGCCGTACAGAGCCGCGGTAAGAACGCCCGCGCCAATTGCGCAGGCCACGCCGACCAGCAGGCTTTTGGTTAAGTAAGCACCGACAAAACCGGCCCATGCGCCCATAAGGAAAATCCCTTCGATCGCCGTAACCATCACGCCGGAACGCTCGGCGAACACTTCGGAAATGGAGCCGTAGAGCAGTGGAGTTCCCATCACAACGGTAACTATCAATAAATTAATCATTCTTCCACCTTCTTCTGCAGCTTGCGCTTCTCACGTCTGTTTTCCAATCTTGCTCTTACAAAGTAGGACAGAATTACAAATACCATTACGAAGCCTTCCATCAGTTCAATGATGCTGGAAGGAATCCCCGACATCTGCCCCATAATGGTGCCGCCTACATTGAGCGCACCGAACAGAATCGAGGCAAAAATAATCCCGATTGGATTGGCGTTCGCCAAAATGGCGATACCGAGTCCGGCCGAGCCGATATCCGGGTTAAAGCCCTGCAGCAGCATGTGCTGAACACCGTTTACTTCCGTATATCCGGCGCCCGCGGCAAGCGCGCCGCTGATGAAGAAGGCAATGACATACAGTTTCTTTGCATCGATACCCGACATCCGGGCCGCGTCGGCATTGTAGCCGACCGCGCGGATGCGGTAGCCGAGAGGCGTTTTATAAAGCAGCACCCAAATGCCCACGGCAACCAGAACCGCGAGAATAAAGCCGATATGCAGGCGGGTTCCGGGAACAAAAGTCGGCAGCCAAACGGATTCGTTCAGCGCGTCGGTCTGGGGATATTCGCCCTTCTTTTCCATCAGGACGGTTCTTAAAAGGTAGTTCATGATCGCCAGTGCAACGTATGTAGACATCATACTGGTTAAAAATTCATTCGCATTGAAACGCGCCTTGAAATAACCGATGAGCGCGCCCCAGATACCGCCGCCGACGGCGGTAAGAATCAATACAATGAGCAGAGCCAGCGGGCCGGGCACTTTGCCGCCCATTAACAGTGAACTCCATACCGCAATGACCGCGCCGATATAAAACTGCCCCTGCGCGCCGATATTGAACAGGTTTGCTTTAAAGGTAAACGCAAACGAGAGCGCGGTAAAAATCAGCGGCGTCGCTTTTACAAAAATATCGCCAAAGGTATACTGGTCGCGTATGATCGAGGTAAACAGCAGACCGAACGCATCCAGCGGGTTTTTCCCCAGAAAAAGAATCATTACTGCGCTCAGGCCAAGTCCCAGCACAATGGCGAGGAATGTGGTCAGGAGCAGATCGCGAAATTTAGCATTCATTTGAACACCCCTTGTCAACGGCATACCCGGCCATTAATAGACCTATTTTTTCGGTGTCGATTTCGGAACGGTCGAAAACGCCCTGAACAACACCCTTGTACAATACGGCGATCCGGTCGGACAGCGCAAAAATTTCCGAAAGCTCCGTGGAAATCAGCAGGATGCTCTTTCCCTTTGCGCGCTCGCCGAGAATCACTTTATGAATATGGTCAACGGCTCCAAGGTCCAGTCCGCGGGTCGGCTGGTCAAAAATGATCAGCTTTGTTCCGTTTTCCACCTCGCGGGCCAAAACCACCTTTTGCTGGTTTCCGCCCGAAAGTCCCCTGGCCATCGCGTCCGGGCCGGGTGCCTTCACCGCATAATCCTGAATTGCTTTCTCCGTACAGCCGTTGAGCTTAGCCTTATCAATAAAGCCCCGTTTCAGCCATTTTTTACCGAAGCTGGTTTTCAGCATCATATTTTCCGCAAGCGTCATATCCATAACCATGCCGTCGCGGTACCGGTCCGAGGGAACGTAACCGATTCCCTTGTCAATCCGCTGACGGATGTTTAAGTCCGTAATATCTTCTCCATCCAAAAGGAGTTTGCCGGAGGTCGGGTGAAGCGCGCCGCAGACAACCTCGCAGAGTTCCTCCTGCCCGTTGCCGCTTACGCCGGCGATGCCAAAGATTTCCCCCTGATGGATGTCAAACGTAATATCCTTTAATTTTGGAACCTGATCATGCTCCACGATGGATATATTTTGAAATTCCAGCCTTACTTCTCCATTTTTCGACTGCTCTTCGCTCCCCCTGTCCGCCGGCACCAAATCCTTGCCGATCATCAGGCGCGAGAGCTCTTTTTCATCCGTTTGAGAACACTTAAGATCGCCACATACCTCGCCGCCGCGCATAACGATAATGCGGTCGGCGACTTCCATAACTTCTTTCAGCTTATGGGTAATAAAAATAACTGAATTTCCTTCCGCCGTAAAATTGCGTACAAACTGCATCAGGTTTTCCGATTCCTGGGGCGTTAATACCGCGGTCGGCTCGTCCATTATCAGCAGGCGGGTCTTCAGGTAAAGCGCTTTCAAAATTTCTACTTTTTGCTGCACGCCAACCGACAGATCCCTGACGAATGCGTCGGGCGCCACATCAAAACCGTAGTTTTTTGCCAGCTCTCCAATTTCCTTTTCACAGGCCTTACGGTCAATTTTACCTTTTACATTGCCGAGAATAATATTTTCCGTTACCGTATGTGCCGGTACAAGCGAAAAATGCTGTTGAATCATCGAAATGCCCAACGCCATGGCGTCTTTGGGGGAATTGATCTTCTGTTCTTCCCCGTCCTTAAAAATCTGACCTGAATCGGCCTTATAGAGGCCATACAGGATTTTCATAATGGTGCTTTTTCCGGCGCCATTTTCACCCAGCAGCGCGAGGACCTCCCCTTTTCCCACCGAGAAGGAGACATCTTTATTCGCAACCACTTTTGAAAAGTATTTTGTAATGTTACGTAATTCAAAAAAAGGTGTATCCATAAATTGTACCGCCTATCTGATATGCAGCCGACAGCACCCCGCGTTGAGTGCCGCCGGCCGTCACATTAAGTTTCATGCCAATATTCCGTTTCATCCGGCGCAGCCTGTTGCCTATAGAGACTTATTTTTTAAACATGGATTTGAAATCAATTTCGCCCTTTGACGCTTTTTCCATTCCGGCGGAAACCTTGTCTTTAATATCCTGGCTTACATTTTTGGTATAGACCGGAACAAAAATGTTTTCCTTGATACCGGCTTCATGAACTTTGTTTCCATCGAGTTTGCCGTCCATAAACAGTTTCAGAGCCCATACATAGAATGTTTTAAAATCGAAATTGACGGAAGCAACCACGGTATCCGGGGCAATCGTTGTTTGGTCGCTGGAGAAGCCGACATACTTGATGCCCTTTTCTTTTGCAGCCTGAATCGCACCGAGACCGACCTGATTTGCATAAACGAACATGGTATCCGCACCGTTGCCGATCATGGTGCCGGCCATTTGTTTGCCAAGCGCTACGTCGTCCCAGCTGTTTGCATAGGCGCGAACCGCCTTCGCATTGGAAATACCGCGCTGTTTTGCAATATCAACGGAAACCTTCTCGTATACGTCGAGCAGATGCTCCATTGCCTGGTTCGGGAAACCGCCGATGGTGGCAAACTGGCCGTTCTTGGTAAGCTCACCGGCAATCAGCGCCGCAACATAGCTTGCTTCGTATTCCTTCGGGAAAATCGGAGCAACGTTGGCGCCCTTGCTGACCATACCGTTCACAACGCAGAATTTTGTTTTCGGGTAGCTTGCCGCAACCTTGTTGGCCGCCTCGTCAAACTGCGTACCTGCCGCCATGACTAAATCATATCCGCGTTCGCCGTAGTTGCGGAACGTGGACTCATAGTCCGCCGCCTGTACATTTTCAATATACTCCATTTTGGTTCCAAGGGATTCATTGCATTTTACCAAGCCCGCGTAGTTCGTCGCGTTCCAGCTTTGGTCGTTAATCGGGCCAGGGAGAATCAGCGCAATTTTGTAGTCCGCTGCGCTTTTTTTGCCGGTTTCCGTTTTCGTGCCGCATCCGCTCATTGCGAACACCATGGAAACAACCAGTACACATGCTAAAATTCTTACAAGTGACTTTTTCATAAGTGCCTCCCATATCAATTTCAATAAATTAAGGCTCCGCCTTTAACAAGATTGTAGCAAAGTAGCACATACAAGTCAATAGAAAATCTAAAAAAAATTTATACTTTATAAAAAAGTTTTTGATAGCGGCCATAAAATTTTTTTGATCTTCTTAAATATAATTTTGCTTCCTAACCTGTCCGGTTTGTCCACTTTGCCGATAAAGTTCTTTAAGATTTTATGCCTGTTCCTTATTATGGAACGAATCGCAGGAACCATTCCTGCCCTTGGAATATTGGAAGAATTCGATTAATTTGATACGGAAAAAACCTGCGGAGGATTGGTCAAAAAAAGAACCGGGGCGGCGTACAGCCAGCCCCGGTTCTTATCGCTTAGGAAACGGATTATTTTTGAAATTCCACATACTCTAATGTGGATTTCGCTTCTAATACTTCCTCCATGAGAGGAATGGAAGGAGACGCGCCCGGCTTTGAAACCGCAAGGGAGGATGCGACCGAAGCCTTGAGAAGGCAATCCGGAATCGGTTCCCCGGCCGCGTAGCAGGCCAAAAAGTATCCGGTAAACGTATCACCGGCCGCGGTCGTGTCAACGACCTTCACGTTATAGATTCCATGTGTAAAGGTGTCGTTTTTATCCTTATAGATAACGCCGTTATGGCCAAGAGTAAACACGAAAGCGGAGTTCGGATACATCTTGATCAGGGAATCAAGAATTTCGTCGGTGTTTTCCGTTTTGGACAGTTCCCTGCCCTCTATCTCATTGATAAAGAACAGGGATACCAGTTCAAACGGGAACGTATCCAGCAGTTCTTTGCTGATCGGCGAAGGATTCAAAGCGATTTTAATTTTCCTTTTTGCGCACTGGCGGGCAATATAATTGATGCAGCTGATTTCATTCTGCATCAGAACAAGATCATCTTCCCCGAAATTTTCCAGCACCTGATCCACGTATGTTTCCGTGATCTCGTGGTTGGAACCGCCGTAAATGATAATATTATTCTGACCGGACGGAACAACCTGAATCAGGGCATGGCCGTTCACTCCGTTTGTCATTTCAATATAATCGGTATGTACCCCGTCGTTTGCAAGAATTTCTTCCAGCTTTTTGCCGTCCGTCCCGATTTTTCCCGCATGATAAACATCCGCGCCGGCTTTTGCAAGCGCAATGGATTGATTCAGCCCCTTTCCGCCGCTGAAATATTCCAGACGCCCGGCGGAAATGGTTTCACCCGGCCTGACGAAATGGTCGACATGATAAACGTGATCTATATTTAAAGAACCAAAATTCAGTATACTCATGTTTACTCCTTTTTTACATTTGCTTCTTCTCCATAAATTTCGACGCGCTTCCCCGAACCTTCAGCGCCGGTTTAAAGACCATTGTATCCGCGCAGGAGGGGTCTTCTTCCCCTTCTAAAACCGTCATCATTTTCTTCACCGCGTATTCCCCTATTTCCACCACAGGCTGCGCAATCGTGGAAAGCGGCGGCTCTAAAAATTCGTCAATAAAAATATCGTCAAATCCGACGATCGAAAGATCCTGCGGAATCGACAGGTGATAACGGCGGCATTCCCGGTAGACTCCGATCGCCATCATATCATTCAAAGAAAAAACGGCCGTCGCGTTTTGCCCAAGGATATACGGCAGCGCCTGAACTCCGCTGTCAACGCGGAAATCCCCTTCGACAATGAGCGCCGGATCAAACGGAAGCCCCGCGTCCTGCAGGGCGGATTTATATCCTTCCAGCCGCTCAATGCTGATCCGAAGACTTTTCGGGCCGGTGATACAGGCGATCTTCCTGTGCCCAAGATGAATGAGATAATTGGTCGCAAGGTAACCGCCGAGCTTCTGGTCCAGCAGAACGGACATAAACCGCGGATCGTCCAGCGTGCGGTCCACCATCATGATGGGCACATTGTTCATTTCGGCGATTTCATGCAGGCTTTTAATCTCTTTTTCACTGTAATTGGAGGATACGGTCATGATGACCGCATCAACGCTGCGGTCAATGAATAAATTCAAATATTCAAAGTCATGCTCCAGCGTGCCGTTTGTATTCCCATATAATACATTATAACCGTATTTATGGAATTGCTCTTCAATGACTTTCGCCAGTTCCGAAAAATATAAGTTGCTGATGTCCGGTAAAATCAAACCGATCGTATGCGTCTTTTTGGTTACCATGCTTACGGCTATATGATTGGGCCTGTAATTTAGATCTTTCGCCGCTTTCAGTACAATTTCACGCGTTGCTTTCGGAATTCGGTTGGGTTTATTATTTAGTACCAAAGAGACGGTTGTTGTGGACAATCCTACTGCTTTTGCAACATCTTTTACCGTAGTACGCAAAGCAGGCCCTCCTTTAAGGATTTTTAAGCATTTTCGATTCATTGATAAAACATTTTACTAAAATTCAGTATAGCATAAATCTATTGAAAATCAAGCAGAATCTTAAAAGTTATCTAATAAAAACACGTTTTCTCGATGAAATTTGATAAATATATTGACATTTCGACGGACTTGGCCTAATATACTAGGTATTCAGATAGAAAGCTTTTTTAGCTTAGTAAAACATTTTACCAACTCGAAAACGGCACGTCCTGCATAAAAATTGCAGGGAATCATCGCTATTTCATTCAAGAATGGAGTGCTACTGAAATGGCAGACAATGTTGCAGACAATGTTTTAGTCATGGAGAATATCACAAAGGTTTATCCAAACGGATTTGTTGCGAATAAAAATGTTAACTTTTCTGTTCGCAAAGGGGAAATTCATGCACTGGTCGGCGAAAACGGAGCCGGGAAAAGTACGCTGATGAAAGTTCTTTTCGGGATTGAATCACCCGATACCGGCAGAATCCTTCTCAACGGAAAAGAAGTCCAGATCAGCAATCCGTCCAGCGCGATCAAGTATGGAATCGGAATGGTTCACCAGCATTTTATGCTGGCTCCTTCCCTCACGGTCGCCGAAAACATGGTAATGGGAATCGAACCGAAAAACATGTTCCTTTTCGATTTCGCGAAAGCGGTGCAGATGACACAGGATGTTGCAAAAAAATATAATTTTGACATTGATCCGAAATCGCATGTAAAGGATCTTTCCGTTGGGCAAAAACAGAAAGTCGAAATCCTCAAGGCACTGATGCGCGGAGCGCAAATCTTGATTTTGGACGAGCCTACCGCCGTGTTGACGCCGCAGGAAACAACGGAGCTATTCGTACAGCTGAAAGAGCTGAAAAAGCAGGGCCATACCATTATCTTTATTTCTCATAAATTAAGAGAAATCAAAGAAATCTGCGACCGGATTACGATTCTGCGGGACGGGCGCTCGGTTGGCGAAGCGGAAGTAAAAGAGCTGAGCGAACAGGATATCTCGAACAGCATGGTGGGGCGCAACGTCGTTCTCGACATTCAGAAAACCCCGGCCGAACCGAAAGAGACCATATTAAGCGTGCGTGATTTGTCCGCCGTTAATAAATTTGGAAAAACGACGCTTAATCATGTAAGCTTCGACGTACGCAGAGGCGAGATTTTCGGAATTGCCGGTGTGGAAGGAAACGGACAAAGCGAGCTGGCGGAAATTATCACCGGATTAAGGCCGTATTTGAAGGGCAGCGTAAAAATTAAGAATGTGGAAATTCAAAACCTTTCCATTCGCAAAATCCGCGAGCTGAAAACCTCCCATGTGCCGGAAGACCGGATGACCTTCGGCATCGCGGGCGACGTCAGCATAAAGGAAAATTTGATTTCCGACCGCTTCTATAAAAAGGAATACAACCATAACGGACTTCAGAAAGCAAAAATGATCAACGAGGAATCGGATGGAAACATTCAGGAATACCTCGTAAAATGCGACGGAAGGGAACAGCCGATCCGGATGCTTTCCGGCGGCAATATCCAGAAAGTCGTTGTTGCAAGGGAGTTTTCTTCCAATCCGGACTTCATCCTTGTTGACCAGCCGACCCGGGGCATCGACGTAGGCGCCACGGAATTCGTCCGCAAACAGATTGTGAAGCTTCGCGACGACGGCTCGGCCATCATCCTGATTTCCGCCGACCTGAACGAAGTCATGGAACTCTCCGACAGCCTGATCGTTCTGTATGAAGGAGAGATTGCGGCATATTTCCCCGATACAAAAAATATCACCGAGCAGGAAATGGGCGAATATATGCTGGGCATTAAAAAAATGTCGCCCGAAGAAACAGGAGATGTGATTCATGAAAAATAAGCAATCGTACTCCAGTAAAACGATCGAGAACAGGTTCGAAATTTTCAGGGTCATTGTCGCAATCGGAATCTCTTTGCTGGTCGCTTTGCTTTTGATTATGTTTGTAAGCAAGCAGCCCCTGAACGCGTTAAAATGGTTCCTGGCGGGTCCGATCCTGACAATGCGGAATTTCGGCAATGTCTTGGAACTTTGCATTCCGCTTACGTTCGGCGGCCTTTCGATGGCGGTCATGCTTCAATGCAGCCAATTTAATATGGCGGCGGAAGGTTCCTTCTTTCTGGGCGGTCTGGGCGCTGCCATAATTGCCGTCGGCGTAAAGATGCCTTCCGGAATCCACGCCATTGTGGCGATTCTGGCCGGCGCGCTTTTCGGCGTCGTACTTTGCATCATTCCCGCAATTTTAAAGGTAAAATGGAAGGCAAATGAAGTTGTTTCCTCCCTTATGCTGAACTATATCGCCCTGTTCTTCGGAAGCTATATCCTGCAATATATGCTCATGGACCCGGATGCGGGCTATATCGCCTCGCACACCTTCCCGAATTCCGCAAGACTGGCCGTCATCATCCCGCGGACCGGGGTTCACATGGGTATTTTTATCGCTATTATCATGGTTATTTTAACCTATCTGTTCTTATACAGGACAAAATGGGGCTACGCGATCCGCATAACCGGCCAAAACGAGAATTTCGCGAAATACTCCGGTATCGGCGTGGGCAGCACCATTATCCTCTCCCAGGTCGTGGGCGGCGCGCTTGCCGGAATGGGCGGCGCAACGCAGGTTCTGGGGATGTACACCCGTTTTTCATGGGTCAGCCTTCCCGGCTACGGATTTGACGGTATCATCATTTCCATCCTCGCAAAAAACAACCCGAAATTTGTTCCTCTCGCCGCTTTCTTCCTCGCTTACCTGCGCGTCGGCGCGGATATCATGTCCAGAAGATCCGACGTTGCGCCGGAAGTGGTTTCGATTATTCAGGCAATTATCGTCGTATTAATCGCGGGCAAGATGTTCCTGGATACCTACAAGCACAAGATGATTGTTAAGAATTCTCAGAGACAAGTAAAGGAGGAAGCTTAACATGAACACGGTAATGGCTACAATCTTCTCAGCAAGTTTTCTTTTTTCAGTGATCCGGCTTACAACGCCGATCCTGCTGGCGGCTCTGGCCGCCCTGATTACCGACCGGGCCGGTGTTATGAACATCGGCCTCGAGGGAATCATGCTCTGCTCCGCGCTGGCGGGCGTTGTCGGAAGCGCCGCTTTCCACAGCGCGTTTCTCGGCCTTGTTTTTGCAATGGTTACCGGTGTGGTTCTGGGCCTTGTCATGGCTTACAGCGCACTGAACCTGAAAGCGGACATTATTCTGGTCGGTATCGCCATTAACCTGATGGCTTCGGGCGGAACCATCTTTATTCTGTATTCGATCTGCGGAGATAAAGGAAACTCCACCTCTTTGAAAAGCCTGACCATGCCTTCCGTGAATATTCCCCTGATTCAGAATATTCCGGTTTTGGGCAATATCATTTCCGGCCATAATCTTTTAACCTACATTGCATTTCTTTCCGTTTTCCTGATCTGGCTTTTGCTTTATAAAACTCCCCTTGGCCTGCGCATCCGCGTTGTCGGTGAAAATCCGAACGCCGCAGAAAGCGTCGGCATCAATGTGCGGAAAATCCAGTACACCGTACTGGTCATCAGCGGTATCCTCGCTTCCATCGGCGGCGCTTACATGTCGATGGGCTATATGGATAAATTTTCACGCGACATGGTCGCCGGAAGAGGTTTTATCGCGCTGGCTGCGGAAGCGCTCGGCACGGGAACTCCGGTTGGCATCATGGGTTCCTCGCTGATCTTCGGCGCGGCCGATGCCCTTGCAACCAACCTGCAGGTATTGGATATCCCGGTACAGTTTGTCCAGATGATCCCTTATGCTTTAACCATCGTCGGTTTGATTGTCTATTCGATCTCGAGAAACAAAAAAGAGAAGAAAATCGGTATTTCCAAGTAATTTCGCCGACTGTTTCTTCCGAACGTGCCCAATTCTCCGCCGCGGATGACAGCGGCCGGGGCGGGGATTCCATAAACCATTTATTCGCTGATTGAAAAGGAGAGAATTATATGAAGTTTGGAAAAAGACTGTTATCCGCAATTTTAGTCCTTGCAATGTCCCTAACGTTCGTACTGACCGGCTGTTCCTCTGAGGAATCCCAGGGTTCGGCCGCCGCCTCCGGA
This sequence comes from Caproiciproducens galactitolivorans, assembly GCF_026672255.1. Classification (GTDB taxonomy): domain Bacteria; phylum Bacillota; class Clostridia; order Oscillospirales; family Acutalibacteraceae; genus Caproiciproducens; species Caproiciproducens galactitolivorans_A. Next base: position 178,613 of record NZ_JAPOHA010000003.1, on the reverse strand, counting down.
AGCACCGCCCAGAGCGGTACCGAAAAAGCAGGGAAAAAATTAAATGTTGCCATTCTGTTAAACGGTACTTTAGGCGACAAAGCTTTCTTTGATTCCGCGGCAAACGGTGCAAAAATGATGGAGTCCGAGCTGGGCTGCACCACAAAAGTGATTGAAATGACCGCTGATGAAACAAAATGGTTACCGGCTCTGACCGACGCTTCCGAAAATCCGGATTATGATATCATCATCGTCGGTACATGGCAGATGGCCGAGAAACTCGCGCAGATCGCCGCGCAGTATCCGGACAAAAAGTACATCATCTTCGACTCCAGTGTCGACTACAAAGACGGCAAATGCAAAAATGTTTATTCCATTGAATACAAACAGAATGAATGCTCTTATCTGGCTGGCGTAGCCGGCGCGCTGAGCACAAAGACCGGTAAAATCGGCTTTGTCGGCGGCATGGAGAACACCGTTATCAACGACTTCCTGGTGGGCTACATCCAGGGTGCAAAAGCAGCGAACCCGAACATCAAGGTTTTGACCTCCTATGTCGGCAACTTTACCGATACCGCCCATGCAAAAGAACTGACCTTGGCACAGATCAACCAGGGCGCCGACGTTGTTTTCCAGGCTGCAAGCAACGCAGGCCTTGGCGTAATCGACGGCTGCACCGCAAAGGGCAAATTTGTGATCGGTGTTGACAGCGACCAGGCTTTGGCATTCCAGTCCAGCGACCCTGCAAAGGCAAATGCCGTCCTGACCTCTGCTCTGAAGAGAGTTGACATTTCCATTACAAAGGCTGTGAAAGAAGCGCAGGCCGGTACTTTGAAATTCGGCGAAGCGGAAACCCTTGGCCTTGCCGATAACTGCGTAGGACTGGGAACGTACAACAAGGGTGTTTCCAAGGACGTTCAGGACAAGGTTACCGAATTTGCTGAAAAGATTAAGAGCGGCAGCATTAAGGTTGACACCGCATTCGGTAAATCCACCAGCGAGATCGAAGCGGTAAAGAAATCTGTAAGACCGTAAGCGCAGCCCATTCGAATAGTTTAAAAGGCAAAGGCGAAAACCTTTGCCTTTTCATTAAAACGAAAAAAGACGAAGGTGTTTTCATGAATAAGAAAAGCATTATCATGGATTGCGATCCCGGACATGATGACGCGATTGCCCTGATTCTTGCCTGTTCCAGCGACAAGCTCGACGTCAAGGCCGTTACCACCGTGGGCGGCAACCAGACCGTTCAAAAGACAACGAACAACGCTCTGCGCGTCCTGAAATATATCGGGAAAGAGATTCCCCTTGCCATGGGCGCCGACCAGCCGATGAGCCGGGATCTGACCATCGCGCCGAGCGTACACGGCGATTCCGGCCTGGACGGCCCGGAGCTTCCCCAGCCCACCCAAAAACCGCTCGCCATTCCCGCCGCGCAGCTCATGGCCGAGGTCGTCGAGCAGAGCGAGGATAAAGTGACGCTGGTGGCTACCGCGCCGCTGACAAACGTGGCAACCTTCCTTCTCTCCTACCCGTACCTGAAAAGCAGAATCGACCGCATCAGCCTGATGGGCGGCGCGGCGATCGGCGGAAACTGGGCGCCTGCCGCGGAATTCAACATTCTGGTTGACCCGGAAGCGGCGGACATCGTTTTCAAGTCCGGCATTCCGATTACCATGGCGGGTCTGGACGTTACGCACAAAGCCCGTTTCTACCCGGAGGATATTGAGAAAATCAAGACCCAGGGCGGCAAGGTCGCCCGCATGGTCGGTGAACTGCTGGAATTCTTTATTCAGTTCCACAACAGCCTCGGCTGGGATTTCGCTCCCCTGCACGATCCCTGCGCGGTGGCATGGCTGCTCGCACCGGAAATTTTCGAGAGCAAACATCTGAACGTAACGATTGATACCTGCGGAGAATTCACAACCGGCTGCACCGTAACGGACTTTACCGGCGTCAGCGGACGGACACCCAACACCGATGTTTTACTGGGCGTTGACCGGGAAAAACTGGTGAATATGGTGATCGATGCAGTGAATAAATACGATTGAGAGAAGGTATGAAACGTGGAACGGATTCCGGTTATTATTGATACAGACCCGGGTATAGACGACTTTTTCGCACTGATGCTTGCAAACAGTTCCGGCAAACTGGATATCAAAGCGATTACCAGCGTCGCCGGCAATCAGAAGTGGGAACTTGTTACAAAAAACGCCCTTGACATTGCGTCCTATTTTCATATGGACTGTGAAGTTGCAAAAGGAGCGGAACAGCCACTCAATATTCCGCCGCGCACCGCCGGGTATATTCACGGCGAAAACGGGCTCGGAAACCTTGTTTTAAAGGCGGAGAAGAAATCCCTTTCTCCTGACTACGCATGGGATATCATCTATAAAAAGGCGGTCGAAGAAAAAGGAAGGCTCGAAATTATCGCCATCGGGCCGCTCACCAATATCGCGATTGCGCTTTTGAAATACCCCAATCTCCACAAGCTGATTCACAGGGTCGTTCTTATGGGAGGTTCCAGCGATATTGGGAATACTTCTCCCTACGGTGAATTCAACGCGGTAGCCGACCCGCTGGCCGCGAAAATCGTATTCCGCTCGGGAATGCCGCTTGTTATGGTCGGCTGGAACGCAGCGGTGAAATCCAAGCTGACCCCCGAAGACATTGATCAGCTCAAGGCAATCGATACGCCCTATACCGGGGACTGCTCGTTCTTATGGGACTTCGAGCGAAAAGCTTACAAAGGCTTTGGAAAAGAGTATATCATCCTCAGCGACGCGCTTGCAGCAGCTTACGCAATCGACCCGGCCGTTATGGAATGCAAAGACTATTACGTTGCCGTGGAAACCGCCAGCAGCCTGAACCTGGGCCGTACCGTTGTGGATTTTGGCCATGTCTGCAAGGATAAGCCGCTCAACTGTTCCGTCGGCATAGAAGTAAACAAGGACCTTTATTTAAAAATGTTGATTCAAATGATGAAGCATTACAGGAAAGAATAAAATTTACGGATTAGGGAGGATAAAGAATGAAACGTGCTTATGAATATAATCATGAATTAATTTCCAACGCTGTCCCGGTTGTTTTAAAGGAAGAAGAACAGACCTGGGAACAAGCGTTCGACGTTGACGCGGGAAACTGGCAGGGGATCAAGCTCCTTTGGGGAAGCCATGTTCCCGGTTCCTATGCGCCGGAAATCGTGCTCCTTTCCGGCATCCAGTCCATGTATAACATGGGTTATGATGTAACGGAAGCGGAGAAATTAATCCCGCAGGCTTTGGAAGCAAAGGAAAAAGAAGACAAAGCAACGCTGTACCGCCTCACTTCACGCGTATTCCGCCTTTTGAACGAGGCAAAGCCGATCAGCGGCCATCCCTTCTGGAAATACCGGATTTACGACAATTTTGATCAGTATGCATCCGCTGTGAACTTTTACTATTATCAGCCGTGTGACGTGAAATCGGACAAATTCGATCAGAGTATCTACGCGGGCTGGATTGCACAGATCGTCGGCGCCGCGGTCGGCACCGCGATTGAAGGTTATGATTCGGAGCACATTCAAAAAGCGTTCGGCGAAATCCACGACTATGTACGCAAGCCAAGCACCTACAATGACGACATCACCTATGAGGTAGCGTTTTTGGATGCCTTTTCGAAAAAAGGCTATCAGGTCTCCTCTGCCGATATCGCAGAGGAATGGGCGGCTTTGATCCCGTCCGGATGGTCGGCGGAAGACATCGCGCTGAAAAACATTATGCTCGGCGTTTATCCGCCGGAGAGCGGATACCGCTCCAACCCGTTCCGCGAGTGGATCGGTGCACAGATGCGCGGCGCAATCTGCGGCATGTGCGCGCCGGCGGACCCGTACCGCGCGGCGGAGCTGGCCTTCCGCGACGGCGTCGTGTCCCATCATAACAACGGCGTGCTGGGCGAAATCTTCAATGCCGTCATGTGTTCCATGGCCTTCTGCGAAACCAGCATGAAGGAAATTGTACGCAAAGCGATCGACATGATTCCGAGGGACAGCGAGTACTATGCGGTCGTTCATTCCGCATGGGTGCTGTGTGAGCAGTCGAAGGATTACATGTCCGCATGGAAGGTCTGCGAGGAGAAATACGCGGAATACAACTGGGTTCACGCATATCCCAATGCGGCGGCGGAAGTCATCGCCCTGTATTTCTGCAACGACGACTTCGACACCTGCCTGAACATGATCAGCATGATGGGCCAGGATGTTGACTGCAATGCGGCGCAGATTCTGACGCTCTTCGGTATTTCCAGAGGTCTTGACTGCATTGATAAGAAATGGCTCGACCCGATACAGGACGATTTGTATTCTTACATTCGCGGCTACGAAAAAACAAAGATAACCACCATTGCCCGCCAGACGGCGGACAGCGTCCGCAAAGCGCGCGGCATCGAAATTTAATTACGGGTATCAGATAACGGCAGAGCATGCGCGCTCTGCCGTTTTATTTCTTTAAATGATCTCTTTGATTTGAATTGCTTTTACTATACATAACTATAAAGTCCTAATAAAAAATCAATATAAACGCTCTACACAATTATTTATTCTATAAATTATTTTCACTTTCATGTGATGTTGGCCGATTATTTTTCCTCCTGAAAGCAGTTAATCATCCTGCAAGCAATCCTGAACAAATTCCTGTTCGTCGAAATCCACATAGCCTCGAAATAAAACTTCTCGGATATCTTCGTGATTAAATAAGTAACAATAATTTTCATCTATATTCCCCTCGGGGAACAAACAGGCTATATAATCATATTCTTTCCCGCTGGCCACCGCCTTTTGCTTTCTTCCGTAAATCATTATTTTTTTATCGCCTTCATGCAGGTACACAACACTGCCTAATGGTAAATATTCTTTCATTGCAATTTCTATCCTCCTAATACAAAGTTAACGCCGCTTTAAACATATAGGAAAAATCCTGATTAACCACACGAATTTTCAAATATTCGTCTCTCAAAATCAGCATTAAATGCCGTGAATTTTTATGAAATATTTTTACAGTATTTCTATCTCCTTTTTTTACAACATCCACGGAAAACAAAGTATAGTTTTTATTTTTCCAACTTGTTTCTACAAGCTCTTTTACAGATTCTACATTTAAAAATGCATATTTGGCGGTTTTTATAAATTCCTGCTCATTTTTATCAATCCAATATTCTCTAAGTAATTTGTCGTAATGCTTATATTTTATTTTAAAATCGCATTTGCTCTGTTTCGGGGGATCATAACCTAATTCTACACCGCACTTTAAAGAAATGAAATTCCCCTTTTCTAAGGGTTCATAGAATTCCAGAATGCAATTGTTTTCAATTGTCTTAAAAGACAGACAGCCCTCTTTATGAATTAAAATTTCCTCCAGAGACACATCACTGTCTTCATTTTCAAAGAAACGTAAAATATAATCCGGGTTCAGACAAATATGCTGAATCTGGCTCATATCAGAAGACAACTCAGGCGAGGTCCCATCTTTTACAAACCCTTTTTGAATTAAAGATTTTCTTAACTGGTCATTTTTGTTTTTTAATATTTGATTACATTCATCATCAGTACGCTCCGCCACTGCGTAACGAGTCACAAAACTTGACTTCAAGAACCATGATAAATAAAGCAGCTCATCTTGGCTTAAATTGAAAGTAAGCATTTTCTTCTCCTTGAAGATGCCGGAAAGGTACTGCCTTTCCGGGCACACTTTAATCCAGCTTCTCGATTGTTAAATCCATTTGCGCCGCAATATTACGGACAGCCGCCAAAACTGTTTCTTTTATTTCAACGACTTTGTTGCGGAAAAGGATGGCCAAGTCTTCACCGTCCCCGGTTAATAACGCCTGTGCCAACAGGCGTGGGTTCCGTTTTTTCTCCTCATAATCCGTATCCAGAAACGCCTGATCGATTTTGTTTCCTTTTTCATAAATGAGCATCTCTGTTTCATTAAACACTTTACTGCAGGCTTCAGTAAAAAAATACTTTAATAAATCTGTATTCTGAGTTTGGTAATAGTATAAATAGTCTTTACCCCCATAGATTGCATCCGCAAAGGATTGAATTTTTCTTACATCTGATCCATCGGCATGTACACTATATTGGGCACCCATTAAAATGAATTTTTTTGTAAAAAATCGTATATATCTTGTAATAAATTCATCAAAAATCTCTTCTTTTCCATCACTCCCTTCTTCAGTCATAGTAAGGATAATTGCGGAATGTGTTTGTTTGGAATTATCTTCAGACATAAAGTCATCGTTAAGCATACGCTCTAAAAAATAAAGATTCATTAAATATCACCCTGATTTAAAAGTTGTTTTACCTCCAATTCCGAATCAGCAATATAACCTCAAAAAACATTTTGGTTTGCCTGCAGCTGTTTTCTTCCATAAATCATTACATACTCTCTTTTATTTGAATTTCTTTTGCAATAACATAACCATGAAGCCCTAAAGAAGAGTCAATATAAAATACCTTATATGAATTATTTATTAATATATTATATAAATCATTTTCACTTTCATGTGGTATTGGCCAATAATGTTTTTTCTTTCGGGTCATGTTACTATACTCTTCCATATATTTTTTTATCCCTGGTTCATAAATATCTGAAATAACATTTTGAGTAAATACATCCTCAAAATAATGGGCTAACACATTTGTGAATAAGATATCTATCTTTTTTTCTTCATCAAAACCGCTGTTTGTATGCAGACACAGAGTTTGACTTTCAATATTTACTTCATAAGAATATATTTCACAGTCATGAACTTCTGGGCAATCTTGCATAATTTACACCTTCCTAATTTTTATTTTTTATAAATAGTCATTTCGTATTACTAATATTTAACCGAACAACATAGAAACTCCTTTTGTTAATGCTGCAGAAAGCGGAATTTCGGCTGCATCATCCGCTAAACCTATTCCAGTAATGTCATCTGCTGCAACAACAGCCATTGCAATACCAGCACCAATAATCAATCCGGCTCCAATGATCTTACTGATTCCATCGCCTGTTAGGGGATGTTCTTTTCCCCTTTGATTTTTTTCTTTTGACCAATCCCAATCGTGTTCATGCGGAAATTCATGTTTTCCTCCGTGCTTGTAGTCTTTATCCTTAACAGCCTTTCCATTAGGTCCATATAAACGTTCACGGCACAAGTTTCCATCATTATCATACTGCCTTCCAACAGAATTCGGTTCACCCTCCGTATCAAGGTCATGTGGTTCCATCTTATGTATTGAATTCTTAACATTGCTCTGCACCTTCTGGCTGGTTGTAACCTTTGCTGCCGTTCCCCTTTGGGCAGTCGAAGAAGTCACCTTTTTTGAAGATGCCACGGCAGCTTTAGCCGAATTGTGTGCCTGAACCGCTGTTGCATGTTTTACCGCTGTTCCTTTCTTTGTCTGCGTCACTTTCCCGGAAGCCGCCGGCGATATTTTCGCTGCGCTCTCTGCCGCTGCGGACGAATGCTTCACACTACCCTGTACCCTCGGGTTACTTGTAACCTTCGCTGTCGTTCCCTTATGGACGGGAGAAGAAGCCGCCTTATGTGAAGCCACGGCAGCTTTGGCCGGACTGTGAGCCGAGGTCGTTGTTACATGTTTTACGGCACTGGCTCTTTTTGCCGGGGTTTGGGTAACCTTGTGTTCCGTTGACTTTGCCGCTGTCGAAATATTTTTCTGTTGCGCGGCGCTTGTTGATGCTTTTTGTACAGCGCGGGCCTGGCTTACGCTGCTCTGCACTTTCCGGCTTGTGGTAACCGACGTAGTCTGTCTTCCGGCTGTCGTTGACGATGTAGAACGCCTGGCCGACGACGCTGCCCTTGAAGAATTCGATGCTGAACTTGACCTGCTCGTATGATTGCTTCTTGTTACGGCTCGGGAACCGGATGAACTCGCATGGCTGCTTGGCCTTGCTGCAGGCCTTGCGCTGCTCGCACTCGTATGGCTGGCCGGCCGCGACGCGGTTTTTCGGCTGGCTGGGCTTACATGATGACTTGGCGCTGACACATGGCTTCTGGATACTCTTGACATAATTTATCCTCCTGAAATTTTATTTAGAATCGTCCTGCGGAAGTGTAGGCGAATCTTTTCACAATCGTATATTGATCTTCTAAAACATAACTTCCGTCAACAAACAATTTCATTGTCCAAATGCCTTCCGGGTACTCTCTATCCGCCTCATTAAGCTGCATCCAAAACCACATAAAAACGGATGATTCCGGGTCCTTTTCATCGGCATATAACAGATTTTCCGTTGATTCATGGACTTCTCCGCGGGGATTGAACCAAACGGCGGTTATTGCATGGATTCCGGTAATATGGTTGAACTCAAACCTTGTTACAACGGATTTATCCATTGTCAGGTTGAAAGATTTTCTATTTACTACATCGGGAATTTCCGTAACGATGTTCGTTACGGAATAGTCTTCAACGTTCACTTCATATTGTTCATTGTTGTAAAGACGAAAGCCCAGATCATCTATAACGATTACAGACCATAACTCCTCCGAATCATCCGGCATATATACATTTGCCGAAGGATCATTGAGTCTGATTTCATTATTGATCAGAAACTTATACATACTGTCGCCCGGTTCCAACAGCAATTGCGTGTACCAGCCATCCTCCGATTTTTGCATGGGTTTAATCTGCTCCGAGCCTTGAATCAAAAGAATCACACTGACGTTTTGAACATCCAAATACGATGTATTTTTGAACTCCAGCCTGACATTCATTTTGCATCATCTTTCCTTTTAATAAAATTACATATTTCTTTATCGGTACTTATTTTCATATCTTTATATTTTCTAAGCAAAAATAAAAAATAGGAAAACTAAATCATTTTAAGAAAATTACGCAGAGATTCGAAGCTTTTCGGATTTTAAAGGACTGATTTTTCTGTTTTTACACTTGAGTTTAAATAAAAGGAGAGCTTGACGCCTGCTTACACAGACTCAAGCCCTTTCTGTTTGTTGAATTGGCAGACTATAAAGATCGTAATACCGGAAGGAGAAAAGACGGCCATCCCTCTCGGGCAGCCGCCTTTTTTATATTACGCTATATTCCCTATAGATAAACTGCATCGAAAACCCTCTCTTGTATAAATAAACATTTTGGCAACGGCAAAAAAAGCCGCATTCGGCCTGCATACAGACCGGACACGACTTTTATGAATTCGACACACAGGGAAGGTTTACTTTTTTTCTTTCATGGACTCGATCAGGCTGTCCGCAAGAGCTTCGACGTCCGGAAGATTTTCTTCCTTCAGAGAGGAATTCAGCGTGACTTTTTCATCGAGAACCGTCATCTTCTTCATTTGGTTCTCCAAAAAGTCCCGCATCAGGGTACCGGACTTGCAGGCCCAGGAACCATTTTCCACAATTGCAAAGGTACGGTTCTGAAGGTTCAGTGCCTTCATATCCATCAGGTAATTATGCATGGGGGGATAAATTCCGAGATTATAAGTGACCGAAGCCAGAACCACGTGGCTGTAACGGAAGGTTTCGGAAATCAGATAGGACACGTGGGTATTGGATACATCGTACACCGAAACATTTTTTACACCCTTTTCCACCAGCGCGGCGGCAAGGGCGTTCGCGGCGCTTTCGGTATTCCCGTACATGGAAGCGTAAACAATCAATACGCCTTTTTCCTCGGGTTCGTAACGGCTCCATTTATCGTATTTATCAAGGAAATACCCTAAATTGGTGCGCCAGACCGGCCCGTGCAGCGGGCAGATGATCTTGATCGGAATGCCCGCCGCCTTTTTCAGCAAAGCCTGTACCTGCGGCCCGTATTTCCCAACAATGTTGGTGTAATACCGGCGCGCGTCGTCAATCCAGTCACGGTCGAAGTTCACCTCGTCGTCAAAAAGCTTGCCGTCCAGAGCGCCGAAGGAACCGAAGGCATCCGCCGAAAACAGCACGCCGTTGGTCTTGTCAAACGTCACCAGCACCTCCGGCCAGTGCACCATGGGCGCCGCGATAAAGGTAACCTCGTGTTTGCCGAAGGAGAAAGTATCCCCCTCCTTCACCTGCTCTATGCGCCCGTCGATCGAAAAACCGAACTGACGCATAAACAGGAACGCTTTCTCGCTGCTGATGATTTTTGCGTTCGGGTAGCGGAGCAGAATTTCCTCCAGGGACGCGCCGTGGTCCGGCTCCATATGGTTGACGACTATATAATCCAGTTCCCTTCCATTTAAAAGGAACTCGATATTCTCCAAGAACTGGCGGCATACCGCCCAGTCCACCGCATCGAACAATACGGTTTTTTTATCCAGAAGAAGGTATGAGTTATAGGACACACCGCGAGGAATCGGGTGAATATTTTCGAAGAGAGCAAGACGACGGTCGTTCGCGCCTACCCAATACAGATCTTCCGTTATTTTTCTGACACTATGCATAGACAAATCCCCCTTTACAAATCATATCCGTTTTATCAGGCTTTTATAAACTGGCCTTTCTCTTCTCCGCACTCCGGGCAGATCCATTCCTCCGGGAGGGCTTCAAAAAGGGTGCCGGGTTGGACATCGTTTTCCGGGTCGCCCACGGCGGGATTGTATTCGTAACCGCAGCCGTTGCAGATATAGCGCTTCCACGCGGGGTTTTCCCATTTCGGGGCCGACCGTCTCATCTTCTTCATCAGAGGCGCGGGCTTCTTCGACTCGCCGTTGTCCAGCGCCGCGGTAAGAAGCGGCAGAACCTCCAGTACATCGCCCACAATCCCGTAATCGCAGTTCTTGAAGATCGGCGCGTTGGGGTTGTTGTTAACGGCGACGATGGTGGCCGCTTCCTTAATGCCTTTCAGGTGCTGGCCGGCTCCGGAAATACCGCATGCTATGTATAAATTCCCGCTGAATTTCTGGCCGGACATTCCCACATAGCGGTTCAGGGGCAGATACCGGAGGGTTTCCGCCACCGGGCGGGACGAACCGACCGCCGCGCCCGCCTGAACGGCAAGCTTCCGGATCAGTTCCATATTTTCAATCTTTCCGATTCCCTTTCCGGCGCTGACGACCCGATCCGCTTTGACAATCGGTGTATCGATATCGATTCCTACGGTGAAGTCATAGCCGTCCGCTTTCAAGGCCTCTACCAAAGCGTCCACCCGCTCCGCCGCGGTTCCATCCTTATAAATGATCTTCTTTCGCACACCCGTTACCGGTTCCGCCTTTACCCGCGGAACATCGCTCTTCGGCATTTTCCCAATGATATGGGACGCAATGACGACCCGCTGAATCTCGTTTGTCCCTTCGTAAATGCTGCAAATTTTCGCGTCACGGTAGGCACGTTCCACTTCCATGCCTTTCAGGTAGCCGCTGCCGCCGAAAATCTGGAGCGCGTCGTTTACAATTTCCAGACAGCAGTCGGACGCGTACTGCTTCGCCATGGCGGACTCCATGCCGTAAGGCTCATGATTTTCTTTTAACTCCGCCGCGCTGTAAACAAGGAACCGCGCCGCGCGCAGCTTCGTTGCCATATCGGCCAGCTTAAAAGAAATAATCTGCTGCTGGCAGATGGGTTTCCCAAACTGAATACGTTCCTTCGAATACTCCAGTGCGCTTTCAAAAGCACCCTGTGCAATTCCGAGCGCCTGCGACGCGATGCCGATGCGTCCGCCGTCCAGCGTGGACATGGCAATCCGGAAGCCCTGTCCTTCTTCACCCAGCAGATTTTCTTTGGGAACTTTCACGTTGTTAAAAATCAATTCCGCAGTGGATGAAGACCGTATGCCCATTTTATCGTAGTGATCGCCAAATGTAAAGCCTTCCCAGCCCTTTTCAACAATAAAGGCGCTGATGCCGTGTGTTCCGATATCCGGCGTCGTAACGGCAAAAACAACATAGGTATCGGCGACCGGCGCATTCGTAATAAAAATCTTGCCGCCATTTAAGACGTAATAATCCCCTTCCAGAACGGCGGTCGTCTCCGTACCGCCCGCGTCGCTTCCCGCATTCGGTTCAGTCAGACCGAAAGCGCCCAGCTTTTCCCCTTTGGCGAGCGGAACCAGATATTTCTGCTTCTGTTCCTCCGTACCGTAGGCAAAAATCGGCCAGGAACCCAGGGATACGTGGGCGGAGAGAATAACGCCGGTGCCTCCGTCCACACGGGACAGCTCCTCCACGGCGATCGCGTAGCTGCCGATATCCAAGCCCATACCGCCGTATTGCTTTGGATACGGAATTCCCAGGAGCCCCATCTGCCCCATTTTTTCGACCACATCCGTTGGAAAAGCGTTTTCCTTATCCATCTGGAATGCGAGGGGCTTCACCTCTGTCTGCGCGAATTCCCGGATTTTTGTGCGGAAAGCTTCCTGTTTCTCTGTCGCTTTATAAAGCATACAATTTCCTCCCTTGACGCAAATTATTCTATTTGAATGAAATATAGAGCAAACGGAATTTCGATTATGCTCCAATATACTTGATAATTTTTATCCACTTTAATTTTAAAAAATATAGGACAAAGAGAAGACAAAATTTTTCACTATTCGCTGTCAAAGACCATCTGGTACAGGCTGTGCGCGCGAAACTCTTCATCCAATACCCGCTGAATCTGCAAAAGCTGCTTGTTCACCCTGCATTCCGGGCTGTTTTTCTGCCGCCATTCGCACTGATATCCGGGCTGCATGCACGCACTGATATAATTATCGTCTTCCATGATTTGCGTTAGATCATAAAGACTCACCTTCCGAAGATCCGCCGCCAGCCGACAGCCACCCTCCGCCCCCCGGGTAATCCGAACGATTCCCGCGCGGGAAAGCTTTTTCAGAATTTTATAAGCAAACTGCTGCGGAAGCAATTCCCGCCGGCAGATATCTTTAGCCGTCGCCTGTTCCCCGTTTGAAAGCGCGCGCAGGATGCGCAGCGCGTAATCCGTCTCTCTTGTAATCAGCAGGTTTGCTCCCTCCTTCACCGAATTTTCCTTTTTGTAATTCTTAATATAGCATTCTGGATAAATTTTGTCAAGTATAAATGTTCTAAATTTATCCAATTTTATTTTTAGGCTTATACTTACTAAATGATTAACATACTCGAAAATTTAATTCTCGTAAAAGCAGAAAAGGAAACGGCAGTTGATGCCGTTTCCCCTTTTTCTTGAATGAACTTATAGAGGTTATTCGGAGCTCTTTAGATAAACACGGCGGGGTTCAAAAAAACTTTATTTAATTTAAACCCCGCTATATTTCCTCGCTATGATTCACAAAGCCTTTAAAAACCGTGAGGAACAGAATTTTAATATCTAAAAGGAAAGTCCAGTTTTCAATATAGTAGATATCACATTTGATGCGTTCCTCGATGGATGTGTCGCCCCGCCAGCCGTTCACCTGCGCCCAGCCGGTAATTCCGGGCCGCACCAGATGCTTCAACATATACAGAGGAATTTCGTCCCGGAATTTGTCCACAAAGAAAGGACGTTCCGGGCGCGGGCCGACTAAGCTCATGTCCCCTTTCAGCACATTGATGAGCTGGGGCAGTTCATCAATGCTGCATTTCCGGATGAAGGAACCGAATTTCGTCCGGCGATCATCATCTTTCGTGCCCCACGTCGTCATATCCGAATGCCCATCCTCCATTTTCATGGAACGGAATTTGTACATTTTAAAGGGATGTTTATTCCGTCCGATACGCTCCTGTTTGTAAATAACCGGTCCCGGGGAGGTAAGTTTTACCCCGATGGCGGTAATCAGCAGGATCGGCGAAAACAAAATAAGGGCGAACAAGGAAGCCGTTATGTCTAAAAGCCGCTTGCAGAAGCTGTTCAGCATATTGTCGAGCGGAATTTTACGGATATTAATAAGCGGCATGCCTTCCACTTCATCGATATACGGCTTTGTAGGAAGATATTTTGTATAGAACGGGAGCAGGTTTGATTTTACTCCCGCTTTTTCGCAAACTTCAATGATATTCCCCAATTCGGAAAATTCATTAAAATCAAGCGAAATAATGACTTCGTCAATCCCCTTTTTTTCAAGGAGCGAAGGCAAGGTTCCAAAACCGCCTGCATAAGCAATTTTCCGCCCCGCCGTGTTCACCTTGCTGTGGCTTAAATAGCCTACGAAATCATAACCGAGATTGCGGTTGGAACCCACTTTATCATAAAACTCCGCAGATACTTCATTCCAGCCTACCAGCAGGAGGTGCTTTAAATTGTATCCCTTCGCCCTCATTTTCCGCAGTATTTTTCGCAGCGCAACGCGGCTTAATGAAGTCAACAGGATATTGATGAAGCCATACAGGATGATTACCATTCTGGACACATGGACTTCTTTTAAGAAAAACACCAGAACAAAGATAAATATGACGCCGATAAAGTTTGATTGAAAGATCTTTCCGATCTCTGAAATTAGAGATTTATGCCGAAAGGAATCATGCAGATTAAAATAATTGTAGATTAAAAAATAGGCCGGAATAATATACAGCATCAATTTCAGATAATAGTTCAGTCCAATATAAAAAGAACCGTGGTAATTAAGAAAATGGAACAAAAAGGCAAGCACGATCGACAAGAAACAAATCCCGGCATCGATGACAGCCAGAATCGCATTGAATATTTTTTGATTTTCTTTTATCATTGAAGTTTCCTCAATCTATGTAATTATTTTACTATATTCTATAAGATTTTGTTTCATATGGCAAGCGCAATCGGAAGATAATTCAACCGAACTGTTTCAATAATTCTTGTGCATTTGGGGGTTCAATGCTATAATAAAAAAGTTAATTGGAAAATTTATTGAAAATATATGGTTCTATCCAAATAAGAAAGCAGGTTCATTATGTTCGCTTATAATTTACTTTTGCTATTTACTGTTCTTTTCGGATTCGGCGTTTGTGAAATTAAAAAGAGTAAAACCAATAACATTATTTTTTTATCTGTTCTTTCCCTGGTGATGATTACGATGTCGTATCTGCGCGCGGGTTCCGTGGGCATTGACTACAAACAATACGCGGATTATTTTACGCAGGTTCGCAACGGCGGCTGGTCGTTTCTGATCAGCAGCGCAAACGGATACCGCATTGAGCCGGGATACAGCCTATTAAATTATTTTGTTTCTTTATTTACAGCCGACGTACATATCTTTATGTTGTTTGTTTCCATTCTTGCCGTCGGCTTAACCGCCGTTCTGCTGTACAAATATTCTCCTATTCCGTGGATTGGGATGTTCGTATTCATTTCCTTCGGCTTTTTCGGCAACTCGCTCAGTTTCCTGCGGCAGTCCATTGCCATTGCGATTTTCCTGTTTGCGGTACATTTCCTGAAGGAAAAGAAGCTGATTCCTTATATTCTGATCGTTTTGCTGGCAGCCAGCTTCCATAAAGCGATGATTATTATGATTCCCGTTTACTTTATCGCGCATATAAAAGTGAATTGGAAATCCCTGACCGCCTACGCCGCGATTACCGCACTGATCATGGCTCTGTCATGGCCGCTCTTTAATTTCATTACAAAATATGTTTACCAGTATTACGCCACACAGGAAGGCCTTTATTACATGCTGGGCCGCGACTGGCAGACCGCAACGATTCCCGTGATCACAACCATTACGATCCTGATTGTGAAAAACTTCATTCTGAGACGGGACCCAAAAAATGTGGTATTAATCAACTTTTCCATCTACTCCGGGCTGCTTTACATCATGACCTGCCAGCATTTCCTGTTCCAGCGATTCGGCATGATGTTCTTCACCTCCGCGATTCTGCTGGTTCCTGAGCTACTCGCAAGCGTCGGCGTGGAAAGCGTGCAGACCGACGGGAACAGCGCGGAATCCCTGAAAGCCTATAAGAATAAAGAGCAAAAGAAAAAGGCGCTGCAGGAGCGCCGCCAGACGCAGACCCAAATCAATACGCACAAATACATTTACTATTACGCAACGGCAGCCGTGCTGTTTGTAGGCTTTATATACCATGTATGGATTCTAACGCAGAACCGGATCAACTTAATCCCTTATGTAACCTTTCTGACTCAGAAATAAACTTCTTACTAAATAAAATTACAGCCTTGGCTAGTGTATAGCCAGGGCTGTTTTTTTGAGAATGCCTTAATAGGATACTTCCTTCATCATGGAATCCCGTAATAAAAATGAATGCGGCAATCAGGGCAAAGGATACATAAAAAAAACCTTTTCCGATATGCCAAAATCAAAGATATTTGTTATTTTAAGCGCTGAATAACCTGCTTTGTTTTTACCAGATAATCCTTCGTCCTGTCCATCTTGTTTTTCGCAAGCCCTAAATAAAGCAGATCGGTTACGATAAGGGATGCGTTGCGGGAAGCAATGGCGCCGAGGCGCAGTTCCCTTTCGTTCGTCGGAATGTAAAGTAAAATATCCGCCAGCTTGGCAAGCTGGCTTTTTTTAAATTGTGTGATCGCTATGGTTTTCGCGCCGATTTCCTTCGCGTACTGCATGGCCGTATTTACTTCGTGCGTTTTTCCGCCGTAGCTGACGGCAATGGCGGCGTCCTGCGCGGTCATGTGCGCGGCGGCGGCGAGCTGATCATGGAAATCATTATGGTAGACGGCCATACGGTTGATCCGGGTTAATTTCTCCATTAAATCCATGCAAACGATTCCGGAACCGCTTACGCCGAACAGATAAATATTGTTGCAGTTCAAAAGGACGTCGACCGCCTTTCCCAAAGCTTCCACATTGATCAGCCGATACGCCTGGTTCTGAAGCATTTTATTCAGGTTTTCCGCCTTTTTCACGACCGTTTCCATGGAGTCGTTTTCGTCGATCATATCATCGAAATTGTTAATTTCCGTCGGATTATCCCTTGCAAGGTCCACCTTCAGCGCGGTAAACCCGCGGTAGCCGAGCTTATGGGAAAAGCGGATTACGGCGGAAGGAGAAACGCCGATCTGCTCCCCCAAACTCTGGGCGGAGCTCAGCACCGACTCGCTGGAATGCTGCAAAAGATAGTCGGCAATTCGATTTTCCGTCTCGGTGTAGCTGGGCATACCTTCGCGTATTTTATAAATACAACTCATAATTTTTCACCTCATCCATTTCAGAAGGCGGACAGATCGCTCACGTGGCATCCGGCTGATGCTCTTTTAAGGAATGAATTGCGCGGGAAATATTTCCGCCGTTCCGGTTCAGCAGAGCTTCGCAGTCTTCGCGCGAAAGCCCGGTAATCGCCATGCAGATGGCAATCTTTACGTTCAAACCGCTTGCTTCCCAATATTTTTCCGCATTTTCCTTATCACACCCGCTGCTCAGTTCGATAATCCGTTTGGCGCGTTCCACCAGCTTCGCATTGGTCGCCTGCACATCCACCATCAGATTGTGATATACCTTTCCATACATTATCATAAGCGAAGTTGAAATCATATTCAATATCATTTTCTGCGCGGTTCCCGCTTTCATTCTGGTAGAACCGGTGATCACTTCCGGCCCGACGACGGCCTCAATCCCCACCTTTGCGTGCCGGGAAATTTCAGCGCCGCGTACGCAGCTGATCGCGCCGGTAAAAGCCCCGGTTTCATTCGCGTAATCCAGCGCACCCACCACATAAGGCGTCCTGCCGCTCGCGGCCAGGCCGATGACGGTATCTTTCTCCGTAAGATGAATGTTCTTGAGGTCTTCCCTGCCGAGCCCGGCATCGTCTTCCGCTCCCTCCTTCGCCTTGATCAGGGCGTCGAATCCGCCCGCGATCAATCCCTGAATCATTTCCGGGTCAATCCCGTAGGTCGGCGGGCATTCGCTTGCGTCCAGCACACCCAGCCGCCCGGAGGTGCCTGCGCCGACGTAAATAACACGCCCCCCCTTCTGTAATCTTTTAAATGCCTCGTCAATCAGTTCCCCGACGGACGGAATGACTTTCTCAACCGCGTAAGCAACGGATTTATCTTCTTTGTTAATTGTTTGGAGTATTTCGATTGTATTCATCCGATCGATCTCTTTTGTGTCGGCGTTTATTTTTTCGGTGTCAAGTGTATCTAAATCAATCATTGCTGTTTATCTCCCAACGCTTTAATTTATATTAACTATTATATATGAATAAAATAATAATTCAATAACATTTGACAAAATAGTAAAATTTAATTTATAAATTTGATTTGTTTCCATTCATTTGAATTAGAAAGAGGTCGGGTATTTTGATAAAATTATCTGAGCGTATAGGCAAATATTTTATGGATAATCAAAGATATATAGCGATATTCTATTCTAAACTGAAGTTTTTAGAAATGTATAATGAAAGAAAATTTTATAATTTCCACTATTTTTTTAAAATATTATTGACATAATTTTTATTATATGTATAATCTATTACTAGAAAGAGTGGAATACTTTCGAAGAATGAACGGTGAATCACTGAGAGGAAGGGAAAGTAAATGGATTATCAAAAAACAGCACAGGATGTTCTGCTGGCCGTTGGAGGAAAGTCCAATGTCAGCGCCAACGCAGCTTGTATGACAAGACTTCGTGTAGGAGTTTTCGATCAGAGTAAAGCGGATATAGCCGCGCTGAAGAAGATTGACGGCGTTATGGGTGTGGTCGAATCGGGTACGATTCAAATCGTTTTCGGGCCCGGAACGGTAAATAAAGTAGGCGCGGCGTTTTCGGAACTTACCGGTCTGGCGCTTGGAGCCGGGGAAGCCGAAGCAGATGTAAAATCCATCGCACAGGAAAACAAGGGAATCAATAAAGAAAAACACAACGGACCGGTTCAGCGATTCCTCAAGCGAATCGCAAATATTTTCATTCCGCTTCTTCCCGGCATCATTGCGGCCGGTTTAATCAACGGTATTACGAACGTTATCAACGTTTCTTCCGGCGGCGCGCTTAGCGGTACCTGGTGGTATGAATGTATCCGTACCATGGGCTGGGCGCTTTTCCTCTATTTGCCGCTGCTGGTTGGAATGAATGCCGCGAAAGAGTTTAAGGGTTCTGCGGTTTTAGGGGCGCTTGCGGGTTCCATGTCTGTTGCCAGCGCTACGATGCCTTTACTGACAAAGTTCCACAATGCGGATGTACTGCTTCCGTTAACCGGAAAAGTGTTTAACCCGGGCGCCGGCGGTTTGCTGGCCGCACTGATTGCAGGAATTTTCTTCGCGTATCTTGAAAGATGGATTCGCAAGTGGATGCCGAATATTCTGGATACGTTTTTTACCCCTTTGCTCACTGTAATCCTCGGCAGCCTGTTTGCCTTAATCGTCATTCAGCCGATCGGTGCGTTCCTTACAAACGGAATCTATTGGGTGCTGAACTTCCTTTATAGTTCTCTGGGCGTTTTGGGCGGATATCTTCTTTCCGCGGGCTTCCTGCCTTTGGTAACGCTGGGTCTGCACCAGGCGTTAACCCCAATCCACGCCATGCTTAACGACCCCGCAGGACCGACGCAGGGCATAAACTATCTGCTTCCCATCCTGATGATGGCGGGCGGCGGCCAGGTTGGCGCGGGCTTTGCTCTGTACTTGAAGACAAAAAACAAGAAACTGAAAAGAATGACAAGGGATTCCCTGCCGGTTGGTATTCTTGGCATAGGCGAACCGCTCATGTACGCGGTTACCCTGCCTCTCGGCAAACCGTTTGTCACGGCATGCCTTGGCGCAGGAGTAGGCGGAATCCTCGCTTCCCTGTTCCATCTCGGCACGGTTTCTCAAGGCGTGTCCGGACTTTTCGGCCTTTTGATCGTGGTACCGGGGCAGCAGCTGCTTTATGCCGTTGCCATGATCGGAGCGTATGCCGGTGGATTCCTGCTCACCTATTTCTTCGGGGTGGATGAAGACAGAATCAATGAAGTATATGGCAAAGATGAAAAGTAACAGGAGAAATATGGATGAATCAGTTTGGAATTTCTCTCTATCTGGGCACAGGCTATGAAAAAAACAAAGAAATTATCGCGAAAGCCCGAGAGGCAAAGATAAGCTATGCATTTACCTCTTTACATATTCCGGAAGAAAGCGTAAACAATTACGTTCAGGAGGCGGAAAAGCTGCTTGCTTTGTGCAAAAGCAGCTCGATCTCTCTGATTGTGGATATCGGCCCGAGAACGCTTGAAAAATTGGGATATGCGAGTTTTGCGGATTTAAAGCAGACCTCGATTTCCCATCTGCGCGTTGATTACGGATTTACTTATCAAGAGATAATGGATTTATCCGAAAATTTTAATATTGTATTCAACGCCAGCACCCTCCGCGAGCAGGACATACGCGAGCTTCAAAGACGGAATGCGGATTTCACCCGGTTCAGCGCCTGTCATAATTTTTACCCCAAGCCGTTAACAGGATTGTCCCTTGAGAAAACACGAAGCATGAACGACAATCTGCGCAGGCTTGGGATGACGACAATGGCATTCGCAGCAGGGGATAAAGAACTGCGCGGCCCCCTTCACATGGGTCTTCCAACGGTGGAAACAAGCCGCGGCACCGGCGTACTGTTCAGCATGCTTCAACTGATAAAGGACTGCCACACAGATATCTGTCTGGTGGGCGACATCGACATCAGCGACGAGGCGTGGCGTGGTGTTAAAGAATTATCGGAGGGATACGTCAGCCTGAAGGCCGAAATTGATCCTGAATATCGTTTTATCACGGATGAAATCCATCATGACCGCCCGGATTCCAGCGAATATGTCATCCGTTCGCAGGAATCCAGAGCCTATGCGTCACAGGGGAAGCTGTTCCCCGCGCAAAGCGTCAAACCAAGGGGCAGGGGCAGTATTTCCGTCGGGAACGAAGGCTATCTTCGCTATTCGGGCGAGTTAGAAATTGCCCGAAGAGATTTGGAGCCGGAACCGAAAGTCAATATTGTCGGACAGATTGACGAGGGCTCGATGCAGTATCTCGATTATATTACCGACGGCATGGGCTTTCGGCTGATCCAAAAATAGAAATAAGAAAAACCTATAAGGAGAATACTTACAAATGCAGACATTCCAGTATACAATAAAAGACGAGGTGGGCCTGCATGCGCGCCCGGCAGGAATGCTGACAAAGTTCGCGCAGGGATGCAGCTCCGATATCAAGATCGTACTGAACGGCAAAACAGCGGACGCGAAGCGCCTGTTTTCCGTTATGGCCCTCGGCGCAAAGAAGGATCAGAAACTCGTATTTGAGATAATCGGCGCACAGGAGCAGGAAGACTGCGCAAAGCTGCAAGAATTTTGCGAACAGAATATTTAAAAAATTCACAGCGCCCGATTTTCCGTACATTTCGGAATCGGGCGCTGCAAAAAAACCACTATCGGGGGGAAATCGTAATGGGGTTATTCCATAAAAAAGCTTCGGAGAAACACAGCATCATGGCTCAGCAGACCGGCCGCGTAATTCCTTTGGAAGAAGTGAAGGACCCGGTTTTTTCACAAAAAGTATTGGGAGACGGAATCGCCATTCTGCCGGAAAGCGGGGATGTTTTCGCGCCGGTGTCCGGAAAAATCGTTCAGATTGCCGATACCCTGCACGCTGTCTGCATTGCCGGGACGACGGCGTTGAACTGCTGATGCATCTTGGGCTGGACACCGTAGAGCTGAAAGGACAGGGCTTTACCTGCTTTGTAAAGGAAGGCCAGCATGTTTCCGTGGGCGACCGGGTCATCAGGATGGACCTTGAATTCATCCGTCAAAACGGATTGGAAACGGTATCCCCCTGCATCATTACGAATCCGGACCGCGTGAAAGATCTTTCCACGCTTTCCGGAAATGTGGTTGCCGGCGAAAACGCAGTCATCAATTACCGCATCTCATAATCCCTCCTTTTGGGGAACAGCGGGGCATGGATAAGAATACAGAAGCTTTCTGTTTCGCCATAATGCTTTTAAAATTGCAAAGTTTGTCGGTTCATGCCGAACGGCGGCTATGGCGATACGAAAGGATTCAGCAGAGCCGAAATGGATTATTTCCTATTCAACCAAAGAAACGCGCCGGAAGTTCCGGCGCGTTTCTTTGGTATTCTGGTTTAATAAAAACGCAGGGACAGGTGTATTGCCACCTGCCCCCTTATATGGAGTTTAGCCTCCATACGCAACTGATATGTGTTATTATAGCATTGGTTCCCATTTTTGTAAAGGGGTATTTTCCAATTTACAATTTTTTTAATAACTTATAAGTCAATCCTTCTTACTTCAATTAGAATACTGCTGCGCATAAAGGAAAAAAGAGTCCCCCCTCTGTTTTCGATGCAAAGAACAGCCACACCTGCCTTTCAATGGGAATAGTTGGATTGGATTTTGGCATATGTACAATCGTATTGCTACAGCAAGTATTTCTTAAAATAAATGAAAATTCATGATTGACAAGAAACATAGAATAGATATAATTAAATTGAGATATTAATTAATTCAATTTATTTATATAGGTTTGGTGTAAAATGAAAAAATTAAACAAAGGAATCAATCAGGATACCATTCAGGGTTTCAACCGGTCACTCATTATCAGTTTGCTTCGTAAGCAGGGCATGTGCTCCTGAAATGACCCCAAAAAGTTAGACAAATATTTATTTAAGCAACCGAAAGGGCTTGATGTCTGTGCTGAGCAGGTGTCAAGCCTTTTAGTTTTGCCTTAATTCGGCGATTGTTGTAATAGTCCAAATAGTCAATTAATTCAGCTTTGAAATGTTCAAGAGAATCGAATTCTTGCAGATAGAACAATTCACTTTTTAGAAAGCCAAAGAAGTTTTCCATGACGGCATTATCTAAACAGTTTCCTTTGCGGCTCATACTTTGGCGAACACCCTTCGCTTTGAGCTTGCGCTGGAATTTCTTGTGCTGATATTGCCAGCCCTGGTCGGAATGGAGGATTAGGTTTGTTCTGTCCGGAATCTTCTCAAATGCACTTTCAAGCATTGTGGTAACCATAGACAAAACCGGTCTGTCAAAGATTGTATAGCTTACAATATCCCGACTGCATAGGTCGAGAATTGGCGACAGATAGAGTTTCTGCCCAAACAGACTGAATTCCGTCACGTCCGTAACCCACTTCTGATTCGGCCCTTTTGCTTTAAAATTACGCCCTAACAGGTTCGGTGCAATCTTTCCAACTTCTCCCTTATACGAACGATATTTTTTCATTCTTACACGGCACGAAATCCCAATTTCTTTCATAAGGCGCTGAACCGTCTTATGATTGATGCAATACCCTCGGTTATGTAACTCTAATGTAATTCTCCGATATCCGACGCGTCCTTTGTTTTCAGTGTAGATGGCAGTGATCTCTTCCTTGATTTCACTGTATTTATCCGGTTCTGTTCTTCGCTTAGCGTAGTAGTAATATGTACTGCGCGGTAGACCAGAAACCTTTGGTTTGTTTTATGCGGGTATCCAAAACTTTAGTTACCCCCGTCACCGGGCATTATAATAACACCACAATTGCAGGATGATTTGACTGCGATTGTGGTGTTTTTTTGCTGTCTTTTTACCGGTTCAGCCAGGAACTCAACCGGAAATTTACAATAAAATAGTGGCGATAGTAAAGAATCTTTGTCTATTTTAAGAGAATTTATTCGACAATACTTGTGATATATAGCTTATTATGTGTTTTTTAATGGTTAGTGTCTAAATTTTTAATTTAATATTTACTAAAACATCGTTGAAAAATATAATGTGTTTTGTTATCTGGTGTAGAAACAAAACATGACTTTGAATGGAGGGATTCAAATGTATGTAAGCACAAAGGATGAACTACTAAATCATGTAATGGAGCTTACAAAAAATTTCAGTCCAAAAAACATGGATGTTTTTACAGCAAATAATATCTCTGAAAAAATTGGGATCAGCCGCAATCTGGCAAGCCAGTATTTAAATGAACTGGTAAAAGAAGATAAACTGTTAAAAATCAATTCCAGACCGGTTTATTTCCTCCATAAAAGAGTCATCGATGGAAATTTTGAAATCAGCATCGACCGCAACGTATTTATGAGCATGGACGAATTCACGGATCAGCTGAATACGGGAAAGAGTGAATTGAAAAATTTTCAAAAAGCGGTCGGCTATAACACCGGGATTGCCTACTGCGTGGAGCAATGTAAAGCAGCTATGAAGTATCCGCCCAACGGCCTGCCGATCCTGCTGACCGGCCAGAGCGGAACAGGAAAAAGTTATTTGGCCCAGCTGATGTACGAGTATGCGGTGGATGAAGGAATTATTGAAAGCAGCAGCCCGTTTATTTCCGTCAACTGTTCGGAATATGCCAATAACCCCGAGCTTGAAACAGCAAATCTGTTTGGATACAAAAAGGGCGCTTTTGCCGGCGCGGAGAGGGATCATAAGGGATTAATCCAAAGCGCAGACGGCGGTGTTTTGTTCCTTGATGAAGTGCAAGGCTTAAGCCCGGAATGTCAGGAAAAGCTTTTCCTCTTCATGGACAAGGGAATCTATCATTTATTAGGTGAAAACAGCGTCAGGAATCACGCTAAGGTAAAAATTATTTTTGCAACTACCAAAGATCCGAACGAGGCGCTCCTGCGCACATTATTGCAGCGTATTCCGATCATTGTAAAGCTTCCCGCTCTTGATGAACGTTCCATGGAAGAAAAAGAAGAGATGATTATCGGCTTTTTTAAGAAAGAAGCAAAACGGATTCACCGGGAGATTTTCATCAGCAATAAGGTGTTCCAGACTTTAATGAATTATACATTTTCCGGAAACATCGGACAGCTTAAAAACTGTATCTGCACTGCTTGTGCCAATGCGTTTCTGCACAGCGAAACAAAACAGCAGACTTTGAATATCTATTTATATCATCTTCCGGAATACGTGTTTCCCTCAGCAAAATTGAATACAGATTTAAGTAATCAGGAAGAAAAGTACATGATTAATCTCTATGGTGTAACGCCGAACAACACCATCGATAAAATTACAGCTTTTTATGGCTCTGTTCTTAACAACTACGAAGATTACAAAAACCTGAAAATTGATTTCAACCAGATGCTGGAGATTCAATTTGCCAACCTGAACAGCTATTACGATTATCTTGCGTTTGAAAAGCAATATACCGACCTTAAAATTAAGGCCATTGAAAAAGTCATGGAAGATATCTGCGAATTTGTTGCAGACAAGTATAACATTCAGCTTCTGAGCAACTGCAGTTTTATCATGTCCAGAAGCATTTATACGCAAATGCAGGTGAATCCGGAAATAAAGCTGTGGGAAGCAAAGCGGAATACACTGATCGAAGAACTGGCCAAGTTCCTTGGGGAAAAGCTCCCGAAAGAATATATGGTTGCTGCGGAAACCGCGGCGCTTATTAAACAAAGTCTCGACATCTCGCTGAGCAGCATGGGGCTGATTCTGTGCCTGCTGAATGTAAAATACTATAACGCGGGCGGCCATATCAACGATTTAGAGGGCATTATCATCTGCCATGGTTATTCAACGGCAAGCAGCATGGCGTCAGCCGCAAATAAACTGATTGGCCAGCACGTATTTGAAGCGATTGACATGTCGATGGATACCCATACGGGTGAAATTGCAAAACGGCTGAAAAAGCATATTCAAAAGTTTAATGTCATTCGTGATTTCATCCTGCTTGTCGATATGGGCTCCCTTGAAGATATCGGAAATGAAATGAGCGATATTCCAAACATTAATATCGGAATCATCAATAATGTTTCAACGCGGCTTGCAGTTGATGTCGGCTATAAAATCTGTGAAGGCAAGGATATGGAAAGCATTTTGAAATCCGCGGGTGAAAATATGACGCCTGCCTACAAAATGATTATTAATCAGAAAAAGGAAGAGGCCATCATTTTCACCAGTGAAACCAGCACCCATACCGCGGAAAAAATGGCGGAACTGTTTCTTTCCAGTCTGCCCGGCAGCATTCCGATTAAAATTATTTCCTATAACAATTTCAAGCTCATACAGAACAGCGGCGAGGACGGCATCCTGAAAAAGTACCATGTTCTGACGATCATCGGGACATCCAATCCAAATATTCAGGGAATTCCGTTTATTGCATTGGAAGACATCATATCGCTTAAGGAGATTAAACAAGTCAATGCATTCCTGGTCCGGTATTTTACACAAGAAGAAATCCAGCAGTTTAACCGGAACATCCTGAAAAACTTTTCACTGCAGAATGTCATGCAGTATCTGACCGTTTTAAATGCGGACAAGCTTCTGGACTATGTTGAAGAGGTGGTTAATCATCTGCAGCAGTTAATGGGCAAAAAGCTGAGCGGTGAAACGATATTAGGCATTTATGTGCATTTGAGCTGCCTTGTGGAACGCCTGGTAACGAAGAATCAGCTGGAGACGCATCTTGATCTGGAAGGCTTTGAAAGCAGCCAGCAGTTATTTATTAAGCAGATGAAGGAAAGCTTCAGCGTTATCACGAATCACTACGGAGTCGAAATCCCCGTGAGCGAAATTGCCTATATTTACGATTATATAGCCAACGACGAGTTTGAAAAATGATTCAAGTAAGAAGTGACTTTGTGATATTGATCCGCAGATCGACCTTTCAATCAAGTAATAAACGAAGCAATTATTCAAAAAGGAGATGATTCATTTTGGTGAAATTTATGCTGGCTTCCCACGGCACCTTTGCAGAAGGAATCAAAAGTGCTTTGGAGCTTATTTTAGGGAAGCAGCCGAATGTAAGCACGATTTGCGCTTATGTTAACGGGGAAAATGACGTGAAACCGCGTATTAAAGACTTTATTGAACATATTCAGCCAGACGAAGAGTGGATTATTGTTACAGACGTGTTCGGCGGCAGCGTAAACAATGAATTCATGAATTACCTGCGGAATCATCGAATTCATTTGGTTTCCGGTATGAATCTGCCTCTTTTGGTCGAGCTGGTCACGAACCCATCTGAATCGGCTGAGGATAAGATTCAATCCGCTTTAGAAGTGGCAAAGGAGGAAATAAAATACTGTAATCAGTTACCGGCAGATTCTCAGAACGATGAGGATTTTTAAAAGGCAACATACTGCATAGTAAACCGCGGCATAAGGAGGTGAAAGCAATGATTAAATTATTAAGGGTGGACCATCGCCTGATTCACGGGCAGGTTGTTTTTTCATGGACATCGTTCCTACAGGCGGACTGCATTCTTGTTGCATGTGATGCCGTTGTGAATGATGAAATACGGAAAACAACAATGAAACTAAGCAAACCCAATGGAGTCAAATTGGTGATTAAGGGTATTGATGCTTCCGCGGAAGCCATTAATTCCGGAAAAACTGATCCCTATAAATTATTTATCGTAGTGGAGTCGATTGCGGACGCGGAAAAACTGACTGCAAAATGTCCCCAAATAAAGGAGGTTAACCTGGGAGGAGTAAAAAAGACAGACGACAGAAAGCGGCTGAGCGCAGCGGTTTATGCCAATGATGAAGAAATTGAGCTGATCAAAAAAATGATCAGCAGGGATATTAATATCGAAATCCGGCAAACTCCGAGTGACAAGGTAATCAAAGCGGAAAAGGTGATCTAAATTTAAAAGGGGGAGAATTTATGACAGTTGTAGTACAAGCACTATTAATTGGATTGGTTGCCGCATTTGGGCAATTAACATATTGGTCTGGGACCAGTATGATTGATCGTCCTATCGTCTTGGGGCCGCTTGTGGGATTGGTTTTAGGGAATCCCACACAAGGCATCATTATAGGTGCGACTCTTGAGTTGTTCTTTGTTGGGGCTGTTTCCGTCGGTGCTTACATACCGCCGGATATAATAACGGGAGGAGTTTTGGCTACGGCTTTTGCAATTTCTACGTGAAAAGGCACAGAGGCCGCCATTGCTCTTGCTCTTCCTATTTCCATGCTGGCTTTGGTGTTTGTAAACCTGGAAAGTGCCATTATTGTACCTATGCTGGGAAAAATTGCGGACAGATATGCTGAAAAAGGCAATTGTAATGGTGTTGATGCCATGCATTATTTGAGCGGTACCATCATGGTAATTCGCAGCGGATTAATTTGCTTTTTAGCGTTTTGGCTCGGCAGCGCCAAAATGCAGGAATTTCTCAACATCATTCCAAAAGTTGTTACAGACGGCATGACAATCGCTACGGGTATTTTACCAGCGATCGGTTTTGCACTGCTTGCCAAAATGATTATGAATAAAAGCGTTGTCCCGTTTTTTTTCCTTGGCTTTGTCCTTTCCGCTTATTTACATATCCCGGTAATCGGAATTGCAATTATCGGTTTAATCATGATTTTTATATGGATGCAATTACAGCCATCACAGTTTGCGAAGGAGGTTCCGGAAGATGACGACTTCTAATAAATCCGTAACAAAACACGACCTCAAAAAAGTGTTTTGGCGTTCAATGAGCATGGAATATTCCTGGAATTATGAACGCCAGATGCACATGGGATTTGCGCACATGATGATTCCCATATTGAAAAAATTATATAAAAACGACCCGGAAAAGCTTTCCGCCGCGTTAAAGAGACATCTGGAGTTCTTCAATGTTACTTCTGCTTTATCGCCGTTTATTGGCGGTATCACGGCAGCTATGGAAGAGAAGAATGCAAATTCGGATGATTTTGATACTACCTCCATTAATGCGGTTAAGGCATCTTTAATGGGCCCGCTTTCCGGTCTGGGAGATTCCATTTTCCTTGGAACTCTTCGCGTCTTAGGAACGGGGATCGGCGTTTCTCTTGCAGTGAAAGGAAATATTCTTGGCCCCCTATTGTTTTTATTGATTTACAATGTACCTAATTTCCTCACGAGATATTTCGGCGCTATGAAAGGTTATCAGCTGGGTACCAATTTCCTTACCAAAATTCAGGAATCCGGGTTAATGAGTAAAGTTATGTTTGCTGCCGCGGTCCTCGGCGTTATGGTAGTTGGTGGTATGTCAAATTCCTTGGTAACCGTCAGTACGCCCATTACATTTGGTGTCGGAAAAGCCATGACGAAATTACAGGATATTTTGGATGGCATAATGCCTGGTATGTTGAGTTTGGGTTTTGTATGGCTGTTTTATTATCTAAACAGTAAAAAAGTTAATGTAATCTGGATGATTCTCGGAACGATCATTCTGGGAGTGATCTGCGCAGCCGGTGGCATTTTTACAGTAGCATAGCAATAATTAGTAGCATAACAATAATTATAATGATAATGGAGGAAAAATTGAATGTTAAAATTTAACGAAGCAGAATACAGGAACAACTGTAAACTTATTCTGGACACTAAGGAACAGATAAAAAGCGTTGCTGACGAAGTAACCGCACAGGGCTTTAAAAATTTGTTTCTCGTTGCGGTCGGGGGAACCAGAGCAGTTATGCTCGAAATTGGGAAAATTTCCAAACAGCTTACGACACTTCCAGTTTATATAGAGCAGGCAAGCGAACTTGTTTTGGAAGGAAATAAGAACCTGTCCAAGGATTCTATTGTAATAACGATGTCTAAATCCGGTGATACAAAAGAAACAGTAGCAGCGGCAAAATGGTGCAAAGAGCAGGATATTCGTGTCATTGCTGTAGTGGGTTCAGAAAATTCACTATTGCAAAAATACAGTGACTGGTACATTCCGAACAGGGCCAGTAATGATGAAGTGGAGTTTGAATATGTCCAGCTTCTGCTTCTGTTTTTCAGATTGCTACATAATCGCGGGGAATTTGATGCCTATGATAAGCTGGCTGAACAACTGGAGCATTTCCCTGATGATTTGGTGAAAGCAAAAGAAAAATTTGATCCGAGAGCAGCGGAAATTGCCAAGAAATATTATTCTGAACCCTACATAATGTTTATCGGCGGAGGAGAACTATGGTGTGACGTTTATCTTTTTTCCATGTGTATTATGGAAGAAATGCAGTGGATAAAAACCAAGTCTGTCACATCGGCTGAATTTTTCCATGGAAGCCTTGAGCTTGTGGATGACAGCGTATGCGTATTCCTTGTTAAGGGCGAAGGAAAAACCCGCGCCTTGGATGAAAGGGCAGAAAGATTTTTAAAAGATCACACGAAAAAACTTGTCGTGATCGACACGAAGGATTTTGCACTGGATGGTATTGACGAAAGTTTCCGCTGGTTCCTGGCTCCGTTGATTACAAGTACTATTTTGACGGAGAGGCTTTCTATACATTTTGAAGCGAATACAAAGCATGATCTGTCTTATCGGCGTTATTACCGTCAATTTGATTATTAATTCGTAAAGCAAAGCCCTATTTTATCAACTTACCATAAAATATGTGTGTGCTTCTACAATAAAGCACACACATATATTTTAATTAAGACTTTACGGGCGGCTTACACTTACCGGCTGTTCAGCAAAATTATAAGATTAAGGATGGGAAACATGAAATCTTTTGATTATACAATAAAGGACGAATTAGGTCTGCACGCAAGGCCTGCCGGCGCTTTGTCAAAAAAAACCGCCGCCTATCAAAGTGAGATCACGCTTACTACGAAAGGAAAAACAGTCAACGCGAAGCGCTTGTTTGCCATTATGAGCTTGGCAGTAAAAAAGGGTGACGAGATTACCCTTTCCTTTGAAGGCCCCGATGAAGAAGCCGCCTGTGCAGAATCCAAAGCTTTTTGCGAGGAAAATTTTTAAAGAATCAGCCTTCCTTGGAAACAGTTCATTTTACGACTGGTACAGCACAAAAAAGTTGGGAAAAGGAAAATGCTATAAGTTACACGATGCACGATTACATAAAGGAAACGCCTTCGGTTTGTAAAAATATTTTAAACAGCCGGAAAGAAATCGTGAAAAGTTTTATGGATAACCTTGTGAAATGCGATTTCAAAAGGATCGTTCTGATTGCCTGTGGTTCTTCCTATAATGCTTGGACATCCGCAAGGCTATTTATGAAAAATATTTGAAAATGCCTGTTACATTGGTTATCCCGCTCATGTTTATCAATTATGAGCAGCCCTACGATAAAAACGATCTTTTTATCGCTATCGCGCAGAGCGGGAAAAGCACCGCTACGATTGATGAAGAGATATCCCCACTCTTTATGGTCATTCCCTTCCAATTAACTGCGTATTTGCTAAGCATTGATTTGGGAATTGATCTTACTCGGGAGAATTCATTGTCCGATGATATCTTTAAATTCAGTCAAAAGGAAAAAACAGAACAAAATTCATAATAATGCATAAAAGCATAGGCAAATAATCCGGATCATACGGGTTGGCTGCCTGTGCTTTCTTTTTATCTCTCTTCCTTCTGCTCCCGGCTTTTTTCCTGCCCTTTGGCCTTTGGGACATTAAAGGCCTGCCTTTTCCCCTTCCAATCGTTCGCATCCAGAATCGCCGCAATCTGTCCTTCAACCTGTTCTACTTCCGCGCGAAAATCCTTTGCGGAAAGGCGAAGGGCGCCGTGGCCCAAAATAATAAGCTGTTCCGCGCCGTCCGAGGTGGCCACTGTAACGCGGTGCCTTTTCCCAATCTCATAGGTGACCTTTTCGATATACGCGTCCGCCGTTTCAGCTTCCTTCGTGAACACAACATGGATATTGTTGTAGCGGACGACCTCACCGGCATTATGAGGGATTTTATAAGCGTCAAATACCAAAATCACGTTGCATTTTTTGAATCCCTGATAATTGCTGAGAATGTTCATCAGAAGCATCCGGGCGGCCCCCAGGTTGTCCCGCGCCACTTTGTTCAGCTCGTCCCAGGCAAAAAGAATATTATAGCCGTCCACCAGCAGATACTCCGGGCCGGTTACCCGGGGCTGGATGGTATATTCCTTCGGAAGTTCCTGTATCTCCTGCCCGGGCTGTTTCCGGGGGAGATATCGCTGTTTGACCGGGCCGTAAGTCCGTTCAAAAATCGCTTTGAGTTCCTTGTCCTGTTCCAGAGAGCCGTCAGACGCGGAGCGCCTTACGGCTGACGGTGCGTCTTCCGGTTCTTCCGTTCCTTCCGGTTTCAAAAAGCTTTCCACGTGCATATGGCTGTACACCTGATTCCATTTAACCACAAAGCCCGCGCCATGGGAGCAAAAGATCGAATCCGCCGGGTTTTTCGTGTCCCGCTCACCGTCGTAGCCAATAGCCGCTACAACCTCGTCCTGATTATGGCAGGGTTCGTAACCTTTCAGTGTGCAGAACAGTCTGCCCCGCCCCCTGGTGTAGGACGTGATCTCCAAGGCGTAGCCCCGCATTTCCGCGACCGGCACGGAGCCGGTCAGAACAACCTCGCTTCCCACGGTCTCCGGCTGGGAAATGTTCCCCGACATCCGCAGAAGGTCCGACATGGCACGTCCCACATAATCCGCGGGGATTTCCAGCCGGAAATCGTACCAGGGTTCCAGCAGGATGCTTTCGGCGTACATCAGGCCCTGCCGCACCGCGCGATAGGTGGCCTGCCGGAAATCTCCGCCCTCGGTGTGTTTCACATGGGCTTTCCCGGCCACCAGCGTAATCTTCATATCGGCAAGGGGGGAACCGGTCAGTACGCCCCGATGCGTCCGCTCCTTTAGGTGCGTCAGAATCAGCCGCTGCCAGTTCCGGTCGAGCAGATCCTCGCCGCAGACCGTATCGAATTGAAGCCCGCTGCCCCGTTCCCCCGGTTCCAGCAGAAGGTGAACCTCCGCATAATGCCGAAGCGGCTCAA
The DNA here is from genome assembly GCF_026672255.1 of Caproiciproducens galactitolivorans. GTDB lineage: Bacteria > Bacillota > Clostridia > Oscillospirales > Acutalibacteraceae > Caproiciproducens > Caproiciproducens galactitolivorans_A. The sequence continues at coordinate 146,155 of NZ_JAPOHA010000003.1, read as the reverse complement.
AATGGCCTACGCCCTCCACCGGCGCCGTGATCGTTTCGCGGTACACAATATTGCCGGGGCCAAATTCCACATCCAGACCAAACCGCTCCGCGATCAGGCGTTTCAGGACTTCCAACTGTACCTCGCCCATCAGTTGGAGATGGATTTCCCGCAGCTGTTCATTCCAGACGATCCCGAGCTGCGGGTCCTCTTCCGCCAGCTGGGTCAGCTTCAAAAGCGCGCCGTGCGTATCGCATCCGTCGGGCAGAAGAACCTGATAGGTAAGGACCGGCTCCAGAACGGGCTTTCCCGAGGCGGACTCGGCCCCCAGCCCCTCGCCCGAAAAGGTGCGGCTCAGCCCGGCCACCGCACACACAGTGCCGGCCTCGGCTTCGTCCACGGTGAAATACTTCGCGCCGGAATAAATGCGGATCTGGTCGATCTTCTCCTCCCAGATTTTCCCTTCCGGCAGGCCGGCCCGGCGGTTTGTCAGCAGCGCCTTAACTTTCAGACTGCCACCGGTCACCTTCATATAAGTCAAACGATTGCCCTGCGGGTCGCGGGTAATCTTGAAAACCTTCGCACCGAACGCGGGCGGATAGTCCGGGCATCGGGTATACCGTTCCAGCCCCTGCAAAAAGGCATCTATCCCGTCCAGCTTCAGCGCAGAGCCGAAATAGCAGGGGAAAAGTTTACGCCGCCCAATCAGGGAAGCGATTTCCCCGTCCGTCACCCCGCCCCGTTCCAGATAGCGGGATAATACGGTTTCGTCGCACATGGCCACGTTCTCCCAAAAGGAATCCCGTTCCCCGCCGAAATCCACACAACCGTCATGGAATTTCCGCTTCAGCTTTTCCAGCAGACCGGCCCGATCGGCTCCGGCTAAATCCATCTTGTTTATAAACAGAAAAGTCGGGATACCGTGCCGTTCCAGCAGGCGCCACAGGGTCTGGGTATGCCCCTGAATGCCCTCGGTTCCGCTGATAACCAGAATAGCGTAATCCAGCACCTGCAGCGTCCGCTCCATCTCGCTGGAAAAATCCACGTGGCCCGGCGTGTCCAGCAGTACGACCTCCGTCTTTCCCAATGTAAGCACCGCCTGCTTGGAAAAGATGGTAATACCCCGTTCCCTTTCCAGCGTCTCGGTGTCCAGAAACGAGTCCTGATGATCCACCCGCCCCAGCTTTTTCAGGCACCCGCTCCGGTAGAGCATCCCCTCCGACAGCGTGGTCTTCCCCGCGTCCACATGGGCTAATATCCCAACAACCAGCTTTTTCATATTTCTTCCCCATATAACAAAATTCATCTGCCGGATTTTTATCGGCACTTTTTAATATACCATGATGCGGCGGGTGAAGCAATATTGGAGCAAAGCTCCAACATTCCGGTTTTGGAGCTGCGGGTAAAAAAATAGAGAGCGGAAAGCTCTCTGCATGATGGACGTCAATCCACAGGGGCATAAAAAAAGGTGGTACCGTCCACTATTTTACACCATTTTTGATGTTCCAGCACATAAATGATCTCGCTGCGCCTCGCGCCTTTTCCAATCGCTTTGGTAATTTCGGAGATGTGAATCAGTTTATTCGCATTCTGTTGAAAAACGACAAGCAGCCGATCCTTCAAATCCTCCATGTCGGGGGCAGCCTTTGCTTTTTTCGGTTTTGCTCCGGCCAGACATTCCGGGTGCTTTTTTAAATAAAGAACGCATATGGCTTTTATACGGCTGAGCAGGATTGGAGAAATGTGAATGAGTTCCGGCAATTCTTCAAACCGGCAGTTCGTAAGGTCACACATCCGTTTATAGTTATGCAGTTCGCAGTAGCGAAGAAAAGAGGCATAGCTGTCGTTACAGTAAATTTGCTTAATTTCGTCCATTACAAGAATCCTTCCAACTTTTTCTGACACGAGGGTTTATTATACTCGCAATTTCTAAGAGATACAAGGCTTGACATTTTGCAAAGATTCGCTTCCGTGCCTTTTCATTTATAAAGCGTATCCCCTGCTTTTGCACTTTCCGGATATGCATATTTTATAGTCATTTTGAATCTATATTAATATTGACAAACTATTTATATGTGCTAATATATAGACAACGATCAATATTGATACTTATCTATATGAAGGAGCGAATATGGAAAATAATTATGCGGATTACGCTTTGCTTTTTAAAGCGCTGTCGGATGAAACCAGGCTAAAAATAATTGATATGCTTTCCTGCGGAGAGCTTTGCGCCTGTGATATTTTGAAATCCTTTCATATTACACAGCCAACTTTGTCGTACCATATGAAAATATTAACGGAGTGCGGGATCGTGAACGGAACGCGGGACGGCGCTTGGATGCACTATACATTAAATCCGGAGACTGTGAATAACATTCTGGCGTACTGGAAGTTCATAACCAGTTCCAAGGAAGACTGCATATGCCATACATATGACTGTGACAAAAATTGTAAAGAGGAAAATATTTAGTCCATTTCCGCAAATACTTTTTTAAATTGTTCTTGTGCTGTAATAAGAACAATTTATTCTGTAAATCATAATATAGATAATGTTCTATGTTATAGAAATATATTTATAAGGAGCTGTTTCATTATGAGTAAAATGGAAATTTATGATCCCGCTATGTGTTGTTCCACAGGAGTATGCGGCCCTTCTGTAAATCCGGAACTGATCCGGGTTGCAGCCGTAATTGAAAATCTTAAAAAAATGGGGATCGTCGTTACAAGACATAATTTATCCTCGGAACCGCAGGCATACACAAAAAACAGCGCAATACAGCAGGAGCTGAACAGCAAGGGAGTAAAAGTACTGCCAATTACTTTCGTAGACGGAAAAATTGTAAAACGGGGCGGTTATCTCACAAATCAGGAGTTCGCTGACTTTTTAGGGGTAAAAGTCGAAAGTATTCAATCACAGTCCACAAAGGTTAAGGTAACGAAGTGCAATTGCGGCCCGAAAGGCTGCTGCTAAAAGGTGGAATACATTATGAATATGGAATTATATAGTCCGGCGAAAACCGCAATGACCAAATATTTGTTTTTCACGGGGAAAGGCGGGGTCGGCAAAACCTCGATTGCCTGTGCCACGGCCGTTTCTCTTGCGGATTCCGGCAAAAAAGTGCTGCTTGTCAGCACAGACCCCGCTTCAAATCTTCAGGATGTATTTCATCTGGAATTGGACAACAAGGGAACCGCTATAAAAGAAGCTCCGGGCCTTGTGGTGGCCAACCTTGATCCTCTGGCCGCCGCGGCGGAATACCGCGAGTCCGTAGTTGGGCCTTATCGCGGTCAATTGCCCGAATCCGTAATTCAAAACATGGAAGAACAGCTTTCCGGTTCCTGCACGGTGGAAATTGCCTCGTTTAATGAGTTTTCCTCTTTCCTGACGGATAAAGAAAAGGCAGTACAATTTGATCATATTCTTTTTGACACCGCCCCCACCGGCCATACCCTGCGGATGCTCCAGCTCCCTTCCGCATGGAGCGGTTTTATCAGCGAGAGTAAGCACGGAGCTTCCTGCCTTGGGCAATTGTCCGGCTTGGAAAGCAAGAAGGAAATCTACAAAAGAGCGGTAGATACCCTTGCCGATGGGTCCCTGACGACGCTTGTGCTCGTCACAAGGCCGGAAACCTCACCGATTCTGGAAGCAAAAAGAGCTTCTGAAGAACTTGGCGCACTCGGCATTAACAATCAGCTTCTCGTGGTGAACGGCGTTCTGGAAAGCAGGGATTCAACGGATAAGGTAGAAACTGCTTTATACAGCAAACAACAGGAAGCGCTCAAAAAGATTCCCGAAAGTCTTCTGCGCCGGCCGGCAACAATGGTACCGCTGAGAGCCTATAACATCACCGGTATTGAAAACGTAAGACACATGCTGTCCTATTCGGGAAGTGTTCAAGCAGAAGGAGCGCAGGCAGATATTCATCCATTTAAACTCTCGGATATCATAAAGGAAATCAGCGATTCAAATAAAAAGGTAGTTTTTACGATGGGGAAGGGCGGCGTTGGCAAAACAACCGTTGCCGCCGCCATAGCGCTCGGGCTTAGCAAAAAAGGAAAAAAGGTGCGGCTTGCCACCACAGACCCCGCAGACCATTTAAATTTTGTGATGGGTCGGGAAAGCAATATTTCCATCAGCCACATTGATGAACAGGCAGAACTGAAAAAATATCAGGAAGAAGTTTTGTCGAAAGCCCGACAGACCATGTCGGAGGAAGATCTGGAATATGTAAAGGAAGACCTTCGCTCTCCATGTACCCAGGAAATCGCCGTGTTCAGAGCCTTTTCAGAAATTGTGGCAAAAAGCGCAGACGAAACGGTGATTATGGATACCGCGCCGACCGGCCATACCATTCTTCTGCTGGAGTCTACCCAAAGCTATAACCAGCAGATCGAAAATACCGGAGGGGACGTTCCGGAAGCAGCAAGGGAATTGCTTCCCAGACTAAAGAATCCGGACGATACGGAAGTCATCATCGTAACTCTGGCGGAAACAACGCCGTTCTTTGAAGCGCAGCGCCTTGTAGATGATTTGAAGCGTGCGGGCCTCAATGTAAGATGGTGGGTAATAAACGCAAGCTATTCTCTGACAGATACAACCAGCGAATTTCTGAAGGCAAAAGCATCGAGTGAATTGCAATGGATTCAGAATGTGGACCAGATTTCAAATGGGAATTACGCAATCATCCCATGGAAGCCTTTTGAAGTAAAAGGTGAAAAGCTATTGGAATTGCTATAGTAAATTTTGGCCATTTGCAAAGGGTAAAAAGATGAATGCGAAGGCAAAAGCAGCTTTTATCTGCACCCGTAGGGAAGGCACTTAGTCTGAGAAGAAACACCTATTATAAATTAATTTATACACAAGTTGGAGCTTCGGAGTAAATAATTCGGGAGAGGGTTTTGGCCCTCTCCCTTTTCATATTCTCCATTTTTACGGCAGTATGCAACGTGATCATCCTCGTTACGTAAAAGAGTAAAAGAATTGTATTGTTACAACAATTGTCATTATTCTACCAAGCATGTATTGATATCGATGTTTCGTTTTGCTATAATTATTTTTAGTCATTAACTATACTACATATTTCGCAAATTTTTCTTAACTTTCATGAGCAGGATTATCTTTACCCTGTACAAAAGCGATAAAATCGGATTATTTTATACAATGAGGAAAAATATCGGATAAGAATTTAGCTGTACAATATGACAAGCGTACTGAATTGATTGAACTAATCGTTTAGGGGGAATCATCATGACGGCACTCGAGGCCATCACACGTTTCCAAGAAGGGGATTTAGCAATTTTAAAAAATCAAAGATGGCTGCTCTACCTTGCTTTTACCGATCAACACCGCGTGAACCCGGAACGGTTAAATTCTATGGGCCAGGCCAAGGAAAATTATGCGCTTCAAACGGTATCCCGGCAGCTCTGCCTGCTGAAAGATTTGAAGCTGCCGGATACGCAGAAGGCTGTACTGGAAGAAGCCATTAAGTGGTCTGAGGTTGCAAAAGGCGGTTTACCTCATCAGCGGAAGCAATGGATTCAATCGGGATATAATCTGTTTGTACATAACATCGGCTCTGCTCAAATCTATAAGGCAGAATGCTTGCGCAGCGGCAATTTCAGCCCGGTTGTTGAAACACTGATTAAAACGCACGGCCTGATTGGGCAGACAATCCGCGGAGAAGTGAATTTTTCACAAAACAGACCGCTGTACGACCTGATTACAAATAAGCAAGCCGACAAAGCAGAGCTTTCAACGATGCTGCGGGCTTTCAATTATTGCATTATCGCCGCCGTGGATGTAAATCTGTGGGAAAGTGTCAAGGCAACTGTTTTCGATAAGATTGACTGCGTAGTGAATGGCCGATTTGACTGCGAGCTGCCGGTCAAGGAGCGCCTGCGGGCGCTTCGGAGCAGTTCCATTCAGGCGGGTGAGGACTTTGAAAAGACCTACGCGCAATTTTCACAAAATGCCTTGGGGGCTGAAAAATTTGCCGCTCTTTTTGAGCAATGCGATTTATGGTATGTGGAAGCTGCGCTTTATGATTTCAGCTTTGAGGAATTCATAAAGGTCTTTTTACTGGCTTGCCGTTCTCTAAAGGACAAAAAAGTCTCGCATCTGAGTTTTGAAAAGGTGATGGCCGGCCTTTATTATGACCGGAACGGCAAAAAGTACGTCAATCTCTATAAAAAACGCATCATCGAAAAATATCTTGCAGCCTATTCGGTTGAGGATATTCTGAACGGAACGAGCCATGAAAGCCCTCATATCCGCCACAAAATCGAAACCGTTCCGCAGCTTGACGACACGGCGTTCTTTGTGTTTGAATTTTCACCGGCCGGGGAACGGCTGATTGCATTCTGTATGGAAGCGGAAAAATCAGGCGTGCTTTATGAAAAATCGATTATCATGCTGTATGATCTCTTTGATCTGAGAAAAGACGCCTACGATCGCTTTTATGAGGAAGAAAATTATCTAAAAACCATGAATCAGTCCATCGATGGCAAGCGGGTGCTGCTTAAATATATCACCGGGAAATCGATTCTGGATATCGGCCCCGGGGGCGGCGCGCTGATGGATCTGATTGAAGAGCAATACCCTCAGGCAGAAGTTACCGGCATCGATATCGCCGAGAATGTCATCCGCGCCCTGCGGCAAAAAAAGCAGAGTGAAAAGAAAAAATGGAATGTCATGCAAGGGGATGCGTTTCATCTCTCCGGTGTCTTAAAACCGGGCGATGCCGATACGATCATCTTTTGTTCCATTATCCATGAGCTTTTTTCCTACATCGAGACGGACGGGCGAAAATTCAATAAGGCGACCATTGCCGGGGCACTGAAAAGTGCGTTTGACGTGCTGTCGCCGGGAGGGAGAATCCTGATTCGTGACGGCATCATGACCGAGCCCGTTTCGCTGAAACGAAGAATTCGGTTTGCCTCAGACGAAGGAATGGACTTTTTAAAACGGTATGCCCATGATTTTCAGGGCCGAAGCATTCAATATGAAAGCATTGGCCGCAACGAAGTGCTGATGCCGGTCAACGACGCCATGGAATTTCTTTATACCTACACATGGGGCGAGGAATCCTATGTGCATGAAATCAACGAGCAGTTTGGCTATTTCACCCCGTCGGAATATTGCCGTTTTATTACCGAAACGCTGGGTGAGCAGGCAAAGATACTTGAGTGTAGACATTACCTACAGGACGGCTATCCTTTGGCGCTCTCTCAAAAAATATCATTCAGCGATGAAAATGGCAAGCGCGTGCAGCTGCCGGACAGCACCTGCCTCATCGTTATCGAGAAAATTAATTGACAGAAACGGAGATTTATTATGTTTGGAATCAACTTTATCAAATTCATGCCGAGCGATTATGCTATCCTAATGCATAAGACAAATCATCCTTATACACAGCATTATTGTGAAAATGTATGGGCTATTGACCCGGTAAAGGCATGTCACGGTCAGAAGGTTGGACTTGCATGGTTTTCACCTGATTGTAAGCACTTCAGTAAAGCTAAAGGTGGAAAACCGGTAAGTAAAAAGATACGTGGCCTTGCGTGGATTGTCCTGAAATGGGCCGCAAAGGTTCGCCCTCGTGTTATTATTCTGGAAAACGTCGATGAGTTCCAAACCTGGGGACCGGTTCGTAAAGGTAAGCCAGTAAAGAAACTCGCCGGAACGACTTTTCATAAATGGGAATCCCAGCTTCACTCACTCGGTTATGAAATTGAACACAGAGAGCTTCGAGCCTGCGACTATGGTGCACCGACAATCCGCAAAAGATTCTCCCTGATTGCCAGAAATGACGGAAAACCGATAGTATGGCCGGAGCCGACACACGGTGCCCCGGGTAGTCCGAAAGTAAAGTCAGGAAAGCTAAAACCGTGGCGCACGGCTGCGGAAATCATTGACTGGTCGTTACCGTGTTCGTCTATTTTTGAGCGTAAAAAGCCGCTTGCTGAAAATACCATGCGACGGATAGCACGGGGGATTCAAAAATTTGTGATTGATAACCCAGAACCGTTCATAGTAAACTACAAATTTTCCAATGAGGCGGAAAACACAAATCAGCCGTTGAGTACTATAACGGCGGTAAATAGCCATTATGTGGTCGCCCCGTCGCTTATCCAGTATCACAGTGAAACGGTAAAAAATGAAGTACGCGGGCAATCCATAACGGAGCCAATAATGACCGTGGATAGCTCACCAAGGTACGCGTTGGTTTCTGCATTTATCTCCAAATTTTATAAGACTGGAATCGGCCAGAGTATGAGCGAACCGCTCCACACGGTAACGACTTCACCGGGACATTTTGCAGAGATTCAAGCCTTTTTGATTAAGTATTACGGGCAAGGCACCGGCCAGAAAGTATCGGATCCGCTTGACACCGTGGTGAGTAAAGATCGGTTCGGACTGGTAACAATTCACGGTGTAGATTACCAGATTGTCGATATTGGAATGCGCATGCTGACACCGCGTGAACTGTACGCTGCGCAGGGCGCACCGGCTGATTACATAATCGACCACGACTATACCGGAAAGACTTATCCGAAAAACAAACAAGTTGCCCGCTGCGGAAATATGGTCCCGCCGCCATTTGCTAAAGCGCTGGTCATGGCAAACCTTCCGGAACTATGTGTACGGCATTGCAGCGATATGACTGATCTTAATAACACCGTAGCTGTTTAAAAAGCGATTCAAATACAATAGTTTTTTCTCTGCTTTAGGCGCTTTTGGTCTGCTGAAATTCTTTGATATTTTCTTCTGGAAGTAGTATAATATTAATGTATAAAGGGGGGCTATTCAATGAAAGACATGGAGAAAATTATCAGCGAAATTAATGGTACCATGGCAATGGAAGGCATGCCCTTAACGGATGATGACAAAAAAATGTTAAGAAAATGTATTACCGGTGAGGTTTCAACTGACGAGATGGTTAAGCGTTTGGTGAAACAGTATACCGTCGTTCCCGATAGGTGAGTATATGGAAAACGAATATCAATATGACTACGAGTGGGATAGCAAATATTGTTATCCCAATTCTTTTATTCTGATCAATAAACTTGGCATCAAAGAGAAAGGCCAGCTCAATGAAGCTGAGAGAAAAATCTCAGCCCTCCGTATTTATGATTTGAAAAAATTGCCGGTAAAGGGTAGCTTCGATCTGAAACACCTGCAGGTGATTCACCGCTTTATCTTCCGCGACATCTATCCCTGGGCCGGACAGCTTCGGACGGTTAACATTGCAAAAGGCAATCAATTTTGCAACTGTATGTATATCGAATCCGGATCGCAGCCAACCTTTGATAAACTCAGAAATGAGGATTATCTGATCGGAACCGCGCAGGATGATATTTGTGAAAAGCTGGCCTATTATATAGGGGAAATCAATGTTATCCATCCGTTTCGGGAAGGAAACGGACGGACGCAGAGAGTTTTCATTGAGAGTCTCGCCCAGGTTGCCGGATACCAGGTCGATTTTTCAAACGTATCCAGCCGTGAAATGATTGAAGCCAGTGCGCTTGCTTTTGACTGCGACTACCGAAAAATGACGGATATCTTTGAGAGGATCACAACACCTATTTCCCTTGAAGAACAGGAGAAATACATCCGACTTGTCAATCCGAAAGGCGGAAAACTTCTCGAATTGTTTCAGCAGTTTGCCGACTGTGAGCAGGAGTTGGAAGAAGAACAGGAAATGAAACTTGAATAAAACTTAATACAAGAATGAATCCATCGGAAGAAAAACTCCGATGGATTTTTTATTTGCAAAGTTGTAGGAGGTAGCAAAATGAATTTCATTGATCAAATCTTACAGGGAAGCGCAACTGTGTCTGAACTAGACGAAAAGGTAAAGTTTTGGCATTCCCATGACACCAAGAATTCTTTGCAGGAATTCTTAGGATTATCAACGGGGGAAGCAGAATTATGGCTTAAGTCAAATAACAGCGCCTTTAACGACATAGTATACTGCCGTAAAAATCACGTTGACATTAAAACTTATCTTAAAGAAAAAGGAAAGTAAAATCATTGTTTTTTCTCTGCTTTAGGCGCACCCGGCCACCCTGCCAAAACAAGATTTTTAAAGAAGGATGAGGTAATTTAGAGATGAAAAACGTTACAGTAAAGCTAAAAGTCGACCAGCAGAAGTACGAAGCAGCGCAGCAGTTTATGGATGAAAAAGGTTTGGATATGGAGCAGGAATTAAGTAAAACGGTAGAAGGTTTTTATAAAAAATATGTCCCTTCTGCGGTTCAAAAATACATCGAAAAGACTTCCCCTTCCACCCGCTCTCCTACTATGAAATCGGCCACTGTGGCTTCAAATAAGCCACCTCAACCTGGTTCTTCTGAACCGGATTTAAGTATGGATTTTGAAAAAAGTGGCTCCACCGGTTTTAATGAAGCTTAAATCATTGAAAATTGGCTATCCTATGCGGTTTTTTGATGGTTTTCAGTTCTTTTTTTAGCACTCTGAAAAACGTCAGTTGAACTTTGCAGGATAAAGCATTGTAATCAAAATGATTACAATGCAGTACGCAACGCCCAGCGGTGCTGGGCGTGGAACGATTAGAGTTTGTAATCAAAAATTTTGTGCTGATTACAAAGTACGAATCAAACAATATAAAAAGACTTTCAAAACCGCAGGATATCTGCAAAAATGCTTGTAATCAGTTTTGATTACAAGCATTTTCATTGCTAAATCAAATATAGGAGGAAAATAACTTTGGATAATGTAGTGAATTCGCAAAGACTTTCTGACAACAGCATAGACCTTAATGAAAAGCTAAGAACATCAATTTATCTAAAAGAAGATACGTATTTGAAAATAGATAGCTTAATAAAACTTAAAGGCAGGAACCAATCAAGGAACGATGTAATTGAAAATGCAGTTGATTTTTATTTTGGATACATCACTTCTCAGCTTAATCAAGATTATTTATGTGGTGTTTTCGGCTCAAAAATGGAAGGACTGGTCAGCAACTTGGCTACGCGAATTTCAAAAGGAAATTTCCGCACAGCCGTTGAAATGGATATGCACACACGTATGATGGCTTCCGTAATTCAACTTAATAAAGACGAGTATGATAAACTGCGTATCAAATCAATTCATGATGTAAAAACAACGAATGGATCTATTGATATCTTAGAAGCGGCTAATGAATCAGAAGATGAAACATAAAAGAATATTATTTGACAATATTCTATAAACAATTTATTATAGAGGTGATTATAATGTTTGACTCCGCTATGGCATGGGTAGAAACTGCACTGTTTTTAATTTTATTATATGGGGTGCTTCGTTTGATTAAAGAATTGGTAAAACGTCTTTTTGATAGACAGGCGTTGGAAGCCGAGCTGAAAGAGCTTCAATCTACATTTCAAGAATATCAATCAGATATGGTTGTCCGCCTTGAGAGATATAAAAATACCATTGCTGAACTGGAAGACCAAATAAACGAATATACTGATAGCAATTCCAAAACCATGGATCAAACCGATTATGACGTCGCTCAGATATCGAATTTGGTTCATCAACTGATGGAATTGAACGACGAGCTGTTTATAAAAATATCATTTATTGATCAATGTCTTTCCACGGAACAACCGCCAACTGGAAAACAGATAAATGATTTTAAGACCATGATTCAGTCGGATATCTCGCATAAACTTGAGTTGAAAAAAGAATATGAAATTTTTGAGCAGCAGATTCTTGAACGAAATCAGCAAAGACATTCAAGAATGCTTCATAGGGATATGGGATTGGAGTTGTAATTATGAGAAAAGCGACAACAACGATAAAATGGATTTCTTTAATATCCTTGATTATCATTTTGCCTTTGTGCCTTCATATTGGTGACCTAATTCCTGTTCGCGATATTCGTAAGGGAGTAATGTCTTTGTCAAACTTTTTTACAGGCAACGTAAGTTTCACCTTTTTACTTTTGCTTTTGCTCTGCTTTGTATTTCTGGCACCAGATATATATCATAGCCTTCAGCAGGACATGGAGGATATCAAAACCGCCAGACAAATCAAAGAGGAACAGAAAAGCGGGTTGAAAGATTTAAATCAGAGGTGCAGTGAAATTGAATCTCAGTTGGTTTCCGTACAAATCTCAATTAAGGACAATAAATGTGATTTACGCGAGAAATGCATATCCCATTCTATTTCCATTCGTGATCAACTTGCAAAATTATCGAATATCCAAGACAATTATCTGTCACACTATCATAATGGTACAAAACAACTGTATCACATAGCATCTAAAACCATTCTTTACTCACAGAGAGAAATTCAATCACTTATAGATCAATACCAGAACATAAAATTTTGAATTAAATAATAACACTGTTACTATTAACATCCTTACGCCAATTGTAGGGATGTTTTTTTAATACTAACATAAAAGCGCCGGTGGACCGTAAATGCCCAGTTCAAAAAAATGGATATGCATATTAGCATGCTGGCTTTTTCTCTTCATTTCTACAAGAATGGGTACGACAAACAAAGGAGGGTAAAGGATTTGCAGAAAAGATTTTTTCTAAAAAAGTAAAACTTAGTATTTATTTTTCTTGCAAAGCAATATATAATAGATCAAAGATAATAAAGAAATATGGAGGTTACGATGAAAAAGGGACTGAAAATTCATTTAGGCATTTGTTTATTATTCGCCATTATTTGGATTGTGTGTGCAATATTAGGCAGTAGACATATACTTATTTTCAATAATTTTTTATTTTCTCTTATTGCATTTCTGTTGCTAATTTCATACTTATTGCATCATGCTTATATTAATAGGAGCTAGAATTTCAATTAGCTAATTTTTTTCATGGTCTAATCTCCCGGTTAAATACATTATTAAAAGGAGTGAATCCAATTTTTATTTAATTTTTTTAATATAATTTTATTTTATATCAATTAAGGAGTGGAAAAGGTGAAAAACGTAAGTAAAAAATTCGTATGCTTAATTTTAACTATACTAATGGTTTCGTCATTTGCTATTCCGTGTTTCGCAGCAGAGATAAAGTCTTCCAGTGATTACCAGGTGGTACAAGATTCTGGAGTGAAAGATTCCGGAGTGAAAGATTCCGGCATATTTTCTTTGCTCTCCGTCTCGTCAAACACCAAATACAATTTCCCAGGTGGTGGAGTAATAAGGTATCCCCATGATCATGGGACAATTCAAGTAGTTAGCACAGTTGAGACTTTTGTTGCTAGTCCCGTGCTGTTTTTAACACCGAAACAGGCAAAGAATTTTTACTATTCTTATTTAGATTCTCACGCTAAGACTAGTGTTGCGAAAGATGTTGCTCTATTCGTCGCGGGTCTGGGTGCACCCCATATACCTGTTGTTGGCAGCTACTTAGCTGGTGGTTTAACTATGTATGCTGGTATTGAGCTTTCAAATGAAGCAGCTGAGTCTTTTACCGTAAAAAGAATAAAAGATTGTGTTGATAAAGGTCAAGGAATGGAAATATACACGGAGCAAGTTATCACTGGTAGGAACCAAGGAGACGGTACATTTCTTTCGGTTAACCCGTGGAACGGGCCATATGCGGAAAGTCCAGCAAGTCTTACTAAACCCCAAACTATAATTCAGCTTAATGGGTCAGATTTTCCTTTCTCATGTGATACAACTTCAACAGTTCCAATTAAAAGAGGAAAAAAGTATACTGCGCGAATAACTTGTGGAAAATATCCTTCAGTCGTAGCTGGGACCGGCGGCATTGTTTCGACTAAACTTAAAAGCCGATCTGGAAATGATTATTATTTTTCTTTTACGGACATAAAGGCAGGCAAGACTGGCATCTATATAAATAACGCACGTGCGGCTGTCTTTACTTGCAGTGTAAGTTAACATATCTTTGTAATAATGATATCGCGGTAGAGTATTATAAAATGAAAATGGTTGTTGGTATTTCTTGATGAATTGCCAGCAACCATTTTTATCTTTTGGTTTAGTTGTTTGATCTGCGCAATAATTTGCGTAATTTCAATATCGTGTGATTAACAGTTGGTAATTTTAACTGAACTGGAGATGATTTTAATGCCCGGCGCAAGAATTGTATTAAACTCCCGGTATTTCCACATTGCGAAAGCCGGGGAAAAAGCAGACGGAAAACACTGCATGACAAAAGACGCAGCTATGGGTCTGGTCAACTATGTCGGTACGCGGGAAAGCGTAATACTGAATACGCCGAACCAGCTTTCCATGAGCGGAGAGGATATCGTTTCCTTAAACCTTGACCCACTAAAATTAAACGCGGAGGTTGCGGCAAAACCGGCCACACATAAGCAGATGGAACTGCTGGCCGATTTGCTCCATGAGTTTCCGGAAGCAAAAAACAGTTTGGAATATCAGGACTTCAAAGGGAATCCTACCATTGGGAATGCTTCTGAACTCATTTCACACGCCGCAGAATTTGGATTAGGCTATGCCGTTGATTTAGGAAAGGCAAAAAATTTAGTCGAGTATGTTGGTAAACGTCCCAGTGTAGACCGTGTTGGAGAACACGGTCTATTTTCTTCTTCTCCGGACGTTGACATTAGGAAGGCGCAGGAGGAAATCGCGAACTGCGAGGGTAATATCTGGACGCACGTTATTTCCCTGCGGCGTGAGGACGCAGATGCGTTGGGGTATGACACACAAAAGCCATGGCGGGATTTAGTAATGCAGAAGATTGACGTGATTGCAAGAGCTTCCAACATTCCGGTATGGAAACAATGGAACTAGTGTAAATCTATATGTCCTTAAAAGCAAACCGAATATTAAAACCGATAATGATGACGGTCATCGTTCGGCCATTTGGAGATTGCTTTTTTTCCTTCTTTTGCCCTTTTTGACACCCTCCCCCATATCACCGGCGACACCCCAAAGAACTATGTCCAGAAGGAAGGTTACGTTAAAGCAGAGAAAAGAGTACTTATTCTCTAAGTTAACTAAGTGGTATATTACGAATATTTATCCAAGGCCCCCGGGATTTACGGGAATTGTCGTTAACTCTTTTTTCCCTGCTTTAAAAAACATAAAAATCATAGGAGAGAACCAGCATGAATGAAATTATTGGACTTCCAGCCATTGTATCAGCCCGTTACAGAATCGTTATAGACAAGAATCTGAGGAATCTATTCAACATACCTGAAACAGGCTCCGTCCTGGTACGAGTTACCCGGAACCGTCTGCAGATATTCCCGGCCAGCAGACTTGTCGGCGGCGCCGTACAAAAAAGCATCAGCATCGGAAGGTTTAATCTGCCTATGGAATGGGTACGGAGAAACGGTGTAGAAATCGGCAGTCACGTTTTTTTAATTGCAACAGACGATTGTATTCTCGTCTGTCCGTCCGTCAAAAAACAAAAAATTGAAGGGAAGGAGAAGAAATGAAAAACTTCGGAAAAATCATGGGCTTTCCGGTAAAGCTATTCGACTGCAATCTAGTTTATATCCCGATGGAATATCTCAAATACTATGGAATTTCCGTTGAAAAGGACCGGGTACAGATCATTAAGTCTCCTCACAGCTTGTTTTACCGTCCGATATTGAAGCCTACCGAAAATATTGACCGGTTAAAAACTGTTTCTATCAGTGTGGGTTTAACAACTATACCGGCTATGTGGATAAAGGAAAATCACTTAAAAAAAGGGGATGCGCTTTATCTCCTTGGCTTGGAGGATGGTTTTATTCTATACAAATTGTAATTTATGTATAAAATGCACATTATTATTCCTAATTAAATTTAATATTTTAGCTAAATATCCTATAGTTTTATTGAATTATTTTATAGGAGGTCATATTACATTATGACAAAAAAGGAAGCTTACGTCTATGAATTACTAAATGAGTGGTTAGAGATCAATCTGAAAAATGACAAGCGTGAATTGATTTCAAATTACCTTGATAAAATCAATCAGCTTCAAATAAAAGAAATTACAGATTCTCTAAAAATTAAAATGATGGTCCTATTGTAAATGCAGATTACATAATGCGTGAAGGTTCTTCTGTTGAATCTCAATTATCCACGAGATCGGCAGAAGTATCTTCACAAATAAGTAATAGCATTCAGTTATTAATGAAACCTAATTCGCTTGGTTTTAGACGTATTACGGTCAAAGAATATCTTGATAAAAATCTGCTATCTTTCTATCCAAAAGCTTCAGAACGTACAAAGCATTGTTATGTAACAGCCTCAAAAACCTTGGTAAAATTAATCGGTAATCTATATCTCGACGAACTTACTCGCTCGATTTTGCAAAACACTTTGGACGGCTTGTCCAATTATTCCCAAAGTAAAATCGATAAGGTACGGCTTGTTATGAAAAAGATGGTTGACATGGCTGTCGAAGACGAATTAATTTCTAAAAATGTAGCTAAAAAGGTTTATAGTCCAAAATCAAAGAAAATAGATATTCGCTCTGAGGATGAAAAGATCTATTTAAAAAAGCAGTTAGCTGATATTTTATGCCTTGCTAAAGAGGAAAAAGACCCTCAATTATTTACGATTTTAACATTATTGGCATTCTCAGGCATACGGCCAGGTGAGCTGCGCGGGTTAGAAAAGGAAGATGTGCATTTCGACACAAAAAAGCTGACAATCCGGCAGGCAGCAACAAATGAGCCTAAGCTCAATTCTCATCAGGCACTTTCTTCAAAAGGCCCCCGCAAATTAGTTATTGGCCTAACGAAAAGTCCTTCCGGCGTGCGAACGCTATATTTGGGAGATGAAATTCTTGCAGTTATTCAAAATTGGCTTAATTACCTTAAAGCCAAAAGCCTTGTCCAATTTGAAAGCAAATTACTGTTTCCAAATACAAAAGGAGGAATTTTAAGAGAAGATGTACTAATTAAAAAATTCAATCGATTTAAAGAGCGCTATGGATTAAGTAAATATGCTAGGCTTTACACGTTTCGTCATACATTTTGCACAAATTTGTTTCATGAGAGAATAGATCTTAAAACAGTGCAGAAACTAATGGGAGATTCTACTGCCGATGTTATTTTAAAGGTATATGCTCATGTTATGGATGATGATACCAAACGCGCAGGAGAAGAAATTAATAATGCATACGTTAAAATGTTACCTGATTTATTCGATCAAAAATGAAATTTGTCAATGTTAACAAAACACCAGTCAGTAGGCCCCATTATAATTAATCATTTTTGCAAATTGATTAAAAACAGCCGATTCTCATGTTGGAGAATCGGCTGCACTTTTTTCTCTCAAGATTTGTGTAATAAAATCGAACACTCTACTATTTATTAATATATTCCATAATATCACCGGGCTGACAGTTTAAAGCAAGGCATATTCTTTCTAACACTTTCGGCGATATTCCCTCTCCTTTTCCCATTGCTGCAATAGTAGTTGGAGATGCTTTAATTAAGTTTCTAAGTTCTTCCTTCGTCATGTTCTGGTCAATCAAAATCTTCCAGAGTTTATTATAGGAAAACGGCATAACGCACCTTCTTTCGACTGAATTATAGCACAGTTCTCTATGTATATCAATATAAATTCTTTATAATTATGTAGATTTTCTTTTGAATCTCTATTGACATATTCTTCATAAAGATGTAGAATATATACATAATAATAAAGATTGGATGTGGTTATATGAGATGTCAAAAGATTATTTGCAACATAAAGATTTTCCTTATAATTGGACTTACCTTCATTTTTCTATCGACTATAGATATAGCTCCGGATACCCCGATTTTGTTTGTTTCCATAACTTCTATCATAATTCCTCTAATTCGATGTTTATGGCGCTCAATTTTGAAAGAGGAAACTTTAATGAACAAGCAAAAAAATATCGTCCCATTAGGAACGAAGCATAAAAAATTAAAGAATGATAAGAAAATAGCTTGAAAAGTAATAAATTGTTCACATAATTGTAAATATTTTCTTGCATTTAACGAAAGAGTATATTATAATGCTTTCTGTGGATATAAAAAAGCATCCACAGGGAACTAACCGTTTGCGAGACGATTAATTCCCATCCGCCATAAGGGTGAAACAGACCCATTATGACTTGTGAATGCCGTTTATGCGTTGCTATCTTAGCACGTATTGCGGATACATGTCAAGAGTCTGTACCCTTAGAGGACAATGAGGGTGCAGACTATATTTTTTCCACAAACCATTCCACAATGATAAGCATTGTGTACCTCTTAAAGTGATTATTACTAACCACTGCGCGAGGTTAGCGCACCTTGACAAATAAGCCAAGTCCAACATTGAGGTAGCAACTCAATGTTCGAGTTTACTTACTTGACTTCACGCTTGCGATATGGATATCAGCTAACCGCTTTTGCCATGACCCTAATTAAGGCGAGCAATCCGATTTTACTGATTAATACGTGGAACCCATACAGGGAAACTATACGGGATTCGACGCTGGCATTTGCTGCGCTTATTCGGTGTACCATAGGAAAGCATATCGACGGTACAAGCGTTCGTGGATTTTAAAGTTATCATAAAATTAAGCATTTATATATAAGTGTTTAATTTTATGATAACAAGGACAAAAGCATTCACTTTTGCCCTAATTATCTTTAATTTGGTGGAGGAGGATGGATTCGGACCATCGAAGCTATAAGCAACAGATTTACAGTCTGCCCCCTTTGGCCACTCGGGAACTCCTCCATATGTGGAGCTTTGTTTTCAAAACTCCTTTTCGTGCTTTTGGAGCTGGCAGACGGACTTGAACCCCCGACCTGCTGATTACAAATCAGCTGCTCTACCAACTGAGCTACGCCAGCATTTCAGCCACTCGAATACTATATCATTTTCTTGTTTACTTGTCAAGTAAAAAGTAAAATTTATAAGAAAATGGTCGAGGTGACAGGGTTCGAACCTGCGGCATCTTGGTCCCAAACCAAGCACTCTACCAAGCTGAGTTACACCTCGTTGTTGACGATATGCACGGCAACATTCCAACACCGTGCGGCTAATTGCTTTCACTATAACCGGCGATTAACTTGCGTCTGCGTCATCAAACAGCCTTATTATTATACGTAATATGCGGGGCATTGTCAAGTAAATTATTAAAACAGAAGTTTTTTGGCAGACGAAATCAATTTTTCTGTTTCGGATTTTCGCCTGCCGCCGGTTTTTACGCACGGCAAGGCCGACGGGCTCAGCCCGCCAAAAACCGCACGTCACTTTTCGTTGTTCAGCTCAATTTTAAAAACGTATTTATCCCCACGTACCACGGAAGAAGTATATTCCACCAGGCAGTCCTCCTCATAGCTGAAGCGTTCCAGCAGGATACAGGGAATTCTGGGGGAAATCTTCAGCAGCTCGCACTGCTCGGAATCCGGAAGAATCGGGATAAAGGTTTCGGTCGCGCGGTCCACCTTCAGGCCGTATTTGGCGCTGAGGTAATCGTAAAGCGGCTGTTTTTTCACGATATCCACATCAATATGTACAAACCGGTTCTTCGGCAGATACGCGGTTTCAATGACCAGAGGATAGTCGCGGGCGGAGCAGAGCCGCACCAGCTTGTGGTAAGTTTCCCTTCTGTCTGCTCTGAGCTTCAGGGCAAGGCTTCGGCTGAGGGGAATCATTTCATAGCTCAAAACCTGGCTGTGAAATGAGATGTTTTTATTTTTCAAATCATCGGTAAAGGTATAAAACTGGGAGAGGCTTTGCTCAAACACCTTCGGTTTTACAAATGTACCGATCCCATGAATGGTATAAACCATGTGCTCCTCTTCCAGTAACGTCAGCGCCTGCCTTACGGTTGACCGACTGACTTTATACATCTGGCACATGTCCCGCTCCGATGGAAGCAGGCCATTTTCGGGGTATTCGTGGCTGTTGATATACTGCAGGATGTGATCATGCAGTTCCTGATACAGCGGCAGATTCGGCATTATTTTCTTCCTTTCCTGACTTTTCAACAGCGAATAGGCTATCGTCAATTTCAATAAAAATCATAAGACTATTCTATCATAAAAGAACCAATTGTACCAGTGGTATCGACTGCATTTCAACACCTGTTTTAGGACTGGTTGAAAAAAGGCTAAAATCATTGTAATTTTGTTCACGATATGTTAGAACTTATTTTAACAAATTTGAATCATGAATTGAGGGGTGATTTTAAGTGGGAAATCCAAACATACTGCTGACCAGAATCGACAACCGTCTGGTCCACGGCCAAGTGGGCGTTACCTGGACATCGACTCTGGGTGCAAATCTGCTTTTAGTCGCAGATGACGACGTGGCTCACGATAAAATACAGCAGCAGCTTATGGCAATGACTGCCGAATCTTCCAATGCGGGCATCCGTTTCTTTACCTTGCAAAAGACCATCGACATCATCGGCAAAGCGGCTCCCAGCCAAAAAATCTTTCTTATTTGCAGAACGCCGGCGGCTGTGCGCACCCTGCTGGAAGGCGGTGTGCCCATCAAGGAAGTCAACGTGGGAAACATGCACTTTACCAGCGGCAAGCGTCAGCTAAGCAAAAAAGTCTATGTCAACGACAAGGACATGGAGGATTTGCAGGCGATTCAGGCAAGGAACGTCGATCTCTATATTCAGGATGTCCCGGGCGACATCAAAGAGCATATACCCAAGAAATAAATCCATGGGAGGAGAAAGGGGAACATCAACGGCATCATCCGTAATTTTTACCGCATAGCGAAACTTTGGGCACAAAAATAAAGGAGGAAAAATGAATGGCAATTACTTTAGCGCAAGGGATTGCACTCGCCGTTATGGCAATCATAGTCGGCGTTGACTTCTGGCTTGAAGCCTTGTTTATTTTCCGGCCAATCATCGTTTGCACGTTAACCGGTATTATTTTAGGCAATGTTCCGCTGGGCCTTATGGCGGGCGGACTGACGGAGCTGGCCTTCGCGGGCCTTACGCCTGCCGGCGGCACGCAGCCGCCGAACCCCGTTCTTGCCGGCGTTATGACCACCGTAATCGCTTACACCACAGGAAAGGATCCTGCAACGGCAATCGGCCTTGCCCTTCCGTTCAGCTTCCTGATGCAGTATATCATTTTGTTCTACTATTCCAGCTTCTCTCTGTTCATGAAGAAGGCGGACAAATACGCGGAAGAAGCGGACGGCAAAAGTCTTGCCCGCTTAAACATGCTCACAACGGGAATCGTGGCCATTACCTATGGTGTCGTCGTTTTCCTCTGCGCCTATGTTGCACAGGACGCGATGCAGTCTTTGGTAAAGGCAATGCCCGAATGGCTGACCCATGGCTTTGAAATTGCGGGCGGCATCCTTCCGGCAGTCGGCTTCGGTATGCTGCTGAAAGTAATGCTGAAGGGCGAATTCGTTCCATACCTTATTTTGGGCTTTGTGATCGCAAGCTTTGTTCCTTTTTCCAATCTGCTGCCGGTCGCCGTTGTCGGTATGGCCTTGGCGCTGATTGTATTTAATAATGAAAGGAACAACAAAAAAATGGCAGTTGCATCCAGCGCTGCATTTGAAGGAGAGGGAGATGACGAAAATGAAGGAATCTGAGAAGAATACGGCTCCTGAAAAAGTACTGACCAGAAAAGATATTACCAAACTTGGCTGGCGCTCTTCCCTTTTGCAGGCCAGCTTCAACTATGAAAGAATGCAGAGCGGCGGATTTTTGCTCGCGCAGATGGATTGTCTGAAGAAAATCTACAAAGACGACAAGGAAGGCCTGTCCGAAGCAATGACGGACAACCTTGAGTTCATCAATACGCACCCGAACCTTGTCGGCTTCCTGATGGGCCTGCTGGTTTCTCTGGAGGAAGCGAAAGAGAACCGAAGCACCATCAAGGGTCTGAAGGTTGCCCTGTTCGCGCCGCTTGCCGGTATCGGCGACGCAATCTTCTGGTTCACCATCCTGCCGATTGTCGCCGGTATTTCCGCTTCCATGGCCATGAGCGGCAGCATCGTCGGCCCGCTGCTGTTTTTCGCAGTTTACCTGAGCATCTTTATTCTCCGTGTAGCGTGGACGCACGCCGGCTACAATCTGGGCCTGAAAGCGGTTGACACCCTGCGGGAATATTCCGGCATTATCTCGAAAGTTGCTACCATTCTGGGCGTAACCGTGATCGGCGGACTGATTGCATCCTATGTACATATTTCTCTCCTGCCGGAAATTGTGATTAACGCCTCAAAGACGGTATCGATTCAAAAGGATTTTCTGGACAAGATTTTCCCGAACATACTGCCCTTTACTTATACCCTGCTGATGTATTTCTTCCTGAAGAAGAAGAAAATGAGCCCGGTTGTGCTGATTGCGGCTACTTTCGGCCTTGCGATTCTTCTTTCCTTCCTGGGTATCCTTTAATTTGTAAGAATGTTGGGGTACAGTTTTCTGTACCCCCTTTTCTATCATGATTTGCCAAAGCAGGCAGTTCTCATGGGAATTTTACAGCGGCTCCAATGCTACCGCTGTATGAAATCGCCTGCAATATAGATTTGCTTATAAAAGGAGTAATAGAGAACGATGATCGGAGTATTGATAACGGGACACGGCAGCTTTGCCACCGGAATGATGAGCGCGTCCAAGCTGATTGTTGGGCCAAGGGAAAATTATCTGGGCGTGGATTTTGCAGAATCGGACAGCGTCGAGACTCTCTCCGACAAGCTCAGGCAGGCGATCAAAACGCTTGGCAATCAGATTCTGGTTCTTGTCGATCTGGCCGGCGGATCGCCTTTCAAAACCGCCGTTATCCTCAAAAGCGAATTCCCGGACAAAGAAATTGAAGTTGTTTCCGGTTTAAATATGCCCATGCTTACTTCCGTTCTGCTGGATGAGAAAGAAAGCATGGAGGAATACATTCAGGGCGCAATGGAAATGGGTACCATCGGCATTCGGCAGTTCAAAAAGAAACCCATGCTGCAAAACGAACCTGCGGGAGACGGAATCTAGCCGAACCCTCCCGGCATGCTTTTAAGGAGGATGAAAACCATATGATTTATCACGGCAACCCCGTTTCAAAAGGAATTGCAGCCGGTCCCGTTTTTCTTTACCAGCCCTTTACCGCCGCCGTCAGCGGGGATTTACTCGAAGAAAGCGCGGTTCCGGAGGCTTTAAATAAATACGAAGCCGCGCGGAAAAACGCGGAGGCGGAGCTGAAAGCCCTCCATGCCCGCCTGCAATCCGCCGACCCCGAAAAGGCGAAAATATTCACCGCACATATTGATATTTTATTTGACGAGGCAATGGACGGCGATATCCGCGAACAGATTGAAAACAACCGTTACCCGCCGGACAGGGCCATTGCCGAAGTCTTTGAAAAATACGCCCGGATTCTCAGGAAAGCCCCCGATCCGCTCATTAAGGAGCGCGCATCAGACATTCGGGACGTAAAAACGCGCCTGATCCGCATCTGGAACGGCGTACCGGAAAAGAATCTCTCTTCCCTGCCCGCGCCCGCGGTTATCGTCGTTCACGACCTGCTCCCGTCCGACACGGCCACCCTGGACCGGAAAAACGTGCTGGCGATTGTCACGGAAATCGGCGGAAGCACCTCGCATTCGGCGATTATCGCCAGAAGCTACGGAATCCCCGCCATTCTGGGCGTGGACAAAGCGACGGAACACTTTTCGCAGGGAGAAACCGTAATTGCCGACGCGCTCACCGGTCAGGTAATCAGCGAACCCACAAAAGAGCAGCTTCGCGGCTGCGCCGAAAAGCGCCGCCGGTTTTTCGCACAGCAGGACCAGATCAACACTTTTATAAATAAGGAAGCCGTTTCTCCCGACGGAGTGCGGGTGGATATTGAACTGAATCTGGCCTCCGTCAGCGAGCAGGCGCTGGAAGGCGAAAAATACACCGACGGCGTCGGCCTGTTCCGCACGGAATTCCTGTATCTTGGCAGGGACAGCCTGCCCACCGAAGAAGAGCAGTTTGAAATTTACCGCGCGGTTCTCACCAAATTCGGCGGCCGCCCCGTAACGCTGCGCACCTTGGATATCGGCGGTGACAAAAAGCTCGGCTGCCTGAACCTTCCGCATGAGGAAAACCCGTTTTTGGGCAACCGGGCCCTGCGGCTCTGTTTTGACAGGCCGGACATTTTCCGCACGCAGCTCCGCGCCGCCTTCCGCGCTTCCGTTTACGGCAACCTGTGGCTCATGTTCCCCATGGTCGCCAGCATAGACGATATTTTCCGCGCCAAGCAGGCTGTTTTTGAAGTAAAAAAGGAACTGACCGACGAAAATATCGCGTTTTCACCCGACGTAAAGCTGGGGATTATGATTGAAATTCCCTCCATTGCGCTTTTGGCGGATTTTGCCGCAAAGGAAGTCGACTTTGCCAGCATCGGAACCAACGACCTGTGTCAGTATACCATGGCCGTCGACCGCCTGAACCCCGCCGTCAATGAATATTATCAGAGCTATAACCCCGCGCTTTTCCGCCTGATTCATCTTGCGGCGAAAAGCTTTCTTGAAAACGGCAAGCCCGTCTGCGTCTGCGGCGAGCTGGGAGGCGACCGCCTCGGCGCCGCGGTTCTGATGGGGCTGGGCGTTCGCAAGCTGAGCATGAACATTTCTTCCGTCGCGCAAATCCGGAAGCTGGTGAATGAGCTGCCGATGAAAAAAGCGGAACAAATCGCGGCAAACGTGCTCGCTCTTTCCTCTGCAAAAGAAGCGGAGCAATACCTGAACAGCGCTTTGAAGGAGATTCTTTCCTGAGAATGCCCCCTGCCGCATGGAAGCAGGAAAAGAATCCATTTTGATATCAAGGAGGGATCCGCCATGTATTCGAAAATAACAACCATTCAAAATAAAACCGGCCTGCATGCCCGCCCCGCTTCCGACTTTGTGAAGTGTGCTTCGAAATTCAATTCTAAAATTACGATTAAGAACGTGGACGACGATGAAACCGCCAGCGCAAAATCCATTATCCTGATTTTGGCGCTCAGCCTGAGCCAGGGCATGCAGGTTGAAATTACCGCAGAAGGCGAAGACGAGGCAGCCGCCGTCGACGCCCTGGTCGAGCTGATCGACTCAAAATTCGGCGAATAACGTTCCGGGATGAAAGCCGGGCTGCCGAAAATACAAAACAGACAGAGAGGGAAAAAAATGTATTTGACAGAACAGGAAATCATGGCGACGAAAGACGCCCTCGATAAAACCTATGCGCAGGTGCTCAGACAGGAAGAAGAAATCCGTACTTTCTTCCGGGAAAACACAGAGCGCAAATTCATATTGATGGGCTGCGGTTCAAGCTATATGCTCTCCAAGAGCAACGAGCGTATGTTCATCACCCGCCCGAACACCTCCGCCGCCGCACTTGCGGGCGGCGATTACCTTGTCAATCCGGATACCTATCTTCATACCATTGAAAACAGCATTGTGCTTGTCCTGTCCCGTTCCGGCATGACCACGGAGATTGTCCGTGCGGTTGAGTACATGAAAAAGACCGCCAATGTCAAAGTCGTATCGATTACCATGAAGGAAAACAGCGCCCTTGAGGGGCTTTCCGATTTAACCGTCGTCCTTCCATGGGCTTATGACAACAGCGTCTGCCAAACCCGTTCCGTCACCAACCTGTACGCCGCCAGCCTGCTGATCAACGCGATCTGCTACGGTGACGGCGAACTGAAAGCCGCTGTGAAAACGGTGATCGACCAGAACAGGGACCATATGGAAAAATATCGCTCCGAGTTGGAGACCATCGGAAAAAAAGATTTTACCGACGTGGTCGTCCTTGCCGACGGCGTGCTCTGCGGCATTGCGGAGGAAGGTGCGCTGGCCTTTACCGAAATCTCGCTCATTAGCGGCAAATACTTTCCCATGCTCGACTACCGCCACGGCCCCAAGGTGTTAAACAACGCCAGGACCCTCACCATTTTTGCCGTACAGCCGAACGAAAGCACCTATCAGCGCGACATGATCGACGACGTGAAGAAGCATAACGGCACCGTGGTCACCTTTGGCTCCGAGCCGACCAATGTTTACGGCTCCGACCTTCATATCTCCGTCAGCGGCATCAACCGCTTTGAGGCATACGGCATCCCGTTCATTTACACCATGCAGATGATCGCGCTGACCAAAGCCCTTGCCACCGGAATAAACCCCGACGCCCCCACCGGGCTGAACGCCTATATCACACTGAAGTAACAGGAGGCAAGCGAATCATGCTGGTAACGACCAAAAAAATGCTGAACGATGCCAAAAACGGCGGATACGCGGTGGGCGCGTTCAACGCGGAAAATGCCGAGATGGTCTGGGGCATCGTCCACGCCGCGGAGGAGTTAAACGCTCCCGTCATCATTCAGACAACCTCTTCCACGCTGAAATATTTCCCGCCTGTCTATTTCGTACATATGGCAAAAGCCGCCGCCGAATCTACCGGTATGCCGGTAGCCCTTCATCTTGACCACGGCGCGAACTTCGAGCTGGCGGAGGAATGTATCGACAGCGGCTACACCTCTGTTATGATCGACGGTTCCGCCCTTCCCTTTGAAGAAAATATCCGCGTTACGCAGAAGGTACGCGATTACGCGGACAATTTCGGCATCCCGGTCGAATCCGAGCTGGGAAAAATCGGCGGCAAGGAAGACGACACCGAAAGCGGCGAGAGCCAGTACACCGACCCCGGTCAGGCGGCGGAGTTTGTAAACCGCACCGGGATTTCCTCGCTGGCTGTCGCCATCGGAACCGCTCACGGCATCTAC
Organism: Caproiciproducens galactitolivorans; assembly: GCF_026672255.1. Taxonomy (GTDB): domain Bacteria; phylum Bacillota; class Clostridia; order Oscillospirales; family Acutalibacteraceae; genus Caproiciproducens; species Caproiciproducens galactitolivorans_A. The sequence continues at coordinate 119,547 of NZ_JAPOHA010000003.1, read as the reverse complement.
GCCAAAAAACCGGTACTCGACTTTAACCGAACCACCCTGATTAAAAAAACGGTCTCCGTCCCGCTTGTCATGCACGGCGCTTCCGGGCTTTCCGACGAAGCGCTGCGCGAAGGCGTGGAAAAAGGCATGAACAAAATCAATTTCGCCACCGAACTGCGCATTGCGTTTACCGCAGCAATCAAAGCACATATGGCGGAGCACCCGAACGATTTTGACCCAAAGAAATACCTTGGTCCCGCCCGCATTGCCGTAAAGGAACTGGTAAAAGCGAAAATTCAGGTATGCGGCAGCGCGGGAAAAGCATAATCCTATTCTTAATCAAAAAACTCCGGGCCGACAGCCCGGAGTTTTTCGATTCTATCAGCATTACCATACGCAATGCAATATCTTTCGTTCTTTTAAACGACGGTTGTCATCATTTTCTGTCCGCCGATATCAATCGTTACGCCGCCTTTTGCAACCGCCTTTACCGGATAAAGCCAGCCCTTTTTGCCATTCGCGTTATAATAGGTTGCTTTCCCTACCACCGCAATCGCGGAGTTATACGACATCTGTGTCGGCGGAGCGGACGCGTCGGTAATGGCCAGCACTTTATAAGTATTTCCGACCGCTATTTTTACCGTACTGGTATCAAGGCTCAGCCCGGCGTTAAAAGATCCGGTAGAGGTTATGGAACAAACCGCTGATTTTACGCCGGAAGCAACATTGCCGTAGGAGTCCATTAAATAGGCCGCCAGCGTCGCTTTATAAATGGTTGACCCCGCCGTATCCGTTAAATACACCCGGCAGGTGTTATTGCTGGAATCCTGCGCAATGGAAAACTTTCCGGAGGGGTCCAGAAGCTTCCAGCATAATTTATAACCGGACGCGGAAGCGCTCGAAGGAACCGTAGCCTTCAGCGAAACTTCCTTTCCGTTGCCAAGGCTTGCGGAAGTCCTATCCAGCGTAACAGCCTCGCCCCAAACGGATTGTAATGTAAAATAATCGTAAGTGCCCTCGGTGCGGTCCAAAGACAGGTTATAGCCGAAAACCGTGGCCTGCGTTTCGGTAACGGCATTTGCTTTGGCTTTGAATACCGTAAGCCCGGCCCTTTCGCTTCCGTTAAAGTTCAGAACAGGGTAGCCGGACATTCCTGTATTCACGGTAAGGCTGCCCGGAGCGGTGATCAGCGCACCCGGCCCCTGGATGTTGTTGACCGTCAGCGCCGAGTTGGTAACGAAGGTCGAATTCTCCTCAATCGAAAGGGTATCCAATTCCATATTGTTCTTCGCGGTTACCGTGCTTTGGGATTCAACCGACATGTTAATGACGCTGCTTACGGCGGAAATGCTTCCCGAAAAGTTCCGGAAGGTCAATGTGCCGGAGCTTTGGCCGTCGATTTTGCGGAGATTGCAGCTTGAGCCCTGTAAAAGCATGCTTTCGGAAAATTCCGTTGTTCCGGAAACGGAGACCGAGCTGCCGCCGGCCGCGTGGACATCGACTTCCTTGCCGGACACATCGCCGCCCACCGCGGCACTTCCGGACAGCGTTACCGTATCCTGCTCGGCTTTTACATTGCCGGAAACCTTCCCACCGCTCATTTGGATATTGGAGTCGGAATCCAGGGAATCCGCCGTACCGCCGGTCATGGTGATATCGCCGTCGCATACCACATCATCCATGATGCCGCCTTTTATCGTAAGGCTCTGGCCGTCGCCGACGGTTACGTCGCCGATCTTGCCGCCCTTAATCACCAGATCTTCGTTACTGTCGACATCTTCATCGGTAACATCGGTAAAGTTGCTGGAGTCCCACCTTTCACTCCAGCATTCCTCGGTTCCCATATAGGTTTTGGAACCATGTGTGTTAATAACCTGCGTATCACTGGAATAAGCGCGGGCGGTAACCGGAAAGGTTGTTAAAAGAAACGCCGCGGAAAGGATTACAGCCGCAATTTTTTTCATAAAGGTCCCTCCTGTATTCAGATTCTCATGAAAGCACGTTCATCGGCATTTTAAAAATCATTTATAGTATAATGGATAAATGTGACAAAGCAATGAATTTTACCAAAAACGGAAAGGAAAACATGGAAAACCTTTCCGGCAGGCTTGAAATCCGCTGATTTTCTTTTTCACTCCTTGACAGGCCGATCCGTACATTTTATAGTGATAGTATATTGCACTTGGGAAAAAATAGCAAGCTGCGGTATAAATGGAGAGAGCAGGGCTGGCTGAGCGGCAAATCCCCCTTCCAATCGAGATAAAGCACTTGCAAGCAGAGCCGCAGGATGGTAAACTATAAAGATATTAGGAAATGGCGGTGCAGATATTTGGAAAAGCTGAAAAAGCTCTGGTGCTTTCTCACAACCCCGGAAATGATTTCCTATATTATATTCGGCATGCTTACAACCGTTGTGAACATTGTAAGCTACGGCCTTCTGCGCCCGGTCATCCACTGGAACAGCCAGTGGGATGTACTGACCGCCAACACGATCGCATGGATTTTGTCGGTTGCCTTTGCGTTTATTACCAACAAGCTTTATGTATTTAAAAGCAAAAGCTTCGCCGCCGGTCTGGTAAGGCGCGAACTGGTTTCTTTTGTAAGCGCGCGCCTGTTTTCACTCGCTGTGGACTCGCTGGGAATGTACCTGTTGGTAACCGTCCTGATATGGAACGACTGGATCGCCAAAATCCTGATGAATGTGATTGTGATCGTGATCAATTATGTACTGAGCAAATGGTTTATCTTTAAAAAATAATGGAGCGCAGCCAGCGCCCCTGATTATGGAGGAAAGAACATGTTGGCAACAGAAAAAACCATGGAAAAAATCGTCGGCCTATGCAAAAACCGCGGGTTTGTATACTCGGGAAGCGAAATTTACGGCGGACTGTCAAACACATGGGACTACGGCCCGCTCGGCGTAGAGTTTAAAAATAACGTAAAACGCGCGTGGCTGAAAAAGTTCGTTCAGGAAAGCCAATACAATGTGGGACTGGACAGCGCGATTTTAATGAATCCCCAGGTTTGGGTTGCTTCCGGCCATGTCGGCGGATTTTCCGACCCTCTGATGGACTGCCGCGACTGCAAAACACGCCACCGCGCGGATAAACTGATTGAAGACGCCGGCGGCGACGCAAACGGCATGACCTTCGATCAGATGGCGGCATACATTAAAGAGAACAACATCAAATGCCCGGATTGCGGTTCCGCAAATTTCACCGATATCCGCAAGTTCAACCTGATGTTCAAAACCTTTCAGGGTGTAACGGAGGATGCGAAAAATGAGATTTACCTCCGCCCGGAAACCGCGCAGGGTATTTTCGTAAACTTTGCCAACATTCAGCGTACAACCCGCCGCAAATTACCGTTCGGCGTTGCGCAGGTCGGCAAAAGCTTCCGCAATGAAATTACGCCGGGCAACTTCACCTTCCGCACACGCGAATTCGAGCAGATGGAGCTGGAATTCTTCTGCAAGCCGGACACCGACCTCGACTGGTTCTATTACTGGAAAGATTACTGCAAAAAGTGGCTCCTGAATCTCGGCATGACCGAGGAACACATGCGTCTGCGCGACCATGAGAAGGAGGAGCTGTCCTTCTATTCCAAAGCGACCACCGATATTGAGTTCCTGTTCCCGTTCGGCTGGGGCGAGCTCTGGGGTATTGCCGACCGCACAAGCTACGATCTGACACAGCACCAGAACCATTCGGGCAAGAGCCTGGAATATTTCGATCCGGAAACGAACGAACGCTATATTCCCTATGTTGTCGAGCCTTCGCTCGGCGCGGACCGCGTTGCGCTGGCCTTCCTCTGCGACGCTTACGACGAGGAAAAAATCGATGAGAAGGATACCCGTGTCGTTCTGCGCCTGCATCCGGCGCTTGCTCCTTACAAGGCCGCTGTGCTGCCGCTTTCCAAGAAGCTCAACGACAAGGCACAGGATATCTACACAAGGCTCGCCAAGAAATTCATGGTGGATTACGACGATTCCGGTTCCATCGGCAAGCGTTACCGCCGCCAGGACGAAATCGGCACGCCGTTCTGCATTACGTACGATTTCCAGAGTGAAGAAGACGGCTGTGTAACCGTTCGCGACCGCGACACCATGCAGCAGGAGCGTATCGCGATTGACGATCTGGCAGGCTACATCGAAAAGAAAATTGAATTTTAAGGATGAAATTTTAAACGCCTCCCCGGTCGGGGAGGCGTTTTTACTTTGCTTATGTCTTCTTTTCCGGGTCTTCCTTCTTTTCGTCGGAGAGACTTTTTGTTAAAAGCGGCGCCACGGGTTGTTCGTTTTCCTTTTTCGTTTGCTTCCTCTTTCTGCGGATGCGGAAAATCACAAACAAGGCAACCAGAAGGAGCGGCACCAGAATCGGTGATCCGCCAATAAGGAACACCAGAAGGCCCTCGCCGAACCCGCCGAGCGCGCGAAGCGAATCCTTGAACTGCTTCTGGATTTTGTCCCCGACGCTCACCGGTGTTTTCTCCAGTTCCGTCGGCTTGACAACCTCGTTCAGCTGGATATTCACCGTGCTGTAATCGATCAGCGAATCATACTTGCGAAGCGTGCCGGTTAATTGCTCAATCTGATAATTCACGTCGGCAAGCGCCTTTTCCAGCGTTACGACATCGGCAAGCGAACCGGATTTTTTCAGCAGGGCAAGCAGCCTTTCCTGCTGGGTGCGCAGGCTTTTCAGCCGCGCCTCCGTGTCATAGTATTTTTCGCTTACATTCTCACTGGAAGTGGAAAAACTCACAATATTGCCGATTGAGCCCGCGCTGTTCTTAAATTGGCCGAGCTTTTCCTGCGGAATCCGAAGGACATAATTGGCGTTGCGCAGATTCTTCTGTACCAAACCGCTGCCGGTTACATTGGAATCCTGCACATAGCCGCCCATTTCACTGCAAAGGCTTTGAATCTTCTTCACGGAATCGTCGAATTTCAGGGTCTCTAGCTGATAGGACAACTGCTCAATAATCTTTTGGCTGGAAGCCGCTTTCATTGCCGACGAGACGGATTGGGAACCGGAAGCCGCGCTTGTTGTTTTCTGCGCGCCCGATGTTGCCGCCTGATCGGCCGCCATACCGGCGGCGGAAGTATTCCGTGCCTCCATTACCAGTGATTTCTTAGCCGGCGGCCCGCCTGAAGACGCGCTGTTACAGGCGGCAAACACGCCCAACAGTACGGCGGCACAAATAAGTACCGCAGAAAACCTTCGTATTGCTCTGTTTTTCATTCCATTCTTCCTCTCTGTTTACTTTACCCTTACGGTACTGCTTGGTATTCCCTTCCGGTTTACGGCACGTACTGTTCCTCGATACGTATGACTTTATCGTCCTTTATGATTATATGGAATAAAGCCTCGTAATTTGGTATTTTCAGACGTTCTGCAAACCCCTTTACATCCGTTTTTATCAAATGATAACCTTCATTGTCGCCTTTGATTATTTTATACTCCGGCGCGTCCGAAATTTTCAGACTCTCCGTTTGCTTGGACGGATTGTAAAGATAATAGTCGTCGGTAAGATGTTCCGGGTCCTGTCCCAGCGCCTTCAGGCGCGCTTTGTCCTCAGCGGTCAGCCATTCCACTTCGTCGAACGCAAGTGTTCCGGCCTTTGCGTCAAACTTTTTTATATACCCGATCTTTTTTACTTCTTTACTCTCCGGCTTGGCTGCTGCGGAAGAACTGCTTTGGGAACTGGGGGAGGGCTCGTTTTCCGGCCGGTATCCCAGTTGGATTTCCTTCCCGGTATTGTTGTCTGCAAACATCCGCAGAATCTGGCCGTCGAATACGACAAAACCATTTTTACCGGCATCCTTCAAAAGTTCGTTGAACGTTTCCAGCGGCAGATATGCCTTACCGTCCATCATAACCGGCTTCACGGCTTTGCCGTCCACAAAGTACTTTCCGTCCTTCTGCGTCACGGTAAGGGAAAGGGCCTTGGCCGTATCATTCAGCGGCAGGAAATCGCCATTCTGATTTGAAACAACCTGATCGGTAAATTGGATATCCTTGCCGTTCAGACGGATATCCCCTCTCGTATGGCCGCCCAGCGGCACTTTGGTCTGTAAATCCTTCAGCGGGAATGCAAACTCCGGAATCCCCGCGGCATAAGGGGTAATATCATACAATTGAAAATAGACGATCAGGTTCTGCCCATCCAAATAGAAAGGATATTTTTCTTTCAGCGCTTCCACCGTCTGCACAGCTTCGGGGAAATACAGCTCCGGATGCCTTTTGATGTCGGCAAGGATTTTATCGGTAATCCGCTTCGTTCCGGCCTGCGGGTCTTTAAACAGCGCGCCGGCTGTTTCATACGTCTCCCCGGTTTTGATATTCACATTAAATGTCCGAATCCAGCGGAAACCGTGCGCCCCGCCTGTATAATTTTCATTATAAATCCGTACGGAAAGGACGTCTCCGTCTAAAAAGGAGTCATAAAAGCTTATAAAATAAAGATGCCCTGCGGCCGCCGAATTCCCAAGCTCTTTTGCCTGCTCCTTCACTTCGGCAATGCCGTCCACGGAGATTTTTTGAATTTCCTTATTCAGCTTCTCTGCGCCGGGAAACCCGGAAAATACTGGTATGGCGGTTCGAACCATAACGCCGTCCTCGGTTTTATTGATCACTTCCGTCTTCTGTAAAAAAGTATCCGCCGCCTTGGCCGGGCTGAGGCTGTTTACGTCTTTTGAAGCTTTTGCGGTACCGGAACACCCCGTAAAACAGATACTTGCCATCAGTAAAAATGCAACAGCGGACAATGCCCATTTTCTCATACGATTCTTCCTTTCATTTCCTGTTAACTATATTTATTATAATGAGGAAAGAAAAAATGTCTATGATTCTGACAGCATTGTAATTCTTATGATGAAACTGTTAACTTCTTAACCAAGATTGGTTAAATAATCATTCCGCCGTTCACGCCTAAAACCTGCCCGGTAATAAAGCCCGCCTGTTCCCCCGCTAAAAAGCGAACGGTATCGGCAATGTCCTCCGGCGTGCCGATTGCCCCCAGCGGCGTTTCCTCTTTCAGCTCTTTTACGGTATCTTCATCGAGGGAAGCGTTCATATCCGTTTGGATGACCCCCGGCGCAACGCAGTTTACCTGTATGCCGGACGGGCCAAGCTCCTTTGCCAGCGCTTTCGTAAGGCCGATTACCGCCGCTTTCGCCGCGGAATAGTGCACCTCGCAGGAAGCGCCGACCTGCCCCCACATCGACGAAATATTAATAATTTTTCCATGCTTCTGATGAATCATATAGGGAAGCGCGCACTGGCAGCAATGGAACATTCCTTTTACGTCTATGTCGAACATCCTGTCCCAGTCGTGTTCGGTCAGGTCGGTAAACAGCTTCTGCTGGGCAATGCCCGCGTTGTTTACCAGCACATCCACCCCGCCGGCTTCGTCAAACATCGCTTCCACCTGCGACCGGTCCGACACATCCGCCTGCAATGCGACACATTCTATACTAAAAGTATTATTTAACTCATTTATTAAGCTTTTTGCCTCTTTTTCGGAGGCATAATAATTTACAATGACCCGAAAACCGTCTTCGGCAAGCTTTCGCGCAATGGCTCTGCCAATGCCGCGGGACGCCCCGGTAACTAAAGCCGTCTGCATAATTCTCCTCGATTCTCACGCATTAAGAACAAATTTCCTTCTGCACCTTTTTGCTGAGCGATTCCAGCACTAACCGGTGCGCCTGGTCGAGCATTTCGCGGACGACTTCGTCCGGTACGTCCCCGTCCAGATACAGCGAATTCCAGTGCTCCTTATTCATATAATACCCCGGCACAATGTCTTTGTACTGGCTGCGCAGAAACGCGCCGAAAGAGGGTTCCAGCTTGATTGTCAGAATCGCTTTGCCTTCTTTGTCGCCGCCCTGCATGGCGAACATCTTTCCCCGGATGCTATAGCGGGTTGCGTTCCATTCCAGCTTAAAATCTTTTTCCGCGCCAGCCTTTGCAAGGCAGTACGCGTCTGTCCAATCGTATTTCATACGTTCCTCCTACATATTTCCGGATGCGAGCATGATGGCGGCAAGCGCCGCTATCGGCGCGGTTTCCGTGCGAAGAATCCGCGCGCCCAGTGTTCCGATTTCCGCTCCGTTCTGTACGGCGAAATCAACTTCCGCCTGTTCAAAGCCGCCCTCCGGCCCGATGAAAACGGCCAGCTCCCGCGTTTCGCGGCCGACAAGCTCCGCAATGCTTTTTCCGCCGCCCTCGAAAAACAGGATAACCTCCCCGCCCTGCGCGGCCTGCTTTACCGCTTCCCTAAAGCCGGTGAGCGGGCCGATCTGCGGGATAATCCCCCTGCCGCTCTGTTTTGCGGCTTCCAGCGCAATCTTCTGCCAGCGCGCCGCTTTTTTCGCCGCCGCCTTTTCGTCCGGCTTCGAAACACAGCGGGAAGTCAGAACGGGTACGATTTTTACCGCTCCGGTTTCTACCGCCTTTTGCACAATGCTGTCCATTTTTTCCGCTTTGGGAAGCCCCTGATACACCGTAACCTGCACGCTCGGCTCCGCAACGCTTTTGCAGAATTCCAGAATGTGCACTTCAACGCTGTCATCCGCAATTCTTTCAATCCTCCCGTTGTAATCCGTACCGATGCTGTCGCAGAGAACGACACTTTCTCCCGGCTGCATGCGCAGGGAACGGGAAATATGGCGTGCGTCGTCCCCGGTAATCACTGCGATTTCCTCCGGGACATAATTGATAAAAAATCTTGGCATGACTTCACCTCAAAAAATATGGTTCATACTCCTTATTCCGGCCGCCTCACCCCCCCTGCTCAACCGCGCGATCATGGAATCACCGCTCAGAAGAAGGCTTGCTGTAAACGCAGGGAGAATTTTACCGGCATAGGACAAAGTATGAAAAGAGTTTGGCTAAATTATAACACAGAACAATACAATTATAAAGGAAAAAGCTCCGCACAAAAATGCGGAGCTTTTATCTGCAATACGCTTCACAGTCCGCGCCGGACCGCAGGAAGAATACAGGATGAACAAATCAGGAAATAATAGCCAAAATAACAAAATTCAGAATAAACAGGCCGGTTGCCACCCAGAGAATCGGGTGAATTTCCTTGGCTTTTCCGCGGAAAGTTTTTACGATGCAGTAAACCGTAAATCCGGCGGCAATGCCGTAGGAAATGCTGTAGCAGAACGCCATAAAAATACTTGCGAAGAAAGCCGGAATCGCCTCTTCGAGTTTATCCCATTCGATCTCTTTAAACGAGCTGAGCATCATAATACCGACGACAATCAGAACCGGAGCGGTTGCCGCGGACGGAACGACGCTGACAATCGGGGTGAAGAACGCGCTGATGACGAACAGCGCCGCAACAACCACGCTGGTAAGGCCGGTGCGTCCGCCGTAGCCGATGCCCGCCGCGCTTTCCACATAGGTGGTTGTGTTGGAGGTACCGAAAATCGCGCCGATGGAGGTCGCCGTTGCGTCGGCAAACAGAGCCTTGTCCATCTTGGATTTAAAGCCGTCGCCGGTTTCCAGCGCTTTCTGGTCTTCCGCGCTGAAGATACCCGCCTTGCGGCCGGTGCCGATGAAGGTTCCGATCGTATCAAAAGTATCGGAAAGACTGAAGGCAAAAATCGTCATTAAAACAAGCGGAATTTTTGCCGGGTCGGTGAAAAGGGAACCCATGCCGGGATTGCCGAACGCGGCAAGGAAGGTTTCCGGAAGCTCAGAGCAGGCCTGGCTGAAGCTCATGGTATTTGCAACCGTGGTAATACCGAACGGAATCCCGAGAAGCGTTGTTGCCGCAATACTGATAATAATCGCGCCCTTTACATTCCTGACGAGAAGGATGATCGTAAGGGCAAGGCCGAATAACGCGAGCAAAACAACCGGTGAATTCAGCTTTACGATTGACGGAACCGCTGCGCTCGAAGCAATAACGGTCTTGCTGGGGAGCAGGGTGTAGGTGCCCGGATCGCTGGTGAAATTAATCAGACCGGCATTTTTCACGCCGATATAGGCAATGAAAATACCGATGCCGCCGCCGATGGCGTTCTGGAGACTTTCCGGAATGGATTTAATTATCAGTTTCCGCACTTTGGTCACCGTAATGGCAATATTGAGAAGGCCGCAGATGAAAACCATCGCCAGCGCTTCCTGCCATTTATAATGAAGACCGAAGCATACGGTAAATACAAAGAACGCGTTCAAACCCATGCCGGGAGCCTGCGCGTAAGGAACATTTGCAAACAGGCCCATAACCAGGGTGCCGATTACGGAAGCAATAATCGTCGCAAGGAATACCGCGCCCCATTTCATGCCTGTTTGTGAAAGCATGTTCGGATTGACAATAATAATGTAAGCCATTGCAAAGAAAGTCGTTATTCCGGCGCCGACTTCTGTTTTTACATCCGTGTGGTTTCCTTTTAAGTTGAAGAAATCACCCTTCGGATGGTAAGCTGTCTCTGAACTGTCTGCCATTTTGTCTCCTCCTAAAATGAAAATTGCCCGACAAGCTTTTGCCGGGTTTTACTTTATAATAATAGTATAGTGAATTGTGCAAAATCCCGCAATGTGATATTTACACAAACTTTTTCATTTGGAAACAATTTATTCATACTTTTTGAAAGACAACCGTCATTTTGTTGCAAAAACATCGGGCCTGATCGCATTTTGCTGAAAAAGACCATAAAGAAAGGGATTCTTCTTTTTCGTTTTGTTCCGGCACTGATTTCCCCAAAAAGCAAGATCGGGCGCGGCAAAAGCATTTCCGGTTTCACCGGCGCCGCCGGTGGTATTCCATATAATTAAGAAAGCGGCAGCTTCGTTTGAAGCCGCCGCAAAAGGTCTTATTTCAGGTTCTTCTTCAAAAGATCGAGCTGGCCGCGCAGTTCCTTCGGGAGTTTGTCGCCAAACTTCTTATAGAACTCCTCAATGCCGTCCGCTTCTTTTGTCCACTGATCTTTGTTGACTTCAAGGATACCCTTGAGCGTGTCGAGGCTGAAGTCAAGGCCTTCCAGATTGATATCTTCCGCCTTCGGAACATAGCCGATCGGGGTCTCGACTGCATCGGCCTTGCCCTCGCAGCGATGGATGATCCATTCGAGAACACGGAGGTTGTCGCCGAAGCCCGGCCAAATGAAGTGGCCTTCGTCGTCAAGACGGAACCAGTTTACGTTGAAGATCTTCGGAGCGTTTGCGCCGAGCTTCTCGCCCATTTCAATCCAGTGTTTGAAATAGTCGCCCATATGGTAGCCGCAGAAAGGAAGCATAGCCATCGGGTCGCGGCGTACTACGCCGACTGCGCCGGCTGCGGCTGCTGTTGTCTCGGAAGCCATGATGGAACCGACAAACACACCGTTGTTCCAGTCGCGGGACTGATAAACCAGCGGGGTGGTCTGTGCGCGGCGGCCGCCGAAGATAATGGCGGAAATCGGAACGCCGGCGCCCTTGTCGAATTCAGGGCTGATGCAGGGGCAGTTCTTCGCAGGAGCGGTGAAGCGGCTGTTCGGATGAGCGCCCTTCTGGTCGGAAGTGGTGCCGTCCCAGGGCTCGCCCTTCCAGTTCACTGCGTTCTTCGGCGGGTTCTTGTCGAGGCCTTCCCACCAAACGGTGTTGTCGTCCAGATTCTGAGCAACGTTGGTGAAGATCGTGCCGCTCTTTGTGGTGGCAAGTGCGTTCGGGTTGGATTTCTCATTCGTACCCGGCGCAACGCCGAAGAATCCGTTTTCCGGATTGATCGCGTACAATCTGCCGTCCTTACCCTGGCGCATCCAGGCGATATCGTCGCCGACGGTCCAGATCTTGTAGCCCTTCTTGCGGTAGCCTTCCGGCGGAATCAGCATGGCGAGGTTTGTCTTGCCGCAGGCAGACGGGAACGCAGCGGCAACGTACTTGATTTCACCCATCGGATTCTCAATGCCGAGAATCAGCATATGCTCGGCCATCCAGCCTTCGTTCTTGCCAAGGTAGGAAGCGATGCGCAGTGCAAAGCATTTCTTGCCGAGCAGAACATTTCCGCCGTAGCCGGAGTTTACGGAAATAATGGTATTGTCCTCCGGGAAGTGGCAAATATATCTCTTCTCCGCGTCAATGTCGCACTTGCAGTGCAGGCCGCGTACCCAGTCGTTGCTGTCGCCGAGGGTATCCCATACCTTCTGGCCGACACGAGCCATAATGCTCATGTTCAGAACAACATAAATGGAGTCGGTCAGTTCAACGCCGATTTTTGCGAGAGGGGAGCCGATCGGGCCCATGGAATACGGAATAACATACATGGTGCGGCCCTTATAGCTGCCTCTTGCGATGTCGTAAAGCATTTTATAGGCTTCTTTGGGGTCTTTCCAGTGGTTGGTGGGGCCGGCGTCCTCTTCCTTGCGGGAACAGATAAAGGTTCTGTCCTCCACGCGCGCAACGTCGTTTACGGCGGTGCGGTGCAGGTAGCAGCCGGGGAGCTTCTCCTGATTCAGCTTAATCATTTCCCCCGTTGAGCAGGCCTCCGCGCGCAGAGCTTCGAGCTGCTCCTCGGAGCCGTCTATCCAGACCAGCTTATCCGGACAGACCAGCGTCTTCATTTCTTCAATCCAGTTCAGTACAGACTTATTGCTTGTCATGACTCATTTCTCCTTCCGGTCCAATGACCTTGATTTTAAGGATTTGGGTCTAATTATAATACATAACTTCATTTTAATCAATTACCAAAATCATTAAATTGTTAAAAAAATAGCAAAATCTATGAATAATTTCTATTTAAATCCTGCATTTCATCGATTTTGGTCCACAGCCATCTCGGCGCAGGCGTTTAAATCATATCCTGCGACATTCCCGGAAATATACTCGTAATACCCCTGAGCGCCAACCATGGCCGCGTTGTCTCCGCACAGCTTCAGCTCCGGCATATAAAATTTCCAGCCCCTATTCCTGCATTCCTCCTGAAGTCGGCTTCTGAGCAGCGAGTTTGCCGACACGCCGCCCGCAATCACGAGCTTTTTGCTGCCGGTATCCTGCGCGGCTTTTACAAAGTTTTTCGTGAGGCAATCGACCACCGCTTTGCGGAAGGAAGCCGCCAGATCCTCCAGGGGAAGCGTTTGTCCCTTCTGCTCCGCGTTGTGGATTAAATTGATGACGGCGGTTTTCAGCCCGGAAAAGCTGAAATCGTACGGCGCGCCGTCCACCGTGGGATGCGGCAGCCTGAATGCTTCCGGATTCCCGTTCTGCGCCCTCTTGTCCATTTCCACGCCGCCCGGATACGGCATGCCCATGGCGCGCGCGGCCTTGTCGAAGGCTTCGCCCGCCGCGTCGTCGCGCGTGCGGCCGAGCACATGCAGGTCGGTGTAATCCCGAACCTGTACAATATGGCTGTGTCCGCCGGAAACAATCAGGCATAAAAACGGAGGTTCCAGCTCCGGCGAGGTAAGATAATTCGCGGCGATATGCGAACGGAGGTGATGCACCGGAATAAGCGGCTTCCCGGAGGAAAGGGCAAGCCCCTTTGCAAAATTCACGCCGACCAGAAGCGCCCCGATCAGCCCGGGCGCGTAGGTCACGGCGATCGCGTCGACTTCCTGGAGCGTAAGCCCCGCGTCGTCCAGCGCCTTCTGCGTAACGCCCACAACGGCTTCGCAGTGGCGGCGGGAAGCAATTTCCGGCACAACGCCGCCGTAAAGCCGGTGCTCCTCCACCTGAGAGGCAACGACAGACGATAAAACCTTCCTCCCATCCTCAACCACCGCGGCGGCGGTTTCATCGCAGGAGCTTTCCAGTGCTAATATCCGCATAATTTTATTTTCCCCTTACTTGATTAGTCTATGTATGAAAACGGCAGTGCCGCAAACGTTTTTCATTTGTTTTCCTGTTTAAAGTACTTTGTCATCAAAACGGCGTCCTCCGCCGGATGGGCATAAAACTTTTTCCGGACTCCAACCGGGGCAAAGCCGAGCTTTTGGTAGAGCGCAACGGCGGGGGCGTTCCCCTGCCGCACTTCCAGGGTGATAAACGCCGCATTGTTTTTCACGGCATACTCCATTAACGAGCGAACCAGCGCCTGCGCCGCGCCCTTCCTGCGGTTCTCCGGATGAACGCAGACCTTATCGATATAGCATTCCCCGCAGACGCACTGCATTCCGGCACAGCCGACGGGGTTCCCGTCCAGAAGGGCGACGGCATAGCACGCGGTATCGCTCGAAAGCTCCGCCCGAAGCCCGTCGCGCGTCCACGGTTCGGAAAAGCACAGCGCGTCGATGCGGACAAGCGCGTCGAGGTGCTCCTCCTTCATGGGTACAATTTCAAACCCGCACATGCAGAACCCTCGCCTCCTCCGCTTCAATCTGCCGGTACAGATGCCTTGCGACCCCGACTACCACAAACAGCATGATAAGGGACAGAATCTGTACGTTCAAAAAATCCGTGTTAAAAAGATTATGGCACACCGCGTAGGTGGAACTCAATACCGTTAACACCGGGATATAGAATTTTTTCGGGAAGTAAAAGCTGTAAACAACCGACAGGATATCCGCCGGATAAAAATACCGTTCATGCATATGCGGCAGGACAAACGGCACAAATAACGCATAAAACAACGCAAGTGTAAGCAGGATTTCATCCGTAAACACAAACTGTTTTTTATAAAGGATGAACAGGGAAAGCAGCACCAGCCCCCCGGCGAAAAACACCGCCGCGGTACCGATATAGTCCGGCGTATCCTCCGGGAACCAGGTGTACAGGTTCGGCAGGAACATGGAGATCATTTTATACTTTCCCGACAGCGAAAAATAGACGGTAAACAGTTCCCGCAGGCTGCGCCCGCACAATGCCGCCGGAAGAATGGCAATCCCGTAAACCAGCGGAACGATACCAAAAGTCCTTAGCCGGATCTGCCGTTTCAAAAGAAGCAGAAGCAGAAACGGAGCCAGAAACACCGCCTGCAATTTAAACACAAAGGATACGGCAAACGCCGTAACGGCACAGGCTTTTCGTTCCGTCATGAGAAAATACACGCAGGCAACCAGCGCGGCGGTGAAGATGGCGTCGCACTGCCCCCACGCCGCAGAATTCAGCACCACGCTCGGAAGGAACAGGACGACGGCATAGGCGACCGTGCCGTACGTATTCTGTTCGAAACGCAGGTTGACGATCTTCATCACGAAATACGCGAGAAAAATATCGGCGATACTGGAAATCAGCTTGATTGCCGCCAGATCGGAAATCGGAAGATAGGTCATACCGGCCAGAAGATACAGATAGGTGGGCATGTAGTCGCCGATATTCATGCCGACAGCCGCAAAGCCGCCGTTGCTTTTCAGCGCGGCGTACCAGTCCCGCAGGAACTGGTGATAATCACCCGACTCGAACGGAAACAGCGACAGGCGAACGAGCATGGCAACCCCTGTAATAACAACAAGGAAAGCGGCGTTTTCCATTTGCTCCCGGTTCCGTTCCTGCACGGCTATCCCACCTTTTTATAAATTAAAAAGTCAAATTCGATATGGGTTTCCAACACGGCGGTCCTGCGCAGGCGTTCGCCGCCTTCCACGCCGGTTTTGTAGTAATACGGCGTCATCGTAAATAAATCCATCATGGTTTCGTTGTTTTCCAGCCGGATATCGCCCTCCACCGGCACGCGTTCCACAAAAGAAAAGCCCGCGTATTCGGTCTCTTTGTATTCGTTTTCGTACGGCGCGTCATACAGGATTTCCTTTAATCCAAAAAGATGCCTGCGCCCCGGCACCGCCAGAATCAGCGTTCCGCCCGGCTTTAACACGCGGCAAAGCTCGTCTTCCACGATCGGCGCGAAAACATCCACCACGCAGTCGGCGGCTCCGTCCGCAACCGGAATCCCGAAAATACTGCCGACCGCGAACGGGATTTCCCTGTATTTTTTCGCGGCGGCTTTCACCGCGCATTTCGAGATGTCAAAACCGAATATCCGCGGCGCAACGCCGTGGCTTTTTAGGTCTTCAAAGAGCCTGCCGGTATAATATCCCTCGCCGCAGCCCGCGTCCAGAATCACCGGGGACGGCCCGGCGTACCGGCGCACCAGTTCATTCAGCTGATCGCTGAAAATCCGGTAATATCCCGCTTCCAGAAAACGGCGGCGGGAAGCGACCATCTGCTTGTTGTCGCCGGGGGATTTGGAGTGCATCCGGTTCGGCGGCAGAAGATGGACGTAGCCCTCCGCCGCAATATCGTAGCTGTGTCCTTTGGGGC
Organism: Caproiciproducens galactitolivorans; assembly: GCF_026672255.1. Classification (GTDB taxonomy): domain Bacteria; phylum Bacillota; class Clostridia; order Oscillospirales; family Acutalibacteraceae; genus Caproiciproducens; species Caproiciproducens galactitolivorans_A. Next base: position 103,381 of record NZ_JAPOHA010000003.1, on the reverse strand, counting down.
AGAGATAGGCCTTCTCTTTCTTTTCCAGCCGTTCCCCGCAGACCGGGCAGGCAAAGATCGTCATGCTTTGGCCTCGTACCACGTCCGGCCGATTTTCGCTTCCGCCAGAAGCGGTACGGAAAGGCTCGCGGCGCGCTCCATTTCCTCCGTCAGAATCTTCGCGGCTTTTTCCGCTTCGTCCTGCGGCGCTTCCACGATCAGTTCGTCGTGTACCTGCAAAATCAGGCGGGCGTTCATCTTTTCTTTTATCAGCCGGTTTTCCACGCGGATCATGGCAATTTTAATAATGTCGGCGGCGGCACCCTGGATCGGCATATTGCGCGCTACGCGCTCGCCGAATGAACGCAGGTTGAAATTGCTGGAGGTCAGCTCGGGCAGGTAGCGGCGGCGGCCGAACATGGTCTCCGCGTAGCCGTCCTCCTTCGCCTGTGCGACCACCCGCTTCATATATTCGTCAATACCGGAATAATGGGAAAGATAATCCTTGATATAGGTGTCGGCTTCCCTGCGCGTAACGCCGATGTCCTTTGCCAGCGAAAACGCGCCGATGCCGTACACAATGCCGAAATTGACCGCTTTGGCGCGGCTTCGCATGATCGGCGTAACCATATCTTCCGGCATATGGAACACCTGCGCCGCCGTGCTCCGGTGAATATCGTCATTGTTTAAAAAGGCCTGTATCATGTTCCGGTCGTTGGCAACATGCGCCAGAACACGCAGTTCAATCTGGGAATAGTCCGCGTCCACCAGCACCCAGCCCTCGCGCGCAACGAAGAACCGCCGCATTTCGCGGCCAAGCTCCGTGCGTACAGGGATATTCTGCAAATTCGGTTCAGTCGAGCTGATGCGCCCCGTGCGCGTTTCCGTCTGGTTAAAGCTGGAATGAATCCGGCCGTCCGGCGCAACGACTTTCAAAAGCCCCTCGCAGTAGGTGGATTTCAGCTTCGTCAGGCTGCGGTAATTCAGCACCAGTTCCACCGCCGGATGCTCGTAGCGCAGGTTTTCCAGAATCTCCGCCGCTGTGGAATACCCGCTTTTCGTCTTTTTCCCGTGGCTCAGCCCCAGTTTCACAAACAGCGCTTCGCCGAGCTGTTTTGGGGAATTGATATTGAATTCATACCCGACCGTCTCGTAAACCTGCGACTGGATTTCGTCAATCTGCTTCTGCAATACGTCGCCGTAAGCCTTGATGCCCTCGGCGTCCACCGCGAACCCGATGCTTTCCATATGCGCAAGCACCGCCGCGAGCGGCATTTCGATCTTTTCCAGAAGCTCGGTCTGGTTTTTTTTCGCGATTTCTTCCGTCAGCTTGTCCGCCAGCGCGGGCAGTACCGCGGCGGCAAGCTCCCCGTCCTCCTGCTCCGGCAGGGGAACGCCGTATTCCTGCGCAAGGCGGGTCGGTTCATAGCCCGAAGCGGACGGGTTCAGAAGATACGCCGCCAGCATAGTGTCCAGCCCGGGGTTTTGAAGCGGCGCGCCCAGCGCGTCCAGCTTCGCGTAAAGCGGCTTGATGTCGTGGGTATTCTTTTTGATTTTTTCATCCGCGCAGAGTGCTTTTATAAATTCGAGATCGTCCACCCTATGGATTTGATTCTGATAATTGACGGAAAGCTGAAGACTTCCGTCCGGATACGCGGCGATAAAATCCGCCCGCCCCGCTTTTTGGAGCGCTTTCAAAAGCTTCGCATTGTCCGTGTTTTCGGCAACGCCGACCGATTCCCCGGCCGTTTCCTCCGCGGGCGCGGCGGAAACGCGCAGGCCCATTTTGTCAATCAGCGAAAAAAATTCCAGCTCCGCCATCAGGCGGACGGCGGCGTCATTGTCGCACGGATTTTGGACGTAGTGCGCGATTTCCGTGTCGATGGGCACGTCGGTGCAGATGGTTCCTAAGCGGCGGCTCAAGTACGCCGTTTCCTTGTTCTGAATCAGCTTCTGGCGCATATTTTCCCGGATATCGAGCGTATCGATCTGTTCGTAGATCGTATCTAAATCGTGATATTTCTGAATCAGTTCCCCCGCGCCCTTCGGGCCGATGCCCGGCACGCCGGGGATATTGTCGGAGGTGTCGCCCTGAATCGCCTTGATTTCAATCAATTGTTTCGGCGTAACGCCGTAATCCTCCATAATTTTCGCTTCGTCGTAAACCGTAACCTGCGGCTGGCCGAATTTGGTTGCCGCAAGGCGGACAGTTACGCGCGGCCCCACCAACTGGAGGCTGTCGCGGTCCCCGGTTGCAAGGATGCATTCATCCCCGGTTTCTTCGCATTTCTTCGCCAGTGTGCCGAGGATGTCGTCGGCTTCAAAGCCCTCGCATTCCAGCAGATGGAATCCCAGAAGCCGCAGCAGCTCCTTCAGGTTCGGAAGCTGCTGGGCAAGTTCTTCGGGCATGCCCTTGCGCTGCGCCTTGTAGCCCGCGTATTCCTTGTGGCGGAACGTCGGGGCGCGCAGGTCAAACGCAATGGCGACCGCGTCGGGGTTTGTATCGTTTTTCAATTTATGCAGCATGGTCAGAAAACCGTAAATGCCGTTGGTAAAAAGGCCCTCCTTTGTGGTTAAAAGGCGGATTCCGTAAAACGCACGGTTTAAAATACTGTTTCCGTCAAGTACGAGCAGCTTCATATCATTCTCCTTCAGGCTATGTATCGCTTATTCTGGATTTTACCCATATACATTGAACTATTATATCACTTTTCAAAGAAAAAAATAAGTGCTATAATGAACGCGGTTTGTCCGGAATTCAGGAATATTCCTGCCGAATTTTAAGAGCGGCAGGCTGTTTTCCGGCAGAAAACAAATGAAGAATCAAAATAGGAAGGCAATCAGATGAAGATCGGCAATTTAAAAATAGACGGTTACGCGGTTCTCGCGCCGATGGCCGGCGTGGCGGACCAGGCGTTCCGCGAAACCTGCGTGCGGTTCGGCGCGGCCTATGCTGTGAGCGAAATGGTCAGTTCCAAGGCGCTGCAGTTCCGCGATAAAAAAACCGGCGCGCTGATGTCGCTGAGCGACGCGGAACGCCCCGCGGGCATCCAGCTTTTCGGAAGCGAGCCCGACGTGATGGCAGAGGCGGCAAAAATGGCGATGGAATACGCGCCCGACGTCATTGATATCAACATGGGCTGTCCCGCTCCGAAGGTCAGCTGCAGCGGCTCCGGCAGCGCGCTGATGAAAAATCCGCCGCTGTGCGGGGAAATCGTCGCAGCGGTAAAGAACGCCGTACCGGTGCCGGTTACGGTGAAAATCCGCAAGGGCTGGGACAGCAAAACCGTAAACGCGCTGGAAGTTGCAAAAATCTGCGAAGCCGCGGGAGCCGACGCCATCACGGTGCACGGGCGCACACGCGAGCAGATGTACGAACCGAAAGCGGACTGGGACATTATCCGTCAAGTGAAACAGGCGGTAAAAATCCCGGTCATCGGCAACGGCGACGTCGTTTCCGCGCAGACCGCCGCGCAGATGCTGGAACAGACCGGCTGCGACGCGGTCATGGTCGGGCGGGCGGCGCTGGGCAACCCGTGGATTTTCGCGCAGATCAACGCCTACCTTTCGGATTCCTGCCGGATTCTTCCCCCGCCGGAGCTGCATGAGCGCATGCTGGTCATGATGAAGCATATCCGCTTGATGTGCGATTACAAGGGTGAGCACCGCGCCATGAACGAAGCGCGGAAGCATGTGGGCTGGTACCTGAAAGGCATGAAGAACGCCGCTTCCTACCGCCGCCGCGCGGGAACTTTGGAAACCTGGGCGCAGCTCGAGGAACTGGTACGGGATATTTTAGCGGACAACGCGGCGGGCGAAGAATAAGGGATAAAAACAGCAACACCGCCGGAGAACCCGGCGGTGTTATCATTTTTCCTTATAAAACAAAACCAACGTATTGGGGCCGGTGTGCACGGTCATGCTGCACCCGGCGCGGGAAGTAAGGACTTCCCTGAATTTGCCGCTGTCGCGCACCATCTGCACGATGCCGTCAAACAGCGTGCGGTCCATTCCCGTTGTGGAAACAAAGGCCCGTTCGCCGTCCGCATTCGGCATATCCAAAACATAGCGGATATATTCCCTGCATACCTGCGGATAATTCCCCCGGAACTTCCGGCGAACCGTAAGAACGCCGTGGGTATCGAGAAGCAGGCAGGGACGCAGCTTTAAAAGATTCGCCCCAAACATTTGCAGCATGGTCGCCCTGCCGCCGCGGTAAGCGTAATCCAACGTATCCAAAAGCACGTTCGTGCAGATTTTCGTTTTATCGATTTCAATCTGATGATAGATTTCCTTCGCCGATTTTCCCGCGTCGCGCATATCCGCGGCTTTTAAAACCAGAATGCCCTGCGCGGAGCTGAGGGTAAACGTGTCCACCACATAAACATTCTGAAATTCTTTCGCGGCGATTTGCGCATTCTGATAGGAAGAGGAAAACTTCGAATTCATAGCGATGTGCACCACATCGTTTCCCGCGTCCGTTTCTTTTTTAAAAAGCTCAAAGAAGTCGGCCGGAGCGGGAGCGGAAGTTTTCGGCAGGCAATGGGTTTTTTCGTAATTTGCAAAGAGCTCGTCCGGGCCGATTTCAAATACGTCGCGATAGGCGTTCCCGTCGATCGTAATATAAAGAGGAACAATTTCAATATGATACTGTTTATATAAATCAGGAAATAAATCGCAGGCGCTGTCGGAGCTGATTACTACACCCATATTTGCACTCCCAGAAATAAAATTTACATATCAGATTGGTTTATTATAACATTTCGAATTTCGATTTTCAACTTTCCAAGGCGGCGGATTGCTTCATATGAAAATTTAACAGATAATTCACAGTTGAATTGGAAGGATATATTATGATATGATATGCTTAATATGAATCTGCATTTCGAGAGGATCTGTACAAAATATGAAAATAAAATCAAAAAGATTTCTTACCGTTTTTCTGACCCTGCTCTTTGCAGCCAGCGTATTTACCGCCACCGCCTTTGCGCAAAGCGATCCCGGCCCGATAACGCCGCCGCAGCAAACCTCGGAGCCTGCCGCAAACAATAGTGAACCCACAAACCCCGGCGGGGAAACTTCGAAACCGGAGGAAACTTCAAAGCCCGATGAGACTTCAAAACCGGCAGAAACCTCGAAGCCGGAGGAACCGCCCCAACCGGAGGCAACGAGCAAAAACGAGGCATCCTCTTCGCAAAAAAATAATTCAAGCAAGAAGACAAGCTCCGATGAAAAACCGATCTTCAACCATAAGGTGGACACCCATAACCAAAAAGTAGAAGAGGCCGCGTCCCGCGCCGCGCAGACCATCAGCACCCCGGACGTTCTCTCTTCCCAGGACTGGGGCGAGCTTCTTTCCAGCACCAGTTCTTCCGACAGCAGCAGCGTGGCGGCCGCCGCGGGAACCACGAGCAGCAGCACCGGATCGTCCGGCGTGGGCGGCGTTTCCTGGCTGTTGATTCTGGGAATTGTTCTGATCGTTCTTGCGCTTTGCGGAATCGGACTGTTTGTTTATTTACAGTTTTTCTCCGGCTCAGGCGGGATTAAAAAAAACAGCATCCCGGCTCCCGTCCACAAAAAAAGCGGTGAAAAACCGACGGAATTTGTAGATATCAGCTCTTACAGCGACGACCAGCCGCACGGCGACAGCATTGCAAAGGATGCGCGGGGATTTTCCGATATTGCAAGCTCCTCCGAAAAAGCACCCGCGGCGCCCGTTGCGCCCGCGGGAAAAGCCGTTCAAAAGCCGGCAATCAGCGACAAGGACGAAACGGCCCCGATTCCGCACGAAGTATTCCAGCGGAATACGCCTTTCACCCCGGCGGAAAAGAACGATTCTCTTCCCAAATCACAGGCACAGCCTGTAAACAAAAGCGATTTCGACTGGGAGAAGTTCTTTAACGAAGAAAAATAAATAAAAATAAAAAGGGGCTGCTCCGTGAGGCAGCCCCTTTTTTGTTTCAAAATTACTTATATCTGCCGCAGTCTCCGCAGTACAACGCATGGCGGGCATTATGGAATCCGCAATCCGGGCAGTACCAGGAACCGTCTTCCAGCGGAACTGCTTTTACGCAGCCCGATGGTTTCTTTTTATTGCCCCATTGCTTTGATAAATTATCGACCGCCATTTTCCCTAAAGGGGCAATGGAAACATCCCTCGCTCCCATTCCGGCCAAATTGCTGAAATCGGCTCCCCGGAAAAATACGCGTAAACCCTTCCGAATAATTTTTTTCCCGCATTTCTGGCAGTAACGCGTTCCGTCAAAATTCTGAAATCCGCAATATTTACACAAGCGCATCGTTACACCTCTGTTACAGCACAATCTTAATTTCCGTATTTGCATTATAACAGCTTTCAATAAAGAAAAGAAGTATTTTTTTATATAAATATGATTTGATGCTTATGATTTTATCACGGACTCCAGCCCGGTTTGAAATTGAACGGTTTTTCCGTCGCAGCGGGCAAGAACGGTTTTCTGCCGGTCGGTGCGGTAGATCGTAACCCCGGCCTTCTGCAGCCTTGCGACAATCTTCTTGTCCGGATGCCCGTAATCGTTGTTTTGTCCGCAGGAAATCACCGCGGACTGCGGGCCGGACGCTTTCAAAAAGGCGGCGCCGGTCGAAGTGGCGCTTCCGTGATGCCCGCATTTCAAAACGTCACATTTCAGGTTGGATCCGTTTTTCAAGATTTCCTTTTCGCTGTCCGTCTGCGCGTCGCCCATGAACAGGAACCGTTTTTCTCCGCAGGTCAGCATGGCGACGATGGAATAATTGTTCAGATCGTTGTATTTCGAAGAATTCGGCGCCAGAAATTCCAGCTTCTCGCCGCCGGAGTTCAAAACGGTCATGCCTGCCTTTCCCGCCGTGATTTTCAGACCCTTCCGGTCAATCGCCGTTAACAGCTTTTCATAGGTGGAAGTGGTGGGAACCTGTTTATCGGGAATTCGCGGCATATAGATTTCCCCGATTGCAAAGCGGTCGACCACCTTTGCCATCCCGCCGATATGATCGGCATGCGGATGCGTTGCGATCAGGATATCGATTTTTGAAACGCCCAGTTTTTGAAGTGTATCGCAGAGGGAATCGGCGGTATCGGGCGTTCCCGCGTCAATTAAAATAGTTTCCCCCGATTTCAGCCGGATCAGTTCGCTGTCTCCCTGCCCAACGTCAAGGTAGTAAACCAGCGTATCGGAATTTTTTCCTTCCGGAGCGGAAACAGCCGATTGCGAACTTTGCTGTGCGGTGCATCCGTTAAGCGTACCCGCCATGCAGAATAAAACCAAGGCGGCTAGGAAAGAAACAAATTTTCGTTTTTTGCGCAAAAATATTCCTCCTTTATTTCATAAAAAACCCGTCCCTCCCGACTGGTATCGGAAAGGACGGAAGCGATCAGCAGAACTGACAATTCTTATTTTGCTTTTTTAAAGAGCGGGGTCGCTTGAATACTGGCGTCTTCCGCCCAGTCGAGAATCGTATTGACTGCACTGCGGGTAATTTTGGTATCTTCCTGAACCTCCGCAACCTGTTCTTTCACTTCTGTGAGCTGGTTTTCAACATTAACAATCTGTTTCTCAACACTGGAAAGCCGATTATCCATCCCGGAAAGCCGGTTATCTACCCCGGAAAGCCGATTATCCATCTCGGAAAGCCGGTTATCTACCCCGGAAAGCCGATTTTCCACCTTGGAAAGCCGGTTGTCTACTCCGGAAAGCCGCTTATCTACTCCAGAAATCCGGTCATCCATGGAATGAACCTGCGTTTTCACGCCCTGCAGTTCCTCGTAAATTTTTACAAGCAATTCGTGGTCATTCATCGCTAACACCGCCTTGTGTTAGCAGTATAACATTATACCGGAAATCTTTCAAGACTCTGAATCAATAAAAAAATCCGCCCATAAAGTGGCTTAAGAACGGTGTGCCGACGGGCGGTAAGATACCGCCCATACTTCTGACAACGGGGCATCCTGCGAAAAAAGCGCCGTGGAGCAATTCTGTTCCATGGCGCTTTTGTAACTTTCTATGACGTCCGCCCATCCGGGCGGCATTTTGCATTCCTTTTATTTGTTTTCTTTCCCGTAAAGGTTGAAACGGAAAAGTCTTGAATCATCTTCCGGCTTTTCACAAACAATATAGGCTTCCGCAATCTTTCCGCCCTCAATCAGCTGTGTCAGTCCGACGAGCTGGCAGAGCTTGCTTTTCAGATTCAGGTGGTCCCCATCGCGCGTTACAAGGAAAACATTGCCCTCACACTCGTCAAGAACCTTTAAAAACGCGGGAACATCTACATCGTGAAGCTGCAGTGCTGGCATCATACGAATCTACCTCCTCTATTCGATTTTACTTACTCTTTCCTCATTATAACATCCAGATTTTGTTTGTCAATAATCTCTCCGCCGCTGTTTTCGGAAGATAAATTTCTCGCTGGAAAGACGGGAAAAGCAGGCGTAAAACGGCCCGAAAAAACGCCTTCTTCCGCCGACTTGCTGAACCGTGATCAAATATGGTATAATAATTCTTATAGTATATAAAAAGATAGGAGATTTTAAAATGAGTTTCGGAACGGGCGCCTCGATTGTACTGGGCAACGCCTCAAATCTGGCCTCAATTTACGAGGATATGAAACAGCAGTTTCCTCCCTGTGAATTGTTAACGTACGACACAATTTTGGAGTTGATGAAAAAGGGCAGATATAAGCTGCTGATGTACCGGCGCCTTGCCGACTATAAAGTGGTCGGTTACGCCCTGGTTTATAAAGTGGAGGACGGCAATTTCCTTTGGGGCGATTATCTGGCAATCCGGAAGGAATTCCAGTGCCTGAACTATGGGAGCGGGTTTATTCAGGCGATATGCGAGAAATACCGCGATTCATATGAGGGCCTGCTCTTTTCCGTTGAACATGTATCGAATACCGATCCCGCTCTGGCGAAAAACCAGAAACGGCGTATAAAATTTTATAAAAATCTGGGCGCGCAACGGCTTCACGCGCACTATCTGCAGCCTACGGACGACGGCAACATCCCGATGTACCTGTATTTTAAGCCTTTCGGGGATGTCACCGAAATCGGCCGTGACGCGCAGATTCATGCCATAAGCAAAATGTATGAATTCTGTTTTTCCCACCTGAAGCACTGCAGCGAACTGCTCCCGCGGTTTGAAAGCACGATTCGGGATGAAAAATTCAAGGATTAATACATACGGAAATTCAGTGTACCATGCGCCCGTCCTGTATCTGAACAACACGTTCGGCAGAGGCGGCTATTTTATTGTCATGGGTTATCAAAACGATCGTCGTTCCCTGCTTGTGAAGGGAATGGATGATCTGCATAATGGCTTCGCCGGACTTTGAATCCAGATTTCCGGTCGGCTCATCCGCAAGGATAAGGGGTGGCTCTGCCGCGATGGCGCGCGCAATGGCCACCCTTTGCTGCTGCCCGCCGCTCATCTCATCCGGCATGTGGTTAACCCGCTCGGAAAGGCCAACCCGGTCAAGCGCGTTCAGCGCCAGACTGCGCCGCCGCGCCGCGGGAATTCCCCGGTAAAGGAGCGGCAGCTCCACATTTTCAACCGCATCCATACCGCTGATCAGGTTAAATCCCTGAAACACAAAGCCCAGCTCCCGGTTGCGGATTTCCGCCAGTTTCTTTTCGTTCAGCCCGGCTACATTTTCGCCGTCCAGAAAATAATCTCCGTTGGTGGGGGTGTCGAGGCATCCCAGTATGTTCATCAAGGTGGACTTTCCCGAGCCGGAACGGCCGACGATTGCTAAAAATTCGCCCGGCTGAACGGAAAGGGAAACGCCGTCCAGTGCGCGGACTTCGCCGTTTCCTCTGCTATAAATTTTTGAAACATTTCGAATCGCCAGGAACGGTTTGATACAAAACACCTCGTTTACAAATCCCCCCCGTTCGCTTATAATAAGCTTATATAATAAAGAAAAAGTAAAAAAAGGGGATAAAATTCATGCTTACGGCATATTGGAAACAATTTAAAAGCGGTACGGATATCCGGGGCGTTGCCTGCGGCGGGGTGCCGGGCGAAGAAATCAGCCTGACTGACGAAGTCATCGAAAAAATCATATCGGCCTTTGTGCTTTGGCTTTCCAGCAATGTGAAAAAGGATTCCTCCCAATTGACCGTTGCCGTTGGACATGATTCCCGGATTACCGCGGACCGGATTCAGGCCGCTGTGACGCGCGCGCTGACGGCGGCGGGTGTTTCCGTTCTGGACTGCGGGCTCGCTTCCACCCCGTCCATGTTCATGACGACGGTTGACCTTGCCTGCGACGGCGCGGTTCAGATTACGGCAAGCCACCATCCGTTCAACCGGAACGGCTTAAAATTTTTCACTCGAAACGGCGGGTTGGACGCCCCCGACATCGAGCGCATCCTTCTGTCCGCGCAGAACGGGGAAAAGCCCGCTTCCGGCAAGGGCGAAATGAAAGCGGTCAATTATATGGAGCAGTACAGCGCACATCTGCGCGAACTGATTAAGCGGGGCGTACATTCCGCAGATTACGACCATCCGCTGAAAGGGTTTAAAATCGTGGTTGACGCGGGCAACGGCGCGGGTGGATTTTACGCGAGCGACGTTCTCGCCCCGCTCGGCACGGACACGACCGGAAGCCAGTTTCTGGAGCCGGACGGCCGCTTCCCGAACCATATTCCCAACCCCGAAAACGAAACGGCGATGAAATCCGTCTGCGCGGCGACGGTCGCCGCGAAAGCCGACCTCGGTGTGATCTTCGACACGGACGTCGACCGTGGCGGCGCGGTGGACGCGAAGGGCGATGAAATCAACCGCAACCGCCTGGTTGCCATCGCTTCCGCGATTGCGCTAGAGGGAAACCCCGGCGGAACCATTGTAACGGACTCGATCACGTCCAGCGGCCTGCACGATTATATTGAAAAAACGCTGGGCGGAAAGCACCGCCGCTTTAAAAGAGGTTATAAAAACGTGATCAATGAAGCGGTAAGGCTGAATCAGGAAGGCGTAAGTTGCCCGCTGGCAATTGAAACCTCCGGCCACGCCGCCCTGCGCGAAAATTATTTTCTGGACGACGGCGCATACCTCGTTACAAAAATCATTATCAAAGCGGCGCAGCTCCGCGCGCAGGGAAAATCGCTGGAAGACCTGCTGGAACCTCTGGCGGAACCGGCCGAAGCAACGGAACTTCGCTTCCCGATCCGGGAAGAAGCTTTCCGGGAATGCGGCGAGCGGATTATCCGCGAGCTGGAAAGCTACGCGCAGAAACAGCCCGGCTGGCAGATCGCGCCGGATAATTTCGAGGGTATCCGCATTTCGTTCGGCAAAATGGCTGGCAACGGCTGGCTTCTCCTGCGGTTAAGCGTTCACGACCCGCTGATGCCGCTGAACATCGAAAGCGATTCCAAAGGCGGCGTAAAACAGATTGCGGAAAACCTGTATGCCTTCTTAAAAACCTGCAACGGACTGGATATTTCCCCCCTGGAGAAATTCCTCGCTGAATAAAATCCGATGGCTCCCGTAAAGGGAGCCATTTCTTATACTGTTATCCATTAAAAGGGAGACAAGATTTGCGAGGAGATTTTTCGCCCTGCAAGGACGAGGAGGAAAGCGGGCTGACGCCCGCCGACGACAAGGACGCAGCAGGACGGAAAATCAACCGCAAAGATGTCTGTTTTTTAATGAGATAACAGTATTAGGCCTTTAAATAAACGAGATGCGCTACGCCGGGAATGGATTCGCCCTGCTGGGATGAAGTCGGGGACATCAGCGCGCCTGTTCCCAAAAACAGCACCTTGTGCAGTTTTCCGGCGGTCATCTGCTGCATGATATAGGAGCACAGAACCGCCCCCGAGCACCCGCAGCCGGAACCGCCCGCGTGGACATCCTGCTTTTTACGGTCGTAAAGCATCAGGCCGCAGTCGTTGTGAACCGCACTGATATCGATGCTGTCCTTCATCAGAATCTGCTGAAGCAGGTCGCTGCCAATCATGCCGAGGTCACCTGTTAAAATCACATCGTAATCCTGAGGGCCGTCTCCGGTGTCGTGAAAATAGTCCGTCAGCGTCTGCGCCGCCGAAGGCGCCATTGCCGCGCCCATATTTGCCGCGTCCTTAATGCCCATATCCGTTATCCGGCCGAACGAAATCGCTTCCACGGTAATTTGGCCTTCTTTTTTTTCCCGGGGCGAACCGACCACCATCGCCCCCGAAGCAGTTGCCGTCCATTGCGCCGTCGGCGCTCGCTGACCGCCGTATTCCAAAGGAAAACGGAACTGCCTTTCCGCCGAACAGAAATGGGAGGAAGTAACCGCCACGGCAGTCCGCGCCGCGCCGGATTCCGCGAATACCGAGGCGATTCCGAGCGTCTGCGCCATGGTGGAGCACGCGCCGTACTGGCCGAGGAACGGGATATTCAGGCCCCGCAGGCCGAAAGTCGAGGAAATGCACTGATTGAGCAGATCCCCCGCGAAAATGCAGTCGATATCCGTATTTTTCAAACCGGCCTTGTCCAGCGCCAACAGAACGGTTTCATTTTGCAGGCGGCTTTCCGCCTTTTCCCAGCTGGATTCCCCCAGTGTGGTGTCGTTGTGGCACTGGTCGAAATATTCCCCCAGCGGGCCCTCGCTCTCTTTTTTACCGACCACGGCGGCGGAACCGAGAATCGTCGGCTTACTATTCAATTCAAGCGTATATTTTCCGATTCGGGTAGGCATCGCCACTCCTCCTTAATACAAATGGAAAAACCAAACGATCAGACCGTATAAAATGGCGGCGGAGGTGCTGTAGACCAGAACCGGCCCCGCGATGACAAACATTTTTCCGCCGATCCCGATCACATAGCCCTCGCTCTTAAATTCCATGGCAGGCGCTACAATGGAATTGGCAAACCCGGTAATCGGCACCAGCGTGCCCGCACCGGCAATCTTTGCAATATTGTCGTAAATCTTTAAAGCGGTTAACAGCGCGCTTAGGGCGATTAAGCTGATGGAAACCCATGCGCGCGCCTCTTTGATATCCATGCCCGACTGCATAAACAGGTTTATCAGCGCCTGCCCCAGCACACAAATGCCGCCGCCGAACAAAAAGGCAAAAAACAGGTTCTTTCCATATGTTGTTCCGGGCGAAGCCTTGTCCGCCATTTTTTTATATTCGCTCTTCGATACTGTCATTTCAGAGCCTCCTTTACAAAAAATATTTTGCCAATCCCGCCTGCAAATATACGATTTGGCGGAAATCAAACGCGGTATCGTCACAAATTCTATTTTTGCGGAATATTTTGATGGATTTTCCATAAAATATCTTCCATTTTTTGTCGAAATGCGTTATGATAGAACCATGCAATAATTCAGGAATCTTTTTACGGGGGCGTTTCAGACGAATAATCGTATTGAATCCAATTATTACAGTCAGACACAGGCTTTAAACCGTTTTGGCACCGGCACGGGAAAAACCTCTGGAAGCCGTTTTTCAGGCCTGCTGCAAAATGCGGTGAAAAAGATTGATAATAAGAAACTGGACAGCGGAAGTATGGAACCGATTTTTGAGACGGCCGCTGAAAAATATAATGTTCCGGTAAACCTGCTGAAAGCGGTGGCAAAAGCCGAATCCGGGTTTGACGCCGACGCGGTTTCGCGCTGCGGCGCGCAGGGCGTCATGCAGCTGATGCCGGGAACCGCCAGGTCCCTCGGCGTGGAAAATCCGCTGGACGCCGAGCAGAATATCATGGGCGGGGCAAAATACCTGAGCGACATGCTTTCCCGCTACAACGGGGACGCGAAGCTTGCGCTCGCCGCCTACAACGCGGGCAGCGGCAACGTGGCGAAATACGGCGGCATTCCCCCTTTTAAGGAAACACAGGCCTATGTTAAAAAGGTGCTGGACTACGCCGGTGAGGATATTTCCGCAGCCGACAATTCCGACCAATCGGATTCTCTGTCCTCGTTGAGTTCGCTAATGGGTTATTCCCCCACCTACTCCGCGACCGGATTCAATTCTGCCGGAACAATGAATTCCCTGTCCGCCCTCAGTATGCTGATGCGCTACTATCCCGTTACCGCAGGCGCTTCTTCCGGCACGCAGGGTACGAACGGCGCAACCTTTACGTATGACGATTATCTGCTGTTTTTGCAGCTTTTCACCGCGCAGATGCAGATGAACGCCACGCAGTCGATGGCTTCCGCCGCCAGCATTTCCGATTTATCCTCGCCGGATTCGGGAAGCTCTCTATTTATGATATAATTTACGCCGCCTGTTTTCACAGGCGGCGTTTTTTTTGCTATTTGTCCTTACGAATGCTATTGATAAGCCAACGGGAGGAACATCTTTGATTTACTCTGCCTTCTGCCAGACTGTATCTTTTAATTTTTCTTCAAACATACTGGAAAGCCGGTTGTAAAACTGGATCGTCTTTTGGCTTCCGATCCTTCCCACACGGCAAAGGACGGACGATTGATTCCAATCTTTTTTCCACCCGGTTACATTTACTCGCCCTTCCGGATACACCTCATAAGATAATCTTTTGAAAACGCCTTTCCCGTTTTTATAATCCAGCGAAACAGAATAGGTCGTTGTTTTCTGATAGGCAAAGGATGAGACACCGAGCGGATTTCGGATCATTCTGCCACAGGGATACGCATTGAGAAAATCAATCAATTTTTGTATTTCGGTCGGATTGTCGGTATATACCGATGTAAAAACGCTCCCGCCATTCGCCCCCGGTGTGCTTACGGTACGTGTTAACACGATCTGTGCAACCGGTTTGCCATTCAGAGCTTCTTTTGCCTGCACCGGCTGCGTGAAATAAAGCCAGTAAGCGGAAAGAACCAACAGCACAAGCGCGGTAATCCATTTCCAATTCAACCAGTCTCGTTTCATAAATACATTCTCCAAAAATACATTATGGGAAATTGGGTTTCCTCATAAGAACTCGCGTCTAAAATATTTCGTTATCAACAATTTATTTACCGGTGGTTTAGGTGCAATTACTATCTATCGCAAATATCATCTCAGAAAAATTATTTTTCAAACTCGTTTTTGATGGAAGCGACCGGGTATAGCTGTATATTTCCTGAAACAGCGCATCCGCATCTTTGTTGAAGAAGCCCACATGATACTGAGCGGAATGTTTTTCAGATAAATTAACCTCTTGTGCAGCCCCATACGCATACGCCAGGCTGCACTTTTTAACCTTCCCTGCTCCCCAAAAATGGATGTCAATGAAAACGGAATCGCCCGCATATGATTTTACACTGTCCGGCTGAATCAGCTTCTTCGAATACTGATATCGGTTCAGTATTTCGATCACTTTTTCTATTTCATGCCTATCATTGATTATATATTGTTTTTCATCGGAAGATTTCGCGTTATAATTTCGATATAGAATCCCCATGCTCTCGATATTATCCAAGTCGATAAACGCATGAATGCTCCGGGGATAAGCCCTGAATCCATAGAAACAGGCCAAAACAATCATTGCAGCCAGCAATACGATTTTTTTATTTACTTTTACCCGCATTCTTCCACCACCCCTCCTTATATAATATTCTTATATTGAATAACAGTCAACCTAAAAATCCCCCTTCCGGACAGCTGTACCGTTCAGAAGGGGGAAATCCATTTTTATAGAATTATAGCGCTTCAATCTCACTGAGCCAGAGCCTTGCGGAGGCGTCGCTCGGCATACGCCAGTCCCCGCGCGGGGAAAGGGTAACGCTGCCGACCTTCGGGCCGTCCGGCAGGCAGGAGCGCTTGAACTGCTGCGCGAAAAACCGCCGGTAAAAGATCGTCATCCACTTCTTGATCGTCCCGTCGTCGTATGTTCCCGCAAAGGCGCTCTGCGCCATATGGAAAATCTTCGCCGGCGTAAAACCGAAGCGGAGCATGTAATACAGGAAAAAGTCGTGCAGCTCGTATGGACCGACAATATTTTCCGTTTTCTGTGCGATCACGCCGTCGACCGGCGGCAGAAGCTCGGGGCTGACCGGGGTGTCGAGAACATCCTTGAGCAAACCGCAAAGCTCCCCGCCGCCCGTTACGGCGGCATGGTACACCAGATGGCGCACCAGCGTCTTCGGAATGGAGCAGTTGACGCCGTACATGGACATATGGTCGCCGTTGAAGGTCGCCCAGCCGAGCGCAAGCTCGGAAAGGTCGCCCGTACCGATGACAAGCCCGCCGTACTGATTGGAAAGATCCATTAACACCTGCGTACGCTCGCGCGCCTGTGAATTTTCGTATGTTACGTCATGGATTTCGGGGTCATGGCCAATATCCTGAAAGTGCTGGGAAACGGAATCCCCGATCGGGATCTCCTTCAGGGTAACGCCCAAAAGCTCGGAAAGGCGCTGGGCGTTGCTCTTTGTCCGGCTGGTGGTTCCGAAGCCTGGCATGGTAACCGCCACAATGCCTTTGCGGTCAAGGTGCAGAAGGTCGAACGCGCGCACCGTCACGAGAAGCGCAAGCGTGGAGTCCAGCCCACCGGAAACGCCGATGACAGCGCACTTCAAGCCGGTATGCTTCAGCCTTGTTTTTAAGCCGTTCGCCTGCATATTCAAAATCATTTCGCAGCGCTCGCTCAAATCCCTGGTATCGGTGGGCACAAAGGGCAGCGGCGAAAATTTGCGCTCAATCTCGATGGAAGGAATCTCCATATCAAACCGGATTTCATGAGCCTGTCCGATATTTCTCCAGGATGTTGTGTGCAGGCGTTCCTGCATCATGCGCTGTAAATCCACGTCGGCAACGGTCAAACCCGTTGTAAAGTGGGTCGATTCCGCCAGCAGGGCGCCGTTTTCGGCAATAATGTCATGACCGGCAAACACCAGATCGGTGGAGGATTCGCCCTCGCCCGCGTCGGCATAAACGTAAGCGGCCAATAACCGGGCGGACTGCCCCGTTACCAGGCTGCGGCGGTACTGCGCCTTGCCGATCACCTCGTCGCTTGCCGAAGGATTCAGCAAAAGGGTCGCGCCGTACTGCGCCAGCCGGGAGGACGGCGGGTCGGCAATCCACAAATCCTCGCAGATTTCCACGCCGGCAACCAGCTCCGGCAGCCTGTCGCAGCGGAAAATCAGGCTGTTTCCAAGCGGAACGGTTTCGCCGCAGAAACGGATTTCCTGATATTCGGGTGAGGGCGTAAAATGCCGCGCCTCGTAAAATTCGCTGTAATTCGGGATACTGGATTTCGCCGCAAGCCCCAAAAGCTTTCCGCGGCAAATCACCGCGGCGGCGTTGTATAAATCCGCGCCAACCGGAACCGGTAAACCGATGACGGCCAGCAGGTTCAAATCGCGGGTCTGCTCCAGAATTTCCGAAAGCGCCTTTTCCGCCGATGAAATCAGCGTGCGGTCACGAAACAAATCACCGCAGGTATAACCCGTCAGGCAAAGCTCCGGAAAAACCACCGCGCCCACGCCCCTTTGAACGCATTGGCGCATCAAATCCAAAATTGCAAATTTGTTACTTTGACAGTCGGCGACCCGGATGGACGGCGTTGCCGCAGCCACCCTAAAAAATCCGTCGTTCATTTATGGCGGCATCCGCAAAGGATGCCTTCCCCCTCCCAAATTTAAGATGGTTTCCAATCCGGCTGGTTTGGGCCTGTGCCGCTTTCTTCAACAGGCGGCTGCACGGCATCCTTCCGAAACCCCGGTTCCCGCTTCTGCGCCTTGTTTTCCAGCCCGGCGAAGAACGCGCCGACGATAATGCAGGAATAATACGTAATAAACCGCCAGAGCAGCATGGCCTGCCGGATGACATTCGGCTGGAAAAAGAGCTGGAACAGCACAAGGAAGCTGCCTTCCGCCGCACCGGCCGCTCCGGGAAGCGGCGTATACGCGGAAATCATGGTTACGAAGCTCTGCGCCGCGATCATATCCATAAACGGCGCGCCCGGATTGTGAAATGCCTTGTAAATAAAAAAAGGCACCGCAAAGACGGCTGTAAGCTCAACCACGGTGTAACCGTAAATTCTCGCCTTCATCAGCCGGTTCCCCTGCATGGCCTTATTATTTTCGATATAAAACTCCAGTTGGTTTTTAACCTTTTCCCCGGCCTCCTGCGGTTTTTTTACAATATGGATTTTCGTCAGCAGCTTTACGCAGCCTTCGATCAATTTCGTCGTGAAACGGGGGCTGTGCGCAAATAAAAACAGCAGCACCACCACCGCGGACTGGTAAAGAAAACCGATGACGGCCAGCGCCATAAAGCCCTGAATCCGGCTGCGGAAAAAGGAATATTTTACAAGAATGACAAACAGAGAGTATCCCGCAATCGTGGTCTGGTAAACAAGATATTTCCGAACAAGGGCGGAAAGGGCGATTCCGGAAGACACCCCCTGCCTTGTCAGGGTCAGGAACTGCATCGGCTGGCCCGCAACCGCAAAGGGTGTAATGGAATTGAAGTATTGCCCCACCATGGTAACCTTAAAGGCATGGCGGAATTCATAATCCTCATCATATGCCGCGGAAATCAGAAGTTTCGTAACAAGGCCGTCCATCAGCCAGGAAAGCACAACGCATCCCGCGCCCAAGGACAGCCAGAAAAAATTCAGGCCGTGGAAGCTGTAAAGGAGAATCATCAGGTTATTATCCGAAATACAAAAATAAGCAAGCAACCCAAGCGTCAGCGCAAACAGCGCCACCTGAAATATTTTTGATGCCTTGCTTTTGTTTTTGTTCATAAGCCCAATTCTCCTATGCGCTTTAGCGGGTCGAGTAGTCCTTTTCCAGCTTTTCAGGCGCATCCACGACGTCGGGCAGTTCGCTGAACATGGTCGTCGGGCTGAACTCATCCGCGGAATAATGCTTAATTGCGCGCGATACGCGCTTCATATTTGTCATGCACCCTCGCATACATTTTTTCTCATTATGCAGCTTTAATACATACAAATAGCAGCAGCCGCATGTTTTTCTTGTAAGCGCAAGGTAACTTTTCTTATATTTCTCGTACAGCCCGTTCCGTTCAAGCGAAATACGAACCATGGCAATCGCGCGAATAAAGTCGTTGATTTTGTCCGCGTTCATGGTTGCGAGCGTGCTGGCGGGATGCTGGTTGTAATAGTACAGAGGACGGTCAATCACGGTCACGCGGTCGGCGTGGGCAAAAATCTTATTCGCAATCGCCATGTCTTCAAAGCACATGGTCGGAAATTTAATGTCATAATCCGTGAACAGGCTGTGTTTGTAAATCTTGTTCCACATCAGGCTCTGAATCTGTACGTCGCGCAGCAGCTTGTTCATCGCTTCGCCGCGGTCGAAAACGCCGCGGCAGCGGAACGGATATTCAAATAAAAAGTCGTTTTCGACAAAATGAAAATAATAATAGCAGCAGGCGATGTCGCTTTCGGTTTCGACGCAGGCGTTGTAAAGCTCCTCCAGATAGGTGGGAGCCACGTAGTCGTCGCTGTCGACAAAACAGATGTATTCTCCGCGCGCAATTTCCAGACCCGCGTTGCGGGCCGGGGACATACCGCAGTTTTTCTGGTTAAGCACCGTGATATTATCGTATTTCTCCTGAAAATGGAGGAGAATTGAAAGGGAATCATCTTTGGAACCGTCGTTTACGGCAATAATTTCAAAATCTGTAAATGTTTGGCTAATCAAAGAAGAAAGGCACTTTCCAACGTATTTTTCCACATTATAGACCGGTATGATTATGCTGATCTTTGGGGCAGTTCCATTTGCAGCCAAATAGCTCATCCTTTCCTGGTCAGCGGCCAAATCGAAAAAGCCGCCTTATTCTTTATTGCATCGCTTCTTAAAATAGAAAGAAGCGGCGGAATCTTAAAATACCGGATTTTTTAAAAACCCTGTTATATCTAATCTCATTTTTGCAGATATACGACAAAAAGTCAAGTCAAATTTAAATCAGGGTGCAGCGTGAGCCACACCCTGACATAATTTTAATCGGGAATAACTACATTGGATTCGTCCGCGCCGGCATCCCCGGGATCGGACTGTCCGGTTGAGTTATTCTGCTGTGCATTCGAGCTTCCGGCTGACGCTTGGCTCCCGGAAGATGACGAACTTTCCGGCTTCGAAGAAGAGGGTTTCGACTGGTTCTCCTGCGGTTTGGAGGAACTCGCCGCCGAGGACGGGCCGCCTGACGATACGATGCCGTCTACGGGCGTTCCCGGCCCGATGGAATAGTACGCGGGCTGCGCCTTATAATAAGAAGAAGACAATTGCTCCGTTCTTACAATGACGCCGTTTTTATAGAAAAGCCGCTGCGCGGTTGCACGCGCTCCGACGCGCGCTTTGGAATCAAGCCGGATCTGGCCTTTTGCCAGCGTGTTGTCAACCGTATATTTGGGTGTGGTGGGAGCGGGTAAGGATTCTGTTTTCTGCGAGGTAATTTCAATCCGGTCATAGTCCGGGGACTGGTAACCGTAAAAAGTAGCGGTCATTACTTTGCCTTTGGTGCCGGTAACAATATAAATCGGATAATCCGTTGGATTCTGGAATTTGAAGTCCAGCTCCGGGTAGCTTACCGCGGCGTCCTGCCCGATGGGACAGTACGTTGACTGAATGGTATGGTTTGAGCGCTGGGTAATTTTCATATTGGAGCGGAGCGCGGCTCCGTAAATGGTTGTGGAAGTCTGGCAGATTCCGCCGCCGTAGGCCTTTACCAGCCGGCCGTTCAAAATCGCACCGGCTTCGAGGAATCCGTTGGCTTTATTGGAATTGCCTACAACGCGATGGAACGAAAACGTGCCGTGCGCCGGGACACAGGTGCCGTTTATTTTTGAAAGAGCCAGCTTCATATTATGTGTTCCCGCCGCATTGTTGGTGGAAGTGGTACTGTATGTACCCAGCTTTTGGAGATGGCTGCTTACTTCCGCGATCGTTTTATTAAACGGAACCGTTTTTGCGTTTACGGCAACCGAACCGGAACCGGAACCGCCTGCAATTTTCACTACATCGGAATAAAGGGCGTCTTCGTCAACGGCTATGCCGTCTTTTCCGTCGGCATAGCTGAATTGTCCCGTCGCCGCGTTAAAGGAAGCGACGGTCGCGTCGACCGGAGCATGGTTGATTGTACCCGTTATTTCCTTCAGCTTCGCTTTCAGACTGTCGTCGTCCAGCGTGCTTTCCAATTGAAAATCCTTCGGGCTTTTTCCCAGAGCGAGAATCTGCTGATAGCGTTCCTCCCGGTCTCCGGAACGCGCGTAGGAATAGGCTTCTTTCAGCACGGAGTCCGTATTGAACTGAAATTTCAGATCTTTTCCGGTGATCTGCCAGGATTGCCCGCCGTACGTTAAGCGGATATCATATGGGGGGCGCAAATCCGGCTCCGCCGCTTCCACGGCAGCCTTTGCCTGCTCCATGGTTTTCCCGCCCAGGTCAACGCCGGCAACGCGGATGCCGTTGTAAAAAGTGTCAACGTCGATTACCGATGCAACCTGCTGTTGATGCTGATACTCCTTATAAAGCTGCTTGCCGAACAACGCGCCCCCCGCGCCCAGCAGAATTACTGCGGTGATCGCGATGGCGGCGACGTACTTTTTCTTACGCGGCTTTGGCGCTCCGGAGGAGATATCAATCATTTTTGCTTCGGTCATACAGGAGCCTCCCAAATAATAGTATATTCGCAAAATCCTAGGATAGGATTCTGGTATATTATATATCCCAACCGGGGAAAAGTAAAGTTACAGCTTTGATAATTCCCCGCGTCCCTGCTGAATAACTCAACTTTCCTCTCGGGATTTTATATAGTATCTTTTTTAAATATATGTTATAATACCCATTATAGTATAACCTGCCAAAGAAAAACTCTAATATAAGGAGGATTGGCGTGAAAATATTAATTCTTTCAGCTGCAACAGGCGGCGGGCACCTAAGAGCCTCGCACGCCATTGAAAAATACATTTCCGAAAATTCAACCGGCAACGAGGTTGTGGTGGTTGACGCCCTAAAAAGCATCAACGCCGTATTGGACAAAACCGTCTGCGAAGGCTACCACTTTCTCGCCACCAAAACACCGAAGGTTTTCGGCCAGCTCTACCGGAAATCCAACGAGGAAAGCCTTCTTTCCAACCTCGTTACAAGGTTCACCAGCGTATTCAGCCAGAAACTGATATTCCTGATAAAGGAACAAAAACCGGATATCATCCTTTCCACCCATCCGTTCGCAACGGAGATGGTTTCCCATTTAAAGAAGAAAGGGATTGTAAACGTCCCGCTGATCTGCCTGATGACGGACTACGGCCCGCACCGCGCGTGGATTGCCGATCATGTTGACGCGTACATCGTTTCCACGCAGGACATGATCCCCGAAATGAATGAAATGGGCGTTCCGACGGAGAAAATTTACCCGTTCGGCATTCCGGTCGGCGATGTGTTTTACAACCAGGGGGACAAGCCCGCGCTGCTGAAAAAATTCGGCATGGACGAGGACGTTCCGACCATCCTGATCATGGCGGGAAGCTTCGGCGTTACCAATATCCGGAAAATATACAAAAAGCTGATTGCGCTTCCGGCGGATTTTCAGATCATCGTCATCACCGGAAAGAATCAGAAGCTGTACGAAGCATTCACCTCCGTCATCAGCCAAAGCCCCAAGAAGACCAAATTAGTCTATTTTACCGACGAAGTTGAAAATTATATGCACGCGTCGGATTTGATCATTACGAAACCGGGCGGGCTTACCGTGTCGGAGGCGCTCGCGTGCAACATACCGCTCGCGGTGTTCGACGCCATTCCGGGGCAGGAGGAAGACAACGCGAATTTCCTGCTTTCCCATGATATGGCCGTAAAGCTGGAAAAAGGCATCGACCCGGGCGCAACCATCCTTTCGCTTCTGGAAGACAGCAAGCGGCTGGAACGGATGCGTTCTTCCTGCAAAAGCTTCGACAAATCCGAATCGGGTAAGAATATTTTCTCGCTGATCAACGAGCTGTGCGAGAAGAATAAAAAAGAAGCATAAAAATAAACGGGCCGCCCGGATGATATTCGGGCGGCCCTCCATTATTACAGTAAGTAATTAAATCAATATCCTCTTTGTATCGCCACAAAATTTAACAAACAAACAAAGATGGTAAAACCCAAAATCCAAAAACAATTGCTGCGGAGGGTTTTGCTCTCGTTCCATGCAAACCGGTGGTACTTTCTGCACTCCCCCACAGCCTGCCAAACAATATTATTCAGAATCATCCATGCGGCGACTGCCGAAAGCAAATAAGAGAGCACCGGGTCATTCTTTCCGACGAAACGAATCAGAAAAATTAAAAGCACTCCCGCAGCAGCAATTACGCCCGAAAAGACTTTGGGATAACCGTTCAAGAATATTCCCCCCTGATTTTTAAATATTGCCCATATTCGATTCCCTGACTTCATAGAACATCATCCATACCGTTTTAGCCGCCGATTTCCCGACGGCTGTTTTGTGATAAGCAAGCAATTATTCTTCCGGCTTTTTCGGGCGGTATTTTCGCTCTCCGATCGCGCGAAGGAGCACGGCCATGATGAACACACCCGAAAATACACTCCTGAGCCACAGCGGTTCCGGAATCAGCATGATGACCAGCCAAATCAGCAGGAAGAGAAAGAAAGCCCGATCGATAAACCGGTAAATATGATAAAAAAGGCTGCTTCCGGGTTGTATGGGAAGATAGTCGCGTTCCATGGCGCCTGCCCAGTGAATTTCACTATGTACAAGCCAGAGCCAAAAGAAAACGATTCTGATTTGCCAGTAGGTTTCGGGAACAGACCAAGCAGCCACAAGCAATACCAAAGACAGGAACGGGTAAAAGCGCTCTGCGAATGGAAAGAAAACGTGCACTAGCTTATTACGAGTTTTCTCCATAAAGTTCATAATGTAAATCAGCCCATCTCTATAAAACTAAAGTTTTTTTCGATTTCATAATGTGACAACTTTATACAGATTTTATAACAACTATTTTCCAAAATATTTATTGCAATAATTACGCATGATCATTGCTCCATCAATATCCCTCACCTACAACTTTCCAATCCGAATTTGAATCTGCTCTTACTAATGCAATGCCTCTTGGGGGATCTTCCGAATTTTCAATTGTGACGGTAAAGACAACTAATCTATCTTTGTCATATTTTTTAGAGTAATCTCCATACAGGCAGTTTGTCTTATCAAACTGGTATGACTTTGGTTTCCATATAGTGCGTTTGTAATATGCTTCCGCAATCTTTTTAGCGCTTTCAATTTCCTCGTCTGAAAAATCATAAGAACTTACTGATTCATTGCTGGACAGTGAAAGTACGCTCGAATTTGATGATAACGTACTTTCGGAAGTCGAGTGGCCAGAAGAAATAGTATTATCACTATTTTTTGTGTAACTACAGCCAGAAGCTCCTAATATTATTAATAGTATAAATAAGGCCGGAAATAACCGCTTACACATAGATATACCTCTAAAAATTAATAGGGGAAAATGTTTGAAGTTCCCTATATAAAGACAACTTTATACAGATTTTGCAACAAATAACTTTATATTTTTCAAGGATAATTCAATTAACCATCTTCTTTTATTTTCCATATGCCATCATCTTTAAGCAGTTTAACCATATCCTCGTAAGATAAATCTTTCCAAGTCGAAGTATCAGCTTCGTTATAGGTTATTGTCTTTTCATTAACTTTCAATTCACATTCCGGTAATTCCTTAAACTCATTAGAAAGCTTTTTAAACATCATTTGAGCATCATTTTTTGTTTTATATAGATCTGTATGCTTTATGGAGGATATTTTATGATCTGACCATTCGATTGTCAGCGTTGCCTTCACGATTCCTGTTTCATCATTTTTAAAATCCTGATATACTACTAGTCTTTTATTTTCATTGTTATTTTTCTTTGCCACACATGAATCTAGTGAAAATGACACACAAATAATCATAAATAAAAAAATTATCTTTTTCATACTAAATCATTCCCAAATCATTATTTTAATTACCGAAATCACCCATTTATTAAAATAGATGATTTCGGTAATAGAGCTTTACTCGTTTATTTTATAGAGCACCAAGCTTTATAATTTAGTATTATTTTACAGACATTGATGTGGATAAGGATTTTGAAGTACTCCATTTTTGACTGATAGCATAGTTTATAAAGCCCATATCCCATTGAGCTTTGAAAGTCCCAGATTTTGATACATTTCCATAATCGCGAGTTGTAAAGATAACCTCATAATAATCATCAATTTCAGTCAAATGATATGAAGAATCCATTTTTGATGAGGTACTTCTCACGTATTTACCAGAAACACCATTTTCGTATCCAGTAAATGTATCATTGATATCAACTTTACCAGCATTTGTAAAACTACTTGGTATGTTATATGATACACTTAACGGTCCAAAACTAGCTCCAATTGAGGCAGAAAAGCTTCCGCTACCTCCATGTACATTACCATCAATCGAACAAGAGAAAAAGGCAGTATTTGGTATGCTAGCTGCTTTGACATTAACTGAATCAATATGAAGAGCTGAAGAATCACTTGAATTATAATTAGGAGCTCCGGGTACAGATATGGTTTTTCCTGTAACTGTTATTCTTAATTTTTGAGTGCCCGTTCCACCCTTAGGCATATTTTCGGTATCCATATGTATCCTGTAGGTTAAGGTATGAGTTTCCGTCAAACCTAGATTGTAAAAAGTCTTCGTTTCAGTATACGTATTTTGGTTTATTGATTTTATATTAACATCTTGATTTTTTCCGGTTGAAATATCTTTAAATTCTTTAACATTCCAACGATCAGGCTGGGGATTTCCTTTCACTGAGGACTTAATTGACTGTACATCGTTTAATTTATATCCAAAAACCTCAATTATAATGTAATTTTTCTTTGCGGTATTTGTCGGCTTCAAATAGAGTTTTAACATAGTAGTAACGTCCGGATTCTGTTGATAATATTTCTTGAAATATATTGGAGATTGAGAAATATTTGATTCATAAGTTAAATTGAGGATTTTATAGTTTGTATTTGAACATTCTGCATTATAATATATGACATTTTCATTTTCATTTACTGAATTAGCTGTTCCATAAACATTAAAATCTTGATCACCGATTTTTCCAGAAATATTAAGATCATTATTTTCCTCTTTAACAGAAAAATTGTTTTCAAGATTAATATTATGCATGTTTGAATCAGAATCGCTGGTTAAGTTAGTGCCATAATCATTTATTCCTGTTACATAAGCAGCTTTCACTTTATATGCCTTTTGTGGAAAAGATACTGCTAACTCATCACCAACCGCAAACCCCGGAACAGACATTGCCAAAGACATAGCTGCTACTAAAGCAAAACTAATGAATTTTTTCATACTGCTTTTCATTTTTTACTCTCCTTTGTTTTTTGTTTAAGTATCCTACAAATATTCCTATGTTTAAATGCCCATCGGAACCACCCCCCTTCCACAAATTGGAATCATTTTTCGTTCTCATACTGTATAGACAACTTCAAACCGATTTTGCAACACATTATTTTCAAAAAATGCAAATTTATTTTTAAACGGATGGTTGCATATATATTCAGGCAGCAAAAAAGAACCGTGGAAAAATCCATGGTTCTTTTTGTATTGCGGCAATATTCTATTTTCCTTTTCCCGCGCATTTCGGGCATTTGCCGTAAATCGTCAGCGTGTGGCCCTCGATTTCGTAGCCGGTATCGCGCGCGAGGCCCTGCTCAATGCCCGTTAGCGGGCAGTCTTCGATTTTGATTTTTGCGCTGCATCCGGTACAGATCAGATAATGCCCGTGGTGTTCATGGGCGAGGGAATACCGAACCACGCCGTCGCTCCAGACATCCTTTTCGATCAGCGCGTCGGCGGCAAAGCGCTCCAGATTGCGGTAAACGGTGGAAAGGGCGAGATTCGGATATTCTTCCTTCAGCGCCGTAAAAATATCTTCCGCGCTCACGGGATCGCTGCTGTCTTTTAAAATTCGCATAACCGCGCAGCGCTGCTTTGTATTTTTTAGTGCCAATCCGCCGCCTCCTTTACGAAAAGCTTTTGTGCATGCATAGTTTTCTGTCATTTTATTATAATACATTCAGATGAAAATGCAATGTGCTTTCCTTCGTTTTCGTTGCTCAAAGGCATTGCTTGGTGTATAATATGGTAATATATAATGATTTGGAGGGACTCCCAATTGGGTGAAATATATTTGGATAATTCCGCTACCACGCGGGTCTGCCGCGAAGCGGCCGATAAGGTAATGGAAATCATGACGGAAACCTACGGCAACCCGTCGAGCCTGCATACAAAAGGATTTCAGGCTGAACGGGAACTGACGGCGGCGAGGGAAACCGTGGCCGGAATGCTGGGCGTTTTGCCGGAGGAACTCTATTTTACGTCCGGCGGAACGGAAAGCAACAACCTTGCCCTTTTCGGAGCGGCTCATGCACAGCGGCGGCGCGGAAATCATATCGTCACGACCGCGATGGAGCATTCTTCCATTATGAACACGATGAAGCAACTTGAAAAAGAAGGATACTCCGTCACATATTTAAAACCGGATAAAGAAGGGAAAATCCGCCCGGAACAGATTTTTGAGGCCGTAACGCCCGACACCATTCTGGTAAGCATGATGTATGTGAACAACGAGGTCGGAACAATTCTTCCGCTGGAAGCGGTTCCGCAGGCGATTGCGGATGCGAATGCGCCCGCGCTGTTCCACGCGGACGCGGTGCAGGCTTTTGGGAAAATCCCGGTAAAGCCGAAGAAACTGAAAATTGACCTTCTGAGTGTCAGCGCGCATAAAATCCACGGTCCGAAAGGCGTGGGCGCCTTCTTCCTCCGCAAGGGCGTGCGCATCGTTCCCCGCGCTTACGGCGGCGGACAGGAAAAGGATATCCGCCCCGGCACGGAGGCCATGCCGCTGATCGCCGGCCTGGGCGCGGCGGTGAAAGCGCTGCCGGATACCGCCGAGGAATACGCGGCCATGAAAAAGCTCAGCACGTACTGCCGGAAACGGCTGAGCGAAATCGACGGCGTCACGCTGAATTCGCCCGAAGATTCGCTGCCCTATATCGTGAATTTTTCCGCCGGAAACGTCCGTGCCGAAACCATGCTGCATTTCCTCTCCGATAAAGAGATTTATGTTTCCTCCGGCTCCGCCTGCTCCAAGGGAAAGGAAAGCCGGATTTTAACCGCGATGGGCTTGCCGAAAAGCCGGATCAGTTCCGCGCTGCGAATCAGCTTTTCGCGCTATAGCACCGCAGAAGATGTTGACGGGCTGGTCGACGCGTTAAAAGAAGGACTGGACAGCCTGACCTCAAAACCGCTTTAGGAGACGTTTAAATGGATGAAATCATATTAATAAAACTCGGCGAAATGGTGCTGAAGGGGCTGAACCGGAATGTTTTTGAGGCCGCCCTTCTGCGCAATATTCGCCGCCGCCTGAATCCTCTGGGCAAATTCGACGTAAAAACCGCCCAGTCGACCGTTTATGTTACCCCGCACACGGGCGCCGATCTGGACGCCGCTGTGGAGAAAATCGCAAAGGTATTCGGTATCGCCACATTTTCCCGCGCCTGCGTCGTAAAAAAAGAGATGCCCGCCATTTTGAACGCGGCCGGGGAATATTTAAAATCCGATTTGCTCGCGGCAAAAAGCTTTAAGGTGGAAACCAAACGCGCCGATAAGCATTTCCCGCTGAAATCGCCGGAAATTTCCGCCGAAGTCGGCGAATACTTACTGAATTTATACCCCCATCTTTTTGTAGACGTACATCAGCCCGACATAACCGTCCGTGTGGAAGTAAGGGATTTCGGCGCGTATGTCCACGGCCAGCCGCTGAAAGGCGCGGGCGGGATTCCGGTCGGCACCGGGGGAAACGCCGCCATCCTGATCAGCGGCGGAATCGACAGCCCGGTTGCCGCGTGGATGATGGCAAAGCGCGGTCTGGAGCTGACCGCCGTGCATTTTGCCAGCCCGCCCTACACCAGCGAGCGCGCCGAGCAGAAGGTGATCGACCTGCTCACAAGGGTAAGCGAATACGCGGGGCGGATGAACCTGTTTATCGTGCCTTTCGCCAAAGTGCAGGAAGAAATCATGGCGAAATGCCCGGAGGAACTGTTTACCATTATCATGCGCCGCTTCATGATGCGCGTGAGCGAAGAAATCGCGCGGCAGGAATCCTGCTCCGCGCTGATTACGGGCGAAAGCCTGGGGCAGGTTGCCAGCCAGACGATTCAGGCCATTGCCTGTACCGACGAGGCCGCCAAAATGCCGGTATTCCGCCCGCTCATCGGTATGGACAAGCTGGAAATCATCGAAATTTCACGCAAAATCCAAACCTTCGATATTTCCATACAGCCGTTCGAGGATTGCTGTACCGTGTTTACGCCGAAGCATCCGCGGACCCGCCCCGTAATCGGGGATATACTTACAGCCGAGCAGGCGCTCGACTGCGAAAAACTGATTGACGATTGTGTGCAGAACGTACGGAAAATGAAAATTGCGCCGCACACGGACGGAGGGATTTATGAACGCTGAAATTATTTCCGTCGGCACCGAGCTTCTGCTCGGCCACACCATAAACACCGACGCGTCCTACGTGGCGCGCGAGCTTTCCGCGATCGGCGTGAACCTGCTGTTTGCCAGCGTTGTGGGCGACAACGTCGACCGTTTGAAAGAGGCTTTGGAGATCGCGTACAAGCGAAGCGACGTCGTGATCACAACGGGCGGGCTCGGGCCGACCGGCGACGACCTTACCAAGGAAACGATCGCCCGTTCGGCGGGAAAACCCCTTGTGATGCATCCGGAGAGCATGGACCGCATTATAAATTATTTTAAAGGCAGGGTAGTCGGCGAGTCCCAGAAAAAGCAGGCGTATCTGCCGGAGGGCTGCACCGTATTCCCGAACGACTGGGGAACCGCCCCGGGCTGCGGATTTAAAACCGACACCGGAAAAACCGTCGTAATGCTTCCGGGACCGCCGTCCGAATTGATTCCCATGCTGAAAAACTACGCCGTTCCCTACCTTACGAAGGATGACAGCGCCGTCATCGCTTCCAGAATCGTCCGCGTATTCGGGCTGGGCGAAGGCTATGTCGCGGAACTGATTCCCGACCTGACCGACGGAACCAATCCCACCGCGGCAACCTACGCCAAGGACGGGGAAATGTTCGTGCGCGTTACCGCGCGGGCGGAAAACGAATCCCGCGCCGCCGAACTGTGCGAGCCTGTTATGGAGGAGCTGAAAAAGCGCCTCGGCGATTATATCTACGGCATTGACGTGGAAAGTCTGGAAGAAGCGGTTGTTCAGGAACTGAAAAAACAGCATCGGACGCTTGCCACCGCAGAATCCTGCACCGGCGGACTTTTATCAAAGCGGATTACCGACAACCCCGGCGCGAGCGAAGTATTCCACATGGGCGTTGTCACCTACGCAAATGAAATCAAAACGCTGCTGCTGGACGTACCGGAGGAAACCCTGAAGCAGTACGGCGCCGTCAGCGAGCAGACCGCCCGCGCCATGGCGGAGGGCGTCCGGAAAAAGTCCGGCAGCGACCTCGGCGTGGGGATTACCGGCATTGCCGGGCCGGACGGCGGAACACCGGAGAAACCCGTGGGGCTTGTGTATATCGCGCTGAGCGACAGGGAGCACACCTGGGTGCGCAAAATGCCGGGCACCGGCACGGCGAAGGGCCGCGAATATTTCCGCACGCTTGCCGCGTCCAATGCGCTCGACATGGTACGTCGCCGCCTAAACGGGCTTGGCGGGCTGGAACAGGCCGCCTATACGCTGAAAAAATAAAATAGAAAGGGGGCAAGCACATGAACCCGCAGAATGAAGACGATCGGGAAAGCCGAAAGAGCAACGGCAAAAAACTGCTCCTGAGCAAAATTGTCTGTATCCTCGCCGGCTGCGTATTTGTGATTTGCGCCCTTTTTCTTACCTGGAAGCTCTTTATACAGCCCGCGATCGCGGACGGAGAACAGCAGGATATCAAAAAAATCTATTATATGCCCGATCCTCCGTCTTCATCCGGTTCCCCGGCGAAAAACAGGGAGCAGGTACATAAACTGACATTTGAGGAGCTGCGGAAAGTCAATCCCGCCATTGTGGGCTGGATTAAAGTTCCGAATACGATCATCGACCTGCCGGTTTTACAGGCGGACAAAAAAGACCCGGAATATTATCTGATGCATGATTACCGAAACCAATCTTCTTCCTACGGCAGCATCTTTGCCGATGCCCGCTGTTCCGTGGAAAAGGGAAAATCGCGCAGTGTCCTGCTGTATGGGCATTCCCTCCATTCGGGGCGCATGTTTACCCAGCTTGATAAATACAAGTCCCTTGATTTTTACAGAAGCGCTCCGGTGATCACCTTCGATACCGCCGAAGCCAAGTCGCAGTGGAAGGTCGTCGGGGTTTTCCTTACAAACACCCTGCCGGAACAGGGCGTGCCGTTTAATTACCTGAAAACCGAATTCAAAAGCAACAGCGATTTTCTGAACTTCGTTTATCAGATGCGAATCCGCTCGATTTACAATACGGATGTCAGCGTGAAGCAAAACGACAGCATCCTTTTGCTTTCCACCTGCTCCTACGAATTCAATGATTTCCGCGAGGTCGTGGTTGCGCGGAAGGTGCGCGACGGAGAAAGCGAAACGGTCGACGTTTCGAAAGCTTCCTACAATAACAAAGTGGTCTACCCGGACTGCTGGTACAAAAAGAACGGCGGCAAAAAGCCGGTTTGGCCGGATACCTACGAGCAGGCGGTACGAAAAAAACTGATTACCTGGGGGAATGAAATATGAACGCCGGTATCCTGTATTTTCAGGCGCACAGAACCCTGCACTGTGAGCAGCAAATCATTAAAATTCTTTCCCTTTACGGCATCACCATAGCGGAAACAAAAATATGCACGCGGCAGGAAGACCTGAACTCCTGTATGTCGAAGCTTCTGCATGCGGTTCCGTTTGTCCTTACCGTCAGCGGCGCGCCCGACTATCGGCCCGACTGCGCGCCTCTTCTTTTTCAGACGCTGCGTATCCCGCTGAACGATAAAGGCGAGCCGAAGGGCGTTCTGCGCCTTCACGGAGCCGAGAAAACCGGCTATCTGATTGAAAGCACCGATCAGGCCATTGCCGTGCTGCCCGATCTTCCGGAGGAAATCACGCAGATGCTGCCCGGCTCGTTTGAACGGCTGGCTCTGAAATTCGGCCTGACCGTGCCGGAACCGGAAGAACCCGGCGAGCCGTTTAAAATCCGGCTGGAAAATTCAATGAATCACAATTAACCCGGAGGGCTTCTGCCAATGATGGATATACTGTCCCAAATGAAAACCGCCGACCTTGTCGCGAAATTCATACGCGGCGACATGCAGCGTATTACCCCCTACCCGTTTATCCCCAGCAAGAAAAAGAACGAACCGAAAACAGGGGGCTGCGGCTTGCCTGTTTCCACGCCGGAAAACGAAGGAATCCCCAGCGGATATATTGAGCAGCTTTTTACGGAGCTTGCTTCCTGCGACCGCATCCGCGTCCACAGCGTGATGCTGCTGCGCCACGGAAAAGTGATTGCGCAGGGCAGCTTCCGCCCCTATACCGCAAGCTATCCGCATATGATGTTTTCCCTCTCGAAAAGCATAACCGGAATGGCGGTGGGCATTGCGCAGAGCGAAGGCCTTCTCTCGCTCGACGAAAAGGTGATCGACCTTTTCCCCGAAAAGGGGGTTCTTCTGCGCAGTCCGCGCATCAACAGCATTACCATACGCCATCTTTTAAATATGACCAGCGGCATCAAATTCAACGAAGTCGGCTCTTTTGTGGAAAAAGACTGGGTAAAGGCGTTCCTGCTGTCCGACTGCGTTTTCGAGCCGGGCACGCAATTCAACTACAACAGTATGAATTCTTATATGCTCAGCGCCATCGTCCGGAAAAAAACCGGAACCGGGCTGGTGGAATACCTGACCCCCCGCCTGTTTGAGCCGCTGGGAATCGAAAACGTGAACTGGGAAACCTGCCCGCTGGGCATTGAAAAGGGCGGCTGGGGACTGTATCTGCACATTGCGGACATGGCAAAGCTCGGCCAGCTTTATTTGCAGCACGGGCGCTGGAACGCTGGCGGCGGGCAAAAACAGCTCGTGCCCGAAAGCTGGGTGGAAGAATCCACCAAGATACAGACCCCGCCGCGGGAAGGAAAACCGCCCATCGGCTACGGCTATCAAATCTGGAAATTCGGCGCAAAGGGCGCGTATCAGTACAACGGCGTCTTCGGGCAATACGTGACCGTCCTGCCGCAGCATGATATGGTGGTTGCCATGACCAGCGGAAGCCAGAACCTGTTTGCCGACGATTCGGGGGAAATTATTAAGAAATATTTCGGAGACGACGCGCGGGAGATCGCGAGCCATCCCCTGCCGAAGAATAGTAAGGCGCTGCATTCGCTGAAAAACAGGCTGGAAAACCTTTACGCAGTCCGCGAAACCGCGCCGAAGCCGCAGGAAGAGAATCGGTTCGCCGCGCTTTTCCTGCGCTTTCTTCCCCGGCGGGCGGAATCCATCCCCCTGCTCGCGGCGGGAATCAACAACAGGGAATACCGGCTGGAAAATAGCCACGGCACGCTGATGCCCCTGATTTTGCAGTGCGTCACCAACAATTTTTGCGGCGGAATCACACGGGTCGCTTTCGCGTTTGAACCGAACCTTTGCCGGATCAGGCTTTACGACGGCAGCGATGAAAACACCATTACTGCCGGGCTGGACGGCGTGCCGCGCCGCTGTGACGTTACGCTGAACGGCGACGTTTATACCGTGGGCGCAACCGCGCGCCTGAACACCGACGAGGATGGCCGCACGGTTTTAAAGCTGTACCTCTCGTTTATCGAAACACCCTGCATGCGGGTGATGAAATTCATTTTCTACGGCGATAAGCTTCTGATTCGCTTTTTCGAGCATCCCGGCGTGGAGGCTTCCACGAAAATGCTGTTCGGGCTGATCGGCGGAAGCGGGAATTCCATCGATAAAATGCTGGTCGACGCGCTTTCACAGGAGCGCATGGCGGCGCGCCTGGAAACCATCGTGAAGCCCCGGGCGAAGGGCACCGTTTACGGCGAATAGAGATTCCCCGGCATCGCCGGTTGTTTTGCATACGATAAAAGCAGCGGAACCGGTTGGTTCCGCTGCTTTTACAAAAGAAGGGAGAATTTATGAAAAAGTTTGTCGTAAGCTTATTTACCGGTTGACTGGGACAGCTTCACTTTGGCGGTAAAGCTTTGCCCCGAAAGGGAACTTGTTACATTCAGCGTAACGGTATCCCCCGGTTTCTTGGCGGTAATCACGCTGGTTATCACATTCTGGCTGGTTACGGCCTTGCCGTCGATCTGTGTGATCACGTCGCCCTTTTTAATTCCCGCGGATGTAACGTTCGGGCTGGTTACCGAGCTGACATACAAACCCACAGGCAGATTGTAGAACCGCGAGGTCATGGAATCAATGAACTGGCCGGAGATACCCAGAACCGCACGGTCCTTCACGTATCCGTACTGCTTCAGATCACTGATAATGGGCTGCGCCACATTGATCGGAATGGCAAATCCCAGTCCCTCGTAGCCGCTCGCCACGATTTTGGACGAGTTGATGCCGATGACCTGCCCGTACATGTTGACCAGCGCGCCGCCGGAGTTGCCCGGATTGATTGCCGCGTCGGTCTGGATGCATTTCATGGCATAACCGGTTTCGGAATTCGTAATTTCACGGTTCAGCGCCGAAACATACCCTACAGTTACGCTGGAATTGAACTCCATGCCGCCGGGATTGCCGATTGCCATCACGGTATCCGCAACCTTCAGCTGGTCCGAAGACCCGAATTCCGCCGGGGTAAGACCCTTGGCGTCTATTTTGATTACGGCAAGGTCGGTTACGCTGTCGCTGCCGATCAGCTTCGCCTGATACTTCGTGCCGTTTGATAAAATCACTTTCAGCGAGGACGCGCCGTCTACAACGTGTGCATTTGTAATGATATACCCATCGCCCGTCGCGATAATTCCGGAACCTTCGCTGGTTGGATTTACCGCGCTGTCATCGCCCTTCGCGGTGCCGTCCCCGGTGAGTCCGCCCATTGTGTAGCGGGTGTTCTGGATGATCTGGTAGTTCTGTATGCAGACGACGGAGGGGACGACCTTCTCCGCGATCTGCTGTTTGGTTAATTCGCCGGCAGCGGCCGTATTCGAAGGACTCCCGACGACTTTGTTTATGGTAAACGCCGGCGTGTCTGTGGAAGACCCGTTTGTTCCAAGCTTGATGTAACCGTTATTGACCAGCGCCGTGAACCCTGCAATGGAACCGGCTGAAATCACCATGCAGCAAAGAACCGCCGCGACGACTTTTACAAAGATTTTTTTGCCGCCGGTCTTTTTCACCTTATGTTCCTGATAAACAGGCGGCTTCGGTGCGGGAGGCTGCTGCCAGCTGTAGGAGGTTGGCTCCTGCGGTTTGCTGTAATGGTAATAATTCCCCTGCCACTGGGTCTGATCTGGATTTTTGCAGTCCGTATTCGCTGTGTTTTGATGGCTTTGGTCGTTATCTTTAAATGGATGGTACATTGTATCGACTCCTCTCAGACGGTATTGATTTGCTTTCTGTGATTATTATTATGCCTGTGTAATGTGAAAACGATGTGATAATTAGTTTATATTTTTATGATGATTTTTCAAAGAATATGTAAAGCCGGTTTGTCCAAATTATGAACGGAACAAAAAAAGGATACAAATTCCTTTTAAATAGCCGCACACAGCACGGGGGAACGGCGAAAGACGCTGTGCGTCAAATGCCTTTTTATCCGAAAACAGTATAAAATGGAGGGAACAATATGAATGGACTCACTCATGTTTACTGCGGTGACGGCAAGGGAAAAACCACCGCGGCGATCGGCCTTGGCATCCGCGCCTGCGGCAGCGGGAAGCGGGTTTTGATGGTTCAGTTTTTAAAAGGAAACACCTCCGGCGAACGGAACGTGCTTCGGGAACTGAAAAATTTCCGCGTGCTGCCCGCCCCGGAGAACATCAAATTCACATTCCAAATGACCAAGCGGGAGCTGGAAGAAACCGCCGTGCTGTGCGGGGAACAGTTCTGCCGCGCGGTTTCCGCCGTCAACGGAGGCGAATGCGACGTTTTAATTCTCGACGAGGTATTCGGGGCCGTCAACTGCAATCTGCTCGACAACAGGATGCTGGTCGACCTGATAAAAAACAAGCCCCAGAATCTGGAGCTTGTCCTTACCGGGCGCGACCCAAAACCGGAGGTTCTGGAGCTCGCCGACTATGTATCGGAAATCCGAAAAATAAAACATCCTTACGACCGCGGCATCCCCGCGCGGCGGGGAATCGAGTTCTGATCAGCCGCAGCGGGAATATCCGCATTGGCGGCACATGACGCAGCCGCCCTCATGTTCCAGCGGCGCGCCGCATTCGGGGCAGAAGCGCATTTTCCCGGGCACGTCCTCCGCCGGTTTCTTTTCGGGCGTTCCATTGGGAAGCGCGGGCCATTTGCCGAGTTCGGCCTGCTGGCGGTAAACGCGCTCGATGGTCTTTGCAATCGCGTCCGGGCAGGAGGTGCATTTCAGCCCGGGCTGCCGGATGGTTGACGGACAGCGGATGCCCTTTAGCTGCCCGATAATGCTCTGTACGTCCATCCCGCTGCGCAGGGCGATAGAAGCCAGCCGGGCGGTCGCTTCGGACTGTGACGGGCATCCGCCGGCCTTTCCGGTGTTGGTGAACACCTCGCAGATTCCCTGATCATCATAATTCACCGTAATATACAGGTTGCCGCAGCCGATTTTTACCCGTTCGGTAATCCCCGTTACCGTATCGGGGCGGGGGCGCGGGACAATCCTGCCCTCTTCCGGCTGCCCTTCTTTTATAACCTTCCCGATATTCAGCACCTGCTCCGCGCGGCTGCCGTCGCGGTAAATGGTCACGCCCTTGCAGACCAGCCGGAACGCAAGCGAGTAGACCCGCGCCACATCCTCGCGCGCGGCGTCTTTGGGGAAATTCACGGTTTTAGAAACCGCGTTGTCCGTACCTTTCTGGAACGCCGCCTGCATGCGGATATGGTATTCCGGGCTGATATCGTGCGCCGAAACGAACACGCGGCGCAGATCTTCCGGCAGCTCTTTCATATGGGCAATCGTGCCCTCTTTCGCGATGCGCTTCATCAGGCCGTCGGAGTAAAGGCCGCGCTTTAAAAGCTCCGCCTTTAAAATCGGATTTACCTCGAGCATCTCCGTGCCGTCCATGATATTGCGGATATAAACATAACCGAAGACCGGCTCCACGCCGCTGGAACAGTCGGCGATGATGGAAAGGGTTCCGGTCGGCGCGATGGTCGTAATCGTGCCGTTGCGCTGCGGCTGATCTTTCGGCAGGATACTTTCCGCAAACAGGGGGAACGCTCCGCGTTTCTCGGCGAGCTTCGCGCTTTCCTCCCGGCCGCATTTCGTAATAAACCGCATAACCTTTTCCCCGAGCGCGATCGCTTCGTCGGAGTTATACGGGATTCCCATCCGCAGAAGGCTGTCGGCCCAGCCCATGACGCCCAGACCGATTTTGCGCGTCTGCTTGGTTACCTGATCGATTTTTTCAAGCGGGTACTTGTTCGCGTCAATGACGTTGTCCAGAAAATGGACGGCGTTTTGAACGGTTACGGCCAGCTTATCCCAGTCAAACTGCTGTTTCCCGTCCTGTTCCTTCAGCATTTGGGCAAGGTTGACGGAACCGAGATTGCAGGATTCAAACGGCAGAAGCGGCTGTTCCCCGCAGGGATTGGTCGACTCAATCTCTCCCTGCGAGGGTACGATATTGTCGCGGTTCAGCCGGTCGAGGAAAATGATGCCGGGCTCGCCGTTGCGCCACGCGGCGTCCACAATGCGGTCAAAAACCATGCGGGCGTTCAGCTTTTTCACCGGCTTTTTCGTGTGCGGGTCGATAAGCTCATAATCCGTGTTCTTTTCCGCCGCGTTCATAAAAACTTCCGTCAGACCCACGGAAATATTGAAGTTGTTGATTTCATTGTTATTGGCCTTGCAGTCGATGAAGTCGAGAATATCCGGATGGTCGATGCGCAGGATGCCCATATTCGCCCCGCGGCGCGTACCGCCCTGCTTAACGGCTTCCGTCGCCATATTGAACACCTTCATAAAGCTGATCGGGCCGGAAGCGACGCCGCCGGTGGAATTCACCGTGCTGCCCTGCGGACGGAGGCGGGAAAAGGAAAAGCCGGTTCCCCCGCCGGATTTATGAATGAGCGCGGCCTGTTTGATCGCCTCGAAAATGTCCTCCATGCTGTCTTCCACCGGCAGCACAAAACAGGCCGAAAGCTGCCCAAGCGGGCGGCCCGCGTTCATCAGCGTGGGCGAGTTCGGCAAAAACTCCAGCCGGGTCATCATATTGAAAAAAGTTTCGGCGGTTTTCTCCACCGGTGCGCCGAAGTCGTATTTCCTGTCCGACTCCGCAATCGCGTTCGCTACGCGGTGGAACAAATCCTCCGGCGTCTCCGTGGCTTTTCCCTTTTCATCTTTTATAAAATATCTTCTTTCAAGAACGGTTAACGCATTCTGAGAAATGGTCATCGATTCTCCTCCTGTCTATTGATATACTATATATTGTATCATTTAATTCAAATGTGTCAATAAATTGTGATCAGACTTCTATTAAATTATCACCAATTCTTGAAACAAAAATTCTGCATACAGCGCAGAAGAGCGGTTTCCGCCTTACGAAATAAGGAGAAACCGCTCTTTCCTTTTATCATAAATCAGATGCTGTAATATGGATTGCATATGTTTTCGCGCGAGTGGAAATCTCATATCCTCCAGCCGCTTTTCGAATGGATACGATATCATCACCCACCGGAATATTCTCTTTTTCAACGATGGCAAAAGTAGCGGTTTGGCTCATTCTTCGCGAGGTTGATCCCTTTTCTATATTAAAAGCTGAGCCGTTCAGGGTTACCGCCGAAGCGGATACACCGGGCAGATAGGTAACCGGCAGAGCAAACGATTCTATGCTTACCAATTCATTTTTTGCCGTGTCCCACACATATTTCACTTCGGTTTTGATGTAAACCTCTTGGCTATAGCCGCTGCCTTTTATGGAGCCTGCCAGTTTATCAATCGTTTTATAGCGGATTTCCCGGTCAGGGGACTGCGACCCCATGCTTGCTGTTTCTTCTTTCTCCAAAGCGTCAGCCTGTTCATAGATTAATTTCTTTTGCAGCGCGAGACCTGCAATAAATCTTTCTCTTGTATCTTTTTGATAGTTTTCAAGATGAATGAGCCCCTCATCATTGCTGTTGATTTCATTGTTTGCAGAATAATTATGGAAACCAATGATTCCGGCAAACAGTAAAACGGCTATAAAGAAAATGCCGAAACCGATTTTCTTTTTCATAACAGCACTCCTTGATATTGCTATTTTGTGGTAAGAAGTGTAAACTCCCTTTATATTCTATTATAGTAAATATAATACAATAATGATAGTTCATCAAGACAATTATTTTATATTATGCATTTTTTAAACAAAAAATTTCTATTTACAATCATCTCCGCTTATTTTTTAAGACAACAAAAGGGCCCCGCACATTGTACATTGTGCGGGGCCCTTTACAGTAAATAGATTAGTCCATATTGGAGAGCTTTGCGAGACGCTCGTAGTTCTCGGCCGCAATCTTTTCGGCCTTCTGGAACAGAGTCTCCGCGCGCTCCGGGAATGCGCGGGTAAGGGAGTTGTAACGAACCTCACCCATGATAAAGTCACGATAGCTGGCTGTCGGAGCCTTGCTGTCGAGGTGGAACGGATTCTTGCCCTGCTCCGCAAGACGGGGATCGTAACGGAAGTTGCTCCAGTAACCGGCCTCAACCGCCTTCTTCTCCTCGAGCTGAGCAATGCTCATGCCGCCCTTAATGCCGTGGTTGATGCACGGTGCGTAAGCAATGATGAGGGACGGGCCGTTGTAGCTTTCGGCCTCCGTAATCGCCTTGATGCACTGGTTGTAGTCCGCGCCCATAGCAATATGAGCAACATAAACGTAGCCATAGCTCATTGCAATTGCAGGAAGATCCTTCTTCTTTGTCGCCTTACCGGTCGCGGCAAACTGTGCAACGGAACCGATCGGGGTGGACTTGGAAGCCTGCCCGCCTGTGTTGGAGTAAACTTCGGTATCGAAGACGAAGATATTGACGTTCTCGCCGGAAGCAAGAACATGGTCAACGCCGCCGAAGCCGATATCGTAAGCCCAGCCGTCGCCGCCGAAGATCCACATGGATTTCTTGGCGAGGTAGTCCTTATCCTTTAAGGTCTTCTTCGCAAGGTCGGCAACCTCGTCGCTGCCCTTTGCCGCTTCTTCGAGCTGTGCAATCAGCGCGTCGGTAGCCGGACGGTTTGCGCTGCTGTCCTGTGCGGTTGCAAGGTAGTTCTTGCAGGCGTCCTTCAGGGAAGCGGAAGCATTGTCGGAAGCTTCGATCTTCTCAACATATTCCGCCAGTCTGCTGCGGATTGCGTTCTGGGCGAGCGTCATGCCGTAGCCGAACTCTGCGTTATCTTCAAACAGGGAGTTGTTCCATGCGGGGCCAAATCCCTTCTTGTTAACGGTGTAAGGCGTTGCCGGTGCGGAAGCGCCCCAGATGGAGGAGCAGCCCGTCGCGTTGGCGATATACATTCTGTCGCCGAAGAGCTGTGTGATCAGCTTTGCATAAGGAGTTTCACCGCAGCCCGCGCAGGCGCCGGAGAACTCGAGCAGCGGCTGTTTGAACTGGCTGCCCTTTACGCTGGTTTCCTTGAACTTCTCCGCAACTTCCGGTTTCTCGTTAACGGTAAGGCCGTAATCGAAGCCCTCCTGGCTTGCAGCCTGGGAATCGATCGGCTTCATAACGAGCGCCTTGTTGCCCTTTGTGCCCGGGCAGACTACGGCGCAGGAGCCGCAGCCCGTGCAGTCGAAGGTGGAAACGGTCATGGCGAACTTCATGCCGGGCATACCGGTCATGTCCTTGAATTTCTGGCTCTTCGGCGCCGCGTCGGCTTCGGCCTGTGTCATTGCGACAGGACGGATAACCGCGTGCGGGCAGACATAGGAGCAGAAGTTACACTGGATGCAGTTCTCCGGAATCCACTCCGGAACGTCGATCGCGATGCCGCGCTTCTCGTAAGCAGCGGAACCGGCCGGAACCGTACCGTCGGCCATGTTGACAAAGGCGGAAACAGGAAGCTCATTGCCCTTGTACTTATTGGCAGGATTCATGATGTTGTTGACATAGTCAACCGTATCCTGTCTGGAGCCGGTAGCCTTCTTAACCACGGTGTCGTCGGTGCAGTTCTTCCAGGATTCCGGAACCTGTACCTTAACGAAATCGGTTGCGCCGCGCTCAATGGCAGCGTAGTTCATATCGACAACCTTCTGGCCTTTCTTTGCATAAGAATGCAGAGCGGCATCCTTCATGTACTGAATGGCTTTGTCGGAAGGAATGATGTTGGCAATCTTGAAGAAAGCGGACTGGAGGATGGTGTTGATACGGCCACCCAGACCGATTTCCTTGCCAAGCTTGATACCGTCGATGGTGTAGAAGTTGATATCGTTGTCCGCGATATACTTCTTCATTTTGCCCGGAAGTCTCTTGTCGAGCTCTTCGAGATCCCACTGGCAGTTCAGAAGGAAGCTGCCGCCCTTCTTCAGATCCTGAACCATATCGTACTCATCCACATAGGAAGGCTTATGGCAGGCGACGAAGTCAGCCTGGCTGATATAGTAGGTGGATTTGATCGGTTTGTCGCCGAAACGCAGGTGGGAAACGGTCAGGCCGCCGGATTTCTTGGAATCGTAGGCGAAGTAACCCTGCGCGTACATGTCGGTGTGGTCGCCGATAATCTTAATGGAGTTCTTATTTGCACCAACGGTACCGTCGGCGCCGAGGCCCCAGAATTTGCAGGAATGCGTACCCTTCGGAGTTGTGTCCGGCGTTTCCTTAACTTCGAGGGAAAGATGCGTAACGTCATCGACAATGCCGATTGTGAAGCGCTTCTTCGGTGCGTCTGTTTCCATGTTGCGGTAAACGGCAACGATCTGGCCCGGGGTTGTGTCCTTGGAACCAAGGCCGTAGCGGCCGGTGTAAACCGGAACACAGCCGAACTCGGTGCCGTTGAGGGCTGCGAGAACGTCCAGATACAGAGGCTCGCCGATGGAGCCCGGCTCTCTTGTCCGGTCGAGTACGGAAATCTTCTTAACAGATTTCGGAATCACATCGATCAGATATTTCGCAACAAAAGGTCTGTAAAGTCTTACTTTAATCAGGCCGACCTTGTCGCCCGCCGCGTTCAGGTAATCCACAACTTCTTCCGCTGCTTCGCAGACGGAGCCCATTGCAATGATTACTCTTTCGGCGTCCGGCGCGCCGTAGTAGTTGAACGGCTTGTAATCGGTGCCGATTTTGGCGTTGACCTGATTCATATAATCAATAACAACATCCGGAAGTTTGTTGTACTGTTCGTTTCCGGCTTCGCTTGCCTGGAAGAACATGTCGTCGTTCTGAGCCGTGCCGCGTGTTACCGGATGCTCCGGGTTCATCGCGTTGCGGCGGAAGGATTCAACGGCATCCCAGTCGAGCATTTCGCCCAGATCGGCGTAATCCCACATGTGAATTTTCTGAACTTCATGGGAAGTGCGGAAACCGTCAAAGAAATGCAGGAAAGGCACGCGGCCCTTAATCGCAGAAAGGTGGGCAACCGCACCCAAATCCATAACTTCTTGCGGGCTGTTGGAGCACAGCATTGCATAACCGGTCTGGCGGCATGCATAAATGTCGGAATGGTCGCCAAAAATGCAAAGAGCATGGGTCGACAGGGAACGAGCGGAGCAGTGAATAACGCTCGGCAGGAATTCGCCGGCCATCTTATACATGTTCGGGATCATCAGAAGAAGACCCTGTGAAGCGGTGTAGGTTGTGGTCAGCGCACCCGCTGACAGAGAACCGTGCACAGCACCGGCTGCGCCTGCTTCGGACTGCATCTCGGTAACCTTAACTTCTCTGCCGAAAAGATTTTTTCTGCCGGCCGCCGCATATTTGTCTGTTTCGTCAGCCATAACAGAAGACGGGGTGATCGGGTAGATGGCTGCAACATCCGTGAACGCGTAAGAAACGTGCGCGGCGGCATTATTGCCATCCATAGTTTTCATCTTTCTAGAATCCATTTCTTTTTATTTCCTCCTTTAAGGATAATCCATTTACTACGGTACGGTCGAATACGCATACCTTTGTCTAAATTTTATCATCTTTCTTAGGATATGTAAAGAATATTTCCTTAAAACCCGGTAGAATTTACATCCTCATAACAAGTTCGTGAAAAGGCCCCGGAATTTCCCCGTTTTTGGGGCGCCGAAACCCCTGTAAAGCGGGTTTTGGCAGCTACGTCCCTGCGGCTTTCAATTCCTCCCGCGCGCAGAAGCGAAGCCTGCCGCCGGCTGATTGACATTTCCATTTAAAATACGTTAAAATAAGAATATCATAAATTTAAATTCCGAAAGGGGAAAACTGAATGTCTCCCGAACCTGACGGCTCATTTTTTCAACTGTTAAATGTACTTCCCGCTGCCGCGGAACCGCAGCGGGCGAGCCCGTTTGTTTCCATCCTGATTTTGCTTGTCCTTATTTTTATCAACGCATTTTTTTCCGCAAGCGAAATCGCGGTCATTACCTTAAATGATAATAAAATAAAGAAAATGGCGGAGGACGGCAACAAAAAAGCCGCGCAGATTCTGCGGCTCACCCAGAACTCCAGCCGTTTTCTCGCCACCATTCAGGTCGGCGTTACCCTGAGCGGATTCTTAACCTCCGCTTCGGCTTCGCAGAGCTTTGCCGGAAGGCTGGCGGATGCGCTCGCGTTTCTGCCTGCTTCACACAGCTTTATTTACGGAGTTTCCACCGTCCTGATTACCCTGCTTCTCTCCTATTTCTCGCTTGTTCTGGGCGAGCTGGTACCGAAAAAGATCGCCATGCAGCGCGCCGAACAGCTTTCTTTTCAGTTTATCGGCATCTTAAACGGCACTTCCCTCGTGTTTCGGCCGTTCATCGCCTTTTTGTCCTTTTCCACCAACGTGGTTTTAAAGCTGCT
Source organism: Caproiciproducens galactitolivorans (assembly GCF_026672255.1). GTDB lineage: Bacteria > Bacillota > Clostridia > Oscillospirales > Acutalibacteraceae > Caproiciproducens > Caproiciproducens galactitolivorans_A. The sequence continues at coordinate 59,336 of NZ_JAPOHA010000003.1, read as the reverse complement.
CGGCTTTGACCCCAACGCCCCCGAACAGACCGTCACCGAAGAAGAAATCCTGATGATGGTGGACGCCGGCGAGGAAAAGGGCGTAATCGGCGAAACCGCCAAGGACATGATTTCCAATATTTTTGATTTCAGCGATATTACGGCCAATGAGGTAATGACGCACCGTACCGACGTGGATGCGGTGGAGGACACCGCAACGGTTCAGGACGTAGTGAACCTCTCCGTGGCAGACGGACATTCCAGAATCCCGGTTTACCACGAGGATCTGGACGAGGTGCTCGGCGTGATTTACGTGAAGGACCTGCTCCCGTTTGTCGGCAGAACGGTAAACCCCGATACGAAAATCACCGACCTGATGCGCCCGGCCTATTTTGTGCCGGAAAGCAAGCACTGCAGCCAGCTTTTTGCGGAGATGACCGAAAACCGGACGCAGATCGCGATTATTGTAGACGAATACGGCGGCACCGAGGGTATTGTCACCATGGAGGATATGCTGGAATCCATTGTCGGCAACATTCAGGATGAATACGACCACGAAGAAGAGGAAATACATAAAGTGGACGATAACAAGTTTACCGTGGACGGCGGTACTTCCATTTATGAAATTTCCGATCTGGTCGGTGTGGAGCTGCCCGAGGGCGACTACGACACCATCGCGGGCCTTGTGGTGGAAATGCTGGGCCGAATCCCCAAACCGGATGAACACCCAAGCATACAGATCGAAAATCTTAAGCTTACCGTTCAGAAAGTGGAGGAACGCCGGATAACGAAAATCCTGATTGAAAAGCTTCCGGAAACGGAGGAAACCGGGGACAACGACATATAAGGAATAGAAGCGCAGCCGGAATTTCGGGTATCAGGAGAAAATGATCCCGAATCCGGTTGCTTTTTTCCTCTATTTGTAGTAATGTAATGTATTGCCGGTAACGGCACGGTCAGTCGCAACATCCTGACCTTAAACAAAACTACGGAGGAAACTGAATATGAGAAGAAATTCACAGCACTTGAAGTATCTGGTGCAGGGCGCCATGATCGCCGCGATTTACACGGTGCTGACCTTGCTGGCGGCAACGGCAAATCTGGCTTACGGCCCTGTACAATTTCGTTTTTCCGAAGCACTTACCCTTTTGCCGGTATTCACCCCGGCGGCTGTCCCCGGGCTTGCAGTCGGATGCCTGCTTTCCAATATCTGGAGCGGCTACGGCGCGGCCGACATGGTATTCGGCACGCTGGCCACCCTTTTGGCGGCAATGGTAACCCGCCGGCTGCGAAACGTGCGTATAAAGAAGGTTCCTTTTCTTGCGCCGCTGCCCCCCGTTCTGTTTAACGCGGTGATCGTCGGGCTTGAAATCGCGGTGCTTTCCACGCAGGGCTTTTCGTGGGCGGGCTTTTGGAGCGCCGCTCTTTCCGTTGGCGCGGGAGAGCTTGTAATCTGCTGTTTCCTTGGGCTGCCCCTGGTGGCGGCTCTGCAAAAGGTTGAGGAAAAAAGAAAAATATTCTGAATTTGGGGTGTTTCTTGTATGGGAGAAGAAGCGTTTCAGGTAAAAAGGCGGATGAAAAATGTTCCGCCGGTCCGGCTGATTGTCGTCAGCTTTGCCATCGTCATTCTTGTGGGCGCATTTTTGCTTACCCTTCCGGTCGCATCGCGAAGCGGACTGCCCACGGGATTTGTGGACGCGCTGTTTACAGCGACCTCGGCAACCTGTGTTACGGGGCTGGTCGCTTTCGACACCTGGACCCACTGGAATGTATTGGGCCAGGTGATCATCATCCTGCTGATCCAGATCGGCGGACTGGGCGTTATTACGTTCTCCACCGGGTTCTCGCTTTTGCTGCGCCGGAAACTCGGCCTGCGCGATCTGCAGCTTGCGACGGAGAACACGAGCGGAGATACCATAAACATCGTCCATCTGATAAAAATTATTCTGACCTTTACTTTCCTTTGCGAATCAGCCGGAGCGGTACTGATGATGTTGCGCTTTGTACCGCAGTTCGGGCTGAAAGGAATATGGATCGCTGCATTCACCTCGATTTCGGCCTTCTGCAACGCGGGATTTGATATTCTGGGGTTCGTAATGAAGGACGGCAACCTGATTCCCTACGTGAGCGACCCGCTCATTTGCCTGACGGTGGAATCGCTGATCGTAATCGGCGGAATCGGATTCATCGTGGTGGGGGATATTTATTACTCCCAGATTTTGAAACGGATACATAAAGAAAAACCGGAACATTTGAATTTCCATTCCACCATCGCTTTAGGCATGACGGCAATCCTGATCATTGTGGGCACCGTGCTGTTTTTCCTGTGCGAAAGCGACAACACCCTGAAAGGCATGGACTTCGGCACAAAGCTGAACGCCTCTCTGTTCCAGTCGATCAGCCCGCGTACCGCCGGATTCTGCACCGTCGATATCGCGAAAGAGCACGACTTTACAAAAATGATTACCGTAATCCTGATGTTTATCGGCGCTTCTCCCGCGGGAACCGGCGGCGGCATTAAAACCACCACCTTTGTGGTTCTGGTGGCGGCCGTTGTCAGCGTAATGAAGGGCAATGAAGACGCAACGATTTTAAAAAGAAGGCTGGACAAGTCTACGGTTTACCGTTCCCTCTCCATCGTTTTCAGCGCGGCGCTGCTCGTTCTGATTACCACCGGGATTATTCTGTCCGCCGATCCGGATGTCAGCGGTGTTGACGCTCTGTTTGAGGCAACCTCCGGTTTCGGCACGGTGGGGCTTTCCGCGGGCGTTACGCAGACGCTTAGCTGGATTTCCAAGCTCGCCGTTACGTTTACAATGTATGTCGGCCGCGTCGGCCCCGTTTCGCTCGGCTTGGCGCTGACGCTGCAAAAGGGACACCATTCCACCGGTTCCATCCTCCCAGAAGGCAAAGTGATTGTCGGTTAACAGTAAAAAGGCATAAGAAATCCCACCGTTTTCACGGTGGGATTTCTTTCTATACTATTCGATATTGGTTCCAAGAATCTTCATGATTTCCCTCTGGCTGTCGCCCATGCAGACAGCGACGATTTCGTCTCCGGCCCGGATTTTCGTTAAGCCGTTCGGAATCATCATGTCGTCGCCGCGCACGATGGAAACGATCAGCGACCCCTCCGGCAGCGTGATATCCTTCAGCGCCGTGCCGTTCAGCGCCGTATTTTCGGCGAGCGTAATGGCGCAGATACTGGCTTTTCCCTTATTCAGGGTTGCCAGCAGATGCATCCCGGACGCGCCCACTTCCTGCTCAATCAGATTGGTAATAATTTCGGTACTGCTCACAACGATGCCCGTCCCCAAAGTCCGGAGCGCATCCAGATTCCGCGGGTCGTTCGCCCTTGCGATGACCTTTTTCGCTTTAAATTCGATTCTGGCAAGCTGGGAAGCCACCAGATTATCCTGATCACTGCCCGTCACCGCGATAAAGCAGTCCGCGTTTCTGGTTTCGGCCGCGTCCAGAACCTCAATTTCGGTACCGTCGCCGCAGATGACCTCCGCGTCCAGTTCGTTTGCAAGGCGTACACATTTTGCCTTGTCCTTTTCAACCAGTTTAACCGTATATTTTCTTTCCAGCATACTGCCGGCTATCTGATGGCCAAGCTTTCCGCCGCCGACAATTACAATTTTCATCATTTCTCACCCTAATTCAGTCCACTACCTTGGCGAAGATCACCTGATCGCCCTCGGCAAGCGGCATTTTCCTTCCCAAATGGTAAAGCTCCATTTCGCCGTCCCCGTGCAGCACGCCGAAGACGGTTTCTCCCTTGTCCATCGGCACGGATTCCACAGAAGCGCCCTCGTGCGCTTTGTCTACGGCGCGGCAGTGGAAAGTGACCGTTGCCGTTTCAAACGAAAGGTTCTGGGGGCTTAACGGCTGCGTCAGCGCGGTAAACATCGCGTCGCCGGCCAGTTTCGTCGGGCAGACGGTTTTCAGGCCGAACCGTTTGAAGACATTTTCGCGCGCCGGGTCGGAAATGCGCGCAACGACATTTTTCACGCCGAAAAACTCGCGGACAATCTGCGATACGGTAATATTCAGATTGTCATCCGGCGTGGCAACCGCCACCGCGTCGCAATTTTTTACCCCCGCGTTTTGCAGAACCTGCATGTCCATCGGCATGCCGGTTACCGTCATACCGCTGAAATCTTCGCTTAAATTTCGGAATGCGTCCGGATTGGCATCCACTACGGCAACGTCGTGCCCGTGTTCATCCAAAATCTCCGCCAGGCGTGTGCCCAGCCTTCCGCATCCCACAACTAGAACATTCACAATATCGCTCCTTTTGTCGTATAGGAAATGGTTTTTATAATCAGAAATTATACTACTAGTGCGGAATAATGTCCATGGAATTTAGAAACATTTACGATAATACGGTCAAATCCCCGGGGAATACCGTGAATGCCTCCGGTTTCCATTGAAAGAAAAGAAAAGCGCCGTCTCCCTTCGGAGGGTTTCATCCTCCGAGGGAGACAGCGCCTGTAATCTATGTGAACGGCTACCCTGCCATAATTCATGTGCGGTTCTTTGCTTACGCAGACTCGGCTTCGCAGCGAAGGCTTTCCAGAATTCTTGCCCAGATCTTTTTTGTGTCTTCAAACTGTTGATAATGCATTTGAACGTTCGAGTCATACCGGTCTAATTCTTTCCGGATTTTCAAAAAGTCGTCTCTTCCGAAATACGCGCTGACCTTCGGGAGCGTTTCGGAAAGGGTGGAACGCATCTGCGCAATTTTCTTTTCGTACTCTTCCCTCTGTGTAATATACAGTAAGAGAGGCTTATAACGGATCCAGCCGACACAGCAGTTGTAGAACCGGTTGATTACCTTTTCGGATTCCGGAAGAATCGGCTTTAATTTGATCGGCAGTACACCGTCCATTAAGTGGTTATAGGTTGAAAATCCGTCGTGGAAGGTATAGCAGGGGATTCGCAGAACCTTGCGGTCCGTAAGGCATGTACTTAAAAACGTGTCCTCCCCCCGCGCGCCGGGCGGATTATAAAACGGGTGAACCTTCTCCGGGCTGGTCAGATTGATGCACAGGTTACTGCCGGAAATAAACTTCGTATGGTTGGCTTCCGGTACTTCTTCGGCCCTTTCCCCCGTTATAATGCCGGGGTCGGCATAGGTGATTCCCCCGTTTTTCATCAGGGAATGGATGGTGTCCCAGTTGATAATATCATTGCTCAGCGCCTCAATGAATTCTTTAAAGTCTTCTTCCTTCAGCGTATCATTAAAGGCAATCTGCGGAATGGGCGATATATAGCCGCAGTGATATCCATTGGTAACATCCGCGTTTTTTATATATTTCAAATGTGTTTTCAGCACATGCTGGCCGCCCCATACCGCGGCGGAACGCGTATTCGTCACTGCAATAGGGTACTCGTCGTCATCCAGGAAAAGAAGATAGTCCATTCCTTTTTTGAGCGCGGTATAAAGCACCGCATTGCGTTTTGCGGCATACCCGCTGCCGAAAATGAGACGCGCTTCCTTTTCGTTCATTACGTTCCTGCGAACCATTTCATCGGTTTCATTTTTAATAAATTCGGCGTCAGCGAAATAAATTTCGCTGACTAAGTCCTTTAAATCGCTCCGGATATTTGTAAAATCCGCCTTTTTTGCGTTGGCAAAATGCAGGTCATATGCAACAATCGGATGGATTTCGATGCTTTTGTTTTGGGGCAAACCATATTCTTCGCACCAGTTATAAATATAGGTTTTCAGCACTTTCTGAAAATGCTTCCGCCCCGTCGCAAAGCCAACACCTATTTTGATTTTTTTTGTATTCAAACAAAGACTCCTCTCTGCATTCACGCATTATTCTATACATTCATTATAACATATTCCGCCGATTATTGCAAAAAATCAGCAAATACAGGTGCCCGATGAATTTCGAATATAGTAATCTACAGCCATCCCCAAAACAAATGAAAAGGCGAAACGAGAAGAAACATTAGTATTCCTAAGATAACCACTTTCGCTATTTGTTTCGGGGATTGATATAAGACGAATATTGTGCCTGTCCATAAAATGAATTCTAAGATATTTCTAATATCAAAATACCAAAAGCCAAAAACAAAAGCCTGTCTGCTCATAAACATAAAAATGGAAGCCGAGATAACAATTGAAATGATCCCGTTTCCTTTTGCGTACCAACATAGAAATGCCATAAGCGGAGAAATGCAGGTCAATACAATCCATATCATCATGTAGGATTTCGGAAAAAATCCGGCTACAAACACCGTATACAGGTAATAGCTGCCCACCATCCCGGAAAAAAATAAAAAAACATTAGCGGCAGCCCTAAAAGGAGCTTTGCTGCATACAGAAATCAGCACAGCCAAGAAAATCCAAATCCCCATCCGTGAAAAGAAATTCCCTAAGTCAAGATTTTCAAGCAGCGGAGGCAAGAAATTACTGGCGGTCTCATCAAGCATCTTTGAAATCGTTCCCAATAAAATTCCCGCAAGCAGAATAAAAAATGAATAGAGTCGTTTTTTCGATATGGGTATGGATACCGGCTTCCGAATTCTATTAAGAAAGTCTAACATGGGTACCTCATATAATCTCGTATAATATAAATAATCTGTATCTAACTATATCATAAGGAATGTAAAAACAAAAGAATTAAGCTACGAGGGTTCAAGCTTTTTTAGAAAAAAGCGCTGCTCCCGGCTTGCACCGGGGGGTTCTCACCCTCCGGGCACAGAACAGCGCATAAATATGTATATCATTGCTTTATTAGAGAATACAAGCACCCGGATGAATTCCCGTTACGGCTTTTAATGGACTTATTTTGAATCAAGCTCGATCCATTTTCCATATCTCAAAATAAGTCGATTCAACTGCACAACAATGAAATCGAGTAAAACGAAAACGACAAGCGACACAAAGAACGTACTTCCTAAAAAGGGTATATGGACAAAGGACGCCACATGATAAGCAAAAACGAAAGCAATGAAATGGATAAAGATAAACAAAACCTTCCAAGGGGTGCTGAGCCGTATTCGACGGCCACAGGTATCGCAAGATAAACTACGAAAAAATGGCTGCGGCATTCTTGCCATATAACCCACAATATATCTGTGCTTACATGGTGCCTTTCCATCGCCCATTTCAAGTCCTCCCTTTAAATAATCTGTACCTAACATATCATAAGGCATGCAAAAACACAAGAATGAATCTGCGAAGGTTCCATCCTTTTTAAAAAAGCGCTGCTCCCAACCTGCACCGGGGGGGTTCTCACCCTCCGGGCATGGAACAGCGCTTAGAACATGTTAAAAGTTCGTCTGCCAAAGACGCGTGCAAAAAGAAAACGCACTCCACAAATGTGAAGTGCGCGTCCTGTGCGCGGCGACTCGCCGCTGGCCCGCCCGGAGGGATTCGAAGGTGGTGCAATCTCAGCCCGCGTTCCGCGAGTCCCTTCGGTAAATATCAGGAAGAAAGAAAAAAGCGCTGCTTCCAACCTGCACCGGGGGGTTCTCACCCTCCGAGCACGGAACAGCGCTTAAAATATTATGGCCCGCCCGGAGGGATTCGAACCCCCGGCCTTCAGAATCGGAATCTGCTGCGATATCCAGCTTCGCCACGGGCGGGTATTTAGCTTTACTATTATAGCACAATTCAGAGGGAAGTCAACACACCAATGACAGGGTACCCGGGACTTTGCGTTCCCGCACCCTATTTTCCAAAAGCTTCGCTTTGTTTTTGCATGTTTTCAATAACCACATCATAGATCGTGCCAAACTGTGAAAGGTATTTCATGACTTCCCACGGTTCATTGGTGTGAAAATGTATCCGGACAAGTTCCTCGTCACCCACAACCAGCAGGCTGTCGCCGGACGGAGCATGCTCCAAATGCTCCCGAATCGCATCAACCGGGATATTTTCGCCCTCGACCAGCATTTGCGTATCAAAAACAAATTCGATCTTTTCCGTGATTTCACACTCCTCGGATTCCAAAAAAAATTTGCCGGAAACCCATCCGTCACTGGCTGGTCAGTTTCTTCACCGTTTCAACCGCCTGCTCGATATACTTCGCCATGGGCTTGTCCTCCGCTCCGGCGATGTGCACACGGCAGGTGGAAACCGGAATCAGCACCTTCTGCGCCGCGCTTCCGGAAACGGCGCACGCCATCTTCGGGGATATTTCGCCCAGCATGCCGTTGGCCAGCAGGATTCCGATCGGCCCCGCGATGATATCGGCGTTGGAACAATTGAAAATCACCGCGTTTTCCCCGGTTGCTCCGGCGTCCGCGCCCGCTTTCAGCATTGCCGAGGTGGCAAGGGAATTGGTTCCGACCGCGATCACTTTGGCGCCGGGAATTTCTGTTTTCAGCTTCTCCACCAGACTTCGGCCCATTCCGCCGCCCTGGCCGTCGATTACAACCACTTTCACTATTGTATTCCTCCAAAATATACCGCATAAAAATTCCTTATTATCATAGCATCAAAAGGGTTGTTCGTCAACGGAAGCCCCGTGCCGCTCCAATTGACAAACCTCCTGTTCAAAGGTAAAATATTGAGATAGAAACGCATGGCAGAAGCCATGCATACCGCCAGAAGGCTCATGAACGTAAACCATCCGGTTCTGAACACCGGACAGGCTGTGGTAAATCGGGAAAACATTGCCGCGCAGAGAAACGGCAATGTGCTATGCGCCGCGGTTTGCCGACCGTCTGCATGGCTCACGTTCCGTGGGCCTTTTCGTTTTAAGGAGTTAAAATGGATCTGAAAACCTTCTTTTCACAAAATCCACGCGCCGCCCTCGCTTTTTCCGGCGGAGTGGATTCCTCCTATCTGCTGTACGCGGCCAAACATTACGGCTGTGCTGTTCACGCGTATTTCATTCATTCCGCTTTTCAGCCGCAGTTTGAACTGGACGACGCGCGGCGGCTGGCCGAGGAACTCGGCGTTCCGCTTACCGTTGCGGAAGTCGACGTGCTGAAAAGCCCGCAGGTTGCCGCCAACGACCCGCTTCGCTGTTATTACTGCAAAACAGCCCTGTTTACACAGCTTCTGGAACTTGCAAAAAAGGATGGCTGTCCCCTCTTGATGGACGGTACGAACGCTTCCGACCTTGCGGACGACCGGCCCGGGATGCGCGCGTTAAAGGAACTGGGCGTCCGCTCGCCCCTGCGCGAATGCGGCCTGACCAAGCCGGAAATCCGGCGGCTTTCCAAAGAGGCCGGGCTGTTTACGTATGACAAACCGGCTTACGCCTGTCTGGCGACGCGGATTCCCACCGGAACAAAGATTACTTCCGAACGGCTCGATCAGGTTGCGAAGGGCGAAGCGATCCTGTTTTCCATGGGGTTCACCGATTTCCGGGTACGCTATTTCCACAACGCCGCGAAAATCCAGCTTCCCGAAAGCCAGTTTCCCATGGCGCTTTTGAAGAAGGAAGAACTTACGCGGGAACTTTCCCGCTGGTTCGACGGCGTACTGCTGGACTTAACCCCCCGAGGCGGAAAGGAAGGGTAAAATGGATACGAAAAAAACGCTGGCGCTGCTTCAGGAGGTAAAGGACGGTACCCTTACCCCCGAAGAAGCGGTTTTAAAGCTCCGGATGAGTCCCTACGAGGATTTGGGCTACGCGAAGGTCGACCTGCACCGCGAACTGCGGCAGGGCGTGCCCGAGGTTATTTACGGAAGCGGGAAAACGCCGGAGCAGATTATCGGCATTGCTTCCGTTATGCGGGAAAACGGCTCGGAAAACATCCTGATTACCCGTCTTTCCCCCGAAGCCGCGAAAAAGGTGGAAAAGGAAATCCCGCTGGATTACGACGAGGTATCCCGAATCGGGATTGCGGGGCGCAGGGCGGAAGTTACTTCTTCCGGCACCATCGTCGTTGCCGCCGCCGGAACCAGCGACCTTCCCGTGGCAGAGGAAGCCGCCCGCACCGCAGAAGCGCTGGGAAACAGGGTCACCCGCCTGTACGACGTAGGCGTAGCCGGGCTTCATCGCCTGCTTTCCAATCTGGATATCATTCTGGAAGCGCGCGTCATCGTCGCCGTTGCGGGCATGGAAGGCGCGCTCGCCAGTGTGATCGGCGGCCTTGCGGACTGCCCCGTGATTGCCGTGCCGACCAGTGTTGGCTACGGGGCGAATTTCGGCGGTCTGTCCGCCCTGCTTTCCATGCTGAACTCCTGCGCGAGCGGCGTCAGCGTGGTGAATATCGACAACGGCTTCGGCGCGGGATTCCTCGCCAGCAGGATCAACCATATGGGGGATAAGAAATGAAAAAACTGTATCTTGAATGCAATATGGGCGCCGCCGGAGATATGCTGACAGCCGCTCTTCTCGAGCTTTACCCCGACCGGGAAGGCTTTTTAAAGCAGATGAACTCCCTCGGGCTGCCGGGCGTTGCGGTTCGCTGCATTCCCGCTGTGAAGTGCGGCATTTCCGGCAGTCATATGGTTGTCTCAGTAAACGGGCAGGAGGAAACCGAAGCGCCGGAACATTCCCACCATGAGAAAATGGCCGGCCACAACTATGAAAGTATAAAATCCCTGATTGCACGGCTTCCGGTTCCGGAGGAAGTCCGGGAAAACGCATCCGCGGTCTATCAGAAAATCGGGGAAGCGGAATCCCGTGTGCACGGCGTTCCGGTGGAACAAATTCATTTCCATGAAATCGGTACTTTGGACGCCGTCGCCGACGTTGTCGGCTGCTGTCTGCTGTTCCATCTGCTGGGCGCGGAGGAAATCACGGCGTCCCCGGTTCATGTAGGAAGCGGTTTTGTCCGCTGTGCGCACGGCCTGCTGCCCGTTCCGGCGCCCGCCACAGCGCGGCTTTTGACGGGCATACCCATTTACGGCGGCGATATCCGCGGCGAGCTCTGCACGCCTACCGGCGCGGCGCTTCTGCGGCATTTTGTCTCCCGTTTCGGCCCGATGCCGCCGATGCGGGTGGATAAAATCGGCTGCGGCATGGGAACGAAGGACTTCGAGGCGGCAAACTGCGTGCGCGCCTTCTGGTCGGAATCCGATGCATATTCGGACGAAATCGCGGAGCTTCGCTGCAACCTTGACGACATGACGCCGGAGGCGATCGGTTTTGCCATGAACCGGCTGCTGGAAAGCGGCGCGCTGGACGTTTTTGCAGCGCCGGTTCAGATGAAAAAAAGCCGCCCTTCGGTTCTTCTGACCTGCCTGTGCAGACCGCAATTGCAGGAGCAGCTTACGCGGCTGATGCTTCTGCACACCACAACGCTGGGCATACGGGCATCGGCCTGTTCCCGCACGATTTTAAAATCCTCCTTCCAGACGGTTCAGACGGCGTACGGCTCCATCCGTATCAAGGTCAGCCGGGGCGGCGGCATTACAAAATACAAACCGGAATATGAGGATGTAAAAGGAGCCGCCGAAGCGCATGGCGAAGCCTTCGACACGGTTTATAAAAAGGCTGTAGCCGAAGCGGAGAAAGAATCCGCCCTCTGGCCGTATTAATGTTTCTGCATTAAAACTGCATTTTCATTTATTTTCCCTCACATCTTGACATCTTTTGTTATAAAACGTATAATTAGATAGTTTGGCTTAAATTAATCATCGGTAAAGGTACCAATTGATTAACGGATTCCAAAAGAAAAGATTGAGGTGTCACCATGCAGAGAGAAATTATCCAAGTAGAAGAGAAAGTCCCTATCCTGAAGAGCATTCCGCTCAGTCTCCAACACATGTTTGCCATGTTCGGCGCGTCTGTGATCGTTCCGCTGACATTCCACATGAACCCTGCGATCGTACTGCTGATGAACGGTATCGGTACATTAATTTTTATTCTCATTACAAAAGGCAAAGCCCCTGCCTATTTAGGCTCCAGCTTTGCTTTTATTGCGCCTGTTTTACTGATCATCGGCAATAAATCCATGAATTATCAATACGCCCTGGGCGGCTTTATCGCGGCGGGCGCCGTCTTCTGTATCGTTGCCCTCATCATTCGCTTCTTCGGTATCAAATGGATCGATGTGGTGCTGCCCCCCGCCGCGATGGGCGCTGTTGTTGCACTGATCGGGCTGGAGCTTGCGGGTACTGCTGCTCAAAGCGGCGGCATTGTGGTTTCGGACACATACAAAAGTATCGATCCAAAATTCGTCGCCGTTTTCCTCGTTACTTTACTGGTTGCTGTGTTCGGCTCCGTACTGTTCCGTAAATTCTTCGCAGTTATTCCCTTACTGATCGCCATCGTTACCGGATACGTGCTGGCCTGCATTCTTCATTTGGTGGATTTCACGCCGGTTCAGCAGGCTCCCTGGTTTGCAATACCGAATTTTTCAGCACCGATTTTTGATTGGGATGCAATCCGTATTATCCTGCCGGCCTCCCTTGTGGTTATTTCCGAACATATCGGGCATCAGCTCGTAACAAGCAAGATTGTCGGGAGGGACCTCGTTAAAGACCCCGGGCTGCACAGAACACTGCTGGCCGACGGTATTTCTACGATGCTTTCCGGTTTCTGCGGTTCTGTTCCCACTACGACCTATGGAGAAAACATCGGCGTTATGGCAATTACCAGAGTGTACAGCGTACAGGTAATCGGGGGCGCTGCCATCCTGTCGATTATTATCGCTTTCATTGGAAAGCTGACCGCGTTAATTCAAACCATCCCCGGCCCCGTAATCGGCGGCGTAAGCTTCCTGCTTTACGGCATGATTGCAGCCTCCGGTATCCGGCTGCTGGTTGAAGCGAAAGTGGATTACAGCCGTTCCCGCAACCTGGCGTTAACTTCCGTTGTATTTATCACCGGCCTGAGCGGCGTCTCTGTCCCCCTTGGATCCGTCCCGCTTAGAGGCATGGCCCTTGCAACCATCGTAGGAATGATCCTGAGCCTGCTCTTCTATCTGATCGATTATTTCCACCTTGCCAACGATTACGAATAAATTCTTTGCTGTCCCTTTTATTTAAGATTCATATGCGATAAAATGCCCACGGAATGTTGGTTTTCGAACATTCCGCGGGCATTCTTTTTGCGACTGAATGGTATCTTTCATTTCTTTGCAGTTTACGGCAGTTAATTTGATTCCCGGCACCCTTTCATATTGGTATCCCCTGTTTGCACCCCCATGTTCCGGGAGGCGATACGCTTCATCGGTTTGATTAAGAAGAGGCATACAAGGATGGTCAGCACATCGGCAGCGGGTTGGGAGAGGTAGATGCCGGTTACGCCGAGAACACCCGGCAGCGTCAAAATAAAGGGGACATAAAACAGTCCCTGACGGATGAGCGACAGGAACAGCCCCATGCGCGATGAGCCGATTGTCTGGAAGGTGATGGTCATCATGTAGCAGAGGCCGAAAGCCGGGTATAGGGCTACCTGTGAGATCAGCAGCCACTTGCCGAACTCCACCACAGCCGGGTTACGGTTGAACAGCAGGATCAGCGGCTGCGCCAGTAGGATATATACGGCTGCCACCGCCACGGTCAGCAGCAGTGAACCATGCAGGGCGAAGCGGGTCGAATGGTGGAAGCGTTCTTCGTTCTTCGCGCCAAAGGCATAGGATGCCACCGGCTGATACCCCTGCATAAAGCCCATGACAACATAGCATCCGATAAGGATAAGCCGCTGCACCACACCGTAGGCTGCGATAATGAGGTCGGAATCCGGCAGCGGCTTTGCTGCGATGTTCGTCAGCGATGTAGCAACCGCAAGACAGATCTGGATGACTGCCGTTGGAATTCCGATCGACACCACATCCCACACCAGCTTGCCGGAAAGCTTAAAGTATTTCGGCTGAACCTTAATAATGGAATGCCCGCCCAGATAAAACCATAGCAGGATAACGAAGGTAACAAACTGCGAAACGGTAGTGGCGAGGGAAGCGCCTTCCACGCCCATATTAAAGCCCCACGAGAACATAAACACCGGGTCGAGCACCACGTTCAGCGCCGCACCGACGATAACGGCAATGGAAGATATCCGGACCGAGGACTCCGCACGCGCTGCACAGTTGAGGCTTTGGGCCGGAAGATTAAACAGCGCGGCGATAAACATCCAGAAAGCGTAGTCTTTCGCCTGCGGCAGTACCGCGTCGGAAGCGCCAAAGGCCCGCAAGATAGGGTCCATAAAGATGATGCCTAAAATGCACAGACCGGCACCGATCACCATCGACAGCCCAACGATGGTCGTAACGGTGCGGTTCGCGCCGTCCTTATCGTTCGCCCCAAGCTGCCGCCCCGCCAATACCGCGGCACCTGCGGCAAATATGTTTTCCACCGAGACCATAATGAGCAGCAGAGGCAGCGTCACGCCGACCGCCGCGAGAGCCGTATCGCTGTGCAGCATGCCGATATACGCTGTGTCTACGATGTTGTAGACCGCCTTTGCCAACAGCGCCAGTGTCGCCGGTATGGCAAGAGTGATGATTGCTTTCGACGGTTCGACCGTGGACAGCAGGGATTCTTTCGATGCACTTTTATCTGTTTTCATCTCTATCACCTAATACACCGTACAGCAGAATACCGAGCTGCCGGTGACACCTTTCTTCATGTTTACGGAGTGCCTGTTCGGGAGAATACGCTCCGGCCAGCGCCGCCTTGAAACACAGATTGAAATAGTCCATGTACATTCTGAAATCCTCAACCACGGCGGACACCGTAACGCCCTTGCGCAGCGTAGTGCTTTCCAGAAGGCCGGTCAATACGGAGATGTTCAGCTCATCAAACGCCTTGCGTGCTTCCGTGATATCGCCGAGCAGACTGTCGTGCGGGTTTAGCGCCGCATCGGTGAAGATGCCCAGATACAGCGGATTTTCCGCGAAGAACCGAAGCCTTGCGTCAAAATATCCGCGCAGGCGCTGTTCCACGGAACCCGCCATCCCTTTTATGGCATCCGTTATATACGAGGTCAGCTTTTCAAAGCATTCCTGTACACAAAACAGATAAATCTCATCTTTGTCCTTGAAATAGTGATAGATGATTCCTTTTGAAATATCGTTTTTTGTACAGACCGTATTCAACGAGGCTCCATCATAGCCCTTGGCGGAAAATTCCCGCAGCGAAGCCTCGAGAATTCGCTGCCTTGACTGCGCGTTTTTTTCCTCACGTTTCATATTATCACCTTACTATAAAAAATAGACCAAATGGTCTGTAAAATTTAGTATAGCACAAACAGACCACTCGGTCAATATTTTGGTCAGAATAAGGGAGGCCCCCCGCCATTGCGTTGACGAGGGGCCTCCCTATATGCTGTTATTATAAGCTTTTAAAGTACTTGCTGAATCAGCATAAGAAACATAGGACTGTTTTGCAGCAGCCACCGGATTTATATTGATAAAGAATCGCTATTGATCATCCTCTGCGAGCAGGTGAATTTGCAGGGACGGATAATCCCCATACAAATTCGGAATCCGAAGTCCGGCATTCATCAGGGCGGAACCGCTGCAATCTTTATAATAATCTTTAAATTCCAAATCATCACAAACTATTCTGTAGGATTTTGCCTCATCCAGGCCCTCTAATTTTAAAACAGGCGGGATTGCGTTTGCCCGTGCGCGCGTGACGACAATATTGACAAGCGCCTCTTTTCGGTCGGCGGATGCAAACTGCCAGGCGGAGACACACCCGTGCGGGTCGGTAAGTCGGTAATAATTTCCTCTGCCAATCAATTTATAATATTTTTTGTATTGCTTTACAAGGGAAGCGATTTCTTCTTTTTCGCCGGCATTTAGCTTTTCTAAATCGAGTTCAAAGCCAAAAGCGCCGGACATGGCAACGATCCCTCTGGTTTTTAAAGGAACCGACCTGCCCGTCTGGTGGTTTGGACATGCCGACACATGGGAACCCATAGAGCAGGCCGGATATGCGAAGGACGTCCCGTACTGGATTTCGAGCCGATCAATGGCATCTGTATTGTCGCTGCACCAAATCTGGGGCGTATAATAAAGCATCCCGGCATCGAAACGCCCGCCTCCCCCGGCACAGCCTTCGAATAAGATATTCGGAAACGCTTTTAAAAGACGTTCCAGCAGATTATACACCCCTAAAACATAGCGGTGATACACTTCTCCCTCGCGTTCCGCAGGAACGCCGGCGGACCATGCCTGCGTTAAATGGCGGTTCATATCCCATTTTACATATTCAATATTCGCCGAATGCAGCACTTCCGAAATGCTGTTAAATAGATAATCCACTACGTCAGACCGCGAAAAATCCAGCACAAATTGGGAACGCCCCCTTTGATTCGGCCTCCCGGGAATCCGCAGACACCATTCCCCATGCTTTCTGTACAATTCGCTGTTTTCAGAAACCATCTCCGGCTCAAACCAAATGCCGAGCTTCATGCCCAGCCCGTTGATTTTTCGGCAAAGGCCATCCAGACCGTTCGGCAATTTTTTTCGGTTGACAGTCCAGTCGCCGAGGCTGGTGCAGTCGTTGTTCCGGCTGCCGAACCACCCGTCATCCATTACCAGAAGCTCGATTCCCGCCTTGGAGGCTTCCTCCGCGATTCGCACCAGCTTATCTTCGTTAAAATCAAAATAGGTTGCTTCCCAGTTGTTGATCAAAACGGGACGACGCCTGTCTTTATAGCAGCCCCTGCAAAGATTGTTCCGGAAAAGCGTGTGGAACTGCCCGGAGAGCATGCCCAGCCCTTCCGGGCTATAGGATAAAACCGTTTCGGGCGCTTGGAAGCTTTCCCCCGGCGCAAGTTTCCAGCGGAATAAGTTGGGGTTTATTCCCATGGTAAAGCGGGTCTGGTCAAATTGGTCAACTTCCGCACAGGCGGCAAAATTGCCGCTGTACAGCAAAGAAATGCCGTAGCATTCCCCTTTATCCTCATCTGCGTTCGGTTCGCAGAGAATAACAAACGGATTTTGCTGGTGGCTTGACGCTCCCCGGACACTGTCAACCACCGTTTTCCCGTGCGTAAGCCTGCGGCGTTCCACACTGCGTTCCATTGCGTGCCTTCCGTAAAAGGTCATGAAATCATAATGATCGCCGTAAAAGTCCATGCAGCAGGAAAGGACGGAATCCAAAAAAACAGCATGCCGGGTCTTGTTAACAACAGAACATGAACGGGAAATTGCATTCTGGGTTTCAAAAACAGAATAAAATAAATGCACTTCAATCGGTTCCGAAGAATCCTGAAGAATAATTTCCAGCGTTTCGCAGCTGCCTTCGTTGCAGTACAGGGCCGGGAGTCCGTTCAAAGCAGGTTTTCCGCTGAAGATCCTGTGCGAAACATACCTCAGATCGCACGCGCTGGACCCGTTGGGATAGCTGACGGCAAGGCACGGCGTTCGGTAGTCACCGTTTCCTAAGGATGGGTATTCCTGAGGCAAAAAGTCAAGGGAAAAAGTACGATCGTCTTTCGCCTCGTTCGGGCAGGGGCAAAAGCCGTGGTCCCCTGTGTGAATCAGGCCGGAGGCGTCTCCGTATTCCATTTTTCGTCCGTAGTATAAATGCAGCAAATATCCAAATTGAGAGATACAGAACTGGTAAGTTGAATCCTGTGTTTGAAGCGTAAAAATTTTTTTTGAATTATCATATAAAATGGCCATAAAAAGCTCCTTATGCAAGATGATCTTTCCGTCAAACAGTTTATACAATAATTATAACAATTCCTGCAAAAAATGAAAGGATATATTTTGATGATCCCGGTATTCATTTCAGCACTATGCGCAGGTTTTTGTTTGCAAAGCTGAAAGATTATCAATTTCAACCCAGTTCCGGTTTTGCCAAAAACCGAACGTAATCCGCTGTTTTTCCTTCGGTCTCAAATAAAATCAATTCGTTTTCTCCCTGTCTCAGTAAAGGAGCGGGAACATACAAACGCTTTTGAGGGCCTTTATCCCAAAAACGGCCTAAATTGAAACCGTTCAGCAGGGCGCATCCTTTTCCCCAGCCGGACAAATCCAAAAAGGTATCGCCCCTTTTTTCAACCTGAAACGGGATACGGTAAAAGGACGGGGTACCCTGCTGATAATCTTTTCGAAAATCCAGCTTTTCAGCCATTTCAGCGTCCATCGGCAGCGGATACATTCTCCAGCCTGCATGACCGTGGCCGTTGAGCAGTACCGCGCCGTTAACTCCTTTGTGCTGATACTCCATTCTCGGGCCGTAATTCACGCGCCCCATATTCTCCGTAAGGATATCGATCTGCTCACTATGCCCGAAGCCGGAAGGCACGTCATATTCTTTCTGCAGTTCGAGGTCGTACAGCGTTAGGAAATGCTGCTGATCAAAGAAAATCTGTGCGCGGTCATTTGTGTCCAAAAGCTGTAACTTCCCAACCTGCGCCTCTTTTTTGAAATAGGAGCGGTACAACGTATACCCATAATTCTGCCCCAGTTTCTCCATGGAAAGCGGCCAGGGGCTTTCCGTCGGCAGCGCAAGATCCGGGAGGACGGAAAACAGGGAAACCCGGTCGGCAACCGCCTGCTTTCCATAGGAACATTGTTCTATTTCAGTCGAAAAGGTCATCGGATACACATTGGCATACTTGCTTATCACCTTGCGGAATTCCAAATATTTTTCTGTAATTGTACCGTCTTCGGAAAGGGGCGCGTCGTAGTCGTAAGAAGTCACGTCCGGGGAAAGGCGCCCATAATAATTGGAACCGTTCATAAAACCAAAATTTGTACCGCCGTGAAACATATAAAGGTTGACGCTTCCGTTTGCAAGGATGAAATCCAAATCTTTCGCGGAATTTTCCGCCGAAGCGGTATGATGCTTTTTGTCGCCCCACGCGTCAAACCAGCCGACCCAAAATTCCATGCACATCAGTGGGCCGGCCTTGATTTTTTTCTGCAAAACAGGCAGCTGTGTTTCCGGTTTTGACCCAAAATTCACGGTTGCTAAGGTGCCGGGCAGATTTCCGTTGTCAAGATAGTCTCCCCATGGGCCATCCGACGTTACAAGCGGTACCGTAACGCCATTCTTCTGCATTTCGGAACGCAGGGCTTCCAAATAAGCCTGTTCGTCGCCATATGCACCGTACTCATTTTCCACCTGCATCAAAAGAATCGGACCGCCGTTATCAATTTGAAGCGGAGCCAGCACTTTAAAAAGCGCCTGATAATATTCCCGCACAGCATGTAAAAAAGGAGGATAGGTACAGCGCAGGCGCATCCCGTCTTCGGCAAGCAGCCATGCGGGCAGCCCGCCCAATTCCCACTCGGCGCAGATATACGGCGACGGCCTCACAATGGCCCAAAGCCCAAGTTCCTGCGCCGTTTTTAAAAATTTTACAAAATCCAGTATTCCGTCGAATAAAAATTCGCCGGGATGCGGTTCATGCAAATTCCACGGAATATATGTTTCAACTGTATTGCATCCCATGGACCGCAGCTTTTCCAGCCGGTCACGCCAATATTCCGGCACAACCCTGAAATAATGGATGGAGCCGGAAATAATCTGAAACGGCTTTCCGTCTAAATAAAACTGATCTCGGATTTCAAAACGGCTTGTTCCCATCGTTTCCTCCTTGTTTTACGGAAGTGACTTCCTATTTCAAAATATTTATTTTACCGAACCGATCATGCCTGCGACGAACTGTTTCTGCATCATGAAGAAAAGAATCCCCGTCGGGAGCGTGGCAATCACAATTCCGGCCATAATCATTCCATAGTCCGGCGTATAGGAAGAACCCATAGCGGAAAGAATGAGCGGAACCGTGCGCTTCTGCGGGTCCTGCAGAGCCACCAACGGCCACAGGTAGTTGTTCCAGCTGCTCATAAAGGTAACAATCGCAGCCGCGGCATAAGAAGATTTCATGACCGGCACATACATATGGATAAAGATTCTCGGCTCATTCAGCCCGTCGATCCGCGCCGCTTCCAGAATATCTTTCGGGAAACTTTTTGCATTCTGGCGGAAGAAAAAGATTAAAAAGGCGGTGCATATGGACGGCATAATGACCGAAAACAGCGTGTTCAGCCCAATACCCGTCAAACCTGCTTTGCCTGCCGCGCCGAACATACGATACAGCGGAATCATCAGGGCGCAGAACGGTATCATCATGGAAAGCAGCAGAATGTTAAATACGCGGTCGCGCGCCTTGCTGCGGAAAATTTCAAAACCATAGCCGGCGACGGAGGAAATGAGCAGCGCCAGAACCGTTGTGATCAAGGCAATAATCATAGAATTGCCAACCGAAGCTCCAAAATGGAGGTCACTGTGAAACAGGCTGCTAAGGTTTTCCGCTAAGTGAGCGCCAAAAGTCAACTTCCCGGCGTTTACTTCCGCAGCGGTGTTTGTAGCGGATATGATCATCCAAAAAAACGGGAAGATTGAAACAGCGGATAAGACCGCCAAAAAAATATATTTCAGCACCGAAAGTGTTTTATTCCTTTTCATTGGTTATCTTTCCCTCCTACCTTCATTTGAATCATAGAAAGAATTACAATCAGAATTACCACAATGAACGCTACAGCGCAGGCATACCCGAAATTCGGCGTATACTTAAAGCATAGATTATAAATATACTGAGAAATCGTGACCGTCCCGTTTGCCGGGCCGCCCTGTGTAATATTCTGCACTTCATCGAAAAGCTGCAACGTACCGATGGTGGACGTTATTGTGGTAAACAGGATAATCGGTTTCAGCAGAGGGATCGTCATATGGGTGAATTTTTTTACGGCATTGGCGCCGTCAATTTCAGCCGCTTCATAGATGCTGGGTTCAATGCCCTGCATTCCTGAAAGATAAAAGACCATATTATATCCGGTCCAGCGCCAGGTAATCGAGATAATAATCAGCACTTTCGCCCAAAAAGGGTCCGTCGTCCACAAAATAGGAGACAGCCCGATATGAGCAAGCATTTGATTGAATATACCGTCATTGGAAAAGATATTCTTCATGATGAGAGAATAAGAAACTAAAGAAGTGATGCACGGCAAAAAGATGGCAATACGAAAAAATGTGCGTCCTTTTAATTTATCGTCGTTGAGAAGAACCGAAATAATCAAGGCAAGAACGATCATGATCGGGACCTGAATGATCAGATAAATAAAAGTATTGCCCAAAGCCTTTCCTACCGTCTGGTCTGTAAAAAGGCGGATATAATTTGTCAAACCGCCAAAATGCGCATTGACGCCCTTCCCTGTCTGGAAGGACATGATCAGCGCCCCGACCATCGGAATGAATACGAAGACGCTTATTAAAACGGCGCTCAGGGAGACAAAAATCCAACCCCAGCGGTTTAATTTTTTTTCTAAAGTATGATGCGTTACTTTGTCCGATGTTTTCCACATTTGATTTTTTCCCTGTCCGTCGGCTGGAAATTGGTTGCCGTTCACGCGAGAAGCCTCCTTATGTAAAGCAGCCATTGCCATTCAATGGCAATGGCTGCTATTCGAAATTTTATTAGCCGGCAGCGGAAAGAATGCCTTCGACTTCTGTCTGAGTGTTTTTCAAAGTGTCATCGATTGACGACCCTTTCACGATGCTTTGAACCGCTTCCGTCATTTTGCTTTCAATATCATATGTGGAAGTACCATAATTGACAGCGGGGATGTTTTTGGTCCAGTCATTCCAGTCCTTATAGATCGGCTGGTTGTTGAAAAAGGCATCCGGCGTATTCACGTTTTTCCCGGAAGCCGTGTCTTTATAAGTACTTACAAGGCTGATGTCCTTACACAGGCTGTCGAGTAAATCCGTGTTGGATGCAAAGGTCTTGCTCAAAAAGTCTTTCGCAGTGTCTTTTCCGGGAACCTTATCAATGACATACCAGCTTGCGCCGCCGCAGTTGCTGGAATTAACGGAACCGGAGACATTGGACATTTTTGGGAAAGGCGCCACAGCCCATTTACCGGACTGATCCGCGGCTTTTTTGATGCTGGACGCATACCAGCACCCCATTACCGCTGTTGCAGCTTTGCTGTCGTTGACAGCAGCTACACCCGCATCCCAGCCGGAAGAGGTAACGGTGATTCCTTCTGTCTGCATTTTTTTGTAAATGGCAAGTGCCTCTTTTAATGCGGCATTGTTGGCAATATCGGCTTTTCCGTCGGCATCGACATACCATTTGCCCGCCGACTGTATCATCATGCGGATAATTCCCAGGTCATTCGGGTCAACGTTAATCATTGCTTTACCGGTTTTCGCCTTAACAGCCTTGCCGATCTCAATGAACTTATCCCAAGTGAGGCTCTGCATATCCGAATCCTTGTAGCCGGCCTGTTTAATCAAATCGCTGCGGTAAAATACGCAGGCAACGCCGGAGTCAAAGGGAACGCCGTAAACTTTATTGTTCTCCGTCATGATCTTCAGTTTATAATCCATGAATTTATCGGTTTTGGTGATGTCGGAAAGATCGCTGAGTACGCCCGGATACGATTTCAGATAATTCTGGATTCTGTAATCTTCAATCAAGACAATATTCGGCATACCGTCCATGTTGCCGGATTCAAAGGCCGTATTCATTTTTGCCACGATATCGTTTTGAGCCATACTTACAACATTCACGGTAACATCCGGATTCGACTTGGCGTAAATTTCCTTTGCTTCATTTGCCGCCTTTACATTGAACGTATCATCCCATGCCCAAATCGTCAGTTTTTTCGCTGTATTGTCTGCGGATGAAGGTGCGGCCTGCGAATTCGCCGCTGCAGAAGACGTATTTGCGGTGCCGCCGCTGCAAGCGGCCATGCTTACCAGCATCGCTGCGCTGAGTAAAACTGCTGCAATGCGTTTACCTTTCATAGATAACTCCTCCTAAAAAAATTTCTTCATATGCACTTACACTTTTTCGCTTGCAAGATGATCTTAATCGTTGCAATTATCTTACCATGATTCTGCACAAACACCATAGGACTATATTGAGATGTATTGGTATCTTTTTTAGGAGATGTCATCATGCTTTTCCTGCCGATTCAGGATTTATTTTGGATATTGGTATTTTCTTCATCTGCGTTATTACCTTCCCGAATGATTGGAAGGGTTGTCATTACGGAAGTACCGTGTCCCGGTTCGCTGAAGATTTTTACCCCGTACTGTTCCCCAAACAGCAGGTGAATACGGGCGTTCACATTTCGAATACCAATTGACCGGCAATCCTCGTCCGGCTGCCCTGCAAGCAGCTCGTCCGCCTTGCTCTGCATCATGCCAACACCGTCGTCAATCAGTTCGCAGACCAGATTCTGACCGTGGCAGTCAATAAACAGGGATATTACGCCCTGCTGCCGGTTTGCAAATGCATGAAAGAAAGAGTTCTCTAAAAAAGGCTGAAGCAGCAGCTTCGGCATCAGGCAATCCGCCGCGGCCGGACTCAGAAAAACAGCAGTCTGGATCTGCTGGCCAAACCTGATTTTTTGCAAAAAGATATAATTTTTCAGATTTTCAACTTCTTCCGACGCCGGAATAAATTTTTGGCTGTCACGGATCGTGCTGCGCAGAAGCAGAGTAAACGTGTCAATGCTTTGCACCGCTTTTTCGGAATCCTTCTGCCAGATCAGCCACTTGATGGATGTCAGCGTATTATAGATAAAATGCGGATTAATTTGCATCTGAAGCGTATGGATTTCCATACGGCGTTTATCCTGCTCCAGCTGGATCAGCTGACGCACATAATCGTTGATATGATCGATCATCATGCTGAAAGCGCTGGATAACTGCCGTACTTCATAGCCGTTGTCGATAACCGCTATGTGATCCGGAAGTCCTTCCTTTGTCACTTTTTCCATCGTATGTACCAGCTTATTGATTGGCTGTATAATCTGGCGAATGAGCAGGAACAAAACAATTAAAACCACGCCGGTAATGATAGAACAAATCACCAGAATATAAATGCTCCCGTTAAATTCATTCAGCGCCCGGGCATAGTCAAAAACACTTACCGCGTACAAATTCCAACGCGGTACCGGGCATGCCAGCACAAGCACCGGTTTGTTTCGCAGCTGTGCGTATCGGCTGGTTTCTTTTTTCGCGTTCATATCCTGAATAATCCGTGCCAGGTCTTCCTCTTTCTGGCCGATTATTTCCTCGTTCGACGAAGACACGATATTCCCGGATGTATCCAGCATCATCAGATTGTTTGTGCTGTTGCTCAGGTTATCAAAAAAAGCGCGCAAGTCCTGCTGTTTCATGACAACATATGCGAAGCCGTATGGTTTTTTTGTTCCGGGGTAAGTCAGCGCCTTTATGGCAACAAAAGCACTGCTGTCCTTTGAATTTTGCGTAATTCCCTTTTTCACAAAGCGGTATAAAATGCGGTTGGGCTGTTCGCGTGCGTCCTGTGTGATTTTATCCTTCAAAAGTTCTTCCGCGGGAATGGAAAGGCTGGTTTGATTGCTGACATAACACTGACCGTTTGTGCCAACTACCGCGATGTCATAAAACGTATCCGGCTTGACGGTATTCAGTTCTTTGAGCATATCGTAAACCAAATGAAACAACTTTGGGTTTTCCGGCCCGGACTTCAAATACTGCGAAAACGCCCCGCTGTTGTTAATCGCCAATTCCACGTCGGTAATCTTGTCGTTTGCCGTTTCTATTTTGGACTTGACCATTGTAAGGATCTGTTGATTGGACTGGCTCATTGTTTCTACATACCCCTGCCTTGTCAAACGAAAGGCCGCCCCCCATGTAAAAACAGAAACAATCAGTACGCCAATTACGACAACACCCGCAATCTTCATAAACAGGCTGCCCGGGTATATCGTATGAATCCGCTTTGAAAACTTCATTTCAAATTACTCCTCTGTTTTCCCGAATTTTCTCCTGTAATCCCGTGGAGTGGTTCCGGTCAATTTCTTAAAAACCCGTGTAAAATAACTTGGGTCTGTAAAACCAACCGTCCCGCATACGTCGGAAACAGGAAGCGTCCCCTGGCGTAATAATTCCATCGCATGGTTGATTCGCTTCCGGTTTAAATATTCACTGAAACCCTCCGAATGATGGGAATGGAAATAAACGGAAAGATAGGAATAATTAAAATTAAACTGTTTCGCAAGGCTGGCCAGCGAGAGCTGATCGTTATAATGATTGTCAATATACTTCAAAATGCTTTGCATGGTGCTGTTCTGGGCATTGACCTCATACTTGCTGATAATGGTATGGAAATCCGACTGAAGGATGGAAAAAAGTTGAATAAAGTCTTCCGAATACGCGCAGGAATAAATTTTAACCAGGCAGTCCCGCTTTAAATACGATAGATTCTCTGCATTTAATCCCTGATCCTCCAAAACGGAAATCATCTGATACCATGCATTCTGCACCAGTGTTTTTAACTCCATTTCGCTAAGAGACCGTTCCGTTAAAATTGAGTTTACATAATTCTCCAACAGTTTCAACGCTTTTTCGATCTGCAGGGTTTCCAGCAGTTTCGTGTAATTCATAAGATTGAATTTGGTATCCTCTTTCGGCTTCCGGAATTCTTCCGCAGCCATAAAATGCTTCCCTTTATAATAGAAATACCAGTCCAGATTGCTGAGGAAGGGGCCGTTGTATACTTCTTTCAGAAACGAAATATCAGAAAAAATTCTGCTGGAAACATAAAAAGTGCGAGATTCCTGTTCTCCGATCTGATCCATCGCCTGACGCAGCGCACGATAAACACACTCTTTTTCCGACGGAGGAAAGTTGACGACAAGAAGGAAAACCGATTCGTTGACGATCAGATGCACATAGGTGTATTCCGCAAGCAATTTGTCTAAAATTTGAGGAAGTAATGTTTTCTGCTTTTCGATCGCCGCCGTGTCCTGCCTAAAAATTCGGGAAATATCCATTCCCACTAAAAGGAAGCCGGAATTTTGAAAAGCGGATTCCAATTGTTCCTTCGCTTCCCGTTCAGCGTAACCGGACAGCAGCTGCTCAATGGACCTTGCCAGTGATAAGTTCTGCCGGCCCTGCAAAGTCAGCCCCGGAATACGGGACGCC
Organism: Caproiciproducens galactitolivorans; assembly: GCF_026672255.1. GTDB lineage: Bacteria > Bacillota > Clostridia > Oscillospirales > Acutalibacteraceae > Caproiciproducens > Caproiciproducens galactitolivorans_A. The sequence continues at coordinate 33,532 of NZ_JAPOHA010000003.1, read as the reverse complement.
ACTTGTTTCATTGTTTTTAATAAATTTGCCGGGTTCAAAGTCGGTTTTAAAATATAGTCGACCGCTCCGCTCTGGAACGAATCTCTTACATAATCAAAATCGCTGTAACTGCTGAGAACAACTACCTGGATTTTCGGAAATTTTGTTCTTAAACTTTTTTCCAATTCAAGGCCGTCCATAACCGGCATAACAATATCCGTCAGCACAATATGCGGCCTGAGTTTTTCCACCATGGCAATCGCATCTTTTCCATTAGAGGCTTCCCCTACGATTTCAAATCCTTCCTCATACCAGTCAATCATATTTCGGATACCTTGTCGTGTAATATATTCGTCTTCCACAATTAAGACTTTACACCAACTGTCCATATACAACTCTCCTCATAGAATACGTTCTTATTCGGTAAAATTCACAGCAGATACAAGAATCGGCTTGCAGATACCCGCGATAGAATTAACGCTGAGCCAATCAGGTGAAAATCCGAAATCTCCTGCTGAGCCGAAAGGCCGCTTATGACCGCAAATGCAAAAAATTTTGAAGCAATTCACCTATCCCGGTTTTTTTAATCTTGTTGCCCCGGTAAAATACTGCTCCCCTGTTAACATTGTATATTTCCTATCATAGCAAAATTTCGGGTAAAATCAACTTCAAAACAGAAAAACAGCAGTCAAGGTATTGCCGCCTTAGCTGCTGTTTTTGTATTTGACGCTGTTGTTATTTGCCTTCTTTGCCGCCATCTTCACCGGAATTTCTCTGATAGTTCCTGCGAAACTCAGAAGGGTAATCGCCGGTGCTTTTTTGAAAAATACTGGCAAAATGCCGCGGACTATGATACCCGACCATAATGGCAACGTCTTTGATAGAAACCTGGCTGTTTTGTATGAGGATGCGCTTTGCGTTCGCAATGCGTACATTGGTCAGGTAATCGATGAATTTTACACCGGATTTTTCGTGGAAATGCTTGCTCAGATAATTTGGTGTCAAGTCGAATTTTTCCGCAATCATGTTGATACTGATGTCGTCCATATAATTTTGCGAAATATATTCCTTGATCTGGTCGATTTTTCCCGAAGGATGTACATTGGCTTGGCGGTACATGAGCGCCTGGATTTCCAACAGCGAACTGCAAAAACTTTTTAGGTCTTTACTGGAGACCTTCGCTCCGATGACCGCACAGATGTGCTGTGATATGTAATCCAGATTAATCTTTTTTAAAGTTCCGGGGGCCATGTGCTGAAGGTCGTTTACCGCATGGCGGTAGCGTATTTGATTCACATCTTGAAAGGCCAGCAAGAGGTCGGACACCCGTTTCAAAAAAATAACAACGCTCTTTTCTTCCTCCGTTTCCGGCAGCGCAAGCGCCTTGCGGGGCGGGTACAGGAACCGAAGGTACTGGCGGTGTTCAATTTGTTCACAGCCAAGATAAAGCGAATAAAGATCCGGCTTTCGCACATAAAAGCAGGAAACCAGGCAGTCTTTGGAAAGATTGGCACAGATCTGTGAAACCCGAAGAAGAATCCAGTGAAAATTATCGCCTTCATCTTTGAAAATGGTGCGTAAAACTCCTTCTTTGGAATTGAGTATCGCGTAAAACAGCTTCTTGTGAATAAATTCGCTTCCCAGCACTTTCACGTTGGCGAGCAGATTCCGATAAGTTTTAGCATACAGTTCGGAACGGTTGGCGCAATCGATGAAGAACACAAATCCGTAATAATCGGATTTTTCCTCATATTGTTCGTTTTCCTTGGCGCCGGCTTCATCCCACAGCTGGAACAGGTCGATCAAATCCACTTGAAATTTGGAATTACGTGTTTCCTGTGTATCCGTTAAATTTTTTACAAGCCGTTTCATCAGCTCATTTAATTGCTCACAGTCAATGGGTTTCAGTATATAGTCCGACACTTGCAGGGAGATGCATTTTTTCGCGTAATTGAAATCGGAATAAGCAGTCAGTACAACAAACTGTGTGGCAGGCGACAGCTTTCGGCATTGCGCGATTGCGGAAATTCCATCCTGCCGGGGCATATTGATGTCTGCAAAGACGATTTCGGGGTGATTTTGGGCGCATTGTTCTACCATTTCCTGTCCGTTTTTTGCTTCGATAATTTTCGTGTTGCCTGAAACGATGTCCAACAGCATGCTTTTTAAAGAAAAGCGGATCAACCGGTCGTCATCTGCTATTAAAATTACCATTGCCAGACCTCCTTTTTCAGTCAATGTTAAGAGGAACCACTGATTTATTCCAAATTGTATCTGACCGGCTGATTTTTTGCCCGGCAAGAACAAAAATCATCTTAGCCATTTGCACATCCTTATGAAATCGGTGCTTCCCTAAAATCATAAATTTTATTTTTGAATTGGAAATAGAATAACGCATTGCGTACCTCTCCCCGGCGCGCTTTCTAAAACAAAGCAGGCGTGGGGATTGAACAGCTCGACCCGGTCACGAATGTTTTCCAGCCCGACCCGCGAAGAAGCAGGCTTGACGCTTCCGGGATCGAACCCCAGTCCGTCATCCTTAACAACCAGCCGCAGGCATTTTCCGGAAAGCGCGTCCGTACAGGTTTCCGCGCTGATTTCGATGTGAATGGGGTCGTCCTGCGGCTCCATTCCGTGCACGATGCAGTTTTCCACAATCGGCTGTATCAAAAGCTTGGGAATTTCCAGCTCTTCCGCTTCCGGCTGAATGCTGATGCGAAAATTCAGCCGGTCTTCGAAACGGAGCTTTTGCAGTTCCAGATAACGGGAAACAAAATCAAGTTCCTGTCCTACGGTGGAAATGCTCTCGTTTTTACAGGTGTAGCGGAACAGATGAGTCAGCTGGAGAATTGCCTTTTCCAAGGTATCGCGTTCGCCCATCCGATTCAGTGCGATAAAGCCGTTTAAAGTGTTGTACAGAAAATGCGGGTTGATCTGCGATTGCAGCGCGATGTATTCGGCGTTGCGCTGGCTGATGACCGCTTTATATTCCCGAATGATATGGTCGTTCAACTGCCGAGCCATTTCGTTGAGCGCGTCCGAAATCAGCGCCAGCTCCGTGTTGGTCTCTTTTACCGTGGATTTTGCAGAAAGGTCGCCGGTTTGTATTTTTCGAATGGTTTGCAGAATATTCGAAACGGAAGAAACCATTTTGGAAGAACCGCGGCAGTAGATGAAAAAAGAAATCAGCACGGCAAAAATCATGAGCACAAAAGCCAGTAAATAGGTTTGCGCATTTGAAATGAGAATGTCCTTTTTAGAAGAAAGATAAATCAGGCTCCAGCCGAAACGCGGGATTTTTTCACGGGTAACAAGGTAACTGTCGCCGTTGGCGCTGACGGTGTCACGATTGGAAAGCTGCGTCAGAATGGCCGGATCGATGTCCCCGGAACTGTAAATAAGATGCTCAAGGTCATCCACCAAAAGAACACGCGATTTACCGGGAATATCAACCCGGTCAATTACATTTTTCAGGGATTCCGTGGAAGCGTCAATGCGCAAAACCCCAATCTCTTTTTGGGAATCAAAGTCTTTTATCATACGGACAATGGAAAAATATTCTTTTGAATTGTATTTTCCCGGCTGCGTATGAAAGGGTGTGTATAGCGGGTTACCTCCCGCCTTCCTGGCGGACAAAAACAGGGCATCGGAAAAGTAGCCCGGCTGAGAAAGGGTTTGCAGGCCGGCTGTGTTGTGGTCCAGCTGGTAGACAAAGCTGTCCTGCTTTGACATGGGGTAAAAACCGATCCCTAAAATATGGTTGGAAGAACTGTACATCAGCTTGGTAAAAGTAAGGTTGTAAACCTCTTCCAAGCGATTCACTTCCAGAAAATCCGGCCGATTTTCCAAATAGCCGTTTTTCATATAAGTCATGCAACCTAAAACATCTTTATACAGGTACGGCGTGAAAGAGATATGCTCCAGCTCGTTGAAGCTGATTTCAATATTTTTGGACATGGACGTTAAAATATTGGAAACATGACGCCGATCCTGTAAGACAGTCTGTTGATTATAATACCAGGTAAAGATTCCGAAAATGAGAAATATGGGGAAAATAATACTGACGGTAAAGAGAAGATACAGATTTAAGCGGAAGCTTTTTTTAAGTTTCATCCTTTTTCCGTCCCTTCTGAAATGAGTAAAATCATTATAGCACATATGCTATATATTTGAAGTGCGACATTGATAAACTGTATAAAACAGTACCAAAAGTGTAGTTTTGCAGCATATGCACAGGGGAAAAAATCCATTATAATTAAAACTGGAAATTGAGCAACAAATAAAGAATCAGGAGGAGAAACCATGAAAAAAATATTGAGTGTCTTTTTAGCGGGAATACTTGCCGCCACCATGCTGGCCGGCTGCGCGCAGGGGGGCACGGCGTCTTCCCAGGCACCTTCTAAGGCGCCTTCCGATGCATCGAAGAAGGATGTAAAGCTTACCTTTATGACCAACGTCGTCGGCGAGCAGGCCAGTGCGCTGGAAAAAGTACTGAAGGATTTCGAAAAGGAAACCGGCTACACTGTCGAGTTTTCCGCTCCCGGTAAAAGCTATGAGGAACTGATGAAGACAAAGATGTCCTCCAATGAGCTGCCGGATCTGTTCACCACCCACGGCTGGTCGGTTGCCCGTTACAGTGAGTATCTGGAGCCCGTGAACGACATGCCCTTTGCCAAGGACATTTCCAGCCAGATGAAGCCGGTCATATCGGATAAGCAAGGGAAAATGTATGTGCTGCCCATGGACAGCGATATTGCGGGTATTGTGTACAACGTGGACGTTCTGAATGATGCCGGTGTGCGCGTATACGACATCAAGACCTGGGCTGATTTTGAAGCAGCCTGCGAAAAAATCAAGGCGAAGGGTGTTTCCCCCATCCACATGGGAGGAAAGGACAGCTGGACCATCGGTCAATTCGGCGACTGGGTTGCCCCATCCATTTTCGTGACGGATGAAAAGAACAACAAAAGAGCCGATCTGAAGGCCGGAAAATTCGATCCCAAAACCTGGGAGAAGGTTGCCGGACTGATGGATAAGTGGACCAAGGCCGGCTACTTCAACAAAGATGTGCTGACATCGGACTACAACAGCGATGTGGAAGCGCTTGCCAATAAGAAAGCAGCATTTGAATTCTACGGAAACTCTACCATCGTTGACGCGAGGAAAATTAACAAAGACGCAAATCTCGGCATGATGCCGATTCCGTCCAACAGCCCGGACGACAAGCCGTCCCTCATCGCCGGCGAGAGAATCGCTGTCGGCGTGTGGAAGGACAGCCCGCAAAAAGCCGCCGCTATTGAACTGCTCAACTATCTGGCAAAGCCGGAAGTCATGTCCCAGGTAGCCACCGCTTCCGGAAACCCGGCCGGTTTGAACGGTGTTGACAGCAACATCGGCGATATAAAAACATACTACGAGAAATATAAAGATGTGAAAACTTTCCCGTATTTCGACAGAGAATACCTGCCGAGCGGCATGTGGGATGTTATGTGCTCCACAGGTGCCGATATCCTTGCCGGCAAAGATAATGCCGTTGTGAACGCGGGCAAAATTATGCAGCAAAACTTCAACGATAAATTCTCTCAAAAATGATTCCATCATTTGCGCACAAAAATGAGGGTAGAATTTTCTACCCTCGTTTTTTTACAAAACAAGTACTTGCATCTTCAAGCAATCCCCGTGCGGATGGCAGAAAGGAAACGAGCTATGAGAAAAAAATTTCACTCTCAGGCCATCATTAATTTATTTTACATACCGGCTATTCTCCTGTTTTTGATTTTTGTGGTTTTTCCGCTGATCAAGGGTGTTTTTCTGTCGTTTACCAATTGGAACGGTTATTCGCAAAAATACTCCATGGTCGGGTTAGCCAACTATATTCGCTTTTTTACCGACAATAATGTTGGGACCGCGTTTATAAATACGATTATTTACGGGTTTGGAAGTACATTCCTGCAAACCGTGCTGGGGCTTTCCTTCGCGCTTTTGCTGAACCACAAATTTCGGGGCCGTTCCGTGTGCAGGGCAATCATTTATATGCCCGTTATGATTGCTCCCCTGATCATGGGATATATTATGTATTTCTTTGTTACGTACGACCGCGGCGCGATCAACGACATTTTGGCTCTGTTCGGCAAAGAGGCCGTGGACTGGATGAGCGACGGGACGCGTGCCGTCTTTATTATTATGCTCATCAACGCTTTCCAGTTTGTGGGCGTTTCCATGGTGATCTACCTGGCGGGCCTGCAAAGCATCCCGACCATGTATTACGAGGCTGCCAGCATCGACGGCGTGGGGCCCTGGCAGGGCCTGCGCTACATCACCCTGCCCATGCTGATGCCCGCCATTTCATCCGCGGTCATGATTAATCTGATTGGCGGCCTCAAACTGTTCGATGTGATCATGGCGCTCACAGGCGGCGGACCCGGTTACGCGTCCAACTCGCTTTCCACGCTGGTGCAGCGTACCTACTTCGGCAGCGAAAACGCAGGCTATGCTTCGGCTATCGGCTTGCTCACGTTCCTGTTCATCATGCTGATCAGCAACTTCTTTATAAAGAGATTTGATAAGAGAGAGGTGACCATGTGATGAAAACAGAATCTAAAAATGTATGGCGCACTCTGCTTGCTTTGTTCATTGCCGTGGTTTATCTCGCCCCTATTTACATCCTGATTTGCGTGGCGCTGAAATCACCCTCCGATGTCAGTTCCTACTGGAAATTCCCTGCACAGATAAACTGGACGAATTTTGATACTGCCATCCACGAGGGCGGAATTCTTCTGGCGCTGTCCAACAGCACTTTCATCACCGTTTGCAGCGTTTTCCTGATCGTCATCTGCGGCGCGTTTGCGGCGTATCCGCTCGCGCGGCGGCGCACCCGTTTAAATAAGGGCATCAAATCCTTTATTTTGGGGATCATGATGGTTCCGCCGCTGAGCATTCTTGTTTCCCTGTATTCCACCATGGTGCAAATCCATGGGGTGAACAGCTACTGGGGCATCATTATGGTGCTTGTTACCTTTGAGCTTCCCTTGAGCGTTTATCTTTACTCCAACTTTATTTCATCCATTCCAAGGGCGCTGGATGAGGCGGCTTCGATTGACGGCTGCGGTCCGGTGCGCACCTTTTTTGTCATTATTCTGCCGCAGTTGAAGCCGGTTACCGCCTCGGTGGTCATTCTTACGGGCATTCACTGCTGGAACGACTACCAGTTTTCCCTTTACATGCTTCAGAAACCCTCCATGAAGAGCGTATCGCTGGCGATTTCTTCGTTTTTCTCGCAGACCACAAGCAACCTGAACGCTGCCACCGCCGGTGCGCTGCTGGCGATTCTGCCGGTAATCCTCATGTTCCTCTTCCTGCAAAAATATTTTATCAAGGGCATGGTGGACAGCGCCGTAAAATAAATTTGAAATTCGCGTTTCTATAAGCGCAGTGAAAGGTTAATGTAAAGATGAATAATGAAAATTTCCATCCGGTGTGCCATGAGCCCCCGGTGGCGCATGCGCTGCACCACTGGAACGAACAAACCAAAACCCTTTCCTACGAGTACAACGGAGAGGATATTATCTCCGTCACCATTCCCGATTCACAGGACGTGGGGTTCCGCCACGGCTCGGACGGTTCCATGCAAAGCATCCAGTACATGCAGCAGATTTATATCACGGTAGAGAAGCCCATGTGGGTCACCATGACATTCCGCCTGAGCGCAGATACCGTCAATATGCGTCCGCACCGCGCCCGCTCCGGGCAGGCAATTTTGGCCCAGAACGGCCGGCGGCTTGTAAGCGGTGTAAACGGGCTGTACGACGCGGATCAGGACCTTTTGATTGATTTCAACGGCTGCCGGTGGAAATGGCAGTCCCCGCGTATCCTACAGGACGAAAGCGGGAAAAGCGTGGCTTCCATTTCTATCAGGCTGTGTGAAAAGCCGCTGTTCATCAATTTGAGGATGCACTACTATAAAAACCATTTGGGGTATTGCTACTACCGCCCGTGGGAAAGCAAGCCCAAGAAAAAGGCGGTGGCGGGCTGGTGCTCGTGGGAAGCCTACCGCAGGAATATCGATTCGGGTAAAATAGCGGAAATCAGCCGTTTTATGGCCGAAAACCTAAAGGACTACGGTTTGGAATACATACAGGTGGACGACGGCTACCAGAAAATGCCGCTCCCCTATGACCCGAAGCTTACCATGGCGGAGGGGTGGATGGCTTGCGATGAAGAAAAATTTCCGGATGGCCACGAAGGCATTGTAAAAGCAATCCGTTCGCAGGGCTTTTGCCCCGCCATCTGGACCAACGCCAATATCACCAATCCTGAATTCCCCAAGTACAACGGAGACGCAATTTTATACCACGAAGGAAAGCCTATGAAGGGCGAGTGGATCGACTACCTGTACAACTGCACGCCTCAAACGCTGGCAAAACACGTGACTCCCCTGTTTCGAAAGCTTCGGGAGCTGGGTTACGGCTATGTCAAGATCGACGCCATCCGCCACCTGCTGTTCGACGGCCTGCACGAAGCCGTGCGGCTGGGTATCATGGGCAACCGGGAGGCACAGGAAAAGTTCCGCGCGTATTTGCAGGCCACCCGGGACGGCTTGGGAAACGACGTATATTACCTGGCAAGCTGGGGCGAACTGCATGAGGCGGTGGGTCTGGTGGACGCCTGCCGCATTTGCATGGACGCGAATCCCACATGGGCCGGCGTCCGCATGCAGCTTTTTGAAACAGCCCGGTGGTTCCACACCCAGCGCATCCTGTTCCTGAATGACCCCGACCACGTTTGCGTTCGCACAAAACCGGAGTGGGCGAAAAGTGTGCTGTCGCTCATCTCCCTTTCCGGGGAGCTTTACATGCTCAGCGACACGCCGGAAGCGTATACGGAAGAAAAGCTCGAGATTATCCGCAAGACGCTGCCGCCCCTGCAAAGCCGTACGGCTGAGACCGGACCCCTGAATTTGGAATACCCTGCCTACGCGTGGACAAAGCTGCACGGGTTTGCGGTGCAGTCCCACGATTCCCCTGTAGAACCGGAGGACATCACCGCACAGGAGGTCTACAACATGGCGGGCGAATATCCCACCATGGACGACGATCATCCGTTTTCCACCCTTTGGGCATTCCACCTGCAGCAGGGCGACCAGAACTGGTGCGTGCTGGGGCGCTTTGCCACCGTTCCGCTGCGGGCCTGCGGCTTGCCGCTTGACTCGCTGGGGCTGGAGCCGGACGCGGAATATCACGCGTTTGATTTTTGGAAGCAGGAATATCTGGGTAAGGTGAGCGGCAGTCTTTCGGTACGGGAGCTGGCCGTAGGCGAGTGCCAAATCGTTGCCCTGCGCAGGGCGGAAAAAAGGCCGCAGTTTCTCGCCTCCACGCGCCATGTTTCCATGGACGCCGTCAGTGTGCAAAACGTTGCGTGGGAAGGCAGCAGCCTTATGGTGCTGCTTTCGGGCGTTCCCGGGACAGTGGAGACTTATTATTTTTCTGAGTCGGAAGGCTTCCGCCTGCAAAATGCAGATTGTACCGGAGCGGATGTCCGCTGTGAGAAGGACGGCCGGCTGCTCAAAGCGGCTGTGGCGTTCCGTGAAAAAGAAGCCCGGCTGAGATTGAATTATAAGGAGGCAAAATAAGATGGCAATCCGTTTGCAGTCTGTTTCGGCGGAAGCTTTTGCGCCGTTCGGTTCCGTTTTGGAATTTCCGCCGGATTGCAGCGATGCGTTCCACATCGTTGTGAAAGAGCCGGAGCAGCCGTGGCGGCTGGCCGTGTTCCGTTATACCAACCGCGAAATTTCCGTGATGGAAAATCACCCCGCCTCCATGGAAAGCTTTGAACCGCTGAGCGGCGTGACTGTGCTGCTGGTGGCGGAGCACAATTCGCCGGACGCGTGCAGCGCGTTTCTGCTGGATAAGCCGGTGTGCCTTGGGAAAGGGATTTGGCATCAGGTACTTTCCCTTACCCCGGAGGCACAGGTGAAAATTGCGGAAAACATGGACGTAAACTCGGAATTCCATACGCTGGCAAAGCCTGTTTTTGCCGCTTTAACGGAGGAATAAGTCGCTTTTCCGAAGGAACGAAAAGCGCCCTATGGTTACCCTTTTAACCCGAGCGGTTCTTGATGAAATAAGGACAGAGCATTTCGATAACCCCCAAAAGGTTTTATCGAATATGCTCTGTTTTTTATTTCCTCTCAGGCCCTATTACGGAACCCGGCCTTCCGTATAGAGCTATGTAGTGAAAAGAAAGAAAAACGTACTGATATCGTAGAAAAGGGTCATTAAACGAGCCGATACTTCGTGCTATCATTTATACAGTAAGTTGCGATACAATTGCTGAAATTTAGTGTAAATATACAATTTCGCAACGATTAGATCTTTCGTGTAGGTTTTGCTGACGGCTATACAAATATTTACAGGGAGGTTATGAAATGAGAAAAAAGGCAGGCTTTAAGCTGGCACAGAAAATGATGGCAGTGACTTTGGCGGCGTGTTGCATGATTTCTACAGGCAACCTCAGCGCTTTGGCGGCAAGAAGCAGGTCTTCCCCTTCAAAAACGTTTGGGGATGAGCTCGACAAGAACGTGGTAGAAGATACGCTGGAAACCCGCTATGGCAAACAGGTGGATTCCGTGGAAGCGGAAACCGGCCAAGTATTTGGCGGGGCAAGAATTGCGAGTGATGAAGATTCAACCGCATGGAGCGGCGGGGGTAAAGTTGGCAATGTTGGGAAAGAGGGCGGAGTCGAACTAACCGTCTCGGTCGACAATGCAAAAAAATATCGCGTGGAAGTACATTATATGACGGCCGTGAATCGTGATTTAGTCGTCACTGTGAACGACGGCAAACCGGTAAAGCTGGAAGGGCTAAACAGCGGTTCCTACAATGTTCCCAGTGAAGTAAGCTTTGAGGCGGAGCTGAAAAGCGGGGACAATACTCTGTCTATCGGAAACCCCGATGCCGCTGCGCCGGATGTCGACTGCGTGAATGTCTACGAAGAAGGCGAAGCACAACACGACTACCTTTTTGAAGGGAACATGGTGCAAAACCCCGGTTTTGAGCAAGGCACGGACGCATGGCGCTTTTACCAGGGCGGCAGCGCTTCCAACAACAATCATACCGGTCGGCACGCCTATTATTTAAACGACGGAGACGCGATTGTGATGCAGGAAGTTCCGGTTCCGTTCACCGGTTACTATGAGATTGCCACGTGGGTATCAACCGGAGGCCCCGGCGGAACCTTTGGTTATACACGCAAGGGCAGCAGTGAAAAGCAGGAGATCAGCCTCCCTGCAAACTCTAACTACACCCGGTACAAATTTGATGCTTTTCTGAACAAGGGCGACGTTGTGCGCACGTATGTCAAAGGCGGGAACGGCTGGGTGAACGGTGATGATTTCAGCGTAACCTACAACACCAGTAAATTTCAAAACCTGCTGGTCAACGGCAAATTCCAGTATCATTACAGCTGGATTTGCACAAACGCAGATATTGCAAACGGAAAAGCCACCCTGACGGATTCTTCCTCCAGCGTAGAGCAAAAGGTTTTCATTCCGATGACAGGCCCCTATTACGCGGAAGTTATATTGAGCGGCGCACAGGATTCCGTCGTAAGTTTTGGCGGACAGACCAAAACGGTGGATACCAACGCGGAAACGACCATACGGCTGGAAGCGGACGACCTGACCGCAGGGGATGAAACTTCCCTGAAAGTGGAGGGCAAAGCGCTTGTCAAACAGGCTATTGTAAAATTCGATTTAAGTAAGATTTCCAACACCCCGCCTTCAGCCGAAAAGGTTACTGTAAAAGGCGAACCGGTGGTGGGCAAGACCGTCACCGCCGATTATCAATTCACCGATCCGGATGAGGGGCAGTCGGAGGGTACTTCCCTGTACCGCTGGCTGATTGCCGATAAGGCCGACGGTCCCTACGCTCCCATCAAAGGGCAGACCGAAAAGGTGCTTACCATTGCCCCCGACATGAAGGATCGGTTTCTCAAGTTCGAGGTTACCCCGGTAGATCAGTACGAGGGAAAAGGTCAGCCGGTGCTCAGTGAACCGTTCGGCCCAGTCGATCTAAACCTTGTATCGGACGCTGATTTTGAGCAGGACGGCAAGGGCTGGTCCGGCATGGGCATCAGTCACGACAATGTTTACAAAGGCCTTGTGTGTGCCAAAGTAGGCAAAAGTGGAGAAATGACGCAGACGATTACTGTCCCGCAGACGGGCTGCTATGATCTGAACGCCTTTGTTTGGGACAAAGACGGAACCAAAGGCGATGGTGTGTTCGGTCTGCGCGAGGTAACGGGCAAAGTAATCAAGGAAGGTTCCATTCCGGCTCCGACGAGTGATTACGAGCAGCAGAAGATCGAAAAAGTACCTCTGGAAAAAGGACAGAAGGCTGTGCTGTATTTCAAGGCTTCTTCCGACGCAGACATCTATGTCGATGACATGTCGCTCATATTCAACCGGAATGCGGAAATTCCGGTTTATAACAATATTATTGACTTTGCGCTTGAAAACCAGTTTGCAGATACCGTTATCAACCGCGAAGAGAAGAATGTCAAAGTTACTTTTGCGTATGGCGTAGATGTTTCAAATGTGAAAGTAACGAGGATGGAATTGTCTGAGGGCGCTGCTGCAAATGTACAGGTGGGTCAGCGCCTGAATCTGACAAAACCGGCCGCAATCATGGTGAAGGACAGCACCGGCGCCAGCCATGCGTGGACCGTCACAGTGGAAATCAAGTCTAAAAGAGGCACGCTTACTTCCTCCAATCAGGATTTGCAGGATTCTTTCAACTGGGCGGCCAACAAGGTGGACCAGTTTGTAATGACCGGCAAGCAAGGTTATATTAATAAAGACGAAAACCGTCCAACCGGTACCGGGACAGACAAGTACATCCCATCTTATTGGGCGGGCTATTACGACCGTACTGCTTTTTATGGCCGTGACTTTGTGCACCAGGCCACCGGCGGCCAGATCGTCGGCCTTTACAATGAAAATTACTCTATGTTCCATACCTTTGCGAAGAACGCAACAGAAGCAAGAAAGTGGTTCACACCGTGGGCATTCAATTTTAACGGCACACCTCACACCATTGACTATAGGGATGACACTAATTTCGTGCGTGAAGTGCCGGCCCAATTCGAACTGGTGCAAAAGGCTTACGAGCAGTACCTGTGGAGCGGTGACGAACGCTATATCAATGATCCGGACATGTTCAATTTCTACACAAAAGTGATGACTGATTTTATTACGCTGCACGATACAAACCACAACGGCGTTGCCGAAGGAACCGGCGGCGGTATTTTCCAGGGCGCGTGCAGTTACAATGAGCGCGGCGGAGAGCCGATGATTGAAGCCGGTGATTCCATCGGTTCCCAGTACCAGGCCACATTGGCTTATGCAGGCATTTTGGAAGCGCGCGGCGACAAAACGGGAGCAGCTTCCTGGTACCAAAAGGCCGCCGATTTGAAAAAGTATTTCAATGAGACTTGGAGCGTTTATGACAACGATCCAAATGGTCTGTATGCGCGTGGTCTTGATAAGGATAATACAAAGAAGTACACCGGATTCGGCGGAGAAAACAGCTGGTTCATGCCCATGAAGCTCATTACCGAGCCGGGTGAACGCAATGACAAATACATTGATTATGTACTGGAAAATCTAGGTGACGGTATCGATTCTGTGAGCACCGCCCCGCATAATATCGAAGCGTATACATACATTCCGGATATGCTGTTTCCCTATAACCGTGCTAACGACGCGTGGAAGTGGATGAAATATATCACCGGTATGAAGGATAAGCCGCACGAGCGTGCCAGCCAGGGTACCAACGGCGACTATCCCGAAATTTCATTTACCTTTATCTCCCACGTTGTGGAAGGCATGATGGGCGTTTCGCCTGATGCAAAGAATGGATTTGTTTCCTCCATTCCACGCCTCCCCGACGAGGTTAAGGATGCGGCCATCAAGTATTTGCAGATAGGCGATTACGAAATCAGCCTTGCCCACGACGGCAATAGGAGGTCCACCCTAAGCAATGATTCTGCCAAGGACATGGTTTGGGAAGCCCGCTTCTACGGCAGCCATCCCTATGTGCAGGTAAACGGCAAGCCTGTTGCCGCGCAGACCAAGCTTCTGAACGGTAAAACAATCAGCTATGTGACGCTGCCGGTGAAAGCAGGCCAGAAAGTTGTTGCCGAGGCCACCGACACCCTGAATCCCATTGATAAAACAAAACTCCAGAACGCCATTCGCGCTGCAAAGGACGTCGACAAAGCAAATTATACTGCGGCCAGCGTTCAGACAATGGAAGCCGCTTTGAGTGAAGCGGAAGCCATTCTGGAAAATGCCGACGCGACAGAACAGCAGGTGGAAGATGCTGCCGAAAAGCTGAACAAGGCCGTATCGCAGCTTGTTCCGGTGGAAGCCCATCACGGTCATAAAACGACCCCAACGCCAGCCCCAACCCCGGTGAATACCGGAAACGAGGTAAAGGTTGACGCAAACAAGAAAAGCGCGACCGTGATTACAGTGCCGGATGCGGCGCCGGTTTCATCAAACGGTACAACCACCGTTACCACCACAGTCGATTCCGGCATGAACACAGGCTCGGTCAATACGATCAATATCGTGCTCCCGAACACCGAAATAAAAACAGCGGTAAAGACCGAAAATGTTGTTATGCAGGTAAGGCTTCCGGCGGCGATTGCGGAGAATTCCGACAGCAGCCAAAAGATTATCATCAATGCTGCGGCGGATGTTTTACAGACCGCGGCACAGAGCGGTAAAAAAGTTAGTATTCATGTCATGAATGCCGATACCGGAAAAGTTTCCTATACCTGTACGATTGACGGCTCGACACTCAATAAGGCCGCGATTGCACAAGACGTTAATATAGCAATGTCCGTAAAGGATTTGGCTTCGGATTTCAATATAAACAAAGCGGCACAGGGTAAGTCGGGATTCGTTCTTAGCTTCAGCCACAGCGGCTCGCTTCCCGGCCCCACAACCTTTACGATTCCAGCCGGAAACTATCCGGCCGGCACATCCCTTTATTTATACTACTACAATAAACTCGGCCTGCTTGAGCCTGTTAATCAGACTTGTACGGTTGACACGAACGGTGATGTGGCGGTTACAATTTCCCACTGCTCACAGTACGTTCTGCTGAACCAGAAGACAGCGAATACCCTTACACTCGATACGGTGAATCCGTACACCTTTGGTGTTGGAGATCAGTATATTTTCCTCGTGAAATCCACTTCAAAGACCGTACCAACGGCAACAATGGCGGATCATTCCATTGCATCCGTAAAATACCTGAAAAAGGCGGCAAACGGATATCTGTTCCAGATTACCGGATTAAAGGACGGTGCAACCTCCGTTTGCGTCACCCAGGACGGAAAGATCGGCGCATTCCAAATCAATGTAAAAGCCGCAACAATAAAATGCGACACGACCGACACGTTCCGCGTAAAGAGTGGAAAAAGCTATGTGTTTAAATTCACCGTGCAGAACGGCGCGAAAAAAACGCCAATGTTTTTTGTAGGAAATTCCGGCGCATTCCGCACAGAAATTTTAAAGAAGAACGGCAATGATTATTACTTCAAGATTACCGCAACCGGAAAGCCCGGCTCGGGAACCGGTGTTTATTCACAACTCCCGGGGCAAGCCGCCGTTCGCCAGTGTGTGGTAAACGTTGACTGATTAAAGTCATACGCTTCTAAGCATTCTTGATAAAGAATTTCTATTGCAGTGTAATCAACACCACGCGTTCACGAACGCGTGGTGTTGATTTTTATTTATTATTTGTTATCCGCATGGCATAGCAGTGTGCAGCATTCCGTATGCCTTAAACGGTCAAAATGCCGCTTGAAGCCGGTGGGGCCTTGGCGGAAGAATGTTTTCTTAAGATATCGTTTTTATGTTGTTAACTTAAAAAGAAGCTCATATGCAGCAACTCCCAATACTGTATAGGAGCAGAGTGAAATTAGTGATTTCCGTTGATAAAGGGCCTTCTTATAGATGATAAAGTACAGAGCAAGACCTAATAGAATCCTTCCTATGACCGCAGGGATCATATGCATATATTCAGATAAATGGATTAATTCGCTCAGGCCTTCCGCGAGAAAAACGGCAGGAAGAAGACTTGCACCCCAGTGATAATGCGTACTCTTTTGTCTGTAAAGATTAGCGCCAAATCCGAAAATAATGCCGGCAATTACAGCACATATAAGCCAGAGATAGAAGTAGAAGCCTCCAAAAGCAAAGGCGTGCTGATTAAAAATGGATTCTACCCAATAATAGGAAATAACGCAGACGATCAGTGTTTCAGCACAGAGTATCATTGCGGGGAGCCTTTTTTCCGCAGTCGAAGCCATGAAGAAGGCTGGAATTAACCAAATAGCACCTGAGTTTGCTAATGAGTTTAATGAATCGGGAAGGTATTTCTGTCCCATAACCGTCAATATACCGATTAACAGTCCAAGTAAGAGGGCGTATATTCCTTTAAAAACGTTTTTTGTGTTTGAATTCATGGTATCACTCCAACCCAATTTCTGTTTATATTCTTATATTTTACGACATAAAGTATATCATTAGCAATATCTATCAAATTTTCGAATTCTATCTCAATCGGCTGAGACATGCCTTATGCTACTTATTCTTCCTATTTGTATACCTTCCAGGCGCGCTCGGATACTAACATGATCAATGTCATCTTTTTTATCCCCTCAAAGGTTCCGTAGTTTGGGTTACTGCAAATTCGCCCAAATTCCTTATTTGTCAATGCTTTTCTCATGCTCAAGCAAGCAAACTGCTTCTGTATGCGCCGTGCGGGGGAACATATCCACCGGAGTCGCCTCCTGCGGGGCGTAGCCTTTTTGCGCAAAAAGCTTCAGATCGCGGGCAAGGGTGGCCGGGTCGCACGAAACATAGACTACGCGCTGCGGCGCCATTTCGGCGATGGTTTCAATCAGCGAGGCGTCGCAGCCCTTGCGCGGCGGGTCAATGACGACTACATCGGGCCGCTCGCCGCGGTTTTTCAGCATGGAAGCGGCCTTGGCGGCGTCCGCACAAAAAAATTCGGCGTTATCAATTTGGTTTTCCTGCGCGTTCTTTTTCGCATCCTCCACCGCCTGCTCCACAATTTCCACGCCGATCACCTTCGCCGCGTTCTTCGCCATGGAAAGACCGATGGTTCCGGTGCCGCAGTAAAGGTCCAAAAGGGTTTCTTTTCCCGTAAGTCCGGCATATTCACCGGCAAGCGTATAAAGCCGTTCCGCCTGGTCACGGTTGACCTGATAAAAGGACATCGGCGATATGCGAAAATGTAACCCGCACAGGGTATCCGTAATGGTATCGCTGCCCCATACGGTACGGCATTTTTTCCCCAGAATTACATTTGTCTTTTCGCGGTTTACGTTGATAATCACGCTCTTTAATCCGGGTACTTTCTCCTTTAAAATTTCAACCAGCTCCGGTTCGTGGTAAAGGCCGTTTCCGTTTACAACGACGCAGACCATCACCTCGCCGGTCGCATTCGCTTTCCGAAGATACAGGTGCCGAAGCCTGCCCTTTCCGGTTTCTTCCTCGTAAACGGCCTCGCCGCTTTGGTTCGCCCACTGCTGAAAGGCGTTCATCGCCGCGGTAAATTCTGCCGGCTGCAAAAGACATTCCTCGCAGGGGATAATCCGGTGGCTGTGGCTTGCGAAAAAGCCCATCCGGATTGCGCCGTCCGGGCCGCGCCCAATGGGAATCTGCGCCTTGTTGCGGTAATGGTCGGGGTCCTTCGCACCGACAATCGGCTGAAGAGCAATATCGCGGAATCCGCCGATGCGCTCCAGCGCGTCCCGCACCATCTGCTGCTTCGCTTTCAGCTCGGCGGAATATTCGATATGCCGGTAAACGCATCCGCCGCACTGCGCAAACTGCGCGCAGTCGAGCGCAATCCGCTCTTTCGAAGCCTCGATAATTTGATCAATCCGCCCGAAAGCGTAGGTTTTCGCGGTTTTCAGAATTTTTACACGAAGCCGGTCGCCCTTGGCCGCGAGCGGAACAAAAACCGCGATATCCTGATACCGGCCAACGCCGCTGCCCTGCGCCGTGTATCCTGTTATCTCCAAATCAATTAAGTCGTTCTTTTTTAAGTCCATATTTTTCCCTCATAAACAGATTTCCTGTCCTGTATTGTGTCATCATTTTAGCATTATACCCTTTAAAAGACAATACCGCCCCCAATTTCCGGAAAGTCGAAAATTTTCCTTGACAATTCGGATTTCCTTTCATATAATAAGGCAAACAAGAAAAAACCGATGAGTAAGAGTAGTAAACAGGCAAAGCGTTTTCCAAGAGAGCCGCAGGCGGTGGAATTGCGGCAAAACGGGGTCTGCGGAATGGACTTACGAGGGCAGGGCGAAAGGAAACGAGTAGCCGCTGACGGGAACTCCGCCCGTTACCAAGGGAGCATGCATGTTCGTGCGTGGAGAAAGCGGCGCTGTAAGCGCAATTCGGGTGGTACCGCAGGAGCAATCGCTCTTGTCCCTAATGATTTAGGGGCAAGAGCGTTTTTTTATTTTACCGAAAGGAGAATCGTTATGACAAGGATTCCGCACAGAATGATTTTAACAGAGGAGCAGATGCCGAAGCAGTGGTACAATCTTCGGGCGGATATGAAATCCCAGCCCGACCCTTTACTGAACCCCGGCACCTTCCAGCCCATCCGCACGGAGGAGCTTTACCCCATTTTCTGCAAGGAGCTGGCAAAACAGGAAACGGACGGCACCACCGCCTATTTTGATATTCCGGAGCCGATTCTGGAAGTTTACAGGGCGTACCGCCCCTCCCCGCTCAGCCGCGCTTACGCGCTGGAAAAGTATCTGAAAACGCCCGCGAAGATTTACTTTAAATTTGAAGGCGGAAACACTTCCGGGAGCCACAAGCTCAATTCCGCCGTGGCGCAGGCGTATTACGCAAAAGAGCAGGGGCTGACCGGCCTTACGACGGAAACGGGGGCCGGCCAGTGGGGAACCGCGTTGGCCGAGGCATGCTCGTACTTCGGAATGAATCTGGACGTATTCATGGTAAAGGCCTCTTACGAGCAAAAACCGTACAGAAAGACGATTATGCAGACCTTTGGGGCAAACGTAACCGCCAGCCCCAGCGACACAACGAAAGTCGGCCGCGCAATTCTCGCGGAAAATCCCGACACCACCGGAAGCCTTGGCTGCGCGATTTCGGAAGCGATCGAAAAGGCGGTAACAACCCCCGGCTGCCGCTATGTGCTGGGCTCCGTGCTGAATCAGGTTTTACTGCATCAGTCCATTATCGGGCTGGAATGCAAAAAAGCCATGGAGCTTTTGGGAGAATACCCCGACATTGTCATCGGCTGCGCCGGAGGCGGCTCCAATCTGGGCGGCCTGATTGCGCCGTTTATGCAGGATAAGCTGCTGGGCAAAGCGAATCCGTATTTCATTGCGGCGGAACCGGCTTCCTGCCCCTCGCTTACGCGCGGGCGCTACGCCTACGACTTCTGCGACACGGGCAAAGTCACCCCGCTTGCAAGGATGTATACCCTCGGCAGCGGCTTTATCCCTTCGCCGAACCATGCGGGCGGACTGCGCTATCACGGGATGTCGCCGATTCTTTCGAAGCTGTATCACGACGGTTATCTTGACGAGGCGCGCGCCGAAGAACAGACCAGGGTATTCGACGCGGCAATCCAGTTTGCCAAGCTCGAAACCATCCTCCCCGCGCCGGAAAGCGCCCACGCCATCCGCTGCGCGATGGATGAAGCGATAAAATGCAGGGAAACCGGCGAAGCGAAAACGATTCTCTTCGGGCTGACCGGCACCGGCTATTTCGACATGGCGGCTTATTCTTCCTACATGGAAAAGAAGATGACTGACTATATCCCAACCGATGAGGATTTGCAGGCCGGTTTTGATTCTCTTCCGAAAATTCCGGGTGTTCAGGAATAGAATGACGAACCGCGGGTTTTATCGGGAAAACGGGGGGTTCGCCGCTCATTCCTTCGTCAATAATAACTAAATTGCAGGAACAAAAAACTACGTTTTATACAAAAAAGAGATTGTAGAAAAAGCAATTGTTAAATCATTGACATTAGGAACCACCGGTACTATAATGTAGTCAATGAATAACAAATAGTAACCGTGATTATAAGCTTGTGACAAGGATTTGTCACGACCTTTTCAATACAACTCCTCCCCATAAAAACAAGAACCGGTTTTAACCGGTTCTTGTTTTTTCTATGCAAATTTATGAAATAATTTCACATAATGATTCCTGGGCATTAAATCCGAGTATAATGCTGATTAAGCAACGAAAAAGTCGAGGAGTGTCCAAAAATGAATCATAAGCACAAAAGCCGCCTCTTTTTATGCCTGTTGTTTTTATACATTGCGATTCTGCCCGTAACGGCCGCATTAACCGGCTTCGCTGAAAATTATCCCGAAATCGATACGATTGATTACAGCCTCTACTTATCGGGAAAGTATCAGTTCTTCCACCGGCCGGACGGCGGCTTTGCTTTGATCAGCTCCGACGGCAATTTAAAAAGCATGGCGTCCCTGCTGGACAGAGACGGGAACAGTGATTCTTCCTGCGCCACTCCGTCGCAGTACTTGAACTATGTTTATGAAAACACTTCTCTGTACGGGGATTCTCTTTATTTGATCGGGATGGAGCGGAATTCCGACAGCAACGCCGTCGTCAGCCGTCTTAACCTGAAAACCGGGAAACTGATCCATAACAGAATCCTCGGCTGCACCTTTGATTTTACACGGGATTTCCGCGCGGAGGCGGACGGGGAGTTCTCCCTTGTTATCGCGCCCATCGGGCAAGAAATTGACGACGACACAAAGGCTTCCATCTTCCATTTTGACGAAACGGTAAACAACGGGATGATTACGCCGGAGAAACCGAAACCGGAGTCCAGCGAAAGTCCCGGCTCCGCCGCGAGCGAGCCGCCGTCTTCCTCCAGCGCTTCCTCCGACCCGGCGGCCGACCTTCCCGCTTCCATCGAACCCTACCGCTTTGAAAAACCGGTGACGGTTGAAGCGCTTCAGGCCGCGCTGGATGCGAATAAAAAGGGGGAGAAAATCCGCGTTCTGTCGTCCGAAAATAAAAAAGAAATAACAAGCGGACCCGTCGGAACGGGCCGGATTATTCAGACCATTGCAAACGGAAAAACAGAAACCGTCTATATTGCGGTAATCCCCGGTGATTTGGACGGTTCCGGCACCGTTACGGATTACGACTACCGTCTTCTGTGCGATTATTTCACACAGGCCGCAGCGGGCGGCACACCCGTCCTCAGCGGCCCCTATCTGGAAGCGGCAAGCCTCAGCGGCGGAAAACAGCCGGAAACCGGAGACCTTCTGAAAATAAAAAGGCTTTCTAAACAGGTTGACGATTGACCTCGGGGGAAAATCAAAATATAATGGTAAGGAACGAAATCGATGGAGGAACATTTAAAATGTACGATAAACTTACCGTTTCAAACCTTTTTAACCTTACCCATACAGCCGCGGCCCCGCTTTTGGAAAAACGGAACTACCCCTGGGAAGCCCTGCCGGAAATCGGCGATTTTATCATCCGGCTGGGCCAGACGCTTTCCCCGGAGGAGTATGAAAAGCGCGGCGAAAACGTCTGGATTGCGAAGTCTGCGAACGTATTTGATTCCGCTTATATCAACGGCCCGGCCATCATTGGCCCGGACACCGAGGTGCGCCAGTGCGCGTTTATCCGCGGCAACGCGCTGGTCGGCGCGGGCTGTGTCGTGGGGAATTCTACGGAACTGAAAAACGTGATTCTGTTTGACGGCGTGCAGGTGCCGCATTACAACTATGTCGGCGACTCCATTCTGGGGTATAAATCCCATATGGGCGCAGGCTCCATTACCTCAAACGTGAAATCGGACAAAACGCTTGTAAAAATCAGCGCGGAGGGCGAGCATATTGAAACCGGACTGAAAAAAGTCGGCGCAATGCTCGGCGACCATGTGGAAGTCGGCTGCAATTCCGTGCTGAATCCCGGAACGGTGATCGGCAGGGACAGCATCATCTACCCGCTTTCCATGGTGCGCGGATTTGTACCCTCCCGCAGTATTTACAAGCATGCCGGGGAAATTGCCGCTAAAATCTGACTCCGTATTATTTTACGGGATTTACATTTTTCACCCCGATTTCCCATATGATTGCGTATACAATTGTATAACGTATGAGGTGATTTCATGAATACACAAAAAAGGATTGCGGCGATCCACGATCTTTCCGGTTTCGGCAAATGCTCCCTTACGGTTGCCCTGCCCATCTTATCCGCCGCGGGAATCGAGGTCTGCGCCCTCCCGACCGCTGTACTGTCCTCCCACACCGGCGGACTTTCCGGATATACCTACCGGGACCTGACCGAAGACATGCCCGGTTTCGCTAAGCAGTGGAAACAGCTCGGCCTGCGGTTTGACGCGCTTTACAGCGGATTTTTAGGCTCGAGTGAACAGATTCAGATTGTATCGGATGTATTTGATACCTTTAAAACCGAAAGCAATTTCATCATGGTCGACCCCGTTATGGCGGACGACGGCGTACTCTACAAGACGATCACCCCCGCAATGGCGGACGGGATGAAACAGCTCTGCCGCAAAGCCGACCTGATCGTGCCGAACATGACGGAAGCGGCGTACCTGCTGGACGGCGAATTCCGGGAAGGCCCCTATACCCGCGCGTATATCGAGTTCCTGCTCCGGCGGCTGAGCGACCTTGGCCCGCAGCAGGTTGTGCTTACCGGGGTATGGTTTAACCCGACCCTGATCGGGGCGGCGGGATACAACCGCAAAACCGACGAAGTCAGCTACGCTTTTTCCCAAAAGATTTCCGGGCATTACTGCGGCACGGGTGATATCTTCGCCAGCGCGCTCTTAGCCGGCCTTCTGAACCAACTGAATCTGGAAAACGCCATGCAGACCGCGGCGGATTACACCGCCGGCTGTGTCCGGCGAACCAGGGAAGCCGGTACGGACTACCGGTACGGCGTGAATTTTGAAGCGGGACTGCTCCGGTTTATGCGGGAGCTTGGGGTAACAGAAGAATAATGTCGAAGCGGAGGGGACGAATGTCCCCTCCGTTTACTTTATAAATAAATCATTGTATAATAGATAAATCAGGCAAAGGTAACCTGCCTTTGTTCAGTATTGGAAGGAGGCATTTCCTTGACGCTGAACATTCCTGGAATCCAGAACCTTCTTGATATGATCCTTTTTGCCTTCCGCGTAATTGTGCCGTTTGTATTTCTCATTATTGTATGGCGGTGCTTTGCTTCGCTCAAACGCGGCCGCAGGCGGGAAGACCCCGTCGTCATATTGGAAGATATGGTAACACATGAAACGATTCCCGTTTTATACTGGGAAAATTCGATCGGACGCAGCAAAAGCTGCGATATCGTATTAAACGACCCCACCGCGAGCCGCGACCACGCCGTCCTGATGCGGCGTGAAAGCGGATGGATTATCACCGACACCGGTTCAAAATCCGGTACCTTTGTAAGCGGTACAAAGATAAAGGGGCCGTATCAGGTGATGCCCGGAGACGTAATGGCGATGGGTTCCACCGCGCTGATGCTCAAGAGGGCAAACAACACCCCAAAGAAAAAGAAATGGATTCAGCGCCGCGCGGCGTCCCCGTTCGGCCTGCTGACATCGGTCACGTTTATTCAGATTTTTCTGGTTGTGCAGGCCTGTTTCGCGGCGGATAAATTCAGCCCTATGCCGCTGATTCCGTTCGGTGTATTGCAGGTGCTGGAATGGGGACTGTATTTTTACTCCATCAAAGGATTGGGCCGCGTCAGTTTCGAACTGGAGACCATGGCGTTTCTTTTGAGCGGGACGGGGATCCTTCTCATCGCCGGAACGGATGTGAAAAGTACCTTTACCCAGCTCGGAGCGCTCGCGGGCGGCATCATACTTTTCTGCGTCATGATTCAATTTCTGAGCGACCTTGACCGCGTGATGCGCTGGCGGCTTGCCATAGCGGTTTTTGCCATCCTGCTTTTCGCGGCAAACCTTCTGCTGGCGCGTACGCACAACGGTGCGCGCAACTGGATTAAACTTGGCTCGTTCAGCGTGCAGCCCTCCGAATTCATTAAAATCGCATTTATCTTCGTCGGCGCTTCCACGCTGGACCGTTTGCAGACCGCCCGAAACTTAACCGGATTCATCGGCTTTTCCGCCGTCTGCATGGGCGCGCTGTTTTTAATGCGCGACTTCGGTACGGCCTGCATATTCTTCGTAACCTTTTTGATTATCGCTTTCATGCGTTCCGGCAGTCTTCGGACAATCGCGCTGATTTGCTCCGTTGCGGCTTTCGGCGCTTTCCTGATTCTGAAATTCAAGCCTTATGTCGCGGACCGCATTAACGCCTGGGGGCATGTCTGGGAGCATGTAAACGACTCCGGCGGCTATCAGCAGACCCGCGTGTTAAGCTATGCCGCCAGCGGCGGTCTGTTCGGCGTCGGCATCGGAAAAGGCTGTTTAAAAAACGTATTCGCCTCAACAACCGACCTGGTTTTCGGTATGGTCTGCGAAGAACTTGGACTGGCCCTCGCGCTGCTGATCGTATTGACCATCGCGCTCCTGATGTTTTACGCCCGCTCGGACGCAACCCGCAGCCGCTCCACGTTTTACTCGATTTCCGCCTGCGCGGCGAGCGGCATGCTGCTGTTCCAAACCTGCCTGAATGTGTTCGGCGCGACCGACGTGCTGCCGCTCACCGGCGTTACCCTGCCCTTAATCAGCCTCGGCGGTTCCAGCATGATGGCGGTGTGGGGACTGCTGGCGTTTATCAAGGCCAGCGATGAGCGCACTTACGCGGCAAGGAGGAAGAGCTGATGAAAACAACCGGTACCCGTTCTTTAATCCTCTGGATACTTGGATTATGCTTTTTTGTCGGCCTCGGCTACTTTGTCTACGGCATGGTTACGAACGGCGGAACATGGGCCATGCAGCCATTCAACAAGCATTTAACCAGCGGCTCCCAGCTTTCAAACGGGGGCAAAATTCTCGACCGCAATAATGCTATTCTTGCCAAGAGCGAAAACGGCAAACGGGTCTACAACAGTGATGAAACCGTCCGCCGCGCCATGCTTCATGCGGTTGGCGACACCAAAGGCTATATTTCCACCGGCATTCAGTACAATTACCGCTCCGAGCTTTCCGGGTATAATCTGATTACCGGGCTTGCCACCCCCACCGGGAAAAGCGGCGGCAGCGATATCAAGCTGACGCTCGACAGCTCGCTGAGCAAGCTCGCCCTGGAAAAACTCGGCAGCCGCAGCGGCGCGGCCGCGGTCTATAATTACAAGACCGGCGAAATGCTCTGCATGGTGAGTTCCCCGAACTTCGACCCGCAGAATCCGCCGCAGGATCTGGATACGGACAAATCGGGAAAATACAGCGGCGTTTACCTGAACCGCGTGCTTTCTTCGTCTTACACCCCCGGTTCCATTTTCAAGCTGGTCACTTCGGCCGCCGCAATCGAGAACATTCCGAATCTGGACAGCCGAACCTGGGACTGCAAGGGAAGCATTCTTATTAACGGAAACAAAATCACCGACGTTTCTTCTTATGGAAAACTGAGTTTTAAGAATGCGCTCGCGAAATCGTCGAATGTGGCCTTTGCGCAGATTGCGGTTGAACTGGGCAACGACAAGATGAACGCCATTGCAAATGAAATGGGCTTCAACAAAAGCTTTGATCTGGACGGAATCCCCACCAGCAAAAGCGTATACAACGTAACCGGAGCCCAGCCCAACGAACTCGGCTGGTCCGGCGTGGGGCAATACACCGACCTGACGAATCCGTATCATATGCTCCTGATTATGGGCGCGATCGCCAACGAAGGCACGCCTGTAAAGCCGTATATGATCAGCAGCATCACCTCCCCGTTCGGGCTGACCACCAAAAGCGGGCATACGCAGGAAGGAAGCCGCCTGCTGAAGGCTTCGACCGCCAACAAGCTGAAAGAGTACATGCGGTACAATGTTTCCAGCTACTACGGCGATAAAATGTTCCCCGGCCTTTCCGTATGCGCGAAAACCGGAACCGCCGAAGTCGGGCAGGGCAAAAAGCCGAACGGCTGGATGGTAGGCTTCTCATCCGACCGGAACACGCCCCTTGCCTTTGCCGTTGTTGTGGAAAACGCAAACACCGGCATGACTTCCGCCGGACAGATTGCCTCCGCCCTGATGACCGCGGCGGCAAAGATAAAATAGCCTTCCGTGGAATTCGCCGCACAGAATAGAGGAAATGGCCTGAAAAGGGCTGCTGCAAATTCGTTTTGCAGCAGCCCTTTTCTTTTATTTGGTTCCGTCTTCCCGCGCGTGTTCCAGAAGCTTTTTCATACGGTCCATATGATAATGATAGACCGTATAAAGCTCCGAACCGGGCTGGGCGGTATTCTCGGTGAGTTCCATCACCTCGACCGCCTTCAGCTCGTCCAGAATCATTTTATAGGTAGAAATTTTACAGGACATCTTAAAAACTTCGTCGTCATTCCAGCGAAGGAATTTGGCCTGTGTAATATACATTTTTACATTGTAGCTCAACTTCTGGATTCCGGCTTCCACCGCGCCGGTATCAATCTGCTGAATCGCGGCGGCGTTTCCCATGGACTCGTCAACCAAACCGCAAAGCTGATCGTATGACTTTTTAATTTCCTCCGCGTAGTTGGGCGGCATGATGACCAGATTAACAATAATGGCAATAAGAATCCCGATAAAGCAGTTTACAGCGCCGGTAAGCGGGGTTCCGAGCTGAAACAAAACCGCCGCAAAAACAAAGCTGGAAAGTGTCGCGGCGCCGTTTAAGCGGAAAAAATGGCACAGATACAGCGTGAGTATAATTCCCACTCCGCACAATCCCGCATTTGCCGGGGACAGCGAAACAAAGGCGTAACCAATCACGGCGCCGATCAAAACGCCGAAGATTTTATTCCGCCCCGATTTTATGGAAGCGTCAATGGATTTTCCCATGGTCATCACTGCGGCAATTACCGTGAAAAACGGCTGATCAAGCTTTAAAAAAGTGGAAATAACAACGCAAAGCGTAACCGCAATTCCGGTTTTTACCACGCGAAAACCAAGCCTGTGGTTGGTTTTAAGAAAATTTGAAAGCCACTTCATCGATCACCTCATGCAGCTCGCAGCTATCCTATAAATTTGCTCCGGCCTTTCAATGATAAATTTTGCATGGTTCTCCTTCAATTCCTTTTCATCGCGAAAGCCCCAGAGCACTCCCACCGTATCCATTCCGGCGGCGGCTCCGGTCTTCATATCCGTATTCGTATCGCCGATATAGAGAAAATCCTTCGGCTCAATTTGAAGCTCGTCCGCAATCAGCAGGGCCCCGTCCGGCGCGGGCTTGCGCGCAACCTTCGGGCGCTGGCCGTAGCAGCAGTCAAACAGCCCCCGCCCGTAAAGCGCTTCTACAATAGCCGTTGTACAGTTGTGCGGCTTGTTCGAAAGAACAGCCATTTTTATTCCGGTGCTTTTCAGCTTCTCCGCCGTTTCGCGCATTCCGGGGTAATTGGTAACCAAAAGGGTCGGATTTTCTTCGTAAAGCGCGTCATATACCTCGCGGAGCCTGCGGACATCTTCCTCATTGTATCCGTCCGCACCGCAGACGGTATCCAGCATGTTATGCATCAGCCGGACCGCGCCGTTCCCGACCAGGTACCGGTATTTGTCCACCGGAATGGTTTCGTATCCGCACTTTTCCAGCGCGGTGTTCGCAAAATTTGCAATGGACGCAAGTGTATTCGCAAGGGTTCCGTCCAAATCGAAAATGCATGCTTTATACAAAAAATCACCTTACATTCAGAATCACACATCTTTATAATAATAAACAATTTTGTAACGATTTGCAAGCATTTTATCCTTCGCCCCACCCGCGGCCACAGGCCCCATAAATCCGTGCACGGAGATTTACAAGCGATGCGCCGATCATGCTGAGGCTGAAAATGCCGGAAAGAAAAGTGTGCATACTTTATGTGAAACTGAATTTTGCAGCCGCACTCTAACATTAAATAAACATCTTCGCGGAGCCATAGCGGCGAGAAAAGCCCATTCGTAATACCTTTCATGGAGTGCCGCTGCGCGGACTTAGGCGGCGAAAGGCGCTGCGTGAACGGCTTTTCCCTTTGAAGAAAGCGCCGGAACGAAAAGTTCCGGCGCTTGGGCTCGTATGTATTAATTCTGCATAGCAAGTTTTACTGTCTGCTGTTTTTTACCAGTAGGACAAATATTATAAATCGTTCCTTCTTTTGCAACCATAGAAACCGGTATTTTGGGCAAAAGCTTATGAATCAACTCAACAAATCCATTCACCGGCGCTTCCGGCATTCCTGTTACAATATGGACAGCACCGATTTGTTTTACAAACCCTACGGCGATCAATGCCGCGTCGTCGTTAAAATATACGGTCATTTCCGCCTGTGCGTCACGCGCCGTCTGCCGCAGATACTCGAGCTCGTCGCAGCTTGTTTCATGCCCGGCAGAAGTTGGCTGTACGCAAAGAACCTGCAGGGACGTCGAAGTTTCATCGGCAATTTTTCTGCCGGCCCGAATCAGTCTGTCGCAGTCACGCTGACCCGTAACACACACCAGGGTTGTGTTCCCGTTCTTCAATCATTAGCCTCCTTTCCATTACCATTTTCTCGACAATATTAGTATAAAGTGGTTATGGTAACAGATAGTGTATAAATCATTAACAAATTGTAAATTAAAAATTCGACATTTTTTGTATGATTCATACATTCCAATGCTATTATAACACAAATTTCGGGCTTTGACAAATTTAAAAGGCCGCGGAACCGGATTGGCTCCGCGGCCTTTACATCGCCCCTAAACGGAATTTTCGGGGGCGTATTATTTAATAACAGAGAGCGGGTCAATGTATTTTCCGGCTCTTTTCATGGAAAGATGCATATGCGAAGCATCTGCGCTTTCAAACGGCGTAATGCCGACCGTACCAATCTTCTGACCCTGTTTTAACACTTCGCCTTTACGGACAATCACGGTGCTGAGCCCGCAGTAGCTGGTCTCGATATCGCCGTGCATGATAATCACTGTGTTTCCGTAAAAATCATCCGCTACAATACTCTTAATCGTACCGTCTGCGGCCGCTTTTACGGTATCGCCCGGTTTTGCGGCAAAGTCCGCGCCCGTATGCACGCGCCAATCCTTGAACGTCTTGGAATAGACCGGATTCTGCCCGCTGAAGTTCTGGGTAACCGTTTTTTCAATCGGACTTGTAAAGGTTAATACATTCGCCTGCGTACGCCTGGCGGGTACCTTGGAGGACGGCGCCTGAGGCGCCTTTGATACTTCCTCTTTTACGGCGGGTGCCGGCTCTGATGAAATCACCGGCGCCGATGCGGAGGAATTCCCCTCAAATACTTTAATACCGCTGACCGCTTCGTTCGTATGCTGCGCCTGCTCGCTGCTGGCCGCCCCTTCGTTGGGAGCCGCATAATTCACTACGCTGTCATAAGTTGTCCACGCCGCCACGCCGATTGCAATCAGGCACACACCGAGCGCAATATAAAACCCTCTGGAGTTATTCTTTTTTGGTTTATTGTTTAGCAGATGTAAATTATCCATTCGTGCCACCTCCGATACTATTTTGACCACATATTGAGCGGTCTATTCGGAATTGGCAGTGAAATTTTGACAAAATTAAAGAAAAGAAAAAGAACCCAGTCCAAAATGATTGGGTTCTTCTTCATTAGCTTGAGGGGTATATTGAGGAGGGTAGAACATGTATCAAGTAATGGTGCGGCTCCATATCCTTGATTACAACTCTATTATATAGCAATGCACTTTTCAGTTGTTAAGTAGCTATGAATTTCTTATGAATTTTTGGTTTTTAACCATTTGTTTGATTTCTTCCAATTTTGTGCTATAATGCAGATATAAGGAATATTAAGGGGGCGCACCCATGTTGACCGAAAGCCAGCAAAAAGTTTATGATTACCTGAAAAGCAGGGCGGAGGGCGGTCTTCCGCCGACCGTGCGTGAAATATGCAAAGCCACCGGGCTGCGGTCCACTTCCAGTGTGCATGCCCATCTGAAAACGCTGGAACGCATGGGCTACATTACCCGTGACGCCCGCCTGAACCGCGCGATTCATCTTGCGGGCGAGCAGAATACCGTTCAGGTGCCCATTGTCGGCAGGGTTGCCGCCGGGCAGCCGATTCTCGCCATGGAGGAGATCGAGGGTTATATCCCCTATTCTCCCGGCGGCAGCAGGAGCGGCTCGGAATATTTTGCGCTGAATGTCCGCGGCGACAGCATGATCAACGCAGGGATTCTGGACGGCGACATTGTCATCGCGGAGAAAACCCCGACCGCGCTCGACGGTGAGATCGTGGTCGCGCTGATTGAAGAGGAAGCAACCGTAAAACGTTTCTACCGTGAAAAGGACGGAATCCGGCTTCAGGCTGAAAATCCGGCTTATCAGCCGATTTACGCGAAGGATGTTTCGATCTTAGGCAAAGTAGCCGCCGTTATCCGCTATTATAAATAAGAAGAAAGCAGAAAAGGCATGGAGTCGAAAGATTCCATGCTTGTTTTTTTAAGATTATAAATATAAAGTCATGCAATCCTCCCGCCCGGTAAAACCGCATTTCCTGTAGATATTTCTCCCCTGTTCACTTGCATACAGCCAGAGCTTTTTAATGTGATTGACTTTAGAATATTCAATAATTTCTTTGATCATTTTTGCGGCAATTCCCTGCCTTCTGTATTCGGGTAACGTATAAACATTTAAGACATATGCCTCTTTTCCGAAAAGGTTGCCATGATACGGCATTCTGGAAAACAAACACAAAGAGGCCGACGCAATCACTTTATCATCCGCAACGGAAACCCAGCAAATTAAATTCCGGTTCAGATTATCGAAAAGATATTGCCTTGTCCCTTCTTGCAGTTCTTTGCTATCGTCCATATCGTTCATTTCTCTCAATTCTTTAAATAAACGCATTCTCAAATCAACGATGAAATCCACATCGCTGAAAACCGCTTTCCGGATTTCCATAAAGATTCCTCCAAACGAATTGTTACCCTTACTTATGAGATCGCCGCAGATGGACAGGTTTGCCGTCCGTTTGACTATTCCATAATCAGTATCGCGCGCACCGGGGAGGCCTCCGCGCCGCCCAGGAGCAGAGGCAGGGCAATAAACCGATAATCCCCCGGTTCAACATTGGAAAGGTTTAGGCCCTCCAGAATCGGCACCCCGGCGCCCAAAAGCTCCCGGTGGGCCGGGTAGGTTTCGTCCTTGTCCGTTTCAATGCTGAAAGCGTCCGTACCAACCAGTAAAACGCCGGCGTCCGTCAAGGCAAACGCGCCGCTTTCCGAAAGGAACGCTTCCCCCTCGCCTTTAAACAAGATATTCTTTTTTGCATGCGGCAGGATACGGTCGATATCGGAGCCGGTAATAATCCCCCGCATCTCAATGACAGTACACTCGCCAAGAAACCGTTCCGGTGCGAACTGGCCCACCGTCTTCCCATCCTCAATAAAATGGCAGGGGGCGTCTATATGGGTTGCACCGTGACAGCCTGTGTAAAACCCTGAAAGATTGCAGACATCCCCCAGATCCATTCTGCGCAGCAGGTCGCGGCGGGGCATTGGATCACCCGGATAGACAGGAGCCGAAAACAGCTCGCGTGAAATGTCGATCACCTTCATGGTTTCCACCTCTTTTACATACTGGGAAGCACTTTCTGAATCAGCTCCGTTGTTTTATGCGCCGACGCAGCGGCAAATGCCGGAAAATCCACCTTGGCGTCTTCATTCGCATTATCGGAAATCGCGCGGATGACCACAAATTCGGTATGATTCATATAGCATACCTGCGCGATGCTGCCGCCTTCCATTTCGCAGGCGGACGCGCCGAATACACCGGCAATTTCTTTCAGCTTTTCGCCGTCGCCGATAAACTGGTCGCCCGTCGCAATAACCCCGACATGTACACCTTTTCCATATATGTTATGAGCCGTCGATACAACAAGCTCGGTCAGCCGTTTGCTTGCCGGAATGGTAACGAGATTCAGGCCGCTGATCAGGCCTTTTTCATCGCCGATTGCGGTGGTATCCATATCATGCTGCACCAGTCCATTCGAAACGACGATATCGCCGATATGGATTTCTTTTCCGATTCCGCCCGCCACGCCGACATTGATGAGCGCGTCTGTCGCATATTTCAAAATCATGGTTTGCGCGCAGACGGCGGCAGCCACCTTCCCGACTCCGCATTTTGCGACAACACAGTCCGTATTTTCAATTTTTCCCGAATGAAAAACGATTCCGCTGATTGTCTCCGCTTTCCGGTCAGACATCACCAAAATTAAATTTTCCACTTCAATATCCATTGCGCCTATTATTCCAACCATAAACATACCTCGTCCTATTATTTTATATAAAGTATAAATCATCTAACACATAAAATCAAATAAAAAAGAACACCCACGCGGATGCTCTTCTTTTATAAGTCCAAAATAGATTCCGGTTTTTTCAAGGCAGCGGTCGGATAAATGCCCTCGGACGAAAGGCAGCCCCACAAAGCAAGGCCAAAATCCACCCCGGCGCCTTTTGCGCATTTCCAGTCATAGACCGAATCTCCAATGAATAAGACGTCTTTCTTCTGCGCATCCGCAAGCTCCAAATATTTTAACATCGGTTCCGCGCTTGGTTTATGCTCCGCCGTGTCCTCCGCACATACGACTAAATCAAAAAAATCAGCGATTCCGAACGGAGCAAAACCATTCTGAAACTCCTCTTTGGTTCTGGAAGTAATAATTCCGAGCGAAACTCCCTGCGCTTGCAGTTTGGACAAAGTGGATTGAATCCCGTCAAAAAGGTTTATTGTATAAGAGTAGTCCGCTTCCCTTTCATTGCATATCCGATTGCAATAATCAATATCTTTTACATTTAATTGCTTTAAAGCGTCTTCACCGGGGATGCCAAAGGAAAACCGTAATTCCTCTAATGGATAAATCTTTCCCTCCACCTCGGAAAGTGTTTTTTGAAGCGCCAGAAGAACCGCTTTTTCACTGTCTATCAGTGTCCCGTCAATGTCAAAAACAACATGTGTATATTTCATTTTTATAACTTACCTTTTAAAAAATAATAATCCGTCAAACGATTTATGCCGACGGATAATATTATTATATGGATTCCGTCTCTTTCTGTCAAGTGTTGACCTTATTCTATAAATATGCCCGCCGGCAAATCTGGGGCATTTCGCTAAAGGAGCAATCTGTTCTGTGCCTTTTAAAAGGTAATTTTCTTCTTCCATTTGCAAAATATATTCATCCTCTACCCCCTCCCTACCAGTAGGAAGAAAAAGCGCTTGAAGCAAAATCTCTTCCGGCCCGGCAGTGCTGACGTTTTTCCATATAAGCAAAAAACACCTATTCCAATGAATAGGTGTTCTTTTGGCTCCCCAAGTTGGACTCGAACCAACGACCCTGCGGTTAACAG